>JAZUAT010000001.1:0-276555 GCA_045638105.1 Christensenellaceae bacterium
TCTTCGGTGTGCCACCTCAGATGAAATCAAATCCGCCATCTCTAACCCCGCGTAAGCGGGATTTCATCGTATAGCGATTTCATCCACAAAGTGGATTTATTCCGACGAAGGCGGATTTAATTGAAAAAGACTCAAGATTGTATCCTATCCTGAGTCTTTTTCTGGTAGCCCCAAGGGGAATTGAACCCCTGATTTTGCCTTGAGAGGGCAACGTCTTAACCTCTTGACCATGAGGCCGTTCAATTTACAAATAAATATTATCATATAAATGTGAATTTTGCAAACGTTTTTTTATCTCAAAATAAAAAAATATAAATATTAAAACAATAATTATTTATTACTTGAAAATTGGGCTTTATTATGTTATAATAAAATAAGGTTTTTATTATGGAAAATTATTTAATTCAACAACTTAATAGTGCTCAAATTTTACCCGTTAAAGATACGGAAGGCCCAATACTTGTTATTGCTGGTGCTGGTAGTGGTAAAACGCGCGTTTTAACAAATAGAATTGCTTATCTAATTATGCAAAAAAACGTTAATCCGCAAGATATTTTAGCAATCACTTTTACTAATAAAGCAAGTGATGAAATGAAGCAACGCCTTGAAAAAATGGTTGGTTCGTTAAATGGAATGTGGGTTTCAACAATTCACTCTATGTGTGTTAAAATTTTGCGCTCGGCAATTGGCGCTCTCGGCTATGAAAAGAATTTTTCTATATATAGTGAAGATGATAAAGAGCGTGTTTTAAAGCGTATTATTACCGATATGGAGTTAGAGCCTGAAAAGTTTTTAAAACTAGCAAAAAACTGCATTTCTATGGCTAAAAACGATGGTTTATCTCCTCGCGAATTTAAAGAAGAAAATATTAAGCTTAAAAACATTGGTGAAGTTACTGAAATTTTTACAAAATATGAAAAGCAGTTAAAAGAAAGTAACGCTTTAGACTTTGACGATTTGCTTATAAAAACTCTTAACTTGTTTATGGAAAATGACGAGGTTAGGGAATATTATAGCACTCGTTTTAAATACGTTCACGTTGACGAGTTTCAAGATACTAACACCGTTCAATACAAAATTGTAAAAATACTTGCAAGCGGTCATAAAAACATTTTTGTTGTTGGTGACGATGACCAAAGTATTTACGGCTGGCGTGGTGCTAAAATATCTAATATTTTAGATTTTGAGCATGATTTTAAAGGCGCAAAAGTATATAAACTTGAACAAAACTATCGTTCAACAAAAAACATTTTAAACGTTGCAAACCTTATTATAAAAAATAACACGGCACGTAAAAGCAAAACTTTGTGGACGCAAAACGATGCGGGTGCTCAAGTTGAACTTTTTACCGCTAACGAAGAGTCTGATGAAGCGCAAAACGTAGCTTTAAAAGTTAAAAATGCCATAAATAGAGGTGCAAGGGCAAGCGATTTTGCAGTTTTAATGCGTATAAACGCTCTTTCACGCTCATTTGAACAAGAGTTTTTAAAATATAATATTCCATACAAAGTTTTTGGTGGTTTTAAGTTCTTTGATAGAAAAGAAATTAAAGATTTGACCGCATATTTACGCATAATTTCAAATCCGCTTGACAGCGAGGCTATTTTAAGGGTTATAAACGTTCCAAGGCGTGGTATTGGCGATAAGTCCATAGAGGCTATTTTAAGAAAGTGTGCGGAAGAGCAAATGTCGTTATACGAAGCGATTTTAGATGCGGAAACGTTGCCACTTGGCAAGTCTGCAATAGAGCGTATAAAAGAATTTAAAAATTTGATATATAATCTTATTTTATCAAGTGAGAGTATGACAATTTCTCAAATTTTAAAAGAGATTATAGTCAAAACTAATTTTAATGCACAATACGAAGAAGATACTGAAGAAAATCACGAAAAATTAATGAACGTAAACGAACTTGTCAATTCTGCAACCGAGTTTGAAAAGGTTAATAAAGACGCAACGGTTACAGATTATTTAAGTTCTATCACTTTGAGTTCTGACACCGATGAAATGGACGAGGCTAATTACGTTTCAATAGCAACCGTACATTCGGTAAAAGGTCTTGAGTTTAACACGGTATTTATTGTTGGGCTTGATGAAACTATTTTTCCTATTTCACGCTCGGTTAATAGTGAGGAAGAACTTGAAGAAGAACGCAGGCTTATGTACGTTGCTATAACACGTGCTAAAAAGCAATTATACTTGTCTAGAGCGCGCAGTAGGTATTTATACGGCACGCGTAATATAACAATGGAAAGTAGGTTTCTAAAAGAAATAAATCCGCTTTTAAAATGTGTTGATAACGGGTATAATAGGTACTCTAGTTACGGCTCATATAATAATGGATATAGCAACAAATACAATAATTATAATAGAGATGGTAACGACTATGGTTACTATGCAGACGAGCCTGCTTC
This sequence comes from Christensenellaceae bacterium, assembly GCA_045638105.1. GTDB lineage: Bacteria > Bacillota > Clostridia > Christensenellales > Borkfalkiaceae > HGM11412. Next base: position 2,415 of record JAZUAT010000001.1, read on the forward strand.
AACTAGTTATGGAAAGACTAAAAGTTTTAATACAGGCTATACTTTTGCTACTCCAAAGAATACGCAAAACGTTGGCAAATTTAAATCTGGAATGAGGGTATTTCATAAAAAATTTGGCAAGGGAATAGTTATAGCGGTTAAAAATGAAGGCAAGTTTGTTGACGTTTCATTTACTAGCGCAGGAATAAAAACGCTAGCTGTTGAGATTGCTCCATTAGAAATAGAAAACTAGTAAAAAATTAAGAAAAAATCTAAAAAAATAAAGTTTTAAGGTGTAAATAATATGTCTAAAATGGAAGAACTTGTTACTCTTTTAAATAGGTATGCTCACGAGTATTACGTGCTTGACAATCCCTCCGTTAGCGACGGCGAGTACGACAAGTTGTACGATGAATTATTAAAATTAGAAAAAGAAGAAAATAGAGTACTTTTCAATTCTCCAACAAGGCGTGTTGGTGGAGAGCCTATATCTTCGTTTAAAAAGCATACGCACATAAATAGGCTCTATAGTTTAGACAAAAGTTTAACGCATGAAGAACTTAAAAACTTTACCGAAAAAGTTGAGAAATTATCAAGCGTAAAACCTGAATATACGGTTGAATATAAGTATGATGGTTTAACTATATCTTTAACCTATGAAAACGGCAAATTCGTTAGAGCAACAACGCGTGGTAACGGCATTGTTGGTGAAGACGTTACTGCACAAGTTTTAACTATAAAAACTTTTCCGCTTGAAATAGATTTTAAAGGCGTTGTTGAAGTTCAAGGCGAGGCGGTTATTAAACTTTCTAACCTTAAAAAATATAATGAAACTGCAACAGAAGTTTTAAAAAATGCACGTAACGCAGTTGCGGGTGCAATACGAAATTTGGACCCTGTTGAAACGGAAAAGCGCAAGCCTGAAATTTTATTTTATAACGTTAACTATATTAGTGAAGATATTATTAAAACTCAACAAGAGTGTTTTGAATTTTTAATTAAAAACGGCTTTAAAGTTTACGGATTTTTAAAGGTTGCTTCATCGCTTGAAGAAATAGAAGAATATATTAAGCAAATTGACGTTGAAAGAAAAGAGATTGACTATTTGACTGACGGCGTAGTAATAAAAGTTAACGATTATTCACTTCGTGAAAAGCTTGGTTATACCGATAAATTTCCACGTTTTGCAATGGCTTATAAATTTGAGGCGGAAGAAACTACTACAATCGTTGAAAACGTTGTTTGGCAAGTTGGTAGAACGGGAAAACTCACTCCGCTAGCTTTAGTTAGCCCCGTTGAACTTGCAGGTGCAACGGTAAAAAAAGCAACGCTTAATAACTACGGCGATATTTTAAGAAAAAAAGTAAAAATTGGTAGCCGTGTTTTAATTAGGCGCAGTAATGAAGTTATTCCCGAAATTTTAGGTGCAACCGAAAGCGGAGAAAATTGTATTGACGTTGAAAAGCCTACCGTTTGTCCATACTGCGGTTCAACAATTTATGAAGACGGAGCAAATATTTTTTGCCCTAATTTAGATTGTAAGCCAAGGGTCGTTGGCGCGCTTTGCCACTTTGCTTCAAAAGATGCAATGAATATTGAGGGTTTTTCTGAAATGACCGCAGGGCAGTTGTACGACTATTTAGGCGTAAAAACTTTCTCTCAACTTTATACGCTTACGGTTGAAGATTTATTAAAACTTGAAGGTTTTAAACTTAAAAAAGCCCAAAACGTTATAAATGCAATTAACGCTTCAAAAACGCCACAATTTTCCTCTTTCATTTTGGCGCTTGGCATTGACGGTATAGGCAAAAAAACTGCAAAAGACCTAGCAAAATTGTATCCGTCAATTGACGAACTTAAAAACGCAACCTACTTAGAGTTTGTTGCTATAAAAGACGTTGGCGAAATAACCGCTCAAGATTTAGTGGACTATTTTTCAAATGAAAATAACTTAAACGAGATAGAAAAGTTGTTTAGTTTAGGCATAAAGCCTAAAAGCTTTGAAAACGACACTTCTAAACAGCAAATATTCAAAGGGCAAAAATTCGTTTTAACAGGAACACTTAAAAACTATAAAAGAAGTGAGGCTGGCGCTATTATTGAAAGTTTGGGCGGGGAAATAATGTCATCCGTATCAAAACTAACAACTGTAGTTTTAGCGGGAGAGGAAGCAGGTTCTAAACTTGATAAAGCAAAGGCGCTAAACGTAAAAATTATTGATGAAAATGAATTTATTGACCTTATAAGGCTTGATAAATAACAAAAATTGTGCTAATATATACTTAAGTTATAAATAATATTATTTATACTTTAAGCAATTGTCCAATAAAACTGGTGATATATGAAAAGTATGACGGGCTATGGTAAAGCCGAATATAAACAAAATGGAGTAATAGTTAGCGTTGAGCTTCGCACGGTAAACAATAGGTTTTTAGACCTTAACGCTAAATACCCACGCTCTTTTATTGCGTTAGATGACGTTATTAGAAAAACCGTTCAAAAAAACGTTAAGCGTGGTAAATTAGACTTGTTTTTAAATTATAAAAACGAAGTTGAAAGCGAAACTCAAGTTGAAGTTGATTTAGCACTTGCAAAATCTTATTACGACGCTAGTAAGGCTTTAAGTGAAGAGTTTAGTGACCTTAAAAATGATTTTACTTTAAACACTTTACTTAAATCGCCAGACGTTGTTAAACAAGCGCCAAGCGAAGTAAAACTTGAAGAAATTTCTAGCATTTTAGAGTCTGTTATTGACGATGCTTGCAAAAACTTAAACGCAATGCGTGAGTTTGAAGGGCAAAAGTTGAAAGACGATATGCTTAATAGAATTAACGTTGTTGAATCATTAGTTAATAAAATTAAAGAGCGTGCTCCGCTTATAAAAAACGAGTATGCTATTAAATTAAAAGAGCGTGTTAATGAAATTTTAAATAACGTTCAAGTTGATGAAACTAGGCTTTTACAAGAAGTTGCCTTGTTTGCAGACAAGTCAAATATAGATGAAGAACTTACAAGGCTTTTTAGCCATATTTCACAATTTAGGAAGATTTGTGAAGATGGTCAAGAAGCAGGCAAGCGTTTAGACTTTTTAATTCAAGAGTTTAATCGTGAAGCAAACACCGTATGTAGTAAATCTAACGATATTGTAGTTACGGATACGGCGCTTGCATTAAAATGTGAAATTGAAAAATTGCGTGAGCAAATTCAAAACGTTGAATAATTTTTTTAAAGGAGTTACATATATGATTAACGAACCTTCTACAGACGAACTTATTAAAAATTTAGGCGAGAAATACGACGGCTCAAAGTACGTTTTATGCGTAGTTGCATCTAAACGTGCAAGGCAACTTATAGATATTTCTAAATCACAAAATAGTACGGCAATATTTAATAATAAAAAACCTCTTAGTGCCGCTGCTTGCGAAATTCTTGACAACAAAATTACGGTTGTTAACAACTAATTTTAAGCCAACGACATTTACTTTGCCGTTGGCTTTTTTTACACGTTTTACGTTTTTAGGTGTGTATGATTGCTGAAGTTATAGTGGATATTGCCACAAATGAACTTGATAAAATTTTTGATTACACGATAAATTCATTGCCTATAAAAATAGGTAGTAGAGTTATCGTGCCTTTTGGCAATCGTAAAACTTCAGGTTTTGTAATTAATATTAAAGAAAGTTCAGAGCTTCCAGCATCTAAACTTAAACCAATTATTAGGGTTGTTGAAGATATACCCGCACTTACAAGCGAGTGTTTAGAACTAGCAAAACATATTTCAACAAAGTACCATATTTCAAAATCTTTAACCTTAAGGTTATTTTTAACGGCGGAAATGCGCACGGGTAAAGTTAGGGAAAAATTCCATAATTTTGTTGAACTTAATTTAGAAGATACAGCGTTTGAAAACGTTGTTTCATCACTTAAAAAGAATGCGGAAAAGCAAAAAGAAGTTCTTAATTATTTAAAGCAAAACGGCAATCAAAAGCAAAGCGAACTTGCAAGTGTGTTTTCAGCATCAACTATAAACACAATAGTGAAAAAAGGCTATGCAAAATTAATTAAGGTTAGAATAAATCGCACGCCGTATAAAGACGTAAACAACACTTCAAAAAAAGTTACGCTTACAGCCGAACAACAAAATGCTATTGAAATTGTAAAAAATTCAAACAAACCAACGCTTATTCACGGCGTTACTGGTAGTGGCAAAACGGAAGTTTATTTAAGTTTGATTGAAGACGCTATAAATAAAGGCAAAACTGCCATAATGCTTGTTCCAGAAATTGCGCTTACACCACAAATGTTTTCACGTCTTCGCTCAAGGTTTAATGACAACTGCGCTATACTTCACAGCGGTTTATCTGCAGGAGAAAAGTTTGACGAGTGGTGGCGTTTAAGAAGTGGCGAAGCAAAGGTTGCAATTGGTGCAAGAAGCGCTATATTTGCTCCGCTTGAAAATATAGGGGTTATTATTATAGACGAGGAGCATGAGCAAAGTTATGAAAGTGAAACTTCGCCACGTTACGTTACTAGTGAACTTGCGCTTTTTAGGGCAAAATATAACGATGCAAAACTTGTTTTTGGCAGTGCAACGCCTAAAATTGAAACTTTTTTAAGTGCTAAAAACGGCGAATATTCTCTTGCTACGCTTAAAGAACGTGTTAATAAAAGACCGATGCCGGAAATTATTATTGCCGATATGCGCAATGAAATTAAAAGTGGTAATCCGTCCCCGTTTTCTAGAGCGCTTAAATGCGAACTTGAAGAAACTCTTAATAGTGGAAATCAGGCAATTATCTTTTTAAATAGGCGCGGTTATTCGCAAAAAATAATATGTAGAGAGTGTGGTTTTGTTGCAAAATGTTTGCATTGTGACGTTTCTTTAACGTATCATCGTTATGAAAACGTTTTAAAGTGTCATTATTGTGGCACTGCTTATAAAATGCCAAGTGGTTGCCCAGATTGCGGTGGTGTAAATATAAATTATAGCGGAACGGGAACGCAAAAAGTTGTTGAAGATTTAAACAAACTTTTTCCTAATGCAAAAATTTTGCGTATGGACAACGATACCACGCAAAATAAAGAAGGTCACCACAAAATTTTAAAAGAATTTGGCGATAGGAACGCTGACATTTTAGTTGGCACGCAAATGATTGCCAAGGGGCACGACTTTCCAGGGGTTACCCTTGTAGGTATTCTTGACGGGGATATGAGTTTATATTTTTCGGACTATCGTGCAAGCGAAAGAACGTTTCAGTTAATTACGCAAGTTGCAGGGCGCAGTGGTAGAGCAGAAAAGAAAGGCAAAGTAGTTTTGCAAACGTTTAGTCCTAAAAATCCAGTGCTAAACCACGCAATTGAATATGATTACAACGGGTTTTTTGATAAAGAATGCACTTTAAGAAAAGCCTCACACTTTCCACCTTTTGCGCTAATTTTAAGGTTGATGGTAGAAAGTGATAATGATGAAAAGGCTATAGAAACGCTAAAAAGTGTATTTTATAAATGTAAGGAAATTCGTGATAATAACGCTTCAGAGTTTATTTATTTTAACAAGATGAAAAGCCCTGTTAAGCGTATAAATAATAAATATCGCTATCAAATACTTGCAAGAATTAAAACGAATAACGATAATATTGTTGATAGTTTTTATGGTGTTGCTACCGAGTTTGATAGTTTAAAAGTTAGATGCTATTTGGAAGTTAATCCAAGTAGTTTAAGTTGAGGTAAGGTATGGCTATAAGAAAAATTGTTCAAATAGGTGATGACGTTTTAAGAAAAAAGTGCTTTGAAGTTACGGATTTTGGCCCAAAAACTTGGCAACTTTTAGACGACATGCGTGACACTTTAATAAAGGCAGAGGGCGCAGGATTAGCAGCTCCGCAAGTTGGCGTTTTAAGGCGTATTTTTATATTAGACGTTGACGGGCAGTATTATGAAATGCTTAATCCTGTAATTTTAGAGCAAAGCGGAACTCAATACGGCGTTGAAGGTTGTTTAAGCGTTGTTGGCAAGTGGGGTGACGTTAAACGTCCTAAAAAACTTACTATTAAATATCAAGATAGAAACGGCAATTTTAAAACGCTTGTAGCAGAAGACTTTTTAGCAAAGGCTATATGTCACGAAAACGACCATTTGAACGGCGTTTTATACGTTGATAAAGCCGATAATTTAAGAACAGAGGTTTAATATGAACGTAGTTTTTATGGGTACGCCCGACTTTGCCGTTATGGCGTTAAGGGCAATTTACAATTCAAACCATAAAATTTTAGCAGTTGTTACGCAAACGGATAAGCCCGTTGGTAGAAAAGCTATTATTACGCCATGCGCAGTAAAGGTTGAAGCGCTTAATCTTTCACTCAAAACTCTTTCTTATGAAAAAATTAGTAGAGATGGTTTGCAAGATTTAAAAGCACTTAATCCTGACGTTATAGTTACTTGTGCATATGGTCAAATTTTATCTAAAGAAATATTAGATATTCCAAAGTACGGCGTAATAAACATACACGCTTCACTTCTTCCTAAATATCGCGGGTCTTCGCCTATACAATGGGCAATAATTAACGGCGAAAAAGAAACGGGTGTTACCATTATGCAAACGGCACTTGGCGTTGATACGGGCGATATTTTAATGCAAGAAGCAACTTTAATTAAAGAATATGAAACTGCAGGCGAACTTTTTGAAAGGCTTTCAATTATTGGTGCAAATCTTATAGTAGATGCGCTTAATTGTATTGAAAACGGCAATTTACAGCCTAAAAAACAAGATGAAAGCAAAGCAACTCACGTTAAAATGCTTTGTAAGCAAGATGGTTTAATTGATTTTAACAATGATGCTAATTCAATAGTTAATAAAATTCACGGTTTAAATCCTTGGCCTTGCGCCTTTACGTATTTGGACGGGAAAATGCTTAAAATTTTTAAAGCGGAAGTTACAAATGACGTAGGTTTAGTTGGCGAAGTTTTAAAAAGCGATAAAAATAGCGGACTTGTAATAGGCGCTAAAAACGGTGCAGTTTTAGTTAAAGAATTGCAACTTGAGGGGTCTAAACGCCTTGACGTTAAACAATTTTTACTAGGAAAAAACATTTCAGTAGGATATATTTTTAAATAATGGTTATTACATTTTACGATAGTTACAACGTGTTAAATAAGGTTTATAGTGATAAAGCGTTTGTTAAACAAGCGCTTTTAGACACGCCTTTAAGGGAAAGCACACGTGCACAAACTACAAAAATTTGTTACGGCGTTCTTGATAAAGATATAACATTAGAACACGTTATTAAAAAACTATGCAGTAAAATGCCTAAGCAAAAAGTTAAAGTTATATTAAAAATTGGGCTTTATTCAATAATTTACTTAAAAAATGCACCGCACGTTGTTACTGACGCTTGCGTTGAACTTATTAAAAAACTTGGCAAAGGCGGTACTTCCGGCTTTGTTAACGCAATATTACGTAATTACGTTAGAAAGGGCGTTAGTTTAGATGAAAAGGGGAATTTGGGCTTATCAATTAAGTATTCTTATCCGCTTTTTGTTGTAAACGAACTTGTTAAAGATTACGGGTTAAAACTTGCTGAAAGTATTATGAGTGAAGATACTTCACGCACGTATTTAACTTTTAATGCGGGAATTAATGGCGAAGAGTATTTAAAAAACGCTAATAAAGAGTACGTAAAAACTCCGTTTGACAACTGCTTTGAAGTTAAAAACTTTAAGATGAACGAAGATTTTTACGACGGAGTTTACACTTTTCAATCTATTGGTAGCGTTGCTATTTGCGACGTGGTTGAGGGTGGTAAAAAGTTGTTAGACACTTGTGCTGCGCCGGGCGGAAAATCAGTATTATTATCAAATAAATTTGAAAGCGTTACTGCTTGCGAGTTGCACCCACACCGCAAACAATTAATAGATTCATACGCACAGCGTATGAAAAAGCAAAATATAACCACTAATTGCGTTGATAGTACCGTTTATTTAAAAGAATATGATTCTATTTTTGACGCAGTTTTATGCGATGCTCCATGTAGCGGTTTAGGTGTTTTAAAAGACAATCCTGATATAAAACTCAATAGAGATATAAATTCATTAAACGAACTTAACGATTTGCAGTTAAAAATATTAAATAACGTTTGTAAATACGTTAAGGTTGGTGGGTATTTATATTACTCAACGTGCTCAATTTTAAAGCGTGAAAACGTTAATATGGCTATAAAATTTTTAGAGCAAAACAATAACTTTACTGCGGAAGAAATTAGTTCTCCACTTTGTAATGTTAAGCAAGCGGTAGGTTTGCAGTTTTTACCGCACTTATCTAGTGGGGCAGGGTTTTACGTTGTTAAGTTTAAAAGGATAAAATAATGAAAATATTACAAGATTTAACTTATAGCGAGTTATGTGCAGTTGTAAATGATTTGGGCGAAAAATCATTTAGAGCAACTCAAATTTACACTGCACTAGCTAGTGGGCTTGCAATTTCACAAATTTCAAATATTTCTAATTCGTTAAAGCAAAAACTTTTACTTGAGTACGAAGATTGCCCCGTAAAATTGGAAGAAAAATTGGTTTCCGTTGACGGCACTGAAAAGTATTTGTTTTTGTTAAGTGACGGAAATATTGTTGAAGGCGTGTATATGAAGAATAACTATGGCAACACGCAATGTTTATCAACGCAAGTTGGTTGCCGTATGGGTTGCAAATTTTGCGCTTCTGGCATAGGTGGATTAGTAAGAAATTTAACTGCGGGCGAAATGCTTGCAACCGTGGCACTCGTTAACAAAATTAATGGCGGAACAATTAAAAATAGGGCGGTTACAAACGTAGTTTTAATGGGTAGTGGCGAGCCGTTTGATAACTACGACAACACAATAAAATTTTTAAAACTTATATCAAGTGATAACGGGCTTAATGTTAGCTTAAGAAATATTAGTTTATCTACTTGTGGTTTAGTTCCGCAAATTTACAAATTTAGCGAAGAGGGGTTGCCTGTAAATTTAACTATATCACTGCATCAACCTTTTAATGAAAAACGTAAAGAATTAATGCCTATTGCAAACGCTTATTCAATTACTGAAATTTTAAAGGCTTGCGAGTTTTATTTTGAAAAAACGGGCAGGCGCTATATATTTGAATATTCCCTTGTTAAAGGCGAAAACGACACTAAAGAATGTGCAAACGAACTTATAAAAATACTAAAAGGCAAGCCTTGCCACGTTAACGTTATAAGGCTTAACGAAGTTAAGGAAAGTGGTTTAAAATCTACCACCGAAAAGGAAGCCTACGCATTTGTCGGGCTACTTGAAAAGGGTGGTTTGTCAGCAACTGTAAGGCGTTTAAACGGGGCTGATATTGACGGCGCTTGCGGTCAATTAAGGCGTAACTACATTGACTTGAAAAAATAATAAAAATTAAGATAAAATCTAAAAATATACAATATTTTAAAGGAGTGTTTTATGGCTAAAAATATTAAAATTGCACCATCAATTTTATCGGCAAACTATATGTATATGGGCAAAGCTATTAGCGACCTTCAAGAAGCAGGCGCTGACCTTGTTCACGTTGACGTTATGGACGGAAGTTTTGTTCCAAATTTAAACTTTGGCATAAAAATGGTTAGCGATTTACGTAAAGGAACAACGGGCGTTTTAGACGTTCACTTAATGATTGTTAACCCAGAAAAATATATTGAACAATTTGCAAAAGCGGGCTCTGATTATATAACAATTCACTACGAAGCAACAAATGAAGACTTAAAAACTTTGCTTGAAAAAATTAGGAGTTTTGGCATAAAGAGCGGGCTTTCAATTAAGCCTGATACAGACGTTAGCGTTTTAAAACCTTTACTTCCATATATTGATATGATTTTAATTATGTCCGTTTATCCAGGTTTTGGTGGTCAAAAATTTATTCCACAATCTCTTGAAAGAATAGCGCAAGTTAAAAAATATATTGATGAAAGCGGTTTAGATATTGATTTAGAAGTTGACGGCGGTATTACTATTGAAAACGTAGGAGAAGTAAAAAGAGCGGGTGCAAACGTAATTGTTGCAGGTTCAACGGTATTTAACGCACCTGATATGAAAGAGGCTATTACAGCGTTAAAAACCCTATAAAATCAACTAAAAAGTATAAAAATTGCCACGTTAAGTGGCATTTTTTTTGCAATTCCTTTTTATATAATTGCTAAATTAGCAATTTTATGCTACAATAATCGTAGGTGAATTATGAACAAACAAATGTATTTAGACCTTAACGTGTCTAACAAAGTTTACGAAATGGGCGAGTCCATTTTAAACGAATTAAAGCCACGTTTTGAAGAAATTGATAAAATTGCGGAATATAATCAAAACAAAGTTTTGCTTGCAATGCAAAAAAACAGAGTTGACGTTTCTTGCTTTCAAACTACTACTGGTTACGGCTATGACGATATTGGTAGAGATAGGCTTGAAAAGGTTTATAGTGACGTTTTTCATACGGAAAGCGCACTTGTTAGACCGCAAATTACTTGTGGTACACACGCGTTAACCGTTGCGCTTTCTGCAAATCTTTTGCCGGGTGATGAACTTTTATCTCCCGTTGGCGCACCTTACGACACGCTTGAAGAGGTTATTGGTATACGTGAATCAACTTGCTCGCTTAAAGAATATGGCGTAACGTATAAGCAAGTTGACCTTTTAAAAGACGGCACTTTTGACTATGAAAATATTAAAAAGGCAATAACTGCTAAAACCAAAATGGTTACTATTCAACGTTCAAAAGGTTATAGCACAAGGCCAACTTTTTCCGTTAAACAAATTGGCGAACTTATTGCGTTTGTAAAGTCTATAAAGCCTGAACTTATAGTTATGGTTGACAACTGCTACGGCGAATTTGTTGAAACTATTGAACCGAGTGACGTTGGCGCAGATTTAACCGTTGGTTCTTTAATTAAAAATCCGGGCGGTGGTTTAGCGCCTATCGGCGGTTATATTTGTGGTAAAGACGAACTTGTTAAAAGGTGTGCGTATAGGCTTTCAGCTCCAGGACTTGGTCAAGAAGTTGGAGCTACGCTTGGCGTAATGCAAAAATTTTATCAAGGCTTCTTTATGGCTCCAACAGTTACGTCAGGTGCACTTAAAGGTGCTATATTCGCTGCTAATTTTTACGAAAAGTTAGGTTTTAAAGCCGTTCCAAACGCACGAGAAAGTAGGCACGATATTATTCAAGCCGTTGAACTTAAAAGCGAACAAGCAATGTGCGCTTTTTGTAAAGGTATTCAATCTGCTGCGCCCGTTGATAGTTACGTAACGCCAATTCCTGGTTATATGCCGGGCTACGAGCACAACGTAATTATGGCGGCAGGCGCTTTTGTGCAAGGTTCTTCTATAGAACTTTCGGCAGACGGACCTATTAGACCGCCTTATGCAGTATATTTCCAAGGCGGATTAACTTTCTTCCACGCAAAACTTGGTATTTTACGCTCCGTTCAAGAACTTCTTAACGAGCATTTAATAGATATTTAATAAATTCCTCTTATATTTTAAAATTTACAATTTATTTAATTTACGGAGGATTTATTATGATTTATTTTATTTTTGCGCTTATTGCGCTTGTTTCATGGAGTGGTTCTGACCTTTTTTCTAAAAAGGGTACTGTACAAAAAGATAATAGTAGCCATTGGCGTGTAATTTTTGCCGTTGGCGCAATTATGGGTTTACACGCAATTATTACGTTAATTGTAACTGCCTTATTTGGCGATAAACTTTTAGAGTTAGATAACGCTTTCTTATTAAGCTTTTTCTATACTGACTTTAAGCCAATGGACTTCTTATATTATTTACCAGTTGCGTTTTTATATTTACTTGCAATGGTTATAGGTTACGTTGGTTTAAGATATATTGAACTTTCAATTTCAAGCCCAATTTGCAACGCATCTGGCTCACTTGCACTTTTACTTATTGCAATTTTAGGTGCTTTTGGCGTATTTAGCGAGCCTGTTTCACTTGGTGTGTTTGAAATTATTGCCGTAGTGTTAATTACGTTTGGTATTATTTGGCTTGGCTACGTTGAATATCACGAAGATGATGAAATTAAAAAGATAAGAACGCAAGGTAAAGACTTTAAGTATACAAGTAGTTTAATTGCAATTTTAATTCCAATTATATACTTATTCTTAGACGCTATTGCTACCGTTGGCGATGAAATAGTTTACGATTTAGAAATTTTTGTTAGCGATTATTCTGCAAACACTGCTTTTGAATTTACTTCACTTTGCTTTGCAATATTTGCATTTATTTGGGTTAAATTCGTTAAAAAACAAGCCTTCTTTAAAATTAATAAAGAAGAAGTTTTAGAAGACGGCACTATCGTTAAAAAGACCGTTCCATTTAGCAAATTCTTAATTATTGGCGGTGCTTGCGAAACTCTTGGTCAAATTTTCTATATGGCGGTTGTTGCATCTCCATACGTTCAATTCTTGCCAATGATTTCTTCTTACTGCGTACTTTCAGTAGTTTGGAGTAGAATTTTCTTAAAAGAAAAATTATCGTTTAAGCATTATATTGCAATTTTTGCAACGCTTGTAGGTATTATTCTTTTAGCAATATTAACTGAGTAATTTAGGTGAAAAATGAAAATTTCTGTTATAGGCTGTGGTAGGTGGGGCAGTTTTATTACTTGGTATCTATCAAAGCAAGGGCATGCCGTTATTGAATATGGTAGAGAAGAGGGCGCGTCCTATCAAATTTTAAAAACCACAGGCAAAAATAAATACGTAACGCTTGATAAAAGCGTAAAATTGACCAGCAATTTAAGTGACGTTTTAGAAAGCGAAATAATTGTTATTTCTATATTAAGCCAATCACTACGTCAAGTTGTTTTAGACCTTGTTAAATTAGGTTTAAAAGACCAAAAAGTAGTGCTTTGTATGAAGGGCTTAGAAGTGGAAAGCGGAAAAAGGCTATCACAAATTGCAGTTGAGTGCGGAATAGATAAAAATAATATTGCAGTTTGGCTTGGCCCCGGTCATATTGAAGAATTTGTTTTAGGAAAGCCAAATTGTATGGTTATTGATGCGTATAACGAAGATTTAACTAAATTTTTAGCCGATAATTTACGCAGTAATTTAATTAGATTTTATTATGGTGATGATATTATTGGCAATGAAGTAGGTGCAGCCGCAAAAAACGTTTTCGGCATAGCTGCAGGCATGCTTGACGGTGGTGGTTACACAACTCTTAAAGGTTCGTTAATGGCACGTGGTGCTAGGGAAATTAGTAGACTTATAAAACGTATGGGTGGCAACGAGCACTCTGCTTACGGGCTTTGCCATTTAGGCGATTATGAAACAACGTTATTTTCTCCGTATAGCCACAATAGGTGCTTCGGCGAAGCGTTTATTAAAGGCGAAAGTTTTTTAATGAGTGCAGAAGGCGTTGAAACCGTAAAAGCCCTTAAAAAACTTGGCGAAATTTACGGGGAAGAACTTCCAATAACTAACGCAGTTTATAGCATTTTATATGAAAATAAAGAGCCAATATCTACTTTTAACACTTTATTTTCACGCAGTTCAAGAACCGAATTTTAAAAAATAAATCCACGAGATAACACTCGTGGATTTTTTATTATAGTTGCCAATCAATTGGCTCAATATTTTTACTTTTTAAAAATTCGTTTGTTTTAGAAAAAGGTTTAGAACCCCAAAATCCATTGTAAGCGGAAAGGGGAGATGGGTGTGCACTTTCAATAATATGATGATGCTTTGCAATAAGTGGTTTTTTGCTTCTTGCATTGCCACCCCATAAAATAAATACTACGGGGCTTTCTTTTTTAGAGATAAGTTTAATAACCTCGTCAGTAAAAGTCATCCAACCGCAGTTTTTATGTGAATTTGCTTGACCTTCACGCACGGTTAAAACAGTGTTTAATAGTAACACGCCGTTTTTTGCCCATTTTGTAAGGTCGCCACTTGTTGGAGCGTCATAGTTAAGGTCACTTTTTAATTCTTTAAAAATATTTTGAAGCGACGGCGGAAATTTTACACCCTTTGGCACGGAAAAACTAACGCCTTGCGCTTGCCCGTATTCGTGGTACGGGTCTTGACCTAAAATAACGGCTTTAACGTTACTATAAGGCGTAAGTTTAAAGCAGTTAAATATATCGTACATGTTTGGATATATAGTATAGTTTTGATATTCGTTTTTTAAAAATGAGCGAATATTTTTGTAATTTTCACTTTCAAATAACGGCTTTAAAATGCCGTCCCAATCGTTACCTATGTTAACCATAACTAAATTTTAACATAAAACGTCTAATTTTGTAAAGATTATTAAAACATTTTTTTATAATATTAAATATATAATATTTAAGGTTATATTACACGCACCCGCTTTCTATATATAATTATATAAAGATACAAAAATTTATCAAAAATTGTTTACTTTTTTTAAATTGTGGTTTAAAATAAGGTAAGTGTTAAAATAAAATTTTACGAAAAAGGAGTTATTGCTGATGCTTGCAAAAGTTAAGAGTTACGCCCTTATTGGCTTAACCGGTCTACCTGTTGACGTTGAAGTTGACGTGTCTAACGGCTTGCCGTCATTTGAAATAGTAGGGCTTCCAGATGCGTCTGTTAAAGAAGCTAAAGAAAGGGTGCGCTCAGCTGTTAGAAATAGTGGCAAAAAGTATCCTAACGTAAAAGTAACCGTTAACCTTGCTCCTGCAGACGTGAAAAAAGAAGGTTCGTATTTTGACCTAGCAATTGCTATAGGCATTTTAACTGCGTCAAATAGCACTGATGATAAATTTGACGATAGTTTTGTTTTAATAGGCGAACTTTCACTTGATGGAACGCTACGTGCAGTGTCTGGTTTACTTCCTATGCTGATAAGTGCTAAAAATAACGGCGCAACAAAATTTATTGTTCCTTATGAAAACGCGGTTGAAGCAAGTTACGTTTTAGGCACTCAAGTTTACGCTTTAAAAAGTTTGAGTGACGCAGTTGAACTTTTACAAGGCAAGGGTGAATATAAGGCGGTTGAGCCTTCTAATTACGATACTACTATTTATGAAAGTGAACTTATAAACGACCTTTCTTTTGTAAAAGGTCAAGCATTTGCAAAGCGTGCGTTAGAAGTTGCCGTTGCGGGCGGGCATAACATTTTGTTTGAAGGCCCACCGGGTGCAGGTAAATCAATGATAGCTAAGTGCATTCCTTCAATTATGCCTAAAATGACGTTTGAAGAGGCGCTTGAAACAACTAAAATTCATAGCGTTGCAGGCGTTTTAAGAAATGACGAGGGAATTATTAAATATCGCCCGTTTATGACGCCACATCACACTGCTTCACACGTTGCGATAGTTGGCGGTGGCTCAAACGCCATGCCGGGCGTAATAAGCCTAGCGCATAACGGCGTGCTGTATTTAGATGAAATGCCTGAATATCCAAGAAAAGTTTTAGAGTGTTTACGTCAACCGCTTGAAGATAGAGTTATTACGGTAACTAGGGCAAAGGCGAGTGTTGAATATCCTGCAAGCATTATGCTTTGCGGTAGCTTAAACCCTTGTCCTTGCGGAAATTACGGCTCTAAAAATAAGGTTTGCAAATGTACTATAAGCGAAATACGAAAATATCGTGCAAGAATTTCAGAACCGCTTTTAGATAGAATAGATATTCATGTTGGCGTAGAAGGCGTTGAATATGACGACCTTGTTTCAACTAACGTTGAAGAAAGTAGCGTTGAAGTTAGAAAGCGCGTTGAGTTTGCTAGAAAAATTCAAAACGAACGTTTTAGAGGTGACTCTATTAAAACTAACGCCGAAATGAAAGAAGTTCACATTAAAAAATACTGCAAATTAAATGATGAGTGTGAAGCAATTATTAAATCTTCGTTTGAAACGCTTAACTTGTCTGCAAGGGCAAGAAGTAGAATTATAAAAGTTGCAAGAACTATTGCAGACCTTGCTTTTAGTGAGCAAATTATGCCAGAGCATATTTTAGAAGCGGTTGGTTATAGGAGTAATAGCAGTAGATGATTACGCTAAATAGAAATGCGCTCATATTGCTTGACGGATTTTTAAATTTTGAATATAAGCATAAAGTTAACGTAATAAATCTTTATACGGACGTTGGCGAAATTTTTAAAAATCCATCGCCTGCAATAAATTATTTAGATAGCAATGATTGTGGTTTAACTAGTAGCGCGTTAATTACTGCCTTAAAAAACAATTATATAAATTCGCTTATTGAAGAATATAATAAAAACGGCGTTAAAGTAATTACAATTTACGATAGTGAATATCCTAAAAGGTTATTAGATTTGCCTTTTAACCCTCTTTGCTTGTATGCAAAAGGCAATTTGGCTTTGCTAAATGCTAAAAATACACTTTCTATAGTAGGCTCACGCAAAACCCTTAGTGAATATTCAAAAATGACCACGAATTTTGCAAGTGCTTTTGCCAAAAGCGGAGTTGTGGTAGTTACAGGCGTTGCTTCAGGTGGCGATACCTCTGCTATAAAGGGTGCTATTGATACTGGCAACGTTATTTGCGTACTTGCAAGCGGTTTTAATTATATTGAGTTAGAAGCAAATAGAGATTTAATTAACAGCGTAATAAATAAGGGCTTAATAATAAGCGAATATCCGCCTGAAGTTGCGCCAAGAAATTTTAGATATCCAATAAGAAACCGCATTATTGCAGGGCTTGGCGACGGAACGCTAATCGTAAGCGGTAGCCAAACTAGTGGCACAAGGCATACTGCTTCATACGCACTTGAATATGGTAAAGAAGTGTTTTGTTTTCCGTACTCGCCAAATTATGAAGGTGGCAAACTTTGTAACTCATTAATAAAGGACGGCGCTATTTTAACAACTTGTGAGCAAGACGTTATTGAAGTTTTACGTTTTGATGGTATTGTTAATAATAAAATAGAGTTATCACAAAGTGAAGAATTGGTTTTTAGCGCTATTAAAAATGGTATAACAAAGGTTGACGACTTGTGTTGTCAGTTAAATATGAAAATTTTTGTTTTAATGCCTATAATTTCTTCGCTTGAAATTAAAGGTGCTATAACAAAAGGCACGGCAAGTGAATATTTGCCAATAAAGTAACTAAAATCTACGAACTTATAGGAGACTTATGCAATTAGTAATAGTAGAATCGCCAAAAAAAGCAAAAACAATTGAAAGGTTTTTAGGTGGCAAATTTAAAGTTTTAGGTAGTAACGGGCACGTAAGGGGTTTACCCGAAAAGCGTTTTGCCGTTGACGTTGACAATAATTTTGAGCCAACGTACGTGATTGAGCCAAAACAAAAGAAAAAAGTTGAAGAACTTCAAGAGTATGCTTCTAAAGCCGACCTTGTATACCTTGCAACCGACCCTGATAGAGAAGGAGAGGCTATTGCTTGGCACTTGTACGAAGTTTTAGGAATAAAAGGCAAAACTCATCGTATAAAGTTTAATGAAATTAGTGAAAAGGCTGTAAAAACGGCTATTTCAAAACCAGAAAGAATTGATTATAATTTAGTAGATTCCCAACAAGCAAGAAGAATTCTTGACAGAATTGTGGGTTACAAATTATCTCCGTTTGTTAGAACTCGCGTTAAAGACGGCGAGTCTGCTGGTAGAGTTCAATCCGTTGCAGTTAGGCTTGCCGTTGAACTTGAACGCAAAATTTTAAACTTTGTTCCACAAGAATATTGGAATATTTCTGCTAAAGTAAAAACTAGCAAAGACGGTAGCGAGTTTAAAATTGCACTTCACGAAAAGAGTGGTAAAAAATTCAAGCCTTCTAACGAACAAGAGGCACTTGAAGTTTACGATGCTATTAAAAGTAGCAATTTTGTTGTAAGTGACGTTAAAAAAAGCGTTGTAAAAGCGCACGCACTTCCACCATTTACAACTTCTACTATGCAACAAGACGGTGCAAGCAAACTTGGATTATCTGCTCCGCAAATAATGCAACTTGCTCAACATTTATACGAAGGTGTTGAAACACAAAAAGGTCATTTGGCGCTCGTTACTTATATAAGAACGGACTCAACTCGTATTTCTCAAGATGCGCAAAATGAGTGCCTTGACTATATAGCAAAGAACTTTGGAAAAGAGTATTTGCCATCAAAACCAAACGTTTACGCATCTAAAAAGAATTCTCAAGATGCGCACGAAGCAATTAGACCTATAGATATTTCCGTTACACCTGAAAGTGTAAAGGGAATTTTAGATAAAAACCACTATAATCTTTACAAGTTAATTTATGAAAGGTATTTGGCTTCACAAATGGCGGAAGCACAATATAATTCCATGAAAGTTGCGGTTAACGCAGGCGAATACGGCTTTAAAGCAAGCGGTAAAAGCGTTAAATTTAAAGGATATACTGCAGTTTATGATTTTACAGCTATTCAAAGTGGAGATGAAGAAGATGATAACGGCAAGTTGCTTCCAAATATGGAAATTGGCGAAGTCTTACTTTTAAAGAAGCTTGATAAAGAACAAAAGTTTACCAAGCCTCCTGTTAGATATACTGACTCAACTTTAGTAAAAGCTATAGAAGATAATGGCATTGGAAGACCTTCAACGTACGCAACAATTATTGGTACGCTTACTAAGCGTAAATTTATTGCAAGAAAAGGCAAGTATTTAGTTCCTACGCAAATTGCTTTTGACGCAACTGACTTGCTCGTTAAATATTTTTCCGATATAATGGACGTTGGCTTTACCGCTAAAATGGAAGATAAGCTTGACGACGTTGCAGAAGGTAAAAACGATTGGCGCAAAGTTGTTGGCGATTTTTACAATCCGTTTATTAGCGAATTAAAGATTGCCGCTAGTGACAACAATGAAGAAACTGATATAGCGTGCGAACATTGTGGTGCGTTCTACGTTAAAAAGAAGGGTAGATTTGGCGAGTTTTTATATTGTCCAACTTGCAAAAAAACTAAAAACCCAGATGATAAGGTTAGTGAAGTTTCCTGCCCTAATTGTGGCGAAAATATGATATTAAGAGAGGGTAAATACGGCAAGTATTTATCTTGTCCTAACGAAAGTTGCGGAACTAAGATGCAACAAGGCGATGAAATTTCAAACACTAAGTGTACTTGCGGTGCAGTTATGCTTATTAAGAGCGGTAAGTTTGGAAAATACGTAAAGTGCACTAAGTGTAACGTTACTAAAAGTTTGACGGAGCAGGTTGGCGTTTGCCCTGTATGTGGCAAACCAGCACAAAAGATGATATCTAAAAAAGGCACGGTTTATTATGGTTGTTCAGGCTATCCTAACTGCAATTTTAGAAGTTGGGACGTTCCTACTGGCAAAATGTGCCCTGTTTGCGGAAATCATTTAGTGTTAAAAGATAATCAAGTTAAATGCTCTCAAAAAGATTGTAGTTACGTAGAAGCAAAAAAGGAGAATTAAAATGAGTATTGAATTTAAAGGTACTACTATTTGCGCAGTTAAAAAGGGCGGGGTTACCGCTATTGCGGGTGACGGTCAAGTTACTTTTGGCGAATCTGTACTATTTAAAAATAATGCGGTTAAAGTAAGAAGAATTTTTGGCGGTAAAGTTATAGTTGGCTTTGCGGGCTCTGTTTCAGACGCTTTTACTTTAACTGAAAGATTTGAAGGTATGCTTAATAAGTATTCTGGTAATCTTATGCGCAGTGCGGTTGAACTTGCCGAACTTTGGCGTGAAGATAAGGTTGTTAGAAAACTTGAAGCAATGATGATATGTGCAGATAAAGATAATTTATTGGTTTTATCTGGTGGTGGCGAAGTTATTGAACCTGATGGTGGCGTTTGCGCCATTGGCAGTGGCGGTAATTACGCTTTGGCTGCTGCTCGTGCATTAATTGAAGAAACTGATTATGAAGCGGACGTTATTGCAAAAAAAGCATTATTAGTAGCAAGTAAAATTTGCATATTTACAAACGATAATATAGTTGTAGAAAAGATTTAAGGAGTTATTATGAATTTATCCCCAAGAGAAATTGTTAATCAACTTGACAAGTATATTATAGGTCAAAATTCGGCTAAACGCGCGGTTGCAGTTGCACTTCGCAATAGGTATAGAAGAAGTCAATTATCAAAAGAGTTAAGAGATGAAATTACGCCTAAAAATATTATTATGAAAGGTCCAACGGGTGTTGGTAAGACGGAAATTGCAAGGCGTCTTGCTAAACTTGTTAACGCACCTTTCGTAAAAGTTGAAGCAACAAAATATACGGAAGTAGGCTACGTTGGTAGAGACGTTGAGTCTATGGTGCGTGACTTAGTTGAATGCAGTGTAAGACTTGTTAAGGAAGAGCAAATGCGCATAGTTTCTTCAAAGGCAACTGCCATTGCAGAAAAGCGCGTAATTAAATATTTAATAGAAGCAAAACAAAGTGAAAAGGGCGAAACGCCAACTGAAATTTTTGAAAGACAAATAGTTGATGATTTTAGAGAGGGTAAACTTGATAAATTTGTTATAGAAATGGAAGTGGTTGACGCTCCTAAGCAACTTGAAATTATGCCTGGCATGGGTGCAGAAATTAATATCGGCTCAATTTTTGGCGATGTTTTGCCAAAACGTAAAAAGAAGCGTAAACTTACCGTAAAAGAAGCTATGCAAATGATAGTGAGCGAAGAAAGCGACAAACTTATTGATGCCGATGCCGTTAATACTGAGGCTGTAAGGCGTGCAGAACAAGAAGGTATAATATTTATTGACGAGATAGATAAAATAGCTTCTAGGGCAAATAAGGGCGGTGCAGACGTGTCAAGAGAGGGTGTTCAACGTGACATATTGCCAATAGTTGAAGGTTCAACCGTTATGACTAAGTATGGCGCAGTAAAAACTGATTACATTTTATTTATTGCCGCCGGGGCTTTCCATATTGCTAAAATTGAAGATTTGATACCGGAACTACAAGGTAGATTCCCAATTAAAGTGGAATTGTCTTCTTTATCAAAAGAAGATTTTGTAAATATTTTAACTATTCCGCAAAACGCTATTACAAAGCAATACAAAACGCTATTACTAGTAGATAATATTGAATTGGTATTTACAAAAGATGCTATTGAAGAGATTGCGTCTATCGCTGTAGAAATGAACGAAACTAATGAAGATATAGGTGCACGTAGGCTTCATACCGTAATGGAAAACTTGCTTGAAGATATATCTTTTAACGCAGGTGGAGAGATTCCGCTTACAACCGTTACTATAGATAAAAAGTACGTTCAAGAACATTTGAACGGCAACGAAAGTAGAAATTTACGTAAGTATATTTTATAAGGAGCATTATGATAAATATTCCTAAAGGAACAAAAGACGTTTTGCCAAGCGAAAGTTACAAATGGCACTACGTTGAAAATATGGCAAGAAGCGTGGCAAGTACTTTTGGCGTAAAAGAAATTAGAACGCCAACTTTTGAGCATACTGAATTATTTTTAAGGGGAGTTGGCGATACTACAGATATCGTTAACAAAGAAATGTACACGTTTTTAGATAAGGGCGAAAGAAGCATTACCTTAAAACCAGAAGGTACTGCGGGCGTTGCGCGTTCTTTTATAGAAAATGGCTTATATAATAGTGCAATGCCACTTAAAATGTATTATATAACGCCCGTATTTAGATATGAAAGACCGCAAGCGGGCAGGCTTCGTGAGCACCACCAATTTGGCGTTGAATTTTACGGCGGACAAGGTGCAGATTTAGATGCGGAAGTTATTTTACTTGCATATACTTTACTTACAAAACTCGGTTTAAAAGTAGAACTCAACATAAATAGTATGGGTTGTAGTAAGTGTAGGGCGGAATACAATAAGGCTTTAAGAGAGTTTTTGGCAAGCAACGTTGAAAATATGTGTCCAACTTGCAAGCAAAGATATGAAAAAAATCCTTTGAGAATTCTTGACTGCAAAGAAGATAAATGTAAGGCAATTTGTAATGATGCGCCAAAGATAATAGATTATTTATGCCAAGATTGTAACGACCATTTTGAAGCGTTAAAAGGCTATTTAAAATTGGCTAACTTAAATTACAACGTGAATCCTAAAATAGTTCGCGGATTAGACTATTACACAAGAACAGTATTTGAATTTGTAACAAATTCTCTTGGCTCTCAAGGTACTGTTTGTGGTGGTGGCAGATACGACGGGTTAATTAGTCAAATTGGCGGAGATAGCGTTCCGGGCGTTGGCTTTGGCATGGGTTTAGAACGTGTTTTAATGCTTATGGAAAATGAAAACGTTAAAATACCTAACGATGATAACGTTAAGGTGTTTATTGCGTCTGCTGGTCAAAATGCCAATTTTAAAGCGTTTGAAATTTGTGCTAAATTGAGAGAAAACGGCGTTAGAGCAGAAACTGACCATATGCAAAGAAGTTTTAAAGCTCAATTTAAGTATGCTGATAAGATAAATGCAGAATACGTAATTGCTATTGGCGATAACGAACTTGAAAGCGGAATAGTTAACGTTAAAAAAATGGCGGACTACACGCAAGTAGAGTGCCCAATAAGCGAAATAGTAAATTTTAAATTTTAAGGAATATTTTGTCGGATTTTAGGTCAAAATATTTTAAGGGGGAAATTATGAGTAACGTAAAACATCTTACAGACTTTGATTTTAATTCTACTATTAATGAAAGCAAAGTTCCTGTTTTGATAGATTTTTGGGCGCCTTGGTGTAGCCCTTGTAGAATGCAAGCCCCAATACTTGACGAGCTTGCTAATGAATTAAAAGATAAGGTTGTAGTTGCTAAAGTAAACGTAGATGAATGTGAAAGTTTAGCGATTAAGCACGGCGTAATGAGTATTCCTTGTTTAATGGTTTTTAAAGATGGAAAGCTTAAAGAAACAAGCGTTGGTTTAACGGGCAAAGCAGAACTTTCTGCAATGCTTATCAAATATTTATAAATAAAAAAAATTCCTTGAAAAATCAAGGAATTTTTTATTGTTTATTTTTGTTTGCCTTTTTTAAAAACCCAAAGTTGTTGAATTTTGTAGCTTAATAAGCCAATTATCGTATCAAACACTGCTTTTACTAATACTAAAATAGAACTTAAAAGTAAATTTCCTATAAAGTATGTAAATAAATAAGATGCGCCTAATTGCATAAACCATAAAGCATAGTATCTAACGGAAGAGAATTTGTTGCTTGTATGGAATACAACGTTTTTACAAATTAAGAAGTTCACTATAGACGAGCAAACCCTTGCAATTACTGCTGAAACTAAAGTGCGGGTTTCGGCATTGCTACCTAAAAATTCAAATCCAACGTAATAGAGTAGTGAAAACAAACCAAGGTCAATAATAATAGCTACTAAGCCTGCAATTATAAAGTTTGCCATATTGCCAAGCAATACGCCCCAAACTTTAACGCTATCTTCAAAAGTTTTAAAGTGTGAACGTGTATTAACGTCATCTTGCTTCTTTTCATAAACCGTATCAATAGCAACTTCAACTATATTGTGATTTTTGCGTGGCATTTGAATAAGCATACTCATTTCATATTCAAAACGCTCGCCTTTAACTGCCAAAAGGTCGTCAATTAAAGTATAGTTAAAAGCACGTAAGCCCGTTTGCGTATCGCTAATGTTAATTCCGTATAAAAACGAGAACATGCGCCTTGTGTTTATGTTGCCAAATTTACTGCGTTTTGGTACTTGTGGTAAAGAGAAATCACGAACGCCTAAAATTAAGCTGTTTCTATTTTCATCAGCGCTTTTTGCACAATTTAATACGTCTTTAACGTAGTGTTGACCATCACAGTCTGCAGTAACAAAGTTGTCTTGAGCGTTATAGTTGTTTTTGCAGTATTCAAGTGCAACTTTTAATGCGTGGCCTTTGCCTTGGTTTACTTCGTAAGAAATAACCGTGCATTTTTCAATGGTTTTAAGAGCTTCAAACACTCTGTCAAATTCTTTAGCGCTACCATCGTTTACTGCAACAACTTCAACGTTTTCATAACTTGTTAATTCTTTAACGTAGTCGTTTACAACAAAAGGTGGTTCATAGCAAGGTATTATAACTACGGTTTTATTTGTTTTTTCCATAATATATCCTTATTAATCAATTACTACAAAATCAATTGCTTTTTCAAGTATTTCAATTTCAAATTCTTTGCCGTTAATAATTTCGCCGTCAATACAAATATTAAACGGTTTATCAGAACTAATTTTAACGTTTTTAGCTTGTGTGTACGTTATGTATTTTTCAAAGCGCTTATCGTCTAAATGCCTTCCTTTTTCATATTGTTTAGCAAGTTTTAAAAACGTAAATATGGAAACTGGTGCTATTAGGCAAACTTCCATTAATCCATCGTCAACTTTATAGCGTGGTGCGCATTGATATTTGCTACCAACATAATCGCCGTTAGCAAGGGTAGTTAAAAGCATTACTCCTTTTGGGTTTAAAATCTTTCCGTCTGCTTCAAGCTTAATTTTATTTCGCATGCCACAGAAAATTGATAATACTTTACCAACTTCATAAGGGTTTTTTATGCCAGAGCCTTTTATAGAGTTTGCTATTTTTGCAACTAATGCGTCAAAACCAAAATTGCATACGTTTACGCAATAGCAATGGCCTTTAATGTTAAGAATGTCAATTTTTTTAGTTTTGGCATTTAATAATTTTTCTAAATCCAAATATCTTTCTTTATCGCCAATAGCTTTAACAAAGTCATTACCGCTACCGCAAGGGTATGCTGCCATACTTGCGTTTTCAAGCCCCATTATTCCATTTGCAACTTCGTTAATAGTACCGTCGCCACCGCATGCGTAAAAGCGTAAATGCTCGCCTTGATTTTTTGAGGCAAAGTCTTTTATAAACTGAGTAGCTTCTTTTTCGTGCGTGGTTTTGTGTATGACGATATCATACTTGTCCTCATAAGCTTTAATTTTATTATAAGTTTGATTAAAAGTACTAGTGATACCAGCATTTGGATTGATAATAAAAATATGTTTCATAATTAATTCGCTCTTGTGTAATAATATAACAATATATCTATCTTATTATATTTTGAAAAAAATATCAACTAATTTAACTTAATTTTAACTTTTAATTACTTTTTATCAAATTTTCTAGAAAAAAATATCAAAAAACTATTGACATTCCTAAAAATTTTGTTTATATTAATGATAATCATTATCAATAAGGAATAAAAATGAGAAGTACAAAGCAAAAACAACTTGTCTTAAACGTTGTTTTAAATAGTTCGGACCATCCTACTGCAGAAACCATATTGATTCGCTGTAAAGAGGAGATGCCGTCCGTAAATTTGGCAACTGTTTATAGAAATCTCAATTCATTATCGCTTGAAAATAAAATTAAGCGCATATCTATTTCGGGTGGGGATAGGTTTGATAAAACACTAAAAAACCATGCACATTTTAAATGTTTATGTTGTCAAAGCGTTTTTGATATTGACAACGTTGACGTTTGTGGTATAATTGGTAGTGTAGGAGATAACGTTAAATCAATATCTTCTATAGACCTTAACGTTACGGGAACGTGTTTAAATTGCAGTAAAGGTAGTTAATAAGCGGACAGTCCGCATTAAATAATTAAAAATTTTAATAGAATTTAAGGAGAGTTATTATGGAACTTAAAGGTAGCAAGACTGAAAAAAATTTATGGGAAGCATTTGCAGGCGAAAGTCAAGCACGTAACAAATATACGTATTTTGCAAGCGTTGCAAAAAAACAAGGCTTTGAACAAATAGCAGAAATTTTCTTAAAGACTGCTGATAATGAAAAAGAGCACGCAAAATTATGGTTTAAGGCTCTTGGCGAACTTGGCGATACTGCTCAAAACCTTGCGGCAGCAGCAGCTGGTGAAAATCAAGAGTGGACTGATATGTATCAAAGAATGGCAAAAGATGCTGAAGAAGAAGGCTTTACTGTTTTAGCCGCTCAATTCCGTGCAGTTGCTAATATTGAAAAAACTCACGAAGAAAGATACCAAGCTCTTTTAAAAAATGTTCAAGACTTAAAAGTGTTTGAAAAGACGGACGTTGTTGTTTGGGAATGCAGAAATTGTGGTCACCTTCACATTGGCGTAAAATCACCAAAAGTTTGCCCAGTTTGCGCACATCCTGAAAGTTACTTTGAAGTAAGAAAAGAAAATTATTAATTTTTAAAGATATCCGGCTTTTTAAGTCGGATATTTATATTTTTGATATGATTAAAGACGTAAATATTTTGTTAAGCGTGGTTAACACGTATTTGAGAAATGGCAATGGTAATTTAGAGGACTTTGCCTATGAAAACAACCTAGACTTAAACGATGTTATAAACTCTCTTGATAAGTTAGGTTATTATTTTGACGACAATTTAAATAAATTTATTTTAAAATAATTTATTTTGTTGTTGAAATAGTATTTTTATTGTGTTATTATATAAATACAAATACTAAGTATTTGAATATTTTTTTAGAAGGTGCAATTATGATTATTGACAGCATTAAAAATTTAAGTAGATACACTTACGTTCCAAACGTTCAAAAAGCAGTAGATTTTTTAAATTCTATTGACGTAAACACGGTAGAAGTTGGCAAGTATGACCTTGGCGATGGTTGCAAGGTTAATATTAGTGAATACGATACTAAAGAAATGCCAGAAATCCCTGTTTTAGAAGCGCATAGAGAATATTTGGATATTCAATTGACGATTAGCGGTGAAGAAAACTTTATTTTCCAAGCCATTGATTTAGGTGAGCCTCACACTCCTTATAACGACGTTAAGGACGTAGAGTTTTTTACGGCTCCTTGGTATAATACGGTTGTGTTAAACGGCACGAATTTTGCGCTTATCTTCCCAAATGATTTACATGCGGGCAGTTTTGTTGTTGATGCGCCTGAAAAGGTTAAAAAATTCGTTTTTAAATTAAGAATTGATGGATAAAACAAACGTAATGCGCCTTTTGGACGTTGCTAATATTGATTATAATTTTTATTTGTACGATGCTAATGAAACGGACGGGCAAAAGGTTGCAAAATTAGTAAATAAAAACGAATATGAAGTTTTTAAAACTCTAGTTACTGTGGGCGCAAGTATGAATCATTACGTTTTCGTTGTGCCCGTTTATGCTACTTTAAATTTAAAGAAAGCGGCTAAAGCAGTAAATGAAAAATTTGTTGAAATGATTAAACAAAAGGACTTGTTGCCGTTAACAGGTTACGTTCACGGCGGATGTTCGCCAATTGGAATGAAAAAGCAGTTTACAACGGTTATTGATGAAACGGCAATTTTACTCCAAACAATGTGCGTTTCTGCAGGTAAAAAGGGTTGTCAAATAGAGTTAAATCCAAACGACTTGCTAAATTATGTTAATGGTACTTTTGTGGATATAGTATGAAAAATATAAGCGAGGTTAAAAAAGTTAATAAAAAACGCTTGTTAAACGTTATAAAATACGCAGTATTTTTAATTATTGCCGTATTCTCTTACTTTGCCTCTGCATATTTAAATGGTTATACTAAAACTAATGAAAGGCTTTTAATTCTTGGTATTTGCACTATTATAGGCTTTGCGCTGTTTTTTATTGTTTATGCTATTTTGTACGGCGTAACTGCATTAAAATACAAAATTAAATTGAAAAAAGCAAAAAATACAACCATAAATTGTGATGATTTGCTTACAAATTTAATTGCTGAAAAAAAATATAAATTTAATTACGATTTAAGAAAATCTGTTAGTGAAAATTTAAAAGACGGCGCAAATATTTCTTATAATTTAGTTAAAGAAATTGCTGGCGGATACGGCAATAGTGGCAAGTTTGTATACCTAGATTACACTTTGTATGATGCGTTAGAAATTTTTGGTAACGCAACGCAAGTTTTAAAAGTTAAAGCAGACGCTCTTTTTGGTTTGCTTCATTTGCAAGACAAGCCTATATCTATCCTTGAAAAAAAACTCACGGATATTTTAGAGGGCGATATTGTAGTGCAAGAAGAAAAACCTTCTTCCGTCAAGTCAAAAATTGGCGAAGGCTTAAAGCACGTTGCTGGAAAAGTGGCATTACTTGCTTTAAAAGGCAAAATTTCAGCGCTTGTTAACGATATTATAGAGTACGTTGGTTTTGAGGCGTTTAGAGTATTTTCAAAACAAGATAAAGAATTTGATATAAGCGTTCTTAATATGCAAATAGAAGATGTAAAGGAGGTTGTAAATGCGTGATTTTTTAACCTTTTTTACTAACTTTACATACGTTTTATTTATTGTAGGCTGTATTTTTTACGGAATTTCTATCGGTGTTAATATTTACGTTAAAAGCGTAATTAAAAGAATAAATAAAAGTACTAACTTAAGGTTTAATGCCATTGATAATAGCGATAGCAAAAAAATATGTTTAGATGCTATAAAAGACGCGCAAAATCAATACGTTTTATATTTAGATGATTGTGCTAAGCGCAATAAAATTAATAGGCGAAACAAAATACTATCAATATTTGGTAAAAAATCTAAACCTGTAAAATTAGATAGTGAAAGTTTTAAGGCAAGTGATATTTTTATAAATTTGGCAAAAAACGTTTCAATTCCGTTTTCTCATTATAAAAATGGAGAAAGAGGTTATTTAAGTTTTAGCGAGCGTGAAATTTTTGCCGTACTTGATGAATTTAGGCTTAGGCTTATAAGTATTATTGATTCTTCTAAAATAATTTGGCTTAAAAGTTTAAAAATTTCTTTTTTACTTGAGTGTTGGTTAGTTTATGATAGCGCTATTAAAATTAAAAATAAACCTTTAATTTTATTGGGTGCTTCAATCATTGATTTCTTTTTATGGTTTAGTAAAATTATTAACCCCGCAGGTATGAGTAAATTTATTGTAAGCAGTGCACTTGGAAGTAGTTTGTCTGCGCTGTTATCAACGTCTATAATTGACGTGGCGGGCAAGGAATTGGCGGTAATTTACTGCGAGAAGTCAAAGGCGAAAGAAAACGAAGAAAATAAATAGGCTAACCTTGTAATTATTATATAAAATATAATATTTCACTAAATGTTCTAAAAAAACTATTTACAAGCACAACATTTTGTGTTACAATATAATGTGCAAAAGCAAAAACATTGGTTTGAGGCTATATGATAGGTAAAATTCACTCTGTATTTTCTGGCGGTACGGTTGACGGGCCTGGAATACGTTTTGTAGTATTTATGCAAGGCTGTCCGTTAAGGTGTAAATATTGCCATAATCCAGACTCTTGGGAGTTTGGCGTTGGCGAAGAACGTTCTGTTCAAGACTTAACGCAAGAAATTATTAAATATAAAAATTATTTTGGCTCGCAAGGCGGTGTAACCGTAAGTGGTGGCGAACCATTAATGCAAATAGATTTTGTAACCGAACTTTTAAAATCGGTTAAATCTTACGGCATTAATACCGCGATAGACACGTCCGGTTTCACTTTCAATATAGATAGTGAAGAAAGTGTTAAAAAACACCAAGAGCTTGCAAAATACGTTGACCTTTACTTGCTTGATATTAAGCATATTGATGATGAAGGTCACAAGGCTTTGACGGGCGTTACTAATAAAAACACGCTTAATTATGCTAAATGGCTTGATAGTCAAGGCAAAAAAATGTGGATAAGGCACGTTGTTGTTAAAGGGTATACTGATGATGATAATGAACTTAAAAAACTTTCCGCATTTATAAAAACACTTAATAACGTTGAAAAAGTTGAAGTGTTGCCATACCACACTTTAGGCGTTGTTAAATATCAAAAAATGGGTATAGATTATCCGCTTGAAGGCGTTGAACCTCCGTCAAAAGAAAGAATTGCGGAAGTTAAAGCTATATTAAAAGGTTAATTATGGTAAATAACGATAATTTTAAAGATAAATTTAAAGGTTTGCAAGTTATTGAATTTAGCGGGGAATCTTGCGCAAATTGCTTAACGCTTATGCCTTTACTTTATAACGTTGTATCTTCGCGCCCTAACTTAAGTTTGCTTCACGTTGAGGCGGGCGATAATACAATGAAGGTTTTTGAGCATTATAAAGTTGACCGTGTTCCAACTGTAATTTTGCTTGATGAAGGCGTAGAGTTTGCAAGGGCGATAGGTTATCAGCCAGAGGAAATTTTTGAACTTTGGATTGACGCTAAACTTGAAGAACATTTAAAATAGTAAATAACGGCTTTGCCGTGTTGATAAAAAATAATTAAATTCTATATAAATTAAAGGAGTAATTAAAATGAAGAATTACAAAGGTTGGGAAGGTTTTATTCCCGGCAAATGGAGTAATGACGAAGTAAACGTTAGAGACTTTATTCAAAGAAACTATACCGTTTACGAAGGCGATTCATCTTTCTTGGCACCAGCAACTGAAGCAACTAAAGAGTTGTGGAAGAACGTTATGGACCTTTATGAACAAGAAAGAGCAAATGGTGGCGTTCTTGATGCAGACACAAAAGTTGTTTCTACTTTAACTAGCCACGGTCCTGGTTATATCAACAAAGACCTTGAAAAAATTGTAGGTTTCCAAACTGATAAGCCTTTAAAGCGCTCGCTTCAACCATTTGGTGGTATCAAAATGGCTGCAGAAGCACTTGCTATGTACGGCTATGAAATTGATCCAGAAGTTAAAGATATTTTTACTAAATATCGCAAAACTCATAACGACGGCGTTTTTGATGCTTATACTCCAGAAATGCGTCTTGCACGTTCATCACACATTTTAACAGGTTTACCAGACACTTATGGTCGTGGTAGAATTGTTGGCGACTATAGACGTGTTGCACTTTACGGTGTTGATTATCTTATTAGAAAGAAGGAAGAAGACAAGGCTATTATTAGCGGTGAAATGACTCCTGATAAGATTAGAAATAGAGAAGAAATTAGCGAACAAATTAAAGCGTTAAAGCAACTCAAACTTATGGCTAACTCTTATGGTTTTGACATTAGCGAACCTGCTACAACTGCTCAAGAAGCAATTCAAGCTCTTTACTTTGGTTATTTAGGCGCTATTAAAGACCAAAATGGCGCTGCAATGTCACTTGGTAGAACTTCTACTTTCCTTGACATTTACATTGAACGTGACCTTAAAAACGGCGTAATCAACGAAGTTGAAGCTCAAGAACTTATTGACCACTTCATTATGAAGTGCCGTATGGTTAAGTTTATGAGAATTCAATCATACAACGAACTTTTCTCTGGCGACCCAACTTGGGTTACTGAAGTTATCGGTGGTATGGGTGTTGATGGTAGACCACTCGTTACTAAAAACTCATTCCGTGTTCTTCATACGCTTATTAACCTTGGTCCTGCTCCAGAACCAAACCTTACAGTTTTATGGTCTAAAAACCTTCCTGTAAACTTCAAGCGTTTCTGTGCAGAAATCTCTATTAAAACGTCTTCTATCCAATACGAAAGTGACGACCTTATGAGACCAGAAATGGGTGACGACTACTGTATTGCTTGCTGTGTATCTTGTATGCGTGTTGGTAAAGATATGCAATTCTTTGGCGCTCGTGCTAACCTTGCAAAATGTTTACTTTACGCAATTAACGGCGGTAAAGACGAACTCTTAAAAGATAAAGTTACAAACAAACCACTTCAAGTTTCTCCAAAATACGAAGCAATTTTATCTAACGATGCTCTTGACTTTAACGAAGTTATGGATAAGTACAATCAAATGATGGATTGGCTTGCAGGCTTATACGTTAACGTATTAAACCTTATCCACTACATGCACGATAAATACGCTTACGAAACAATTGAAATGGCTTTACACGATTCAGAAGTTAGAAGATTCTTTGCAACAGGTATTGCTGGTCTTTCTTGCGTTGCTGACTCACTTTCTGCTATTAAATATGCAAAGGTTTACCCAATTAGAAATGAAGATGGCATCGTAGTTGACTTTAGAATTGAAGGCGATTTCCCTAAATATGGTAATAATGATGATAGAGTTGATGAGCTTGCAGTTAACCTTGTTAAATCATTTATGAACAAAATTAGGTCGCACTACACTTATAGAGAATCTGTACCTACAATGTCTATCTTAACAATTACGTCTAACGTAGTTTACGGTCAAAAGACGGGTAACACTCCAGATGGTAGACGTGCTGGTATGCCACTTGCTCCAGGCGCTAACCCAATGCATGGTAGAGATACTCACGGTGCTTTAGCATCACTTGAATCAGTTGCTAAAATTCCTTACGAATATTCAAGAGACGGTATTTCTAATACTTTCTCAATTACTCCAAATTCACTTGGTAAAGACGACTAATTTTTTAGTTGAAACATAATATATTAGGAGGTAACATTTATGTCTCAAAAAGTTGATAATTTAGTTAATATGTTAGATGCTTACTGTGCTGATGGTGGTCACCACCTTAACGTTAACGTATTTAGCCGTGAAACGTTACTTGATGCACAAGCACACCCTGAAAAATATCCACAACTTACAATTCGCGTATCTGGTTATGCGGTAAACTTTAATAAGCTTACTAAACAACAACAAGATGACGTTATTTCTCGTACTATTCACGAATCGTTATAATTTAAGTTAAATATTTTTAAACCTGCCTTTAATTAGGCAGGTTTTTTTTGTTAAATTACTTGTATTTTAGTCGCAAAAGTGTTAAACTAAAAATCAAGTAAATTATCTTAAAATTTTGGAGTTGTTTATGCAAAAAAAAGAAAAATTGGCAAATCAAATAGGTGAGGCGTTACAAGAATTTTCGCCCGTGGTTATTGATTATGGTAAAGATTACGTTGTAGGTTTTCCAAACGATATTAATAACAACGATTTGGTAATTTACGTTTGCGATACGGAAGTTGTTATGACTTTTGGGTATCAAAACGCACACTTTGCTCTTGATGATATTGATTCTTGTGTAATACATAGCCAAAAATATTTAAATAGCGAGTATGCGTCAGTTGAATTTTTCTTAAAAACTAAAGATTTATTCGGTGGTTCGCGCCTTTCTTCTTCCGTCAATTTTGACACTGTTGACGGCATTTTAGACTGTTATTGCTTAGAAAATGAAGAGGCAAGAAAAGGTTTAATTGAGTTTTTTAAGCAAAATAGTGGTCTTACCGTTAGAGCGGTAAACTTTAACAATACAATAAATCAAGTTGTTGAAATTATTTACGACGGCAACGAATTTAAAACTAAAAGGATAAGGTAGGGTAAAATGCTTGGAGTTACGGTTAATGCGCTTGCAATAATTGTTTGTTCGTTTGTTGGTATGGCGCTTGAAAAAGTTTTAAGCGAGCGCATTGAAAAGGTTTTAATGCAAAGCTTAGGAATAAGTGTTTTTGTTGTTGGTATGATTGATGCTATGAATCCCGTACCTGGTACGACTGGCATTTTAGTTTTAATAATAAGTTTGGCGGTTGGTGCACTTATTGGCTCTATAATTAATATTGAAAAGGGCTTTATAGTTGTGGGCGAAAGCTTTGAAAAAGTTTTTAATAAATTAGTTTATAAAAACGGCGTTAGTGAAGATAATAAAGGTAAATTTAGCGAAGGTTTTATTCAAGCAACAATGGTATATTGCATTGGTGCTATGGTTATTTACGGTAGTATTCAAGCAGGACTTGGCGACAATAAAACACTTTACGTAAAAGCCGTTCTTGACGGAACTTTAGCACTTATTTTGGCGGTTAAATACGGGTTTGGTATAACTTGTGCTTCTATTCCTGTATTTATTGTTCAAGGTGCTATTGCCTTGGGCTCAAGTTTTTTTGGGGAAATTTTATTAAATGCAACGTTATTTAAACAAGAATTATCAGCTATAGGCGGTGTTTTTGTTATGATGATAGGCATAAATTTATTAGAAATTAAAAAAATTAACATTGCAAATATGATGCCTGCACTTTTAGGTGCTTGTTATTATTTGATTTTTTAAGGAATTTTATGATAGAAAAAGTTAGAGAGTATTTTAAAAATTTTGGAATAGATAATAAAATTTTAGAGTTTGACGTTTCTTCAGCAACGGTTGAACTTGCCGCAAAGGCCTTAAATACAAGCGAGGGTAGAATTGCAAAATCTATGGCGTTTATTCAAGGGGAAGACGTTGTAATTATTGTAATGACGGGCGACGTTAAAATTGACAACTCTAAATATAAAGCAACGTTTCATACTAAGGCAAAAATGGTGCCTTTTGACGCTGTGGGGGACGTTGTTGGGCATAAAGCCGGCGGTGTTTGTCCCTTTGCTATAAACGACGGAATTTCCGTTTACTTAGATAATTCCGTTAAAAAATACGATACTATTTTTCCAGCGTGTGGCTCGTCTAATAGTGCAATAGAATTAACGCACCTTGAACTTGAAAAGTATAGCCAAAACTTTAAAGGTTACGTTGACGTAACTAAAGAAATTGAATAACAATAATAATCAAGTCTTCATATTATAAAAATATGAAGATTTTTGATTTACATAATGATTTTTTGACAAGTGCAAAAAATTATAAAAAAGCCTACAAAAAGTTTGAAAAACAAGCAACTTTGCCAGCCGTTATTTATAGCGGAACCTTAACTTTTAACGAGGCTTTTTTGCTTGCAAAAAACTACTTAGAATTTAATAAAAACGGAGTTGTTGCCTTTGAAAATATTGGATATAATGACTTAAATTTAGATAAGTTATTATCCTTAAAACCGCTTTATTGTTCGCTTACTTATAACGATGAAAATTGCTTTGGCTATGGCGTAAATTATAATTTTGGCATTAAAAATGAAGGTGTAAAAATTGCTAAAATTCTAAATAACAACGGCATTTTTGTTGATGTTGCGCACCTGTCTAAAAAAGGTGTTTTATCATTAGTTGAAAGTGGTGTTAACGTTATTGATACTCACACTGCATTTAGTGCTGTTTACGAGCATAAGCGCAATATTGATAGCGAAACTATAAGCGCAATTTTAAGTAGTGGCGGTGTTATTGGCTTTACGTTTGTTTCTTACTTTTTAGGTCAAAATCCTAGTGTTGATACGGCGTTTAAACACGTTGATTATTATATTCAAAAATTTGGATATAAAAACCTTTGTTTAGGAACGGATTTTTATGGTAGCGATAAATTTTGCAGGGGAATTTACAACTACAAAAGTTTAAGTTTGTTTAAAAATAAGATGCTTTGTATGGGTTATAATAATAGCGTAATAGACGCAATATTTTATAATAATGCTAAAGATTTTTTTAAAGGTAAATTTATTTAAAAAACTATTGAACTTTGCTAATTTTTAGTGTATAATATCATTAATTTAGTTATTAATAACTAAAACTAATTTTAAAGGCGGTTTATAGCTTATAATGGACATTTACAATCAACTAAAATTAGAGTTTAATTTAACGGACGAGCATTTAAAAAATATTGTATCACTTTTAGACGAGGGCAATACTATTCCGTTTATTGCAAGATATAGAAAAGAGTTAACAGGGCATATAGACGACCAAGTTTTGCGTCAATTAAGCGAAAGGCTTGAATATTTAAGAAATTTAGAAAAGCGTAAAGAAGACGTAAAGCGTGCAATTTTTGAACAAGGGAAATTAACGGAAGAAATTGAAATTTCACTTCAAAATGCCGTTACGTTAACTGAAGTTGAGGACGTTTATAGACCTTTTAAACAAAAGAAAAAGACTCGTGCAACGGTTGCAATTTCAAAAGGACTTTTACCGCTTGCAGAAATTATTGTTGAACAAAAAGAAAAAGTTGTCAACTTTGAAACTCTTTGCGCTCCTTATATTAATGAAGAATTGGGCGTTAATAACGTTCAAGACGCATTAGATGGTGCAAAAGATATCATTGCTGAAAAAATAAGCGACGATGCCGAACTTAGAAAAAAATTAAGAAAAATGTTTTTAAAAATCGGCGTAGTATCTTCAACATTTGTTAAAGGGCTTAGTGAAGACGATAAAAGATATGGCGTTTATGAAATGTACAATAATTTTTCAGAGCCAATTTCTAATTTAAAAAGCCACCGCGTATTAGCGCTTAATCGTGGCGAGAATGACGAGGCGTTAAAGGTTAAATTATCTATAGATAAAGCGCTTGGCGTTGCAATTTGTGAAAATAGTATTATAAAGAGCGAAAGTGCTTACGCTTTAATTTTAAAAGAAAGTGCAAGTGATGCGTACTCAAGGCTTATTGAGCCGTCTATTGAAAGGGAGGTTAGGTCGTTACTTACCGAAGAAGCGCAAGAAAGGGCTATAAAAACTTTTGAAACTAATTTAAGACCGCTTTTAATGCAACCACCGCTTAAAAATAAAATTGTTTTAGGTTTTGACCCCGGTTATAGAACGGGTTGCAAACTTGCAGTTGTTGACGAAACGGGAAAAGTTTTAGATAAAGCGGTAATATATCCAACGCTTGAAAACGAAAAACAAGTTGAAAACGCTAAAGTTATAGTTAAAAACTTAATTAAAAAGTATAAAATAAACGTAATTTCAATAGGTAACGGCACGGCTTCTAAAGAGAGTGAAATTTTTATTGCTAATTTACTTAAGGAAGTTAATGAAAGCGTTTCTTATATAGTAGTTAGTGAAGCAGGTGCATCAGTATATTCTGCTTCCGAACTTGGCGCAAAAGAATTTCCAGATTACGACGTTTCTGAAAGGTCGGCAGTTTCTATTGCAAGAAGGCTTCAAGACCCACTTGCAGAACTTATTAAAATTGACCCTAAGTCAATAGGTGTTGGGCAATATCAACACGATATGCAAAAGTCTAGGCTTGATAAAGTTTTGGGTGGAACGGTTGAAGATTGCGTTAATAGCGTTGGCGTTGACCTTAATACGGCAAGCGTATCACTTTTATCTTACGTTGCGGGTTTAAATGCGGGTGTTGCTAAAAATATAGTAGAATATCGTGAGCAAAATGGTAAATTTGAAGATAGAAAGCAACTTTTAAAGGTTAGTAAACTTGGAAAAAGTGCTTACACGCAATGCGCGGGCTTTTTAAGAATTTTAGGCGGAAAAAATATTTTAGATAATACTTCGGTTCATCCTGAATCTTATGACGGAGCAAACAATTTATTAAAAATGTTTGGTTATTCTAGTGATGACGTTAAGAATTTTAAACTTTCTAATTTGCCTAATCAAGTTAAGGAAGTTGGTTATGACGTTGTTAGTCAAAAATGCGGGCTTGGCGTTGATACTTTAAAAGACGTTATAGTTGAACTATTAAAACCGGGTAGAGACGTGCGTGACGATTTGCCAAAACCTGTTTTAAGAAGTGATATTTTAAATATTAACGATTTAAAAGAGGGTATGATTTTAAACGGCACGGTTAGAAACGTTGTAGATTTTGGTGCGTTTATTGACCTTGGCGTGCATCAAGATGGACTAGTTCACATTTCCGAAATTAGCGACTCTTACATTAAACACCCGTCAGACGTTTTAAAGGTTGGCGAGCAATTAAAGGTTAAAATTAAGAGTGTTGATTTAAAGAAAAATAGAATTGCGCTCACGTTAAAAGGTTTAAATTAGGTTAAAAATATAAATTTTAAATTAATAATTGACAAGTTAGTTTATTTTTGTTATAATCACATAGAAATCTAAGGAGGATATTATAAATGTCTAATTTTGAAAAAGTTAAAAATTTACTCGTTGAAAATCTTGGCGTAGCTGAAGAAAAGATTACTTTAGAAAGTGAAATTATTAAAGACCTTGGTGCAGACTCGCTTGACCTTGTTGAAATGCTTTTAGCAATGGAAGAAAATTTTGGCATAACTATTTCTGACGACCAAACTGAAAATATCAAAACAGTTAAAGATATCGTTGATATAATAGAAAACGGTTAAAATTAAATAATGAAATTTAGCCTATTGCAATTTTTTTGCAGTAGGCTTTTTTCATTGGTAAAATAAAAAAAACGGCGTAAAAGGTTGAATTTTGTTATATTTTACGCTCTTTAAAAAAATATTTATTTATTATTATAAATAAGCATTGCAAAAGTAAAATTACTATGTTATAATAAATAAGGCAATCTTTAATTAATTAAAGATTATATTAAATTAGGTAGGTTTTTTAGTTGAATAACGGTATTAAGGGCAGGGAAAACGATAATAAATTTATTACGGTGGAATTTTTTGGCGTTACGCTAATAATTTCATCTTTTTTGCTTGCCGTTTGTCTTTTATTTGGCAATAGCGTTATTTATATAATCGGTGGCGAAGTTCAAAGTTTTTTACTTGGCGTTTTTGGCTATTTTGCATATCCACTTTTATTAATTATAAATTATCTTGGTTTTATGGCTCTTTTAGGCAAAAAACCTATTAATAAAAGGGGTGTTAAGCCAGTTATAACGGCAACTTTATTTATAATTTCGCTTTTAAGTTTATTAAACGTTTTAACTGCAACTAAAGAAGCGTCAACGCTAAACGAATACTTAAAAAACGCTTATGAGAGCGGTAAAAATGGTTTATCTGGCGTTTATGCAGGTGGTGCTGTTATTTCGCTTATAACGTACCCTGCAGTTAAATACTTAACTAAATTGGGCGCAATAGTTTTATTTGCCTTTGCTTTAATTTTAATTATTTATTTTGCCGTTAAATATCGTTCAAATTTATACGTTAAAATTAGTGGCGTGCGCGATTATCCTATTAACCAAAACGGCCAGTTTAATCCTAATGAAAGCGGGCAAGGTGGCGATGGTAAATTTATACAAGTTGAAACGCCAACTGCTCCACAAAACAACTATCCAAACAATAATTTTGGCTACGGGGGCGGTGCTCCAAATGGTAATTTTGGTTACAATAATCCACCGCAAAGCCCATACCAAACTCCAAATAATTTTGGATATAATAATGGTGGATTGTATCCAAATTCAAATCCTATTAATAACAATCAATATGATGACGGAAGCGTTGAAAGGTATAATCTTGACCGTGAAAATGCTATGCGTATTTTATATGGTGCTCCGCCAACGTATTCTCAAACTTATAACAATTCATTTGCAAGTGGGCAAAATCATTATACGCCTGAGCAAAACGTGGCTAAACCAAGTGTTGAT
Source organism: Christensenellaceae bacterium (assembly GCA_045638105.1). Classification (GTDB taxonomy): domain Bacteria; phylum Bacillota; class Clostridia; order Christensenellales; family Borkfalkiaceae; genus HGM11412. Next base: position 41,293 of record JAZUAT010000001.1, read on the forward strand.
AACTCTATGGTTTCAAATCCAATAAAAAAAGATTTTTCTCCGCCAGAATTTACGGAAGTTGACAATTCGTATAATACCGAAGTTCCATATTCTAATCTTTATGAAAATGAAAACTCGTTTAACGATGAATTTGATGACGATTCTACTAAAGAAAGTAAAGCCACTTCATATTTTGAAAGTCAAAACGAGCAAGAAGATTTTATTGATAATGACGATAATTTTATTAGCGAAGAAAGTGATTTTAAAGAACCTATTACTGAAAGTGTAGATAATAGTCAAAAACGCATTATTAAAAATATGCCTTTAAACTATAGGTATAACGCTCCTCCAATTTCGCTTTTCAAAACTATTGATAATACGCAAAACAACTATGAGATTGAAGTGTTTAAAGCCGAAGTTAAAGAGCGCATTTTATCAACTCTTGCGCGATTTGGCGTTAATACTTCAATAGCGCGAATTTATCGCGGTCCTGCCGTAACGCGTTTTGATATTGAAATTCCGCCAGACGTACCTTTAAGCAAGGTTACAAGTAGGCAAAATGACCTTAATTTAAGAATAGCGGCAAAGAGTGCAATTCGTATGATTGCGCCAATTCCTAACACTTCTTACGTTGGTATTGAAGTGCCTAATAATACTATGGATAGCGTTAGCATTAAAGATATAATTAGTTCGGACGATTTCTTAAATGCTAAGCCGTTTTCACTTACTTTTGCCTTGGGTAAGGACGTTATTGGCAAGCCAGTTTCTCTTGATATTGCCGATATGCCACACTTGCTTGTTACGGGTACTACGGGTTCTGGTAAGAGCGTTTGTTTAAACTCTCTTATTATAAGTTTAATGGTTAAGTACGGGCCAGACGAGTTGCGTTTTGTTATAGTTGACCCTAAACGTGTTGATTTAGAACCGTTTAAGGACGTGCCTCATATGATGTTTGACGAAATTATTGAGGACGTTCCAACAACAAACGCAATGCTCACTTGGGCGGTTGACGAAATGGAAAGTAGATATCGTGAACTTGCCAAAATGCGTGCTAAAAATATAAAAGACTATAACACAAAAGCTCGTGCTTCAGGCACTAAAATAATGCCAAGAATAGTAATTATTATTGACGAGTTTGCCGATATAATGCTCCAAGATAAAAAGGGTGTTGGCGTTAAAGTTTGTGCTATTGCTCAAAAAGCTCGTGCTGCGGGCATTCACTTAGTATTGGCAGCACAAAGACCGTCTGTTGATATTATTGAAGGTCCAATTAAGTCAAACCTTCCATCAAGAATTGTATTTAAAGCTTCATCTCAATACGATTCTATGACAAGTTTAGGCGAAATCGGTGCAGAAAAGCTTTTAGGTAGAGGTGACTGCTTATATAAAACTAACGGTATGTACGCAGTTGAGCGTGTTATGGGCGCTTACGTTTCCGATGAAGAAATGTATGACGTTATTGACTACGTATCTAATAATAATGAAAAGTATTTTGACCATAATAACTGGGCTAAAATTAAGGCAATGGTATCTAATAGCGATGCTTCTAATCAAGAAAAACAAAGTGATAGTCAGTCTAGTTCAGCAGGTGGGGAAACAAATTTAGATAGCGACCCTACTTTTAGAAAGTCTATAAAAATAGGTTATGATTACGGCGGAATTTCCGTTTCGCTTTTACAACGCAAACTTGGCGTGGGATATCCTAGAGCTGCAAAAATAGTGGATTGGCTTACCGATAATGGTTTTATTACGCCAAACGTTATTGATAAAAAACATCAAATGACAATGCCTATTGAAGAATTTGAAGAAAAGTACGGTGGCGAAAGTTAATATTTATGATAAACGATAAAAAATTAGGACTTATTTCGCTTGGTTGCGATAAAAATAGAGTTGATAGCGAACGCATTTTAGCCGTTGCTAGCAAGCATTTTAAAATAACTTCAAACGTAAATGACGCACATATTATTGTTGTTAACACTTGCGCTTTTTTAGAATCGGCACGTAAAGAAGCTATTGACACTATTTTTGAAATTAACGCTCTTAGAAATTCTGGCAATCTTGAAAAAATTGTGGTTTGCGGTTGCTTGCCACAAAAGTTTATTGATGACTTGTTTGAAGAATTTGTTGAAGTTGATGCTTTTTTAGGTATTAACGACTATGATTTGCTTTTTGACGCAATTAAACTTTGCTATGAAGACAAGCGCGTTAATTTTGTAAATAAAAATCAAATTTTGTTAGAAAAAAATAGAGTTTTGACAACCCCTTGTCATTATTATTATCTTAAAATAGCAGATGGGTGCAACAATAGATGCACTTATTGCTTAATTCCTTCAATACGTGGTAAGTATAGGTCGCAAAAAATTGAAGACCTTGTTAGCGAAGTTAAAAGTTTAGGCGAAGTAAACGAACTTATTTTAGTAGCGCAAGACGTTACGCGTTACGGAATAGACCTTTACGGCGAGCCTAAAATAGTTGAGCTTATCAAAGAACTTTCTAAACTTGAAGAGGTTAATTCAATTAGGCTTTTGTATGCTTATCCTGATATGATTACAGACGAGCTTATTGAAGAAATAAAAACTAATAATAAAGTTATAAAATACCTTGATATTCCGCTTCAACACGCTTCAAATGCGGTGTTAAAACTTATGAATAGAAAAGGTAGTTACGAAAGTTATTTACAGCTTGTAAATAAATTAAAAGCTGAAATTCCAAACATAGCGCTTAGAACAACTTTTATTGCTGGTTTTCCTAGAGAAACTGAAGAAGATTTTAACGTTTTAGTTAAATTTATAAAGGAAGCAAAATTCTTTAATGCGGGATTCTTTGCTTATTCTCGTGAAGAGGGTACTCCAGCGTATAAATTAAGCGGTCAAATTGATGAAAAAGTAAAACGAGAAAGAGTTGAAAAATTATATAGGGTTCAACGCCAAATTTCCAAGAAAAACCTTAAAAATTATATTGGAAAAACCATAGAAGTTTTGTGTGACGGCGTTGATTATGAAAAAGGCTCGTTTTATGGTAGAGCGTACTTTAACGCTCCCGATATTGACGGAAAAGTTTACATAGAATCAAGCGATTTAATAAATCAAGGCGAATATTATAACGTGCTAATAACTAAGGCAAACGAATACGATTTGTTTGGTAAAGTTATAGAATAAGGAAAAAATGAGTGGCAGTGGATTAAACTTTAACAACGGAATATATACTTTTAAATTGTATGGTGTAAACTGCCAAAAATTAAACGCTTTTTTTAAAGAAAAAAACTGCAAATTTTCTATTAAAAACAATTTTAAGGACGTTACTTTAAACTTTGATGTTTCAAATTTTCAAGATAATCAAAAAGATGCGTTAATTAAAGAGTTTTTGCAAAATTTTCAAGCCTTTGTTTATGCCGAAGATGACGTTACGTTAAACGAACAACTAGTAAAAATTTTAACGCTTCAAAAAGGTGTTATTAGCGTTGCGGAATCGTTTACTGGCGGTGGCATAGCAAAAGAAATAACTTCACAAAGTGGTGCAAGCAATATTTTTTACGAGGGTATTGTTTGTTATAATGAAAACTCAAAAATTAATAGGCTAGGCGTTGACTTTAAAACTATAGAAGATTTTGGCGCTGTTAGCAGTAAAACTGCGTATGAAATGTGTAAGGGGTTAATAAATTTAGGTAACTCAACTATAGCACTTTCAACTACGGGGCTTGCAGGTCCTAATAGTGATAAAAGCGGGCTTCCCGTTGGCATTTGCTATATAGGCGTTGCTACTGAAGAGCACGTTGTTGTACACAAATACAACTTTTTAGGAAACAGGCAAGAAATTTGCCGTCAAGGTGTGGAAACTGCCATTTTTTTAGCGATAAAAGCGCTTAAATACGGCATTTATAATTTGTAAAATAAAAAAAGAGGTTATATATATGAATGAAAAACAAAAAGCATTAGAACAAGTGTTAAGCCAAATTGAAAAACAATATGGTAAAGGTGCAATTATGAAGCTTGGTTCGGGCGCTTCTGATATTAACGTTGAGGTTATACCTACAGGGTGTTTGGCACTTGACCTTGCACTTGGTGTAGGCGGTGTTCCTCGTGGAAGAATTATTGAAATTTACGGACCTGAATCTTCTGGTAAAACTACCGTTGCTTTACACGTAATAGCAGAAACTCAAAAAATGGGTGGCATTGCTGCATTTATTGATGCTGAACACGCTTTAGACCCTTCTTACGCTTCAAAATTGGGTGTAAATTTAGATGATTTATACGTTTCACAACCAGACACTGGCGAACAAGCCCTTGATATTACTGAAAGTTTAGTTAGAAGTAGTGCGGTTGACTTAATTGTTGTTGACTCTGTTGCTGCGCTTACTCCAAAAGCGGAAATTGAAGGTGATATGGGCGACCAACACGTTGGTTCTCAAGCAAGGCTTATGTCCCACGCTTTAAGAAAGCTTACCGGCGTTACAAGTAAAAGTAAAACTTGTATTATTTTTATCAACCAACTTCGTGAAAAGGTTGGCGTTATGTTTGGCAACCCTGAAGTTACGCCAGGCGGTAAAGCGTTAAAATTCTATTCAAGCGTTAGAATAGACGTTAGAAAGGCAGATGCATTAAAAGATGCAGACGGGCTTGTTGGCAATAGAACAAAAGCTAAAATTGTTAAAAACAAAGTTGCTCCTCCATTTAAAACGGCTGAATTTGACATTATTTATGGCAAGGGAATTTCTCAAGAAGGTTGCTTACTTGACCTTGGCGTTGAGTTTGATATTATTCAAAAATCTGGCGCATGGTTTAGTTATAACGATGATAAGTTTGCTCAAGGTAGAGAAAAGGCAAAAGATTATATTGCAGAAAATTTAGAATTCAAAAAAGAGCTTGAAGAAAAGATTAGAGCTTCATTTCAAGCAATTGAATAAATAAAAAGTTAAGCGTGATTTTTTTCACGCTTATTTTTTTGTTAAATATATTTATATATTTATTTTTAAAATTGTATTGACATAGAGGCTTTTTTAATGTAAAATAAATTATGATGAAAAAATGTTGACTTTTTTAACTAAAATTTTATTAATTTTTGTTCAAGTCGGCTTATTTCTATAATTTATTTCTATTTAATGGAGGGTAATTTTTATGTTACAAAATTCAACCTTCCTGTTACTCACTTCACAAGTAATTATAGGTGCTATTGCAGGCGGTATAGGCTTGTTAGTTGGCGCTATAATCATTTACGTTTTATTAAACGTTGTTCGTAGTTCAAAAATAGCTCAAACGAACAAACTCGTTGAAAAGATGAAGGCTGATGCCGAAAATGAATGTAAGGCCCTTAAAAAAGGAGCAATAGTTGAAGCAAAGGAACAGGAACTTAAACTTAGAACTGATTTTGAGCGTGAATCAAAGGAAAAGAGAGCGGAACTTCAAAGAATGGAGCAACGCCTTAACCAAAAAGACGAAACCTTAAACAAAAAGGACGCTACTTTACTTCGTAGAACTGAAGAAGTTGAAGAACTTGCTAAAACTTTAGAAAAGAAGCAAAAGGAAGCAGACCAACTTGTTGAAAAATTGGAAACTCAACACGAACTTTTTATTCAAGAATTAGAAAAAGTTGCTCAAATGACGCTTGAAGAAGCAAAGTCAATGATTATTGAAGAAGTTAAAGACGATGCAAGAAAGGAAGCGTCAATCTACGTTAGAAACGCTGAGCAACAAGCTAAAGATGAGGCTGATAAAAAAGCTAAAGAAATTATTAGCCTTGCAATACAACGCTGTGCCGTTGACCAAAGTAACGAACTTACGGTTACAACAATATCAATCCCTAACGACGATATGAAAGCTCGTTTAATAGGTAGGGAAGGTCGTAATATAACAGCTCTTGAAAACGCAACCGGTATTCGTTTAATTATTGACGATACGCCTGAAGTTGTAGTGGCGTCTGGCTTTGACCCAGTAAGGCGTGAAGTTGCACGTAGAGCGCTTGAAAAACTTATTAGCGATGGTAGAATTCAACCAACAAGAATTGAAGAAACCGTTGATAAGGTTAAAAAAGAATTAGATACTATCATTAAAGAATCTGGCGAAAGTGCCGTATTTGAAATGGGCTTGTTTGGCGTTCATCCAGAGCTTATTAAAATTTTAGGTAAATTAAAGTTTAGAACAAGTTATGGTCAAAACGTTTTAAAACACTCGCTTGAAGTTGCGCATATAGCCGGCTTACTTGCACAAGAATTAGGCGTTGACGTTAATCTTGCTAAGCGCGGTGGTTTACTTCATGATATTGGTAAGGCTGTTGACTTTGAAAACGAAGGCACTCATATTCATTTAGGTGTTGAACTCGCTAAAAAATATAAAGAAAACAGGTTTGTTATTAACTGTATTGAATCACACCATGGTGACGTTGAGCCAAGGTGCATTGAAGCCGTTTTAGTTCAAGCGGCGGACGCAATTTCGGGTGTTAGACCTGGCGCAAGAAAAGAAATTGAAACTAATTACGTAAAACGTCTTGAACAACTTGAAGACATTGCTACAGACTTTAAAGGTGTTGAAAAAGCGTATGCTATTCAAGCGGGTAGAGAAGTTCGCGTAATTGTTAAACCTGAACAAATTGATGATAGCAAGGCTATGTTCCTTGCAAAAGATATTGCTAAAAAGATTGAAGAATCTATGGAATATCCAGGTCAAATTAAAGTTAACGTTATAAGAGAATCTCGTAGCGTTGAATATGCAAAATAAAATAAAAAAACCAACTTGTTTATGCAGGTTGGTTTTTGTAAAAATATAAATTCATGAGGATAAAATTATGGCTGATTTTGATTTTAAAAAAGAACTTTTAGACTATTTTCCTAAAAATATAAGAAAAGACGTTGAAGTTAAAGAAAATGAAATTTCACTTCCTAATCTCGTATATTTAATTTCTACGGGTGACGTTGTTGCTGACAATGCGTTAAAAGACCTTAAAACTTACCTTAAAAAGGCTATGGGTATAAGTGCTGAAATTACAAACGATGTTGTAGGCTTTTCTGTAAAAGCAGTTTTAGCGCCTTTAAAAGCACGCTCTTTTGAAATTGAAGTAAAAGATAATGAAATTATCGTTAAAGGCGATACTTATAAAAGTTGCCAACAAGGTATTTTCCATTTAGAGCTTTTAATGACGGCTAAACGTGCTCCAATTTTAGCTAAAGGCGTTATCAAATACGATTTGCCTTTCTCTCCAAGAATGGTGCACTCTGGCTACGCTATGGACGATTTTCCAGATGCGTACCTTTCTAACATTGCACACCACGGATACGATGCTATTATAGTTTATTCAAATGGTGCTGATGCGTCACGCTCGGCAAATAATCATACTGACTTTAACGACCTTGTTAAACGTGCGGCTAAATTTGGCATTGACGTTTATGCTTTTGCATACTTTAACAACTTTGTTGACGTTACTGCTCCTGATTGTGAGGAAAAAATGGACTCTACTTACGGCTTAGTATTTAAGAGTTGCCCAGGATTTAAGGGAATAATTTTAGTAGGCGAATCCGTTGAATTTGATAGTAAAGACCCAAGAGTTGCTCATCACCCTGTTGAAGTTGAGCCGGAAGATAATATTCCTGTTGGCGTTCCAACTCCAGGCTGGTTCCCTTGCAGTGACTATCCACAATGGATTGAAGCGTTAAAGAAGAGCGTTAGAAAGTTTAAAAAAGATGCAGATATTATCTTCTGGACGTATAACTGGGGTTATTGCCCAAAAGAAGCAAGAATTGAACTTATCAAAAATATGCCGACTGACGTAACGCTTGAAGTTACATTTGAAATGTTCCAACACTATGAAATTGAAGGTATTGAAGAAGGTGTGTCTGACTATTCTTTAACAAGAACAAACGCAGGCGAATATTTCTTAAGCGAAGCTGAAATTGCAAAAGAACGCGGTATTAAACTTTACGCTATGACTAACACTTGCGGTAGAACTTGGGACTATGGTACTGCACCTTACGTTCCTGCACCATATGCTTGGATTAAGCGTTGTGACGCTATTAACGATGCACGCAAAAAATATGGCTTATCAGGTCTTATGGAAAGCCACCACATGGGCTTATTCCCAAGCTTTATTTCAAGACTTAACCAACTTTGCTTTATGAGTGATGATTACGAAGCAAACCTTAACTTAGCGCTTGACGAAGCCTTTGGCTGTCATTGTGACGGTCTTAAAGATGCACTTAACGATTGGAGCGAAGCAATTAAATTTATGCCTCCAACGGTTGAAGAACAATATGGTCCGTTTAGAAACGGCCCTGCATATCCGTTCTGCCTAATTAAGCCTTTACAACCGCCTAAACTTGAAGGTGCTGCAAACGGCATTAATATTTGGGCTCCAACTTACGCTGAATTTGGCAACTACATTAACTTTGGTATAAGTGACGAAAGTTGGCCATATTCACTTCGCCACAACGCAGAGTTAAAAATGCTTGAAAAAATGGTCGTTTTATATACTTCGGGTATTAAGAAGATGAAAGCGCTTAAAAATAGCGAACTTAACCGCTTAATTAACCTTGGCGAATATCTTATTTGCTGTATTAAAACTACTATCAACGTTAAAAAGTTTACAAACCTTAAATTCTATCTTCGCCACGCCGAAACTAAGGCTAAAATGGCTAACTTATGTAAAAAAATTAGGGCGATAAGCGAGCAAGAAATTGCAAACTGTCAAAAAGCAATTAAGCACCTTAAAAAAGATAGCACGCTTGGTTTTGAGCCTTCAATGCTTTACGTTGGCGGTGTTGATATGGTAAATTGGAAACTTAAACAAATGAATTATATGATGAACGTAGAGCTTGATTACTACGAAAGGTATTCTAAATAAGATGACTTTAAAAGAAGAATTTTTATCAATTTTTGACGCTAATATTAAGCGTGACGGAGCTGACAAGTTAAGGCAATATTTATTAAACAGCAACTTTTTTACTACCCCTGCAAGCACAAAATATCATTGTGCTTACGAGGGCGGTTTGGTTGAGCACAGCATAAACGTTTATAAAAGGTTGTTAAGCAACGTTAAAAATGAGTACGGCTCTAACTATGAAAGCGTTGTTTCTAACGAAAGTATTGCTATAGTTTCGCTTCTTCACGACTTATGTAAAATTGATTTTTATAAGCAAGACGTTAAAAATGTTAAAGAAAACGGCGTGTGGGTTCAAAAGCCTTATTACGTAAAAGATGAGGTTTTGCCATACGGTCACGGGGAAAAGTCCGTTTACATAGTAAACGGATTTATTCGCTTAACGCGTGATGAAGCCCTTGCAATTAATTGGCATATGGGCGGTTTTGACGTGCGCGTTAAAGGTGGCGACGGGTCTATTAGCGAAGCTTATGCTAAATTTCCGCTTGCCGTATTGCTTCATATAAGTGACCTTGAAGCAACTTATTTAGACGAAAATAGAGGGGAGTAATATGGAATTTAAAAAAATTGATATCACTCAAATTGACGAGAACTTTAAAGGTAACGAAGTTGATTTTTCAAACAAAGAACTTTATTCAGTTCTTGACCCTAAATTTGACCTTTACGGCGTTTCATACGATAGCCAAAACCAAACTTTTGTGCGCGCTCCGTATGACGTTGCTAAAAGTATTGCATACGGTGTTGAAGTTTTAAATACGAACACTGCTGGCGGTAGATTAAGGTTTAAAACTACGTCTACAACAATTTCAATTTTTGTTAAATATAGGCAAATTACAAAAATGCGCCATATGCCACTTACGGGCTCTTGCGGTTTTGTTTTAATGGAGCATGAGAAGGGTAAACTTAAGTATCATTGCACGTTTACCCCTACTTTTGTTAAAGATTGCTCTGTTTCTTATACCGATACGCGCAAAGTTAAAGAGGAACAAGACGGAAAATATAAATATTTTACACTTTATTTTCCATGCTATCAAGATTTTATTACCGACGTGTATATTGCTTTTGACAAAGGCTCAAAATTTGGCAAAGGTAAACCTTATAAAAACTTAAAACCTATTCTTTACTACGGAAGTTCAGTAACCCAAGGCGGTTGTGCTTCAAGGCCAGATAACGCTTATCAATCTTTAATTGAAAAGAAGACAAATATTGACTTTTTAAATTTGGGCTACAGCGGTAATGGTAAGGCGCGTAAGCAAATGGTTGACTATATGAAAACCGTAGATTGTAGCGTTTTTGTATGCGATTACGACCATAACGCACCTACGGTTGAGTATTTAAACGACACGCACTATTATTTATATAGTGAATTTAGGTCAACGCATAAAGATACGCCTATTATTTTAGTTTCCGCAACAGATGAGCGTGACTACGTTAATAGGTTAAAACGCCGTGATATTATAAAAGAAACTTACTTGAAAGCAGTAGCAAACGGCGATAAAAACGTTTACTTTATTGACGGGCAAAAAATTATTCCCGTTAGTGAAAAGCAAAGCGCTTTTGTTGACGGGGTGCACCCTAATGATTTAGGCTTTTACTATATTGCAAAAGCTATATTAAAAGTATTAAAAAAGGTAATTAAATAATGGAAAAACTTAAAAAAATAGCGCTTATTGCCCACGATGGTAAAAAGCAAGAGATTGTTGATTGGGCGCTTAAAAATAAAGAAATATTAAAACATTTTAAACTTTGCGGAACGGGAACAACCGCAAAAAGAATACAAGAAAATACGGGATTAGAAGTTGAAGGTTTTATGTCAGGTCCACTTGGTGGCGACCAACAAATTGGTGCAAAAGTAGCGGAGGGCGAAATTGGGTTTATAATTTTCTTATGTGACCCTTTAACAGCACAACCGCACGACCCTGACGTAAAGGCACTTTTAAGAATTGCCGTACTTTATAACGTTCCAATTGCAACAAACATTGCTACGGCGGACTATGTTATAACGTCAAATTTATTAAATTATAATTAATTTCAATTTACTATGTAAATTGCTAAAGGTAAAAAATGCAAATTAGCAAGTTGTATCCCGAATGTAAAGATTACGTTTGGGGTGGAGAAAATTTAATAAAAAATTACGGCAAAAAAACTGATAAATTGCCTTGTGCGGAAAGTTGGGAACTCTCTTTTCATAATGACGGATTAACCAAACTTGAAAACGGCAAAACGCTTTTGGAAACCGTAACTCAAAATGAATTAGGGGAAAACGTTAAAGGTTTTCCTTTTTTTCCCGTACTTATAAAATTTATTGATGCAAAGCAAAATTTATCAATTCAAGTCCACCCAAGTGATGATTACGCTTTAAAGTATGAAAATTCGTTTGGCAAAACTGAAATGTGGTATATCGTTGAGGCGGAAGAAGGCGCGGGTATTTATCTCGGTTTTAAAAACGACGTTACAAAGCAAGAATATGAGTTGGCTATTAAAGAAAATCGCTTAACCGAACTTTTAAATTTCTACCCAGTAAAATCGGGCGAGTGTTACTTTATTCCGTCGGGTACGGTACACGCAATAGGTAAAGGCTGTTTGATTTGTGAAATTCAACAAAATAGCAATTTGACTTACCGTGTTTACGATTATGGTAGAGTTGATAAAAATGGTAACCCTCGTGAACTTCACGTTGAAAAGGCGTTAAAAGTAAGTAATTTACAAAGGCACGAAAATAACGTTTTAATCGGTCAAACTATAGGGGCAAGCAAATACTTTAGCGTTAAAAAACTTAGCGGAAACAACCTTATTTTAGCCCCTAAAAATAGTTTTCAATGCGTTACTTGTATTAGTGGCTATGGCACTATTGACGGGCAAACAATTAGCAAAGGCGATAGTTATTTTGTACCTGCAAATCATAAAGAATATATTATAAAAGGAAGCGTAGAAATTTTGTTAACGGAAATTCGCAAATATTACGTAGGCATTGACCTTGGCGGTACCTTTATTAAAGGCGGTATTGTTGATGACCTTGGGAATATTTTAGTATCAAATAAAGTTCCAACGGAAAGTCAAAAGGGAGATAAAGCCGTTGCGTTAAATATATCAAATCTTGTAAAATCCCTTTTAAAATCTGCAAATTTAACGGAAAATGACGTGGTTGGCGTTGGTATTGGCGTTCCTGGTATGATAGATAGCCAAAACGGCTTGGTAATTTATTCAAACAACCTTGATTGGTACGATTTTAAAATAGCAAGCGAGGTAGAGCGCTTAACAAATTTACCTGTTAAAATTGCAAACGATGCTAACGTTGCCGCTCTTGGCGAAACAAAATTTGGGTGTGGTAAAGACTATAATAACACCGTTTTAGTAACTCTTGGAACAGGCGTTGGCGGTGGTATTATAATTGACGGCAAATTGTTTGAAGGAACACGTGGCGCAGGTGCGGAACTTGGCCACAGCGTTATTATGGCAGGTGGAGAAGAATGTACTTGTGGTAGAAAAGGTTGTTTAGAAGCGTATGCTTCCGCAACTGCTTTAATACGCGATACAAAACGTGCAATGCTCAATAATAAAGATAGCAAAATGTGGCAGGTCGGCTCGCTTGAAAACGTTGACGGCAAAACTGCATTTGACTTTATGAATGTAGATGAAACCGCAAAACACGTGGTTGATAATTATATTAACGCTTTGGCAGTTGGTTTAACTAATATTGCAAACGTATTCCGCCCACAAGTTATTATGCTTGGCGGTGGCGTAAGTGCGCAAGGCGAAGAACTTACCAAACCTTTACAAGAACTTTTAAATAAAAATATATTTGCGGGTTCTAAAGGCCCTCAAGTAAAAATTTTAACTGCAACACTTGGTAATTCCGCAGGGCTTTTAGGAGCAGCGGCACTTTTAATGGATTAAAATTAAAAAAGAACGAAGTACAAACTTCGTTCTTTTATTCTATACGCCTAACGGCGATGATATACACGCTACGCGTGATGATATACCATTGCTTTTTGCAATGGATAAAAAAAAGAACAAGTATTTAACTTGTTCTTTTTTTGGCAGGGGAGACGCGATTCGAACACGCAACCTACGGTTTTGGAGACCGCTACTCTACCGTTGAGCCACTCCCCTAAATTTAATTCTTAATAATTATACAAAAGAATTTTAATTTAGTCAACAAAAAAGTTGCAGTTATATTAAAATTTGCAAAATTTTGGCGTTTTTGCGCTCGCAATTTATTATTGACAATTTTATTTATTAGCATTATAATAAATATAGTTTAATTTTTGGGGTTTTTATGTTAAAACAAGTTGAAATTTATACTGACGGCGCTTGCTCGGGTAACCCTGGTGTAGGTGGTTGGGCGGCAATTTTAAGTTATAAAGGTGTTGAAAGGGAAATTAGCGGTGGCGAATTAGAAACAACAAACAACCGCATGGAACTTTTGGCTATTATAAAAGGGCTTAAAATGCTTAAGGAAAAGTGCGTGGTTAAAGTTTATTCTGACTCGCAATACGCAGTTTCCGCCTTTAATGAAGGTTGGCTTAACAATTGGATATTGGCAGGTTGGCGCACGGCGGACAAAAAGCCCGTTAAAAACGAAGATTTGTGGAAAGAGCTTGTAGAGTTAACGCACGCTCATAACGTTGAGTTTATAAAGGTTAAAGGGCACGCTGATAACGTTAAAAATAATAGGTGTGACGAGCTTGCTAGGGGAGAAATTAGTAAACTTAGCGCTAATTAATGATTAAAATTTAATATTTATTCATATACTTTATTATATATGAAGCGCCTTAATATAATAAAGAATATTTTAAACGTAATATTGTTATTTTTAATAGGTGTTGCAAGTATAGTGTTTTCTATTCTATACGTCAACACCTTTAATTGTGGGTTTTTATGTGATAATAAACGGCTATTAACAATACTAATAACTTCTTGCGTTTGCGTAATGGTTGTAATTTCGCTAATATGCTCGTTTTTTAACAATAAGTTTATATTTAAACTTACAATTATTGCGCTTTCAACTTTTACGATATTAATAATAGCGTTATATTTGTTAAAAATAACGGGTGTTTTAGATAAAATTGACAGTGTTGAGTCTTTAAGAAATTACGTTGCATCGTTTGGTTATTGGGCGGTTATAATTTACGTTTTTATAAACGTTTTACAAGTTGTTTTATTGCCAATTCCAGGCGTTATTTTGGCTGGTACGGGCTTGGCTTTATTTGGAGCGTTAAAAACGGCTATATTCTCGTTTATCGGCGTATTTTTGGGCTCTATTATTGCCTTTTTTATTGGTAGGCGTTTAGGTTATAAAGTAGTTTGTTGGCTCGTTGGTAAAGAGCAACTTGATAAAGGAATAAAATCAATAAAGCGTAAAGATAAAGTTATTTTAACGTTTATGTTTTTATTTCCGCTTTTTCCTGATGATTTATTATGTTTTGTAGCGGGGCTTTCTTCAATGAGTTCGCTATACTTTATAGTTATGATATTTTGTTGCCGTGTAATTTCTGCGTTTGTAACTGCGTTTTCATTAAACGGCAATTTAATTCCTTATAACACTTGGTGGGGAATTTTAATTTGGATAGCATTTTTTGCGCTCGTTTTTATGCTTGCAACGTATATTTATAAAAACGGCGAAGTTATAGAAAGAAAAATTAAAAGGTTGTTTAAAAAGCAAAAGCAAAAATGAGAACTATTTTACACGTAGATTTGAATAATTTTTACGCTAGCGTTGAAATGCTTGTTAATCCGTCCTTAAAAGATAAGTACGTTGCCGTTTGCGGTAGTGTTGAAGATAGGCACGGAATTGTACTTGCTAAAAGTGAAAACGCTAAAAAAATGGGCGTAAAAACGGGCATGACTATTAGGGAAGCTGAAAGTTTATGTCCGCAACTTGTTTTTGTTGAAGCTAATCATAGGCGTTTTGAAGCCTACTCTAAACTTGTTAGAAATATATATCGTGATTATACAGATAAAATAGAGTCTTTTGGAATTGATGAATGCTGGCTTGACTGCACAAACTCGCTAAAAATATTTAAAAGTGGCCAGTTTATTGCTGACGATATTAGGCGCAGGGTAAGAGAGGAACTTGGTTTGACGGTTTCCGTTGGCGTTAGTTTTAATAAAGTTTTTGCTAAACTTGGCTCTGACCTTAAAAAGCCAGACGGAACAACCGTTATAAATGCTGATGATTTTAAAGAAAAAATTTGGCATTTGCCTGTTGGCGATATGTTATACGTTGGCAAGTCAATGGTAAGCAAACTTAACAAAATTAACATAAAAACAATTGGCGAACTTGCCGTAACTGATAAAGATTATTTAGTTAATCATTTTGGCAAGTGGGGTGGCGTTTTGCACGATTATGCTAACGGGCTTGATAATAGTGAAGTGTCTTTTGACGGGGAAGAAGATGAGATTAAGTCTGTTGGCAATTCAATGACGTGTTATCGTGACGTTGAAACGATTGAAGATGCAAGTATGATTTTTACAATTTTAGCGGAAAGTGTTTCCGAGCGTTTAATTTCGTATAACGTTGGGCGAGCAACAAGCATAACTATTTATATGCGTGATGAAAACTTGTTTTCAATTACTCGCCAATGCGCTTTAGACGAGCCTACCGTTTTGCCCGAAGATTTTCATAAAAAAGCACTTGAATTATTTATAAAAAATAGGAATAGATTTGTTAATTATCGCACGTTAGGCTTGGCTGTTAAAGGTTTTGAAACTGTTGAGCAGTTAGATTTTTATAATCAAAAATACGACGATAAATTAAAATTAAATAGCCAAATTGATAAAATTAGGCAAAAATACGGCTCAAAAACTATAATAAAGGGCAACTTGCTTAACGATAAAAAGTTGATGAAAACTGAAAATGAAAAAACGTCGTTAATGCGCCCAGACAAAAGATAAACGCTTGCAATATAATTTTTGATGTGTTATACTCTATAAAATTAATTATATAAGGTGAAATATGTTAGATGCTAAAAAACTTGTAGAAAAACTCATTGTGTACGCTAAAGAATTTTTATCGCTTAATGAATTAGACGTTGTTTATACAAGAAATACGCTTTTAAAACAATTTAGTTTACTTAATCCTACTTATGAAGAAATTGACGTTAATCAAGTTAAATCTTTAACCGTGCCAGACGTTTTAATTGAAGAAATTAAAGAGTGTGCAAAAGAACTTAACTTAGTTAATAATGACGTTGATGCCGACCTTTTTGCTAACTACATTTTTGGATTGCTTACGCCAAAGCCATCGGAGGTTAATAAAACTTTTACAATGTTAAAAGAAAATTTTGGTGCGGAAACTGCATGTAATTATTTGTATGACTTAAGTCAAAAAAATTATTATATTAGAAAAACCGATATTGAAAAGAATTTAAAGTGGGAAGCAAATAAACTTAAAATTCCGCTTGAAATTACTATAAATTTAAGCAAGCCTGAAAAAAACAATAAGGATATTGCTAAACTTTTAACTCAAAAGCAAGACGTTAAGTATCCAAATTGTATGCTTTGTATTGATAACGAAGGCTATTACGGGCACGCAACTCAACCTGCGCGTTCTAACTTGAGAACTATATCAATTAACTTAGCAAATGAAAATTGGTTTATGCAATATTCGCCATATCTTTATTACGACGAGCATTGTATTGTGTTTAACAAAACGCACACTCCAATGGCAATAAACGCTAAAACTATTGAAAAGTTGTTTGACTTTATTGAACTATTCCCACACTACTTTATTGGCTCTAATTCCGACCTTCCAATAGTAGGTGGTTCAATACTTAATCACGAGCATTATCAAGGTGGCAAACACTTAATGCCATTGCAAACGTGCAAGGCGTTAAGAAATTATAAAAGTAAAAGTTATCAAGACGTTTCTATTGAAGTTGTTGACTTTTATAATTCTGTTATTAGAATTTCCGGCTACAACCGCAATGCTGTTGAAGAACTTGCGGGAGATATTATTGAAAAGTGGAAAGTTTATAGTGATGAAAGTGTAAACATTATTGCAAATGATGACGAGGGCAGGCATAATACTGTAACTCCAATAGCAAGATTTTTAACGGACAATAGATATTGTATTGAACTTATTTTAAGAAATAATAAAACGAGCAAAGAACATCCGGACGGAATTTTCCACGCACATAAAGAATATCACAACATAAAAAGCGAAGGCATTGGTTTGATTGAAGCAATGGGCTTATTTATATTGCCTGCAAGGCTTAATCGTCAACTTAATGAAGTTGCTAAAATTTTATGCGGTCAAGTTAATTATAATAAAGATGAAATTTTTACCGAAGGTAACGATTTGTATCTTCACCGCAATATGATTGAAGATCTTAAACTTAAAAATAAAAATTTAAAAGATTTAAAAAAGGCAAACGCTATAGTTACAGAGTATGTCAACAATACTTGCGCCTCTATATTAAAAAATACGGCAGTATTTAAAAGCGATAATAAGGGCGTAATTGCATTTAATAAATTTTTAGATAATTGTGGTTTGGTTTTAGTTTGATTAAAAAAAGTGAAATCTAAAAAAGGCAAGAATAAAATTTTCTTGTCTTTTTTTATTTTTTTATAAAAAATATCAAGCAAAAACTTTATAAATTATAAAATTTATTTTAAAATTTGAATAATAATTGCAAAACAAGTGTTTTTATTGTATAATAGTTACAGGAGGCAAAAAATGGATATTTTTGATTTGCTTAATAAGCGTAAGGTTGAACTTTTTAAAAAGTCTAAAGAAGTTAGAGATTACCTTTCTAAAATAATTGATGAAGATAGTTTTGTTGAATTAAACGCTTTTTCATTTGGTAAAAATGAGTTTTATAATGAAGATGAAAACGGCTTAGGCGTAGTTACGGGCTTTGCTACTATTGAGGGCTATCCAATTTACGTTGTGGCTCAAAATGGCAAAATTTTAGACGGTGGCTTAACTAAAGCCAACTGCGATAAAATTTGCGCTTGTTTAAATAAAGCGCTTGAATCTAAAACAGCCGTTCTTTATTTACTTGATAGCAAAGGTGTTCAAGTGGGCGAAGGTATTGCAGTACTTGAAGGTGTTGCTAAAGTTTTAGCACTTTCTAACGAGTTAAAGGACGTTGCTCCGCAATTTGCAGTTGCTGTTGGTGACGTTTACGGCTCGTTTGCGTTACTTGCAAGTAATTGTGATTATACTTACACTATTGGTGACGTTTGTATAAGTTATACAAGCCCTGCCGTTTTAATGGCAAGTACTAATCAAAACCTTTCTAAAGACGTTTTGTGTGGCAAAAATAGTGCAAACGGCATAAGTACTTTTGCGTTATCTAATATAGATGAAGTTAAAAATTCTATGATTAAGATTTTTGACGTGTTGCCAAGTATTTCCGGATTAAAGGTTGATTGTGGTGACGATTTGAATCGCTCTCAATTAAAACTTAACACTTTAAAAAACAAACAATTGCTAATAGATGCTATTTACGATAAAGATACTTTTATTGAATTAAATGCAAAATTCGCTAGTGAAGTAGTTACTGGTATTGGTAGAATTGGAGGAATTTCAACGGCGCTCGTTTTATTTAACGGCGGAGATAAAGGCGTTGAACTTGAGCTTAATTCGGTATTAAAAATTAAAAATTTTGCAACTTATTGTTATGACAATGGTCTTCCACTTTTAAATTTGGTTAATTGCGTTGGTATTAAGCAAGATGCTATAACTCAAACTTCGCCAATTTTATTAGAAGTTTCTAATATGTTATATAATCTTTCTAATATAACAAGGTTAAGTGTTGTTTACGGCAGTGCAATTGGGTTTGGTTATACGGCATTTGCTTCACGTGAGTTTGGCAATAGTTATACGTTTGCTTTCGCAGATGCTAAAATTTCACTTTTTGATAAAACTATTGGTGCATCTGCTACTTTTGGAACTATTCAAGAAGATAAACTTAATGAACTTGAAGAAAAGTATGCAGATATGCAAGATGCGTTCAATAGTGCAAAACTTGGTTGTGTAGATAATATTATTGAACCGCAATTTGTTCGCCAACATATTATAATGGCGCTTCAATCTATAATTTAGGAGTAAATTATGAATTTGTTACTCGCTATTTCAAGTGACGCAATAAAAGACGGATTTTTAACTATACTTTTAGGAATATTTGTCGTATTCCTTGGTATGGCAATAATTGTCTTTTTTGTATGGTTATTTGGTGTATTATTTGATAAATTTGTAAATAAAAAGGTTGTAAAACCATTAAAAGAGCCTGTTAAACAAGTTGAAACTTCGGCTGATGACGGCTCTATACCAGAACACGTTAAGGTTGCTATTGTTACTGCGGTTACCGCTTATTATTTTAACGAACCAAGTAAAAAATGCGACTTTAAGGTTAGAAAAATTAAAAGGTTAAATTAAGGAGATTATTATGCGTAATTTTGTTGTTACTATAGATGGTAAAAAATATGACGTTAGCGTTGAAGAAGTTGTAAATGGTATGGAGGTGGCTCCTGTTGTTACAAACATTGCACCAGTTGCACAACCTGCTCCAAAAGCAAGTGCTAACGTTCAAGGAACTAAACTTGAAGCCCCAATGCCAGGTATGATTAAAGCATATAAGGTTAGCGAAGGTGCTAGCGTTAAAAAAGGCGACGTTGTTTTAGTTTTAGAAGCAATGAAAATGGATAACGATATTACCGCACCTTGCGATGGTGTTATTTCCTTTAAAGCGCAAGTTGGTTCTAACGTAGAAACTGGCGCAATTATGGCGGTTATTGCATAACTTAAGGAGAATTAAATGTTTTCACTCTATTCTATATGCGGATTTTTTGAAGATTTATTAAATTCGCTTGTTAATTTGTGGGAAAGTACGGGTTTAAATGCTCTTGTAACGAATCCTAATGGTTGGCAAAATATTGTAATGCTTTTAATTTCATTTGTATTATTTTATTTGGCTATCGTTAAAAAGTTTGAGCCGTTACTCCTTTTGCCAATAGCGTTTGGTATGTTTATTGTTAATATTCCAGGCTCTTATAAAATTTTATTTGGCGATAAAGGTTATATTTTAACTGACGTTATTACTAATACTGAAGTTGCAAGGGGAACACTTGACCAAATTTTAGAGTTGTTTAATAGCGCTACAATAGATGGTAGTCCACTTAGCGTAACTTCACTTGAAAATGTTAAGGAATTACTTGCTACTTCTACTGTTACGTTGCAAAACGGCTACGTTTGTAACGTGGGTGCAGTTGAATTATCGCAAGAAACTGTTATAGGTAATTACGGATTATTCTACTATATCTATAAGGGTGTTGACTGGGTTATCTTCCCACCAATCATTTTCCTTGGTATTGGTGCTATGACGGACTTTGGTCCACTTATTGCAAATCCAAAGAGTATGCTTATTGGCGCGGCTGCGCAAATTGGTATTTTTATAACTTTCTTTGGTGCAGTTTTATTAGGTTTTGATAACGCTGCGGCAGGCGCAATAGCAATTATTGGTGGTGCTGATGGTCCTACTGCAATTTACGTAACAAAAAAACTTGCAGAAGATTTACTTCCTGCAATAGCAATAGCGGCGTACTCTTATATGGCGCTTATTCCTATTATTCAAAAGCCAATAATGCGTTTATTGACTACGGAAAAAGAGCGTAAAATCAAAATGAAACAATTAAGGCGTGTATCTAAGGCGGAAAAAGTTATATTTCCAATTTTAGTAACGCTTGTAGTTGGTTTAATTTTACCAGATGCAATGCCTCTTTTAGGTATGCTTATGCTTGGTAACTTGCTTAAAGAAAGCGGTGTTACAGATAGGCTTGTAGATACTGCTAAAAACGGGTTAATGAACACGGTAACAATATTCCTTGGCGTTATGGTTGGTTCTAAAGCAGTTGGCTCAACGTTCCTTGCTCTTCAAACGCTTGAAATTATTGTTTTAGGTTTAACAGCATTTATTATAGGTACTGCTTGCGGTATTTTAGTTGCAAAACTTATGTGCGTATTGTCAAAGGGGCAAATCAATCCACTTATTGGTTCGGCAGGCGTTTCTGCAGTTCCTATGGCGGCGCGTATTTCGCAAGACGTTGGTAGGGAAGCCGACCCAAATAACCACTTGCTTATGCATGCAATGGGTCCAAACGTTGCAGGCGTTATAGGCTCTGCTATAGCAGCGGGCGTATTGCTTGCTTTATTCGGTTAATTTAGGAGATAATTATGGCTAAAAAAGTAATGATTACAGAAACAATTTTAAGAGACGCGCATCAATCTCAAGCCGCAACTCGTATGAGGCTTGATGAAATGCTTCCTATGCTTGAAAAACTTGATAACGTTGGTTATTATTCTATTGAAGCTTGGGGTGGTGCTACGTTTGATAGCTGTTTAAGGTTTTTAAATGAAGACCCTTGGGAAAGATTGCGTATTCTTAAAAAACATATTAAAAAAACACCGCTTCAAATGCTTTTAAGGGGTCAAAACCTTTTAGGTTATAGGCATTATTCTGATGACGTTGTTGAAAAATTTGTTCAAAAATCTATTGAAAACGGCATTACTGTAATAAGAGTATTTGACGCGCTTAATGACGAAAGAAATATGGAAGTTGCTATGAAAGCAATTAAAAAATACGGCGGTATTTGCGAGGCGACTATTTGTTATACAACAAGCCCACTTCACACAAACGAAGCGTTTATTAAAAAGGCTAAAATTTTAGAGGATATGGGTGCGGACAATATTTGCTTAAAAGATATGGCTAACATTTTACTTCCATATACCGTTTATGAAATTATAAGTGGTATGCGTAAAGTGTTAAAACCTGAAACAAAAATTCATCTTCACACTCATAATACTACGGGTACCGGCGATATGGTTTACTTAAAAGCTATTGAAGCTGGTTGTGATATTGTTGACTGTGCACTTTCCGCAATGGGCAACGGCACTTCTCAACCTGCAACAGAACCATTTGTTGCTACTTTAAAGGGTACGGAGTATGATACCGGCATAAATATTGAAGAACTTGTGCCAATTAACAACTACTTTAAAGGCGTTGCAAAGCGTTTAGAAGATGATGGAATACTTGACCCTAAAGTTCGCCAAATTGACGTTAATACACTTTTATATCAAGTTCCAGGCGGTATGCTTTCAAACCTTATGTCACAATTAAAGCAAGCGGGCAAGTTTGAACTTTTTGAAGATTGCTTAAAAGAAGTTCCTAACGTTAGAAAAGATTGTGGCTATCCACCACTTGTTACGCCATCATCTCAAATTGTAGGCACACAAGCCGTTTTAAACGTGTTGCAAGGCGAAAGATATAAAATGGTTACAAAAGAGTTTAAAGCGCTTATGAAAGGCGAATACGGCAAAGTTATAGGCGATGTTAACGAAGAAGTTGCTAAAAAAGTTCTTGGCGATGAAAAGCGTATAACTCATAGACCTGCCGACGATTTAAAACCAGAATACGAGAAATTTAAAGAAGAAATTAAAGAGTATTACACTCAAGAAGAAGACGTTCTTTCTTACGCATTATTTAATCAAGTTGCAATTAACTTCTTTAAATATAGACTTGCAAAAGATAAAAAAATTGATGCAGATTTAGTAAAAAGTTCGGTATATCCCGTTTAATTTAAAATTTTTATTCAAATTGCGTTTACATTATTAAGTTTAATATGTTATAATTGTTTGGCGAGGGCGTTAAAATAAGGCTCTCGCCAACACTATTTAAGGAAGTTAAAAATGAGAACCGTAGTAATAGGCGGTGGGCCAGCAGGTATGATTAGCGCATATTTTCAAGCAAAAAATGGAAATAGCGTTACGTTAATTGAAAAAAACGAAAAACTTGGTAAAAAACTTTATATTACGGGCAAGGGTAGGTGCAACATTACTAATGATTGTGACGTGCAAACTTTTTTAGCAAACGTTGTTTCTAACCCTAAATTTTTAATGAGTTCAATTTATTCATTTACACCGCAAGATACTATTAACTTTTTTGAAGAAATAGGCTTAAAAACTAAAGTTGAACGTGGCAATCGTGTTTTTCCACTTTCAGACAAGTCTAGTGACGTTATTAAGGCGCTTAAAAATGCACTTGAAAGAGTTGGTGTAATAGTTAAGTATAACGAAGTTGTTTTAGACGTTTTGGTTAGTGACGGCGCTGTTAACAAGGTTGTAACAGATTTAGGCGAATATGAAGCCGAAAAGGTTATAGTAGCAACAGGCGGTTTATCTTATGCGTCTACAGGCTCTACGGGAGACGGCTATGCCTTTGCTAAAAAATTTGGGCATACGGTAACTAAATTAACGCCGTCTTTATGCGGTTTTAACTTGGTAGGCGATGAGTACAAGGCTCTACAAGGTTTAACACTTAAAAACGTTAAATTAACGGCTAAAGATAGTGGTAAAGAGTATTATAGCGAGCAAGGTGAAATGTTATTTACGCATTTTGGCGTGTCTGGCCCGCTTGTGTTAACGGCTTCCGCTTTAACAACAAAAAGAAGCCCAAACAATATTAATCTTTTTATAGACTTAAAGCCAGCCTTAACGTTAAAAGAGTTAGACGCACGTTTGCTTAGAGATTTTGAAATTAATAAAAATAAAGCACTTAAAAACTCGCTTGATTTATTGTTGCCAAAAGCACTTATTCCGCTTGTAATTAGCAGAAGTGGAGTTAATGAGTATAAAAAGAATAACGAAATAACCGTTAAAGAAAGAACTCAAATAATAACTACCATAAAAGCACTTGAATTTAAACTTGATTCTTTGCGTAGTTTTAATGAAGCTGTTATAACAAATGGTGGCGTTTTGGTTAAGGAAGTTAACCCGTCTACTATGGAAAGTAGGCTTGTAAAAGGGCTTTATTTTGCCGGCGAAGTGCTTGACTTAGATGCGTTTACTGGTGGATTTAATTTGCAAATAGCATTTTCAACAGGTTACACTGCAGGCAATAATTAACAATAGAAAAATTTATAAAATATACGATAAAATCTAAAAATATAAGGAGAACTATATATGATAAATATAGCACTTGATGGACCTTCAGGTAGTGGTAAATCAACTATAGCAAAAGCACTTTCAAACAAACTTGGAATTTTATATTTAGATACGGGAGCAATGTATCGCGCTTGTGCGTTAAAAGCACATTATCTTGGTATTGATTGTAAAAATGAAGAGCAAGTTAATTCTATATTAGATAAAATTGACATAAAAGTAAAGTATGAAGATGGTACTCAACATACATATTTAGACGATATTGACGTTTCAAAAGAAATTAGGCAAAATGAAATTTCAATGAAAGCTTCAGACATTTCTGCTCACAAAAATATTAGACAAAAACTCGTTGAACTTCAACGCCAAATTGCATTAGGCACGGATTGCGTTTTAGATGGTAGAGATATCGGTACGTTTGTTTTACCTTTTGCCAAATACAAGTTTTATATTACTGCATCAGTTGAAGAAAGAACAAATAGGCGTTATAAAGAGCTTGTTGCACGTGGTCAAACGGTAGATTACGAAACCTTAAAGGCTGAAATTGAGCAACGTGACTATAATGACTCTCACCGTGAAATTGCTCCATTAAGACAAGCTGAAGACGCGGTTTTATTAGATACTTCTTCAATGACGCCAGACGAAGTTATTGATTTTGTTTTATCTTACGTTAATAAAAAATAGGAAAGGCTTATGTTGTATAAAATTTTAAGACCTATAATGTGGTTTTTTTATAAACTTTTATTAAGAGTTAAAGTTTTTAATAGAAAAGGCGTAATTACAGGTGAAAAAAGTATTGTGATATGCAATCATTTGGGCAAGGCAGACGTTTGCGTTGTTAGCGAGCTTTACAAAACTAACGTTCATTATTTGGCTAAAGCAGAGTGGTTTAGGCACTGGTTTCCCGCATGGGTATTAAAAAAGTTTGGTGTTATTCCTATTGATAGAGATAATCCAAGCATATCTTCTATAAAAGAAGGTTTGAAAGTACTTAAAGAGGGAAAAGTTTTAGGTATTTTCCCTGAGGGTACAAGAAATAAAAAAGACACTACTATTCAACCTTTAAAAACAGGTACGGCAATGTTTGCGATAAAAGGTCAAGCAAAAATTGTTCCTATTATACTTCAAGACAGGGTTAAACTTTTTAAAACTAATTATGCAATAGTTGGTAAACCTTTTGAACTTAGTGAGTTTTACGGTAAAAAGTTTACGGATGAAGTTGCTAATGAGGCAACTCAAATCATATATAATAAAATGCTTGAACTTCAAGTTGAAGTTAATGAAAAGGTTGCCGAAATTAAAAATAAAAAGGTTAAAAAATGAAAGTTTATTTAGCAAAAAACGCTGGTTTTTGTATGGGTGTTAAGCGTGCTGTTGATACGGCACTTATGCCAGAAAACAAAGGGGCGTATATACTTGGCAATATTATTCATAATGAAACGGTGTTAAGTGAGCTTAAAGAAAAAGGCTTGATAACCGTTGAAAGTGAAAATGAAGTAAAGAACGGCAGTTCCGTTATAATTCGTTCTCATGGAGTGGGTAAAAATACAATAGATTATTTTAATAAAAATAATATTACTATTATTGACTGCACTTGTCCATTTGTAAAAAAAATACAAAATATTGCAAAAGAGTATTATAGTAAAGGTTATCAAATTGTTATTGTTGGTAAAAGTAGCCATCCAGAAGTTGTAGGTATTAATGGTTGGTGTAATAATTCTGCAATAATTATTGATAGTGAAGATTTTACAAATAATCTTAATACGTATGAAAAAGTTTGCGTTGTGTGTCAAACAACGTATTCTACAAAAAAATTTGATGCAATATTAAAAAAAATTAACAATTTATCGTTAAAAACAGTTGAGATTTTTAAAACAATTTGTTATACTACAATGGAGCGTCAAAATGAAGCGGAAATGCTTTCAAAAAAATGTGATGCAATGGTAGTTATTGGCTCAGCTACTAGTTCTAATACGACAAGGCTTTTTGATATTTGCAAAAAGAATTGTAACGCCACTTATCTTGTTTCTAAACCCGATGGGTTAGATTATAAAAAATTAAAAAACTACAATAGCGTAGGGATTGTTAGTGGTGCGTCCACGCCACTTAAGCAATCAATGGAGGTTTTCTTAACTATGGAAAGTAATGAAGTAAATTCAATGGAACAAGCGGTTGCTTTGCTTGATGAAAAGCAAAATCTTAAAAAGGGGCAAATTATTAGTGTTGTTATTTCACAAGTAGAAGATGACGGCTTAAAAGTTTACTTTGATGGTAAAACTGACATTACTATTTCAAAAGAAGAACTTGCTCAAGAAGTTTATAACAAAGACGATTATAAACTTGGTGAAGAACTTGAAGTTGTTGTTATGGCAACAAAGCCACTTAAAATTTCTCAAAAACAAATTCTTGTAATTAAAAAAGAACAAGAACTTGTAAAAGAAATTAAAGATGGTAAAATCTTTAACGTGGCAATTACAGCTTCTAACAAGGGCGGTCTTATTGGTAAATTTGAAAATTTTGACGTTTTCGTTCCTGCAAGAGAAATTAAAATTGGTTTTGTTAAAGAACTTGATAAATACGTTAGCAAGAACTTAAGAGTTAAAGCGTTAAAAGTTGAATACAATAATAGAAAGAAAGAAATTGTTGCTTCTCAAAAAGTTATTTTAGAAGAAGAAAAGGCTTTAAGAGATGCTGAAAGACTTAAGAAAGAAGAAGAATTCTTTGCAAATATTGCTGAAAACGATATCGTTACAGGTACTGTTGCAAGATTTTCTAACTTTGGTGCGTTCGTTGTTGTTAACGGATTTGATTGCTTAGCTCACATTTCTGACCTTTCTTGGAACAACGTTAAAGCTCCACAAGACGTTTTAGAACTTAACAAAGCTTATGACTTTGTAGTTTTAAAAGTTGATAAAGAAAATAAAAAAGTTTCTATTGGCTACAAACAATTACAACCAAAACCTTGGGATTTAGTTGAAGAAAAATACGCTATTGGTGATACTGTTAGTGGTAAGGTTGTTAGAATTGTTAACTTTGGCGCGTTTGTTGAAATTGAAAAGGGTGTTGATGGTTTAGTTCACGTTTCTCAAATCTCTTACGACTTCCTTGAAAATCCAGCAACTGCATTAAAAGTTGGTCAAGACGTTGAAGCTAAAATTATGGCTATTGACGTTGAAAAGAAAAAGATTACTTTATCTATTAAAGCATTACTTACTCCACCTGTAAAAGAAGAAAAGGTTGAAGAAGAAAAGGCTAAGAAAGAAAAGAAGGTAAAAGAAGATGAAGAAATGAGAGGTTGGACTGATTCAGCTGAAACTGGCATTTCTATCGCAGAACTTTTAAATAAATAATTTATATAAATATAAAATCACGGGTTAATTCCCGTGATTTTTTTATTCGTCTAAATACCAATCGTTATTATTAATAATTGATAAATTATTTTTATTGTAATTAATGGTTGGCAGTTCTATTTTTTTAAAAATTTCATTATTATCATATATTGTAACAAAGTAGTTGTATTTTCCAAATCTATAGATTTTATCTGTAATTTTACTAATATTTCTATCGTGATATACTATTTCGTTTTGCTTATTAAATTCTCTTTCAACCTTAATTTTTGTAGCATTTTCAACGTCTAAATATATTGTAACTTTTCCGTTGTTTAAAGTAATTTTTACGTCGTTAACCATTATTTTATTATTGCGTTTTTGCTTAGTTGGTTGCGTTCCGTTAATGTAATAGTATGGAATGCCATTTTCTTCATCAACGTACAATTCTTCTTTATTTAACAACGTGTTTTCATCAATATATTCTTTTATAATATTTTGTGGTTTTGTAAAATTTGACGGCTTTTCATTTTTATATAAATAACTTAAAACCTCACTTGTATATATAGTAGGGTAATTTCCGCCTGCTACAAAATTTGGCATAAGAGAATTATCATTATTGCCAAGCCAAGTACCTATTATATGATTTTGAGTATATGCTATAGAATAAGCATCTAAATTTCCATTTTTACTTCCATTTGTTCCTGTTTTTGCGCATACGTCAAACTCAAAAGAACTTAATTTTTTAGACGTGCCGGATTTTACCGCACTTTTTAGAGCATCGTTTATTAAAAATGCAGTATCTTCATTAAAAACTTTAACACTTTTATTGTTTACGTTGTAAACTTGTTTGTTTCCTATTTCAACTTTTTTTATAAAATGCGATTTTGTATAATTTCCATTATTTGTAAAAGGGGAGTAGCAGTCGCAAAGTTGTTGTAAGGTTAGCCCGTTACTTATTGCGCCAAGTGCTATTGAAAGGTCTTTATTTTCAATATTAACGTCCATTTTTTTTGCGTAATTTATTGCTTTATTAACTCCAAAATCATTTAAAAGTTCAACGGCAGGCAAATTTAAACTTTTTTCTAAAGCAGTTTTTAAAGTTACTAGCCCGTAATATTTGTCGTCGTAATTTGATGGCGAATAACTATTAAAACTCTTCTTTTTATCATTTATAACCGTTGAAAGAGTAGCGTACTTTTCGTTAAGAATCGGGGCGTAAACAAGCCATGGCTTTACGCATGATGCAGGGCTCCTTTTTAAATTTGAATTATTGCCATAAAATGCGATAATATCGTTATTTTTAGCGTTTATTATAATTTGTTTTCTATTGTAATTCGGCTCGTTTTCTACACGTAACTCATTTAAAAGATTTTGTGCGTTAACGTCAAGAGCAGTGTATATTTTTACATCGTTACTTTGGTATGGATTAAGGTTTAAACTATCGTATTCACACTTGCATGCGTCAATATAATTTTGTAGTCCTTTAAATGAGGACTCTTTTGAAAGGTTAATTTCCATAACTCTATTTTCCTCATACTCACTTTTTGAAATAAAGTTACAATCATACATACTTTTTAAAACTACGTTTTTTCTATTAAAACAACTATCGTAATTTATAAGTGGCGAGTATTTGCTTGGTGCTTTTATAATTCCTGCCAAAACAGCACTTTCGTTTATGGTTAAATCTTTTGCAGTTTTGTTAAAATAGGTGATACTTGCCTCGTTAATTCCATATGCGCCACTGCCAAAGTAAATTGTGTTTAAATACATTTCTAAAATTTGCTGTTTTGTGTATTTTTTTTCAAGTTGTTTAGTAATTTTTATTTCACTTAATTTTCTTTTAAACGTTTTTTCACTGCTTAAATGCGTGTTTTTAACAAGTTGTTGTGATATTGTTGATGCGCCTTCTTTTAAACTCATAGTTTTAATATTGTTTAGCATTGCTCCTATAATTCTTTTGTAGTCAATGCCGTTATGGGTATAAAATCGCCTATCTTCAATTGCAATAAAAGCGTTAAGAGTGTAAGGTTTTAATTCTTTTACTAAAACGTGACTAGAATTTTTAAGTAAATTATTGTCAATTATTTGGTTGTTTCCGTCGTAAAACGTGTATTTAACTTTATTTGAAACTAATTTATCCGTTTCTAAAACGGAATCTTTTACAATAATTAAGCCATAAAAAAGAGAGCCTGTTATAATTGTGGTTATAATAAGAAAGCAAACTGCTAGTATTTTTAATGCTTTTTTCATACAAAAAGTTTAAAGAAAAATTATCTTTTTATGTATTTATTTTAATTTTTTATTAAAATTTTATAAATTTTAATGCTAAAACTCAAAAATGCTTGAATTTAGGGTGCATAATATGTATAATATACTTATTATGTTTTACTATAAAATTTACACTTATGGTTGTCAAATGAACGTACATGAGTCTGAAAAGCTTGCTGGTATGCTTAAAGAGCTTAATTACGTTGAAACAACCGATGATGAAAAAGCTAATATAATCGTATTTAACACTTGTTGCATTCGTGAAAATGCTGAACAACACGCAATTGGAAATATTGGCGCCTTAAAACCGCTTAAAAAGAAGAATAAGGACCTTATTGTTGCGGTTGGCGGTTGTATGACACAGCAAAATGGTAAGGCCGAATATTTAAAACAAACTTTTCCGTTTATTGACGTAATTTTTGGCACTTCAAATCTTAATATGTTTAAGGAATATTTGCAAAAACGCTTAAAAACCGGCAAAAAAGTTGTTGAAATTATTGATGGCAACTACGCTATTGACGAAAGTGTAAAACCATACCGCACAAGTTATCCAAACGCATGGGTTAACGTTATGTATGGTTGTAATAATTTTTGTACTTACTGCATTGTTCCTTACGTTAGAGGGCGTGAAATTAGTAGAGAACCAGATGCTATTATAAGTGAGGTTAAAGAACTTGTAAATTTAGGCTATAAAGAAATTACTTTGCTTGGTCAAAACGTTGATTCGTACGGCAAAACCGCCAATTTTAACTGCGATTTTGCAGATTTGCTTACTGAAATTTGTAAAATTGACGGCAAATTTAGATTGCGTTTTATGTCTAACCATCCAAAAGATATTAATCAAAAATTAGTTGACGTTATTAAAAATAACGATAAAATTTGCAATTGTATTCACTTGCCACTACAATCTGGCTCGTCACCAATACTTGAACTCATGAATAGGCGATACACTTTTGAAGACTATATGCAAAAAGTTCAAATGCTTAAAAACGCTATTCCAAACTGCGCAGTTACAACGGATATTATGGTTGGCTTTCCAAATGAAACCGAGCAGGACTTTTTAAATACATATAACGCAGTTAACAAAATTAAGTTTGACGGAGCGTTTACTTTTGTATATTCAAGGCGCAGTGGCACAAAAGCCGACCAAATGGACGGGCATGTTAACGATGCTACTAAAAAAGACAGAATTATGCGCCTAGTTGAACTTCAAAATGAAATTAACACGCAAAAATCACTTGAATACGTTGGCAAAACCGTTGAAGTTTTATGTGAAGATTACGATGATAAACGTGGGCTCTATTTAGGGCGTGACGAGTATTCAAAAATGATTTACTTTGCAAGCGAAAGGTCGCTTATCGGCGAGTTTGTAATGGTTAAAATTACAAAAGCGGGCGGAATGTCGCTATACGGCGAATTAGGAGAATAAATATGGCAAAAAATGATGGACCATCTCCAATGATGGAGCATTATAGAAAAACTAAACAAAATTATCAAGATGCTATTTTGTTTTATCGTTTAGGCGACTTTTACGAGATGTTTGACGATGATGCTATAAAGGCATCACGCTTGCTTGATTTAACGTTGACAAGTAAGGAGTGTGGTAAAGGCGAACGTGCGCCAATGTGTGGCGTACCATATCACGCTGCAGATAATTATATAGCAAAACTTGTAAGTTTTGGCGAAAAAGTTGCAATTTGCGAACAATTAGAAGATGCCGTTAAAGGAAAACTTGTTCAACGTGACGTAACCAAAATTATTTCCGCCGGTACGGTTACAGAAAATAATATGCTTGATGAAAAGCAAAATAATTACATTTTAAGCGTTAGTGAACTAAATGGCGTTTATGCAATAAGTTGGGCTGATATAACTACGGGCGATTTTTACGCTCAAAACGTAAAAGACGACGGCTCTTTTGTTGAACTTTTAAGTTCTATTCAAAAAATTTCTCCCGTTGAAATTATAGCAACGCCAAAAATAGCACAACTTGCAAACAATACAATGGCGGTAAAAAGAGCACAAATTGTTAGATTTTCGCCATATAGCGATTGGGAATTTAGTGTTTCTAGGGCATATAAAACGCTTACAGCGCAATTTAACGTACATAATTTAGCAGGGTTTGGGTTAGAAGATGAAAAAACCATTATATCTTGCTCTGGCGCATTAATTTCTTATTTAAACGAAACTCAAAAGCGTGCAATATCAAACCTTAACGCCATAGAAATTGTTGATGACGGCGAGTTTATGCACCTCAATGATAGTGCGATAAAAAACCTTGAAATTATTAAAAATATGCGTGACGGCAAGCGTTACGGCTCACTTCAATGGGTTATTGATAAAACTCGTACCGCAATGGGCTCAAGGCGATTAAATAATTGGCTTTTATCTCCGCTACAAGACGTTGAAAAAATTGAATACAGGCAAGACGGCGTTAGCGAACTTTTTAACGACGCGTTAATGCGTAATGCCGTTAAAGATTTGTTAACTTCGGTTAAAGATACGGAAAGATTGTCGGGTAAAATTTCAAACAACAACATTACTCCAAGAGATTGTTTGCAACTTTCAACTTCGCTTTCAGTTTTTCCATCAATTATATTTACTTTGGCAGGAACTAATAGCCAAATTTTGCGTGATATTAAAGATAATATCTACGATTTTAGCGATTTAACAAACCTTATTTCTCATGCAATATCGCAA
This sequence comes from Christensenellaceae bacterium, assembly GCA_045638105.1. Taxonomy (GTDB): domain Bacteria; phylum Bacillota; class Clostridia; order Christensenellales; family Borkfalkiaceae; genus HGM11412. Next base: position 73,369 of record JAZUAT010000001.1, read on the forward strand.
GATGCACCGCTCAATTTAAAAGACGGCGGATATATTGCGGAAGGTTTTGATAAAGAACTTGACCGCTTGCGTGAAGTTTCTAAAAACTCCAACGACATTTTGCTTGAAATGGAAGAAAGAGAAAGGCAAGAAACGGGCATAAAAACGCTTAAAATTAGATATAACAAGGTTTTTGGTTACTATATTGAAGTTTCTAACTCCTTTAAAGATAAAGTGCCTTATAACTACGTAAGAAAACAAACGTTAACAACGGGCGAACGCTTTATAACTGAAGAACTTAAAAAGTTAGAAGAAGAAATTTTATCAAGTAAAGAAACTTGTTTAAAAATTGAAAGTGAAATTTTTAGTAAAATCAAAAGCGTTTTAGACGATAATCTTTTAAAGATTAAGCGTTCGTCTAAAGCAATTGCTACGCTTGACGTATTGTTGAGTTTTGCTATGGTTGCTAAGGCTAATAATTATTGTAGGCCAATAGTTAATAGAGATAGCGAACTTAGCCTTATTCAAAGTAGGCACGCCGTTGTTGAAGAAATTTTAGACGGGCAATTTATTGCAAACGATTGTTTTATGAACGATAAAACAGATAATATGCTTATTATAACAGGGCCTAATATGGCGGGCAAATCAACGTATATGCGCCAAATTGCACTTATAACCATTATGGCTCACGTTGGCTCTTTCGTGCCTTGCAAATCGGCTAAAATACCGCTTACTGACAAAATATTTACAAGAGTTGGCGCTAGTGACAATTTAATTTCCGACCAGTCTACTTTTATGGTAGAAATGAACGAAGTTGCAGTTATTTTAAACAAGGCAACAAAAAACAGCTTGCTAATTTTAGACGAAGTTGGGCGTGGCACTTCTACGTTTGACGGGCTTTCTATAGCTTGGGCGGTCATTGAGTATATCGTTAAAAAAATTGGTGCAAAAACACTTTTTGCAACGCATTATCACGAACTTAGCGAGCTTGAAGGCAAGTTGGACGGCGTTAAAAACTATAAAATTTGCGTTAAGGAAGAAAACGGAAACATTATTTTCTTAAGAAAAATTAAAGAAGGTAGTGCAAATAAGAGTTTTGGTATAGAAGTTGCTTCACTTGCAGGCGTTCCTAAAGAAGTTACTTTAAACGCACGCTCAATTTTAAAAAGATTAGAGCAAAACGACATTGGCAAAAATAAAAAAGTTGATGAAGTTGAGGAAGATAACACTGTTGAAAGCGTTATTAAAGAAGCACTTTTAAGTGAAGATTTAGATAATTTTTCTCCAAGACAAGCTCTAGAATTTTTATATAAATTAAAAGAAATTGCAAAGGAATAAAATATGGCAAACATAAACGTTTTAGACAAGAAAGTTTACAATAGAATAGCGGCGGGTGAAGTTGTTGAACGCCCATATTCCGTTGTTAAAGAACTTGTTGAAAATAGTATAGACGCTGGCGCTACGGAAATTACCGTTTCTATTTTTAACGGCGGTAAAACTGCAATTGAAGTTAGCGATAACGGCTCTGGCATAGATAAATACAACTTAAAAAAGGCTTTAATGCCACACGCAACGTCAAAAATTTTGAATAGTGAAGATTTAGAACACATTTCTACACTTGGCTTTAGGGGCGAAGCGTTGCCTTCAATTGCCTCAGTTGCAAAAATTGAAATTACAAGTAAAGTTGAAGGGCAGGATATTGGCTACTGTATAACTAGTAATGGTGGTGATGAAAGTGAAGTTGAAGAATGCCCTTGCAATAACGGCACACATATATCTGTTTCCAACCTGTTTTTTAATACGCCTGCACGTCTTAAATTTTTAAAGAGCGATAAGAGTGAAGAAAACGAAGTTACTGATATGATGGCAAGATTAGTTCTTGCAAATCCTACAATTTCGTTTAAATATTATACTGACGGCGATTTGATTATTGAAAGTTACGGCGATGGTGTTGAAGATAGTTTAATATCTGTTTACGGGCTTGACGCAGTTAAAAATTCTTTTAAAATATCTAATTATTTACATGGCGTTAAAATTGAAGGGTACGTTGGAAAACATAATTATACCAAGCCAAATAGAACGTATCAAACCACTATTTTAAATGGTAGATACGTTGAAAATTCTACAATTCAATCTGCAGTTCATAACGCTTACTCTAGTTATTTAATGAAAAGGCGTTATCCGTTTTACGTTTTATACGTTACAATGCCAAAAGAATTTGTTGACGTTAACGTTACGCCTAACAAAAGTGACGTTCGTTTTTTAGATAATTCCGTAGTTTACGGAGCGATTTACTCTACAATTTCAAAGGTTTTAGATGGAACTGACACTGCAGTTAACATTGTTTTAGGCGGTGGCGAAACTATATATAAGAGCCCTGAAGAATTAAAACAAAACGAACTTAAAAACGAAATAGTTGAAGTTAAACCTGTTCAAACAAGTTTAAAAGAAAGCAATATTTCTGTTAACACTCCGTATAAGCGTGATAAATTTAATTTTAAAACTAGCGAAGTATTTGAAGATAAGACTGAGTTTTTAAGCGAGCCTCAAAATTCCAACCCTCCAAAGCAAGAAGTAGATATTTTTGCTGAAAATAAAAAATATATTGCTGAACTTGAACGTAAAAAGTTTGAAAGTGAGCAAGCAGAGTTGTTTAAAACAAATAAACTTGAATATAGGGGGCAAATTTTAAACTCGTATCTTTTATTTGACGATACTAAAGATATGTATATAATTGACCAACACGCCGCTCATGAAAGGTTACTTTACAACAAATTTATTATGTTGCAAACAACAAAGAGTATAACGCTACAAGACTTATTAGTTCCGTTTACAATGTCGCTTAATTCTAACGAAGAAAACTTTTTAAAAGACAAGTTAATTTTTTTAAGTGAAGTTGGTTTTGACTCAAAAATTTATGACGGAGTTTTAACCGTTTATAGTATTCCATTAGAATTTACCGATATAAATTTAGTAGATTTCTTTAGTGAAATAATGGAAGATTATTCATTTAGGCATTTAACTATTCCTAACGTAATTAATGAAAAAATAATAATGAAAGCTTGTAAGTCGGCAATAAAAGCAGGCATGCAACTTGATAAAAGTGAAGTTGATTCCTTAATGCGTTTGCTTGACGGCAACATCAATTTAAAATGTCCACACGGCAGACCTATTGCTGTTAAAATTACTCGTTATGAAATTGACAAGTGGTTTAAAAGGATAGTATGAAGCCGGAACTCATTATAATTTGTGGTGCAACGGCATCAGGCAAATCACAACTTGCGCTTGACGTTGCTAAAAAACTTAATACGTCCATAGTTTATGCCGATTCTTTGGCAATTTATAAAGATTTAGACATAGGAACTGCAAAACCAACTAAGGAAGAAATGCAACAAGTTAAGCATTATTTAGTTGATTTTGTTGAGCCCACTAGCGAATTTAGCGTTTCCGACTATGAAGAATATGCTTTAAAAGCTATAAATGAAATTTTAAGCCAAAATAAACCTGCGATAATTTGCGGTGGTACTGGTTTTTATATTAATTCTATTTTATATAAGTTGAGTTACGGCAACGTTCCTAAAAATGATGAAGTTAGGCAAAAATACTTAAAAATGGCTAGTGAAGAGGGTGTTGATAGCGTATACAACGAACTTTTAAAAGTTGATAGCGAAACTGCTTTAAAACTTCATAAAAACGACGTTGTAAGAGTTGTTCGTGCGCTAGAAATTTATTATGGCACCGGCAAGAAAAAGTCGCTTCAAAACGATAAATTAGAGCCTAGGTTTAGTTATATTGCGGTTTCAATTGATATGCCAAGAAACGTTTTATATGAGCGCATTAATTTACGTGTTGATAAGATGGTGGAATGTGGATTGGTTGAAGAAGTTAAAAGGTTAGTAGATAAGGGTATAACCATAGATAATCAATGTATGCAAGGTATTGGCTACAAAGAAATTTACGACGGGTTATTAAACGGCGATATTGATGGCGCAATTGAAAAAATTAAACTTAATTCACGCCATTATGCAAAAAGGCAAATAACTTTTTTTAAACGCCTTGAAGGGCTTGTTAATTTAAGTGGAAATAGACAAGAACTTTTAGATAAAGTTATTGATTTATTCGTTAATTATAATTCTTAAATTTTGCGATAATATCTAATATTTTAAAACAAATTCAAAAAAGCGTATTTATCAAAAAATACGCTTTTTTTATATTGAAATTTATATTTAAAATTTACGCATCAAACCGCTAACAACCCCTAGTATTTTAAACGTGCCTACAATATCTTCATAAGCTTCGTTTTCAGGGTGAAGTACGGGAACACCGTTTTTTAACATAAAACGTTTTACGGTTGCACTATCGTCAAGTAAGGCAACAACAATATCGCCATTATTACAAACGTCAGTCTTCTTTACAATAATTTTATCGCCGTTTAATATGTTGGCGTTTATCATAGAATCGCCTTTAACTTTTAGCATAAAAACTTCGCTGTCGCTATAATATTCGCTTGGAATTTGGTAATATCCTTCTAAATTCTCAACTGCAAAAATAGGCGTGCCTGCAGTAATCGTTCCTAAAAGCGGTACTGTTAAACTTTCACTTGACAACTTGTTTTTTATAGTTAAAGCACGTTTTTTATCATCTTGCTTATTAATTAAACCGCGCTCAACAAGTTTGTCAATATAATATTTTGCAGTTGCTGTTGACTTAATTGATAAATCTTTACAAATATCTCTAACAGTTGGCGAAATTCCGTTATCTTTTTTATAATTTATTATATATAGATATAATTCATCTAATTTTGCATCAATTTTAGACATTTTTTTATCTCCATACCTTATTTAACCTTATTTTACCATATTTTAGCAGAAAATGCAAACATTTGTTTAAAAAATCATTAATTTTCCTTGCAAATTAATTAAAATAGTTTTATAATAAATTAAGGAGAATATTTTATGATTAAGCAATGTGAATTATATGATAGAGAATGTATAAATTGTAACGAGTGTTTAACGTGTGATTTAAACCCGCTTAAATTATGTGATAATTGCGGTAAGTGCATTGAAGATGGGGAAAACGACTATAAAGCAATTAAAATTACGGAAATAAAAAAAGATTAGTTTGTATTTTTATTAAAAAATTAAATAAACTTTTATTATGGGTTTTTATATAATAATTTTTTTAACAATTTTTTTATTTTTACCTATAAGTTCAACTTTCTATTTGTTTTATAACGAAAAAGAGCAAAAATTGTATTTTGCAATATACCTTTTTAAATATTTTATGGTTTTTAGCGGTTATATTACAAAAAGAGATATTAAATCTGTTTATTTACACGTAAAAAACAAGGCGTACGTTATTAATTTTGATATTTTAACAAAAAATGGTAATCGTGGAGTATTTTTTGTAATACTTTCTTTTTATGTATATATTGATAGTGCAGTTAATGAATACTCACTATCTTTTTTAATGCTTTTAAATACAATTTACTCATTATTAAATGCATATTTTAGCAATGAAATATATTTTTTTAAAAGCGCTTATTATTATAAACTCAATAAAAATCCTAATTATAAAACAAAAGTTAACGCTTCATTTACAATAACCTTTAATATTTTTTGTATATTAAGAATGATTATTGCAAATTATATTAAAAAAGGGAGTAGATTGTGGCAAAACTTGCAAAGAAAAAAATTGAAAATATAAACTTATCAACTGTTAGTGAATTAACTAAACTTACGGAAGAAAACCAAAATATAGGCACTCCAATAACGTGTGAAGATGGCTCTATGATTATTCCTGTTTCTAAAACGATTGTTGGTTATTTAAGTGGCGGTGGCGAATATGGCGGGGTAAAACTATTTGATAAAAATAAGCCGTTTCTAGGCGGTGGTGGAGCAGTATTAAGTTTTCAACCCGTTGGCTTTTTACAGGTTAAAAACGGAATTGTTAATTTTATAAAAATACCTATAGAGCCTATAGAAAAATTGGTTGATAGTGCATTAAATTTATTTGGTGGTAGCAATGATACAAAGAATTAAAAAATATTTATATTTTGCGATAATTGCTTTGATTTTTAGCATTTTTACAATCAATAACGCAATGGTTGACACGGCATTTGCTTACACTGAGTCAAAGGCGGAATACGTTTTAGAAGTTAACTCAAATAAAGTATTTAAAGCTGTTAATGAAGATTTAAAATTGCCAATTGCTTCTACAACAAAAATTGTAACGGCAATAACCGTTATAAATAATTTTGACGTAAATAAAATTGTAACCGTTCCTAAAAATTGTGCCAATATTGAAGGCTCTAGCATTTACTTGAGAGAAGGCGAAAAAATTTCCGTTTTAGACCTATTGTATGGCTTAATGCTTCGCAGTGGTAACGACTGCGCAGAAACTCTTGCTTCAACATTAACAACAAGAGAAAACTTTATAAGGTTAATGAATAAAACCGCTAAAGATTTAGGTGCAACAAATACAAATTTAGTAAATCCGCACGGGTTGCATGATAATGAGCATTATTCAACCGCTAAAGACCTTTGTTTAATTACAAAAGGTGCGCTTAATAACGAATTGTTTAGTAAAATTGTATCAACAAAACGGCAAAATATATCAAATGACGGGCTTGAATATGATAGAGTGCTTATAAACAAAAATAAAATGCTTTCTTTTTACGAAGGTTGCATTGGCGTTAAAACGGGGTATACTAAAAAAGCAGGAAGATGTTTAGTTTCGTCAGTTAAAAAAGACGGCTTTTACGTTATATCCGTAGTTATTAATAGCCCGCAAATGTGGGAACGTTCACAAGAGCTATATGACGATATTTTTGAAAATTATACAATGCGTGAAGTTTTTAATTGTGAAAACATAAATAACGTTGTGTATACAAGTGACAATGGTGCCAATTTTAAAATTGAAAGTGTTGGAAAATTTATATATCCTATTAAAAAGGGTGCTGAAAATAGCATCAAGTACAAAGTAAACGGCGTTTTATTTAAAGATTTTATTAAAAACCCAACAGAAAATGGCATTTTTGAAATTTTTAATGAAAATGAGTTGATTTTTTCTCAAAATATCTTTACTATATTATGTAAATAATATTAGAAGGTATAATAATGAGAATTAACAAATTTCTTGCTGAAAGTGGTGTTGCAAGTAGAAGAAACTGCGATAATTTAATAAAAGACGGATTAGTTACCGTAAATGGTAAAGTATGTAAATTAGGTCAAGATATTGACGAGCATAACGATGCTATTTGCGTTAACGGCAAAAGGGTAAATACTGTAAAAAAATACTCTTATTATATGATGAATAAGCCAAAGGGCTACGTTACAACCGTAAAAGATGAAAAAGATAGGAAAACTGTTATGGATTTGCTTCCGCCAAGCGTTGGTAGAGTTTTTCCTGTAGGCAGGCTTGACTATGATAGTGAAGGATTGCTTTTATTTACAAACGATGGCGACCTTTGCAATAGACTTATTCATCCATCAAACGAAATTCCAAAAACTTATCTTGTTAAAATTGAGGGCTCTTTAGAAGATTCTCAAATAGAAAAACTTAAAAAGGGCGTTATAATTGACGGTGTTAAAACTAAAAAATGTAATATTAAAATCGTTGAAGAAAACAAGAGTTTTACAAAATATCACGTAATTGTTACGGAAGGTAGAAATAGAGAAATTAGAAAGTTGTTTTTATCTGCCGGTAAAGAAGTCAAGTTTTTAAAGCGTATTAAAATTGGCGATTTAGGTATGTCTGGCTTAAAACGTGGCGACGTTAGAAAACTTACTAGTGAGGAAGTTGAGTATTTAAAAAGAGTTTAGTATTTATTCCGCTACATAGGTGGAAAATGAAAAATAAATACTATAAAACTTTATTAGCGGTTATGTTTATTATTATTTGTGCAACTATTTTTGTTGCGTTTAGATACGTTAAAATAACCGCAAGCACGTTTAAATTTACAAATTCTAACAATAAGGTTGTATTAACTATGAATTTTGATTCTTCATACAATGAGTTAAAGCTTGATTTAAAGCAAAAATACGTTAAAAAACTTGCAGACGTTATAGAAAAAACGCGCATTGAGTTTAATAATGCCTTAAATAACGTATTAGGCACGTCGTATATAGAAAAACGCAACGCATTAACTCAACTTGAAAATGAAATAAAGAAAGATAGAAATGAATTTTTAAATAGTAGCGATTATTTAAACGGCAAACAAGCGCTTAAAGATTTAAAGCAAGAAATAGACGAAACTTTTGACGAAGATAAAAAAGAAGAATTGCAAAGTGAATTTAACGCTAAATTAAACGAACTTTCAACGCTTAATATTAAGTTTAACAACGTTTTAAAATCTAAACGCGAAAAATATGATGAAATAAAAGGCGAGTTAAAGGCACTTTTTAATTCTAAAAAAGATGAACTTAAAAAACAAAAAGAAACAATTGAGCAAAAAACTAAGCAAGAAATTGCAAATATTATAACTCAATTTAATTTTGAACTTAAAGAGTTGAACGATGCGTTCTCTGTTTCAGTTAACGTGCGTGAAATGCCGTTTGATAATAACTTTATAAACGATTTAACTGCCGTTGCCAAATTTGAAAACGAGTGCCTTAATGAAAATGAAGTTCAAAATAGTAGTGTTAAAGTTGAACTTGTTGAATTTGACGGGCTTGACGACGTTGTTGTTTTAGAAAATACTTCCAAATTAAAAAGCTAAACCGCTATCACGGCGGTTTTTTCTTTAAAAATTTTTACAATATTGCGTTATTTTACTTGCAAATTTATAAAACCTGTTGTATAATTGCAAAGTAAATTAAATTTAACGCGTATGGAGGGCTATCGAAGCGGTCATAACGAGGCGGTCTTGAAAACCGTTTGGGTGAAAGCCCACGGGGGTTCGAATCCCTCGCCCTCCGCCAACAAAAACCTAAACCAAAAATCTGGTTTAGGTTTTTTGTTTTGTGTGAGTTTATGAGGGATTTGAACGGGTAGGAATTGGCAACCTAAAAGATTATACTTTAGATATGGTTGCCAACAAACAGTGGACACCCACTGTTTGCTACCCAGGCGTGATAGTAAAACTTTGTTTTACGGAGCGAATCCCTCGCCCTCCGCCAATGGAAAAGGACACCATTTTTGGCGTCCTTTTCTCATGCTGTAAGGTGGGGATAGAACCTTATAAAAGAAGGTTAAAATTTACAAAACTTTCCCAATTGAAAAGGCAGAAGATGCACAACAAGTGTTATATCGTGGCGAAAACGTTGGCAAAGTAGTGCTTATTGTAAAAGAATAAATAAAATAAAGTAACTATTATCTATAAATATCAATAAAAATTAGCGTCTAAAACAAAATTTAGGCGCTTTTTTTATAAAAAATTTAAATTTTGCAAGACTTTTTTTATAAAATTATTAAAATTTAAAGCGTGGTAGATTAAACGATAAAATTTTTTAAAATTATTTCTTGCATATCTAACTTAATTATGTTATAATTAAAAAAGTTTTTATGCTAAAAAGCATAATTTAGGAGGAATTGTAATTTATGGAAAATAAACTTACAAAAAAATACGGTCTTATAACCGCTATATGTATGGTTGTAGGTATCGTAATTGGTTCTGGTATATTCTTTAAAGGCCAAACAATACTTAATGCAACAAAAGGTAACGTTTGGTTAAGTGCTCTTGCTTGGGCAATCGGTGGTATAGTAATGGTAATTTGCGCATCGCAATTTGCTGTTATGGCTACTAAATACTCTAAAGTTAACGGCGTTGTTGACTATGCTGAAGAAACTTGCGGTAGTAGATACGCTTATTACGTTGGTTGGTTTGCAACTACTATTTACTATCCAGCAATGACTTCCGTTTTAGCTTGGGTTTCTGCAAGATATTTTGGCGTATTATTCGGCTGGTCGTTAGTATCTGCTGAAGTTATGATTTTAGCAGGATTTTTCCTTGTTATGTCATACGTTGTAAACGCACTTTCGCCAAAAATAGCAGGTTATTTCCAAGTATCCGCAACAGTTGTTAAACTTATTCCATTAGTACTTATGAGTATTGTTGGTATTATTGCAGGTTTAATCAATTCACCAAATGGTGACGTTGGTATGTTAATTCAAAACTTTATTGGTAATGAATTATCTAAATCAGCAGGTATGGCTGAACTTTTTGCGGGCGTTTGCGCAACTGCATTTGCTTACGAAGGTTGGATTATTGCAACTTCTATCAACAGTGAAATTAAAGATGCTAAAAGAAACTTGCCACTTGCTTTATTATTAGGCGCTATTATCGTTGTAGTAATTTACATTTTATATAACATTGCAATTTGCGGTGGTGCTCCAATGGCTGATTTGATGAACGATGCTAAAGGCGCTCCTTACGCATTCCAACAAATTTTTGGTAAAGTAGGCGGTACAATTTTAAACGTTTGTATTGTTATTTCATGCCTTGGCACGTTAAACGGCTTAATGCTTGGTTCTACACGTGGTTTATACTCAATTTCAGTTCGTGGCGAAGGTCCACTTCCTAAAATGTTTAGCCAAGTTGACGAACAAACTAACATGCCAACAAACTCTGCAATCTTTGGTTTATTCGTTTGTGCAGCATGGCTCTTATACTTCTACGGCGCTAATTTAACAACACCTTGGTTTGGCTTATTTAGTTTTGATAGTTCTGAACTTCCTATTATAACAATTTACGGCATGTATATTCCAATGCTTGTAATGTGGATTGTTAAAGAAAAAGATTTAAGCGTATTTAAGAGATTTGTTCTTCCAATACTTGCAATAATTGCTTGCTTATTCTTAGTTTTCGTTGCAGTTTATGCACATGGTATTACTCCTTTCTTAAACGCACAAAAAGATGGTCAATTCTCATTCCCTGTATTATTCTACCTTATTATTTACGCTGTAATAATGGGCATTGGATTCTTATTTTCAAAAGACTTTAAAAAGATTATTAAAAAATAATATATAATTTAAAATTTACCGCTTTAAAACGAAAATCTAGTCGTTTTAAGGCGGTTTTTTATTGCTTTAAAGGTAAAAATTAATTTTTCTATTGATTTTTTTATAATATATAGTATAATAAAATAGTTATATTATATAAAAATAAACACAAAAGGATAGTTTTATGGATTTAAGCGCAATATGTAAAGCACTACAATTAAAAGGCGAACTTGTTGATTTTGAAGTGTTAAAAGGTGGCAATATTAATACAACCTACAAAGTTAATTGCATTGACGGCGATAAGCATTACGAATATTTACTTCAAAATATTAATAAATTTGTATTTAAAGAACCTATTAAGGTTATGACTAATATAGTTAACGTTACAGACTATATTGATAGGCATTGTAAAGACTATTCTCTTTATAATTTAGTATTTAACAAAACTGTAGACGGAATACCATTTGTAATTGACGAATACGGCAATTTTTGGCGTTCTACTTTATATATAAATTGTACCACTTTTGATAGTACTGACGATTTATTTGTTATTGAACAAGCGGGCAGTGCTTACGGCGAATTTATATATTCATTACGCAATTTTGATACCAATATTCTTTACGAAACTATTCCTAACTTCCATAACACTAAAAAACGTATAGAAAAACTTGAAAAAACGTATTCTATATCAACTAATGCAAAAAAAGCTGAAACTAAATTAGAAATGGAATACATCCTTTCTAAAAAACAACTTGCTTCAACTTTAACTGATTTAATAGATAAAGGCGAATTGCCTTTACGCGTTACGCATAACGATACGCGTAACAACAACGTTGTTTTTGATAAAAATACTTTTAAAGCATTAGCAGTTATAGACCTTGATACTATAATGCCCGGCGTAACTGCCTATGATTTTGCAGACGGCTCACGCTCAATTTGCTGTTCAACTCCTGATGATGAAGAAGATATTTCTAAAGTATATTTTAATCTTGAAAAGTTTGATGCCTTTGCAAGAGGATATCTTGAAAAAATGTCGTTAATTCTCACAGAAAAAGAGGTTGAAACTTTAGGTTTAAGCGTTTTTATAATAACGCTTGAATTAGGCTCAAGATTTTTAGAAGATTACTTAAAAGGCAACGTATATTTTAAAGTAAAATATGAAAATCACAATTTAGTAAGGGCGCGTTGTCAAATTGCACTCGCTAATGACGTTTTAACAAAATTAGATAAAATTAACGAAATTATACGTAAATACACAAAATAATATGGCAATATTAGAAACTATAAACAACCAAAATGATATTAAAAAACTTAATATTAACGAATTAAAAACGCTAGCCGAAGAATTGCGCAGTTTAATTATTGAAACAACGCGAACAAACGGCGGTCATTTAGCGTCCAATTTAGGAACGGTTGACCTTATAGTTGCTCTTTTTTACGTTTACGATTTTGAAAAAGATAAAATGATTTTTGACGTAGGGCACCAGTCGTATGCGTATAAAATTTTAACTGATAGATTTAATAATTTTGCTACATTAAGAACCGAAGGTGGCATTAGCGGGTTCCCTGATAGTTTAGAAAGTAAATATGATTCTTTTACCGTTGGGCACGCAGGAACTTCAATATCGGCTAGTTTAGGCTATTGTTTTTCACGCGATTATTTAAGCGATAATTACAACGTTGTTAACGTTGTTGGCGACGCTTCCTTTTTTAATGGCGAAAATTTAGAAGCAATTACTTATAGTGATAAAAAACCAGGAAAATTTTTAGTAGTTTTTAACGATAACGGCATGTCTATTGATAAAAATACAAATGCTTTTTACAAATTGGTTTCTAAAGTGACTACTACTAATAAATATAATAAATTTAATCATTTTTTAGGCAAAACAATTGGTAATACGTTTATTGGCAAATTTTTAATGCGTTTTAAATTGTTTTTGAAACGTTCGCTAACGTTAAATACCTTTATTGATAGTTTAGGGCTTAAATACGTTGGCGTATTTGACGGGCATGATTTAAAAACTCTTATCAAAATTTTAAAAAATTTAAAAGATAGCGAAGGTGCTACTTTTTTACACGTTAAAACAAAGAAAGGCAAAGGCTATAATGAAGCTGAACAAAACTCGTCTAAATTCCACGGCGTATCTATTAATTTAGAAAAATCAAATAGCCATTTTTCTAACAATATTAGCAATGCAATGTGTTCTTTAAAAGAAAACTATAGTAATTTAGTTGCTATAACTGCGGGAATGAAAGACGGGGTTGGTTTAACTAATTTTGAGGCTAAATATCCAAATTCATTTGTAGACGTAGGCATTGCGGAAGAATGTGCAATAACGCTTGCAGGCGGTATGGCTAAAGGTGGATTAAAGCCCGTTGTTTTTATATATTCAACGTTTTTACAACGTGGTTACGACCAGATTTTAAGCGATATATGCATGCAAAACTTACCGGTCGTAATTTGCATTGATAGGGCTGGCTTTGTAGGTAGTGACGGCAAAACGCATCAAGGCTTATTTGATATATCCTTTTTATCGCATTTGCCAAATTTGACCATATTAGCACCTAAAAACGTAGAAGAATTAAACGATTCGTTAAGCGTTGCTTTAAATTTAAATTCCCCAGTATGTATTAGGTATCCTAACGGCGAAAAAATAGACCTTAAAAGTGAATGCGGTTTAACTCAAGCTCTTAAATGGGAGCTAGTTAAAAAAGGGGATAAAAACTCAATTTTAGCCGTAGGGCCACGCATGAACGAACTTGCTTTAAAAGTTTTTAACGAAGTTAAAAATATAAACGTTATAAACGCACGTACTATTAAACCACTTGATAGTGAAATGCTTTTAAATTTAAAAGAAACTAACGTTATAACTTTAGAAGAAAACGTAAAAACGGGTGGATTTGGCGTATCTGTATTAAACTTTTATAAAGAAAACGGCTTAAATACAAACGTTAACGTTTTGGCAGTTCAGGATAAGTTTGTTTCTCACGCAAGTGTAGATAGTCAACTTAACTCTAACGGATTTTCCGTTGAAAATATTAAAAAATTATTAATTTAATAATCAGTATATAAGATAAAGGTAGGCAATAACTAAGTGATTTTATTTTAGTTCACAAGTTAAATTGCCTACTTTTTTTATGTTAAAAAAGTTGTCCTATATTCGTTCTAAATATAAAGATTAATTAATATTATTTACTATGTTAAATTATTTTCCAATTCATATAGCAAAGTCGTTAAAAAATATAAATTTTAATAACGTTTATGAAATAAGAATAAGGCAAAATAAGAAAATTGTAATTATTACAAGTAATGGCAAAACGATATTAAATTCTTCTTTAAAACAAAATGAAATTGAAGAAATTGTTTATAATGCGTGTAAAAAATCAATATATTCGTTTGAAGAACAAATTAAACGCGGTTACGTTACTACAAAAAATGGTGTTAGAATTGGTCTTGCAGGGGAATTCGTAGTTGAAAACGGCAAAATTATAACTATAAAAAATTTTACTTCATTATGTATAAGATTTCCGCACGAAATAATTGGCGTAGCATCAAAATTTGTTTCTACTATATATGATGACGGCAGTGTTTTAGTTATTTCAAAAAGCGGTGTTGGTAAAACTACGTTTATTCGTGATTTTTCACGGCTAATTAACGAACGAAACTCCTTAAACACCATAATTATTGACGAAAGAAATGAAATTGTTGCTATAAACGAAAGTGGTGGTTTTAACGTTGGGAATACCGTTGACGTGTTAACCTACACAACCAAAAGTTACGGCTTTAATCAGGCCGTAAGAACACTTAATCCCGATTTAATTATTACAGATGAGTTAATGAGCGAAGAAGACGTTAACGGCGTTTTAACCGCCATTTTAAGCGGTGTTAAGGTGGTGGCAACTATTCATGCTAAAAATTTAAACGATGCTCTTAATAAAGAGTTTATGAAAAAGATTAACAATATGTTTGATTATTACGTTTTGCTTGAAATTATTGAGGGCAAACGAGTAAGTACAATATATGATAAAAACAAGGAAATATTATGTCGCTATTAAAAGTGCTTATTGGCGTGTTCGCTATCATAATTTTTACTAAAATAGGCGTTAATAAGTCAAAATGTTATGAACAAAATTATAGATATTATAACGCATTATGCATTTTTTGCACTAATTTATTAGGGGAATTAAAATATTCTAAAAAAGAACTAAAAACGCTGGAAAATAAGGAGTATTATAGCACTGATTTTACTTTAACGTTAACAAGTTTTTTAAGTGGCAAAAAAGATGAAGCAGTTTTTTACCCAACGTACTTAAACGAGGTGGAAAAAACCAAAATAACAACTTTTTTTGAGGTTGTTGGAAAGGGTGATAGTATATCTCAACAAAGTGTAGTTAATGGTTTTTTAGAAGATTTTAACGCTTTAAAAAATGAAAAATATCAAATTTTTAACAAGTACAAAACGTTTTATAAAAAATTAGGGTTTTACGTCGGGTTAATAATGTTAATTATGGTGGTTTAATGGAATTTCAAGTAGATATAATTTTTAAAATTGCCGGTATTGGCATACTTATAACGGTTTTATGTCAAGTGCTTAAAAAGTCGGATAGAGATGATATTGCCACTTTAGTAAGTTTGGCTGGATTAATAATTGTACTAATGCTTGTTATAAGCATGATAAGTGAATTATTTATTCAAATTAAAGAAATTTTTCAGTTGTATTAATAATGGAAATTATAAAAATTGTTGCAATAGCAATTATTGGTGCGTTTTGTTATTTTTTTTTAAACGCAACAAAGTCTGAAATAGCGCCACTTGTACTTTTAGCCACAGGAATTGTTTTAGTTATAGAAGTTGTAAATTATTTAATTATAACAATTGACTTTTTTAAAGAATTTGCTTTTTTACAGGGCATAGGTGGCAACTTAATAACAACTGTTTTAAAAGTAATGGCAATCTCATACGTTTTAGAGTTTGCAACGTCACTTTGCCAAGATTTAAACGTTAAATCAATTGAAACAAAACTTGTTTTTTGTGGCAAACTAATTATTTTTGTTATATCACTGCCTATATATAAGGAATTGTTTAGTGTAATAACTTCATTTGTATCATGAAAAAATTTTTTATATTGACATCAATTTTAATTATATTAATTATTAAAATAACGCCGATAAACGTTTCGTATGCAAGCAATAATTACGATGACGTTATCAATAGCGTTTTATCTAGCATTGATGAAAAAAGTTTTGAAAATATAACCGAATATTTAAATGAAATTTTAGGGGAAAATTTAACTTTTAAAGAATTTATTATAAAATTTTTTAACGGCGAAATTCCTATAAATTTTAATACTGTTTTAAGAATTTTAACTAGCGGAATTAATAACTTTATAAGCGAATTTACACCTTTACTAAGTTATGTAATTTTTTTGGGAATACTATGTAATATTTCAAATATAATAATGTGTAAAAATAACGATAATACCGAAAATAATGCGGTTTTTTATATTTGTTATTTAACGTCGGTTGCAATAATTACAAAACTGCTTTACAGCATAATAAACTACTCGCTAAGTGCAATAAATAACGTATCAAGTTTGATTGAAATTATATTTCCTATAATGTTTTCACTTTCTGGGCTTGCAGGCAATTTTGGAGTTCAATTATTTAAGCCTTTTACTGCAGTTATATCTCTATTTACTTCAAGCATAGTTACCAACTTTTTTTTGCCGTTGACTATGATAATTTCCGCAACGATTATAGCCAGTAACTTAAGTAAAAATTTAAGCCTTAATGCTCTTAGCAAAAATTTGTTTTCATTATTTAAGTGGGGAATTGGGCTATTTACTTTAATATTTTCAGCATTAGTTACAACGCAAGGTTTTGTAAACGCACAATTTAACGGCGCTTCAGTAAAAGTGTTTAAATACGCAACAGGTTCATTAGTTCCAATTGTTGGCGGATTTTTAAGCGGAGGGGTAGACTTATTACTATCCTCCGTACTATTAATCAAAAATAGCGTTGGCTTAATATCAGTAATTTACTTAATATTTTTTGTTGGAAGTAAAGGCATTTCTATACTATTATTTTCATTTATTATTAAATTTTGTTCATCACTTTGCGAGCCTATAATTGATGCAAAATTTTTAAATTGTTTAGTTAAAATAACTGACGTTTTTAATCTGCTGGCCTCTTTAATATTTGTTTGTGGTTACGTATTTATACTAGTAGTTATTTCATTTATAGGCGTTACAGGAGCGGTGCTGTAATGAAAAATTATTTAATTGTTTGCACGTTATCAATAATACTTTTTTCCCTGCTTGAAAATATGCTTATAAAGGGCAAATTTTTTAAAATTGTAAAAAGTTTATTTTCAATAATATGTATTCTACTTATTTCATATCCAATAATTAATTTGGTTACAAATAACAATTACGATATAAGTGTAAATTTTGATGAAAATTATACAAATAATTTAATATTAATTGAGGAAAATACCGTTGAATTAGAGGTTAAAAATATTATAAAAAAAGGCGGATATACGCCTAAAAATGTAGAAGTAATCGCAGAAAATAACAATGGTAACGTTGCCGTAAAAAAAATTAAAGTTATTATTGATGGGGAAGTTATAATTGAAAATGAAGAGCATATAAATATAACGAAGCAAGTTGAAAATTTACTTAAAAACAATTGTTATAATTGTGAGTTAGAGGTTATAGTTGAAAGTTAAATCATCTAATAAAAACGGCATAAAAAGTTTTAAAATTGAATATCTTTTAGCAATAGTTATAACGCTTATAATAATTGTTTTATTTTTGTCTAATAACTTTAATTTGTCTATTTTTACAAGCGAACGGCAAACTGATAAAGGATATCAAAACGAACTTGAGGTTAAGATAGAAAATCTTATTAAAAAAATTGAAGGAGCAGGTAAAACTAGCGTAATAATTACAACCGATGGTACTAGTAAAGAAGAAGTCTTAAAAGAGAGTGTTACAACTTATGAAAACGGTGTTAAAAAAACTATTGAAACCGTAGTTATGATAAACGGAAAACCATACGTTATAAAAACGCATAATCCTAACGTTTTAGGCGTGGTAGTTGTTTGTGAAGGTGCAAACAATTTATCCGTTAAACTTTCAATTACTGAAATATTAACAACAACGCTAAACGTTGATTGTGAAAATATAAAAATTTTAAAAATGAAATAGTAAAGGAGATTAAAAAATGTCTAAGAAGAAAAAAATAGTTATTTTAAGTTGTATGATAGTGCTTTTAGCAGTAACAGCGGTGTTTAATTTTGTGCTTTCCGGCAGTTCTATAAACGTTGATTCAACTTCTACTGCATATTTTACAGAGTACAGGTCGCAACGCTCATCATCAAGAAACGAGCAAATATTGCAACTTGATAAAATTATTGCGGAAAGTGCCGATGATTTAGCCGTAAAAGAAGATGCTCTTAATCAAAAATTACAATTAACGGCTATTACTGAAAAAGAACTTAAACTTGAAACGCTTATTAAAGCGTATGGTTATGAAGAAGTTGTAGTTACAATGAACATATCTTCGCCAAACGTAAGTGTAATTGTAAAAGATGCTGAATTTGACCAAAACGACGCCGTAAAAATATTTAATTTATTAGTTACTGAAAGTAACGTGGACTCTGAAAACGTCAACATCATACCATATTTGTAATAAAATATGCATAAAATATAGTTTATAGTGCATAAAAATGCTTTTGTATTTGAAAAAAGTGTGATATACTAATATTATTAAAATATTAGGAGTGATTTTTATGGCTATCTACAAACGCGGTAAATCCGAAGGTAAAGGCAAAGTTACTTATAATGCAGGAATAGTAAAAGGCATTGTTGTTTTAGCTGTTTCTGACGTGCAAGGTGTTGCTTTAAAAAAGTCTAATAAAGACAATTTGAATATCGTAAAACTCAACTTTAATGAAGACGTTGTAAGTATAGACGTAACCGTAGAAGTTTTATATGGTTTCAACGTGCCTGACGTGGCGTTTAACATTCAACAAAGCATTAAAAACAATTTAGAATCTATGTCAAAATATAAAGTTAGCTCTGTTGACGTGCATATTAACGGCGTAGTTTTTAATGAAGAAGGTCATATTTAAGGAATAATTAGCCGTACCATTAGGTACGGCAATTTATAATTTTTTGGTTATGAGAAGAAACGCAAGAGAATCTGTTTATAAATTATTATTTAGCAATCAATTTAATGAAAAATTTAGCGAAGAATTTAAGTTATTCATTTTTCAAGAAGACAACTTAAGCGAAAGCGACGTAGATTTTGCAAATCAAATTATCAACGCTTTTTACGAAAATGAAGAAGAAATAAACAATATTATTTCAAATCTTTCAAAAGGGTATAAACTTGAACGCATTTATACTACTGATAAATGCGCTATTCAAATTGCTATTACGGAAATGACTTATTTAAAAGATATTCCGCATATAGTTTCAATTAACGAATCGTTAGAATTAGTAAGGAAATATTCCACGCCTGAAAGTCCTAACTTTGTAAACGGCATTTTAGCCGAATATAAAAAGCGCTTAGAAGGTGAATTATGACAACTATACTTAACGGAAAAGAGTATTCTTTAAAATTTAGAGAAGAATTAAAGCAAAAGGTTTCAATTTTAAAAGAAAAATACGGCGTTACTCCTGGTTTGGCAGTGGTAATTATTGGTGAAGATAGCGCTTCACAAATATACGTTAGAAACAAAATTAAGGCTAGTGAAGACGTTGGTTTAAATTCCGTAACGGTAAGGCTTCCTGAAACAATTACGCAAGAAGAAGCCGAAAATGAAGTTTTAAAACTTGCAAACCGCAGTGATATTGACGGAATTATAGTTCAACTTCCACTTCCTAAAAAATTTGATTCTGCTAAAATTTTAAGCAAAATTCCAACTGAAAAAGACGTTGACGGATTATGTGCCGAAAATTTAGGCAAACTTTTGGTAGGGGAAGAAGCGTTGATTTCTTGCACTCCAAACGGAATTATTCAACTTTTAAAAGGTTATGGTATAGAGTTTACGGGTAAACACGCAGTTGTAATTGGTAGAAGCAATATGGTGGGCAAGCCTATTTCCGCTTTACTACAAAAAGAAGATTGCACTGTTACAATGTGTCACTCTAAAACTCAAAACATAAAACAATACACGTTACAAGCCGATATTTTAGTTGCGGCTATAGGTAAAGCTAATTACGTTACTAAAGATATGGTTAAAGACGGCGCAATTGTTGTTGACGTTGGCATTAATCGTGTAGACGGCAAACTTTATGGTGACGTTGATTATGAAAACGTATTTGAAAAAGCGTCATACATAACACCTGTACCAGGTGGCGTTGGCCCTATGACTGTTACTATGCTTATGTTTAATGCGTTTACTGCTTGCTTAAGGAAGAACAAAATTGAAGAATTTTAATAAAGAATATCAAGAAATTAAAGAATTTTTTGAAATAGAATTATACAAAAAAATAGACAATTTAGTAGGTATTGAAAAAACCTTACACGAAGCTATGAAATATAGCGTTAAAGCGGGCGGAAAACGCTTTAGACCCGTTTTAATGCTTATGACGGCTAAGGCTTTAGACGTTAGTTTTGACTTGGTTATGCCTTACGCCATAGCCATTGAGTTTATACACACGTATTCGCTTATTCACGATGATTTACCCGCTATGGACAATGATGATTATAGGCGCGGAAAGTTAACTAATCACAAAGTTTACGGCGAAGCTATTGCAATACTTGCAGGGGACGCGCTTTTAAATTTAGCGTACGAAACTTTGCTTAGAACTAGTAAAACCATTTGCGATATAAACGCTAGTAGATTACTTTCATTATACGCAGGTGCTAGCGGTATGATAACAGGGCAAGCTTTAGATATTTTAAATGAAAATAATAAAGATGCTACGGAAGAAGATTTAAAAAATATTCATTACAATAAAACGGGAAAGTTAATTTTAGCATCAGTTTTAATTCCATCGTGCTTTGCAGGCGATAATTATTTTGACGAGTTAAAAAACTACGGCGAAAATTTAGGACTTTTATTCCAAATTACTGATGATTTGCTTGACGTTTTATCTACGTTTGAAAATTTAGGCAAGTCGCTTAATAAAGATGAAAATTCTAATAAATTAACATTTGTTTCGCTATACGGCGTAGACGGCGCTAAAGAGCGTGCAAAAAAGATTTATGAAGATGCTTTAGCGTATGCAAGTTTAGTTCCTAATAATGAATATTTACAAGAACTTGCCAATATGGTTTATAGTAGAAATAACTAATATGAGAATTGACAACTTTTTATATCAAAACGGCAAATATTCATCACGCACAAAGGCAAGTGAAGCCGTTTTAAAAGGCGAAGTTTTGTATAACGGCAAACCTTGTAAGCCTTCTAAAGAAGTAGAAGATTTTGCAAATATAACCTTTGTAAACGTTAATTCAAAATACGTTTCTAACGGCGGTTATAAACTTGAAAAAGTTTTAAACGAGTATGATTACGACGTTTCAGGCAAGGTGTTTGTAGATATAGGTGCTTCTAACGGCGGTTTTACTGATTGTTTACTTCAAAACGGAGCAAAACTTGTTTATGCAGTAGATGTTGGCAAAACTCAACTAGAACAAGTTTTAATAGATGATAGTAGAGTTGTGGTTTTAGATAATACTAACGCCCGCCACCTTGTTAAAGAGCAATTTAACAACGTTATTGACGGAGTTGTAATGGACGTTAGTTTTATATCAGCCACCTATATACTACCCGCAATATCTAATATTTTAAAGCAAAATGGAATTGTTTTTTTACTTATCAAACCTCAATTTGAAGTTGGTAAAGAACGTTTAAATAAAAGCGGTATTGTTTTAAATAAAAACGATAGATTAAACGCCATTAAGAAAATTTACGAATTTTCTATACATAACGGCTTAACGCCAAAATACGTTACAACCGCACCAATTAGGTCAGGTAAAAACGTTGAATATCTAATAGTTTTAAATAAAGACGGCGAAATTTCTAAGCCGTTACAAAGCATATTTGAAGAAAATTTAAGGAGTGAAATACTATGAAAGTAGGAATTTTTATTAATACTACAAAAAGTGAAGCAAATAAATACGCCAATGAATTCGGTGTTCTTTTGTTAAACAAAGGCATTGATTATAAGGTAGTAAACTTGAAAGAAGACTGTAAAGACGTTGACCTTATAGCAGTATTTGGTGGAGACGGCACTATTTTACGCGTTGTAGAATACGCAATAAGTTATGATATTCCTATTTTAGCAGTTAACACAGGTACGCTTGGATTTTTAACGTGCGTTGAGTCTAATCAACTTGAAAAAGCACTTGAAATTGTTACTAGCAAAAAACCTTCAATTGAAAAACGTTCAGTATTAAAAATTCATTATAACGGAGAAAAATATTACGCGCTTAATGAAGTTTTAGTACAACGCAATCAATGTGGCGTTTGCAAATTATCACTTGAAATCGGCGGTAATTTTGTTGATAAAGTGTATGCTGACGGCATTATTATAAGTACTCCAACTGGCTCAACTGCATATTCATTATCTGCGGGCGGTTCAGTGTTAACTCCAGATATAAACGCATTTATAGCAACTCCTATATGCTCGCATTTATTACATAATAGGCCAATTGTTTATAGCGATAACAACACAGCCACTGTTAAAGTATTAGAAAATTCTAACAAATGCACGCTTTATATTGATGGCAAAAAGATTTCACTTTTAAATGCAGGCGATAAAATTGACGTTTCAAAGAGCAAAAAAATGGTCAAATTTTATACTACAGACAATAACTTCTTTGAAAAATTAATATACAAGCTTAACAAATGGGGTGAAGTATAAAATGGCTATACTTGATAGACGCAATAGAATTAAACAAATAATTAAAGAACAAGAAATTGCACGACAAGAAGAATTAGTTGCTATTTTACAAGGTGAAGGTTACAAAGTTACCCAAGCAACCGTTTCACGCGATATAAAAGAGTTAAAATTAACTAAAGTTAAAGGCGAATTAGTAAAATCTAAATACGCTATTCAAACCGATGCAAATATTGACGTTTCACACGATAAAGTATTAACTTTATTAAAAGCGTTCATAATACATGTTGAAAGTGCCAATAACTTAGTTGTTGTAAAAACTCTTTCAGGCAACGGCTCGTCTTGCGGTATGGCTGTGGACAAGCTTAAAATTAAAGGTGTTATTGGTAGTGTGGCAGGAGATGATACTTTATTAATTGTTACTCATTCTAATAACGATGCGCTATACGTTACTAATTTTATAAACAATTTATTAAAATAAAGGTGTAAAATGATTACGTCGTTAAAACTTAAAAACGTAGCGTTAATTGAAAGTGCCGAAATAAACTTTACTAATGGATTTAACGTGCTTTCCGGTGAAACGGGTGCAGGTAAAAGCGTTATAATTAACGGAATTAACTTTGTTTTAGGTTCAAAAGCTGACAAAAGTATGATTCGCTTTAATCAAAATTATTGCGAGGCGGAAGCTGTTTTTGATAACGTTAATAATAGTGAAGTTAATGCTATTTTAGATAGTTTAGGCATTGAAATTGATGAAAAAATTATAATTAAGCGTAAATTTTATATAGATGGTAAAGGCGATATTAAAATAAATGGCAATACCGTAACTTTAACTATGCTTAAAAGTTTGACGGCCGTATTATGTGACGTTTACGGGCAAAGTGAGCACTATTCGCTTTTAAATAAAAACAATCAATTAAAAGTTTTAGATAATTATTGCTTAAATGAAATTGAGCCTATTAAAGCACAAATTAAACAACTTTTATCTTCAATAAAAGATTACAAAAAACAACTTGAAGTTGGCGGTGGAGACGAGCGTCAAAGGGCTTATAAAATTGACCTATTAAAATTTCAAATTGCTGAAATAGAAAATGCTAATTTAGTTGACGGGGAAGAAGAGGAACTTTTATCAAAACGTAAAATTCTTCAAAACATTGAAAAAATAGGCAATGCCTTACAAGTTGTAAAATGCAGATTTAACGACGATAGCGGTGTTTTAGACCATATAAACTCATCCATACGTGAAACTTCTAATATTTCAAGTTTTGGCGAAGAATATTCATCAATTTACGATAGGTTATACTCGTTAAAAGCCGAAAGTGATGATATTTTATGTGAAGTTGAAAATTTAATTGACGGTTTAGAGTTTGACGGCGCTGAAAGTTTAAGAATTGAAGAAAGGTTAGACGTAATTAAACAATTAAAGCGTAAATACGGCTCAACTATTAATGATATAAACGAATATTTACAAAAAATTAAAGAAGAGTATAGATATTTAGAAGAATTTGAAGAAAATTCAAAAATTTTACTTAAAAATCTTGAAGAATCAACTTTAAAACTTAAAAATTTATATTTAGATTTAACTAATATTAGAAAAACAAATGCCAAAACTTTTGCTTTAGCACTTCAAAACGAACTTTCAACACTTGGTATGAAAAATGCCAAATTTGAAATTGCCGTAAATGAATTAGACTACAATTCACTTTCAAATAACGGGGTTAATGAAGTTGAATTTTTATTTAGTGCAAACGCCGGAGAACCGCTTAAAACTATGAGTAAAGTTATAAGTGGTGGTGAAATGAGCAGGTTTATGCTTGCTTTAAAACTTATTGAAAATACTAATGATTTTACATATATTTTTGATGAAATTGACGCTGGAATTTCGGGTGAAGTTGCAAGAATTATTTCTCAAAAATTTGCGATATTATCTAAAAAAATACAAATTATTACAATTTCACACTTGCCTCAAGTAGTTGCTTATAGCGATTCACTTTATAAAATAGAAAAAACTGATAACGGCGTAAATACCACAACATTCGTTACTATCCAAAACTATGAAGGAAAGGTTAATGAAATTATAAGGCTTACCGGTGGAGATTTAGGCGATAGTTCAGTAATTCACGCAAGGCAACTTATAGAAACTGCTAATAATTTTAAAGAAGGTATTTAATATGTTATTTAGCAATAATTTATTTGTGAAAAATAGAAAAATTCATGATAAACTTGCCTTAGTATTAACAATGTTTATAATTCCAATATTTTCTTGCTTAATTACACTTACTGGAGAGTGGGCAGGCGGTAATAGAGCCGCATATAATTCACTTTCAGCACTTGCTCACGTTGACGGGCAATTGGTTTGGGTTGTTATTTGGGGATTATTAAATTCAGGCTCTTTTATATATTTAATTACGTTAAACGGCTTTGATAGTGGACTAAATAAGTATTTAAGAACATTTTTTATAATTACTTCAATTATTGCTTTATTACTTTTATTAACGGCTTCAATTTTCCCATATAACCATGGTACAAGTGATATTGATATAAGAAATAAAAATTTACACAACGCCTTTGCTCATTGGGGTTTTGGAGTTACCGTTGTAGAATTTTGTGTATTTTCTTTAATGATATTTTTTAGAAATAAACAACAATTTGAAATATCATTTTTTGCATTATTATTCGTAATGATAATATCAATATACCTTGTTTTTGAAGCAAATGAAAAAGAAATTAGCCCAACGGATATTTCTTCTATAGCACAAGTAGTAATATTTTTACTTTTTAACGTATATTTGTATTTCTTATATTTATCAAATAGGATATTTAAAGTTACAAATAAAAACTGATTTCTTATAAATTTATTTTAGCAAATACCTAAAATAAAAAACACGTTCGTTATTAAACGTTTTTAAAAGCATTATAAAAGAGTAGCAAAATTTTGCTACTCTCTTCTTTTTTTACAAAACACACTACATTCTTAATTTTTATTATGCGGTAGTTGTAAATTGTTCTATATAATCTTTAAAATAAGCCGTTATTGTTTCAATATAAGCATTTAAACCTTCCACACCAGCGATAAGTATAAAAATTAATACAATAACAATCAATACTGTAAGTAAAACTAAAAAACCACATATATACGAGCGGGCAAAACTACGCAAATTATAGTTTTTTGCAAATAATGAAGTTGCCAATACTGCAAAAATACCTATTATAGGAATTGCAAATAAAATTTGATAGCCAACGTATTGCCATGCAGTTAATGGTAAACATTGAAAAGGAATAGATTGATATTCTTTTGCTTTTTTCATAATAATTTCCTCTCTTTTATTATAATTTTATACATATTCTACGTTTTTACGTAATGATACTAGTTTAAATAAATAGTCAAAATCAATAGTAGGCTCCCACATAAGTTCGCCAAGTATTGCTACGGGAACGTAGATAATTTCATCAAACATGCCATCTTCAACAAGGTCTGTCATCCACATATTTCCGTTAGTTTCTTTTGCAAGCATTGCAATCATTTTTTGTGCATATTTTCCATTTGCAACCCAAAACGTTTGATGCCATTTCCAAGTATTGTGTTTTCTTGCAATACGATTTTTCTTGATAAACCTTGAACTAACGCCAACGTTAAAAGGTCCGTCATGATGCTTAAACACTGACCAATCAAGAAAACTTGCACCTTTTAACACTACGCCAAAATTTTCATTTTCGCCACGAAGCGTTGCAATTTTTTTGGCAAAATCATAAGTTTCATCAAAGTTTTCAATCGCCATTGACGAATATGAGAAGGGAAACGCTCCACAATCTTCCCAAACAATTTGAATTCTAGGGTCAACCGCTTTAAAAACTTCCATTTAATTTTTACAACAAATAGCATGTAAGCCAAACTGAATGTTTAGAGTAGGGTATTTTTCATAAAATCTACTTGCAACGTGGTTAACAAAGTCGGTTGCAGTTTTAGGAATATTTACGCCGTTAGCATTTTCATTGTTGTATTCTGTAAACGTTTGAAAATAAATGCCGTCCGCACTAATATCTTTATAATCACGCTCAAACTCTTCTAAAATGCCATCAACTTTATCATATATAGTTGATAAATCCATTTAATTTTACTATAAACAATGTTAATACTTTGTTTAAAACGTGTCAAATTTTTAGGTGTTTAAAACGTTTGAAAAAAGTCTAGTTTAGAGTAAGCGTATTCAATTAAAACAAAAATAGGGGCGTTTATAACCATTGTAGCAGGCAATATTAGATTATAGAACATTTCGTTTAAATTGTAAAAGTCAACGCCTTTAATAGCGGTAAGGGCAAATATAATGATAATTGAAGATATTGCAAGTATTAACGCTATTTCAAACGAATTTATAAATCTTGGCAAGTCTTTTTTTGTGTAATGCGGATTTATAATAAAGGCAATTAAAGAAATGGATACTGCAGTGCCAAATATTAATAAAATTGTTATTAATGCGTTTTTACTATATTCAATTTGTCCTTTAAAAATAAGATTAAAAAGTAGAAATTCTAATATTGCCACACCTAAAATTGTAAGGCAGGTAAAAAGGCTCAATTTGTTCATTAAAATTTTGCTACCACGATATCTATTTGTATCGTTAGAAGTTCTAATTTTAATACCTTCTCTTTCACTCATTTCATAAACGTCAGACCAGTCGCTAGATTGCTCGTTAGCAACAATTTCCGCTTGCTTAATTGGCTCTGATTGAGTGTAGGTAGTATCTTCTTTAGTAACTTGCTCATTTTGTTTAGGGAAAATTTTATTAAAAACGTCAGTATATTCGTATTGTAAGTTAATAAAACTATCGTAATCTATTCCGTTTTGTGAGTTTTTTGCATTTTCAACAGCAGATTCTTCAATTTCACTGCGTGAAAACATTGGCTCAAGCGGTTTAGCATTTACAATTTCTTCATTTTTTTCCTCTATTTTATCGTTAAATTGAGCGGAAATTTCCTCATTGTTAGCGTTTAAAACGTAAGCATTGTCAACTTCTTCAAATTCTTCATTTAAACCTGCAAAATTGTCGTTTAAAATTGAATTGTTAGGTTCATTAATAACAGGAACGTCATCTAAATTTTGAGCGTTATTTAATGAATTAGCATCATTAGGCACGTCAAAATTATTTTCAAACATTGAAAAATCAATGGCTTTGTCAAAGTCATTTGTAATTGATGCGTATTCTTCATTTTTAGGCTGATTTTCAACGTTTGAAGTAGGGGATTGTTTAGGTTTTGACTTCTTTTGGGCAATGCTGTTAAATGCTGTATTTTCAAAGTCGTAATTAGACGGAGCAACCAATTCTTCGTTTTCAAAAAGGGAAGAATACTTTTGATTATACGTTTTTAAACCGAGTGGCGTAATTTTATAATATTTACGTCTAGAACCGTCACTACTACTTGCACGAAATTCTTTAATAGTTTTATTTGCTGTCATTTTAGAAATTTGAGCATAAAGAGTGCCAAGCTTAACTTCAGTAAAGCGTGAATCAATAATAGCCTTAATCTCATCCGTATGGCGACTTCCAGTTAATAAAACAAAATAAATTAAACCTTCAGTTTGACCTTTGTACGATTTTGTATTTTCCATAATATCTCCGATAATATCGTAAATTTTAACAAA
This sequence comes from Christensenellaceae bacterium, assembly GCA_045638105.1. Classification (GTDB taxonomy): domain Bacteria; phylum Bacillota; class Clostridia; order Christensenellales; family Borkfalkiaceae; genus HGM11412. Next base: position 101,785 of record JAZUAT010000001.1, read on the forward strand.
AATTACATTTTAAAACATAATGTTTTAATATATTATATCACTAAATTATTTGCTTGTCAATTTTTTATTAAAAAAACACTTGTTACAATTTTTAATATATGTTAAAATTAAAATATGAACAACGTGGTTATTATAAAAGAAAAACGAAAAACAATTTCAATAAAAGTTAATAATGATTTAAGTATTGTTGTAAAGTGCCCAATAAACGTTAGCAATGAAAGGGCAATGGTTTTTGTTAATAAAAAACATGATTGGATTAATAAAAAAATTAAAGAGTTTTCATTAAAAAATGCAAAATACGCTACTATTATAAATAAAAATCAAAGCTTAATATTAGGAAAATTTGTTCCATATGTAAAAAATAGTGTATATGATAGATTAGCAGTAAATTATTTAACACAAAAAACGCAGGAATTATCTAATATTTTAAATTTAAAGTATAATTCTTTATCTTTTAAACACTACAAAGCTCGTTGGGGCTGTTGCGATAGTAAAAAAAACGTAATTTTAAATTATAAATTGTATATGTTAGACGAATATACAATAAAATGCGTAATTGTTCACGAACTTTTACACACTTTATATTTAAATCACGGCAAAAACTTTAAAACAGCTTTAAAAAATATAATAGGAGATACGTCAATTTATAAAAAAAGACTAAAAGAAGTTGGTTTTTTATTAAAAATTTAAACGTTTGCAAAATAGGCAAGCGTTTATTTTTTTATTTAAAAATGTTGTAAAGGGGAAAGTAGTAAAAATTATAAAAATATTTAGTAAAAAATAGTTGCAATTTAGTTTTGCACCCGTTTGTGCACACCGTTATATCTATGCGCAAAAGTGTAGTTTTACGCATAGATATAGGTATAAAATGCAGTATTAGTTCGTTTGATAAATTTTTAAAATCTCGCTTTTTATCTAGCATTTTAATTTTTTTTGCAATTTTATTTTGCTTTACAAGATTTTTTGTTTTTTATTTGTTTTTATAATCTATATAATTATATATTAGATAACGTTTTATTTATATTTTATATTTTTGTATCACAATTTTTAAAAATATCTTTTCGCAAAAGCCTTGCATTTTACGCAAAGATTTGTTAAAATATAATTATGGAATATCCGTATATAATACTATTAACTTCATTATTTATATTGTTACTCATAATAATTTTAAGGCAAATTTTATTAAAAAATCGCAAACCACGTTATAATTACAAAAAAATTCAATGCCTGATGACTAACACTGAATTTAAGTATTATAACGCTTTAAAATCCGTTTTATCCGGCACTCCATACGTTTTATTACCGCAAATTCCCCTTTCATCTATCGTAACTCGCAAAAATAAACATAAATTTCAAAACGAACTTAACAGAGTTGTTGATTTTTGCATATTTACGCATGAATTTAGCCCGATTGTTTGCGTTGAAATTAACGATTCTTCACATCTATTAAAACATAGAATTGAACGAGATAAAAAAGTAAAAAATATACTTAAACTTGCCAAAATACCACTTGTAACACTTTGGACAAACGAAAAATTTGATTATAAACAAATAGCAATAAAACTCAAAAATTGTGGTTTAAAAATTGATTTAAGGAACATATACAATGAAATATAGCGATAATTACTATAAACAACGCGAAATAAACTGCTTAAATAAAATTGATGAAATTTGTAAGGATATGCCGTCAATTTTAAACGAATTTGCGCTTGGAATTAGTGAATACACCTCTCCATTAACACGCTTAAATTACGTATATGATATGCGTATTTTCTTTGATTATCTTGTAAAATACTGTTTTATTGGCAAAAAAGTTAAAGATTTAACGCTTAATGACCTTGAAACTCTTGAAATTGATAATTATGAGAATTTTTTAGCATATTTAAGCCATTATACAATAAATGGCAAGGAAGAAGTTTGCAACGAGCGTGCAAAAGCTAGGAAACTTGCTACAGTTCGCGCATTTTTTAAATACTTTTTTAATAAAGGTAAATTAACCAAAAACACGTCCTCTAAAATTTCTTTACCGAAACTACACGATAAAGAAATAGTTAGGCTTGACGTTAACGAAATGGTAAAACTAGTAGAACTTGCCGAAAGCGGTTCAAATTTAACTGACAGGCAAAGGGCTTACCACCAAAACACCAAAATTAGAGACGTGGCAATAATTACCCTATTTTTAGGCACCGGAATAAGAAATAGCGAACTTGTTGGTTTAAACGTTGACGACGTTAATTTTGATGATTATTCCTTTGTTGTTACAAGAAAAGGTGGAAATCGCGCTATTTTATACTTTAACGAAGAAGTTTATAACGCACTTAATAACTGGGTTATATATAGAAATTCAATTAAAGACCTTGATAAAAGTGAAAAGGCGCTATTTTTAAGTTTGCAAAATAAAAGAATTAGCGTAAGAACTATTCAAGAACTTGTTAAAAAATATGCTAAAGTTATAACTCCACTTAAAAAAATTACGCCACATAAACTTAGAAGCACCTTTGGCACAAATCTATATCACGAAACAAACGACATATATTTGGTTGCCGATTTTTTAGGACATAGCGACGTTAACACCACAAAAAAACACTACGCCGCAATGAGCGAAGATGCAAGAAGAAAAGCAATAAAAAGCGTAAAAATACGCGAAGAAGATTAAACTTTATTAGCGAAAAAAACCGCCGTTTATTGATTATAAAAATTACAATATTTTGCGATTATATCGCATGTTTTAAATATTTTTCAAAAAAGAAACTTGGCTAAATTTAGCCAAGTTTTTATATTGCCATATCTTTATTTATACTTTCTTCTCTTATGCGGTTTAATCTTTCAAGTTCCGCGAATTTACCATTAAGTTCAATAAGTTCGTTATACGTTCCAACTTCAACAATTTCGCCATTTTCCATAACAACAATTCTGTCTGCATTTCTAATTGTTGAAAGCCTATGTGCAACTATAAACGTAGTGCGCTTGTTAACAAGTTTATCTATAGCCTTTTGAACGTGATATTCCGAAACGTTATCAAGAGCGGAAGTTGCTTCGTCTAAAATCAAAATTTTAGGATTTCTAATAAGAGCACGCGCTATTGAAACGCGTTGTTTTTGCCCGCCAGAAAGTTTATCGCCGTGTTCGCCAACAATGGTGTTTACACCTTTTGGAAAAGAAGGTAAAAATTCGGTTATAAATGAATTTTCTAACGCATCGTTAAACTCTTTTTCCGTATAATGTGATAAGCCGTAAGTAATATTTTCTTTAATTGTTCCCGAAAATAGCATACTATTTTGCGGTACAACTGAAATAAAATGCCTATATTCTTGCATAGAAACTTCGTCAAGCGGTTTTCCGTCTAAGTAAATTCTACCACTCGTTGGCGAAAGAAGCCCAATAATTAAATTCATTATTGTAGTTTTACCTGAGCCCGACGAGCCTACAACTGCTATTCTTTCCCCTTCATTTACGTGTAAAGTAAAGTTGTTTATTACGTTTTTAGTTTCGTTTGGATATCTATAACAAACGTTTTCAAAGTCAATTTTACCCTTTATAGTGTTTACGTGCTTTTTACCGCTGTCGTTTTCAATGTCTTCTGCGCTCATAATTTCACCAAGTGAACGCACGGCTTCTTGCCCCGTTATAATGTTTGGCATAACGTTAATTAAAGATAAAACGTAGGCACTAATTGAATTAAATAGAGTTTGAAATAACACAACGTCGCCCGGTTTTATTACGTTATTAAGCGCTAAATACACGCAAAAGAACAAGCAAACACCTGCCATAATTTTACTTGACGACCAAATTAAAGCGGCAAAATACGCGTTTGTGTTATCAAGTTTTAAAGCGGCGTCTTTAACTTCGTAAATTTTATTATCAACAATTTCGCCTTCAACGTTTGCTAAACCATGCGCTTTAACAATGTTCATCATTTGAAGCGTTGTTGTAAGTTTTGCAGACAATTGTTCATTGTGAACACGGAATTCGTAACTTTGTTTTTTAATTTTTTTTCTAAACGCAAAAGTAAATAAAACGTTTAAAGGTATTATTAGCACAAAAAATAGCGTTACGATAGGGCTTCTATAAAGCGCTATTCCTATTGCAATAAGCAAATCTACAACGAGCGTGATAATAGTTGATAAAAATATTCTATGATACATACCAACGTTATCAACGTCACGAATAAATTTGGAACTTATGCGCCCTTCTTCCATTTCTTTATGATACGTAATTGAAAGGCGTTGTAGTTTACGAATTAGCGCACTTTTAATTCGTGCTGTATTTGACCGAATAGTTCCGTTTAATATTTTAGAATATAAAACGTTTGTTGGAACGTTCAAAAGTATTAATATTAGCAAAATTAGCGCTTCTAACACTATTCGCAACACAAAACCTTCAGGTTTATAGGTTATTAAATTTATTACGTCACTTGTAACTAAGGAAAATACCCAAGTTGGAGAGTCGCATATAATATGAATGGCGCATAAATATAACATGCGCCAAAAATCTTTTTTTATAATTCGGCTCATGAACGAATCTTGTGATTTTTTACCTTTTTTATTCTCCCCATCGTTTGGACGAAAAAGATATTCTAGGTCAGGAATTTTATTTTCGTGTTTAGTGCGTTCAAAGTTAGTAGTTTGTTTACCTTCACTTACCGATATATGTTTCGACATAATTTTAACTACGCATTTTTATTGCGTTTACCCCGTCGATTTTTTATTTGACTTTTTTAAGTCGCCTTAATTTTAGCACCCTTAATAGGATATGTCAATACTAAAATTAAAAAAACTTTAAATTATTTTTTTTAACAAAAAAAGCACTAAAATTAGTGCTTTTTCTATATATAATATTTTACTACGTTTATATAATTTTACAAAAAAATCATTTATTGCAAATTAACTAAAACATATATTATTTAAAATATTCTACTGCAGATTTAAAGAGTTTTAAATCATATTCGCCGTATACGTTTTTGTATAAGCCATTGTTCCACCTTTCACTATGACCCATTTTACCAAGTACTCTACCATCAGGCGAAACAATACCTTCAATAGCGTAAACGCTATTATTTGGATTGTATTGAATATTTGAAGTTGCGTTGCCAAGGTCATCAACGTACTGCGTAATAACTTGGCCGTTTTTAATTAAGCTTTGAACAACTTCATCACTTGCAATAAACCTACCTTCACCATGTGAAATTGCAACGTTTATAATATCGCCAACGCTTACGTTTTTAAGCCATGGAGAATTGTTAGAAACAACTTTAGTTCTTACAATTTTAGATTGGTGCCTACCAATGCTATTAAACGTTAAGGTTGGGTACGCTTCATTAGTATCAACAATTTTACCATAAGGAACTAAACCAAGTTTAATAAGCGCTTGGAAGCCGTTACAAATACCACACATTAAGCCGTCACGTTTTTCTAAAAGTTCGGTTACGTTTTCTTTAATAACTTCATTTCTAAAGAAAGCTGTAATAAATTTACCAGAACCATCTGGCTCGTCACCACCGGAAAAACCGCCAGGTATAAATATCATTTGGCTTTCCTTAATTTTTTTAGCAAAATCTTCAACGCTTTTTGCAACGTTTTGTGAAGTTAAGTTGTTTATTACGAAAATATCCGCTTCCGCACCTGCAAATTCCATAGCTTTTGCACTATCGTACTCGCAGTTAGTGCCTGGGAATACAGGAATTAAAACCTTTGGCTTATTAACGGTATAATTGCATTTAAACGTTTTATTAGTTTCAAAATGCAAGTTTTCAATAATAGACTTGTCAGTTTTAGCGTTCATTGGATATACGCTTTCTAAAACGTTTTCATACTCGTTTTCAAGTTCGTTAAGTGGTAAAACTACGCCGTTATATTCAATATTTATAGTTTCTTGTGTGTAACCTAAAACTTTACCAACGTTTACGTCTTCCGTTACTTCAATTACAAATGCACCATAATTATAATTAAAAATTTCAGCAATCGTAATGGCGCTATCGTATTTAAAGCCTAAGCCGTTACCAATACACATTTTATAAACTGCTTCAGCAACACCGCCGTAGCAAGGCGTATAGCAAGCAAGAACTTTACCCTCTTTAACTAAGCCGTTAACAAGATTAAAGTTGTTAATTAAAGACTTAGCATTTGGCAAGTTGTTATTATCGTATTCGCAAGTAAGTAAAACTACTTTACTATTTGCTTTTTTAAATTCTGGCGAAATTATATTTTGAACTTTATCTGTAGTTACAGCAAATGAGCAAAGTGTTGGTGGAACGTCTAATTTTTCAAACGAGCCACTCATACTATCTTTACCACCGATAGAGCCGATAGAAAGGTCTTTTTGAGCTTTATAAGCACCAAGCAATGCGGAAAGTGGTTTGCCCCAGCGTTTAGCATCTTTATTTGGACGTTCAAAATATTCTTGGAACGTTAAGTACACGTCTTCAAAAGAAGCGCCCGTTGCAATGAGTTTAGAAACGGATTCAACAACTGCTAAATATGCGCCGTGATATGGGCTCTTTTCCGCAATAAATGGATTGTAGCCGTATGCCATAAGTGAGCAAGTGTCCGTAGCGCCCTTTTCAACGGAAACTTTATGTACCATTGCTTGAATAGGCGTTAATTGACGTTTGCCACCAAACGGCATAAGAACAGTGCCTGCACCAATAGTAGAGTCAAACCTTTCGCTTAAACCACGTTTTGAAGCAACGTTAAGGTCTTTAACCAAATCAAAATAATTTTGAGTAAAATCACTACCAACTTGCTTAGCATAGTCTTGCGGTTTAGCACAAGCAACGTCAATATGTTTTTCAGCACCATTAGAATTTAAAAATTCACGTGAAATATCGCAAATAACTTGATTATTCCAAAGCATTGTAAGCCTTGCGTTATCTGTTACTGTTGCAACGCAAGTTGCTTCTAAATTTTCACTTTCAGCAAGTTTAATGAAAGCGTCAACGTCTTGTTTTTCAACAACAACAGCCATACGTTCTTGCGATTCGCTTATTGCAAGTTCAGTACCATCTAAACCTTCGTATTTTTTAGGAACTTTGTTTAAGTTTATAACTAAGCCGTCCGCAAGTTCGCCAATAGCAACTGAAACACCGCCCGCACCAAAGTCGTTACAACGTTTAATCATTTTACTTGCAGTTTCGTTTCTAAATAATCTTTGAAGTTTTCTTTCTTCAGGAGCGTTACCCTTTTGAACTTCCGCACCGCAACTTTCAAGAGAACTTAAAGTATGTGACTTAGACGAGCCTGTTGCACCACCGCAACCATCACGACCAGTTCTACCGCCAAGCAATATAACAACGTCGCCCGCAACCGGTCTTTCACGCCTTACGTTCGCCTTAGGAGCAGCCGCAATAACCGCACCAATTTCCATACGTTTTGCAGTGTAGCCGTCGTGATAAATCTCATCAACTAAACCTGTTGCAAGACCAATTTGGTTACCATATGAAGAATAACCCGCCGCCGCAGTTGTAACAATTTTACGTTGTGGAAGTTTACCTTTTAACGTTTCGCTAATAGGTTTTAACGGATTACCTGCACCCGTTACACGCATAGCGCCGTAAACGTATGAACGGCCGGAAAGCGGGTCACGAATAGCACCGCCAATACAAGTTGCGGCACCGCCAAAAGGCTCAATTTCCGTAGGGTGATTGTGAGTTTCGTTTTTAAAGAGTAAAAGCCAATCTTCTTCTTTTCCGTTAACGTTTACCTTAATATTAACCGTACAAGCGTTAATTTCTTCACTTTCGTCTAATTTTTCAAGTTTGCCCTCTTTTTTAAGGTATCTAACGGCAATAGTAGCAACGTCCATAAGATTTATAGGTTTTGTTCTATTTAACTCTTTGCGTGTTGCTATATAGTCATTATAAGTTTCTTGTAAAAGTTCGTCTTCAAACTTAACGCTATCAATCGTAGTTAAGAACGTTGTGTGACGGCAGTGATCCGACCAATACGTGTCAATCATCTTAATTTCAGTAATAGTTGGATTTCTATTTTCACTTATAAAATATTTTTGGCAAAAAGCAATATCGTCTTCATCCATTGCTAAGCCGTATTCTTTAATAAACGCTTTTAACCCGTCCTTATCTAAACTATTAAACCCGTTTAACGTTTTAACTGACGTAGGAATATCGTATTCAGTTTTAAGCGTTTCAAAAGCTAAAAGCGTTGCTTCACGGCTTTCAACAGGGTTTATTACGTATTTTTTAATTTGTGCAAGTTCATCACTTGTTAATTCGCCTTCTAAAATATAAATTTTAGCCGTTTTAACAGTGCATCTTTCCTTTTGAGAAATTATTTGTAAGCATTGTGAGCAAGAGTCTGCCCTTTGGTCAAATTGACCTGGCAAATATTCTACTGCAAATACGGTTTTATTGTTAAAATCAACGTCAAAATAATAATTATCTACTTGCGGTTCACTAAAAACTGTGTTAATAGCGTAGTCAAATAAATCTTTTTCAATATTTTCAACGTCATATCTATTTAAAACTCTAACGCTTTTTAAGTTATTTATGCCTAAAAAAGTAATAATATCGCTATATAAAGCGGTAGCCTCGTGTGTAAAGCCTTCTTTTTTTTCTACGTATAAGCGGTAAACCATTATTAAATTAACTCCTTTGCTTTTAACGCTTTTTGTCCTATATCACTTCTTGAATATTTGTTTTTAAATTCAATTTTATTTGCAAGTTCATACGCACCCTTAATAGCTTGTTCAAGTGAATTGCCAACGCAAGTTGCACCTAAAACTCTACCACCGCTAGTTTTTAACGTACCATCTTCCATTTTTGCTCCTGCAATATAAATTTGACCGTCATAACTATTAGGCAACTTAATTTCAAAGCCCGTTTCATATTTTTGCGGATAGCCGTTAGAAGCTAAAATTACGCAACAAGCGTTGCCGTTTAAAAATTCAACGTTAATTTTATCTAAAGTGCCGTAAGTAGTTGCTTTCATAACCTCTAAAAGGTCAGTTTTTAAAAGAGGAAGAACAACTTGGGTTTCTGGGTCGCCAAAACGGCAGTTATACTCTATAACTTTAGGGCCGTTTTTAGTAAGCATTAAACCAAAGTATAAACAACCTTTAAACGTTCTATTTTCACTATTCATAGCGTTAATAGTTGGAATAAATATAGTTTCCATACAAGTTTTTGCAATATCGCTTGTGTAATAAGGGTTAGGAGCAATAGTGCCCATACCGCCTGTATTTAAACCCGTGTCATAGTCGCCAATACGTTTATGGTCCATAGAAGAAACCATTGGTACAAGCGTTTTGCCGTCCGTAAAGGCTAAAACTGACACTTCTGGACCTTCTAAATATTCTTCAATAACAATTTCATTACCGCTGTTGCCAAAGATTTTATCAAGCATTATTGAGTTTATAGCATCAACTGCTTGCACTCTTTCAGTTGCAATTATAACACCTTTGCCAAGTGCCAAGCCATCTGCCTTAATAACGATAGGAATATCACAAGTTTTAACGTATTCAAGCGCATCGCTTGCATTGTTAAATACTTCGTATTTAGCAGTAGGAATACCGTATTTTTTCATTAAATTTTTTGAAAATACTTTACTTCCTTCAATAATTGCCGCGTCTTTATTTGGACCAAAGCAATCAATACCAACTTTATTAAGTGCGTCAACACAACCTAAAACAAGCGGATCGTCTGGCGCAACGATAGCGTAGTCAATTTTATTAGAAAGTGCAAATTCAACAATTTTATCAATATCTTTTGCACCAATATTTACGCAAGTTGCATCAAGAGCGATACCGCCGTTGCCTGGTAAAGCGTAAATATTTTTAACGTTTTTATTTTCCTTTATTTTTTTAATTATAGCGTGTTCTCTACCACCGCTACCAACAACTAAAATATTCATTTATACTTCCTTATTGTAAATTGGGAATTTTTTGCAAAGTTCAATAACTTCGTTTGTAATTCTATCTTTAGAATTATCGTAGTCAAAAATAACGTCAGTAATAAATTTGGCTATTTTAACCATTTCATCTTCCTTAAAGCCCCTTGACGTAACTGCAGGAGTGCCAATTCTTAAACCGCTTGTAACAAACGGACTTTGTGGGTCGTTAGGAATAGTGTTTTTATTAGCGGTAATATGAACTTCATCTAAACGTTTTTCAAGTTCTTTACCAGTAATACCTGTATTTGTAAGGTCTAAAAGCATTAAATGGTTGTCCGTTCCATTAGAAACAAGTTTTACTCCGTTTTTAATAAGTTCGCTTGCTAATACCTTTGCATTTTTAACAATTTGAGTTTGATATTCTTTAAATTCTTCAGTAAGCGCCTCTCCAAGAGCAACCGCCTTTGCAGCAATAATGTGCATTAAAGGACCGCCTTGAATACCTGGGAATACGGCTTTATCAATCATTTTGCCAAACTTTTCCTTACATAATATTAAGCCACCACGTGGACCGCGTAACGTTTTGTGAGTTGTTGTTGTAACAACGTCAGCATAAGGTACAGGGCTTTCGTGCAAGCCTGCCGCTACCAAACCTGCAATATGAGCCATATCTACCATATAGTACGCGCCAACTTCATCGGCAATCTCTTTAAACTTTTTAAAGTCAATTTCCCTTGCATACGCAGATGCACCTGCTAAAATTAACTTTGGTTTATGTTCTAAAGCAAGCCTTCTAACTTCGTCGTAATCAATAACTTGGGTATCGCCACTTACTGCATAAGAAACAATGTTAAAGTATTTGCCCGAAATATTAACAGGAGAGCCGTGTGATAAGTGACCGCCGTTTGCAAGGCTCATTGAAAGTACTGTATCTCCCGTATTTAAAAGCGCAAAAAATACCGCAAGGTTTGCGTTTGCACCACTATGTGGTTGAACGTTAGCGTATTCAGCACCAAAAAGTTTTTTTGCTCTTTCTCTTGCAATTTCTTCAACTTCATCAACGTAAACGCAACCACCGTAATATCTCTTTCCTGGGTAGCCTTCCGCATATTTATTAGTTAATACCGTGCCTGCAGCGAGTAATACTGCTGGGGAAACGATATTTTCTGAAGCAATAAGTTCAATATTGTGCTCTTGCCTTTTTAATTCCCTATTACAAGATTCGTAAACTTCACTATCAAATTGTTGTAATTTATCAAAAAACATAATTTTCTCCTTTTTAGTGGTGGAAAAGCCTTAAGCCTGTAAAGCAAAGCACCATATTATATTTATTTGACGTTTCAATAACAACGTCATCTCTTATTGAGCCACCTGGCTCTGCAATATAAGAAACACCGCTTAAATGTGCCCTTTCAATATTATCATCAAATGGGAAGAACGCGTCAGAACCAAGTGAAACACCGCTAATTTTAGAAAGATATTCTTTAATTTCTTCAGCAGTAAGTGGCTCTGGGCGAGACGTGAAGTATTTTTGCCATACGCCATCGCTACAAACGTCTTCTTCATTTTTATTAATATAGCCGTCAATAACGTTATCTCTTTCCGGTCTACCAAGCGTTGGTAAGAATGGAAGATTTAAAACTTTTTCGTGTTGACGTAAGAACCAAGTGTCCGCCTTTCCGCCTGCTAAACGCGTGCAGTGAATACGTGATTGTTGACCAGCACCAACGCCTATAGCTTGACCGTCATAAGCATAGCAAACTGAGTTAGATTGCGTATATTTAAGCGTTATAAGCGAAATTATAAGGTCACGAACTGCACTTTCAGGTAAAGATTTGTTGTTTGTAACAATATTTTTAAGAAAACTTTCATCAATTTTAAAGTTGTTTCTACCTTGTTCAAAAGTTATGCCAAAAACTTGTTTACGTTCAATAACTTCTGGCACGTAGTTTTCATCAATTTCAATAATATTGTAAGTTCCCTTACGCTTTTTCTTTAAAATTTCAAGAGCTTCATCGGTATAACCTGGAGCAATAACACCGTCACTCACTTCACGAGAAATAAGTTTTGCAGTTGTTTTATCACACACGTCTGAAAGAGCGATAAAATCGCCAAACGAACATTGCCTATCCGTACCCCTTGCCCTAGCGTACGCACAAGCAAGCGGACTATCATCAAGACCTTCAACATCGCTAACAAAGCACGCTTTTTTTAATTTTTCACTCAATTTTATACCAACTGCTGCAGAAGTTGGCGAAACGTGTTTAAATGAAGTTGCCGCAGGTAAATTAAGCGCTTCTTTTAACTCTTTAACAAGTTGCCAAGCGTTAAATGCGTCTAAAAAGTTAATGTAACCTGGTTTACCACTTAAAATTTTTATTGGAAGTTCGCCGTTTTCCATAAAAATTCTTGATGGTTTTTGGTTAGGATTACAACCATATTTTAATTCAAACTCTTTCATACCTATCTCCAAAAAATTATAATTGGTGTTTGTTAATTAAAACTTCGTTATATTCGTTAGTTTCTAAATTAGTGTATCTAACGTATAATGAAATTTTGTTGTTTTCATTTAAGTTATTCCAAATGTCAAGGCTAAATTCGTTGATATCGTTAGGAATTAATACTCTTTCAGGCTCGCCTTGGAAAGTTGGAATTGGATTTCCATCCGTAACGTAGGTGTGAATAAAATGACCTAAGCCGTTTTTAGACGGATAATCGTAAGTATAACGCGCAGTATCAGAACCAACTTCGTCAATACTTTTTAAAATGCTCATTTTATAAGTAAAATTGCCACTATCAAAGGTAACCATACCGCTAATTCTTGGCGTAAAGTTAGGTGCATCAGGTTCAAACGCCCTTGTTTTAAGCGCACTATTAAAACACTTGCCGTCTTTTAAAAAGTCGTAAATAGTGTCTGTTTGATCGCCGTTTGTTACAATAAGTTTATTTTCATAACTCTTAACTGCTGAATAAATAATTAAAGAAGGGTCTTCTACTTTAGATAAATCGTATGGAGTTGTGTAAACATTACTATCTTCAATAGTAAAAATACGATTACGGCTATTTTCACTTCTACCCATAATAAAATAAGCAATAACGTTATTTTTGCCGTCTTGAGATTTGCCAATTACTATGCCTCTACCTACGTATGGATTACCGCTAATGCGTTCACCCATTGTTTTTACTTCATAAATATTCATAAAATTTCTCCATTTTGTATACTTGTACAAACTAGTTCTACTGCTTTTGGAAGTATTTTCCACTCCGCTTGTTGCATAACGCGTTTTTGAAGCGTTAAAGGAGTATCATTTTTTCTAACGTTAACGGATTTTTGCATAATAATTTTGCCACCGTCAACAACTTCGTTAACAAAATGCACCGTTGCACCCGTTACCTTAACGCCGTATTCAAGTGCTTTTTCATGCACTTTTAATCCGTAGTATCCATCTCCGCAAAAAGACGGAATTAAAGACGGATGAACGTTTATAATTCTATTTTCAAAAGCACTAATAAAGTCTTTAGATAAAATACATAAAAATCCGGCTAAAACTACTAAATCAATTTTATTGTTTTTTAATACGGCAATAAGTTCGGCGTTAAAATCGTCGTTATTTGGAAACTGTTTTCTTGATACTACAGCCGTTTTAATTTTTGCAGTTTTTGCTCTTTCTAAAGCATACGCTTTGCTATTATTTGAGATAACAAGCGTAATTTTGCCATTTTTTATAATTCCATCATTTTGAGCGTTTATAAGTGCTTGTAAATTTGTTCCGCCACCGGAAACTAAAACTGCTATTTTAACCATAATAACCTTTATGCAAAAATTACGCCTTCGCCTTTAACAATTTCACCCATAATATAAGCATCTTCACCGTGTTTACGTAAAATTCTTAACGCCTTTTTAGCGTCTTCTTTTTTAACAACAACGCTCATGCCAACGCCCATATTAAACGTGTTAAACATATCCCTTTCAGGAATATTGCCAACTTTTTGAATTAAATTGAAAATTGGTAAAATTTGCAATGCGTCTTTATTAATTTTAGCAGCGTAGCCTTTTGCTAAACTTCTTGGAATATTTTCATAGAAACCGCCACCGGTAATGTGAGAAATTGAATAAACGTTAACCTTTTTAATAAGTTCTAAAATAGGTTTTACGTAAATTTTAGTTGGAGTAAGTAAAGTTTCGCCAACGCTCTTACCGCCCAATTCTTCAAGTGGAGTTGTAATATCGCCGTTACCAATGTCAAACACTTTTCTAACAAGTGAGAAGCCGTTACTATGTACACCACTTGATTTAAGCGCAATAATAACGTCGCCTTCTTCCATTTTAGAATTGTCAATTATTTTTGATTTATCAACAACGCCTACTGCAAAACCGGCTAAATCGTATTCATCAATAGGATAAAAACCAGGCATTTCAGCAGTTTCGCCACCGATTAAAGCAGAGCCACTTTGTACGCAACCTTCGCATACGCCTGATACGATAGACGCAATTTTTTCAGGAACGTTTTTTCCGCAAGCAATATAGTCTAAAAAGAAAAGTGGTTTAGCACCGCAACAAATAACGTCGTTAACGCACATTGCAACGCAGTCAATACCAATTGTATCATGCTTATCAAGTAAAAAAGCAAGTTTTAATTTAGTACCAACACCGTCAGTACCACTTACTAAAACAGGCTTTTTAATGCCTTTAAGGTCAAGTTCAAATAAACCGCCAAAACCACCAACGTCAGAGCAAACGCCCTTAGTCATAGTTTTTGCGATATGTTCTTTCATAAGTTCTACTGCTTTATAGCCTGCAGTAATATCAACGCCTGCTTTTGCGTAACTTTCAGATTGTGAATTTTTAATCATTTTATTTCCTTCCTTTTATTCTTTACCATTCCAGCAATACGTGCACAACTTGCAAGGTGGCAATCCTATTGCTTTTACAATTCCATCAAGAGTTTGGAATTCAAGTGAGTCAAACTTCATTTTTTTGCAAATTTCGCTTCTTAAGTTCTTACCACGTTCAGTAGTTCCATCTGCATATTCGTCAATGTATTTAAAGCCTTCTTCCCCTTCAAGTTCATAAATAACCTTTCTTGCCAAAAGGTCCATTTCATTATCAGTACGTGAAAAATTAAGATATTTGCACTTATACATAATTGGTGGACACGCAGAACGCATATGAACGGATTTTGCACCGCTATTATATAAAAAATCTACAGTTTCGCCAAGTTGAGTGCCACGAACTATACTATCGTCAACAAAAAGTAGGTTTTTACCTTTAATAAGTTCAACGATTGGAACTTGCTTCATTTTTGCTATCTTTTTTCTCTCGCTTTGGTTAGACGGTGTAAAACTTCTAGCCCAAGCAGGAGTATATTTAATAAATGGCCTAGCAAATGGAATACCGCTACCATTAGCGTAACCTATTGCGTGTGGTGTGCCGGAATCAGGAACGCCACTTACGTAATCAAGCTTAGGTAAAGTGCCGTTATTAATTTCCGTTTCCGCCATTATCCTGCCGTTTTCCATTCTAAAAATTTCAACGTTTTTACCTTCGTACGTAGCGTTAGGATATCCGTAATATGCCCATAAAAAAGCACACATCTTCATTTCTTCATAGCCTTCAAATAAAACGTTTACTTGACTATTTGTAATTTCGCAAATTTCGCCAGATTTTAATTCTTTAAAATCATTGTAACCCAACTTTTCGTAAGCAAACGATTCAAATGAAACGCAATATCCGTCTTTATTCTTACCAATTTTAATTGGAAGACGACCGTATCTATCACGCGCAACTACCATGCGCCCATCATCAAACAATAAAAGTAATGAAAGCGAGCCTTCAATAATGCTTTGGGCAAATTTAATACCTTCTAAAATACTATCTTTTTCTTCTATTATTGCAGCAACTAATTCAGCGGAGTTAACTCTATTTCCAGACACTGCTTGGAATACGCCGTAACCATTTTTAAGGTAAGTTTCAACAAGTTCTTCATTATTATTGATAGAACCAACCATAGCTATTGCGTACATACCAAATTTTGACTTAATCAAAAGTGGTTGTGGGTCAAGGTCACTAATACAACCTATACAAGAGTTACCACTTAATCTAGTAGTAATATTGTCAAACTTTGTTCTAAAAGGCGAATTTTCAATATTGTGAATTTCTCTTTGAAAACCCTCTTCTAAATTAAGCGAAGCCATACCCGCTCTCTTGTTGCCAAGGTGCGAGTGATAGTCAACGCCAAAAAACACGTCTAACACGCATTGTTTTTTGCTTGTTATGCCAAAAAAACCGCCCATAAATACTCCTAAATATTATGCAAAAAATAATTTTGAAAGGGTCATTGGGTCAATATATTCGCCGTTTTTGTATACGCGCATATTACCAGATGCAATTTCATCAATTAAAACAACTTCGCCATTGCAGTAACCAAACTCAAATTTAATATCATATAATGTTAAACCTTTTTCCTTAAGGTCGTCAGCTACAATTTGAGTAATTTTTTGAGTCATAAGCTTAGTATCTTCATATTGACTATCACTCATAACGCCTAATGCAATTAAACCTTCTTTTGTAACGAGTGGGTCGCCCTTTTCATCGTTTTTGAAAGTAAATTCAACGTATGCGTCAAGGTCTGCACCTTCTTCAATATAATCGCCATAACGTCTAATAAAGCTACCAACCGCTTTATGTCTACAAATTACTTCTAAGCCTTTACCAAAAACTTTTGCAGGTAAAACTTCCATAGTAGTATCTTCTAAATTTGCGCTAACGTAGTGAGTTTTAATGCCTTGTTCTTTTAATTTTTCAAAGAAGTAGATAGACATTTTAAGGTTAACGTCACCAACGCCGTCTATCGTTAAACCTACTGCATTTTCACCTGGGTCAAATTTGCCATCTTTACCTGTGCAATCATCTTTAAACTTTAAAAGATAGTTGCCGTTATCAAGTGCGTATACGTCTTTTGTTTTACCTTTATAAACTAATGTTTTTGCCATAATTTTACTCCTTTAGTTATTATATTCTTTTTCAATTTGATTATTTTTTAAAAGAACAGCGTTTGTATCGCTTATTCTTTTGTCGTCTAACATTTTTGCCAAGCATTCGTCTTCAATAGCAAGCATTTGAATTGCTAAAAGTGCAGCGTTAGTAGCGCCGTTTATTGCTACTGTTGCAACGGGAATACCAGATGGCATTTGCACGGTTGCATATAATGCGTCAACTCCGTTTAAAGCGCCAGATGCAACAGGAATACCAATTACGGGTAAAGTTGTTCTTGCGGCAATTGCACCAGCTAAGTGCGCCGCCATACCTGCAGCACAAATAATTGCACCAAAACCATTTTTGCGTGCGTTAAGCGTAAAGTTTGAAGCTTCTTCCGGCGTTCTATGCGCTGAAAATACGTGAACTTCATAAGGTACGTTAAACGCCTTTAACGTGTCAATACCCTTTTTGACGATAGGTAAATCACTATCACTACCCATAATAATTGCTACTTTTTTCATATAAACTCCTATTTTATGCCCTTTTTGCAAAAAAAATTAGGCACTCCTACCCTAAACGGTAAGTGTGCCCAGACGGTCGGCTTTATTATCCTATGTTCCAGCGTGGTTTTCCACTTGTTCCGTCAGTCGCAAAGGACATTTTTAAAATGTAATTTTATTCTAACATTTTTTACTTTAATTGTCAACGACTTTTTAACCTAAAAAACAACATTTTTTAATAAATTAAAAGCAACAAAAAACGGCAACCAAATTAGTTGCCGTAATTTTATACGTTTTGATAATATTTATTGAACCTATGTATAACCGCTTCACTTGCATTATCAAAGCTAATTTTTATGCCGAGTGAAGACAACTTTTCTATTGCAGTTAGGTCTATGTTATTTAAGTTTTTAGCGTCAATAACAACTTCAGTTTGCTCACTAAAATCATTTTTGATTAAGTTAATTAATTTGTTTACGTTAAAGAAATAAAGCGAGCCGTTAACAGCGTATTTTAAATTTGAATTTTCTTCATTTTTTACGATATTTAAACCGATTTTAACATTTTTAGCGTTTAATATTATTGCTAGTGCAAAACCGCCTAAAACGCCGTAAGTAAGGTCAAAAAATACTGTTAAAAGCATTGTTGCGTATAACACTATTACGTCACGAACGCCAAATGAAGAAAGTTTTATAAAGAGTTTAGGATTACAAATATTTATTGAAACGTTAATAAGTACTGCAGCAAGTGCACAAAGTGGAATAAACTTTATAACCCCCATTAACGCAAAGTACATAATAAGTAAAAATACGGCATGGAAAGCACCTGCAAGCGATGATTTTGCACCGCTATTAATATTTGCACTAGTTCTTGCAATAGCACCCGTAGCAGGCAAACCGCCAAGCAGAATTGAGCCAATATTACCAATACCTTGCCCAATAAGTTCTTGGTTATAATTACTTTTTAATTTAGTCATTCCATCGGCAACAGTTGCAGAAAGTAAACTTTCAAGTCCGCCTAAAAACGCTATAACTATAGTTGGCACAATTATATTTAAAAAGTTTAAGTTTTGTATACCGCTAAAGTCTGCAAAATTGATAGTTGCGCTAATTTCGCCATACTTACTGCCTATTGTTTCAACGCCAAAACTTTCACCTTTTATTAAAATATTTACTATAGTAAATAAAATTATTGAAATAAACGCACTTGGTAATTTTTTGTTAATTTTTTGAATTACATAAATTGAAACAAGAGTTCCCGCACCAAGCAAGAAAGTTGCTAAATTAAACGATGAAATAGTAGTTACATATCCTATAATTTTATCAATAAAATGAGCACCGCCACCAGTTAAACCAAAAAAGTCTTTCAACTGACCGAATAAGAGCGTTACACCAATGCCCGTTGTAAAACCTACAATAATTGGATAAGGTATAAATTTGACCAAATTTCCGCATTTTAAAAGACCTAAAACAATTAAAATTACGCCCGCAAAAAGCGTTGCAATTTGCAAACCTATTAAACCTATACTATCGTTAGAAACATAGCCGAATATAATGGTTACAAACGCTGCTGTAGGACCGCCTATTTGAAATCTACTGCCACCAAATACAGAAACTAAAAATCCTGCAACAATGGCAGTTATTATACCCATTTGAATACCGCTTGAACCTGGAACAGACTGCAAACCTAAAGCAATTGAAAGTGGCATTGCAATTATAGCAACTAATAAACCGCTTAAAATGTCGTTTACTATATATGATTTTTTATAATTTTTTAAACTATTAAGTAATTCCATATAAATACCTTATCATTTGTAAAATTTTACAACTTTTTTAATATATCACAAATTAAATATAAAAACAAGCAATTTTAGTTACGTATAACAACAAATCAACCAAATTTTATATTTATCATCTTTACTTGTTTATTAAGGTGTGATATAATATTTTTAAAGTTTTTAAACATACTTAATATAAAAGAGTATTTTATCTTAGGAGAGTTAATATGAAAATGCGAATAAATAAAATAGTTATAACTATTTTAATGCTTTCTCTTACCCTATTTTGTTTTGTAGGTTGCAAAAAGCCAAACAATAAACAGGCCCCAGAGTACGTTGGCGTATCAATAACTAAAGAATTAAATAGCGCACAAACTGCATCTTTAAATTTTGAACATTTAGGCCATTATGAAGGCGAGCACACTGCAAAAATTGATAGCGTAGATAAAAACCAACCTTTTTCAAAAAGCATTGAAGAAGTTATTTCATCTTCTTTAAACGTTAACGGCTCAAATTTAAACTTATTTAAGGCAAATGCAAACGATGACGTATATGTAAATATTACGTTAAACAATCCTGACGCATTACAAATTACTTCCGTTACCATTAACGAAACTATTTACGAAAGTTCCCTTTTTGAAGAAGTTTCAACGAGCGAAAAAATTATAATTAAACTTAACGTTGGCAGTGCTCCTGGCATAACAAACTATACAATTAACGACATTAAATATATAAAAGGCTCGTTAGCAAAATCAGTTTCAATAAAAGAAAACAATTCAGCAAAGGTTGGAATTTATAGTGAAAATCAAGTTTGCGCTCAAGTAAGTGACGTTGAAATAGGCTTAAATAACATATCATTAAAGGCAAATATTACTGATAGTTATGAACTTATATCTCTTTCATCTGGCACGTTAAAAGCAGTGATTTTTGACGGAGAAACGATTTTACAAGAAAAAACTTTAACACTTGGCGAAAACACTATTATATTTGACTCTCTTGAAAAAAATACAATTTATCAATACGCAATTATTGGTTATTACGATGATTTAACAAATAGCGGATTTAAAATGAACGTTTTATATAAGGACGCGTTTTATACTAACTCTATTTTACTTTTTGATAACGTTAAAGTTGGATACGACTGCGCTTCTTTTGAGTTAAAATGGCACAGCTCTATTCAAGATAAAATTGTTACGTCACTTAAACTTTACGATGAGAGCGGTTTTGTAAAAGATATTGATTTAACAAATTTAAACTTGACAAATTTACTTTCAAACCACTTATACACAATTGTTGCAGAATATGTTTATAATAACAATACAGAAACTATAGAATTAGAAATATGCACTTCTATAAAACAAGAGCCAATCGTTAATATAACGGCTAAAATTGAAGGTATTAACGTTATTTTTAGCGTTAACGTAGACGATACAAACTCATTGTTAAACGTTTCTAAAGTGGAATTTTGGAAAGACGGCACTATGATTATGAATTTAAGATACAACACTGAATTTATGTTTAGCAATATGCAAGGAATAATAGGCATAAAAATATATTATAATTATGACTTAAACGATGGCAACGGCATTGTAGAAAAAGTTGCTGATGCTTGGATAGAAAATAGAAACGGAAACGACTTTAACCCTGATTGGGTTGACTAAAAACTTAATAAACGTTAAAAAAGCACTTGCAGTTGCAAGTGCTTTTTTGTAAAATTAAAACTATTTTTTTAACAAAATTTATATTATAAAAAACTAATAAAACTTATAATTAACCCTACTAAAAATGAAACTAAATTAAAAATAACGGCGTATTTTAAACAAGTTTTATATTTTAAATTAGCAAATAAGCTTATAATAAAAGCTTCGCTAAAAACAACTAAAAATTCAAGTAATATTAAAAAACCAAAACTAAACGAATAGTAAATAATAACGTTATTTGACATAAAATAGCACGCTATATATATTGCAGGCAAAATAAGGTTTAGAATTGGATTAGTTATAACGTTAGCAATAATTAAAGGGCGAAACAAAGTTCTTTTGTTTTTAAAAAACAACAAAACTACCAACTCTATAAACAGCGTTATTATGCAGTATAAAAGTATATAGCAAAGTATGCCGAGCAAATCAAGCAAATATTGCACAGTCCATTATTCCTTATCGTGATTTTTGTTTTTATTATTTTTAGATTCATCTTTTTTAATTGAAATTATTAAAACGAAAACAACGCTCACTAATAATATTATAGCAATAATTAAAAGTGGAACGATAAATTTGCTTAAATAATATAAAACGTAAGAAACAGGAGAAATAGCAGCGTCAAGTAAATTATACATTTTTAACCTCTCTTTTTAATGATATTAATATTAGTATTATAACTATAATTGATAAAGCCGAAACAACAATTTGTTGCGTTATTAAGTTTGGTAAAGAAAAGAAAAATTCCGGACAAGTACCAATAAATAAGCCTATTGTAGTTATGCCAAAAGCAAATGCCGGCATAGATGGGAATTTTGAATAAATTATACCAACTGTAATTGGCATAGACATACTGTACAATAGCACGCCCGTTAAAGAAATTAGCGGAATACTATTGCCAAGCAGTAAAAACGGCAAAGCTCCACCTATTGATAAAATAGTTGATATTTTATACCCTAACTTATCAACAACAAATCCGCCCGCAATTTTACCAATACCCATATAACAGTAAAGAATTATTAGGTGGTATTGATTAACGCTCCACCCCGTTGGTATTGCATAACCTATATACCCTCTTACCGCAACTGCAAAAATTATAATTAACGCAAGAATTGGTGCAGATATTTTATTACTTGCAACGTTTGGAGCTAAATTTATTTCAACCATACGGTTTTCACTTTCTTTTCCGCCGTTTTTAGACGTTGTAAAAATAAGTAATAAAACAATTGATACTACAACTAATATTAATGGAATAATTACGTAAAACCCAGAAAGTTTACCAAGAATATTGCCCGTAATTACACCAAAAGAGCCTCCACCAACGAATATTGCATTAGGAGCAATTTTCCCATTGGAGTTTAGTAAAGTTTTTTCAGCACCGTCAACGTGAATTAAAGCGTTTCCCAGCGCAATTATTATAACACCAAGAAGGCTAAACGGAAGTAATAAAGATATTAAAACAAATAAAAAGCCTATTGCGCCATAACAAACTTTTGGAAATTTATCGGCAATAACACCCATTAAACTTTGCGGTAAAAACGCTAACGCGTCGTATAATAGCGCTATAAGCCACCAAAAGTTGCCAACGTTAAGATTACTATACAAATAGTAAAAACACGCCGTTTCTACTGAAAAATGCGCGAAACAATATAATAGCCCTAATTTTATTGCAGATAGATTTTTAAACATTTTTCACCACGCATAAATTAAATTTGCCTACTTTAATTATATATGAAGAAATACGGCTTGTCAATAATGAATTGTTTGGGTAAAATTATATAAAATTGCCTTAAATAACCTACCGTATTAATGAAGCATCGCCTTACGGCGCTCAAAACGATGTTGCTCGTTTCACTTGCAATGATGTAATGTTTGCCTCAATGTGGCGAAGCTAATCATAACGATGCAAATCATCTCATAACTCATAACTTGCCGAAAGGCAATCATAACTGAAAAACCTCACCATATTCGGATGAGGTTTTTCTTGGTGGGGAGAGGTGGATACAGCCACACCCTACTTTGTAGGGACACCCTGGCTGACCTTAGTGCGTCAAAGCAAGTCCGTCATATGACGGCCGAACTTTGGTTCTCACCACCTACCCCACCACACACAAAAAAGCACCTACGTAAAGTAAGTGCTTTTGTGGTGGGGAGAGGTGGATTCGAACCACCGAAGGTGAAAACCGACAGATTTACAGTCTGTTGCCATTGGCCGCTCGGCAACCTCCCCAAAAATGGAGCTGGCGATTGGAATCGAACCCACAACCTGCTGATTACAAGTCAGCTGCTCTGCCTGTTGAGCTACGCCAGCGTACATTTATTTATTAAATTATAATGGTGCCTCGGGGCGGAA
Source organism: Christensenellaceae bacterium (assembly GCA_045638105.1). Taxonomy (GTDB): domain Bacteria; phylum Bacillota; class Clostridia; order Christensenellales; family Borkfalkiaceae; genus HGM11412. Next base: position 124,933 of record JAZUAT010000001.1, read on the forward strand.
TCGAACCACCGACACGGGGATTTTCAGTCCCCTGCTCTACCGACTGAGCTACCGAGGCAAAAAAAATGGCGACCCGGAACGGGCTCGAACCGTCGACCTCCAGCGTGACAGGCTGGCGTTCTAACCAACTGAACTACCGGGCCGTAGCCATTTAATTGTTTATATATAGTGGTGGGCCTTCAGGGACTCGAACCCCGGACCAATCGGTTATGAGCCGACCGCTCTAACCAACTGAGCTAAAGGCCCTTAAAAAATCTGGTCGGGGTGACACGACTTGAACGTGCGACCCTATGGTCCCAAACCACATGCGCTACCAACTGCGCTACACCCCGCCGAATTTATTGACTTTGATATAATACTATATAAAAAATATTATGTCAAGTAAATAAACTAAATTATCTTGAAAAATCAAGAAATTTTATATAACCGGCAACTTTACTTGCGATTGCTTAATTATATTACCATAATAACAAAATATTTGCAAGCGTTTTTTCTTAATTTTTTAAACTTTTTTTCTTATTTTTTATATAAATTAAATCAATAAAAAACTTCCGCTCAATTTAAAGAGCGGAAGCTATTTTTTTACAAATTAGATTATTTATCTAATAATTTTTTACCACTTTTAATATCGTCTGCATCTTTTACTTCGTTAGCAACAACTTTGTAAAGAGCAATGAGCGCTATAACGTTCGGTACAACCATTAAGTAGTTAAAGAAGTCAGTAAGTTCCCAAACAAGGTCGTTTTGGAATACAGCACCTAAAACAACGAATACAAGCGCAATGATAGTGTAAATAATAGTGCCCTTGCCTTTAAATAAGTATTCAAAGTTAATTTTACCAAATAAGTTCCAAGATAAAATTGTAGAGAAAGCAAAGAACGTTAAGCAAATTGCAACGAAAACGTTTGCTATAATTGTAGCAACGTTACCGCTACCAAATGCAATAGCAAATGCAGTTTGAACACCGTTAGTTTTAGAAACATCAAGCCAACTAATATCACCAACGTTAACGTAAAGAGTTGTAATAACGATAAATGCAGTCATAGTTAAAACTACGAAAGTATCAAGGAATACACCAAACATTGCCGTGCAACCTTGTTCGTGTGCAGTTTTAACGTTTGCTTGAGCGTGAGCGTGTGGAGTAGAACCCATACCAGCTTCGTTAGAGAACAAGCCACGTTTAGCACCTTGTTGAATTGCTATTACGATAGCGCCCCAAATACCACCGCCAATAATTGCTTGTGGATTAAACGCATATTCAAAAATCATACCAATTGCTCTTGGTAAAGAAGTGATTCTACAGCAAAGCAAAACAATGCCACCAACGAGATATAAAATTGCCATTACAGGAACTAATTTTTCAGTAACAGACGCTAAACGTTTAGCACCGCCGATAAATACGAAACCTGCAATAACTGCAACAATAATACCAACAATTAAAGATACCCACCAAACTTTTTCGCCCATAATAGCGTTAGAAACTGCTTCGCCGATAGAGTTTGATTGAACCATACCACCTACAAAGCCGAGTGCGATAACTGTAGCAATAGCAAAGAATATAGCAAGGAATTTACCAAAGTTATTCTTAAACGCAGTTTTTATGTAATATACAGGACCACCAGAAATAGTGCCATCTTCATTAACTACACGAGTTTTTTGCGCAAGAACTGCTTCAGCGTAAATTGTAGCCATACCTAAAAAGGCAATAATCCACATCCAGAAAATTGCACCAGGGCCACCTGTTAAAATTGCACCCGTAGCACCTACGATGTTACCCGTACCTACTTGCGCAGCAACCGCCGTTGCAAATGCTTGGAACGAACTCATTCCACTTTTATTTTCGCCTGCTTTTTTAATCAAACCGCCAAATACTTGTTTAGCGCCTTGCTTAAAGTAGCGAACTTGTACAAATCTTGTTTTTATAGTAAAAAACAAACCTACGCCTATAAGCAAAATTACAAGGAAATAACCCGAAAAATAAGAGTTAAATTCCGAAAAGAATTTGAGAAGCGCTGCTTCCATTTTTGCCCACATATTATTTCTCCTTTATATAAAAAAATTTTTAACTAATAAAAAAATGGAGTTATCTTGATTAAATAAGAAAACTCCAAAATAAACTAATTATTGCTTTTACGCAAATAAAAAATTTAAACTGTCCTTTTACCTGAGAGATTTAGCAAAATTAAACTATTTTGCGTTGCCCCTTCGGTACTCATTTAAGAGTTCTCCAGAGTGCTATCCGTACACGGTCATTAAAACTTCCGCATATTTCAACTAGCAATATTAAATTTGATAATATACTAACATACAACTAAATAAAAAGCAACTGTTTTTTAACAAAAAATTACAAAATTTTTAAAGTATTTAATTTGCGCTAATTTTTTATTTGACAAATTGTTTTTAAAAGAATAAAATAACAAAGTTATTATATATAAGGATAGATTTATGAGCGTAAGAGAAAATATTAGAAACATAGCAATTATAGCCCACGTTGACCACGGTAAAACTACTCTTGTTGACGCACTTTTAAAACAAAACGGCATTTTTAGAAGTAACGAAGTTGTACAAGACAGAGTTATGGATAGTAACGACTTAGAACGTGAACGCGGTATTACAATACTTGCAAAAAACACGGCGGTAAACTATAAAGGCACTAAAATTAACATTATTGACACGCCCGGCCACGCCGATTTTGGTGGCGAAGTTGAGCGTATTTTATCTATGGTTGACGGCGTAATTTTAATTGTTGACGCGGTTGAGGGCTCTATGCCACAAACGCGCTACGTTTTAAAAAAGGCGCTTAATTTAAATAAAAAACCCGTTGTTGTTGTAAACAAAGTTGACAAAGGCGGTAATTTAGACAAAACTATGGATAGCATTATAGAGTTATTTATAGAACTTGGCGCAAACGACGACCAACTTGACTTTAAAACAGTTTACGCTTCCGCTAAACAAGGCTGGGCAAGTTTAGATACTAACCCTAAAAGCGATATGAGTGCCCTTTTGGATACAATCATTAGCGAAGTTCCCGCACCAATTGGCGACGAAAACGACGGCTTACAAACTATTATATGTAATATAGATTACGATGAATACGTTGGTAGAGTTGGCATTGGTAGAATTGTTCGCGGTAAAATTAAAGACGCGCAAAGCGTTTCTATTTGCCATACAGACGGTAAAGTTAGCAATGCTAAAATTGGCAAACTTTATCAATTTGAAGGTTTAAAGCGCGTTGAAGTTGAAAGCGGTAGCGTTGGCGATATAGTTGCAATTTCTGGTATTGAAAACTTAAATATTGGCGAAACTATTTGCTCGCTTAATAGCCCTGAAGCGTTACCTTTCGTTGCTATTGACGAGCCTACAATTTCTATGATGTTTATGGTAAACAACTCGCCTTTTGCGGGTAAAGAAGGCAAATTCGTTACTTCCCGCCACCTTCGTGCAAGGCTTTTTAAAGAAGTTGAAACAAACGTATCAATGCGCGTTGAAGAAACTGAAAGTGCCGACACGTTTAAAGTTTACGGCAGAGGGGAACTTCATCTTTCTATTTTAATTGAAGAAATGCGTAGAGAAGGCTATGAATTCCAAGTTTCACGCCCAAAAGTTATTTTTAAGCAAATTAATGGTAAAACTTGCGAGCCTATTGAAGATTTAGTTGTAGAAGTTCCAAGCGAATACGTTGGCGCGGTTATGAGTAAACTTGGCGAAAGAAAAGGCGAACTTGTTTCAATGGACTCTAGCGACACAGGCGAAACAAAACTTAACTTTAAAATTCCTTCACGCTGTTTAATTGGATATAGAAACGAACTTTTAACCGATACCAAGGGCTTTGGCACAATGGCGTCAGTTTTAGACGGCTACGAAGAATACAAAGGCGATATAAGAGAAAGAAACCGCGGTTCACTAGTATGTTTTGAAGCAGGCGTAACTACCCAATACGGCTTATTTAACGCGCAAGAAAGAACTACCCTTTTCGTTGGCGCGGGCTTAAACGTTTACGAAGGTATGATAGTTGGCGTAAACTCAAGAGAAGACGATTTAGTTGTAAACGTATGTAAACAAAAACACTTAACTAACAGCCGTGCAAGTGGTAGCGAAGAAGCACTTAAACTTATTCCACCAACGATTATGAGTTTAGAGCAATGTATGGAATTTATTGCCGACGATGAACTTTTGGAAGTAACGCCAAAATCAATAAGACTTAGAAAGAAGATTTTATCTAAAGATTTACGTATGAAAGAGTGGGCAAAAAATAGAAAACAATAAATAGAAAAACAATTAAAAAGTGGCTTTTTAAGCCACTTTTTTTTAATTTTTACTATCTTGTTTTTTTCTAAAATTTACAAAATACATAACTATCAATACTACGAGTGTTACAATAAACGATATAAACGCCATTACAGGTAGTGGATATAGCGTAAAGTTATTAGTTAATGCTAAACCACTATCGCCAATAAATTCATATAAAGGCGAAACTATAAGCACCGTAATAAAGCCTGCAAAACCTAAAAACATTCTGTTAAGCGCATACGCTCCGCTTCTATCTTCAACTTTAACTTGGTCGTAAATTAAGTTTAATTGACACGTTGAAGTTCCTATACCGCCAACGTATGAAAGTACGATGTAAATAGCGTACATAATAAGCCCGTTTGACGGAACCGTAAACATAAGCACAACGTAAGAAAGTAAATACAAAATCAAAGATATAAACAACAATTTGTTAAACGAATATTTATCGCCAAACTTGCCAAAAGGCTTAGTTAACAAAATTCGTATAACGTTAGCACCAAACGGATAAAGCGTCATAATTAAAGCCGAAAATCCAAGCGTGAATTTTTGATAAGCGCCAAGGAAAGAAAGTGTTACGTAGTTACCAGCATTCCAAACTGCAAAAATAAGTATGGTGGTTATAAGTTTTTTATTTCTAAACAACTCTTTAAAAGAAACTTTGTGCGTTATAGTTTCGTTTTGAGGCTCGCCAACGAATAAAAGCGACGCCGTATGCCCTATCGTTAATAAAACGATTAGTAAACCTATAATAGTAAAGGCAATTTCTAACTCGCCCGAAATTTCGTAATGGTCAATAATTGCGCCAAGCGCAAATGAAAAAATCATACTGCCAACAATAGAAACAATTTCTTTATCCGCTGTAAATTTCCCCCTTATTTTATCACTTACAAACGACATGCACCACGAAATTTTTGACGATTCTATGTAGTTGCGAATAACGTAGGCAGAAATTAGCGAAAAAATAAATGCTACAACCTTTAATTCAAACGGAAAATTGAATAACGGAACAAAAAATACAAACGAAAATAATAAATGCCCAAGCGAGTGGAATATTATAATTTTGCGTTTTATGCTATTTTTTAATGGAAATAATATTGCTAAAACTTGAAAACCAAAGCCAAGCGAAATTATAGAGTTAATTATGCCTTGTAACGAAGATGAAATTCCTATGTAGGTCATAATGTGAGTTAAATACGTTGAACTAACGGAAACCGTTATAAAATATTCAAGCATTGCCTCAATGATATATGCGCGGTTACTTTGCTTAATAATATTAGTATTCATAATTTTCACCTATAATTTATTCAATAATTAAAATTAACACGTCTAAACAATATAAAGTTAAGTCCGTTTTAATTTCGCCGTTTTCGTAAGTAAAATTAAGTTCTTTAATTTGACCGTTACCTTCAATAAAACTTACCTTATTAGGTTTTGTTGGATATACCAAACTAAAATTTTCAATTTCATCGTAACAAAGGTTTATAATTGACGTTAAGTTTTTACCGCCAATAAGCGTGCCAGTTTTTAAATAAACGTTTTCATCGCCCTTGTAGTAAATTAAAGGCTCGTTAAACCATTTGAGCATTTCTATAAATTGCCTTTTTCTTGCATAGTTTAAGAAAGAATAGCCTTGAATATAAGTAGATTCGCCGTTTGGCGTTCCGCAAAATACCGCCACCTTACCGCCAAACTCGTTTTCATACTCAGCCGTGCCTATGCCAAGGTCAATAAAACCTTTTTCAAAGTCGTTATAAATTAACTCTGACGTTACTTTAACCCTATCATTAAGTTTTTTAAGCGTTTTATACTTTACTTGAAGTTCAACGTGTTTGCCCGTTACGTAAATTTTTTCGGCAGTAGGCTTTAAATCGTTTAAATAATCTTCAACCATTACGCCTAAATAATTAGAAAAACCGCGGTCTTGTAACTTTACTCCTACGTGACTACTAATTATTGCTTTGCTTGAAAGTTCTTGTTTTAACTCTTCATCGGTAAAGAAAATGTCGTTATTGTCCGTAAAGCAAGTAATACCGCCTTTTTCAGCACTAAAATACATAGGCAAGCCTAAACGTTCAAAGCATTTTTCAGAAAAAGAGTTAATATCGCTTGTAATTTCTCTTTTAAAGGTAACTTTTTTATATTTTGGAATCGGTATTTTAAAGCCGTGCCAAGTTATGCCGTCAACCAAATTTGCAAGAGTTTGATAAAGCCCTGCGTTTTTAGCAAGCATTTTTCTATACGCCTCGCCTGACTCCCACTCAATTTCATCGCTATGCGAAAGCCTTGTTATCCAATGCTTAGCACCTTTAACGCCTTCTAAAATTGAGGCAATATAGTGCGAATTAAATTGTTTTGCCGTTTTTGAATATCTATGGTGTGGCGTTGTATCGGTTTCGGCTAAAAGATAATCAATACCCTTAAATTCAACAACTTGTTTTGCTGCTCTAAACATATTATAAGTAAAGCCCGAAGTTGAATTGTAAGAATAGTTAGCGTTGCCTATTCTTATAATGGTTGGATTATTTTTACCTGCAACAATTTTAGCAATATCAACGCTATTATCGCCACCGCTACATAAAACGCCTTGAATAGACGGGTCAACACTATCAATAGCACTTCTAATAAGGCGTGCAAACTCGTTTAAAGTTTCATACTCAACATCAATATATTTGTTTGCATAATATTCACTATCTTCATCGTTACTTGTAACCTTATTATAAAGTTCTTCACGCGTGAAATTGCCGTTTACCGCCTTGTTAAACCTTTCCATATGATTTTTACAAGCACAGCCCTTACCTGGTCTATAAACAAGCCTTAAATCATCGTCTAAAAGTATTGCACTTGGACCGCATTTTGCAATTTTAACGTAACAATCGTAAACGTATTGTTGAAAATCTTTATCAAGTGGGCAAGCAATACCTGCACCTAAACCATTTGTAAAATTTTTATATTCTTCAAAAGGTTGCTCACATTTATAAGCACCGTGCCCAAGCGTAGATTGAACTAAAATACCGCTTTTAAGCCCGCGTTTATCAAGTTCTTTTTTCACTTTTAAATAATTATTTAAATAATAAGTTATTTTATCTTTAATAGGCTTGCTATCTGGGTTAATTCTAACAAAGAAAATAGCCAAATTTGAAATGCCTTCTTTATATTGCCTTTCAATATCGTTAGCAATTTCTTGAATTTGTGCTTCGTTATTAATTTGAGTCATCATTATAGAATAAGTTATTAGTTTTTTGCTCATAAATATCACCTATTATTATTTTACAACTTTTTTTTCGTTTTACAATATATTTATTTTATTAAAAAGTTATCATTTTTTTAGATTTTAAGTTTTAATTGATAAAAAAAGTGATTTTTTATTAAAAATATCCGCCAAAAGGCGGATATTTTATTCTATAATTAAAATTAAAACGTCTAAGCAATTAAGAGTTTTTTGTGTGATTATTTGACCATTTTCGTAATTAAAGTTAAGTTCTTTAATTTGACCGTCAAAGTCAACAAAACTTACCTTATTAGGCTTTCTTGGATAAACAAGCGTTACGTTTTCAACTTCATCGTAACCAAGATTTATAAAGGAAGTTAAATTCCTGCCGTCATTAAGCGTGCCTGTTTTTAAATAAATAAGGTCGTCGCCAGGGGCGTAAATAACGGGCTCGTTAAACCATTTAAGAAGGCTTATAAATTGCTCTTTTCTCGTCGGATTTAAGAAAGAATAGCCTTGATAGTAGTTAGATTCGCAATTGGGCGTGCCACAAAATACCGCCACCTTACCGCCAAACTCGTTTTCATAGCGTGTTGAGCCTGAACTTACGTAACGTTGACCATTCAAGCCGTCACTATACATCATTTTAGTATCTTCTTGCACGTTATTATTAATTCCAACTAATTTTTTAATGCCAACAGGAGTATTTATAACGTTATCGTTTTTAACGTAAATTTCAGCGTTTGGCCTATTGTTTGCGTCAAATTCTTCAACGGTAACGCCTAAATAATCTTTAAAACCGCGCTCTACAACCGTTTTAGCAACGTCACTACTAAAAATTGCTTTGTTTGAAAGTTCCATAGAAAGTTCTTCGCTGTTAAAATACCTATCGTTACCATCAGTAAAGCAAGTAATACCACCTTTTTCCGCGCTAAAATACATAGGAAGACCTAAACGCTCAAAACATTTTTCACCAAAAGAGTTAAAATCAGAAAAAACTGCTCTTTTAAATGTTTTTACCCTTTCTTTTGGTACGGGAATTTTATAGCCGTGCCAAGTAACGCCGTCTACAAGGTTTGCAACCGTTTGGTAAAGACTTGCGTTTTTAGCAAGAATTTTTCTATATGCAATGCCAGCGCCCCACTCTCTTTCGCCTGCCGATGAAAGCCTTGTAATCCAGTGTTTTGCACCTTTTACACCTTCTAAAATAGAACCAACGTAATGTGCGTTAAGTTGCTTTGCAGTTTTACTATAACGCATTTGAGGGCAAGTATCAGTTTCGGCTAAAAGATAATCAACTCCACTAAATTGCGCCTTTTGTAAGCCCGTTCTAAAAAGATTGTAAGTAAAGCCGGAAGTTGAATTATACGAATAATAACCCGAGCCTATTCTCATTATAGACGGGTTGTTTTTACCCGCTATTATTTTTGTTATAGCAACGGAATCATCGCCACCGGTACAAAATGCGCCTTGGATAGTTTGGTCAACGCTATCAATTGCGTTTCTTATAGTGTGTGCAAGTTCGCGTAACGACTCAAATTGAACTTCAACAAATAAATTAGTGTATTCTTCACATTTTTCGTGGTCGCTTGTAACAATATTAAAGAGTTCTTCACGCGTTAAATTAGTGCCTGCAAGCTTGTTAAACTTTGCCATATGTAACGGGCAAGCACAAGCCTTTCCACCCCTACCTAAAAGCCTAAAATCATCGTCTAAAAGTATTGTACTTGGACCGCATTTTGCAACTTTTACAACTGCGTTGTAAATGTAACTGTGAAAATCTTTATCAAGCGGGCAAGAAATGCCTTCGCCATTTCCGTCTGTAAACCTTATATATTCTTGATAAGGTTGCGGAAATTTTCTTGAGCCGTGCCCTATTGTTGATTGGATTAAAATACCGCTTTTAAGACCGCGCTTATCAAGTTCTCTTTTAATCTTTAAGTAATTTTCACAGTAAGCGTCAACTTTGTTAGTTGGCGGATTTTCAGTTATATGAAGCGACATTGAAAATATAGGCATATTGCTAATATTCTTTTCGTATTGCATTTGAATATCGTTGCAAATTTCGTCTATTTGCTCGCTATTTTTTACTTGGGTTGGCATTATAGAGTAAGAAACAAGTTTTTTGTGCATAATAGTTTCCCCTTTTATTCAATAATAATTAATAAAACGTCTAAACAATTAAGTGTTTTTTCCGTTTTTATTTGACCATTTTCGTAAGTAAAATTAAGTTCTTTAATTTGACCGTCACAGTCAACGTAACTTACCTTTTTAGGCTTTGTTGGATATACTAAGCTAAAATTATCTATTTCGTCATAGCAAAGGTTAAAGGCGCAAGTTAAATTTTTACCGTCTTTAAGCGTACCTGTTTTTAAATAAACGTTTTCTTCGCCTTTAAAGTATATAAGCGGTTCGTTTGAGGCTTTTAAAATATCAATAAATTGTGCCTTGCGTGAACTATTTAAGAAAGAATAGCCGTAAATAGACTTATCAACTGAATTTGGCGTTCCGCTAAATACCGTAACTAAACCGCCAAGTTCGTTTTTATATTCGGTTGTGCCGTTACCAACTGAAACAAGCCCCGTTTCATAGTTGTTATAGCAAAGTTCACTCGTAACGCGAACGTCGCTATTTAACGGAATTAACTTTTTATAATCGTTTTGAACTTGAACGCCGTTGCCGGTTGCTAAAATTTTGTCGCCAAGCGGTTTAATTTCGCCGTCGTATTCTTCAATTTTTACACCTAAATACTTTTCAAAACCGCGATTTGCAACTAATTTGGCTTCTTGCGCGCTAAATATAGCATTATTAGAAAGTTCTTTTATAAGTTCATCACTTGTAAAATAGTTAGAATTGCCGTCAACAAAACAAGTTATACCGCCGTCGTCTTTACTAAAATACATAGGAAGACCTAAACGCTCTAAACATTGCTCGCCAAAAGAGTTTGCGTCTTGATAAACTCTACCGATCATACTCTTTCTTTCAAACCTTTTAGGAAGAGGTATTTTAAAGCCGTGCCAAGTTATATTATCAACTAAAGTTGATGCGGTTTTATATAACCCGCTATTTTTAGCCAAAATTTTTCTATAAGATTTACCGCTTTCCCACTCAATATTTTGGCTATTTGTAAGCCTTGTTATCCAGTGCTTAGCGCCGTTTAAACCTTCTAAAATACTACCTAAATAGTGCGCGTGAAGTTGTTTAGCAGTTTTAGCGTAAATAACGTGCGGACAAGTATCGCACTCTGCCACAATATAGTCAACTCCATTATATTGCGACCTTTGAAGCGCGCCTTTAAAAATTGAATAAGTAAAGCCCGACGTTGAGTTATAGGCGTAATAGCCGTTGTTTATTCTTAAAATGGTAGGATTATTTTTGCCTGCCAAAATTTTAGCAATATTTATACCGTTATCGCCACCGTTACAAAATACGCCTTGAATAGACGGGTCAACGCTATCTATTGCTGAGCGTATAATTTTTGCCGTTTCTTCAAGCGACTCAAATTGAACTTTAATATGCGCCTTTGTATATTCTTCGCACCTTGAATCGTTTTCGTTCGTTACGATATTATACAACTCTTCACGCGTTAAATTTTGACCGATAAGCGCGTTAAACCTTTGTAAATGCTTAGGGCAAGCACAGCCCTTACCGCCCCTTGTTATAAGCCTAAAATCGTCGTCAATTAAAATAGCGTCTGGCTTTAAAAGTGCAACTTTTCTAACGCTTTCATATACGTACGACTGAAAATTCGCGTCTATTGGGCAACAAATACCGTCACCCTTGCCATCGGTAAATTTTATATATTCTTGGAATGGAAGTTTATTTTTTACCGCACCGTGACCGATAGTGGTTTGAAAAAGAACGCCACTTTTAAGCCCGCGTTTATCAAGTTCTTTTTTAATTTTTTGATACGATTTACAAAAATATCCCGCTTTATCTTGCACTTGCGCGCTTTCAGGATGAATAGGCATACAGAAAACGGCAAGAGTACAAATACCGTTTTTATATTGATTTTCAACGTCCGCTACAATTTCACTAATTTGGCTATCACTCGTAATTTGTGATGGCATAATAGAATAAGCAATAAGTTTTTTGTCCATAAAATTCTCCTATTTTTTATAAAAATAAACGCAAGCAAACATTTACAAAGTAAAAATTTGCATTACGTTTATATATACTTATTTAATTTTAGTCAATATCAACTTTGTTAAGCAAATGCTCGTCGTTAGTTCTTAATTCTTTTGGAACAACAATTTGGTCGTAAGTTATATAATATTTTGATTTTATAATTGAATAGTAATCAACAAAAGTTAATGCTATATATGAAATGCTTGCAAGCGGAATAATAGCAAGTAAAGCAACTAAGAAAGTTGAAATAGTTGCAATTATAGAAATAACGTAAACAAGTATATTCATTATAAAATAAGAAACTAAACGTGAAAACAACGATTTTAAAGTAGCCTTATCAAATGATTTTTTAAATGCTGTAATTGGAGATAAATTTTCCGCTATCATTTTAGGAAGTACTAAACCTACCAACACGTAATTAAGTGCATTTACAAAGAATAAGTAAAACAACGTTAACGTTATTATGTAAAAGCCTAGTAATTTTGCAGTTGTAATAGTTATTAGAATGCTAATTGACAAAGCTATAAAATAATACACTAAAGAAAACAACGTTTTAAATAAAGCATAACTAGACGCTTTTTTAAAGTTATCAAAAAGTGTTGTAAAAAAGCCTGCGTGGAGCATTGAAGTCATATGCTGGTAAACGTTTACAGCTATAGAATAATCTCCAAGAGCAAGTAAAAAAGAAGCAAACGTTAAAACTAAAGACATTGCTATTACAACAAGAGTAATTTCTGTAGACATATTAGCAACGTTTAAGTGAAGCGCGGAAATTGACTCTTTTATAATTTCGCCATATTCTGCATTTTCTTGCGCTGGTTGCATTATAATAAAATTCTTAATTATATTGCGAGTTGCGTCAATAACTAATGCTACTTCCTTACTTTTAATTATAGGTTCAATAACTATGTTGGCAAATAAAAAAAGCGAGATAACACACGCTAAAATAACCACTAACTTATATGCGAGCGTTTTTAAGCAAAGTGCTTTATTTGACGTTGCAATTTTAACTGCATTAGTAATTTTCATGAAAATTCTCCTAACAACAATTTTAGTTAAAAAAATTTTATCACAGATAAAATATTTTTGCAATAGAAAAACAAAAAAAAGCGAAGTAATTTTTTACTTCGCTAAAAAAATATTGAATTATCTATTGTTTAAGTAAGTTTGAACAACTTTAGCCATGCCTCCTAACGCATATTGAACGTCAACGTCATTTTCAAATTCTTTGCGTGCAACTTCTGGGTCTAACGAATAATAATACTCAAGCGCAGTGTTAAGCATTATTTTTTTATAATTAGCCGTCTCTTCCTCAGTTGGAGTTTGTAAACCTTGCATTTTATAATTATAAATTTTTTCATCAATAGCGTTATTGTATTTTGTAACTTCTTCTATTTTCTTTTGTTGTTCTTTATTAAGCTCCTCAATTTTTTTGCTTATATCATTAGCCTTTTCAAATTCAAGCTCTTTAATAGCAGAATTATACTCAATTTCATAATTTTCAAGCTTTACGGCATTTTCTTTAAGTTGGGAGGCAACTGCCTTGTCAACGTTTAAATATTCCTCAATTTTATCTTGACTTAAATTCTTTATGCTTTCTGCTAAAATTGAAGAACGTGCAATGCCATTTTTAATAGCTTTACTTTGCACGTTATCAAGCATATCTTCATATTTTTTATCAATATTTTCTTTACTAGTGCTGTCTTGACTTTTAATTTTTTCTTCATTATATAAGCTTTCTTGACGCTTTTTTTCAATATTTCCATCAAGTTTTGCCTTACTTGCGTTATAGTTGTTTTCAGCAAAATCAGTTGCCAAATCTTTAATTTCATCTTGCGTTTTTTCCGTATAAGTAATTTTATCAAGCAAGATTTCCTCTGGATACCCTTTAAGCATATCGCTATACTTTTTAATTGTGTTAAGCATTTCTTGCTTAGCACTTTTATTTTGCTCATCAACTTTTTCAGTAGAGTTATTATCAGTGCTTTCAACAGAATTTAATTGGTTTTTGGTTGTTTTTACAATTTTATTAGAATCACTACTTGTAATAGGTTTAGTTTTTTGGTTTTTAAGCCAATTTATAATCTTTTGTTCTATACCGTACATATTACTCCTTTTCAATAATCAAATTATTTCTTACTCGTTTAATATAGTTGCCGTTTTTAGTAATTATGCGCTCGTCACAATAATCAACTACATACGGCTTTGTTACAAAACTTGGTAAAACGTCTTTTCTATAAACTTTACCATCTTTTACGTATTCAATGCTAAAATTTTCACCATTTTTATAAACGTGATAATTGTTGCCTTGTTCTAAATTTACCGTACTCATAACTTCTCCTTGCGGTTATTAAATATATTTTTTTTGGGGAAAAACGTTTAATCGGTTATAAATTTGGCATTTAAAAAATTGTCAACAATAACCACGCCGTTAGGGACTGATGCGTCTATATAAATTTCCAAGCCTTTACGCCCTGTAAACGTTGGATAAAAGTGAGAGTTTTGCTCATAAACACCACTATAAATTTTTGCAAATTTTGAAAAGTAAATTTTAATTCCATTGTCGCTTGGATACCCTGCAACTGAAGTGCAAGAAGATATATTTAAATCTATAATTTCTTCCTCACTAGTTTTTAAATTATACTTGCAAATATATAAATTGTTATTAGTATTTATATATAAAATATATAAATAACTTTCAATCAATCCTGCAATTTTACAATCCAAAACGTTATTTATAGAATATAAATTAATAAGCTTTTCATCTAACGCAATATTAAATAAGGTTGCATTGTTTCCATTTAAATGCAATATGTATTCACAATCAAAATCACTTATGTATGATAAATAATTTTTTGTTTTTTGGTATTCTACAAACCCACCAACTTTAATTTTTAAATTAGGCAAATTAAAGTCACACGTTAAATTTTCAACGCTAACGGCAATTACGTTTTCACCCTTAGTTAAAGTAGCTTGTAATGAAAATGAATTTTGTGCTTCCTTTATATTCGCTTGCTTATAAAGTTGCACGTCATTTACTTTTACTATAATTGCATAGGCATCGCCACTAATTAAATTGTCTAATAAAATTTCAATATTAGACGTGCAATTTTTTAACGCGTTAAAATTAGTTATAAAGGTGTGTGTACGCTTATATTCCAAATTATTATATAAAAATTCAAGTTCCATATAACTACTTTCATCAACCTTACTTTCTAGTGCTTCAATTTTTCTTTCAAGCTCGGCAATTTTTAAATAGGCTAATTTGCCGTAATCGCTGTTTACCATAAACGCTCCTTTAAATATTTAAAATAAATAATCGGCTTATAAATTCGCGGATTATTATTGTACGAAATTATGCTAACGCTAAAATTTTTACCTTGCAATTTAGGATAAATGCAGTTGTTAATAGCATCAACTTTATAGTAATACTTTTTACCATCGCATTTAATTAATATTTCAGCATTTTCCTCTAAATTTAAGGAAATTTTATATAGGGTTTTTTTGCAAGGTAGTAAAAAATCACTTTCAATCCCTTGCCATACCTTTTTTAACGGATTATCAAACAACTTGCCGTAACCTTCAATTACTTTGGCAATTTTTTTGCCGTTGTTATAAATTGCAATCAACTCTTTTTTATCGCCGTTAAATAAACATAATGACAAAATTTTACAATCTTTCATTATATACGAAGTGCCGTTTAGCAAATTGTATACAAGTACTACGTTTTCCTCTTTGCCGTCTAATTTCATTTTTAAATTTAGCCAATATTTATCGTTGTAAAAAAGACCGCTAGCATCAGTATTGTCAACGTCTTTTAAAAAATTGTCGTAACAATCTAAAACTTTAACAGCATCAACACCATTAAACCTAAAAATACCGCTAGAAGATAAAAAGTAAACGAAATTTCCGCAATCGGTTACGCTTTCGCCATATATTTTGCCAACTTTTAAGTGTAAATTAGAAACGCTAAAATCTTCTTGGTTACCATAGGCGCTTAGACTTGTAATACCATATTCTCTAAAAATGTAAACGTAATCTAAAAAACTAATTACCTTTAGCAATGCTCCACGTTCATCAGGAAAATCAATAAAACCCGCCTCATCAATAGATATATACCAATTTAATGGGTTAAAATCATCTGAAAACCAAAGCGAAGTGCTTTTTTTGTCTTCCGTAGCAAAAACACGCTCGTTATGAATACACATAGAATTAAATTTTGGTGCATCTTCAACGTATTTAAAACCTTGTCCGTCAAACACACAAAGCGGGTCGCTTTGTGAAGATATCAACATAACGTTTTCTCCGTTATTATTGTACGTAACTGCTGTAGGCGTACTTGTTAAACACATTTCCGTTTGAACAAATTTAAGTTCATCTTCATACAAGTTGCAAAGTAAAAGTAGTCCATTAGACGCATAACAAATTAAAACGTCTCTATTTTCGCCAGTTTGAACGTCACGATTGTTAAAATAAAAAAACTTTTTTGGCGTAAAATTAACGTCTTCAAGTTTTAAAACTTGACCATTATGCTTAAATTCTATTAAGCCTGCACCTGCTTTTAATGCGCCGTCACAAACGTCAAAATTACAAATTAAATTAGCGTCGCTTATTTTTTTAACGCTTTCATCTTTTGAACTTCCTACGCCACCGCTAAAATCGCCTAACGTCACCTTAGTTTTTATAAAAGATGGAACTTTTAAGTCATTTTTATAAGTTATCATATCCACAATCTTTCCTTAATTTTTTTTAGTTTTTTTAAAGAAAGGCAATTTGTTAATGCGGTTATGTATTTTTTATGCCACATTACGGCTTCTTCATAATCTCCTTTTATCAAGGAAAATTCAGTAACAACGCCGTATGCAAGTGCTCTTTTTGTTATAGGGCTATTAGTAAAAGCTGACTCGTCATCTACTGTTTTAGAATTTGGAACAAACGTATAGTCAACCACAACATTACTTTCATTTGTATATATACCGTCTGGCTTAATTTCGGCATTAACAGCGTTGCCGTTTAAGCTTTTAACACTTAAAACGGCAAGAATATTTTTAGAAAATTCTTCACACTTAATAACGCCGTTAACCACGGTAAAAGTTTGAGTATTTTTTAACCTATAATAATCAGTTGAAACTTCTTCTTCAACCAAGTTATAACAATCTAATAATAGTTTAAAATCTTCTTCAACTTGTAAATACTCGTTTACTGCATCACCGCTCATATAACTTTTTAAATCGTTTCTATTAAGTAATGTAGACGCACTTTTTAAAATTTCTTTTACCGTCATAAAATTCTCCTATAATTACGCTTCCGTAATACCCGTAAGCATTGCTTGACCGCATGGGCGTGAGCAAATTAAATCAGCATATTTAACAAGCGTTGCTTTATATACCGGCTTATCTGCAACTTGCTTAATAACTCTACCATCTTCGCCTTCAAGCCACTTCCAATCACAAAGTTGATGTAAAACAAAGTCATCTGTGTTAAGTAAGTACATAGTACCTTCAGGACAAAATCTATCGCTAACGATAGGAATACCATTATAAGAAATTGCCTTGTATCCGCCGTTTAAATCCATCACGTCAACGTTGCGTTTATATGTAGAAAGATGGTTTTGGAACGCGCGTTTTACACCGCTTGAACATACTATAAAGTTTACGCGTGAACCTGCGTTTTCATCAAGATAGTCAATAGCAGTTTGAATAACAGTTTCAGAAATTGAGCCAACGTTGTTTTTAATATATGGAATAAGCCATTTGTGCGTTGCCCTTGAAAGTCCATATAAATCGCCCGTTGTTTTAAAAATTGCTCCTAAACCTGTAATTTCTTGGTTATAAGAACCTTGAACGGTAACTAAGCTATTTTGTGGCACTGTAGTAGAATTTAACGTTGTACCAGAAACGGTAATAATTTTATTCTCTCTATCAATGCTTAAAATACGCCTTGCGCCTGCACTTGCAATAACAGAGCCGTCTGCAGAAGCTCTAAAGTCAATAACCATACCCTCAACAAGATTTTTAACGCTATTTACTTTAATAGCGCCGTTAGTAATTTCAGTAACCTTTGCTAAAACGCCTGTTCCGTCGCCAAAAAGCATTCTGCCAAAGTTATAAGAAGATGCTTTTAAAAGCCCTTCCATTTCAGCATTTAATAAGTTGACAAACGCACCTGAACTATTTTCACTTGCTCTAATTGCTTTATCGCTAATTTCAATAGTTCCGTAAAGGTTTTTAAGTGTTAAAACAAATTGTTCGTAATTGTTGCCAGCAGCTTCTGGAAGATCGCCGTCTTCTTCACCAGCACCAATACCGCCGTTAATACCATATTGAGCAAGTCTTCTAACTTCTTTGCCCCATACGTCTGATGCACTTTGCTTGATTTTAGCAAGTAAAGGGTTGATAGCAGTATTTAACTGCTCACTAACAACGCCTAAATATGCTGTTTTTAAAGCGTCATCTGCATTTTTCATTGTAATCATAAATTTTTATACTCCTTTTGTTTTTCTAAAATTTCTTTGGCAAGATTCCCCGCCTCAGTTATAGTTTTGGGTTTTGACGGTGGAGTTATAAATGCCGTACCGTTTCCCGAAGTCAAATGAAGGCTTGGTGCGTGGCTGTTTATTTTATTTAAATAAGAACGAACTACGCTTTCATATAGGCTTGGGTTTAATTCCACTTGCTTAGTTAAATATTCAAGCGAATTATACATTTTTTCGCTTTCTTCTTTTTCCTTTAATAGAATTTCCGCATAAGCTCTATAAAGCCTTCCGTTTTGATTATCGCCGTTTTTTTCGGCTATTTCAACAAGCGATTCTACCATGTCTTTTGTTTGTGGAAAAACTTGTAAAATGGTAGATTTTTCCCGCAAAATATCATTTTCTTCAAATTCCTTATTAGGTTGATTTTTAGAATTTGACATTTCAATTTCCCTCTCCAATTCTTTCACTTTCTGACAGCGTCTGGTAAATTCAGATTGCAAAGAATTGTAAGCGTCAACCAAACTTTCTAAACTATTAAATTTGCCATACTTATTTTGAGTGTTAGCGCCTTCATTTTCGCCTGCCTCCGCAGAGTGCGCATCATCTAAATTTTTAGGCGCATTTTCGTTTAATGGTTGGCTGTTTTCTCCCGCTTGATTATTATTTATCATAATTAATTCCTTCCTGTAATTTGCTTAAATTTGTTTGCATTACAAATTTTTTGTGTTCGTTAATATGTTTATTTAGCCTTTCTTTAAAAATATTGTTTTCTTCGTTTTCAACGTCGTATTCTAAAATTCTGCGAATATGCTCGTCAATGTGAATCTGATGCTCGTCATAACTAGATACACACGCATCTTTTTTAAGCATATCAATATTTTCTTTTTCTGCTTTATTACGATGTAAATTATTAATATCTTGCGCATTGTCAAGTGAGCCATAACCTAAAATTTCTAAAATTTTTGATTTATTTCTTTGGCTAATTTTGCCCGCTTCATCACTTAAAAGCCCCGTTTGAAGCATTTGTAAAATCGCATTTTTCTTTTGTGCAGGAGTTTGATTAAGTTCGTTTTCAGTATCAAATGCAATATCGTCATAAGTAATATCGCTACTGTTAAAATAAAAGGATTTAACACTTTTTGACGCGCCTGCACTTTTCATAATACGCGTTTCCGTTGCAAATTGTTTAAATAGCCTTAAGATATGCCTTCCTACATCTCTTATTGCAGTCTTTATATTATCAGCAGTAACGGAAAGCCTTGTTTCATCTTGTTCAATTAAAAGTTCAATTGCAGTACCTGAAAGGTTTGTTTGTGTAAATGCAGTACTTCTTGATACTTCACTAGAGCCTGAAATTGAAACAAATTCGTTATTTAAGCGTTCTTCTTCATAAGTAAAATCAATAGGAACGCTATTAACACTCATCATTTGTGGTGGCCTACTACCTTGCCTATACACAATAACTTTACCAGGCGATAAGCCTTCGTCAACCAAGTCATCAGTATCAATAGAGCCGTCTTCTACGCTAATTACACCCATACTAATTCTATTCATAAATTCGTATTTTCTATTTTTAACAGCATTATACGAACGTTGAAGCGGAATTAACCTTTCAATTAAACTAACGCCAAAAAAACTTCCTGTTAATGAAATTGCGTTTTGTTTAACAAAGGGATACCCGCGTGAGCCGTCAGCACCATTTTTGTACGGAAGTTCTCCAACGGCAAGTAAAGTGTTACCCGCAATGATAATTACCCTACCATTAGGATATTTTTCAGTAGGAAGTTCATACTTTTCAATTAAAAGTACGCTATCGTGAACGACGGAGGAAACGTCCGTCTTTTTATAACCGCCATTACTAGATATTGAATTGGCGTTAAAAGTAAACACGTCAATATCCTCTCCACTTAATATTACGCCATACTCACTTTCAATATCGCTAACTGAGTAAGGGCGAGCGTAGATAATGCTTTTACAATCGCTAAGTTCGGTGTGAAAAAGTGAATCTGGAAAAATTTCAAATGGAGAAACTGCTTTAACTTCAACGTCGCCATCGTAAACAATATCATCATCGCTTTCGCCAAGTTTTTTACCAATTTTTTCATTCCAAGTCACTTTATAAAAAGCGGTACCGCAAACTTCAGACCACATCGTTGCATTGCTTATAATTTTGTCAACTGCCAAGCGAGAATACGTAGAATTTAAAATATCTGAAGAAATCATTGCCGTTTTTAAGTCACTTTCTTCAGAACTTGCAGACCTTACCGACATTGACGGCCTTACTCTTGAAAGTTTTGCAAGCCTAGTATCAATAATTGGCGCAATATGGTTAAAAACGTTGCGCGATTGCCAGCCGTAAAACTTATCTTCCTCTTTAACTTCGCCAGTAGGCATAATTTCACAATATTGATTGCCAGCTAAATAATTTAAGTTTAACTGCCATTGCCTTTCAAAATTTTGCCTTTCTTGTCTACGGCGGTTAAAATCCGCCAATACAGAACTAACTAAATCTTCTTTAAAAAAATCATTTTTAACTACTTTAGTCTTTTTCATAATTACTCCTTATCTTTTAAAACTTTTTCAAGCGATTTAAACAATTTTTTAGCGCAATCTTTACATATTTTTAACGCATCGCTATCGCTACAATTTTCCTCTTTTTTAACGTAATAATGCGATAAGTTTGAACAACCTTTAATATCGCAAGTTATTTTGTCGTTACATTTAAACAGTTTCATTTTGGTTTACCTCCAATAATTTAATAAGCCTTATTTTTTCTTTTTCCAGCTCTTCATCACTTAAATTTTTAACGTTCACATCTTCATTTTCAAACTCTTTTAATAGTTTTAATGCTGAAACGTCTGGCGGAACAGGCTTTAAAACAACTTTTCTTTTAACCATCTTAATAGCGCCTTCGCTATCTTCACTATACTCCTCCGTAACTTCGGTAGAGTCATATCCAATCGCCCTTTTTAAAAGAGCGTCTTTTATAGTTTTATCCGTATTTATTACCTCCCTTTACGCAATTTACTTTTAATTAACTTTAACTTATCTTTTTGAACGTCCGTTAGCGTTTTTAACGGAGCGTCTAAATGAGGTTTTGTCATAATATAATACCTTAACTCGTCCAAAGCGTGGTCATCTTTTTTAATTGGCGTATCGCCGTTTCCCCACCTATAACCTTTAAGCTCACGTATTAAATTAACGCAGTTTTTGAATATAAATAATTTGTTACTTTTAAAAAAACTTTTTACCCTATTTATACCGCTAAATAAATCCTTATTTACGTTAGTGTTTACGTTAATTCCGTTTTCGTAAAACAATTCAGCAACACTTTTTGAGTACGCTAAAGTTTTTTGATTTGCAGCAGAGTCTATAAGTGCGTTAACGTTTCCATTAAAATCGGTATGCCAATTAAGTTTTTTGCATAAATTTTTAATTTTTTTAGAGTGCTCAGTAACGTCAAGCCCACTTTCGTAGTGTTCGCCAACAACGTAAACGTTCCCGTCGTAGTCAACGGCGTAAAAATGGCAAGAAAGCGGATTTTTTAAACCGGGGTCAATAGAAATTACGTCCTGCCAATCTAGTGGCACACTAAATGGCTCAATAAC
Source organism: Christensenellaceae bacterium (assembly GCA_045638105.1). Classification (GTDB taxonomy): domain Bacteria; phylum Bacillota; class Clostridia; order Christensenellales; family Borkfalkiaceae; genus HGM11412. The sequence continues at coordinate 146,642 of JAZUAT010000001.1, forward strand.
GTGCACGTTTTCATCAAATTCGGTATAAACTCTACCGCTATCACTTGAAAATTCACCGTATCTACGCGTTAAAAGTTCACGCTCGCTCATCGTTGAAGTTAAAAGTTTTACTTCACGCTTATTTAAATAAGGATTGTCTGCCCACTCAATAAACTCACACCAAACTTCTTTTGAATTGTACTTATTTAAATAAATTTCATCGTATATAAAGGTTAAACCTTTAAGTGGAGTCATAGTGCCAAAAATATCTCCGCGCTTATCAAGTACTCGCATTTTACATTCATCGTAAATATCTTTTGGAGGCTCTTCATCAAACCATACAAAATCTAAGGAACTGCCTTGAAATTTCTCTCTTCCCTGGTCACAACTTTTAAAACCTATTGTTGAAATTCCGCCAAAAACGTTTTTAATTTTAATTTGGTCAATAACACCACTTTCAAGGCTTTCTTTTTTGCCGGATAACATTGTTGTTTCAACAATCCAATCTTTATTTAAATACTTTAAAATTTTACTTTGACTAACGTCACGCTGAACCTGTTGCGAAAGTGAAACAACCCAGCCAAAAACATCTTTTTTATTCTTTCTATAAGGATGAATACCGCGTGCCATATAAACACACTCAACAGCACCGCATTCGGTTTTACCACTACGGTTACCACCAAACACCCACCTATTTCGCTTTTTGCACTTGTGAAAAGCTAGTTGTTTTTTATGTTTTTTCTTGCCAGTGTTATACCTAAAAATTAAATTGTTATCGTATCGCCGTTTTTGTTCTTTTTCAATTATATTAATTTTTTGCACTAACAAATTTTGCATTTGACTTTATACCTTTAAATTCTATTTTTTACGACATTTTTATTATTTTTTACGATGTATAATTGTAATTATGAAAAAATTTACGTTTATCATATTTTTTATTGCTATATTTTGCGCTAATATAAAATTTAAACCAACTATTGCAAGCGCAGAAAATTATGAGTATTTTAGAGTTCTTAATGACGGCGTATATATTTACCAAGATTCATTTTGCACTCAAAAAATATTTGAAGTTCCAAAAACCTACTACGTTAAAATTGAGAATTTAACGCAAGAGTTTGCTCGCGTTAGTTACGGATATGAAAATAATGGATATCCTGTAATTATTGGATATATGAAATTAAGCGAAATTACTTCTTCTAAAATAACGCCGACTAATCCATTTAATCTAATAAAAGTGTCAACAAATTTGTCAGACGTTTTATTTAATGACGCAAGTTTAAAAAACGCGTATTTTAACGTTTCTAACAACACTTTTATGACTTACTATGGCTCTTACACAACGGAAAGCGGTTCTAAACTTTGCTATGTATACTGCAATAACAAACTAGGCTACATAGACCTTAACTCGCTAAACCCTTTTTCTATGCCACAAAATACTGACCCAATTGAAACGGAAAACCCTAAACAAGAAGACGCCGAACAAGAAACTTTAGAACCTGAAGACAATTCTCCACCGTCAAGTTTAAAAGGCGAAGGCTTGCAAATTATAATTATTGTTGGAATTTCTATTATTTGTATATCTATTGTTTATACGTTATTTAAACCAACAAAAAATAAGGTTTACAAGCGTGAGCAAACAGATTTTACCGATGAAGAATAGATTTTTGCACAAAATTAAATTTAAATTTTATATTAGATTATTTAACTCAAATAATTAAGCAACGTGCTTTTTTCCTTGCTCGCTTAACACTTTAGTATAAGTACCAGATATAAACGATATTGGCATATATTTATTTATAAACCAATCTTCGTTATAACCCTTTCCTTTTAAAATTAAACTAAATTTTTTTAATGCTTTAACTTGCTTTCTAAAATAGTTTCTTGAAGTTAAATCATAGTTCTTATCTTTTGGCAAAATTCCAAAATATTTATAGGAAATAAGCGTTTTTTCATCATAATTTAAAGAATTTAGTGCATCTTGCGCAATTTCTTTTAATTCTAGTAAATCAATGCGAACGTTACATAACTTTAAAATTTTGTCACTTTGCTTAAGCGTTGAACTATAATCATAAAATGAATTTCTTGCACGAGTTTTTATTAAATTTTCAATTTGATTAACTATTTTTTCTAGCATCATAAAACAACTAAGTATCGTTTTTGCGTATAATTCCATAAACTTTTCTCCTCTTTTGCTAACCAAATTATAATGCAGTTTTACTATTTAATGCAACATAATATGACATTTTTGTACAAATTAAATTATTTTTAAACAAATTTTTTATTTTTATGTCATATAATGTTGTAATTATGGCGAAAGTACTTTATAATTTTTTATTTGCGAACATTTGTTCGTATTTATTTTAAAAAAATATACTTGACAATTTTAGTCAAATAAAATAATTTTTTAAATATTTAAAAATAATGTTGAAAAATTGCGCGCACGTATGTTATAATATACTAAAGTTTATTTATAGGTATAAAATATGAGGCGTTTTTCATTAAAAACATTAATATTTACTTGCGTTGCCACGCTTATAGCGGGCGTTTTAAGCATTACTATAAACACGGCTTATGCAAATACGCAAAATAATTTAAATACAACGTTTTACCTCCCTTCTTCACCTATAGAATTTTATGACCTTACCTCACCCGTTGGCATAGCATATAATAACGGTAATTACGCGTTTTCAGAGTATCATGACGATAAAGAGAATAATGAAAACGACGTTAACTCAATAATAATTTACAATTCTCAAACAAAAAATTACGTAAAAGTTTATAACGACGCATCAATCATTAGCAAACTTAATTTTTACGAAAATTTCTTATTTTACGTAAGCGGTAGCGAAATTTATTATTTAGATATATGCGACTTAACCAAACAACCTGTAAACACGGGTATTTACGCATCAACATACATAAGCGTTCACGATAACACAATTATTACTAACACTAATGACTCAATTAAAGTTTACGAACTTTCAATTGAAAACAACTCTCCCGTATTCACGTTTAGATATTCAATAATGGCGGAATCTTTTATAGGCCACGTTGACGATAATAAAAACATTTACTATCAAAACGCAAACGGCTTTTACTACTACAGCATTGATAACAACACCATTTACGAAATTTTTAAGGGTGAAAACAAAACTGCAATAAGCATAACGGGCATAAACAACAAACTTTATTACACTACTACCGACGGGTTATATGAACTTGAAAAAGGCGAAAATAAAACGCCTACTTTACTTTTAGGCGTTGATAAAAATGCAAATTTGCTTGGCTCAATAAACAGTCCACAAGGCATAACTAATAAGGACGGTAAACTTTTAATTTGCGATAGTGCACTAAACTGCGTGCAAGAGTATGATTTAACAAACAGCAAGTTTACACATTTTGCAATTACAACGGAATCAACCGCTAATTATAGGCTTACAAACGATGCTTCAATTATCAATTTAAGTGAAAATTACCTTTACGCGCTTGATAAAACCACCATTAACGGCTCTCAAAACGCAAAGCGTTTACTTAAAAAACCGCTTGATAACGACGGCGAATTTACAAGAATTGACCTTTCTTTCTTATACGAAAATAATGAAAATTACAAAATAGAAGGCATTGCTTGTTCAAACGACCACGTTTTAATTTACGACGGAACCAATTTAACTCTTTATAAACAAGCAGAAAGCGGGCTTGAAAGCATATACAGCGTTAAAAACGAGTCTGTTACTAGCCTATCTTATTTAGACGGCAATTTTTACTACACTCACACTGCAAAAAGCCTTCAATTAACGCACGATTATAGTAAAATTATTCAAATTACATTGCCAAGCGAAACTAATAATTTAGAGCAGTTAGAAATTGTTCAATTAACTACTGGCGAAGAAGTTAAAGGCATTGTAAAAACAATGAGCGTAGACGTTTTTGGCAACGTTTACCTACTACATAAAGATAGTGCTGAAGATACCCAATATAAACTTTCAAGGTATTACGCAAACACGTTACACTCAACAACCACTTTAACGCTAAACGATGCTAGTCCAATAAAAATTAATTGCGATTTTGCAGGAAACGTTTATTTATTACTTGATAATAATAAAATTATAAAATACGTGATTAATGATAACGATACTTTATTTAACGCTACAGAATATAGTATAGATTTGGCAGGCGGAACAAACGTTAAAGATTTTTGCTTATCATATAAAAGCGATAGCGTTTACTACCTTTCAAACGCGTGCATTTTAAAAAATGACGATAACTTATTAGACGTATCAAACCTTAACTTAATTAGCGCAGAAAGTGTTAATGAAAAAGCTATTTTAAGTGAAATTTCCTTCTTAACCATAAAGAAAAACGCTAAAATATTTAAAATAGAGTTAAATAATTATAAAGAAATTGACGGCAAAAAATATTTTAACAATATAACGCCAATAACTGAACTTAATACTGCAAAATGCTACCCTATTATTGCCGAAATTGAAAATGACTACTACTTAATTTCCTACACAAGCACCACTGTGGCTTTAGTAAGAAAAACGTCGGTATCAAATGCGGTTAATAGCGGTGCAGATGCAATTATAATTAGCAAAGATTTATATGAAAGTTACGGCATTAACGAAACGTTATTTGAGCGTGAAGCAAAAATAATTTCTAACACTGAATATCTTTTTGCTAAACCAATATACAACTCAAGCTACCAACTTTATAGCATTGACCAAGGCACAACTGTATATAAAATTAAAGAATATAACTATAATAATACAAAATATACACTTATTTCTTTAACCGAAGACGGCGAAGTTTACGGATATATTCCAAGCGGTTATTTAGTTGATTCTATTAATTATAAAAACGAACCTTTCGTTGAAAGCACGATAACCATTGGTCAAAATAGCAAAAAAACGGTTACGGACTCACTTATGATTATGCTTATTGGCTTAACAATAACTTTAACCGCACTATTTGTTGAATATAAATTATTGTTCAAAACAGGAAAATAAAAAATTAAAGGATAGCAATTATTTTGCTATCCTTTTTTTAATGCTTTTTAATTTAAAAATGCACGCCCTTATAAATCTACTATTACCATAAAAAGTTTTATATAATTTATATTTTAAACTCTTTTTTAAGTCTAAAAACTTATTGCCTTTATAAATACCTGTTAAAATACCTAAAACGGCATCGTATTTAACGTTATATTCAAGCGCCAAATGATTATCGCCACACATAACTAAAAAATTAGGCGTAACTGAATAAACACGGTGCAATATATACGTGTCATTTGGGCGTTTATAAAGCAACACGTCACCTTTTTTAATCTTTTTTGTTAGTTTTTTTATAACTACACGGTCATCATTTTGCTTAAGTAAAGGCGTCATACTAGTTCCTTTAATAGGCGTTATAATATACCCGTCCTTTTCAAGCGCTAACTCAAGTGAAGAATCAATCATCTAAGGCACCAATTTCCTTTAACTTTAAAACAAATGCTTCAACGTCATTAATAGCTAAATCTTCACTAACTTCATAATTAGTAGTTAACGTGTTAATAAGGTCTTTTTTAGTAGCACCACCTTTTAAAACGTTCCAAAGAAGCGCACCCGTAGAATTTAGGTTTAAATAACCTTTTACAAGTTCCCTTGACTTGCCCGTTGGCATTGCAACGTATGAAGTTTCCGTCATTTTTTGAAGTATAAAATCACTTTTAATTTTCATTATTATCACCTTTTAACACGTTATTTATTGTAACGTAAGCACTTTCTAAATCTTTTGTGCATTGCAACAAATAAAATTTAACGCTGTTTACAAGTTTAGAAATTAAATTTAAAGCCGTTGCTATATCATTAACGTTATCAAGCATAAAACATTGTTTAATAAGCGGTTTAACAGCCAAATTTCCGTCAATTTTATTAATGATATTATTATTAGCTCTCGTTAAAAAAACTATAGATTTTAACGGGCGTTTTACATTTGAGCCTAAATTGTGCTTTCCACACCATGGGCTACCGTACACCACTATATCGTTATCATCAAATTTTATAAATGGTTTATCATCGTTAATATAAGATAAATCATCGCCTAAAATAGTTTTTAAATTGTTTACGTGAGTGCTTTTACCCGTACCGCTTGGAGCAGTAAAAAGATATGCAAAATTATTATAAGAAATTGCTGAGCCGTGAAACAAAACAGTGTTGTGTTCTTTAAGCAAAATTGTAGATATTTTGCGTAAAATTGCAATATTTTCTACTTTGTCATAATCTAGAACATTTGCCATTTTCATTTCAAATTCAATCTCACTTTCATTAGGCAAATCTAGGCTGTGTAACGGCTCTAAATCAGTTAAATAGCCGTCAAGTAGAAACTCAGTGTTTTTGCTTTTATATTCAATTTTAAACGGTACGTCCGCTATCAAATATACATTTTTCATAAACAAAAAATACGGATATTAAATCCGTATTTATTATAACAAATGAACTATAACTTGTCAATATCAAACTAATTCTTTTTGCATAACAAAGCCAACTTGCTCAAATTCACTTTCAATATCAAAATCATCTGCATTATCATATGCCATAAGCTTGGCTACGGAAACTTCGTATGCAGTTAAAGTTACTATTTCCGTTTCACTTAACTTCTTTTGATATTCACGTGATTGTATACGTCCAGAAATAGCAATCTTTTCGCCAACGGATAAATTTTTAACAAATCTAGCGTTTCTACCCCAAGCAATACAAGGAATGTAATCGCTTTTGTTATACGCCCTATTTACCGCAACTAAAACGTCGGCAATTTCACGATTAAACGGAGTTGTTCTATAAATAGGCGGTTTACAAATATACCCGGACAAAACTATGTTATTTGGATTTTTATAAACGTCTTCTTTTAGTACCTCCTTAACAAAAACCGTAAGCATTAATTTGGACTTGCCGTCAACTTGCTTATTATAACTTCTAAACTGACCAATTGCACTTAATGACGAGCCAATTTTTAAATTGCCCGTATCAATAAGCCTTTCAGAGATGGTTACAGGCAAAACGTCTGCTTGACCAGATAGCCTTTTCACTAAAACTTCAACTTCGTAAAACCCTTCTCCGTACGTTTCGTGCGAGTATTTTGCTTCTGTAATAATTTCGCCTTTGATGTACACCTTATTATTTTGTTTTTCTTGCATATTGTCCCCCAATAAGTATTTTAGCCTTTGGCGTGCTCAACGCCTAAAGAATCTATTGTATAGTTGTTTTTATATATCAATTCGCTAATTTTAACGAATTCAAAACCTTTTTCCTGTAAAACTTTTAAAATATTAGGCAACGCCTTATGCGTATTTAACCCGTTATTATGACACAAAATTATTGAACCGCTTTTTGTTTTTGAAATAACCTTATTTTCAATTTCATCTTTTGTTAAATTTTTCCAATCTAAACTATCAACAGACCATTGAATAGTGTATAGCCCAATAGTATCAGCAACGCTTAAAACGGAATTAGAATAATCGCCGTAAGGCGGTCTAAATAACTCAACTTTAGTGCTAGTTATAGTTTCAATAGCGTTAATGCTACTTTTAAGCTCTCTTTCAATTTGAGAGCTACTAAGTTTGCTCATATACGGATGAGTTGATGAGTGCGTTCCAATTTCATGCCCACGCTCAATTATTTTACAAACTTTTTCAGGATATTTTTTCACCCAAAATTCAACAACAAAAAACGTGCATTTTACATTATACTCATCTAACGTATCAAGTAAACTATCGGTATAATCAGCCCCGTAAGCACAGTCAAATGATATTGAAATTTTATTATCATTTCTATCAACGGAATAAATTGGAATTTTTCTACTTTCCCCGTATAAATAATTAGCACTTGCAGTCTTGGTATAATCAAACATACTAAAGCCAAATGCTAAACAACTTATAAATACAACGCCCAAAAACAAAGCGACAAAACTTTTTGTTTTCATCAAAAATTATCTCCGTTATATTATATAGTTTACAAATTGATAGTTTATGATAGTTTTTGTCAAATTTTACAAGAAAAAGTCGTATTTAAAGCATAAAAAAAGCAGTGGCTAAGCCACCGCTTTTAAATTAAATTCAATTACGCAATTTGCGTTAAATCATTTTTATTAATAGTATAGGTATAAGTTGTTTGTGACGCATTATTTCGCCAAACCTTAAACGAAATAACGTCCCCACTGCGTACAGTTAACAAAAGGTCACCAATATTAAACGCTCTATTAATTTTATATTCAACGTTATTAATTATAATTGCAAGTATATCATCGTTAACACATAACCCTGCCTTTTCGCTAATTGACCCGTCCGTCACTTTCGCAATAGTAATTGTTTCAACAATGTCGCCATAACCACTTTCCGCATTATAAACGTATTTAGAGTTAGAAGAAGTTACTTCAATACCTAAAGTAATTTTTTTAGCATTGCCACCATAATGCATAATATTTTCAACTGAATTTTTAACAATATTTAACGGAATTGCGTAGTTTACGTTTTGGTCTGTACCATCGCCTGCGTTGGTTATGCCAATTAAATTGCCATTTACGTCAAATAAACCACCGCCTGAACTACCATTATAAATAGACGTGTCAATTCTTATTGAACGATATTGCCTTGACGTTCCATCTATAGCAAGATAAATATTTTCATTATCAACGCTTACAACACCTTGCGTAACGCTAATACCCTCCCCCTCTGGGTTGCCTATAGCAATAGCAGTATCGCCAACGTGATAATCTTTAGCAAAAGATATTGGTTGAACGTTTTTATTGACTGCTAAAACGCTAGAAGTTGGAGCTTTTACTACGGCAATATCCGCAGTAATAGAACCGCCAACATACTCACACTCTATAGCGTAAGTTCCGTAATCGTAAATTGTGCAACCATTATTATCTTTATTGCTCGTTGCGTAAGGCAAACCTTCGCTACCATATAAATAGCAAACAATTTTTTTTGCAATTTTAGATTGCTCTAATGCTGAACTATTGTATACAACGTGATAGTTAGTTATAAAGTACGTAAAATTAGCATCAACCTTATACACCACTGCAGAAGCTATTTGAATTGAAGTTTGTTTTGCAACGCTATTAAAGCCAGTCTTATAATTTTCCGTAAATTCAGTATAAATTTTTGCAGAAGATTGAAGAGCCTTACTGATAGAAGCCGTGTTTGACGTTGCGTTAATGTTTAAAACGTCTTTTAAAAATTCTTCGTAAGTAGCGCCTGGGTGAGTTTCAAGATATTTATTATAAAAGTCATCAATGTCAAATTCTTGCCCGTCTTTACCATCTTCGCCGTCTAAGCCATCTTTGCCATTGGTTATTTCAAAATTATAGGTAGAACCATCGGAATAAGTTATTGTGTAAATATCTTTAAGCCCAACACTCTCCGTCTTTTCTATTGAAACTATAGATATAGCACCGCTTCCACTTCCTTTAGTGATAATACAACCACTCAAAGTAAAAAGTGCCAAGCATAGCGCAATTATTAACGTTAATATAATACTTTTTTTATTTTTCATACAAATCCCCTTAAGTATTACGATAGAAAAAATTAGACTCCTAAAAGAGTCTACATTTTTTACAATTTAATTATAAAATTTTTACGTGTTAAAAAAGTGATAAAATATTAAAAGTTAAGTTAAATAAGATTAAGCGTTATAAACACTACGGTTGCAAGCAAAAATGAAACTATAACGTTTATAAAAACTCTTAAAACCTTTGATTTTGTTGATTTTTCATTACCATTATTCATAATTTCACCTTATTTACCCTTTACAAGCAAGTCTTGCCAATAATATTCTTTTAAAGTTTGCCTAAGCATTTCACTATCCGCATACCTTGTAATTTTACCGCCACGAGCAATAGATATAATGCCCGTTTCTTCCGAAACTATAATTGCCGTTACGTTTAAAACTTCCGTCACACCAATACCAGCCCTGTGCCTTGTGCCAAGTTCTTTAGGCAAATCTCCCTCTTGCGAAAGTGGCAAGAAGCAACCTGCCGCTTGAATTTTATCATTTTGAATTATAATTGCACCGTCGTGAAGGGGCGTTTTTGGAAAGAATATACTTTCAATAAGCGCACTAGATATATCGCTATCAATTTTAACGCCACTATCAATTATGCTTCCAGGAATTTTTGTGTTGGACAAAACGAGTATTGCGCCTATATCGTTTTTTGACATATTTTGAAGTGCCTTAATAATTTCATTAATGCAGTTATTAACGTTTTTAGACGCCATTTTAACCGAATTTGCAGTTTCAATAGATACACGTTTAGAACTTTTTGTATTCCAAACACTACGCTTAATTTCAGTTGAAAACATAACCACAACGCAAATAATAAACGAGCAAAGCAAGATAAAATAAATAGTTTTGTCAAATTTAAGTAAAATTGTAAGTACCGAAATTGCTATTACGTAAAGCGAAAGCCAAACGGAAACTTTACTTGCATTATTTTTTGCAAGCATTTCAAGCAAAACGAAAATAGATAAAAACAATAAAACGTAGGTAACAATATTAACACCATCTAAATTTTTAAAAATTGGTACAATATTATTAGTTACGTAAGAGATAAATTTTGCCATTATTACTCCTTTTAATCATTAAACAACGTGTTAAAAATAGAATTCCACAAAACACTATCAAGTGTCATTTCACCGCATTTAAAGGCGGTATCATACTCACCAAGTTTATCGCAAATTGCTTTTAAACGCTTTACGGTGAACTTTTTGGCTTGTATTTTTGCTTTTTTTATTGCAAACTCTTTAACGCCTAATATAGTTGCAATTTCGCCGTCACTCATATTAGAAATTGAGGCGTGTAATAGCCTTCTAAAATGAAAATATATTGAAATAAAAAGCTTTTGCTTATCTTCATTTTTAGAAAGCATATCGCTAAGCGTTTGAAACGCCTTTTGATAGTTTTTATCCGCTATATAACCGCTTAACTCATAAACTTGATACTCTGTATCTTTAATGGTTATTGCGTTTACCGCTTCTTCATCAATAACACCATCTTTTCCAACGTATGAAATTAACTTATTAATTTCACCATTTATTTTTGTCATATCATAAGAAGAATATTCAACTAATTTTGTAACGGCACCACTATCAATTACAATATTGTTTTTAAGTAAAACTGCACGAAGATATTTTGTTATACTTTGTAAATCTAGCTTATTGCAATCAACCAGCGTTACTCCAGCCAAATTTTTAAGCGGTGCACATGTTTTAGAGTTTAGGTAAACTATAATGGAAGTTTCTTTTGCCAAAGTTAAAAATTCAAGTAACTTTTTGTTTTTTAACTCTGTTGCTGTGGGATAATATTCACTAACTACAATTAAGCGTTTGTCACTTAAAAAAGGATAACTAGTTACGGCAGTGTAAAACGACTCTATATCGGCTTTTAAATCTGCACCTGTAAAATTAGTCAAGTTAAAGTCAGGCTCAACTAAAAAGGCGTTTTTAAGCGTTAAGAGTGCATTTTGACGTAAAAAAGCGTCATCACCTTCAATATAATATATTGGCAATATTTCATTTTTTACACTATTTTTTAGCTCTAAAAATTTCACAACTATTCTCCCAACGCTATTTTAACATTGTTTATTAAAAAAATCAAGGTAAAAATTAAATATTTATTAGTAAAAATACTAATAAAAACATAACAAAATTTAAAACGTAAATAATTTTTACATATTTTTTATTTACGTTAATTAAACCGCAATACATCATTAACCCAAAATAATATAAAGGCATAGATATTGCAAATTTGAACGAAACGTTAATAACAATAAACGAAAACGTGTTTACAAACCAAACAATAATTGAAACGAAAAACGAAGAAGCGTTTATAATAAATAGTAATTTACTAAAAATTAAAACGATTACACTTGAAATAAAAGAAAGTGTAAATATAAAACTCATACACGGAACAATAAATGCGTTAAACAGCATTGAAAACGCAGTTGAATTTGAAAAGTAATCTGTAATTAACGGCAACGTTCCCAAATATGCTGAAATAAATGGAGCAATAAATTTAGAAACCTTTAACGGAAAAATATAATTTAAAGCCTTTTCTAATTTAGACGTTAAAAAAATTAATGATAAACACGCAAAATACGATAGATAAAAGCCAACGTTAAATAAGTCCGCAGGGTTTATAATCAGCACTAATACCATGCTAAAAAATACGGAGGAAAGTTTATCGTTTTTTAACCCGAAAGTTTTAGCAAAATTTGATACCGCTATAATTATAAATGCACGTAAACACGATGCAGTCGTACCGCAAAAAACTACGTATAAATATAGTAAAATTAACGTTACAAAATATTTTATAACCTTGTTAATTTTAAACGGCTTTAGAACTAAAGTAACTAACGCGTATAAAAAGCCAACGTGCAAACCGGAAACGGCAAAAATATGCGCGACGCCCACGTCTCTAAACTTAGTTAAAGTAAAGTCGTTTATAAAATTTGTATCGCCCGTAATAAGCGCATAAATAATATCAACGTATTTTGCACCTGATATAAAAAGCCTATTATAAAGCAATCTTTTTACGAAATAAAAAGGGTTTTCAATTTTAGTATTAAGGTGTAAAATTTTAGTGCTTGTTGCAATATAATTGGCATTAAACCTTAATGCGTTTGCATTAAAATAATTGTTTGAATAAATTTTATAGGCATTAACTTCCCCACTAAAATTAATTTTATAACCCTCAAACAACAACTCATCACTATAAAAGTAGCCAAACACGGTATTACCGCTAAGTTTACCTTGCGTAATTTTAACGTATGCCCCAACAATATAACCATAATCTTTAGTGGTTATAGAATTAATGCTTATAATTTCGCCAGCCAAAGTTACGTTGCCTACGTTTGAAGTATTTAAATTGACAAGAATTTTATTTGCTAAAATTAACGAAACTATTAGTGATACTGCCAAGGCTATTATTAATGTTACGTAAAGTCTTTTGTTTTTAAGTACTACATAATAAATAATTAACGAAAAATTTATCAATAAAAAAGCGCAACCTAAAAAGATATAAAGGTTTATGCTGTAACAAAGGGTTACAGCGCACAATATACCTAAAATTAGATTTGCGCATATTAAAATAATTGGTCTATAATTTAATAATTTTTCGTTATTGTTAAGCATTATAATTGATACGTTTTATTCTCTTTTGCAACTTCAACCAAATTTTGATAATCTAAAATTTCTTGTTCAATCTCTAAATCCGTGTAATTGTATCCTACGTGAGAAATTAAAGTTTTAACGTTGTATTTTTTACTAAGTTCACAAACTTGCTTTACTGACATATGCGGTTTATTAGGTGTGTAATCGCTTTCCAAAAACGCTCCGTCCGCAATTAAAAAAGTTGCATATTTTGCGATTTCTTCTGCATTTTTACACATTTTTGTATCTGCAGTATAACCTAAAATTTTATCCCCGCACTCTAATGTTAAACCATAAGTTAACACTGGGTGTTCCATTTTATAAAAGCTAACGTTATAGTCGTTAAAGAAGTATTTTATATCACTATCTTTTCTAATAGGAATAACCTTAAACGCATCTAAATCGTTAACAAGGTTAAAAAGTTTACTGCCGTCATTTGGCATATAAACTGCTAGTGGGTCGTCCTTTCTTAAAAAGTCAACAGCGTATGAAAGCACTAAAATATCGCTTGCGTGGTCAAAGTGAGTATGAGTTAAAACAACGCACTCTAGTTCATTAATATCAATCATACTAAGCATTTTTGAAACGCTACCCGCACCGCAGTCAAGCATAATGTAACCGCTTTTGCCCTTTACTAAGTATGATGAAGTTGAGCCACCGTTTTTTGCAAACGGACCGTACTTGCCTAAAACTGTAATTTCCATAATTTTATTCCTTTATATAGTTGACTAAAAATTAAATTTTGTATTATACTAAAATTGCCTGCAGTGTTCGCATAGAAAGTATGTTGTTCCACATTAATAAATACGGGAACTTGCCGTTTTTATAACAGCGCGTATTCCCTGAAAACTGCCTTTTGCGTTTTCACTTTATGGGAAAGTCTAAATTATAAAACGAAGTACCCACCTCTAATTACGGGGGTAAATAATTTTTCTTAAACGGCACAGGCGGGTTATTTTAATAATAAGGCAAAGTTTTGCCATAAATATAAACCTTTACGCTAATAATTGCGTAAAGGTTTTAATTTTATTCTTCTTCCTCTTCTTCTGGAAGGTTTACGTTGTGATAAACGTCTTGAACGTCATCGTTATCATCAAACGCATCAAGCATTTTATAAAACGTTACTAATTGGTCGCTAGAAAGTTCAATTTTATCGTTTGGAATCATTAAAATATCTGCTTCAGCAAGCGCAACGTTATTTTCTTCAAAATACTTTCTTACTGCAGAAAAATCAGCAGGTTGAGTTCTAATTTCAAAGATATCATCTTCAACAATAACGTCATCAGCACCAGCTTCAAGCGCCATTTCCATAACGGCATCTTCACTAAGTTCAACAGTTCTTTCAATAATTAAAACACCCTTGTTTTCAAACATATAAGAAACTGAGCCAGAAGTACCCATATTACCTGCATATTTATCAAAAATGTGTCTAACTTCGCCAACAGTTCTATTAACGTTGTCTGTTAAAGTTTTAACTATAACCGCACTACCGCCAATGCCGTAGCCTTCGTACGTTTTAACTTCGTAGTTAACGTTACCAAGTTCGCCTGCCGCTTTTTTGATAGAACGCATAATATTGTCGTTAGGCATGTTGGCAGCTTTTGCTTTTGCAATAACGTCTGCAAGTTTGCTATTTGTTGAAGGGTCAGCCCCAGCCTTTGCAGCTACTGCAAGTTCCCTACCAATTTTAGTAAAGATTTTGCCTTTAGCAGCGTCCGTTTTTGCTTTTTTATTTTTAATATTAGCCCATTTGCTATGTCCTGACATAAAAACACTCCTTTATTTAAGTTTATACATTAAAATTGCACACGCAATTGCAACGTTTAAACTTTCTTGGTTTTCTTCCATTTTAATTGTTACAATATTGCTTGCAAGTTCTTTTACTTCGCTTGAAAGCCCGTTTGCTTCGTTACCAACCGCAATACAAACTTTACTTGGCTTTGTAAAAGTATCTAAATTTTCACCCTTAATATCGCCAGCTACTAAACTATAGCCTTTAAGTGCGTTTTTAATTGATAAAATATCGCCTTTATATAAATTTACGTTATAAATACCACTCATACTTGCTCTAACAACTTTATTTGAAAAAGCATCTGCACAATTTAACAAATAAATATCATTAAAATTAAATGCACAAGCAGTACGAATAATAGTGCCTAAATTACCAGGGTCACTAACCCCGTCCAATAAAAGACAATTTCCGCTAGGTGCTTTAACTTCAAGTGACGGCATTTTAATAACTGCAAGCACGCCTTGAGGCGTAACTTCATCACTAATAAACTTATATACTTTTTGGGTAACTTCAATGATTTGAGCGGTTGAGTTAGGTATAGAACGTAACATTTCACTAACGCAAACGATATAAACTATATCTTTATTAAACTTAATCGCCTCACTAACCATTTTAATACCTTCAGCAATATATAAGCCTTGTAAAGCGCGTTGTTTTTTATCTTTTAAAGACGCAATATTTTTAATTAAGGTATTTTGTGTTGACGTATAAACCATAATTTTTAAATATTCAAATAAAAAGTGATAAAAGGCTGTCAATTAAAAATTAACAGCCCTAAAAACACAATTAAATTTTGCTTTTAGCAGTTGCAACAAGTTGTGCAAAACCATTAGCATCATTTACAGCCATATCAGCAAGAACTTTTCTGTTAAGTGTGATACCAGCAAGTTTAAGACCATACATAAATTTGCTATATGAAATACCATTGATTCTGCAACCAGCGTTAATTCTTGCAATCCAGAGTTTTCTAAAATCTCTCTTTCTGCGTTTTCTGCCAACGTAAGCATAACTTAAAGACTTCATTACTGCTTGACGAGCAACTCTATATAACTTGCTCTTGCTACCAAAGTAACCTTTAGCAAGCTTCATTATTTTTCTACGCTTTTTAACAGCGTTAACACCTCTTTTAATAAGCATAATCTACTTTCCCCCTTATTAACCTTTGTAAGGAATTATTGACTTAATAGTCTTTTCTTGTGTTTGACAAACGTAAGCAGTTGAACGTAATCTTCTCTTTCTCTTAGTTGTCTTTTTAGATAAAATGTGGTTTTTACCTTGATGTCCTCTTTTTACCTTGCCGGTAGCAGTAAGCTTAAAACGCTTTTTTGCACCGCTGTGTGATTTCATTTTTGGCATAATAAAATGTCCTCCTAAATAATTTTCATATAGTATTCCAATGTAAAACTGGATAAAAATTAACTAAATTAACTAAAATTAAGCTTTAGGGCCTAAAATCATTAAAATATTTCTACCTTCTTGTAAAGGCTTCTTTTCCATAGTAGCTTCACTTTCAACAAGTGCAAAGAACTTTTGCATAACTTCTACACCAAGGTCGGAGTGAGCGTTTTGCCTACCACGCATTCTTATAGAAACTTTAACTTTATTGCCCGCTTGTAAAAACTTGATTGTTTGTTTTGCCTTTACGTTAAGGTCACCAACGTCAATAGTCATTGAAAGCCAAACTTCTTTAACTTCAACAACTTTTTGCTTTTTGCGTGCTTCCTTTTCCTTTTTAAGTTGCTCAAACTTAAATTTGCCGTAGTCCATAACCTTGCAAACAGGAGGAACTGCGTTTGGCGAAATTTTAACCAAGTCTAAATCACTATCGTACGCAATGCGCAATGCTTCTTGACTAGAAACGATACCTAATTGCTCACCAGTAGGACCGATAAGCCTTACTTCGCCATCTCTAATTTCTTCATTAATTTGATGTAACTGTTTAATAATAGTATACCTTCCTATAAAAAATTAACGGGTTACGCAAAAGTAACCCGTTACAAAACACGCTTATATTAGCGTTAATTGCATTATCAAGCCAAGCGAACGTAATTGCCGGCGAGAAGGGTTAACTTCTACTTGCCTAATTATATTACCACCATTTTTTAATAATGTCAATTAAAATACGCTATTATTTTTAATTTTTTAGTCAAGTTTTAATTCCTTAACTTCTTTTTTAACCATAGCAATAAATTCGTCAATAGTCATTTGACCTAAATCGCCAAGTTTTCTATGTCTAACACCAACAGTATTGCCGTTTTCAAGTTCTTTATCGCCAATAATAAGCATATATGGAACTTTATCAAGCTGAGCGTCCCTAATCTTTTTACCAATCTTTTCCGCACGTAAGTCAAGGTTTGGTCTTAAGCCTTCTTCAAGCATCTTTTCCCAAATGCCACGGCAGTATTCTTCACATCTATCGTTTACGCTTAAAATTGACGCTTGGAAAGGAGCAATCCACGTTGGAAGCGCACCCGCATATTTTTCAATAAGGAGAGCAAGCGTTCTTTCATAGCAACCAAGTGAAGTTCTATGAATAACGTAAGGATATTTCTTTTCGCCGTCACTATCCGTATAAACCATTTCAAAGCGCTTTGCAAGTTGGAAGTCAATTTGAATAGTAACAAGCGTATCTTCTTTACCGAAAACGTTTCTAATTTGAACGTCAAGTTTAGGGCCGTAGAAAGCAGCTTCGCCGTCGGCTTCAGTATAATTGATGCCGATATCGTCTAAAATTGTGCGCATTGTATCTTGCACTCTTTCCCATTCTTCTTCGCTACCAATATACTTCTCTTTATTGTTTTTATCCCACTTGCTAAAACGATAAGATATATCTTTATCAAGACCAACTGCCTTCATCATATAAAGCATTACGTCAACACAACCTTTAAACTCTTGTTCAAGTTGGTCAGGTCTACAAGCAAGGTGACCTTCAGAAATAGTAAATTGCCTTACTCTAATCAAGCCGTGCATTTCACCGCTTTCTTCGTTTCTAAAAAGCGTAGAAGTTTCGTTAAAACGCATTGGTAAATCTCTATAGCTTCTTGGCTTATTTAAGTAAACTTGGAATTGGAACGGACAAGTCATTGGGCGGAGAGCAAAAACTTCTTTATCTTTCTTTTCATCGCCAATAACGAACATACCATCTCTATAATGGTCCCAGTGACCGGAAATTTTATAGAAATCACTTTTTGCCATTAATGGAGTTTTTGTTAAAATATAACCTTTCTTTTGCTCGTAATCTTCAACAAAGCGTTGTAAAACTTGAATAGTTTTAGTACCCTTTTCAAGTAAAACAGGCAAGCCTTGGCCTAACGTATCAACGGTTGTAAAGTAGCCAAGTTCTCTACCAAGTTTATTATGGTCTCTAAGCTTTGCTTGTTCAACCGCTAACAAATATTCATCAAGTTGGCTCTTTTTCTCAAAAGCAGTACCATAAATACGCGTAAGCATTTTATTTTTGCTATTACCACGCCAATAAGCACCAGTAAGCGACGTTAACTTAAACGCCTTAATTTTGCCCGTTGATGGTAAATGTGGGCCACGGCAAAGGTCTGTAAACGCACCTTGTTTATAAAAAGATATAACGCTATCTTCAGGCAAATCTTCAATAAGTTGAACTTTATAAGGTTCTTTAAAACGTTTGCATAAAGCAATAGCTTTATCTCTATCAAGAGTAAATCTTTCAATAGGCAAATCACTCTTAATAATTTTTTGCATTTCCGCTTCAATTTTTTGCAAATCTTCAAAAACTATTGGCGTTTTAAATTCAATATCATAATAAAACCCGTTTTCAACAACAGGGCCAATAGCAAGTTTTGACGTTGGAAAAATTGACTTAACCGCTTGTGCTAAAACGTGCGAACAAGTATGGCGGTAAACTTCTAAACCCTCAACGTCTCTCATAGTTACAATTTGAACTACGTCGCCTTCTTTAACAGCTTCGTTAAGGTCACAAAGTTCGCCGTTAATTTTGCCTGCAACAGCATTGCGTGCAAGACCTTCGCTAATAGCTAATGCCACGTCTTTTACAAGTGAATTTTCACTAACTTCTAAACAAGTATTGTCTGGTAAATAAACTTTCATAACTCTCCTTTGCAATAAAAAATCCCTAAACTATATAAATAGTTTAAGGACGATAATACCGCGGTTCCACCTTAATTGCCCTTTAGGGCCTCTTTTTAAGCGTTAAAGTACGCTTGAACTTTGGCTAAGTTTAAGTGGTTTCGCTTATCTATACCTTGCATTGCCTTACAGCCAAGGGCAAATTCTCTAGAGCAAGGGTTTAGGGCTACTTGTCTTAAATAACGCCGTATTTTTTTATTATTATATAACCATAAAATACTTTTGTCAACTATTTTTTAAGCAAAATAACTTTCCGAAAAATAAACCTTTGAACCGTAAAATTCTTTGATATATTTTTCATTTTCATTATCAACCTTACTTGCAAGTTCAACTTCGCCCGCACCCGATAGCAAAACTTCTTTAATAATGCTTAAATTGCCACTATCGTTAAACAAAAGTTCCCTTCTATTAAGCGGAGTATACTTTTTGTCATAAACGTTTAAATTTTCAACGTAAACACGATTTCCACACTTGTCTTTTATTAAATAAGTAACAAAATCTTTTAATTGCCCCTTTTGAAAATTTGACGGAATATACCCACAAATTTCACTCCATTTTTCTTTAAGCGGTTTCATTCTAAAATTAAATATTCCGTCTATTGAAAACTCTTTAAAGAGTTTTAACCTTTTTATAGCGTAGCGTTTATCCTCTTCTAAATCGGCAGATATTAGCGCCGTTAATAAAAGTTCTTGCTCGCTTAACGTTAAGCCCTTAAGTTTAATATTACGCTTAAAATAAGTATATTTATAATTGATGGCTATAACGTCTGCAATTTTATCAATTGCTTCAAGTAAAAAAGCGTCCATATAGCCTGTAGGCACGTCAACTATAAGTTCACACCTGTTCTTTCCGTTTAAAACGTCCGCCTTAAAATTTAAACCGCCAATAAACTCATTAAGTGATGAATAAATATATAAAATATTTTTACACTTTGAACTGCTTTCAGTAATTTTTAATTCGCTCATAGTAACAAGTTTATGCAGTATTTTTATATTTAATTAAAAAACTTGCAAAAAAATTGTTGAGAGAATTGCAGTATTTTTTAAAATTTATATAAATGTGTTTACAACCAAAGTTTATTGTGCTAAAATAATGGTGTTTTATAATAAAATTATAAATTTTTAGTAAAGAGGCGTATTATGGATAAATTTTTTACGGTTGATATTTGCGGTTATAAGGAAAATCTTCCTATTTTACCGCTTCCATCTGGCATTAGCATTGCATTTTTTAACTTGCACGGCAATTCTAATTTGACCGAACATTGTGGCAAACAACTTGCAAAACATTTAAGCGACTGCGAAGTTATTATTACTGCGGAATCAAAAGGTTTGCAGTTAGCACACGTAACTGCTCGTGAACTCAACCAACATTACTATGCCGTTGCACGCAAAAGCAAAAAACTTTATATGCAAGACGGAATTGATATTACTATTGAATCTTCTATCACAACGGGTGCTGAACAAAAATTATACCTTTCTAAGCACGACGTTGAGCTTATAAAAGGCAAAAAAGTTGGCATTGTGGACGACGTTGTTTCTACAGGCGCATCTCTTAAAGGTTTAGAAGATTTAGTTAAAAAAGCCGGCGGTATTATACACAAAAAAGCCTTTGTTTTAGCAGAAGGCGACGCTGCCGACAGAACTGACGTTATCTATTTAGCCAAAATACCACTTTTATAACATTACTTAAAGGACGTAAAAATGAGAATAGTTATTAAAGTAGGCACTTCTACCCTCGCCTACAAAACTTGTCACTTAAATATTAGAAAAGTTGAAGAACTTTGCAAAGTTATTAGCGATATTAAAAACGCAGGAAATGAAGTTATTTTAGTTTCTTCCGGTGCTATTGCAATGGGCGTTGGCAAACTTATGCTTTCAAAGCGCCCAAGCGATATTCCAACTAAACAAGCTTGCGCTGCGGTTGGTCAATGCGAACTTATGTATAAGTATGACGAACTTTTTACAAAACACAACCACACCGTTGGTCAAATTTTACTTACAGGCGATGATTTTGAGCATCAAGATAGGCTTATTAATTTTTCAAACACAATGCGTCGCTTATTAGAACTTTCAGTTATTCCAATTATTAACGAAAATGACACTATTGCAACCGATGAAATTGTTATTGGCGATAACGACACTCTTGCCGCTATCGTTACAAAAACCGTTAATGCCGACCTTTTAGTGTTACTTTCTGATATTGACGGATTATATACAAGCGACCCACATAAAGACGCCAATGCAAAACTTATTCCAACAGTTGATAAATTAACAGATGAAATTATGTCACTTGGCGGAGTAAGTGCTTCCAATTTAGGCACTGGCGGTATGGCAACTAAACTTAAGGCTGCTAAAATTTGTACTACTAATGGTGCAGATATGATTATAGCCAACGGCGAAAATCCAAATATTTTATACGATATTATAGACGGAAAACAAGTTGGCACAAGGTTTATTAAAAATGACAACAATTGAAATTTTACAAAAAGCCAAAAATGCAAAACAACAAATAGCGTCACTTTCCAAAAAACAAAAAGATGACGCTCTTTTAAGCATTTCAAATAGCATTGTTAAAAACACTCAAAACATTTTAAATGCAAACGAGCAAGACGTTTTAAATGCACAAGGCAAAATTAGCCCTGTTATGATTGACCGCCTTAAATTAACGGCGGAAAGAATTAACGCTATGGCAAGTGCTATTGTAGACGTTAGCAAACTTGACGACCCTGTTTATTCCACTTTGCAAACTTACGAACATAAAAACGGCTTAATTATTGAAAAAACCGCCGTTCCACTTGGCGTTGTTGCAATAATTTACGAAAGTAGACCTAACGTAACAGCAGATGCTGCCGCACTTTGCTTAAAATCTTCAAACGTATGTGTTTTAAGGGTTGGAAAAGAAGCGTATTTATCTGCAAAAGCTATTGTTGACGCTATGCGCCAAGGTTTAGAAAAATGCGGTATTATAAAAGAAGCAATTTCTTTAATTGAAGATACAACGCGTGATAGCGCTTACGAGCTTATGACTGCAACAGATTATATTGACCTTTTAATTCCACGTGGCGGAAAAGGTTTAATTGATGCGTGCGTTCAAAATGCCAAAGTTCCCGTAATTCAAACAGGCACGGGCATTTGCCATATGTTTATTGATGAAAGTGCTAATTTAGATATGGCACTTTCTATTGTAAACAATGCAAAAACAAGCCGTCCGTCCGTTTGCAACGCACTTGAAGTATTGCTTGTTCATAGTAGCGTTGCTAATGCCCTTTTACCAAAATTAAAAGAAGTTTTAGTTGATAAAAAAATTGAAAGCGGTTTAAACGCCGTTGAATTAAGGCTTTGCGAAAAAGCAAGTAAAATAATAGACGGCACTATGGCGGGCGATAACGACTTTGACACCGAGTTTTTAGACTATATTTTAGCCGTTAAAATAGTTGACGGAGTTGATGAAGCTATAAGCCACATTTCCGCACACTCTACTCATCATAGTGAAAGCATAATTACAACAAATCAAGAAAATGCACAAAAATTTACCAAAATGGTAGATAGCACTTCCGTTTACGTAAACGCTTCTACCCGCTTTACTGACGGCGGTGAATTCGGGCTTGGTTGTGAAATGGGCATTTCCACTCAAAAACTCCACGCTCGTGGACCAATGGGCATTAAAGAACTTACAACTTATAAATACATTATTAAAGGAAACGGACAAATACGATAATTATGAAAATAGGTTTTATTGGTTGCGGTAATATGGGCGGTGCTCTTGCAACTGCCGTAAACAACGCAAATTTTAACAAAGAAATATTATTGCTTGATAAAAATGAAGAGTTACAAAATAATTTAGCGGTAAAATTAAACGCAAAAACTGCCAATTTAAAAACTCTTTTGGAAACTTGTAACTTTATATTTATTGGTGTAAAACCACAAGTTATAACTAGTCTTGCAGAGGAAATTAACGAATTTTTGCCAAACACGCAAAATAAACCCGTATTTATTTCAATGCTTGCAGGCGTTCAAATTGATAAGCTTTCAACCCTTTTAAAAAATAGCAAAATTATTCGCATTATGCCAAACACCCCAGTTAGCGTTAACAAAGGCATGATTTTATACACGCATAGTAGTAACGTATTAGATAGCGAAGTTGAAAATTTTGTGTTAATGCTTAGCGGTAGTTCTACCCTTTCTAAATTAGATGAAAGTTTAATTGATGCGGGCTGTGCGGTTAGCGGTTGCGGTCCTGCATTTGTGTATATGTTTATTGACGCACTTGCAAAAGGCGGTCAAAAAAGCGGTTTAAGTTATGAAGATGCGCTCTTATACGCAACCCAAACGGTTATTGGTGCGTCTACCCTTTTAAAAGAATCTAAAAAATCGCCTGACGAGCTTAAAAACGCCGTTTGTAGCCCTAACGGCTCTACTATTGAAGGTGTAAAAAGCCTTGAAGAAAACGACTTTTATAACGTAGTTATAAAGGCTATACAAAAATCTTACGAAAGAACAAAAGAACTTGGTAAATAAAAAAATAAAGTGAGTAAATTAATTTACTCACTTTTTATTTTGCAAAAACGCCGTTTAATACTAAATAATTTGAAAGTTTAACGTAAATTTCTGCGCCTAATTCTTCGCCCCTAACTAAAATGGAAATATCGCAGTTTGTAAGTGCGTTTTCTATTTCTTGGCGAGTTAAGTTATAACCTTTCATTAAGTTGTTTACAAGCGTCTTTCTTCTCATAGAAAAGGCGTTTTTTACAAGTTTGCGATATTCCTTTATATTTTCAATTTCAAACTTTGATTTATCAAACTCAATTCTAACTACTGCAGAATCAACGTTTGGCGCTGGCATAAACATTTGCCTATCAATATACTTTATAATTTTACTATTAGCAATAGCGCCTATGCTTGCAGTTATTGCGCCGTAATCACTTGTTTTTGGGCTTGCAACTAACCTTTCGGCAACTTCTTTTTGAACGGTTACAACCACCCTTTCACAAAATTCGCTATTTTCAACAAATTCCATAATAATTGGCGTAGTTATGTAGTAAGGAAGATTTGCTATAATAGAATAATTACCACCTATCATTTGGTCAACCTTTTTAGCACCAATCTTTAAAATGTCGTTAAAAATTATTTCTACGTTAGAATAGTCTTTAAGCGTTTCACTTAACACGGGTTTTAACTTGGTATCAATTTCAAAGCCGTAAACCTTTTTAACTTGCTTAGCAATTTCGCCTGTAAGCGTACCCGCACCAACGCCAATTTCAACTACGGTAGAATTAACGTTTACACCAGACTTTTCAACAATGCTTTTAAGCAAATTAGTATCCGTTAAAAAGTTTTGACCAAAGCGTTTTTCAAACGTAAAATTATTTTGTTTTAATATACTTTTAATATCCATAATAGTTTTACTTTTTTTACACAATATATTAGTGTAATAACACAAGAATGCTTCTTGCGGTTTACAAACCTAACAAATGATAAAGCGGGCAAATTAAAGCCCGTTTTACATATTATATCTTTATTTTTTTAAAGAAATTTAAAGCGTTATCGTATAAAACGCTTGCTAAATACTCTTTTTCAATACCTAATTTTTCCGCAACAAAATTATACGTCAAATCTATATATTTTGGCGAATTTAACGTTCCTCTAAAAGGCGTTGGCGTTAAATAAGGGCTATCAGTTTCCAAATGCAAAACTTCAAGCGGTAACTTTTTAAAAACTTCAATGCGGTTGCTATTTTTAAACGTTAACGCACCGCCAAATGAAAAGTGAGCGCCTAATTTTAAAAGTTCTTTAGCAGTTTCTAAACTTTCACTAAAGCAATGCATTAAAAAGCCGTTTTTTAATAGATTTTTATACTCTTTTAAAAGCGTAACCGTATCAAAACACGCATCACGTGAGTGTATTACTACCGGCAAACTTAATTCGTTTGCAAATTCAAGTTGAGTAATAAAGGCATTTTTTTGCTGTTTTTTATCATACCCTTCATAATGATAGTCAAGCCCAATTTCGCCAACCGCAACACATTTTTCATGCTTTGCGTACTCTAAAATTTTATTTATATCATTAAAGCAATTAGCATTTTCTGGATGCAAGCCTGCAGTAAAATAAATTTCACTATATTTTTGGCTGTTACTAACGCATTTTTCAACGTTTTTAAGGCTACAACCACTATCTATTACAAATGAAACGCCTTTTTCTAAATACTCACGCCTAATTTCTTCAATATTATCATAAAGCAAATTGTCGCTTAAATGGGCGTGAACGTCAACTAATTTTAACAAACTTCCGCTCCTGATGGCATATCTTTTTCAGGCGTAACTAATACAACCTTGCCATCTTTTTCCGCACATAAAATCATACCTTGGCTTAAAACTCCGCAAAGTTTTGCAGGCTTAAGGTTGCAAACTAGTATAACTTTTTTACCAATAAGTTCTTCAGGCTTATAATAGTTAGCAATGCCGGAAGCAACCGTGCGTTTTTCCCCACCAACGTCAACGGTTAATTTTAATAATTTAGAAGATTTTTCAATTTTTTCGCACGCTTCAACAACTGCAACGCGGAGTTCAGTTTTGAAAAAGTCATCAATTAAAATTTCTTCTTTATGTTCAATTTTTTCTATTGTTTCCACTTTCTTTTCCTTTTGGCGTTTTGCCATCATTTCTTCAATAGCCTTAATTTCCTTATTAACGTCAATTCTAGGGAAAATTGGCTCTGCCTTTTTAATAATAGTACCCTCTTTTAAAATGCCGAATTTAGCATTGTCAAAAGTGTTTTCACTTTCGCCGTCAATAGAAAGATAACTTAAAATTTTATTTGGTGCTTTTGTTATGAAAGGTTTAAGCATTATTGCACTAATTCTAATGCACTCTGCTAAAACGTACATAACCGTTTTAAGCCTATCACGCATTGATTCGTCCTTAGAAATTTTCCAAGGCTCAGTTTCGTCAATATACTTATTTGCCCTTTGAACAAGTTTAAATATTTCAATAAGAGCGCTTGGCACGTCAATTAAATCAATATTCTTTTTAACCGCGTCAAACACGCCGTTTGCCATATCAATAACTTCATTATCAAGTGATGTAAACTCTGTAGGTGCTGGTAAAACACCGCCAAAATATTGGTTAATCATAGCCGTAGTGCGTGAAACAAGGTTGCCAAGGTCGTTAGAAAGGTCGCCGTTAATACGCTTTAACAAACTTTCGTTAGTGTATACGCCGTCGTTACCAAATGGAATTTCACGAAGTAAGAAATATCTAAGTGCATCACAGCCGTATCTATCAACAAGTTCTTTAGGGTCAGTTATTTCCGTTCTAATATTTTCACCTTTAGATTTTGAAAGTTTATCACCGCCAATTAAAAGCCAGCCGTGACCGTAAACTTGGTTAGACACAGGCAAATCTAACGCCATTAAAATTGCAGGCCAAATAATAGTGTGGAATCTAACAATTTCCTTTCCTACCATTTGAATATTTGCAGGCCAATACTTTTTATATAAACTATCGTCTTCCGTGCCATAGCCGAGCGCAGTTATATAGTTTGTTAACGCATCAACCCAAACGTAAACGGTATGCTTTTCATCAAAAGTTACAGGAATACCCCACTTAATAGTCGTTCTTGAAACGCAAAGGTCTTGAAGCCCAGGCTTAATAAAGTTGTTAATCATTTCATTAACGCGTGATTTTGGCTGTAAAAACTCTTTATTGTCTTCATAGAGTTTTAAAATTCTATCAGCGTACTTAGAAAGGCGGAAGAAGTAACTTTCTTCTTTGCCCTTTTGAACAGGCCTACCGCAGTCAGGACACTTGCCGTCTTTAAGTTGAGATTCCGTCCAAAAAGATTCACAAGGCGTGCAGTACCAACCCTCGTATTCAGACTTGTAAATTTCGCCTTTGTCGTAAAGTTGTTTAAAAATTGTTTGAACGCCTTTAACGTGATAATCATCAGTAGTTCTAATAAATTTGTTATACGATATATCAAGTTCACGCCAAATATCTTTCAAGCCATCAACAAGAGGGTTAATAAACTCCATAGGCGTAAGACCTAATTCTTGCGCTTTCTTTTCAATTTTTTGACCATGCTCGTCCGTACCCGTTAAAAAGAATACGTCTTTTTTAAGCATGCGATTAAACCTTGCAAGAGCGTCACAAACAACGGTAGTGTAACAGTGACCTATATGCCAATTTCCGCTTGGATAATATATTGGTGTGGTTATATAAAATTTATTGCTATCCATAATAACTCCTGTATGAAATTATATAATAGTATTATTATATAACATAAAAATAATTTTGTAAACATAATTAGAGATAATAAAATGCCGTAAACATACATAAATTTAAATATGAACGCCATTTTTTTAACTATTTTAATAGCCTCACTTTTAACTTTAACTATAATTAATCCCGAACTAATTTTACTTTCATTTAGCACTTCAGTTGAAAAAACTACAAAATTAACCCTTTCATTGCTATCAATTTACGTAATTTGGTGCGGTTTTAGCGCACTTCTTGAAAATAGCAATTTAACAAAAAAAGTAAGCGAACTATTCCGCCCTATTATAAATAAATTGTTTGGAAAAGTAACGCCCCAAACAAACAACTTGATATCTATGAATTTATCTTGCAATTTACTAGGGCTTGGCGGGCTTGCAACCCCATACGCTATTGACGCGTTTAAAAATTTAGAAAATGAAAATAACGAACACGCCAAAAATTTGCTATTTGTAATATCTGCAACGTCTATACAACTTTTACCAACATCCGTTATACAACTGCTTATTGAAAACGGCGAACCAAACGCTTCATACATAATAACACCATGTTTAATTGGAACGCTAATTTCAACAATTATAGGCATAACTTTATGCAAGGTGTTTAGATGAGTTTTTTTAATAGAATAATACCAATATTGCTACTTTCTTTGCTTATTTATTGCGCTCTGAAAAAAGTAAAAGTGTATGACGTTTTTGTTAAAGGCGCAAAAAACGGGCTTGAGTTAACAATATCAATCTTCCCATACGTTATAGCAATAATTTTAATGGTTACACTATTTGAAGCAAGCGGACTAAATAACGTAATAATTAGCATTTTATCGCCAATTTTTAGTTTTTTTGGAGTGCCGAAAGAACTTGTTAATTTAATAATATTAAAACCTTTTTCTGGTAGCGGAAGTTTTGCTTTATTAAGCGATATTATTAAAAATCACGGAACGCATAGTTACGTTACCTTATGCGCAGTTAGCATTTTTGGCTCAAGCGAAACAATATTTTATATATTAGCCGTTTACTTTGTAAAATGCAAAAATAAAAAAGCGGTTAAAGCAATAATAATATCGCTAACCGCTTGTTTAATATCTACAATTTTAACTTGTTTTTTATGTAGGTTTTTTATTTGAGTTCCGTTATAGAATAAAGTAATCTTCTACAATTTTCACACTCTTTAATATTACCGCTAACTAAATCATTTTTAGCGCTAATAGACATACCCGTTGCGCATGCAGGACAATAGCAACTATTAGTAGACGTATCTACGCCAAAAATAATAGGAAACCTCTTATCTTCACGCTTTGAAACGTATTTTTGCATTAAAGCCGGCTCAATATTTTTAGAAATTGAGTCAAGCTCTTTTTTAAGAGCATCCATTTCCGGTGCTTTTGCATCTCTTAACGCTTTATATTTAGGCGCAAATTCTTTATATTGCTCTTGCATAATGGTATTTTCTTTTCTTAATTTGTTGTATTCACTAAATATATCATCAATATTCTTTTGCAAGTTTTTAATAGATTCTTCTTTTGCTAAAATTGAATTTGCAACGTCTTGAAACTTCTTTTTTAAGTAGTTAAGCTCATCGTCGTTTTCACAAGTTTCAACAGATTTAGAAAATTCTTCCGCCTTTTGTTCAAGTTGCTTTACGTCGCTAACAAGTGCGTTGTAACTATCAATCAACGGCTTTGCCTTTGCGTCAATAATTGATAAAGATTCGCCAACCGTCTTTAAAAATCTACCTGCAACGGCGTATTTTTTAGCCTCGTCAGTCTTTTTAATAGACTCTTCAATTTCCTTAAGCTTGCCATCAACTTCTTGATAATTTAACATATATTTAATTTGGTTATTCATAATAAATATACCTCCTAATTTTATAAATAATACTCTTCGTCTAAAAGTTCGCACTTACAATTTAATGCACCCTTTATATTGTTATAGAATTTGCTAAAGCCATAAAATTCCGAAGAATAATGTGTTAAAACTATTAAATTTTTGCCACTATCAACAACTTTTAAAATCGTTGAGTGCCTTACGTCACTAGAAACGTATAAATCAACGTTAACGCTATCAACTTCACTTTCACTTAAACCCGCACCGCAGTAACTAGCCATAGTGCTAACTACGTTTTTAGGATTGCCGTAAAGCATAATTTTATCGCTTCTAAATTCTTTTTTAGCGTTTTCATAAATTTCGCCTGCGGTTAAGCCGTTCATTTTACTAACCTTGCCGTAACTATTACCGCTAGGAAAAACGTGTACTCCCCTTTCAATTTTACCGCCTAAGCCAATTGCCAAACACTCGTCAATACCGCCTTTAGCACTATCTAAATTAAGATGGCAACTTATAACGCCAATGCCGTTTTGAACAGCTTTATAAATTGCAGTATTTGTTTTAACGGCATAAAGTGGATGGAAAATTGCAGGATGATGCGTAATAACGCAGTCAAAACCATTGTCTATAGCATAATTAACAACGTTAACGGTTAAATCAAGCGCAAATAATATACTTTTAATATCTTTTTCCGTTTCTACTATAATTCCGCTATTATCTCTATCGTTATACTCGTCGCAAAACTCTTTTGATATGCTAACGGGTGCAAGTTTTTCAGTTTCTAAAAATAATTCATTAATTTTCATATAATACTCCGTTTATGAGTGCAAGTTTTTGCTCTGCTTCAATTCTATCAATATTTGAAACGTTTTTATTGCTTATAACGCTTTTTAAAATTTTAGCATCAACATTTAACTTGTTTAAAAAATCACTAGTTCTATTTTTTAAATTATCACGACCAAAAATAAGTTCGTTTTGAGTGTAACTATCTACTCCAATCGTGGCAGATATTGCATCGTAATACTTTTTATCATAGAAAGTAAAATCATTATCTATTTTATAACCCAAATCTAATAAAAGCTTTCTAACTTTGTTAGAGTTTTTTTGTGGAGACAAAACGTACTGCATAGGCTTAAAATTTGCCTTACTAATTATACTGCAAATTTCTTCGCCACCCATACCTGCAATAAATACAACGTTTGGAATAATTGTATACCCGTCTAACCCATCACAAGCAATTGATTGAACTTTATTTTTGTATGGCTCAAGCAATTTTTCGGCTTTTTCTAAACTTGGCTTTGAAATGTCTGAAATTATAACGCTTTCAAAGTCGCCAGAAAGCAAGGCGTTTTTAGCAACGTAGCCGTGGTCACAGCCAACGTCGGCAAAAATACCACCCTTTATAACAAGCGAGTAAAGCGTTTTTAAACGTTTAGTCATTATTCTAAGTACTCTTTAAGCTTTTTAGAGCGTGAAGGATGTCTAAGTTTTCTAAGAGCCTTTGCTTCAATTTGACGAATACGCTCTCTTGTAACGTTAAATTCTTTACCTACTTCTTCTAACGTTCTTGGTTTGCCATCGTCAATACCATATCTTAAACGCAATACTTTTTCTTCTCTAGGAGTAAGAGTATCAAGAACGGAAATAAGTTGATTTTTAAGCATATTTGCTGCAACTTGGTCACTAGGAGAAGTTGCGTTTTCATCTTCAATAAACGTGCCCAAATTGCTATCGTCGCCATCGTCGCCAATAGGTGTTTCAAGCGAAACAGGGTCTTGCGCTATTTTTTGAATTTCAATAACCTTTTCTTCTGAAATTCCCATATAATCAGCAATTTCTTTAGGGCTTGGGTCACGGTTATATTCTTGAACTAAAAGGCGTGAAACTTTAACCACCTTGTTAATAGTTTCAACCATATGTACAGGAATTCTTATCGTTCTAGCTTGGTCTGCTATAGAACGCGTAATTGCTTGACGTATCCACCAAGTAGCGTAAGTTGAGAATTTAAAACCTTTAGTATAGTCAAACTTTTCAACCGCTTTCATTAAGCCAAGGTTACCCTCTTGAATAAGGTCTAAAAGGTGCATACCTCTACCAACGTATCTTTTTGCAATAGATACTACTAAACGAAGGTTTGCTTCGGAAAGCCTACGCTTTGCAAACTCGTCCCCCTCCATCATTTTTTTAGCAAGTTCACTTTCTTCATCAGTTGATAAAAGAGCAATTTTACCAATATCTTTAAGATATACTTTAACGGGGTCATCCATTGAAATTTCTTTTTCAAGTTGTAAAATAAGGTCTTTATCTTTTGCTAAAAGATTATAAGTATCTAAAATATCAATGTTTTTTTCAGCAAACGCTTTATAAATTTCTTCAATTTGCTCTGGCGCTAAATCAAACTTGTCAATTTTATCCATTAACTCATCGCTTGAAATTGCCTTTTGGTCGTGATATTCGTTTAACAAATTAGTTATAATGTCGTTAAGTTTAATGTTAGATATACTCATTTTATCCTCCGTTTTTTAAATTCGTTAATTTTTGTGTAAGTTTTAATAAAACTTTTGCTATTTCTTTTCTATTATTTACGTCAGTTTCTTTAGAATATTGTTTATTAAGTGCAGAAATTTCCGCTTCTAAATTAAATTGCTTTAACGCAAAAACGCAGTCTTTATAATACCTTTCTTCGCCATCTTTTAAAACGTATTCGCCCGCATTTAAAATTTCGTTAAATTCCACAATTTCATCTTCATTAAGCAAACTATAAAGTTCGTTAATTTCAAAATTGTTTATGCCAAACACTACGCTTTCGGCAAGTTTTTGGCAAGTTTTATTATTAAAGAACAACTCGTCATCAAAAACAGCAAAATCTTTTTTATTGATAAAACTATAAATTATAAACCTTTCCGCTCTATCGGTGGCGGTTGATTTAAGATTAATTTTTGGAACGTTAAAATTTTCTTGAGTGGAAAAAGCGCCTACACCTTGCTCTAAATCACGCTTTAAACTTTCGTAAGTTCTACCAGAAACGTCTCTCACCTTTTGTAAAAGTTCTTCACGCAAAAACTCATTAGATACGCCTTTAATAATTTCAAGAGCCTCACTAATATATTTGCGTTTATCTGAAACGTTTGACAAATCTTTACCTTGCTCACAAACTTTTAACTTAAAGTCTATAAGAGGCATTGCTTTATCTAAAAGTTTTTGGTAGGCTTCTTTACCGCCCTCTCTAATAACGTCGTCAGGGTCTTTGCCTTCTGGAAGTGGAACAACTCTAATTTCAAACTGCTCACTTGCAAAAATATCTAAACTGCGAAGAGTTGCATCTTTACCAGCACTATCGCCGTCAAAACAAATGTACACAACGTCAGTAAACCTTTTTAATACTTTTGCTTGGTCAAGCGTTAACGCAGTACCCATTGAACAAGCAACGTTTTTAAACCCTGCTTGATAAAGTGATACAACGTCTAAATTGCCTTCAACCATAATAACGTAAGGAAGTTGCTTGTCCGACCTTAATTTTTTTAAATTGTTTATGTTGAATAACGTTTTTTTCTTTAAATAAATTTTTGTTTCTTGAGTGTTTTTATACTTGCCTATCTTATCGTTTGTAGGCTTTAAAACACGCCCAGTAAATGCAATAACTTGGTTAAACGTATTAATTACGGGAATAGTTAAGCGGTTAGCCTCCGCATCAAAAACGTTGCCCTTTTCACTTTTTTGGCAAACGCCTGCTTCAAGCATTTCACTTTCCGTATAGCCAAGCGACTTTAAATGCTTAGGAAGCCCGTCAAAAGAAAGAGAAGCGCCAATTCCAAACGCGCGCACAGTTTCACTAGTAAAACCACGTTTTTCAATATACTTTAAATAATCGCTAGCCTCTGGGCGCTTTAAATTATTTACGTAATAGTGTGCAGTATCTTTTAAAACGTCTAAAAGCCTTTGCTTACTTTCTTTATTCTTTTTTATAACGTCTTCATTAAAATCATCGCCTTCAGGCATTTCCATTTTTGCAATATCGGCTAAAAATTTAACCGCCTCATAAAATGAAAGTGCTTCAACTTCTTCAATAAACTTGACAACGTCACCGCTCTTGTCGCAACCAAAACAATGGTAAAATTGCCCCGGTTCGTGCACGGTAAAAGAAGGCGTTTTTTCACTATGGCCAGGAAGTGGACAACGCCCCCAATAGTTAGACGAACCCTTGCGTTGAAGCACGCAATAACGCCCAACTATATCAACGATATTAATTTTTGATTTAAGTTCACTTATAAACTTTTCGTTTAACGTTGCCATAACACCCTTTAACTAAAATTTTCAGGAATAAATATTGAGCGGAAAACGCTTACAGCATACCTATCCGTCATACTAGAAATATAGTCGCAAACGACTTGTTCTTTTGAATAATTTTCAAGCAATTTTTTATATGCTAAAGGCAATTTATCTACGTCTTTTAAAAAGTAGCCATACATTGCACTTATCATATTGGTAGCCTTTTCTTCTTGCATTTTTGCAAATTCAGTAAAATATACCTTTTCAAACATAAAATCACGAAGTTCGTTCATAGCTTCTAACACGTCGCTTGAAATTGTAACTTCATTTTTATTTTCACTTTCTTTAACTATAGAAGAAATTAAACAATTTATTCTCTCGCGTGAAGTTGAGCCCAAAACGCTTTTAGAAAGTTTTGGTAAACTATTAGCAGTTATAATGCCTGCTCTTATAGCATCGTCAACGTCGTGGTTAAGATATGCTATTCTATCGGCAAATGAAACGCACTTACCCTCTAAGGTAAAAGGCGTACCGCTTAATTTATGGTTAACTATACCATCTTTTACTTCAGCCGTTAAATTTAAGCCCTTAAAATCATTTTCTAAAACTTCAACCACTCTAAGCGATTGTTTATTATGCTCAAACTCAAGTGGACAAACTAAATTTAACGCCCTTTCGCCAGCGTGGCCAAACGGAGTGTGACCAAGGTCGTGCCCAAGAGAAATAGCCTCAGCTAAATCCTCATTTAAAAACAAGCATCGTGCAAGTGAGCGCGCTATTTGACAAACGTCAAGCGTGTGAGTAAGCCTTGTCATATAATGGTCGCCTTCCGGAGAAAAGAAAACTTGAGTTTTATTCTTTAAGCGGATAAAGGACTTGCTATAAATAATCCTATCTCTATCACGTTGAAATTCCGTGCGCATTGAACAAGGTTCTTCTAACGTAGCGCGCCCTTTAGTATCTTTAGATTTAACCGCATACTTTGATAAATACGCGTCTTCTCTTTCGTAAATTTTATCTTTTATAGAAAAATCCAATGCCAATTCCTGCCTTTTATACTATACACTTAATATATACTATAATAATTTAAAAAAACCTTTATTTGCTCTAAAAAAAATTAAAAATTTATGTTACTAGGCAAATTGCCCGTAAAAACGTTAAAATTCTTGCCATTAATTTCTTCATTTTTAAGGTTGGAAATTTGATAAATTTTATCTGCAACCTCAGCTGGCGTTGGAACTTTTATTAAACCGCATTCCTTAACAAAATCAAGTTTCTCTTGATTTGTTAGATGTGCGTTCATATTAGTGTCTACAAGCCCTAAAATTACGGAACAAACTGCAATATTAGAAAGTTCTAACTCTTCACTAAGCGCCCTTGTAAAACCGATTACGGCACTTTTTGAAGATGAATACACAACTTCACAACTACCGCCTAAAACGCCGAAAATTGACGATACGTTTATAATTTTACCGCCCTTATTAAGCATATTATTAACTGCATTTTTACTGCATAAAAACACGCCTTTAACGTTTACGTTAAAAATGCCGTCAAACTCACTTTCACTAACGTCTAAAAGCGGTTTTTGTTTTAGTGAAACGCCTGCGTTATTAATTAAAAGGTCAACGCTACCATACTTTTTAATAGCGTAATTAAAAAGACTTTCAACTTGAGCACTACTTGAAACGTCCGCTTTAAAAATATCAACGTTTTTATACTCGCTTAACTTTTCCGCTTCGTTTTTTGAATTATTATAAACGGCTATAACGTTGTAGCCGTTATTTGAAAATTTAATTGCAAGTGCACGCCCAATACCTTGGCTTGCACCCGTAATAATAACATTTTTCATACTTAAAAAGAAAAAATTGCCCGACAAAAAAACTTTGCCGAGCAAAAACAAGAATTATTTTTTAACTCTTTCCATATAGTCACCTGTTCTAGTGTCTATACGAATAACGTCACCTTCGTTAACGAACATTGGAACTTGGATAGAAATACCAGTTTCAAGTTTAACGTTTTTAGTAGCGTTTGTAGCAGTGTTACCTGCAACGCTAGGTTCTGCTTCAGTAACTAATAATTCAACAAAGTTTTCACAATCAACAGAGAAGGCTTTGCCTTTATAGAATTTAACCGTAACAGGGTCGTTTTCTTTAATGTATCTAAGCGCGTCTTCAACTTGGTCGTAGTTAAGTGGTTCCATGTTGTACTCTTCGTCCATAAAGTAGTAAAGTTCGCCGTCATTATAAGAATAAGTCATTCTCTTTGTTTCAATAATTGCGTTTTCAAACTTTTCCGTTGGGTTGAAAGTAATTTGTAAAACTTTACCGTCAACTACGTTTTTTAAAGTTGTTCTAACGAACGCTGCGCCTTTACCTGGCTTTACGTGTAAGAAATCAACAACCGTAAAAATTTTGCCATCATATTCAATAGTTACACCTTTTCTTAAATCGCCTGCTAATACCATATAAGAGATTTTCTCCTTAATAAAAATTATTTTTTATTGAGCACACACTCAATTTTATTTAACGTTAATGGACGGCAAACGCCGTTTTTAATAATGCACGTATCTTCAATACGTATGCCAAATTCACCCTCAAAGTAAATGCCCGGCTCTACTGAAAACACGTTGTTTTCCTTTAAAATTTGTTCACTTTTAATAGAAAGCCTTGGCTCTTCGTGTATTTTTACGCCCACACCGTGCCCAAGCGAGTGAATAAAATATTTGTCATAGCCAAATTGGTTTAAGTAACTGCGTGCAACACCGTCTGCTTCTTTACCGCTAATACCCGCTTTAATTTGAGATATTGCCAAACGCTGTGCATTGTATACGCAATTAAACGCTTCAACATATTTTTTAGTTGGACTGCCAAAATAGAAAGAACGCGACAAGTCACTTAAGTAGCCTTGATATTTACAGCCAAAGTCAAAAAGCACCGGCATATCTTTTTTAAGCACTGCGTTACCCGTTTTATAGTGTGGGATTGAAGACCCCTCACCAAATGCTATTATAGTGTTAAAAGACTTATCTTCCGCACCATTTAACCTAAATTGATGTTCAAGTTCGCATTGAACTTCACTTTCCGTAACACCTTCTTTAAGCATTGGCAAAATTTTGTTAAACGATAACTCGGCAATTTTGCAAGCTTTTTCAATAAGCAAAAGTTCACCTTCATTTTTAACGGAAGTTTTTAAAAACACTTCATTGCTAGCATCGTAAAGTTCGTAGCCAAGCTTTAAAAGCTCGTCGTAAAGTTTAGCACTAGTATAATCGTAAACTAAACCAATTTTTGTAGAATTGATATTTTTTAAAAAATCATAAAATTGATTTTGAGTGTTAATTAAATACGAAGTAAAGTTTTTGCTATTTTTAACCGCTTCATAATACCTTGCGTCAACAAATAAATTAATAGAATTGTCAACCAATAATAAAAACGCATCTTCAACTAAAAATTTAGTGTAATAATATATCAAATCAGCGTCAGTTAATACAATAACTTTTTTATTCATAATAAAAATTAACCAGTTTACATTTATTCGTATATATATTAACATATACTTTAATATAAGTCAACTTTAAATTTATCAAATTTAATAAAAAACGCTTGCAATTAATTAAAAAAAGTTTATAATAAAAGTATGAAAGTTAGTCAGGAAGAATTTAACAAGCAAGTTGCTAAAAATTTAATAAAATACCGCAAGTTTAACAATCTTACACAACTTTCTTTGGCGGAAAAATTAAATTATTCAGACAAGTCCGTTTCAAAATGGGAAAGTGGCGAATCTTTGCCAGACGTTTACGTTTTAAAATCTATGGCAGACATTTACGGCGTTACCGTTAACGACCTTTTAAACGTAAATTCAAAGCCAAAAATGCACTTTAGCAAAGTTAACAGGTTTTTTGTACCAACGCTTTCTTGCGCAATAGTATGGCTTGTTGCACTACTCGCCTTTTTTATTGTAAACGTTGCGTTTCCAAACCTAAATAAAACGTGGCTTACCTTTATTATTGCAATTCCCGTAACGTTTATTGTAAAACTTGTTTTTGATTGCATTTATAGAAATTTAATAATGCAATTTATTTCAATATCAGCAATTATTTGGACAACTGTTTTAACGCTTCATTTAGCACTTTATCAAATTGTTGACCAAATAGCCTTGCTTTACTTTGTAGCAATAGCCATTGAAGTTTTAACAATTTTATGGTACGTGTATAGGATAATACTTAAAAAGAAATCTAAATAACAAAAAAACGGCTCTATAGTCGCTCTTCTCATAGGGATTTTAATTGAATATTTTATAAAACTCGACTTTTTACAAGTCGAGTTTTCTTCTGCCCACGTAAAACAGATTGAATTAAAGTTAATTTTGTGTTATAATAAAGTCATCGATAAATAAGAATTTGTTGAGGCGAATTATGAAAGACGAATGCTTGATATGCGGTGCGCCGCTGAAATATTTAGAAACAGAGAGACAGATGGAATGTGCCATTTGCCACAAAAAAGAAAACAGTAAAACCGCTTGCGAGAACGGCCATTACATATGTAACGAATGCCACACACAAGGAATGGATAGCATTATAGGGGTATGCCTTGCCGAAAGCTCGAATAATCCCATTGAGGTTGTTCAAAAGTTGATGACTCTGCCTTTCTGCCATATGCACGGTCCCGAACATCATGTGATGGTTGGCTCGGCATTACTTACCGCATATAAAAATGCAGGTGGTGAAATAGACCTTGTAAAAGCACTTTCTGAAATGCAGGCGAGAGGAAAGAGCGTTCCTGGAGGTGCTTGCGGATTTTGGGGGGCTTGCGGTGCAGGTGTAAGTGCCGGAATGTTCGTGTCCATTGTGACAGGTTCAACGCCTCTTGCAAACGAAGCATGGGGCTTATCGAACAAGATGACCTCCTCTGCGCTTGGCGCAATAGGTGAGGTTGGCGGCCCCCGTTGCTGTAAGCGTGATTCTTACATATCCATCATCAAAGCCGTGGAGTTTGCAAAAACTCATCTCGGCGTAGAAATGGAACTTGGAGATATCAAGTGCGTGCACTCAAAGCAGAACAATCAGTGCATTGGTTCGAGGTGTCCGTTCAGATGAAAAAGAAAATAGCGTTTATCTGTGTTCATAACTCTTGCAGAAGTCAGATTGCCGAAGCTCTCGGAAAGCACTTGCGTGGTGATGAGTTTGACTTTTACTCGGCAGGTACGGAAACGAAACCACAGATCAATCAAGATGCGGTACGGCTGATGAAAAAGCTTTACGGCATCGATATGGAGCTGACACAATTCAGCAAAACCATCGACAAGATACCGCAACCCGACATTGCAATCTCGATGGGCTGTGACGTTGGATGTCCCTACATCGGCAGAGCTTTCGATGATGATTGGGGCTTGCCCGATCCAACGGGAAAGAACGATGCGGATTTTATTGAGGTCATCAAGGAGATAGAGTCGCACACAAAAAATATACGATAAACAAATTCCAATTTATCGAGATGTTAATCCTTACGGGGAATTTTCAAAAGTGTAGCACACTATACTTTCAAATGAAAGTCGTGTGTTTGCAAAGCAAAAAGAAAAGGATAGCAAAAATTTTTTGCTATCCTTTTATAGTTCCTAAAAAATCCCCACGAGAAGAGCGGTTAACGAGCCGTTTTTTATGTGTTTAAATATATTTCTTTCATTTTTTTAGCGTCTATATCTTGAGTGCCTGCACTTTCGCAAATAATATACGGCTCAACTCCCATAATTTTAAGTGCTTTTGCAAGCGGTTCAAAGTTAGGGCCGTAAACGCTATCTTCAAAAGTTAAATGCTTAATTTCGCCCTTGTCGCCATACATTATTTTTGAAAAGTGAATATGCAATTTATTAAGTTTTTCTACACCGGCAATATCTTTAGTTTCCGTTAAAACTTTAATAAAATCTTGAGCGCTATTAAGCGAGCCACCCTCACGTGAATTAACGTGGCCAAAGTCAATAGCAGGCACGTAAAAAGGAGCAATATTACAAAATTCAGCAATTTCTATAACCGTTCCAATTTGCTTAGATTTTCCCATTGTTTCTGGGCAAACGATAAGGTCGTCTAAATTTTTATCAACGATAATATTTGCTAAATTTTCAAGCCTTTTTTTAGTTAAATTAACTGCTTCTTCTCGTGATAATTTACCTTGCGTTGACGGGTGAAAAACCACCCTTTTTGCACCCATAATTTTTGCATATTCTAAACTTTTTATAACGTAGTTATAAGAATTTTGTTCCTTATCGTCTTCAACGGTTGCAAAGTTAATAAAATAAGGTGCGTGAATACTAAGTTCAATGCCGTTTTTATAAAATGCGTTGCCTGTTTCTTCCGCAGTTTTTTGTGAGAGCGTTACGCCTCTACCAAAGGAGTACTCAAAGCAATCAAGCCCCAAATCTTTAACGTATTTTGCACTATCACTTGCGCCTGATAAACCTAAATTATAAAATTGTTCACCATTGCCACTTGGGCCAAACTTAATCATTTAATAACTCCTTGTCTTTTGCAAGTTGATTTATAAGTTCTTGTTGATTTTTAAACGTTTTAATTTCCCTTATAAAATCAACGAAATATACGGAAACGTACTTTCCGTAAAGGTCGCCGTCAAAGCCGTTTATATATGTTTCAACAACTAAATTATTTCCATTAAAAGTAGGCTGACTTCCAACGTTTGTAAGTGAAGAATAAAGTTTGTTTTGAATAACTACAAAGGTTAAATACACGCCCTCTTTTATCAAAAATTTTTCTTCTTTAAGCGTCATATTTATTGTAGGAAAATCAAGTTTTTTGCCAAGTTTTTTACCCTCAACAACCTTTTCCGTTATAAAATAATTAGAGCCTAAAAGTTCGTTTGCACGCTTAATATTACCCTCTTTTAACTGACTTTTTATAAGGGAAGTTGATATTTTTTGACCGAAATCATCTAAAATTTTATCTAAAACAACAACGTTTGCGCCGTATTTTTTAGCACTTTCTTTAAGTGTTTTGGCGTTGCCTAAAGCCTTGTATCCGTAGGTAAAATCAAAGCCACAAAATAGCGTTTTTACACTATAAGAATTAAATAAAATATCGGTAAAATTTTGGCTACTCATACTCATAAATTCAGGCGTTAAATAAGCGTAAATAACAAAGTCAACGCCTAAACTTTTAAGTAAAACTACCCTTTCGTTAAAAGTAAAAACGTCTTGCTTGTTTTTTCCGCCAATAAACAACACAACGCCAAGTTTAACGCCTAAAATATTAGCCGTTTCCTTAGCGTTTTTTATAAGCGATTTATGCCCTTTATGAATAGCGTCAAAATACCCTAAACACAACACAGAGTCGCTATTAAATTTGTAGCCGAATTCAAATATTTCCATAATTATTTAAAGTAAATTTTAATTTTTAAAACACCGCTTGTTGCACTAGCTAAACAAACTAACGTTTCTCCGTTTAAAACAAGATACAACCCGTCTTCAACCGAAGCATAAGACGGTTTACCGCAAACAAAGTCATATTCAAACTTATCGTCAATATATATCTTTTTATAGTTTAGTACGCTTAACGGATTAATTACAACTTTATTTAAGTCAGTTAAAGTTTTTAGCTGTTGTAAAGACACGCTATTTTCACTTGTAAAAACGCCACTTTGCACTCTTTTTAAAGCCGTCATTGTGCCGTAAGTAGATAAAAGAGTTGCTAAATCTTTACATATAGAGCGAATATACGTTCCGCCCTTGCACTCAATTTTAAATTTGTACACGCCCTTTTCTTCATTATAATCAAGCAACGTGATTGCATCAATTTCAACTTCTTTTGGCTTTAAGTCAACGCTAATTCCTTGCCTTGCCAAATTATAACTTTTAACGCCGTTAACGTTTTTAGCGCTAAATAAAGGTGGAATTTGACTAATTTTTCCCACAAGTTTTTGTGAGTTTATTTCAACTTGCTCTTTTGTAGGCAAAGGTCCGTTTTCTTTAATTATAACGCCTGCCCTATCTAAAGTGTCCGTTTCATAGCCAAAAGTAAATTCAGCAATATACACTTTAGTTTTATCAAGCATATAATCAAAAAGCTTAGTGCATTTACCTATAGCAACGGGCAAAACACCCTCTGCTAAAGGGTCAAGCGTGCCCATATGACCAACTTTACTGCCCCTAAACTTTTTCTTTATTGAATTTAAAGCGTATGCAGACGACATTCCGCTTGGCTTATATAAATTAATAAATCCGTTCATTTTAAAGCCTTTGTTTTACGTTGTAAACAAGTTTATCTATAATATCTTCTTTGTATCCTTTAAGCATAGCGCCACTTGCTAAAACGTGTCCACCACCGCCGTAAAGGGACGCAATTTCATTAACGTTAACTTTACCTTTGCTACGCAAGCTAATTTTGTATTGCAACTTGCCAACTTCAAGTAATGAT
Organism: Christensenellaceae bacterium; assembly: GCA_045638105.1. Taxonomy (GTDB): domain Bacteria; phylum Bacillota; class Clostridia; order Christensenellales; family Borkfalkiaceae; genus HGM11412. Next base: position 188,501 of record JAZUAT010000001.1, read on the forward strand.
ATTGCAACTTCAACCGTTCTAACGGTTAAAGGAAAGTCAATAAAACCTTCCGTCATATTGTCAACGGCGTTGCAGTCTTCTAAATCTTTTTTATTAGTTACTATAACCGCAACTTGCCCGTCTAAATAATATTGCATATTTGATATAACACGCGTGTATAAAGACGCCCTTTCTCTTGATTGGTCCTTAAACATTTTTTTAACGGTTATATGCAAATTTCCACCCTTTTCCATAAGTTTTGAAGCACAATAAAGAGTGTTAGCAGTTGCGTTAGAGTGTGCAAAATTGCCGGTATCCGTAACAATGCCTAAAAGCAAAGAATTTGCCATATCACTGCAAATTTCAACGCCTAAAAGCGTTATTAATTTGTATATAATTTCACAGCAAGCACCCGTTTCTTCAACGTAGTTGTATTTTGCGTAACGTGTATTAGATATATGATGGTCAATATTAAAAGTATTTTTATGTGATTTAAAAAGATTAAAAGTAGTATCAAACATACTTTCGCTTGAGCAGTCAACTGCTATAAAGGCATCAAATTCACCGCTTATATCTTTAGAGTTTACGTACTCGTTAGCGCCCTTTATATAAAAAAACTTTTCAGGAACAATCGCATTGCAACATAAAACGACGTTAGCGCCTAATTTTTCAAGCGCTAACTTTAATGCCGTTGCTGAGCCGATAGTGTCGCCATCGGGCCTATTATGGCTAAAAATAACCACGTTTTTTAATAATTTAATTTTGCTTGCAATTTCATTAAGCGTCATTATCATCTTCCTTTGTGTAATACTTAAAACCACTTAAAATTTTGTCAATTTTATTGCCGTATTCAAGCGCAGTGTCTAAGTAAAAACGAAGTTCTGGAACACATCTTGTGTGCATTTTGGAAGCAAGAGCACGCCTAATTTCGCTTGACGCACTCTTTATTCCTTGAAACGTTGCAACTTTTTTTTCTTCATTAGTTGAATATACGCTAACGTAAACTTTAGCATTTTTAAGGTCTGGCGAACAATCAACTTCAGTGATAGAAAACATTTCCGTAATAGACGGAACGTTTATATCCGTTTTTATAATTTGATAAAGAATTTTTTGAAGTTCGCTATTTATTTTATCAGTTCTTTTAACTTTCATTTATTAATCCTTTGTTTGTTCTACGCTGTAGCACTCAATAAAGTCACCAATTTTAATATCGTCAAAGTTTTCAATAGAAATACCGCATTCATAACCTTGGTTAACTTCTTTAACGTCGTCTTTAAATCTCTTTAATTGTAATACGTTACCTTCACAAATCATAACGTCGTTTCTATAAATACGAAGTTTACCGCTTCTAATAATCTTGCCGTCCGTAACGTAGCAACCGGCAACCATACCAACGCCCGTAATCTTGAACGTATCACGAACTTCGGCTTTACCCATATAAACGTCACTAAACTTAGGAGCAAGCATACCTTTAAGCGCTTTTTTAATATCTTCAATAGCTTCGTAAATAACTCTATATAACTTAACGTCAATTTTAGATTGTTCTGCCAAAGTTTTAGCTTTAGCATCAGGTCTAACGTTAAAGCCTATTATAATTGAGTTAGAAGAATCTGCTAAACTTACGTCAGTTTCAGATATTGCACCAACCGCTGCGTGAAGAACGTTAACTTTAACTTCTTCATTAGAAAGTTCGGCAAGTGATTGCTTAACCGCTTCAACCGAGCCTTGAACGTCTGCTTTAACAATGATATTAAGGTTTTTAAGGTCGCCTGAAGATACTTTAGAGAATAAATCGTCTAAAGAAACTTTTTGTTGCTGTTTTATCATATCTTCTCTTTCTTTATTCTTTCTTTCGTTAGCAACTAAAGTAGAAAGTTTAGCTTCTTCAACTGCATATAAGAAGTCGCCTGCGTTTGGCACGCTTTCTAAACCAAGAATAGAAACAGGCGTAGATGGACCTGCAGTCTTAACGTTTCTACCCTTATCGTCAATCATAGCTCTAACTTTACCAGTAATTGTGCCTGCAACTAAATAGTCGCCAACTTTTAACGTACCATTTTGTACTAATACGGTTGCCATTGGGCCTTTACCTTTATCAAGTTTAGCTTCAACTATAATACCTTTAGCGTTGCGGTTAGGATTTGCTTTAAGTTCTTTAATTTCCGCAGTTAAAATGATAGTTTCTAAAAGGTCGTCAATACCTGCACCAGTTTTAGCGGAAACAGGAACTAAAGCAACGTCGCCACCCCATTCTTCTACTAAAACTTCTTGGTCGGCAAGACCTTTTTTAACCTTTTCAATATCAGCAGTAGGCTTATCAATTTTGTTTGCCGCAATAATTATTGAAACGCCCGCCGCTTTCGCGTGGTGGATTGCCTCAATAGTTTGTGGCATTATGCCATCGTCTGCCGCTACAACGATAACGGCAATATCAGTAAGTTGAGCACCGCGCGCACGCATTGCAGTAAACGCTGCGTGACCAGGAGTGTCAAGGAAAGTAACGGATTGACCGTTTACGTTAACTGTGTAAGCACCAATGTGTTGAGTGATACCGCCAGCTTCGCCTGCAGTTACGTTTGCGTTTCTAATTCTATCTAAAAGCGAAGTTTTACCATGGTCAACGTGACCCATAACGGTTACTACAGGAGCACGCGTAATAAGGTTAGAAGCATCTTCTATAGCATCGTTAAAGCCTTCAGTTAAAACGTCTTCCGCAGTTTTATCAAGTTTAAGTTCAAGTTCAATACCTAAACCTGCCGCTATAAAGCCTGCAGTATCGTAGTCAATAGAGTCGTTAATAGTTTTTAAAATGCCTTCTTTAAATAATCTCTTTGTAATTTCAACTGCAGTTATGCCTAAAAGTTCAGAAAGTTCTTTAACAGAAACGTTTTCCTTTGTAACAACTGCCTTTTCAATTTTAATTGTATTAACAGTTTCTTCTTGGCGTTTATCTTTAGCCTTTCTAACTTTTCTATAACCCGTCTTATTTTCATCAAAATCGTCAATAGACATTTGACCTTTAATTAAAGACTTTTTATTAATTACCTTTTTATCTTCGTAATTGTTCTTTTCAACTTTATTTTTCTTTTGATTTTTAGCGTTATTTTCTTTAGCTATATATGGTTGTGGAGCAGTAAACGTAGATAAATTTGGCTTTTTACCATCTTTATTAAAAGGCTTCTTTTCGCCGTCTTTATTAACAAATTCACGCTTTTGAGTAGGGTCAAAAGGCTTTTTACCATCTTTGTTAAAAGGCCTTTTTTCGCCAAATTGTTTGTTTTTATCATTATCTTTAGGCGTATATTCCCTCTTTGCTTGAGGAACAAAAACACGCTTGCCGTTAATTATTTGAATATTAGGATTATCCGTTTTTTGAATAACAGGTTCCTTTTTTTCTTCTTGTTTTTCTTCAACTATAGGTGTAGTTTCTTCTTTTTTAGGAACTTCAACAACAGGCTCTACAACAACTTGCTCTTTAGTAGCAGGTTCAACCTCAACAACAGGCTCAACTTTAATAGGTTCAACCTCTTCTTGAATAGTAGGTTTAACCTCTTCAACAACTAATTCCGCTTGTTTTTTAGCTTCTTCTTCCTTTTTTTGTTTGTCAAAAAGACGGAATTTATCCGCAATTTTCTTTTCTACACCTTTAATTAAAGATTTTGCGCTTTGCGCACTTGTTTTTAATACATCACCTTTAACAAGTGACATTAAATCTTTTATATTTTGATTTTTAACTTCTTTCTTTTCTTCAATTCCCATAGCCGTATCCTCCCGAATATTCAGTAAAATGACAATCTAAATTTTGAATTATTGCTTTAGCAAGCCCTTCGTCTACAATAGCAATAAGTTTGCACTTTTCTTTATATACTATATCTTCAATTTTAACGCCGGTTGCAATAAGCAAGGTTGAGTTAAGTTTTTTAGATAACTTAACTGCATCTTTTTTAGTATTGTCACTTGCGGTATCGCACACAATTAGCAAAGGCACTTTTGGTTTAAGCGTGCTAACTGCTCCTACACCGAACCTAACTTTTCGAGCCTTGATTGCAAATCCAATAAAAGTAATAGGTTTACTATTTATCACCAAAAAACTCCTCCATTATGCGAGCGTACACTTCACTTGAAACTTCCATTTCAAACGCACGTGAAAGTAAGTTCTTTTTGCAAATTTTATCAATGCAAGCCTTATCGTTACACGAATACGCCCCACGGCCGTTTAACTTACCCGTTTTATCAACGTTAAATTCGCCGTCTTTATTCTTAACAATTCTTATAAGTTCTTTTTTTGGTTTTTCTAATCTACACGCAATGCAAGTGCGCATAGGTATTTTTTTAACCGCCATACTTTTACTCCAATCTTAATAATTTTATTCTAAATCTTCTCCAATGCTGTCAATGTCGGCTATGTCTTCAAAATCGCCAAGTTCAGCATCTGCACTTTCAACCATTTGGTTGTATTCTTCCATTGCTTTAGATTCACTCTTAACGTCAATCTTCCAGCCTGTAAGCCTTGCAGCAAGCCTTGCGTTTTGACCGTCTTTACCAATGCAAAGTGAAAGTTTATCATCAGGAACGATAACTCTTGCAGATTTTTCATCAAGAGCGTAAACTTTTAAAACTTTTGCAGGAGCAAGTGCTTTTGCAATAAATTCAAGTGGGTCTTCACTCCAAGGAATAATATCAATTTTTTCACCGCCAAGTTGTTCAATAACAGCGTTAACGCGCATACCTTTGTTACCTACGCAAGCGCCAAGTGCGTCAATTTGTGGGTCTTCACTATGAATAGCAATTTTTGTTCTTTGACCAGCCTCTCTAGAAACTGATTTAATAACAACAACGCCTTGCCTAATTTCAGGAACTTCATTTTCAAAGAAGCGTTTAACAAGGCCTGGAGCAGTGCGAGAAACTAAAACTTGTGCATTTTTGCCTACGGTTCTAATTTTCTTAACGTAAACGACTATTTTGTCGTTAATTTCATACTTTTCACCAGGAATTTGGTCTTGTGGAAGCATAACGCCTTCAAGTTGACCGCCAGAAAGTTCAACGTAAACGTTTCCATTTTCAACTCTTCTAACAATAGCGGTATGAATTTCATTTTCCTTATCTTCAAATTGTTGAATAGTGTTTGCCCTTTCAGCCTCTCTTATTTTTTGCATAACTACTTGCTTTGCTGTTTGAGCGGCAATTCTACCAAAGTCCTTTGGAACGAATTCTTTTTCAAAAACGTCACCAATTTTATAACTCTTTTTATAAGTTTTTGCTTCTTCTAAAGAAATTTCCTTATCTGTATCAACAACTTCTTCAACTATTGTTTTAATAGCGTAGAATTTGATAGAACACTTTTCTTCGTTGTACTTAATGCGCACGTCGCACGCGTCAACTGCGTATCTTTTGTACGCTGAAGTTAAAGCGTTTTGTAACGTTTCTTTAAGCGCTTCTTTGTCCATACCTTTACTTGCACAAATTTCATCAAGTGCAGCAAAAAAATCCTTGTTTACCATAAATAACTCCTTATGTAATAATTATATAATTAATTAATTTTATTTTTAACCGCTTTTGCGGGTTTTTATTAGTTTTTGCGTGTTTTTATTAGTCAAATACAATTGCCTCGCAAATCTTTGCAATTTTTGAAAGTTCAAAAATTATTTCTTCCTTGCCAATTTCAATAGTAACGTTTTTGCCGTCATACGCCTTAAGCGTGCCTTCAAATTCTTTTTTGCCACGAATTGGCGCATAAAGTTTAAGTTCAACCAATTTGCCAATACGCTTTAAAAAATCACGTTCCGTTTTAAAAGGACGGTCAAGCCCCGGACTTGAAACGTTAAGCGTGTAAGCTCCAGCGTAAGGGTCAAACTCATCAATAGGGTCGTTAATTAAATTGTGAAACTCTTCGCATGAATTAAGGTCAACACCGCCGTCTTTATCAATATAGATAGTAAGTTGTGGGTTTTTAGACATTTTAAACTCAACTTCAACTATTTCTAAATTCAAAGAGTCGGCATAAGGTTTTAAAAATTCTAAAATTTCATTATTGCTTTTTGCCTTCATTTTATCTCCTATAAACAAATTTGAGAGTGGCACTTGCCACTCTCAAATTAAGCATTATCTTAAGTCTATAATAATTTTAACATAATATTTTATATTATGCAACTATTTTTTTATAAATTTTTAGTTATTTTAACCTTATTTTTCCTTTTTTAACTTTAAAAATGCTTCCGCTGTAGCATAAGCATCGGAAAGTGCACGATGATGATGAAAGGTTATGCCGAAATGTTCACAAACAATATTTAACTTGTGACGCTTTAAAAAAGGTAATTTTTTACGTGATAATTCAAGCGTATCTTCAACTTGATTAGTTAAAACGTAACCTAATTTTTTACCCACGTTATATAAAAATCTAAAGTCAAATTCAGCGTTGTGCGCAACGAAAATCGCTCCGCTTACAAACTTAAAAAAGTCGCCGTACACGTCGCCTATTAAAGGGCTATCTTTAACCAAATTATCATCAATGCCCGTAAGTTCAACAATTCTAGTTGGTATTGGCATTTCAGGGTTAACAAGCGTGTGAAACTCCTCCGTAATTTTTCCATCAATTATCTTAACGGCACCAATTTCAGTAATTTTATCATTTACAACGTCGGTACCCGTAGTTTCAATATCTACAACAGTGTAAACGTTTTTTAAAACTTCTGGCGGAAGCAAATTGGCATTAGTAAAAAAGTCACTTTGCTCAATACTTTCAACTTCTTTAGGCTTAATTAATGAATACCTTTCCGCCACTGGCTTAGAAGGTTTTTCCTTTGGTACAAAGTTTTTAGGAAATTCACAAAAATGGAAGCCTTTTATAGTTAAATTAATATGCTCGTTAAAAAGTTCGTTTTCGCCACGAATAATAATTTCACTACCTTCGCCAATTCTTTGAATTTTTTTAATTTTATTCTTGTCCGCAGTAAAAAATCTACCACTCACCTTTGCAGTTTTATCGTTTAACGTAATTACAAAAAACGGCTTGCCATTTTTAGTTTGCCTTTCTTCAACGCTTTCAACAATTCCAGCATAATAAACCGTTCCTAAATCTTCTAAAGCATCAACGATATAAGGCGCAACGTCATAAAGCGTATCATCACAAGTTTTTTCTACGTTTAAAACTTTTAAATAACGCGTTCCGCTACTTTGCATTTCATTTTCATTAACAGAAAATTCTTCATAAACGGCAACTTCTTCATCTTTAGACACTATTTTTATTGAGCCTTCAACGTCGTTTACATAACTGCGATACAAATACTCGTTTAATTCGCTTATAAACGCCGTACGCATTAAATAATCGTAAGCAAATTCACTAACCTTTATTTCATAAACAAATTTTTTGCCCGAAGTAAAAATTACTATATCGTTAATAGTAACGGTGTGGCTAATTGAAGAAAAGTTAGTGCTAATAAATTGAAAAATTGCACGCTTTAAAATAGATGCGTCAGCAATAGATTTACAGCATTCCATCTTAACGTTAAACGTGGACGGCAAATTGTTTTTTATTGAGTTTTCTAAAAATACAACGCTGTCACTAGGTATTGCAACGTCGCTAATAACTTGAACGATTACTAAATTATTTTCCTCGTCAAGCGTAGCACGTTTTATGCGAGCGTCACCTAGACCTTGGTCAGCGTTTTTTAATGAGTTTATTAACTCGTCACACCTGTTTTGCAATGTTTTCAATTTCCTTTGTAAATTCTATTTCCGCCATTTCAAACGGCACTTTTTTAACAATATTTTCGCCTTTAAAAATTACGCAAAAATCTTTTGAGCCAGCAATGCCAAGGTCACAATCTTTTGCCTCTCCAGGACCATTAACAACGCAACCCATAACCGCTATTTTTAAAGGTTTTTTAAGGTTTTTTACAATTTTTTCTACTTTGTTTGCAAGACCTATACAATCGTATTCCGTCCTACCGCAAGTTGGGCAAGAAATAACTTCAACGTAGTCTTTTTCCATTCCTACTGCACGCAAAATTTTATGCCCAATCATAGGCTCAAACACAGGATTTGCAGTCAAACTAACTCTTAAAGTATCGCCAATTCCATCAACGAGTAGCGCACCTATTCCAACGCTACTTTTTATAATTCCGTTTTCATAAGTGCCTGCTTCAGTAACGCCAATATGTAATGGATAATTTGTTTTACTATTTAAATATCTATACGCTTTTACGGTGAGCAAAGTGTCGCTTGCTTTGGCGGAAATTACAATATCTTTAACGCCGTATTTTTCAAAAATAGCAACGTCTTTAAGCGCACTTTCACAAAGTGAAATTTCGTTTTTGCCATACTTTAACAAAAACTCTTTTTCAATACTTCCGGTATTTGCGCCAACTCTTACCGGCACGTTATATTCCTTTAAACAATCTGCAACCTTTTTAATATTTTGCTCTACACCAATGTTGCCTGGGTTAATTCTAACTTTATCTACTCCATTTTCTACAGATAGAATTGCAAGTTTATAATCAAAATGAATATCTGCTACAAGTGGAATATGCACTTCTTTTTTGATGTTTTTTATTGCAAGTGCGTCTTGCTCGTCTTTTACAGCAAGCCTAACAATATCACATCCTTCTTCTTCAAGTGCTAAAATTTGCCTTATAACTTCGGTGTAATTTTGAGTTTTAATATTAGTCATAGACTGCACTGCTACGGGGTTATTACCGCCAATTAGCACGCTTCCTATTTTGACTACGTTAGTCATTAAAATTTCTCCTTGTTCATTTCGTATACAAGGCGCAAGCCTTCAAGTGTAAGCATACGGTCAATTTTATTTATACATTTAACTTCTTTTGCAATAATTTCGCCCATACCACCCGTTGCAACAACGTTTATAAAGTCAAGTTGAAGTTCTTCCCTTATCTTTTTAACGATATTTTCAACTAAACCTGCAAAACCAAATATAATACCAGATTGCATACAAGTTATAGTGTTTTTGCCTATTGCACTTTTAGGTGCTACAAGTTCAATCATAGGAAGTTGCGCGGTGTTTGAAACAAGCCCTTCAAGCGCCGTTTTTATACCTGGGGCAATAACTACGCCAATAAGCTCGCCTTTACCCGTCAAAACGTCAAAAGTAGTGGCTGTGCCAAAGTCAATAACAACCATAGGATTGCCGTTGCCGTATTTATTAAATGCACCCACGCAGTTTACAATTATATCTGCTCCAACTTCTTTGGGGTTATCCGCCTTAACGTTTATGCCCGTTTTAATGCCCGCGCCTATCATAATTGGCGTAATATTAAAAAAGTACTCGCACATATGAATAATTGTATAGTTGAGCGCAGGAATAACGGAAGAAACTATAATTCCCGTTATATCACTTGTTTTAATTTGAGAACTAGAAAGCAAGTTTATAAGCGTTGCACCATACTCGTCCGCCGTTCTTGTATGGCGTGAAGAAACTCTATACGAAGCCTTTAAATTTTTACCGTTAAATACTGCGTATTTAATGTTTGTATTACCAATATCAATACATAAAATCATAAGCTTTTATTTACCTTTTTTAAAATTTTTAAATATACAGGCACTAAAATTATAGCACCAACGATTTCGCCAACGAAGTTTATTGACATAATTGTTGTAAATACCGCAGCAAGCGTGCTTTGATTAAATACCCAAAGCATAAAAATTGTGCAAACAGTGTTAGTTAAAATGCCAAAAGCACCGCCAACCGAACAAGCAACAATTTCGTTTTTGAATAATTTTTTAGTTAATACAAATGCAAAATAGCCTACAACGCCAATTAAAATTCTTGGTAAAATTGAAATAAGCGGGTTAATAAAAACAATGTTGCCTATTATGCACGCCAATATAAACGAGCAACAACCGAATATTGTTCCACCTAAAAACATACCTTTTTTACCTAAAAAAAGCGATAGCGCAACGGCAAACGGCAAAGTGAGAATTGCCGGAGTTAACGCGCCGAACGCAATCGTTAATAAATAAGTTTCAATAAGCAAAAATACGAACATTAATGCCGAAACCAAGCCTAAATATGCAATTTGTTTTGATGATATTTGTTTCATAAAGCCTCCAATCAGGTTCTTAAAAGATACCTGTAAGAAAAAATAAAAAATATGTATAGTCAAGCCTTAAAAAAGTGCCTGCAAATATATTTTAATATATTTTTTTAAAAATTACAACCCTTTGTAACATTTTTTTTAAGTTTTGAGTAATATGTAGTGATAGCAATATCAAAACATTTTTTTGGAGGATAAATTTAATGATGAACTTTTTTGGTTTTAACGACAACTGCTGTTTGTACATACTTATTATACTTTTAATTCTTTGCCTATGTGGTAACGGTTGCGTTTCAAACATTTTTGATAAACTTTGTAACTGCGGATGCCTTCTTCCTATGCTATTAGTATTATTATGTTGCTGTAAAGATGGCAAAAAGCCATACGGCCCTATAGGTTGCGGTTGCAAATAAATTTACAAATGATAAAACGGCGAAGTAATTTCGCCGTTTTTTATCTTATTTAAGAATTTGTTAGTAGCCTAAAAACTCTACGCCTTTAAGTAAAATATCGTTAATTAATTCGCTTCTAAGCGAATAAAAAATTATTTTACCTTGACGCTTACATTTTACAACGCCAACGTCTTTTAAAATACGCAGTTGATGCGAAACGGTAGTTTGGTTAAGGTTAAGCGTAATAGACAAATCTGTAACACACATTTCACTTATTGCAAGCGAAGATACAATTTTTAGCCTTGTAACGTCGCTAAAAACGCTAAAGAAGCCAACTAAATCGCCTAAAATTTCATCATTTGGAACGTAATCACTAATTAAACTTTGCGTGCGTTTATCAAGTAGTAAAACCGTTTGACTAATTGCCATAATTTTCACTTCCTTTTCGTAACAATAAAGGTTAATTTTAAGATTTTTTTAATTGAGAATAAAAAAACAAATATTGTTATACAGCTATTAAAAAAATAATAATACACAAAGGAAAATATGTCAATGCGTTCATACTTAAAAAAATGGCGCATATTGTAGTAATATAAATATTTATGTAAAAAGGAGTTTTTATGAATTCTACGTATCTTGTTTTGTTTGGACTTTTGTTCTTACTTGTAACCAACAACACTATAACTTTAACGCAAGCACTTTTGCTTGGAGCGCTACTTTCAACAACCACTTGCCTATGCCAAAACTCAACTACAACAATTTAGAATTTAAAAAAAGGTATGCTTTGCATACCTTTTATACTTTTAACGGCTTAACGTTTTTACCAACTATTGCAGTTGACATATTGTTTTCATTATAATAGTTTATAGCTTCAATTACGTCTTGCTTGGTTACCAAATCTAAATCTTTTAACTTATCGTTAACCGAATAAAGTTTACCAGTATTTAAATAGTACTTAGAAAATAATTGAGCTTTTGCCATAGGTCTTTCAAGCGAAAATACCGTTGAAGACTTAATTTGGCATTTAACCTTGTTAAACTCTTCATCGCTAATTCCGCCTTTTTTAAGAGTGTTTATAACCTCTAAAATAGCATTAAACGCAGTTTTAACATTGCTAGGATTAACCCCTGCATAAATTGAGGAAGTGCCAACGTCTTTAAAGCGTGAGCTTGTTGCGTAAACGGAATAAGCAAGCCCCAATTCTTCCCTTACCTTTTGAAAAAGCCTACTGCTCATACCGCCACCTAAAATAGTTGTTGCTATTTCACTTGCAATTCTATTTTCATCTAAATATGTTGGAGCGTTAAAAGTTAAGCAAAAATGGGCTTGTTCAATATCTTTTTCTTTATACAAATTTTGTTTTAAATTTACTAAATTTCTATCTTCTTCCTTTGCTTTAGGTTCAAATGAAATATATGGAACAACGTACTTTTCAACAAGAGTTAAGGCGTTATTTAAGTTGACGTTACCTGTAAAAGTAATGCAAACGTTTTCCGCCACGTAATATTTATTTAAATAGTTTACAATATCAGCTTTTGTAAAAGATTTTACGTTTTCACTCGTTCCTAAAATACTTCTACCATAACCATTACTGCCAAAGTATGAAAGTGCAGATAAATCATAGCACACGTCTTCTGGGCTATCTTCGCTCATACTAATTTCTTCCAAGATAACGCCTTTTTCTTTTTCAACCTCGTTTTTTGGATAAACCGAGTTAAAAACTGCACTAGATAATACGGAAAAAGCCTTTTCTAAATTTTCACTAAGCGTTTGAGCATAATAACAAGTTACGTCCGCCCCCGTATACGCATTAAAATTAGCCCCACACATTTCTAAAGTGTTAGATATATCAAAGGCGGTCATTTCATTTGTGCCTTTAAAATTCATATGCTCTATATAGTGTGAAAGGCCGTTAGTTTTATCATTTTCATTAACGCTACCCGTACCAATCATTATAGCAAAAGCAGATGAAAGAGCATCGCCTTCGCTAACAATTACGGTTAATTTGTCGTTTATCTTTTTTATATAGTCCATAAAATTCCTATTGTTTTGTAATTTTAAAGTAATTTTCTACTCTTTTATATTTTGTGATACAGTAACCAAATTATACCCTTGCTCTTTTATCTTTAAAATTATTTGTTCTAAACATTCTAAAGTATGCTTTTTAGGGTGCATTAAAATTAGGTCGCCATTTTCTAAATTGTTTGTTGCTCGTTTTATTATTAGGGCTTTATCGCTATCACGCCAATCTATCGTGTCTTTTGACCACATTATAGTTTTATACCCTAAAGTGTACGCAACTTTTAACGTGGTTTTTGAAAACGAGCCTGACGGAGGGGCAAAAAGCGTCATATTAACGCCCGTTAATGCACGAATTATATTGTTATTATCTAAAATTTCACGCCGATTTTCGCTTTCGCTTAAAACTTTGTGGTCTTTATGAAAATATCCGTGATTAGCAAGTTCATGCCCGCTATTAACTATGAGTTTTAACGTTTCTAGATTGTCATCTGCCCAGCAACCGCCCACAAAAAAGGTGGCGGTTACGCCGTTTTTATTTAAAAGCGAAACAATATCGTTTACAATTTGGGTGTTTTCATAAACGTTAAACATAAGCGAAACGTTAGAATTTTGCCTATTTCCGTTATAAATAGCATCGTAACTTTGACCGCCGTTTATGCTTTGAACTTTTTGTGGCATAAATGCAACAATAGATACGCATAACGTAATTATTAATAAAAGTACGTTAGTTATAATAAAAGTACGTTTTTTCATACGCTCAATTAAAACCTCATTTATATAGTATTAAAAATGAGCGAATAAAATTCTATTATTTTTTAATAACAACCCCGTTTCTTTTAAATAATGCTACAATTTGCTCTATGGAGCCAACTAAAATGTCTGCATATTCAAAATAGTACATTACACCGTCTTCTAAACAAAAAGAAATGCCGTCTTTAGTCTTTCTTAGCGTTGCAACGTTTTTCATCATTATGGTTTCTTCTTTATACTCGTCGCCTTTATATTGCTTAATTTCTATGCGTTTTTCTTTAAATACGTATTCAATTTTAAGCGGTGCGGTTTCAACACCCATTTCCTTAACGGCGTTTTCAAGCCCCTTTTTAGAAGTGCTGAACGTACTTATTATTGGAAATATTGAAAATACACACGCAAACGCACCTATTATAATAGAAAGCCAATTTATTTTTTCTTCAAGCACACCTAAAACCAAAGTTAATACGCCAATTGCAAATAACACGGCGCATAACACAATAGACGATATTATTGAGCCTTTATCAAGGCTTTTATTCATTTTTATAACCTTTTCTTTATCAAATACACTACTTGCCTTATACATACTTCACCTTAAAACGCTTCAATTATATTAAGCGTAATTTCCTTATAAGCTTCAACAGCTTTTTTAACCATATTATTATACTCTTCTGCCCCGCCTTCACCGTCCGAAACCGCTTTTATCATTAAAACGGGAACTTTAGCATTGTTGCAAACTAGTAATATACCTGCGCTTTCCATATCGCAAATTTGCGCATTATACGTTTTGTTTAAATGCTTTTTAATGGCGGTATCTTCTAAAAATTTATCAGCACTTGCACAAATTACGCTTTTAATTGACGGATAAGTCCTTTTAGCATAGTCTAAAATAGAATTTTCTATTTTAATAACAGCGCTATCGTAATTTGGATATTGACAGGCGCTAACGTTATCAATAGCGGAAAGGTCAAAGTCGTAATGAACAACGCCGTTTACAAACACTGTTTCTAAAACACCCGTAGATTTTGTTAAAGCTCCACAAACGCCAAAATTGATAATAAAATCACATTTATATACGCCAATTAATATTGCCGTTGCAGAAGAAGCGGAAATTTCGCCAATTCCACTATTTATTAAGTAAATATCATTGCCGTTTTTATTAAATTGTTTAATAGTAAAACCGCAAACGTTAAAAGTGTTTAATAAACCACCAAGTTCATTTACAAGTGGTGCAATTTCTTTTTCCATTGCAACTACCATACCGATAGTTTTTTTGTTTTTTAACATAATTTCACCTTTTGATAACAAAAATTTTTAAATTTGAATAAAATATAGTATGAAAGTATTTATTTACGATAATGGTTTAAACCTATCTAACTATATTACTGCATTAAATAACGTTAAAGTTGATTACGTTTTATCTAAAAACGTTAGTTTAATAAACGATTGTAACGCCCTACTTCTTACAGGTGGCGGAAACGTTGTTCCTTATTTATATAACAAGCCCTTTTTAAAAAGTTGTGGCTACGATGCTTTTACCGACGTTGCCGAATTATACCTAATCAATCAATTTGTTATGAATAAAAAAACTATAATTGGCATTTGTAAAGGTATGCAAATTATAAACGTTTACTTTAAAGGCACGCTAACAAGCGTAGAAAACCATTTTTATACCGAGAAAAACGCTTATCACAATATAAAATTAACAAAAAATAGTTTTTTGCAAAAAATTTTTAACAAAAATATTTTGGTCAACTCTTGCCACGTTGAAAAATTAGACAAGGTTGCAAATTGCTTAAAAATTGAAGCAGTAAGTGAAGACGGGGTTGTTGAAGCCGTAAAACATAAAACTTTGCCAATTTACGGCGTACAATTTCACCCAGAGCGAATGAACACTTACTTTTCAAACGCATTTTTTAGTTCTTTACTTTTTAAATAAGCGCAAAGTATATTGTAGTATTTTTGCGCCAAAAACCAACCAAACGAGTTGTTTACAGTTTTTAGGCTTTTGAAACGGAGTTGGTTGAGTTTTGCAAAAATTCTATTGGTTAGACATTAACTTACACCAAACAGGTACTTTTTTAACAAATTCTTCATTGTTTTCCGTACGTTTTAACATTTCAAGCAAGTTTTGAATAGCATCGTCATTTCTATCTAAATATCTTCTAATAGCGTAAACTGCGTCCAATTCTTCTTTAGAAAGTAAAAGTTCATCTTTACGAGTGCCCGATTTATAAAGGTCAATCGCAGGGAAAATTCTTCTTTCAGAAAGCTCGCGTGAAAGTATAATTTCCATATTGCCCGTGCCTTTAAATTCTTCGTAAATAACGTCGTCCATTTTAGAGCCCGTATCAACTAATGCCGTTGATAAAATAGTTAAGCTACCGCCGTTTTCAATGTTTCTTGCAGAACCAAAGAACTTTTTAGGCGCTTGAAGTGCAAGCGGGTCAATACCGCCTGAAAGCGTTTTGCCAGAAGACGGAACAATCGCATTGTATGCACGTGCAAGTTTTGTTATTGAATCAAGTAAAATTACAACGTGCTCGCCTTGTTCAACAAGCCTTTTACTTCTATTTAAAACAAGTTCAGCCGCTCTAATGTGATGGTCTGGAGCCTCGTCAAAAGTAGAATAGATAACTTCGCCTTTAACAGAGCGCTTAATATCGGTAACTTCTTCTGGACGCTCGTCAATTAATAATACAAGCAAATGAATATCGCTATAATTTTTTTCTATTGAATAAGCAATTTTCTTTAAAAGCGTAGTTTTGCCCGCCTTTGGTGGAGCAACTATAAGACCGCGCTGACCACGACCTATAGGGCTTAAAAGGTCAATAGCTCTAATAGAAAAATCGTCTTTATTTTCACTTAATTCAAGTTTGATTTTTGAGTTGGGATAGCAAGGGGTTAAATCGTCAAAATTTGAGCGATTATCGTTAAAATTATAAGGTTTTCCATTTAACGAAACTATCTTTTTAAGCGATGGAGATGAGTTTGAGTGCATGCGCTCTGCATAGCCTTCAACATAGTCGCCACGCCTTAATTTAAAGTATTTGATAGTGTTTTTAGAAACGTATATATCGCTTGTTAAATTAGCCTCGTAATTTTCGCCACGCATAAATGCGTAACCATCACTATGAAACTCTAAAATACCTTTTACAAGCGTTGTAGAAGCTATATCTTCATTATCGTTATCAAATTCTTCTTGGTCGCTTCTAACTTGCGTTTCGCTCATATAATCGTTTTTAGAATAATTATATTGCTCTTCCGTCATACGCGGTTTTCTACCCTTACCGCTCTTGTTTGGAACAAGTTCGCCAGATTGAATTTTTAATATTGAATTGATAAGCTCTTGCTTAGATTTTAACGATGGCGTGCCACCAAGTTCGCGCATTATTTTACGCAAATCTTCAACACCCATACTTTTTTCTAAATAATCACGAGTATATTTCATTTTTACACCTCCGCCGACTGTATGTTTAATATTACAATTTTATCATTTTCATCATATTCATAAGGGCTATTTTTTATAGAATAGTCCTCAATTAAATTTGTAAACGTTTCAACGCCGTTTATATCAATTTTACTACCCTTAATTTTATAGTGCATTGGTATTACGGTTTTAGGCTTTATTGCGTTTATATAATTAAGAGCAGTTTGCGCATCAATAGTATAAACTGAGCCGATTGGAATAAACAAAACGTCTACCCCTTTACACTCTTTTATAATATTTTCATTAAAAGGCTCGCCTTCATCGCCAAAAAAGCAAAGACTTTTTCCGTCTAAATTAAAAAGCAAAACGTTATTTTCGCCCCTTAATTTTCCGCCTTTTTCATCGTGACAAGCCTTTATTATTTTAAAATTTTTGCCATTTTCAACAATATTAGCACCCTCTACTAAAGAAACGTTGTTATGGTCAAAATGCTGATGCGAACAAAAAACGTAATCTGCTTTAACTTTAACTTCTTTTAAACCAACGTTTTTAAAAGGGTCTAAGGCAATAGAATAATCGTTTCCTTCAATCAAAAAATAAGAGTGCCCAAAATAATTTATAACCATATTATTTAATCTCCGCACAAAGTTTTATACAGCGTTTGTCAACGTCTTTTCCGCATACGAAAAGATAGTTAACGTAAACTTCAACTTTATTACTATTTATACTTGTTTTTACTACTTTAGTATTTGCGCTTGCATCAATATTAAAAGCGCCAAAAGAAATTATAAACGGATAATTAATTTTTGATTTGAATAAAATAGAATACTTGGCTTCGCCACCGCTTATTAGCCTAACGCCACCGTCACTTAATACAAAAAAAGTGAAATTTTGCCCGTCTTCAAGCGTAAAATTTAGTTTAACGTTGCCGTTAACGTTTGATAGCGTACCATTTGCTTTGAAATTTAGCGTTTTACCGCTAACTTTAGATGAATATTTTATAACGCAATCGTACATATTCGTATTTTACTACATTTTAAACAAAATGTAAAGAGCTATTTAATTAAAAAATATAAAATATTTTTATATAATACAAAAAACGGCAAAGATTTTACTCTCCGCCGTATTTGATATTTATTAATTTTGCTATTTTTTTGCCGTCCGCACTCGCGCTTGTAATACCGCCTGCGTAGCCACAACCTTCCCCACAAGGATAAAGATTTATAACGTTAACACTATTACCTCTTTCAGTTCTTGTTACACGAATAGGAGAAGAAGTCCTACTTTCAACGCCCGTTAAAACTGCGTCAAACGATGCAAAACAGTCAATTCTTTTTGCCATATCTACTATCGCACATTTTAGCGTTGTGTCAATTTCTTCGCTAAATAAAGAAGATAGGTTTGCCTTAGTAACGCCAAGCGAATACGACGGCTTAACTTTGCCAAATCCGTTTTGAGGCACGCCCGCCAAATATTCGCCAACGAGTTGGCAAGGTGCGGAATAATTTTCCCCGCCAAGTAAAAACGCCTTATGCTCTAAATTATTTAAATAATTTAGCCCGTCAAAAACGCCTTCGCCAAAATCACTTTTTTTAACTTGAACAACAACCGCGCTATTTGAGTTTTCGGCATTTCTTTCAAAATTACTCATACCGTTTACAACAACCGTGTTTTTATTAGATGATGCCGGCATTACGTATCCACCCGGGCACATACAAAACGTAAACGCGCCCCTACCGTTTAGTGAAGAAACGAGTTTATATTCGGCGGTTGGCAAATCTTTATATTTTAAATAATCTACGCCGTACTGACATTTATTTATATCGGTTGCTAAATGCTCAATTCTTAAGCCAACTGCAAACTCTTTACTTTCTAAAAACACGCCTTTTTTATCAAGCAATTTATAAACGTCGTGCGCGCTATGTCCTACCGCTAAAACGACTTCGTCAAAACTTTCTTTATAATTTCCAAAGGTTGCGGTTTTTATAGAATTTCCACTTATTTCAAGGTCGGTAAGTTTAGTTTCAAACAAAACTCTACCGCCAAGCTGTATAATATGGTTGCGCATATTTTTAATAACGTTTGGCAAATTGTTACTTCCTATATGCGGTTTACTAAGATACCCTATTTCACTTGGAGCGCCAAAAGTTAAAAAATCTTCAATAACGGTGGTGGCAAACTCACTGTTTACGCCCGTGTTAAGTTTTCCATCAGAAAAACATCCCGCACCACCTTCGCCAAATTGAATATTGCTTTCTTCATCTAAAACGCGGGTTTCAATAAAATTTGAAATGCTTTTATTTCTATTTTCAACGCTTTTACCGCGCTCAATTAGCGTAACTTTATGCCCGTATCTTAAAAGGTCAAGCGCGCAAAACAAACCTGCAGGCCCTGCGCCAACAACTAATACGTTTGCTTGCTTATTACACTTTTTATATTCGCGCTTAACTTCTATTTCTTCCTTATCTGAAATTTCAACGGTGTAAACGTATTTTAGGTCGCCTTTAAAGCGCGCGTCAAGCGACTTTTTCTTAATTTTAAAGTGCTTTACGCTTTGAAGTGGAATTCTTTCCATTTTAGACGCCCTTAATTTTAAATCTTCAAGGCTAGCGTCAATAGGCATTTTTATGTTTGAAAAGGTGCTCATTTTATACTCTCCGCCACGGCACAAGCCGTTGAATATGCAAATTGTAAGTTATATCCGCCACAGTCGCCATCTATATCTAAAACTTCGCCCGTTGCATAAAGGTTAGAACACAATTTACTTTCTAACGTTTTACCATCAAAATCACTTGTAACAATGCCACCGCTCGTTACTTGCGACATATCAAAATTAGCACTACCTTCAATTTTAAGTTTGTAACTTTTTAACGCCTTAACACATTTTGCAACGTTTAAAGTTTCAATTTTAGAATTTAGGTCAACACCTAGCTCATTTTTCAAAACAAAAGATGCAATTTTATTGTTGACTAAACCGCTAAACAGATATTCGCCTGTTAAGTAACTACAATTTTTTGCTTTCTCATTTAAAAAGTTTATTAAATAATCTTGTTCAAAATCACTTAAAAAGTCAAGCTCAACATACGCGTTAGACTTTCCAGTTAAATAACTTGAAACGTAAAAAATAGCGTTGCCACTAATATATCCGTCACTAAACAAAACGTCCCCAGTGAACGTTGATAAAACCTTTCCATCACTTGTAGCTTTAACTAAAGTTTTTTGTTTTAAGCCCTTTAAACCCTTGATTTTATTTTTATCAACTTTTAATTGAACAATTGCCGGATAAAGCGGTGTGAGTTTATGCCCAAAACCTGTAAGCAAGCCATAAGAAGACCCGTCCGTTCCCATATGAGAAGCACTTTTTCCCCCTATTGCAACAATAACGTTTTCCGCTATGATACCGCTATCGTTTTCAAGCGTAATTTTAAACGAATTTTCCTTATTAATTTTTACAACTTTACTATCTAAAATTACGTTGACGTTTAATGCTTGTAATTTAAAGCGCAATGCGTCTAAAACAGATGAGGCTTGCTTAGAATACGGGTATAATTTTGAACCATCGTATATAGTTAAAACACCTAGTTCGTTAAAAAATTGTATTAACGAGTTTTGGTCGTATCTATTTACTAAATCGTAGGCAAAATGCGGATTTTTGCCGTGAAAATTTGATAAATTGATAGTTTTATTAGACAAATTACACTGCCCGTTACCCGTGGAAAGCAACTTTTTTCCAAGGCGAGAAAGGCGTTCAATTAAGCAAACGTTTTGACCGCCTATTTTTTGTGCAATTTTGATTGCCGATATCATTCCAGACGCGCCACCACCAATAATTGCAACCTTAACTTTCATCAAATTTGCCCTATTCATTCTTATTGCCTCCCTATTCAAAAATATTTTAACACTTTTTTAAAAAAATTGCAATATTTATATTGACTATTTATAAAAAAAGTTATAATATAATATTAGAAATAACTTTAGGAGATAACTTATGCAAAAAATAATAGATTTTTTTAAAATGGTTTATCAAAATTACATGCAATACGTTGCTATCGGCGTTGTTGCACTTGCATTTATAGTTGTATTATTAATAATTATTATTAGAGTTCAAGCAGGCAAAATTAAAAACAAAAAGTTTAATAGGAACGACCAAAAGGCTGTAACTTCACTTACCCCTGAAGAAATTGACAATATTTCTAACAACGTTTCCGACCCTAACGAACTTCGCGAATACATAACTGAAACTAATGAAAAGGCAAATCCTAAAAAGAAAACTGCCACAAAAAAAGCTAAACAACCTGCTAAAGCAAAAGTAGAAGATAAAAAAACTAAGGTTGAAGAAAAGGCTAAACAACCTAGCAAAAAAGCTTTAACTGAAACAAAACCAACGGAGGTTAAACGCCAATACCTTGGCAAATGGAAAATTATCAAAGAAGATGATAGATTCCGTGCAGAACTTATAGCATCTAACGGCGGTATTCTTTTAAAAACTGAAAGTTACACTTCCCTTTCCGGCGTTAAAAACGGTATTCAAACTATAAAGAAGAACGTTGATAACGGCCACTTTGCTGTAAGCGTTGATAAATATAGTCACTTTAGATTTAAATTATTCTCTGGCACAAATCGTTTAATTTGTATAAGTGAAGATTATTCAAGCAAGGCAAAATGTGAAAGCGGTATTGAATCTGTAAAACGCTTTGCTAAAGACGCAAGTATTATAATTGAAGATACTGTAGACCAACAATAAAAATTAACGCTTATTTAAAGTAAAATTTAAGTAAGCGTTTTATTTTTTTTAAAATGTGTATTAAATTTTTAAATAATGGCAACCATAATAGCAAGGAGAATTATTATGATTGCAATTTGTTTAATTTTTAGCGGTATTGCTTATTTCTTAAACGGCTTTTTACCGCTCATTGACGAAAACGATAACAATGAAACTGCAGTTATTAACGTTCTTGCAGGCGTTATCGTAACAATTTTATCTGCGATTGGCATTTTGACAAGCGTAGATGGTGGTGTACAACTTTTATATATGCTTACACTTTTGCTTGGTATATCCAATCTTTACGTTTCAGCAGTAGACATTTGGGACATATCAAAATCAAGCCTTGGCTGGTTTAGCGCAATAGTCGCACTAATTTTAATAGCGTTTGGCGTATATTTCTTAGTTACGGGCTTACTTCTTGACGGAATTATGTTCTTAGTTTGGTCGCTTTTATTTATCGCCTACTTCATTTCACGCGGGCTTGACGTTTTAGAAGCACCTTGCAACTGGGTTATTATGCTTGAGGGCTTAATTCCATTAATTGGTGCAGGCATCTTAATTTTTATAGGCGTAATTGTTCTTTAAAATAATTAAAGCGGAGTTAAAACTCCGCTTTTTTTATACTATTACGTTTCTTGGGCTAATAATTGTTGAAAACACAATTTGAGTTTTGGTTTTGCCAAAACGTTGAGCGCCGTCAACGAACGCATCCATTTCGTGCATATTTTCAAAAATGGCTTGAACAACAAATGAATACTCACCCGTTACTCTATCGCACGAAATTACGTTTTTAGAATTCTTTAAAAATTCGTATATGGCTTCTCTTAAAGAAGTGTCAACTTCAATGTTGATATAACACTTTATTGCGTCACTTAACCTTGACGTGTCAATTTCTGCACGGTAGCCCTTAATAATTCCACTTTTAGAAAGTTCCATTATTCTTGCGTTAACGGTTGGAGCAGAAGCGTAAACCTTTTCCGCAATTTGCTTTACAGGCATTTTTGCATTTGATGCAAGAAGTATTAATATGGCTTTATCTAATTCATCTAAAACGTTATCTTTCATAATTTAAGTTCCTTATAACATAATTATATTTTATTTTTGTAAAAAAATCAAGTTAAAAATTTATAAAATATAAAATATTTTAATGATAATTTGCTAAAATTTATCTAATTTGAAATAATTTTAATTGCTATTGACATAAATTAATCAATAGTTTAAAATTTTAACTAAGGAGAATTACTATGAATTATAGAAGAGAAAGCGATTCAATCGGCGAATTAAACGTACCTATTAACGCTTATTACGGCGTTCAATCATTAAGAGGTCATAACAACTTCCAAATTACAGGCGTAAAAGTTAACGATAATTTTGTTAAAAACGTTGTAAGAGTTAAAATGGCTTCAGCTATGTCTAACTACGAAGCAGGCGAAATTTCTAAAGAAATTTACGATGCTATTATGCAAGCTTGTCAAGATTGTTTAGATGGTAAACTTGACGAGGCTTTTATTACCGACGCTATTCAAGGCGGTGCAGGCACAACTCTTAATATGAACGTTAACGAAGTTGTTGCAAATCGTGCAACCGAAATTTTAGGCGGTAAAATGGGCGAATATATCTGCCACCCTAACGACCACGTTAATAAAGGTCAATCCACAAATGACGTTATTCCTACCGCAGGTAAAATGACGGTTATTGAATTTACAAATTCTTTACTTGAAAGTTTAGACGTTTTAATTAGTGAGCTAGATAAAAAAGCCGTTGAATTTGACGGAATACTTAAAATGGGCAGAACTCAACTTGAAGACGCTGTTCCAATAAGACTTGGTCAAGAATTTAACGCGTACTCTTCAGCATTAAAGAGAAGCAAAACTATGATTGTTAACGCAACTAAATATATGTATACTGTAAATATGGGTGCAACGGCTATTGGTACCGCAATTAACGCTGCTCCTATTTACCTTAATTCTATTGCCAAAAACTTATCTAAAGTGGTTGGTTACGAAATGACGCAGGCAGACGATTTAGTTGACGCTACGCAAAACGTTGATGCGTTTGCATACGTTTCAGGCGGATTAAAAACTCTTGCTATTTCACTTTCCAAAATGAGCAACGACTTAAGGCTTGCAGCAAGCGGTCCACGTACGGGCTTAATGGAAATTAACTTGCCACCAATGCAAAACGGCTCGTCAATAATGCCAGGCAAAGTTAACCCTGTTATTCCAGAAGTTGTTTCTCAAGTAGCTTTTGCAGTAATTGGTAACGATATGACTATTGCAATGGCTTGTGAAGCTGGTCAATTTGAACTTAACGCATTTGAGCCTGTAATTTTCTATAAATTATTTGAATCCTTAACAGCACTTAAAAACGCTATGGATACTTTAACTAAAAACTGCATTATTGGCATAACTGCAAACAAAGAAGTATGCAAAGAATTGCTTGAAAACAGCGTTGGTATTGTTACTGCTCTTTGCCCTATTATTGGCTATAAAAAGAGTGCGGCACTTGCTAAAAAAGCGTTGAAAGAAAATATTCCACTTAAAAAACTTGTTCTTGACGAAGGTATTTTAACTCAAGAAGAACTTGATAAAGTATTTGACGCATTTGCATTAACTCAACCAAAAAGATAAATAAAATATTTACGGCGTAAGGTTTTGCCTTACGCCGTTTTTTTATGCTTTAAGTTCTTCTATTTGTTTTAACCAATCACTTTTAATTGCGTCACTAGGCATTAAAAAGTCACCGCGTGGAGAAAATCCTACACTTGCAACTTTAACGCCGTCTGGAAGGCAAGAACGCTTAAATTGATTATTAAAAAATCTATTATAAAAATTTTTAAGCCATTTTAAAAGTGTTGCATTGTCAAAATCGTTTTTAAAAGTCTTTTTGGCTATTTCATACACTTTTTTAGGGCTATAATAACGCCTTATAGCGTAATAAATGAAGAAATCGTGCAAAATATACGGGCCAACGATATCTTCAGTTTTTTGCTTAATATCATCGTTTGAAGGTGGCAGTAATTCTGGCGACACAGGTGTTGAAACTATATCAAAAAGCGTTTGTTTAACTTCGCCTTTTATCCTGTTTGCTTCATACTTAACAATATAAAATATTAAAGTTTTTGGAATAGAACTATTTACGGAATAATTGCTAATATGGTCGCCGTTATACGTAGCAAAGCCAAGTGCAAGTTCAGATAAATCGCCCGTGCCAACAACCAAGCCGTTAACCTTGTTTGCTATATCCATTAAAACTTGCGTTCTCTCTCTCGCTTGCGAATTTTCATAAGCAACGTTATACTCAAACTCGCTTTGCTCAATATCTTTAAAATGTGAAAGCACGGAATTTTTTATATCTATTTCCTTAAACGTTACGCCTAAAGCCTTGCATAAGTTTTCCGCATTGTTTTTTGTTCTACTAGTTGTACCAAAGCAAGGCATTGTTATTGCCAAAACGTCTGTAGTAGGCTTGTTTAAAATTTTGCACGCTCTAACGCAAACTAAAAGTGCTAAAGTGCTATCAAGCCCGCCCGAAACGCCAATTACAAGTTTACTTGCGTTAACGTGAGCCACACGTTTTATAAGAGCGTGAGATTGCATTGAAAGTATGAGCTCCGCCCTTTTATTTAATTCAGTTAAATTGGTTGGAATAAACGGAGTTTTGCTAAATTCCCTATCCAATTTTAAGCCCTTGTCATTAATGCTAAAATCAACGTATTTAATTTCGCTATTATTTTCTATATAAACACAATTTTTTGCTTTCTCCGTTTGCAAAAACTCAACGTCTATATCGCTAATAGTTAAACCGCTTGAAAACGCTTTACTCTCTTTAATAATTTTGCCGTTTTCTGCTATAATATTACTACCGCTAAAAATAAAGTCTGTTGTAGATTCGCCTATAGAAGTGTTTGCGTAAACGTAACCGCAATTAAACTCGCGTGATTTTGCCTTAATATACGTTTGAACGTTTTCAAAAGAGCAAACAAGTTCGTTTTGTGATGCTAAATTAACAAGAATTGAAGCCTCAACGTTATTTGAAAGCGCGCCGTTATCAACCATAATAGTAAGTGGTAAAATATTTTTACATCTATACAAAACGTTGCCAAAAGGCACTTCGTTACCATTATAAACAACCGTTTTTAATCCTGTAAAGTTGTTAAATTGGCGATTATTTATACCATTTACACTATTGAACTTATTATAAATTGGCGTAAAACCTAAAATTTGCCCGTCACTTATTGCACAAACAACGTTATAAAGCGATGAATTAAACTTAATTGGAAGCCCTAAAAATACAATCATATTTTTATCTTTTGTGGCATCGGCTACGCTATTTAATGCTTGCCTTGATAAGTCTAAAAGGGTTTGTTGATAATATAAATCTCCACAAGTTGCACCCGTAAGCGTTAAGCCGTTAAAGCATAATACGTTAACACCTTGACTGCTTGCCGTTTCAATAGCACCAATAACCTGTTTTAAATTTTCCGTAACGCAAGCAACTTTAGTATTTATTGTAAAAGCGCCAACTTTAACAAAGCCTAATAAAGAAGCAGAGTCGTTATTAGTTTTTAGCGCATCGTAAATTTTTGAAAGCGTTTGCTGTTTAACAGATTTTGTACCGCTAGATAAAATCTTGTTAATTGTGCCAAGCGGAACACCGCTTTTAAGTGACAAATCTTTATTTGTCATTTTAACTAAATTCTTTATTCTTTTAATTTCTAATACAATATTTTCCATACCTAAATTATATAATAAAATTATTAAATAGTAAAGCATTTTTATAACTTTTTATAACAATATTTTGTTTTATTTAAATTGTTTTATACTTTTTTATAATTATTAACACTATTTATAACACAATAATGGCGGTATTACGTTTGCGTAATACCGCCTAAAAAGCGAATTTATTTAGTTTTAATTAACACTGCGCTTGTTACCGTTTTAATTAAAAACCTTTGCGTTCTTTACCGCCCAAATTACGGAGTTAAGCGTTTATATTATATCCTCACTATTCATTGGCCTATCCTCCTATTAACCTTTAATAGTTTTGAGTAACCCTCTTTTTAAAATTTTAACATACATTTTAACTAAGTACCTCCTTTATTAGATTGGTGCTTACTAGTACATTGGTTTACCCTCCTTTTGTACTTTAATTATAAAGTAAAAATAGCATATTTGTCAATACCAAACTTAAAAATTTTACCTAACTTTATTTTTAAAAAACATATTTACAAACCCCTATTTTTATGTTATAATTAAAAAGTGAGATAAAAAAGCGTAGCAAATTTTGCTACGCATTTTTTTGTGTCAACGTATTATAATTTAATAACTTCAGTATTGTTTAAAGCATTTTCAATTAAGCCTTCAACGTCTAATAAACTTTCAAAATATTCAACCTTTTCAAGTTTAGGCTTAATAACCGGGTATTTAGGTAAAAATACCGTACAACAATCTTCATAAGGAAGAACGCTTGTTTCATACGTTCCAATATTAGTTGCAATATCAATAATTTCAAGTTTATCAAAGCCAATAAGCGGTCTTAAAACGGGCAAAACGTTTACCGCGTTTTGTGAAGAAGTTATACTTTCAACCGTTTGGCTTGCAACTTGACCTAAACACTCGCCCGTAATAATTGCACTTGCGCCTTGCTTATTTGCAATTCTTTCACTAATACGCATCATAAACCTACGCATCATCGTAATCATATATTCTTCTGGAAGTTTTTCATGTATAGCTTCTTGTATTTCCGTAAACTTAACAATATGTAATTTTAAACCTTGGCTATATTTTGAAATAATAGAACCAAGTTCAATAACTTTTTGCTTGGCAAGTTCGCCCGTGTACGGATATGAGTGAAAGTGCACTGCTTCAAGTTGCATACCACGCTTTGCCATCATATAAGAAGCAACAGGGCTATCAATACCGCCGGAAAGCATAACTAAGCCTTTACCCGAAGACCCAACAGGCATACCGCCCATCATTTTAATAGTGTCAGTAAAGATGTGAGTTTTGTTATTTTCACGAATTTCAATATATAAAGTATGGTTTGGAGAGTGAACGTCTACTGATAAATTGTTATTACTTCTTAAAATTTCTCCGCCAATCATTTTTGAAAGGTCAACGGAAGATATTTCAAACTTTTTATCCGCACGTTTAGTCTCAACTTTAAACGTACCGCTTTTATATTTAAACTCTTCAACCGCAACTTTTTTGATAGCCTCAATGGAGGTATCAAAGCAAGTTGCCATAGAAACGGAGTGTATACCGCTAACCGTTTTTAAAGCTGATATACAGGCTTCAACGTCAAAATCGCTTAAATCTTCAATTAAATATCTACCTTGCACTCTAACTAATTTGCAATCAATATCTTTTATTGCGTTTTTAATATTTTGATATAAAAGTTTTTCAAAAAAACCCCTATTTTTACCCTTTAAATGAATTTCACACCAACGAATTATTAAAACTTTTTCCATTTTACTTAGCCATCGTCCTTTTTAAATTATTAGCGCACTCATTAAGCGCTTTTACTGCATATTCAACTTCTTCAAACGTAGTTTGACTGCTAAAACTTATTCTTAAAACGCCGTCAAGCACGTCATCGCCAAAGCCAACAGCTTTAAGCACTCTACTATGCCTATTTTTTGAAGAACACGCAGAGCCCGTACCAACGTAAACGCCGTAATCTTCAAGCATATGCTCAATAACCTCGCCTTTAAGCCCAACGGCAGAAACGCTTATTATGTATGGAGAGCAATTTTTGCCACTTATAACTTTAAAAATTGAAGCGTCTAGGCTGTTTACAACGTAATCTTTTAAGATTACTGCGTTTTGATAGTCTTGCTTAAGCGTTTTTAAATGTTCTTTAACGCTACTTTCAAAAACTTTTATTCCGTAAACGTTTTCCGTACCGCTTCTTAAACCACCTTCTTGACCACCGCCGTAAATTAAAGGCTTTAAGTTTTTAACACGTTTGTTTTTAATTAAAGCCCCAACTCCCTTAAGGGCGTTTACTTTGTGAGCGGAAATTGAATAAAGGTCAATATCACTACTAAGTGTATAAGGGATTTTTAAGAACGCCTGAACGCCGTCCGAGTGAAAAATTATGCGTGGATTGATGCTTTTTACGCTTTTTGCTATGTAATTTATATCGTTTATAGCACCCGTTTCGTTATTTACGTGCATAACGGAAACAAAAACGGTGTTTTTATCTATGAGAGATAATAAATTTTGCACGTTAACAGAACCATCTTCATTTAAAGATGCAAAGCGCGCATCGTAACCACCCTTTTTAAGCTCGTTAAAAGGCTCGTAAACGCAGGAATGCTCGCTAAGCGTTGTAACGGCATTGCCACGCTTTAAATATGAATTAATAGCCATATTATTGGCTTCCGAACCGCAAGAAAGGAAAATTGTTTCAAAATTTTGACCAATAGCATTTGATATGGTTTTACGCGCTTCGTTAAGCGCTAAACTTGCTTCAACACCACCGCCGTAAAGCGACGAAGCGTTAAAAAAGCAATCTTGTAAAAACGTGCTTGCTTCATCTATTGAATTTTTAAACGGCTTTGTAGTTGCGCCGTTATCTAAATATACAATATTTTTCATAAAAACCTATAAGTTTGATATCAATTTTAAATATTCTTTATCGTAATTTTGAAGTAATGAGCAACCTAAAATTTTAGCCAAAAATTGCTCGTTAAATTGTAAAATTACAATTTTTACTTCTTTTGCACATTGAACTAAAAACACAGTGTCGTACTCTGTTAGTTCGTTTTGAGTTGCCTTAAACTCTTTATATTGTTTAGTGCTTAAATTTTCTAAATAAAACGCACTATTTACGTTGCCTGCTTTTAATATTTTATTGCAGTCAAAATCAACAAAAAGTTTAGACTTTTTATTGTTTTGAACTATGTTAATTCTTACCGAGCCCATTACAAAGCAATAGTCGTAAAAATTATAAGTTTTGCCTTGAAAATAAGATATAACAAACGCGGTAAACACAAAAAGCGCAAACGGAAAGCAAAAAACAATATGGTATAAAAACGCACCTAAAAAACTAATAACAGCAAGTGCAATTGCCACGATTTTTAAAATATATAAAGCAAAATATTTATTTCTTTCCTTTTCTTCATTATTTGGTGCTATTGAAATTTCTAAAAAAGAACTATTTGTTGAACCTTGCATATATCCCCCTTATTCTTTTATCGTTACTATAGTAACGCCGTGTTCACCTTCACCATACCTACCAAACCTGTAACTATCAACAAACTTTAACCCTTTTAAGTATGCGTGAATTGCGGTTGAAAGTATTTTTAAACCTTTGCCGTGAACTATTCTAACTTCTTTTAAATTATTTACTATTGCGCTATCTAAAAAGTTTTGAACTTCAATAAGCGCCTCGTCTTGAGCTAACCCTATAACGTTTAATTCTGTTTTAACTTGGCTATCAATTTTGCGTTTTACGCTTACTTTTAGCGGTGTTTTATTGGCAATTTTATCATTTATAAGTAAAATTCCGTCTTGATTACACTTGGTTTTCATATTTCCAACCATAACCCAAACAAAACCTTTATTTGCGTTAATTTCCAATACTTCGCCCTTACTATCAAGAGATTTTACGTAAACTGACGCTCCCACTTTTAGTTTTTTAATATCTATAGGAGTGTAAGAATTAAGCAACTTTTCTTCATCTTCTAAATTAAATTGAAGATTGCCTATTTTATTTTTTAAAGTTGCCATTTTAACAAGGTCGCCACTAAAGTACTCTTCCTTATTAAACAAATTCTTCATTTCTAAAAGCATTTCTTCGGCTTCTTCCAACTTGTCTGCAAATATTTTTTTTGCGTCAAGCTTTGCTTTTGCCAAAAACTTTTCTTTTTCCTTATAAAACTTGTCTTTTTCCAAATTTAAAGCATTTAAAAGCTTTTCTTGCTCGCTTTTTAAAAGTTCTATTTCTTTTGCATCGTTTTCCGCTTGTTTTTTTACAATTTCCGCTTCTCTTAACATATTGTTAAAAGAAATTTTTTCTTTTGTTAGATAAGAAGTTGCCAAACTTGCAATATCTTTATCTAAGCCAAGCCTTATAGCAATTTCTATAGCGTTAGAAGTTCCGGCTAGCCCCGTCCTTAATTTATAAAGCGGTGCGTAAGTTTGACTATCAAAATCCATTGACGCGTTTAAAACTTTGCTTGAAGAATAAGCAAACTCTTTTAAACTATTAAAGTGAGTGGTTATTAAACCAATACTTTGCTTATCAAGTAACGTAGAGAGCACTGCAAGAGCTATTGCACTACCTTCGTCTGGGTCGGTACCAGCACCCAACTCGTCAATTAAAACGAGTGAGTTTTTATTTGCTATCTTTAAAATTTGAATAATATTTTTTAAGTGAGAAGAAAAAGTTGATAAATTTTGTTCTATACTTTGCTCGTCGCCAATATCGGCACAAACAGTTTCAAAAATAGAAAGTTCACTTTCTTCTTCACACGGAACGAAAAGCCCACTCATTGCCATTAGCGTTAAAAGACCAACAAGTTTTAACGTTACCGTTTTACCACCGGTATTTGGGCCGGAAATTAAAACGTAGTTATAATCTTTACCAACGTTTACAGAAACAGGAACAACCTTGCTATTGTCAATTAAAGGGTGCCTACCTGTTTTTATATTTATAACGCCGTTAGAGTTTAATTTTGGATAAATGCTCTTGGTTTTAAAAGCGTATTGAGCCTTAGAAAAAGTTAAATCAATATCACATAAATACGCTTCGTTATCATAAAGCATTGAAGCAATTAAACCAACCATGTTTGAAAGGTCTAAAAGTATTCTTTCAATTTCTTGATTTTCGCTAATAACTGCGTTTCTTAATTCGTTGTTTAAATCTAAAATTTCTTGCGGTTCAATAAAGAAAGTATTTCCGCTTTGAGAACGGTCGTGAATTAAACCTTTTACTTTTGTTACGTACTCGCTTTTTACAGGAATAACGTAGCGGTCAAAACGCTTTGAAACAACGTTATCTTGCATATATTTATTAGCGTCTTTACGCATATAATCGTTAAGTTTAACCCTTATACGCTCGGTTATATCTTTAATGTTTTGGCGTATAGAATAAAGTTTATCACTCGCGGTATCCGCCATTTGATTTTCGTTTAAAATCTTAGAAAATATCGCATTTTCTAAATTATTTTCAATATAAATTTTATTTGCTAAATCTTTCAAAATAGGAGCATCTATACTTGCGTTAAGAATACTATTTTTAGTCAAGCGTGAAGCTCTTAAAAGCCCTGCACAAGTAAGCAACTCTTTATAGTTTAGCATACCGCCACGCATAGCCCTTTCAGGCTCATCAGAAAGCGGAGTAAAATACTCTACGCCACCAACGCCATCGCTGTATAAAAGATTATAACCTTCTTGCGTTTTATCAAGTAAAAATTTAGAAACTAAATAGCTTGTTTCAGGAAGTAAATTTTTAATTAAATCTTTAGTTCCGTCAAGCACGGCAAAGCCATAGAGCTTTTCTAAAATTTTATTATATTCAAGTTGTTTTAAAGTCTTATTACTTATCATAAAACTCCCTTTAAAAAGTTTCCGTTAGTGGTTATATTTGACGCGTATTTTATGTTGACTTTATAGTCATTTATAGTTGAATACTTGCTACTTTCCTTTAAATTAACGTTGTGGCAGTTATATAGCCTAAACCTACACTCGCTAATTACGTATCTTTCAAGCAAAAATCGCCTATTTTCCGTATCTTTTAAATAAATTCCGCTTTTATACTTGCAATTTAAGCAATCTTTATCAAACGGACAATAAATTAAATCCATAATCTCAACAAATCCGTTAAGTAAAACCAAATTTTTATTTATTGAGTTTATTTGTGAAAGGGAAAGTTCTTTTGAGGCACAAATTTTTCTAACGCCAGCGTTATATAAATACTCAACGTCTACACTATTAAACACGTTGACGCCAACGCCCGCAAAGACGCTTAAATTATTTATTTTTGCATACTCTAATTGCCAATATGCGTTTATGTATAAACCGCTAAAATTAGGTGCTATTTTATCTATAATTTTTATATCTTTTCCCGTTAAAAATGGTGGAAGATAAAGGTATATCGCTTTACCCGTATTAACAATATTTTTAACCATAGTTAAGTCAATATCATTATAGTTAATTGGTGCGTATATAACGTTATTATAATTTTCTAAATTGTTTAAATCATTAGTAATAACAGCGGATATATTTGCGGTTAAATCACACTTTTTACAAGTGAATAAATCTTTATAATTTGCGATATCATCGTTAATTTTATCAATTTTTTTATAAAATAATTTTTCGTAAAGCGATGCGCGAAGTCTATTTAGCACGCCTTTTGGAATAAACAAGTTATTATCAAAATTTAAAAAGTTTACACTAACTTTAAATGGATAAACATCAGTTTTATTTAAGTTTAAAATAACTTCTTCTTGCGTGGTGCTTTGCGTTTTACTTTGCTCTAAAACGTTTTCGGAACTAACTAAAACGTCACCACAAGAAAGCGTTAAAAATTCGCCTAATTTTGCATTTACTTTAACTTCAATTTCACGCTTTAAATCTTGTTTTAACTTATCGTTAAGCAACACGTCTTTTGTAATAGAAACTTCGTCTCCACTATAAATTTTGCCTTTATAATAAAGTGTTTGCTTGCCGTTTTCAACCTTGCAAAAACCATTGCCAACCTCATACCCTCTACGCAAAATTTTAAATGCATCGCCATTATTAAACTTAACGTAAGTTTTAGTTAAAAACGTATCTTTTAAAACTTTGTCAACCGTGGCAACGGTTAAGCCTTTATGCCCTTGAATATTAGAGCTGATAAAATTTTTGTTTTGCAAAAAGGCTAAACCTTCAGTATAATCTCCCCTATTGTAAGCCTTTTTTAAACTCTTAAATAAGTCAACCCTATCCTTTCCTTCTACCGCGCTTTTAAATAACATTACGGACGCTCTTACATATTCTTCACTTCGCATACGCCCTTCAATTTTAAAAGATTTTACGCCTGCTTCAATAAGGTCGTTTACCCTATCTTTTAAACAAAGGTCAGAAAGAGATAAAGGATATCCGCTTTTAATTGGCGTGCCGTCATCATATTCATAAGTATATTGCTTACGGCATGGTTGCTTGCAATACCCCCTATTACCACTATTACCGCCAATAAATGACGACATGTAGCAGTGCCCTGAAAGCGACGTGCAAAGTGCACCTTGAACAAACACTTCCGTTTCTATAATTTTAGAAATTTCTTTAATATCTTCAATTGAAGTTTCACGCGCTAATATAACGCGAGAAAAGCCGTTTTCTTTGGCTTGAATAGCACCAAATTTATTACATACGCCCGCTTGCGTGGACAAGTGAAGTTCTAGCGTTGGTATAGCCTTTTTAATTTTAGCGCCCAAAAATAAGTCTTGCAAAATAAATGCGTCAACACCCACGTTTTTAGCGTCAATAATAGCCTTTAAAACGCTTTCAAGTTCACTATCACTATATAAAGTGTTGACCGTTAAATAAGTTTTTACACCGAATAAATGAGCGTAAGAAACGCCGTACTTTAACTCATCTAACGTAAAGTTTTTAGAATTTTTACGCGCGGAAAAGTCTTGCAAACCTAAATAAACTGCGTTTGCGCCACTTTCAACAGATGCAATTAAATTGTTTAAATTGCCCGCAGGCGATAAAATTTCTACCATAATAAAAAGTGCAATACCGCCACGTGTTATCGTGGCGGTTTATATTATCTTAATTCAATATTAGATTTTTTAAGGTTTGCTAAAATTTTAGCAACGTTTGCATCAACCTCTTCTAATGTAAGTGAGCGTTCAAGAGAGTTAAATACCAAGTGGTACGCCATACTCTTTTTGTTATTTAACGCAAGGTCGCCACCTTCGTAGATATCAAAGATATCTACGGAAACAAGCGTTTTGTCTGCAGATTTTTTAATAAGCCTAATCATTTCGCCATTAGTAACGGACTTGTCCATAACAAGCGCCAAGTCTCTTTCAACGGACGGATATTTTGCAAACGCCTTAAATTGTGGCTTTTTATTTAACATTTTTAAAATTTCGTAAAGGAAAATTTCGCCAACGTAAACACGCTTATCAATACCTAAGTTTTCCGCTACTTCTGGATTAAGTTCGCCAATAAAGCCGATAACTTTGTTGCCAATAACAACGTTTGCACTGCGTGTTGGATGTAAAAATTCTTTGTTTGATTTTACAAAATCAACTTTAAAACTTGCGTGCAACACGTCAAATAAGCCTTCAACAACGCCTTTTAAAGTAAAGAAATCTTCTTTTTCGCCAAACGCACCAAGTGAAATACATAAGTTTTCATTAGGAAGTTCAGTAAGTGGAAGCGCTTTTGGTTTATACTCAACGCCAAATTCAAAGAGCCTGCCTTCTAAATTCTTTTTATTTAAGTTAGAGGCAATAATTTTTGCCATTGACGGCATTAAAGACGTACGCATAACAGACATATCTTCGCCAAGTGGGTTAAATATTTTAATATATTTATACTCGCCACTTTCAACGTCCATATTTAAAAGTTCATAGTCTTTTTTAGAAATAAATGAATAGTTAACAGTTTCGTAAAAACCTTGGTTAACTAAATAGTTTTTAGCCGTATTTATGTCTTTTTGCTCTTTAGATAAACCACCGATAGTTAAAGAAGCATCGTCTAAAAGCGTGTCAACGATATTATCGTAACCATACATTCTAATAACTTCTTCAGCAATATCAGGATAATCAACAACGTCATCACGATAAGGCGGGATTGTAAGTTCTATATTATCCCCGTCAATTTTAACGCCAAATTCAAGTGATTTTAAAATGTTTTCAATAACGCTTGTTGGCACTTCAATACCTAAAACCTTATTAACCTTAGAAATTTGAGTGTTTAAAACTTTTAATGACGTATCGCAAGAATTGACGTCTAAATAATTAGAGTAAATAGTGCCTGCGCCCAACTCGTCAATTAAGGCAAGAGCACGGTCCATACCAAGTTTAGCAATATACGCGTCAGTACCTTTTTCAAAACGTGAAGAAGAATCAGAGCGTTTACCTAAACTGCGTGAAGTTTTTCTAATAGAGTCACGCTTGAACATTGCAGATTCAAACACAATTTGCTTAGTATCATCATTAATTGAGCTATTTTTACCGCCCATAATACCAGCTATACATTGTGGCTTTTTGCCGTCACAAATAACTAAATTTGAACTATCAAGCGTAAATTCTTTATCATCAAGAGTTGTAATTTTTTCGCCGTCAGTTGCGCGCCTTACAACAATTTTGCTATCTTCTAAATTGGCATAGTCAAAGCTGTGCATTGGTTGACCAATTTCCGTTAAAACAAAGTTAGTTATATCAACAATGTTGTTAATTGAGTTAATGCCAACGCTTTTAAGCCTTTTTTGCATCCAAAGCGGAGATTCTTGAATTTTAACGTCATCAACGAACGATGCAACGTAGCGTGGGCAAAGTTCACTATCTAAAACTTCTACGCTAACTTTACTTGAAGCCTCTTTTTGAACCGTTTTATACGTTAAATTTGGCATTTTAAGTGGTCTATTTAAAACTGCACTCACTTCACGTGCTAAACCTAAAATGCTTTGACAATCTGGCCTATTAGCCGTAACGCCAATATCAAAAATAATTTCGCCAAGCCCAACGATAGGCTTAATATCTAAGCCGTTTTCAAGTGAATTATCTAAAATTAAAAGCCCGTCGTAAGAAGCGCCTTTATACATATCTTCCGTAACGCCAATTTCGCCACCTGCGCAAAGCATACCAAAAGAGTCGTAACCCCTTAATTTGCCAGCCTTTATAGTCATAACGCCTTCTATAGTTTTATGGTCGCTACCCGTTGCGTAAACGGTTGCACCAATAAGAGCGCAAGGGGCTTTAATGCCCACCTTTACGTTATCTGCACCGCAACAAATTTGGAACACTCCGTGCTTGCCACAATCAACTTTACAAAGGTGTAAATGCGTGCCTTCAATAGCATCACATTCTAAAACTTCGCCTACAACAACGCCCGAAATTTCTTTACCATATTCAATTACTTCTTCTACTTCAAAACCACAAGAAAACAATTTTTGTTCAAGTTCTTTTGAAGAAACGCCTGTTAAATCTACGTAATCGTTTAACCAGTTTAATGGAAGTTTCATAATTTGTTTCTCCTTATTTGAATTGCTTTAAAAAGCGAACGTCGTTTTCAAAGAATAATCTAATATCTGGAATTTTATACTTTAATATTGCTATTCTTTCAATACCCATACCAAATGCGTAGCCAGAATATACGTTACTATCAATACCGCAGTCTTCTAAAACTTTTTTGTTTACAATGCCCGCACCTAAAATTTCTATCCAACCCGTGCCTTTGCAAAGCTTACAGCCCTTGCCGTGACACTCTGAACAAGAAACGTCAACTTCAACGCTTGGTTCAGTAAATGGAAAGTATGATGGGCGAAGACGTGTTTTTGTATCTTTACCAAACATAATTTTTACAAATTCGTCAAGCGTGCCTTTTAAGTCACAAAGCGTAATGCCTTTATCAACAACTAAGCCTTCCATTTGATGAAACATTGGCGAGTGCGAAGCATCGCTATCCGAGCGGTATACTTTACCTGGGCTTAAAATTTTGATAGGAGGCTGAGATTTAAGCATAACCCTTGCTTGTCCCGCACTAGTTTGCGTGCGAAGCAAGATATTTTCCGTAATATAAAAAGTGTCTTGCATGTCTCTTGCAGGGTGGTCTTTTGGAATATTAAGCATTTGGAAATTAAAATAGTCTTCTTCAATTTCAGGGCCTTCGTAAACGCTAAAACCCATACCGGCAAACGCATCAATAAGTTCGTTTCTAACTAAAGTTATTGGATGAAGCGCACCAACGTTGCGAGATTTTGAAGGCATAGTAATATCAATGGCTTCACTAACGTACGTTTTTTCACGCTCTTCCTTTTTTAAAACTTCTTCACGCTTTAAAAACGCTTCTTCAATTTCTGCGCGAACTTCGTTTATCATTTTACCAACGTTTGGCCTTTCTTCTTTAGGCACGTCTTTCATACCTTTGGAAAGTTCAGTTATTAAACCTGTTTTACCAAAATATTTAACCTTAACGTCAAAAAGTTCTTTAAGAGACGCAACGCTTAAAACGTCAACGTTTGCAAGTTCTTTAATGTTTGACAACTTTTCTTTCATAATTTACTCCTTAAAATAAAAATAAGAAACGCCTAAAAAGGACGCTTCTTAACTCGTGGTACCACCTTAATTCGTGTAAAAATTACACCTTGTTCGCTGTAACGAAGCGGGACGGCACAGCCTACTATTAGTTCAGCCTGCAACTCAAAAGTGAATATCGTTTTATCAGTTGTTAAGGGCTTTCAGCGTAGCACCCCTAATCTCTTTATCAACAACAAAAACGCCTGTCTTTTTCATAGTTTTTATATATTTATATAAATTATATACGTTTTTTAATATATTGTCAATCATTTAAAGCGTTTTAAATGCCGAAAACACCGTTCCAGACAAATACGCTTCCGGCACTTTTCCAATAATTACGTTGTCGTAAATCATAACTCTTATGTTATCCACCATTTTTTTGCTTGTAAACTTTGTTACAACGGTTACGTCGGGCGTAACGTCAACGTATAAAGTATGCCGTGTTTGGTTAATTCCAGCACTTTCAAAAGAAGAAATTACGTCACACTTAACAGAATTTATTGCAATTAACGGCATCTTAATTTTTGTACCCACGCCTTGTAGTAATCCTATGCCCGTAAATACGCCTAAAGGCACGTCAACGCCGTTATTTATATAACTTGTCATAAAATACCCGACGTTTTCCGCAAGTTTAGATGTTAGCGAATTAAACTTGTAACTATCCGCTGTTATCATTGAAATTTCGCCTTCATCGTTTTTGTGAATATTAAAAAAGCTTTCATAATTATAATTATCATCTAACGTTTTTTCTATTGCGTAATACGATGCAGACGATAAAGCACCCGCATAAGAAACTTCGCCAATTTTTACAAGCATTTTGTTTGAATTTGAGTAAAGTGCAAAAAATATTGCAAAAAACAATATGATAAAAATAATAAAACCGCGGTTTTTCTTTTTATGCTTTTTCATACCTATATTTTATGATAATTGCATAAAAAAAAGACCGCTCTAAATTGCGGTCTTTAAAATTTAGTTAAATAATATATTTTTCAAGTTTTTTAGGCGCCTCGTTTAATTCTTTAGCCTTTTGCTCGTAACCATCTTTACCTAAAAGGGCGTACGTTGCGTTTTTACCACCTTCAACGCCCGGTTGGTTATAAGTGTCAATATTAAACATTTCGCCTGCGTAAGCAGTTTCAAGTTCAAAAAAGAACAATAATTGACCTAACGTAAACGCATTTAAAATTGGCAAGTAAATAGTTTTGTTTACCCTATTTTTCTTAGTTAAAGCGTATTCCGTAGCAACTCTTTCCGCTTGAATAAGTTCGTTAAGAGTATGACCGCACAAAAAGTTTACGTCTTTAATATCTTCACAGCCTTGAGGAATATTAACCGTTTGCCTATACTTATCAACTGCAATAAAGGTTACAACTTTATCAAAAGGACCTTCTGTATAAAGTTGAACTTGGCTGTGCTGGTCAGTTACGCCAAGTGCTTTTACAGGAGTTTGACCAACGTAAACGTAGTTTCCGTTTTTATCAACTTCCTTACCTAAACTTTCCGCCCAAAGTTGACAGTACCAATCGGCTATAAATTTAAGCCCGTCTGCATACGGCATCATAACGGAAATATTTTTGCCGTCCTTAATAGACAAATAACTTAAATACGCACTAGCAAGTGCAGGGTTCTTTTGATAATTTGACGATGAACAGAGTTTGTCCATATACTCTGCACCTTTTAAAAATTCTTCTATGTCAATACCCAAAACGCTTGCAGGAAGCAACCCTATAGGGCAAAGTTCGCTAAACCTACCACCAACGCCGTCTGGAATATAAAACGTTTTTAAATTTTCTTGCTTTGCAATTTTAATTAAATTGCCTTTTGACATTGAAGTAGTAGCAATAACGTGCTTAGAAATATCTTTTTTGTAGATATTTTTTAAAATATCTACAATTATTAAATATTGAGCCATTGTTTCGCTTGTAGCACCACTTTTTGTAACAACGTTAAACATTGTTTTTTCAGGTTCAATAACGTCTAAAAGAGCAACCATTCTTTCAGGGTCTACGTTATCTTCAACGTAAAATTTTGGAGCGTTGCGTTTTTCTTTAGGCAAATCATTGTGATGTAAATGGCATAACGCATTAAAAACTGCAGTTGGGCCAAGTGCAGAACCACCAATGCCTAAAACTACAAAATACTCATAATTTTCCCTAATATCTTTAGCCGTATTTTCAATATCTTTTATAATCTCAGCTTGATTGTATGGAAGATTAACCCAATCCGTCATACCAGTTCCACGAATTTTTTGGAACGCTTCAAAAGCATTTTTAGCAATTTCATCACTACTTTCAAGTTGTTCTTGCGTAAAGCCTTGACCTCCCCCAACAAAGTTAGCAATCATATTGTTGTAGTCAAGCCTAATTCTATTTGCATCTTGCCAAGATTTATCATTATAGTTTTTCATAATTACCCCTTAAAAATATTTACTTGCTTTATCTCTTAAAAAATTTAGCCCGTCTTTTAATTCACTTATTTCGCCGTAGTTGTTTGAATACACCTCAATCAGCATTGCCCCGTCAAAACCAACGTCTTTTAGCCTTTTAAACAAATCGTCAAAGTCAAAAACGCCTTTCCCTGGAACACAAATTTTACCTAGTTCGTCAACGTCTGAAATGTGAACGGTTTGAATAGAATTTTGCATTTCATTAATATAATCAACGTAACTATCGCCGGAAACACGCGCTTGCTTAACGTCTAAACAAGTTTTTAAATTTTTACAATACTTTAATATTTGAGTATAAAACCCAACGCGGTTATAGTACGCCCATTCAACGTTTTCAAGGCATAAATTAACACCCTTTGAAGCGCAAAACTCGTTGAGTGTTTCAAATTTTTTGCCAATAACGTCGTAGTTGTTATACAAAATATCTTTCTTAAACCTTGCAATGCCGTGAAGCGTATAGTTTTTTGCACCAAGGGCGTTTGCAGTGTTTAAGCAATTTTCTAAAATTTTATACGCATCGTTTATTGCGCGCGGATTGTCTGCAAATAATTGCGGTTCAAAGTGAGTGTTTAGCGTATGTATTGAGTGAACTTTTAAGTTGCCTTTTCTCTCTTTTAACAAATTTGCAAATTCGCTTGTATACTCGCAATATGAACCTAAAAATATTTCAACAACGCGTGCATCAAGTTCATTTAGCGTAATTAAAGAATCTTCATTATATTGTCTTTTAAATAACGATGCGGTTGAAATACCTATCTCCATACTCTAATCCTTTTTGTAACTAATAGTATTTCCGTCATAATAAATAGTAATGGTATTGCCACTAACAATATCGCCGTCAATAATAGCGTCTGAAAGCAAATCTTCAACGTATTTAGAAACGGCACGTTTAAGTGGCCTTGCACCATAAGTTTGGTTAAAGCCTTGAGTTACTATATAACTAATAGCACTTTCTTCAACAATAAATTTAACGTTTAATTCGTTAAGCCTTTCTTCAACGCCACTAAGTAATAATTTAACTATTTGTTTGCAATTTTCCTTGTTTAAACGGTTAAACACAACAATGTCGTCAAGCCTATTTATAAACTCTGGTTTGAAGCGTTTTTTAACGCCTTCAATGGCAGTGTTTTTATCGTTATTTTCCATAGAACTAAAGCCAAAGGTTTTAACTTGGCTTTCATCTGTTGAAAACCCAACGTTTGAAGTAAGTATAATAAGCGCGTTTTTAAAGGTGACGGTTTTGCCTTTACTATCTGTTAAACGGCCTTCGTCAAGCACCTGTAAAAGAAGGTCAAAAACATCGCTATTCGCTTTTTCAATTTCATCAAAAAGTACGATAGAATAAGGCTTTTTACGAATTTTTTCAGTAAGCAACCCCTCCTCTTCATAGCCAACGTAACCTTGAGCAACGCCTATTAACTTGTTTACACTTGTCTTGTCGGAATACTCGCTCATATCAAAGCGAATAATATTATTTTCACTGCCAAACACGCATTTAGCAAGCGCCTTTGTTAGTTCACTTTTACCAACGCCCGTAGGCCCAACAAATATGAACGAACCTATCGGTTTATTAGGGTCTTTAAGGTTTGCGCGCGAACGGCGAACTGCTTTT
The DNA here is from genome assembly GCA_045638105.1 of Christensenellaceae bacterium. Lineage (GTDB taxonomy): Bacteria > Bacillota > Clostridia > Christensenellales > Borkfalkiaceae > HGM11412. Next base: position 230,195 of record JAZUAT010000001.1, read on the forward strand.
GCAACCGTTTTAATAGCATCTTCTTGACCTATTACCATTTTAGATAATTCTTCTTCCAATTTAATGAGTTTAGTACTCTCTATTGAAGTTAATTGCGTTACGGGTACGCCCGTAATAGAAGAAACAAGCTCTTTAATAACGTTTGAATTAACAACCTTTTTAACGCTTGATAAACGCTCTTGTTCTTTTATGATTTTTAAGTATTGCTCACGCTTTTCATAAAGCGCTTTATCTGCTAATTTTGCAGTATCTAAATCATTGTTCTTAAGTGCTAAATCACGCTTTTGAACAAGTGAGTTAATTTCATTTTTTAATTCTTCAATGGTGTTATTTTTAGTACTTGATGCAAGGTTAAGTGTTGAACAAGCTTCATCAATTAAGTCAATGGCTTTATCTGGCAAGCGCCTATCAACTATATACCTGTCTGAAAGTTTTACTGCAGTTTCAACTGCTTCTTGCATAATGGTTACACCATGATGTTTTTCAAAACCACCCTTTATTCCGTTTATAATTTGAATAGAATCTAAAACGGACGGCTCCTCAATTTTAACAATTTGAAAACGCCTATCAAGAGCTGGGTCCTTTTCTATATATTTAGTATACTCGTTTGGAGTTGTTGCTCCAATAAGCATTATTTCCCCGCGTGAAAGAAGCGGTTTTAAAATTTCAACGGCGTCAACTTTACTATCTTGCGTACTGCCAGCGCCTACTAAATTATGTATTTCATCTATATAAAAAATAACGTCGTTATGCGTAAGTGCGTAGTCTACAACTTTTTTAAGTTTAAGCTCAAAATCGCCCCTATACCTTGTGCCAGCCAACACGGAAGATATTTCTAAACAAAAAATACGCTTATTCTTTAAAAAGTCCGGCACTTTACCACTAACTATTTTTGTTGCAAGCCCTTCAATAACAGCACTTTTACCAACACCCGCTTCTCCAACTAAAACGGGCGCATTTTTCGTCTTGCGTGAAAGGGTTATAATAATTTTTTGAGTTTCACTTTCTCTACCTATAACAGTGCTCAACTTGCCTTCTAACGCTTTTTTTGTCAAGTCGTAACCCAAATCATCAAAGCCGTCAATTTCCTTTGGTGAAGAATACGATTTTTCCGTTTTAGGCTTAAGCATTGTTTGCGCTTGAGGAGGTAGTGGAACTACTTTTTCTTGCACCTTTTTAGGTTCTATTGTTCTTTTTTGCGTATTTTTAGGCTCTACACACGCACTAATTTTTGAATAGAGCATAGAAATTTCTACGCCAAGTGCCTGTAAAATTTTATAAGCCCTACAACCTTCTATTGATAAAATTGCCATAAGCAAATGAGCGGTATTAACGTAAGTAGAGCAAGATTTAGCAATTTCATCCGCCTTTTTTAAAGCAATTTTAGAATTTTGCGTATAACCACTTCTCTCATTTCTAAAAGTAGTTTTTAAAAAGGCAAAGTATCTTTCGTGCGTTGCTCCTAAGTCAGTTAAAGCTTTGTTTGCATCGCATTTTGGCGTAAGTAAAATGCCGTAAACCAATAATTCAGTTCCAACGTAGCTTAGGTTGTATTTAGTTTTAATTTCGTTTGCAACGTTTAAAACAACGTACAAACCTTGACTATAATTTGACATTTTTACCTTCTAATTTAGGCTAAAAATAGCCTACGCATAAATACTTAACTTATTTTATAAGTTCTTTTAAATATTCTTTTAATTCGGCACCCATTTCTTTATCTCTTAAGCCATATTCAATATTGGCTTTTAAATAGCCAATTCTACTACCCATATCATAGTGGATTGCATCGTAAACAAATGCAACGGCTTTATCAATAGATGCTAAATAATCTAAAACGTCTGTAAAATAATATTCGCCGTTTGGCGCAGGTTTTAGCCCGTCAATAATATCAAACACGTTACTTTCAACAACGTATCTACCAAGTGGAGAAAGAGTGCTTTTAACGTCTTCAAGTTTAGGTTTTTCAACAATTTTTGTAACGTTATATACGTTATCTTCAACACTACTATATTCTACGGAAGCGTATTTTGGAACTTCTTCTTTAGGAACGTTAGCACAACCTATAACTGCTTTGCCCGTCTTTTCATAAACGTCAATTAATTGTTTTGTAACGGGATATTCGTCATTAAACATAACGTCATCGCCAAACAAAATGGCAAACGGGTCGTTTCCTACAAATTCTTTAGCGTATTTTAACGCACCTGCAGTACCATTTAATTCTTCTTGAGTAACGTATGTAATTTTTGCCATAGTTTCTGGATATTTTACAGATTTATAAAACTCGGTTTTGCCTGTTTTAAGCAAAATATCGTCAAGTTCTTTAGACTCGCTAAAATGATTTTTAATAACTTCCGCACGGTATCCAACTATAAATAAAATTTCCGTTATACCGCTTTTAACAACTTCGTCTGCTATAATTTGAATAGCAGGAATATTTAAAATTGGAAGCATCGCCTTTGGAACTGCCTTTGTATATGGCATAAATCTTGTGCCGTAACCCGCAACGGGAATAACGGCTTTTTTAACTTTTTTAATCATATTTTCCCCTTTTTATTTATTTTTAAGCAAGTAAAAAGAATAAGAAAAAAACAAGTTGCAAACTCGCTAAAACCAATAAAATATCGGGCAATAATTAACCCGATATTTAAATTTTTAATTAATGGCGACGTCACAAAAAATAACTGATTAGTATTTTTACGATTTGGTGAGGAAAAGACAAAAAGGACGAGTGTTCTTGTAAGGGCGCATACCCATGCGGTCTGTAACCGAACAAAACACGAAGTAATTTGCAGTGTTTTTCCGCCAAAAATCAGTTAGAGTTTGTGACAGAGCCTAATTATTTAGTACCAAAAAGCCTATCGCCCGCATCGCCAAGACCTGGAACGATATAAGCGTGATCATTAAGCTTTTCATCTAATGCTGCAACGTAAATATCAACGTCTGGATGTGCATCCATAACTGTTTTAACGCCTTCTGGTGCTGCAAGCAAGTTCATAAGCTTAATATCTTTACAACCACGTTGCTTAATAAAGTCAATAGCGGCAACTGCACTGCCACCCGTAGCAAGCATAGGGTCAACAACTATAAGCGTTCTATCTTGTGAGTCAACAGGAAGTTTGCAGTAATATTCAACAGGCATATGAGTTTCTGGGTCACGATATAAACCAATGTGACCTACTTTTGCGTTTGGAACAAGTGTTAAAATTCCGTCAACCATACCAAGACCAGCACGCAAAATTGGAACTACGCCAATGCTTCTACCTGCAATAAAATTTGCTTTTGTTTTGCAAATAGGCGTTTCAATTTCTTTAGATTCAAGCGGTAAATCTCTTGTAACTTCATAAGCCATAAGTAAAGAGATTTCGTTAGCAAGCTCTCTAAAATCCTTTGTGTTAGTTTCCTTCATTCTCATCATAGAAACTTTGTGTTGAATAAGTGGATGGTCAAAAACGTGTAATTTACTCATAATATCTCCTAAAATTTTATCTTTTTATTGTAAAAATTTTTATTTTTCAATTTGCATTACTTTTTCTACACGAATAGCGTGTCTTCCGCCTTCAAAAGCAGTATTTAAGAATATGTCAACAAATTTAACGCAGTCATCTTTACTTGTAATTCGTGCACCGAGCGCCAAAACGTTAGCATCATTATGTTTACGCGTCATTTCAGCGGAAAACGCGTCGGTAACGTGAGCGCATCTTATACCCTTAACCTTGTTTGCAGCCATACTCATACCAATACCCGTACCACATATTAAAATGCCGTAGTCACACTCGCCGTTATTTACGGCGTTGCAAACTTTAACTGCGTATTCAGGATAATCGCAAGATTCTTCTGTAAAAGTGCCAAAGTCTTTAACTTCATGCCCGTTTGTTGATAAATAATATATTACAGCGTCCTTATTAGCTATACCGCCGTGGTCACAACCAAATGCTATTTTCATAATTCTCCTTTTAAATTAGCAAAACGCCTCGTCACTATAAATAAGTTTTGCAGTTTCGCCGTCAAATTCAACTTTATACGCACAATAACCTGACTTTGTATAGTCAAATTGCCTTGTTTGTAAAAGGTCGCTTCCTCCCCACCTATCGCCAAAAAAGACAATTTCGCCCTTTTCATTTTTGTATAAAAATGCAGATTGGCTTAAGTAAGTTGTTTCATCGCCAATATTTTCATTAACGGAAAAATCACCCGTAATACTATCTGCCACGCTAAACGTTGCTTGGTTTGGATACCAACCCGTACAAGCGGACGTGATTAATAAAGTTTTGCCGTCCTTTTGAACAAAAGCAGGCGCTTCACGCTTTTCGTTAGAGAATAATACGTTAACAAGCCTACCAACGTTCAAATAATCGTCTTGAAGCAAATAAACGTGCAAGTCCGCATTTCTACGTGCAGAACTTATAAAATACATTTTGCCGTTTTCTTCAAACAAAGTGCAGTCACGCGAGTGGTGACCCATTGGGTTAAACGCTCCGTGATAAACAAAGTCGCCATAAGGAGTGTCGCACGTGGCTACTGCAGCGCACGCATCTTGCCTATCAACGCCGTTTTCATAGTGCATCCACATAACGAACTTTTTAGTCTTTTTATTGTAGACAACTTTTGGTCTTTCAATTATAACGCGAATTTTATCATCGTTAGAAATTTCTTTACGTAAATCAAGATTGGCTACAACGCGCGTTGCTTGCGTTTTTGAATTAGCGGTTAATACACTGTTTAAAAACTTCCAGCCTTGTTTTTCTAAAACGTAGCAAGAAACGTAATTGTCGCCCCTTCTATCTTCGCCATACCAATAAAATTTACCCTCGTGGTAAAGCCTACAGCCTCCGTGTGCTTCTATAGGGTTACCGTCAATATCAAGCCACTTTTCTCCGTTTTTCATTATATAAAACCTCTAAAAAATTTTAACTTTTTATTATTTTATAATAAAATAGCCTTTTTGTCAATACCAAAAAAATTATTTTATACTACTTTTACATGCTTTTGAAAGCCTATTCATAATAGAAATATCAAGTTCGCTACCAGTGTTAACTTCTATTGCAATTAAAACTTCACAAACTTTTTCAGCTTCAAGTAAATTGTAATAAAGATTTGAAGCAATTTCCGTAGCCGTTTTGCCTAAATTTAAAACGTTGCCGTTTAACTTTTTACAAACTTCATCATCGCATAAAAAATACGTTTTTTTATTAGCCTTAACACACTCATCATAATAACTTTGAGCGCCCACTAAATCATCATAATCAAACAAAATAGTTTGGCATTTTGGCATATAATGGCTATACTTTGTTCCAGGCGAACGATTGACCATTTGACTTGCACCACTAGCGTATTCACACTTGCCTACAACTTCCTTTATCATTTCCTTTGTAATTAAACCGCTACGCAAAATTATTGGCGTATCCGTAGTAACGTCAAGCACGGTACTTTCAATACCACCCTCGCATTTACCACCCTCTAAAATAAGGTTTATTTTGCCGTTTAAATCATTAAACACGTGCTCACTTGTAACGGGGCTAGTATGCTTTGAAACGTTTGCAGATGGCGCTGCAATAGGTGCGTTTACGTACTTTAAAAACTCTTGCGCCTCTTTTTTTATAGGAACGCGAATTGCAAGCGTATTAAGCCCGCAAGAAACAAGGCTAGAAACGTTTCCTTTGCTTTTATAAACCATTGTTAAAGGACCAGGCAAAAACGCTTTTTGCAACTTTTTAACGTAATCGTGCTCAATAAATACAAGCGAATTTATATCGTAATTACTATGTACGTGAACGATTAGCGGATTATCACTTGGCCTACCTTTTGCTTCAAAAATCTTTTTGACGGCGCTATCGCTAGTAGCAAGTGCACCAAGGCCGTAAACGGTTTCCGTAGGAAAGGCAACAAGCTCGTTATTTTCTATTAAGTTTTTTGCATATTCCAAGGAATAATCGTCAATTTTTAAGATTTTTGTATTCATAAAATTTTAGTCGCCATTATAAATTTCGTCAACAGGAGGAACAAAAGCATCGTCTTCCGGTGGAGCAAAATTATCATCAACGTTATAATCAAATACAACGTCACTCATATTAGTAAAAGAGTTATACGAACTTTCTTCTGGTGGAATAACCAAGTTTTGCTCATTGTAAACAACGTTAACAAACTTGGAAAGTTCGCCTTTAAACATAAGGTTGAACGAACCAATTGGACCGCTTCTGTTTTTAGCAATGATAATTTCCGTTTCATCTTTTTTAACAGAATCGGGATTTTCAGCCCCCTCAGGCGTTCTATCAGGGCGGTGAATAAACATTACAACGTCCGCATCTTGTTCAATAGCACCAGATTCTCTTAAGTTAGAAAGCACGGGTTTAGTGCCCTTCTTTTCGCCGTCACGGTTAAGTTGTGAAAGTGCAATAACAGGAACGTCAAGTTCCTTTGCAATCATCTTAAGCCCGCGTGATATTTCCGTAATTTCCGCTTGCCTACTATCGTTAGACTTAACTGCCGACATAAGTTGAATATGGTCAACAACAATAAGGTCAAGTTTACCTTTAATTGATTTTAACCTTCTACACTTTGACAAAATATCTGGATAAGTAACGATAGAAGAATCGTCAATATTAATTTCAGCATTTTGAATAAGTTTTTTAGCGTTCCAAATTTTTTGCCAATCTTTAGGCTCAAGTTTACCATTTTTTTGCACTTCGCTAGGAACGCCACTTAACGAATAAAGCATACGCTCTGCAAGTTCGTTCTTTGTCATTTCAAGTGCAAATACAGCGCAAACTGCATTGCTCTTAATTGCAACGTGTTCAACTATGTTCATAACAAGCGTAGTTTTACCAACAGATGGACGAGCCGCAACTATAACAAGGTTACCCCTATGTAAACCTTTAGTCATTTTATCGTAAACCGTAAAACCCGTTTTTAAACCTTGATTATAGTTTTTATCTTTTTGAATTTGGTCAAAAATTTCAATAACTTCGTCAACGTTTTCTTTTATGTTAGTAAGTGAAGACGTGTCAAGTTGTTCGCTAATTTCGTAAATTTTACTTTCCGCAAGTGCAAGAGATTTTGCACTATCCGTACTTAACTTAGCGTCTTTTATAATATCTTCAGCCCCTCTAATAAGCTTTCTTAAAGTGCTATCACGCTTGATAATATCTAAATAATAGCGATAATTTGCCGCTGATGGCGTAGATAAAGAAAGCGTTGAAAGATATTCAATACCACCTGCTTTTTCTAAAGTGGTTTTATTTTCCATATCTTCTGCAAGTGTTGCAATATCAACGTTGCCCCTAACTCTATTTTTGCGCTTTTTAACGTGCGTTTTAGCCATTGTGTCAGTAAGCGTTACAAGGTCAACGGGCTTACTTGCGTCAAGTACGCTACAAATGCTATCAAATACAAGCTTGTGTGACTCCATATAAAAATCATCACGCTTTAACTCTGCGCGAATTTCATATTGCAATTCTTTGTCAATTAAAATTGAACCTAAAATACTTTGTTCTGCTTCCAAATTGTATGGAAGTGCTGAAATAACGTTATTTGCCATAATTTATCCTTAATATTTTTTATAATTTTTCAAGTTGTAAAAGAGCATCTTTAAACGATTGCATGCAAACGTTATAAGGCTCGTCTGTTTCCAAATTAACTCCTGCAATTTTTAAAAGGTTGACAGGGGTATCGCTACTGCCGGAAGATAAGAATTTAAAATATTTATCTACTGCAGGTTTGCCATCTTTTAATATTGCTTCCGCTATATTTACCGCACTTATTATGCCCGTTGCGTATTTATAAACGTAAAATGCCGAATAAAAATGCGGTATTCTTGCCCACTCGTAAGCAATTTCTTCATTAGACTTAACGCTCTTGCCGTAATATTTTTTGTTTAACTCTAAATATTTTTCATTAAGCAATTCTTTTGTAAGCGTTTCGCCTTTTTCTGCAAGTGAGTGTGCAATATACTCAAATTCCGCAAACATCGTTTGCCTAAATAAGGTAGTTCTAATGGTATCTAAATAATACGAGAGTAAATATTTTTTAATATTTACGTCCTTTTCATTGTTCAATAAATATTTAATAAGTAATATTTCGTTAACCGTTGAAGCAACTTCTGCAACAAAAATTTTATAATCTGCAGTAGTTTGCGGTTGTGTGCGGTTTGACATATAAGAGTGAATAGAATGCCCCATTTCGTGCGCAATAGTAAATACGGAGTGCGTTGTTTTTGTGTGATTTAAAAGCACAAAAGGATGTTTTAAGCCGTAAGTACACACGCTATAAGCACCGCTACGCTTACCTTCGTTTTCATAAACGTCTATCCATCTTTCTTCTTTAGCACGCTTTAAAAGTTCGCAGTATTCGCTACCAAGTGGTTCTAAACCTTTTATAACTAAGTTATAAGCATCTTCATAATCAAGTGCTATTTCCGCATTTTTTACAAGGGGTACGTACAAGTCGTACATATTAAGCGTTCCGCCAATTACACCTTTTCTATACTTAACGTATGCGTGTAAAGTTTTTAAATTCTTATTAACGCTTTCTAAAAGTTTTTCATAAACGCACTTGTCAACTTCTTCGCTAAAAAGTGCTTTATCTAAGCAACTTTCAAACTTTTTAACTTTTGATATAAAGACGTTTTTTTCAACGTTTCCCTTATACGTTGCAGTTATAGTATTTAATAATTTTTTGTAAGCGCCATAGTACGCCTTAAATGCTTTTCTTCTAACGCTTTTGCTAGGATTTTGTAATAGTAAAGAGTACGTTGCGTGTGAAACTTTAACTTTTTTGCCGTCAACTTTAATTTCAGGCACGTCTAAGTCAACGTTATCTATCATAGAAAACACGTCGTGATATCCACCAAAAACTTTACCGCCAAGAGCTAAAAGTTTTTCACAATCTTCACTTAAAATATGTGGCTTGTAGTCTTTTAAACGCTTTAAATCACGCTTATATAAAACCAAACTTTCATCGTTTATTAAGGCTTCTAACTCGCCGTTTGAAAGATTTGTAATTTCAACGTCAATAAATGATGCGTTTGAAGAAAATTTAACAAAAAGCTCATCTACCATACCGCTAAGTTCGTTAGCCTTTCTATCGTCGGCATTTTCATCACGGCGCATCATTGCGTAAACGGACAAAACTTCCAAGTCTAAAGCCAATAAATATAAAGTATCGTAACACTCTTTAATAGATTTTGCGTTGTTCAACTTGCCCTTAAAAGAATCAAAATTTATTTTACCTTCCAATTCTTTTGCTTTTTTTAAAAACTCATCGTCACTAGTAAATATATCACTTATATTCCATTTAAATTGCTCATTAATCTCACTGCGCTTCATATTACACTCCTTTTTTATAAGCAATTAAGTAGTTTGAAACTGTTACTAACGTAACAATTTCGCCTTTATTTAAGTCTAAATTTTGCATCTCTGCATCAATAAAGACGCTTCTTTCTACATAGTCGTTATCTATATCAGACCATTCTAAAACGTCAACCGAATAATAGTCAATAACCCCGGAAACAACTTGTGCGTTTACCCTAATTATAGTTGCATTTATAGATGCGGACTTTCTTGAAATTAAACTTACTATAAAATTATAATATTCCGCCACCTTTCTATAACAAATTTGCAAATACACAAAGGAAAATACAACTAATAAAAGCGTAGAAACAATTACAACTGAAAGTAGTATTGGTCTATGACCAAAGTTGTATGGAAATATTGAGTTTAAAACTATAGCCATAACTATAATTAAAGTTAAAATTACTGCCACTATAAAGTATACAGCCAAACACCTTCTTTTTTGGCGGTTAATTTTAACAAGATAGTCTTCTTCGTAAAAATTCATCATAAATAACCTATTGTTTTGTATCAGTTCTAACGTATTTTAAACCATTTTCCGTTTTTAAATAAAGTTCGTACCTGTCTTCATATTCAGCAAAAACATATCGCTCATCTTGCTTTACGGTAAAATAAATGGGATAAATACTTTTTTTAGGCTCGGTTTTTGTAGTAGATTTTTCACCATCGCCTTTATTTCGTTTATTCTTTTTCTTTTTAGGCGTTAACGCACAATAAATAGCGTATAAAACCGTTACTAAAGAGCCTACTAAAAGTATAGTAAAATTTAAACTTTTATAACTAACGTCTTTACCCATAAAAAACATTACGGCATAGAATATTAAAAGTAGCAAAATTGGGTACAATTTTGACCTAATAAAGAATTTAATAATTTTCATATTTTACCATTTTACTTACTGCCATAAATTAATTTTGTAAAGCCCTTTATGGAAATAAAAAAGTTGTGAACAACGCCTTTTACTTGCGTTTGTTTTATAGTGCCAAAGTCACGGCTATCGTAACTATCCCCTCTATTGTCGCCCATAACAAAAAGTTCATCTTCGCCCACAACGTAAATAGGCTTGCTTACGTAGGTAGTAATAGTCCCTTCATCTAAATAAGGCTCGTTTAAAAGTTCTCTCATAACTTTGCCGTTATATTGTATATAAACTTTATACTCGTCGCCTTCTTTTTCAAAATAAATAGTATCTCCCTCGGTTGCAATTACGCGTTTAACGTAATCAACGTTAGTATCGTATTCAAAAATTACAACGTCACCGCGTTTAGGAGTTGCTAATTTATCGGCAAAAACAACGTCGCCATCAAGTAAAGTAGATTGCATTGAAACGTTTTTAACCACGTGAACGGAAAGCCAAACGTTTGTAGCAAAATAAACGAAAAATAATATAAATATTAAAAGAGCAATAACTACCACGTCTAAAATTACGTTTTTACGTTTATTAAGTTGCCCGTTTACAATTTTGTCATCGCTCATTTTTTTCACCATTAATAGTTTTAATGCTTTTTTTAAGCGCATCAAGAGAAAGCATAACCACTCTTCCGCAATTATCGCATTTAATTTTAACGTCCGCGCCAATTCTTATAACCGTCCACGCATTTTTTCCGCACGGATGATTTTTTTTAGTTGTAATTTTATCGTTTAAATTTACCATAATCAAATCAAAATAAAATTATTAATCATAAATGCACCGCTTGAAGATAATGAAATAGATTCTATTTGTTCAAAATCTTTTAAAGTCCTTGCATTTTCATCTTTGAATTCACTAATAGGAATTTGTACACTTTGCCAAAATTCCCCACCCGTTAAACAGCAACTTTTTTCAAAGTACGATTTATTCTTGAGCATTATTTTAATTAAAAGATTGTCCATAAGTGGAGAATATGCGTCAAACTTAATAAAAGAATCTTCTTCTATAGAGTTGACAATTTTTCTAACCGCATATGAAGTTAAAGTATTTTCAGAAAAAATACCTTGAATATCATAAGGACCTTTTTTAATTTGATACAACCTACTTTTTGCAAAAACGTTTCCTAAAAGCGGGGTTTTTAAATCTTCAACAACAAAATTAACGAGTTGTTTAAGCGAGCAAAATAATACCGATGGCGTTTTTGAAGATGATGAAGCGTCTATCTTTTCAAATTCTAGGCGTGAACTTATAGTAAAGCCATTAGCATACTTAACAACTGCAAAAGCAATTTCAAAATCAACTTTTCCGTAAATTTTTTGCCTAAACACCTTTTTACCGTCTTCACTTTGCTTTGGCATTACGTTATACCATACTCTATCGCTTGTTCTAACGTCGTTACAACTTGATAAAACAAACACGCTTGAAACGTCTTCTTGATTTGAATAGTCTAAATTGTAAAAAATCTGCTCGCCATCATAATCAATTTCAATTTCAGGTATTTTAGGCAAAATCACGTCTTGCCCCGCAATAAATTTACCAAAAAACAAATTAATGTCAATTAAACTATGCTCGTCTAAAACTTCTTTGGCAACCGTTGTAAAGTTAAACCAGCACAAATCTTGGTTAGGAAGTTTAGAAAGAGTGTCTAACGCCCTTTCAACGTCAAAACGCTCGCTATTTGTTGTACTTAAATATAAAACAGGACATTTAACGTAACTTGCGTACGATTGAGCTTCCACGCCTGCTATAAACCTATACCTTTCTTCGTTAAGTTCAATAGATGCTTTTTCATCATACTTATTAACGCCTTTATAAGCAAGCCAGCCTGCTCCAAATAAAAAAGTTGACGCGTCAATTCTACTATCCGTTGCCGAAAGTTGCCAAAGCACGTTAGAAGCATACCTTATACCTATAACGCCAATTTTATTATTTGGGCGCTTACTTTTTAAGTATGATACGGCGTATCTACCAACGGCAGTCCACTCATACCAACACGTTTGACTTGCCAAATTAGCAACCTTATCAAAAGTATCCCCCGACAAAGCGTAATTAGCATAGCTAATTTCATCGGGATATTTAGTACACTCGCCATCGGCTAAAAACTTACCGCGAAGGTCAATGGACAAAACGTCATAACCCAAATTAACAAAATGGTTAACAAGTTCTCCATCAATAGTATCTACAACGTCTGGCAAAATTAAAATTGAGCCCTTACTTTCATTTTTTTGCATTGCGCACAAGCCAAAAATGCGCACGCGCTCTAAACCCACTTGCCTGCCAGAAAAATAAACCTGACTATAAACGGCGTTGTTTAACGTAAAAGTATTAAGTTGAACTTCCTTTAACGGCAAAGTATCGTCAAACGAATTCCAAAGCGTTATAGGAGTTAAAATAGTTTCTGTCATCTTATGCCTTTTAATTTGCGGTTATTTTGACCGTTGAACCCGTTGTTAAAGTAGCACTAGTAACGTCAATGCGTGCATCAACCGCGTCTTTAAGTTCGTCAACGTGAGAAATAAGCCCTATCGTAAAGTTTTGATTTTTAAGTTTTTGTAAGCAACTAATAACCGTTTCCGTCAAATTTTTATCAAGCGTGCCAAAGCCTTCGTCTAAAAAGAAGAACTCTATTGGTCGCATTGACTTATGGTGAATTTCCGTGCTAAGTGCCAAAGCTAATGAAAGAGAAACTATAAAAGTTTCGCCACCGGAAAGCGTTGAAACTTGACGCTTTTCGCCACCGTTTAAATTGTCCGTTACGTAGAACTCATCGTCATACACTAAACCGTATTTTCCGCTAGATAAAGTGAATAGAGTTTTCTTTGCTAAAACGCTTATTTCTCTTAAGTATTCATCAGCAATAAATTCAAGTAATTTACGCGAAGAAACAAGAGACGTTAAGGTTTGTAAAAGTTGCATCTTTTTTGTTAATATATTATATTCTTTTTCTATTATACACTTATCTTCGTATTTTTGCTCGCTTTTTTCATAATTATTTTTAATTTTTGCAAAATTTTCTGTTAAATTTATTAAATTTAACCCAATTTCGTCCTTTTTTTGCAAATATTCTTGATAAAGCGAAGAATCATAGTCGCTATTTTTTTGGTTTTTAACTATTTTTGACCTTTCTTCCGTTAATAAAAGTAGGTTTGTAAAGTGGTTTTCCATTTCTTCTTTTAACCCAATTTTATCAAATTCTTTAATAATTTTACGGCAGTTTTCAAGGTCTAAATTAAGCGATAATTTAAGAGTATTAAGCGCGTCAACTTGCGTAGATAAAAGAGTGTTTAAACTATCAATTTTAGCCTCGGTTGAAGCAATAAAAATCCTAGTTTTATTACCTTCTTCACAAGCACTTTTATAAGCTTGCTCTTTTGCTAGTTTTTTATTTTTAAGTTCCAATATTTCCCTTTCTAAATTTTCATAAACTTTTAAAACGTTATTGCCGTTTGTCAAACTTTCAACTTGAGCGCTCAAATTAGAAAGTTCACAATTTATTTGTTGCCTCTTTTCTAATAACGCATTGATTTGTTCTTTTAAATTTGTTACGTCCTTATTTTTTAAGTTTATCTCGTTTTCAAGTTTTAAAGTTTCGTTTTGAACTTGCAACTTTTTATCTAGCAAGTTTTTTAGCGAAGATATTATATTAGAATAATCGCCACTAACTAAACCTAAATCTTGCTCAAGTTTTGTTAAATAGTCTAACCTGTCTAAAATGGCGTCTAAGGCTAAAGCTTGCGTAACTAAGTTAGTTAAATTTTTTAAAAAGTTTTTCTCGCCTAAAATATTTGCAAGCGTTGCTTTTTTTGAAAGCGTTTTTTCTAAATTTGAAAATTCAGTTTCAAAATCTTTATCAATTTGCATATTGCCAATCTTTTTTAATTTGGATATCAAATTGTCACTTTCTTGCAAGGCTAATTTTAAGAAAGAATTATAACTTTTAATTTGACCGTCAACCTCATTTAAATTTGCAATTAATTTATTTTCTTGCTCGTTTAAAAATTTAACTTTTTCAACGCTTATATTTATTGCCGTTTTAGCCTTTTCTTTTTGCTCAATATTTAACGTCAATTCATTTACAATATTTAAAAAATCTACTTCGTTTTGAGAGTATATTTTAAGGTTTTCTTTAGCGGTAGTTAGGCTTGAATTAAGGGTATTTAATTGAGAGTTAAAATTATCAATTTGCTCGCTAATTTGAACGAAATTTTTTACGCTTATTAACTTTGATAAATTTTGTTTAACAACTTCGTAATAAGGCGTTTTTTTGTTTAGAAAAATTAGTTCATTTTCAATCTCAATAAGTCTTTTTTCGCCATTATAAAATTGTGCATAATTTGCGATATAATCGTTTATTTTTTTATTTTTTATAGTTATAATATCAAGTTCTTTTTTACTTTCTTCAAGTTGAGTTTTCAACTCTTTTAAAACGTTTTCATCAACGTCTTGAAGCATAGAAAGTTTACCTTTAATATCCGCTTCTTGACGTAAATATTTAAGGTTTAATTTATCTGTATTTTCCTTTAAATTCTCGCCGTATTTTTGAAGAGAAAATAGGCTTTCCATTATCTTAATTCTATTAATTCTTGTAGAGTTTAAAAACTTGTCAAACCTACCTTGAGGCAATACTATACTGCTTTCAAATTCTTCGCAATTTAAGCCTATAAGTTCGCATAATTTATCGTCAACTTGCCTTTGTTTTTCAGCTATAGAAATTTTGTTTACTTTATCTATATATTGGTATAAAACTGCTTTAGATTGACCTGTTTTTACAAACTTTCTATACACTTCAAAATTACGCCTTTCTCCGTCAATTACAATTTCAAAATTAAATGTAATTTCTGCATAGTTACAGCGCTTGTTAATATATTCAGTTTTAAATTTTGATGAGTAAAGCGAACAAATTATGCTTTCTAAAATAGTGCTTTTACCACTGCCGGTATCGCCAAAAATGCCAAACATACCAGCACTTAATAATTTGTTAAAATCTATTTCAACACAACTAGAAAAACTTTTTACTCCTTCAATTTTTAATTTAATCGGCCTCATCTTCAACCTCTCCGTTAAGCATTTTTAGGTAAAGTTCAACAAGTTCCTGTTTAGGCTCGCCACTAAAATATTTTTTGTAATATTCTAAAAACAACTCTTTGTCGCTTAGTTTACGTCTATCATAAGCGGTGTCAAAAACATCTTCACTTTCATTAATTAACTCAATTTCCGTAACAAAGGGGAAGTTTTTTATAAGTTCAACCGTTTGCATTGTTGTTAAAGGCTCGTTTGAGTGCAATACGAGTTTTACATAGCAATTATTAAAAGTAGATAAAATTTCAGAGCATTTATCAAATCCATAAATTTCAACAACTTTTAATTTGTTGCCGTTTTTAAAGTTTATAGTTTGCAAATTGCAAACCTTGCCGTTTAAAATTTCAAAAACTTCAAACGACTTGTGTTCATATTCGCCGTAGTTATATTGCAAAATACTGCCCGAATACACAATATTGCGCGTTTTATCAATAATTTGACGCTTATGAAGGTGCCCAAGCGCTGAATATACGGCATTAGAAGGCAAAACGCTTTTATTTAAAATTCGTGCACCGCCAAGTTCAATTTGCTTTTCAGCCCCGTCATTTTCGCCACCAAGCAAAAACAAATGCCCTGTAAACACTTCAGGGTAATTATTAACGTTTTTATTTGAAACTTCGCTTATCCAATCTTTTACGCACTCTTCGTAACTTTTAGTTTCGTCAACCACGGCTTGAAGCCTATACTCTGTTGGATATGAAAGCGCGTTAAAAAACACCACTTCGCCATCAAGTGATTTTACAACAAAATATCTTTCGCCACTTTCAATTAAACTAACACGCTTTAAATTTAACGTTTTATTGTATAAAACGTCACTAAAAACAATACCGCTATCAAAACAAACGCTACTGCCTGCAGTTATTCTATTATTATCATCGTGATTGCCACTAATACAAATAACAATCCTTTCGCCGTTTGACAAGCGTTTAAGCGTGTTAAAATACAACTCTTCTGCGCTAGAAGACGGAAAATAAGTATCAAAAACGTCACCAGAAATAATAACAACGTCAACGCTGTTTGCACGCACGTAGTCAACAAGTTCATCTAAAACAAGTTTTTGTTCAGGCAAGCGACTAACGTTTTTTAATTTTTTGCCCAAATGCCAATCGGACGTATGCAGAATTTTCAAAATGTCACCTTGTAGACACAAACTTAAAAAACACTAAATGTTGTATTAAAAAAAAGTTTGCGAAATTTTAGTTGATTTATTTTTATTATTATTTTAATATATTTTATACTATAATGCAATAAAAAAATTAAATTAGGTGAAAAATGTCATTTTGCAATTTTACAAAGGAAAACGCAACGTCAGGCAAACTTTTAATTGACAATCTTTTTGTGTCAAATTATTTGCCAGAATTAAATGAAGAAGCCGTAAAAGTTTATCTTTACGGTTTATACTTATGCCAAAATTCTTCTCTTGATTTTGACGTTTATAAAATGGCAAGCAACCTAAATCTTTCTGCCGACCAAGTTATTGATAATTTTAAATACCTTGAAGAATACGGCCTTGTTTTAATAGTTTCAAAAAATCCATTTACCGTTAATTTTGTTCCTGTAAACGATAGTGGCGTTAAATATAAGCGCTATAAACCTGAAAAGTATGAAGACCTTTCTAAAGCGCTTCAAGTTATTATAAGCGAGCGTATGATTTCTACTAGCGAATATAGCGAATATTTTAACCTTTTAGAAAGCACGCCACTTAAACCAGAAGCATTTTTAATGATTGTTAAATATTGCACCGACCTTAAAGGTGGCGATATTTCGTATAAATACATACTTGCGGTAGCTAAAGACTTTGTTAGCCGTAACATTACAACGGAAGAATTGGTTGACAAAGAATTAACCAACTACAATGCCTTAACTAAAGAAATTGGCGAGCTTTTCCGCACGTTAAAAATTAGCAGAAAACAAGAAGTTGAAGATATAGAACTTTACAAAAAGTGGAGCCAAAAATACTCTTTTGAGCACGAAATTATACTTTTTACTGCTAAACAAAGCAAAATTAAGAACTTAAAGACGCTTGACAAAACTTTTGACGAGCTTTATGCAAGCAAATGCTTTACTATTCAAGACGTTTCCAACTTCCTTAAAACTAAGCAAGAAAAAATTGACATTTCTATTGACGTATGTAAAGCTCTTGGCATATTTATTGAAGTGCACGAAACCGTTGTTACTAATTACGTTTCCCCTTGGCTTTCAATGGGATACGACCATAAAACTTTAGTGTTTGTTGCAAACTATTGCTTCAAGTCTAACAGGCGCACTCTTGAGCAAATGAACGTTACAATAAACAACTTAATGAAACTTGGTTACATCACGCTTGACAGCATCGTTAATTATATTAACGACTTTAATGCTACCGATAAATTCATTTCAAAAATTTTAGAATATTTAGGCATTTCACGCAAGCCTAACGGTTGGGATAGAGAAAACGTTAAAATTTGGAGAAGAGATTGGAATTTTAGTGACGACGTTATTTTAGAAGCTTCAAAACGTGCTACAGGCACTCAAAACCCAATACCTTATATGAACGCAATTTTATCTAATTGGAAAAGTAAAGGTGCATACACTTTAGAAGAAGTTAATAAAATTGCCCCTCCATCTATTAAAAATGGCGTTCAAAACAAAACTCAACATTTTGAAAATGAAAGACAATACACGCAAGAAGAATTAGACAAACTTTTAGACCAAGTTGACGATATAAAGGAATTATATGATAAAATCTAAAGCCTTAATAGAATTGACAAACGAATATTATATAAAAAAAGCAACTAAACTTTACGCTATTAACGAATATTACGACAATTTGCTTTCAAAAAACGAAGAATACGTTGAAATTTTAAATAAAATAGGCTCGTTAAAATTTGAAATTGCCAAATGCGAATATAGTGGCGATAATTGTGACGCTTTAAAAGAAAAATTAAAAGAGTTAGAATTAAAAAAATACAATTTAATTAAAAATTCGGGTTATATAGACGCTATTAACAATGCTCTTGACTGCAAAATTTGCAAGGATAAAGGCATAGTTAACGGCAAAAGATGCAAGTGCTTTAACAAAAGATTAACGGAAATTTCCCTAAAATATTTAGGCGTTTCACATAAAGAATTATGCTCGTTTAATGATGCAAACGCAAAGGAAATTCAAAATCAAAAATTATTACTTAGTAAATATGCAACAAACTTTCCTAAAGTAAACGTAAAAAACTTTGTATTAACAGGCAACGTAGGCACTGGTAAAACTTTTTTATCTAAATGCGTTTATAGTGAAATTTACTCAAAAGGCTACAACGCTATATTTTTAACGGCAACGGAACTTAACAACCTATTTTTAAAAATGCACCTTGGCGAAGTTAATAGAACTATTTTAAACGACGTTTTATTAAACTGCGACCTTTTAGTTATTGACGACCTTGGCACAGAACCAAAATACAATAACGTTACGGTTGAGTTTTTACTTTCCTTAATAAGCGACAGAATTGACAAAGGCATGCCGTTTATAATAACCACAAACCTTTCTTTAAGCGAAATTAAAGAAAGGTATAACGAACGCCTTGTTTCACGCTTATCTGGCGAAAAAACGGCAATTTTGCCCTTTAAACATAAAGATTTAAGAATTAAATAGCAAAAAAATAATTCACGGCTAAAAGCCGTGAATTTTTAATTTAAATAGTAAACTATTTAATAGGTTTAATATTTAACGCTTTGCTTAATTTTTCGGTTAAAGTATCGGCAATTTTTTGCATACCATAAATATTTGGATGAATAAAGTCTGCCGACATATATTTAACGCTTCCCAAAACGTCAAAACCATTTATGTAAGTAACGTTTTTAAAGTTGTATTTTTCAACTATTTCTTTTAATGCTACGCGGTAATATTTAGCGTTATCGTCTTCCCAATATTCATCGCCACAGTGATAGAAAGGCGAAATAACGAAAATAGGTTTTTTAGGATTTCTTAAAGCAACTTCTTTAATAATATTTTCCGCGCGTTCTCTAAACTTTTCAACCGTCCAACCTAAAACGTTTATACCAAGTTCAAGCGTTGCAATATCCCAATTACCCTTTTCGCCTTGACTTGCAACGAAGTTTGCAATTGCAGGTTCCATAGCACAAGAGCCTGGCATACCTTTATTAAACACGTCAACGTTTAAGTTGTGTGAAAGTATAGACACCCAAGTGTGAGCCGAATTTAACGCGCTTGAACCATTTGTAATTGATGAGCCGTAGCAAAGCATTTTCGTTTTAGGCGTTTGTGCGCTTGAAGGCGGTTCAACGTCACCTATAATATCGTAAATTCTAAATTTGCCACTATTAAAAATAATTCTAACTACGTTAGGGTCCCAGTCGTAACCCGTGCGTTCGTGTATGTTTTGTAAACGCTCTATATTTTCGGCTTTTTTAATAACGAATTCTTGAATTTCACCCGTTACGGTAGTGTGAATTTCATTATCTTCCCAACCGCCTTGAATAGCGCCCCTAAAAACGTGAAAACAAGGGATAGACGAAGGGTTATCCTCATAAGTTCTCATTTTAATAGTTGCGCTTTCGCCTTTTATTACAAAGCGAAGTTCAACACCGCCCGCACCAAAAGCGGCGGTTTGAGCGTTGCGCATTTCCATTTCGTTAAATACTGCTAACGGAACGCGTATCCAAGAAACGCTACCGTCATCGTTATGAACGAGTTCCTCTACGTTATGAAATTCTACGTTCTTGTAAATCATAATACACCCTTAAACTTTTAATTTTAAATATCGCAGTTAAATTATTTTGCTAAAATACCAGACACCCTGTAAAGTTCTTCATTTAACTTTCTTGGCATAGAAAGGGCTTCAGTAATATTAGCGTCAAAAATTTGATTATCTTTAATACCAATAACTCTATTAGTCTTCTTTTCTTTAATAACTTCAACGGCTCTAACTGCCATTCTAGTTGCCAACATTCTATCCGCCATAGTTGGAGAACCACCACGAATAATATGTCCAAAATTGGTAAACTTAACGTCTATACCGCTTAACTCTTTAATTTTTGCAGGGAGTTTTTCTTTGCCTTCAACACCTTCTGCAATGATAATCATATTTGAAGCTTTGCCTTTTTTTATATTTTCCTTCATTGTTAAAGCAATTTGTTCAACGTCATAAGGAACTTCAGGTATTAAGCAGAACTCTGCACCACCACAAATTGAAGCGTATAATGCAATGTCACCACAATTTCTACCCATAACTTCAAGCATAAACGCTCTATCGTGTGAACCCATAGTGTCACGAAGATTATTGATTGCTACTAAACAAGTATTAACAGCAGTATCAAAACCTAAAGTATAATCCGTGTACGCTAAGTCGTTATCAATAGTTGCAGGAATACCTACTACGCTAATACCAAAATTGTCAGATAACGCTTTTGCGCCGTTGAAAGAGCCGTCGCCACCAATTACAATAACGTTTTCAATACCTAATTTGCGTAAATTTTCCGCTGCAATTTTTTGAACTTCAACGTTTTTAAATTCTAGGCATCTTGCAGTTTTTAAAATAGTACCGCCACGATGTAAAATGTTAGATACAGAACGAGAGTCCAATTTAACGATAGAGCCGTCAACTAAACCCGCATAACCACGTTCACTGCCGTAAACTTCAAATCCGCTGTCAAGAGCATATCTTACGCACGCTCTTAAAGCTGCGTTCATTCCTGGAGCATCGCCACCACTAGTAATAATTGCTATTTTGTTCATTTGTTCTCCTTTGATGTATATAAAAATTTATTATTTATTAAAAAATGTTATATCTTGTTCATCTAAAATTGATAAAAGTTCGGTTACTAAGCCTTTGCAGTTTCTAACCTTTGAGTTAACCTTGTATTTTTTGCCGTCTCTTTTAATATAAACTTGAATATCGCCAGGATATGCAAGTAAAATTTCATAGAGTTCGTCCAAATTTTCCAAATTTGAAACGTTTAAGCCTAAGCACTCTTCTTTTTTTTCTATTTTAGTTTCAACTTTTTCTGGTTGTTGAGAAATTAAATTCTCAATTTTTTCAATTAAGATTGAAGGCGGTTTATCATCGCGAAGCTGAAGCTTGCCGTCAATTTTAACAATAGCGTCTTCTACCGCAACGTTTTTATATTTTTCATACGCTCTTGGGAATAGCGTACACTCTACAGAGCCGAATAAATCTTCAACGTTTAACGCGCACATTGTATCGCCGTTTTTAGTAACGATTTTTTTTGCAGAAGTTATCATACCGCCAAAAGATAATTGCATGCCATCGGCAACGTCGGTATAAACTTCTTCATCATTTTCGTTAACTTCTTTATTTAAAAATAGCGCCGTTGAAAACATAAATTTTTTAAGCTCGTTTTTATAGTTTTCAAGCGGATGCCCCGTAACGTAAATACCTAAATAATATTTTTCAAATTGATATTTAGTCTTTTCGTCAAACTCTTGAACGTTAGGATAATTTGCAACAATTTTTTCTTCAAATCCAAAACCACTTGCTTCGCCAAACATTGACATTTGCTCATCGTCTTTTTGCTTAATAATTCTTGTTGCGCTATCTAAAACTTCTTCATAAGCACCAATAAGCCTGCTTCTATAAATATTAAAGCAGTCAAACGCACCAGAGTATATAAGTGCTTCAACAACACGCTTATTTAAACTTTTTGCACAACGAAGAGCAAAATCTTCTAAACTCTTAAACTTGCCGTTGTTTTCACGCTCTTCAATAATCTCGTCAATAACGTTAATGCCAACGTTTTTAATGCCTGCTAAACCAAACCTGATTTTTCCGTTTTTAACGGAAAACATCGTTTTACTTTCGTTAATATCAGGCGGTAAAATTGCAATTTTTTCTTCTTTAGCGTACGTAGCATAGTTTGTTATTTCTTCAATCTTGTCTATGCGGTTATTGAGTACAGAAGCTAAAAATTCAGGCTTATAATAGCATTTTAAGTATGCCGTTTGATAAGTAACTGCAGAATACGCCGCCGCGTGTGACTTGTTAAAAGCGTATTTAGCAAAGTCTTTCATTTCATCCCAAACTTTACGTGCAATATCTTCGCTAACGCCACGTTTAATACAACCGTCTATAGCCCTATTTACCTTGCCATTTTTATCTATCGTTTCGCCTTTACCAAAAATAAAGGTTTCAACTTCTTTTTCCATTTCAGCAACTTTTTTCTTACCCATCATACGTCTAACCATATCGGCTTGACCTAAGGTGTAGCCTGCCAAATCTTGAACAATTCTCATAACTTGTTCTTGGTAAACTATACAGCCGTAAGTTTGCTTTAAAATAGGCTCTAAAAGCGGGTGTAAATACCTAACTTTTTCAGGATTATGCTTATTTTGAATAAAGCGCGGAATAGAATCCATAGGCCCTGGGCGATAAAGTGAAACCGCCGCCACGATATCTTCAAGGCACGTTGGCTTAAGTTTAGATAAGAAGTTTTTAAACCCTTCAGATTCTATTTGGAATATAGCCGTCGTGTTACCGGAAGATATAAGCTCGTAAACGTTTTCATCATCATAGTGATTTCTATCAAAAACAACTTCCTTGTCATAGTTATCTTTAACAAGGTCTATGCAGTTTTTAATATCGCTCAAGTTTCGCAAGCCTAAAAAGTCCATTTTTAAAAAGCCAAGGCTTTCAAGTTCCGTACCTGTATATTGAGTTGTAATATCTTCGCCATTACGCGAAAGTGGCATGTGCCTATCTAAAATATCCGCACCAATAATAACGCCACAAGCGTGCGTGCCTGGTTGGCGTGGCATATCTTCAAGTTTCATTGCAATGTCAACAACTTTTTTAATTTCTAAGTTGTTATTGTACATTTCAACAAGCTCAGGTACTGAATAATCAATTTCGCCCGGATAAAAACCGAATACTTTTTGTAAAATATTAGGTCTACCTATATCAATCATTTTGCCCTTTTTAGCAACTTTTGTTGGAATTGCCTTTGTCAAGCGGTTCAAATCGTTAAGCGGAACGTTTAATACCCTACCAACGTCTTTTATAGCGTTTTTAGCCGCCATTGTTCCAAACGTAACAATTTTAGCAACGGTATTAAAACCATACTTATTGCGAACGTACTCTATAACTTCTTGACGGCGCGTATCTTCAAAGTCTATATCAAAGTCGGGCGCGGAAACCCTTTCGCTATTTAAAAACCTTTCAAAGTAAAGGTCGTATTTAAGCGGGTCAATATCCGTAATATCTATTAAATACGCTACTATTGAGCCTGCACCGCTACCACGGCCAGGACCAACGGAAATGCCCATTTTACGCGCGGCATTAATATAGTCCCAAACTATTAAATAGTATTCAATAAAACCTTGTTTTTCAATAACGGCTAGTTCCATTTCTATTCTGTCACGAATTTCCTTAGTTTCTTCGCCGTATTTTTCCTTAACACCCTTATCAATAAGTTTACGTATATATTCTACAGGAGTAGAGCCATCGTCAGGAACGTAATGAGGGAATTTATATTTGCCAAATTCAAAATTGAATTCACATTTATTTGCTATTTCTAAAGTGGTTTCAAGTGCTTGTTCATCGTCTGGAAAAGCCATTAACATTTCGTCATAAGTCTTTAAATAAAACTCATCGCACGGCATTTTCATACGATTTGGCGTATCTATATTCTTGCCCGTTTGAACGCACATTAAAACGTCTTGCGTTTCGGCATCACTCTTATCTACGTAGTGAACGTCGTTAGTTGCTACTAATTTAACGTTAAATTGCTTTGCGTAAACGCGAAGTTGAGCATTAACTATTGCTTGTTCATCAAGACCGTGGTTTTGAATTTCTAAATAGAAATCTTCCTTAAAAGTTTCTTTAAAAAATTGAACGAGTTTTTCTGCCTTTTCAAAATCACGCATTAAAATTGCTTGCGGAATATCACCGCCTAAACAAGCAGATAAACAAATTAAGCCTTCGCTATATTCCTTAAGCGTTTTAAGGTCAATTCTTGGCTTATAATAAAACCCGTCTCTAAAAGCAATAGAATTTAATTTACATAAACTTTTATAGCCTTGCTCGTTTTTTGCAATTAAAACCAAGTGACGCCTATCACTATAACCTTCATCGTCATTAGTTTTAAGTTTACCTTTTATAGTTAAATCATCGCAAACGTAAAATTCAGTACCTATAATAGGTTTAACTCCTTGCTTTTTACACTCGTTATAAAAAGCAACTGCACCGTACATATTACCATGGTCCGTCATTGCTATTGCAGGCATATTAAGTTGTTTTGCTCTTTTTACCACCTTTGATATTTGAGCCATACCATCAAGCATGGAATATTCGGTGTGCAAATGCAAATGAACAAACTCTTTCATAAAATTCCTTTGTTAAAAATTAATAAAATCAACTAAAATACTATTTTGAACGTATAAATATTCGTCCTTTATTTTTACGCTATTTTCAGTTACGTCTAAATACTTTTTATTCTTTTTGATAGGCTCGTTAAAATCTAGTAAAAAATCGCTACCAAACTCTTGTTTATACTCGTTAAAATTTACGCCGAACGCCGTTCTTAATAAAAGCATTGCGTACTCGCCTTTTGCGTCTTCATCACTAACCTCTTCAATAAAAACTTCGCAAAATTTGTTTAAAAGTAAACATTTTGTATAATCGTCAATACTTTCCGTGTTAGTAAAACGCTTGCCGTTTATAAACGATGAGGCACCAACGCCAACGCCTAAATATTCGCCACGTTTCCAATAATTTAGATTGTGTTTTGAATAGTAGCCGTCTTTACAAAAATTAGAAACTTCGTAACGATTATATCCTTTTTCTTTCAAGAATTTACAACTTGTTTCGTAAATATCGGCAACTTCATCATCACTTAAAAGTTCGCCGTTTAAATATTTTGTAAACATTGGCGTACCTTCTTCCGCCTTTAATGCGTAAAGAGAAACGTGGTTTACGCCGTCTAGCGATGAAACTAGTTCTAAACTTTTTAAAACGTCACTTTCATCTTCGCCTGGAAGCCCTATCATAACGTCAACCGACAAATTATAACCTTTAAGCAACTCTACTGCATTTTTAAAATCTTGAACGTTATGTATGCGGTTAACTATCCTTAACGTTTCATCATTTGCCGACTGAAGACCTATTGAAAACCTATTTATGCCAGCATTTTTATATACTTTTAACTTTTCTTCCGTAATAGTGCCAGGGTTAACTTCTAACGTAATTTCAGCATTGCTATTAACGTTATAGTGGTTGTATATTTGCTTTAAAGCGCCGTAAATGTATTTTGGCTCAACAAAACTTGGAGTTCCACCGCCAAAATAAATGGTATTTATTACTTTGCCATTAAGTTCGCTTGCCCTATACTTTAACTCTTTGTATAAGCACGCAAAATATAAATCCGCTTTTTGAATTTCGCTTGGATAAGAACAAAAATCACAATACGTACATTTTTGCTTGCAAAACGGAATATGAACGTACAGCCCTGCCATAAATCTCCTAATTATCTGAATCTATTTTTAAAATAGACATAAACGCTTCACTTGGAATTTCAACCGAACCAAGTTTACGCATCTTCTTTTTGCCTTCTTTTTGCTTTTCTAAAAGTTTCTTTTTACGTGTAATATCACCGCCATAACACTTTGCCAAAACGTCTTTACGGAGTGCTTTAACGGTTTCCCTTGCTATAATTTTTCCGCCAACTGCCGCTTGAATAGGAATTTCAAACATTTGGCGTGGAATAACGTCTTTAAGCCTTTCCGCCATAGCTCTACCACGAGCGTACGCCTTTTCTTTATGAACAATGATTGAAAGTGCATCACAAGTATCGCCGTTAAGCAATATGTCAAGCTTAACAAGGTCACTCTTTTTATAACCGCTTAAGTCATAGTCAAACGAAGCGTAACCACGAGTTCTTGATTTTAATCCGTCAAAAAAGTCAAACACAATTTCATTGAGCGGTAAAGTGTAATTAAGTTTCACACGCTTACTATCAATGTAAACCATATCTTCAAAAACACAACGTTTTTCTTGGCAAAGTTCCATTATTGCCCCAACGTATTCCGGTGGAGAATAAATATTTGCCTTAATAACAGGTTCTTCCATATAATCTATTTCAACTACAGGTGGAAGTTTTGTTGGATTTTCAATGGTTAACACAGTCCCGTCCGTTTTATGAACGATGTATGAAACTGACGGAGCAGTTGTAATAATATCAAGCCCAAATTCCCTTTCAAGCCTTTCTTGAACAATTTCCATATGCAAAAGACCTAAAAAGCCACATCTAAAGCCAAAGCCTAAAGCAGTTGAATTGTCGGGCTCAAAAGTTAAAGCGGCATCGTTTAATTTTAATTTTAAAAGCGCTTCTTTAAGGTCAACGAACCTTGAGCCGTCAAGCGGATAAATACCGCTAAATACTACGGGTTGTGCTTTTTTATATCCAGGGAAAGGCTCGCTAACGGGATTTTCAACGTCAAATACGGTATCGCCAACTTCAATGTCTGATATAGATTTTATTGATGCGGCAATATAGCCAACTTCGCCTGCATCAAGCGAAGCTTTTGCTCTTAATTCCGGGTTAAACGTTCCCACTTCAACAACGTCAAAAGTCTTGTCAGACATAAAAGTTTTAATTTTAGTGCCTTCTTTAATAGACCCGTCAACAACTCTAACAAAAAGTATAACGCCTTTAAAATTATCGTAATAACTATCAAAAATAAGTGCTTTAAGTGGGGCGTTTTCATCGCCTTTTGGCGCAGGAATATCCGTTACAATTCTTTCTAAAACTTCTTCAATATTAATTCCCGTTTTTGCCGAAATTTTAGGAGCGTTAGAGCCGTCTAACCCAATAACGTCTTCAATCTCTTTGCCAACGCCTTCAGGGTCTGCAGAAGGAAGGTCAATCTTGTTTATAACAGGCATAATTTCTAAGTTGTTATCAAGCGCCAAATAAACGTTTGCAAGCGTTTGCGCTTGTATGCCTTGCGATGCGTCAACTATTAAAATTGCGCCTTCACAAGCCCTTAAACTGCGTGAAACTTCATAAGTAAAGTCTACGTGACCGGGAGTGTCTATTAAGTTAAAAATGTATTCTTTGCCGTCTTTTGCCTTGTATAGCATTCTAACGGGAGTAAGTTTTATGGTTATGCCCCTTTCACGCTCTAAATCCATAGAGTCTAAAAGTTGCTCTTCCATATCCCTTTCACTTACTTGACCAGTCAATTCAATAAGCCTATCGGCAAGAGTTGATTTGCCGTGGTCAATGTGTGCTATTATACAAAAATTACGAACGTTATCTTTTACTATTGATGACATATTTTCCCTATTATAATTTTATAGTTTTTATTATACAATAAAAAAAGGAAAAAAACAAGTACAAAACTTTACTTAAAACGTATTTTTTTAAAAAAATTATAAGCGGAAAAAACAGATATTAAAAATAAGCAAAAAAAATAAACGGTACTGAATTGTACCGTTTAAATTTTTGTTAATATTAAAGAATTTCTTTAATTTTTGCAGCCTTACCTGTAAGACCACGAAGATAGTAAAGTTTAGCTCTTCTAACTGCACCTTTCTTAACAACTTTAATGTCAGTTACCTTTGGTGAGTGAAGTGGGAAAGTTCTTTCTACGCCTACGCCGAAACTAATTCTTCTAACAGTGAAAGTTTCGCTGATGCCACCGCCACGTTTAGCAATTACAACACCTTCGTACGCTTGAATTCTTTCTCTTGTGCCTTCTATAACCTTTACAGATACCTTTACAGTATCACCAACGTTAAATGCAGGAACTTGAGCTTTAACGTTTTCTTGATTGATTTGTTCAATTATTGTCATGACCTATACCTCCATAATTACGCGGTGTTCATTGCCAAATTCAAGAGGACCACCCGAAGTCTTGTAATATTTTAACATAAGAACTATTATTTTGCAACTAAAAAACAGCCATTTTTACAAAATAAATGCTTATTTTTTAATATTTTTTGCTAAAAAACGAATAAAAATTGCAAGGCAATTTGCCACTATATACTTTACGCTTTTTATTAGCAGTTTTTGAAAACGCCCTTTCAAAAGTAATTACGGGAGTTAATACGTGACACTCCCAACCATTTAGCGCATCAAACATTTTGCCAAAATCTTTATAAAGTTTATTTACGCTACTTGCGTCCATTAACCTTTCGCCGTAAGGCGGATTGCATACTATAACGCCACTATTAAACCTTGATTGAAAGTTACGCATATCGCCTTGTTGAAAGTGTATATTTTCTAACACGCCTGCGTTTTTAGCATGCAAACGAGCAAGTCTTAATTGATTTTCATCAATATCAAAACCTATGAGTTTTAAATCTTTTCCATCGGTAATTTTTGAAATTGCTTCTTGCTTTAAATCGTTAAAAAAGGACGTGTCAAAATTCTTATAATGCAAAAAGTCAAAATCACGATTAAGCCCACTAGGAATATTGCGTGCCATTAAACACGCCTCTATCAATATTGTACCGCTACCACAAAAAACGTCAACTAGCGGTTTGTCGCCTTTCCAAAAAGTAAGGTCTAAAAGCGCGGCGGCAACGTTTTCTTTTAAGGGAGCTTCGCCAACTAACTTCCTATAACCGCGTTTATGAAGCCCTTCGCCAGACGTATCTAAACAAATGGTAATATAGTCACGCCTAATAACAAACTCAATTTTATACCTTTCGCCACTTTCGTCTAAACTTGTTTTATAATAATTTTCAAGCCTTGTACAAATTGCCTTTTTTATAACGGAAGCACACGCAGTTGTTGCAGAAAGTTTAGACTCTATAGACGAGCCAAAAACTTCAATTTTACCGTTTTTATGTATATATTTTTCAAAATTTAATTGCTTAATTCCGTCAAAAAGTTCGTCAAAAGTTTGAACTTTAAACGCACCTATTTCAATAAAAACTCTGCTTGCGGTGCGAAGATGTAAATTGCAAAGCGCAACGTTTAAAATGTCGCCCTCAAAAGAAAGGCGACCATTTATTGATTTTGCATCAACTTTTAAAAGTTTATAAAGTTCTCGCTTTGTTACGCCCTCTAAACCAGCCGGCGCAGATACTAAAATTTTCATTAAAATGCTTCCGTAATTAAATTGATTTTTCCATTTAGCACTTCCGCAACCATAAAGGAAACGCAAGTGTCTACTAAGTTGTTTTGCAACAAATAATAATTTGCAATATTAACGTATTTTTGCTGTTTTTTATAATTGACAGCTTCGCTAGGCATACCAAATTTTAAGTTAGAACGTGTTTTTACTTCTACAAACACTATATCCTCGCCTTTTTTTGCAACTATATCCGCTTCGCCAAAAGGCGTTACGTAATTTCTTAATAAAATTTTATAGCCTAGTTTTTTTAAGTGCCTTGCAGTTAGTTGCTCGCCACTTATGCCAAGAAGTTTTTTATAAAAGTCTTTCTGTGAATTGGGCACGCACCTATCTCCTTTATAGCGGTTATATGCTGTTTAGTGCCGTATCCGCTATGCTTTTCAAAACCATATTCCGGATAGATTTTTGAATATTCTTCCATTAACCTATCTCTATACACCTTAGCAATAATTGAAGCGCAACCTATTGTATAACTTTTTAAATCCCCTTTAATTATTGAAAACGTTTCCACGTTTAAGTCAAGTTTAACGGCGTCAATTAAAACGACGCTTGGCTTTATAGAAAGCGTTTCAATAGCATTTTTCATACATTGCTTTGTAGCGTTTAAAATGTTTATTTCGTCAATAACGCTAGGCTCTACTTGCTTTATAGAATAACTAATTGCCTTTTCTATAATTTTATCGTATAAAAGTTCACGCTTTTTTTTAGAAAGTTTTTTACTATCGTCAACGCCCTCAATAATATCGTCAAGAGGCATAATAACGGAAGCGCAAACTACAGGGCCTGCAAGTGGACCTCTACCAACCTCGTCAACGCCACCTATAAGCGTGTAACCTTTTTTTAAAAACTCTTTTTCGTATTGTAATTTATCTATAATTTCCATACTAAACAAATAAAATTTTGCCTAACTTGCCCTTACGCAAATCGTTTATAAATAAGTTAGACGCTCTTTCTTCATCAATAACTCCGCCCTTTCTTAAACATCCTTTAACTTTTGCTATTTCTTCAAAAATTTGATATTCCGTCTTTTCTAAAACGTCAATATTATAAGTTTGCTTTAAAGCGTTTGGATATTTTGCATTAAGATATTTTATTAATTCAAGTGAAAGTTCGGTAAAGTCTAAAATATCGTCGTTAATAGAACCTATAAACGCCAAAAAAGTTGCGTTTGTTTCGCTATCAAAACTTGGCGGTGTTGTGCCGGGAGTATCTAAAAGTTCAAGGTTTTGAACTTTAAGCCATTGCTTATCTTTAGTAACGCCAGCCTTGTCACCCGTTTTTGCTTTTTTTCCTCCGCACAACAAATTTATTAAGGTTGACTTGCCCGTATTTGGAAGCCCTGCAACCATAATTCTAAGCGGACGTTTTATGCCTTTATTCTTGTACTTTTCAAGAACGGCGCTTAACGCGTTAACAATTTCTAAATATAATGATTTTGCGCTTTTTTCGCTTGTTCCTACCGTTGTTACTGCACGCTTATTTTCGCCGTTAAAATGCTGTAGAACGCTTTTGAATTCGTTAGGTTCAACTAAATCATATTTGTTAAATACGTAAACTACGGGGCGAGTTCCAAAAATTTTAAATAATTTATTATTTAAACACGCAAATGGAGCGCGCGCGTCAAGAACAAAAACAATGCCGTCACAAAGTTTTACTTGCTCTTCCATCATACGCATTGCACGCGTCATATGCCCCGGAAACCATTGTATATGCATACTCTATTTTATAAGGTCAGGACGCCTTAATTTAGTAACGTCTTCCGCCTGTTTTTTTCTCCATTTTTTTACTTCGGCATGGTTGCCAGAAACTAAAACGTCTGGCACTTTTAAGCCTTTAAATTCTTGTGGGCGCGTGTATTGTGGATACTCTAAAAGACCGCCCGAAAACGATTCCTCACATAAAGATTCATTGTTTATCACACCGTCAACGTACCTTGCTATACAGTCTGTAACCACCATTGCAGGAAGTTCACCACCCGTCAAAACGTAATCTCCAATAGAAATTTCTTCATCAATATAAAGGTCAATAACGCGCTCGTCAACACCTTCGTAATGACCGCACAAAAGAACTAAATGCTCGTAGTTATTAAGCGTTGAAACCATACTTTGATTAAACGTTTTTCCCTTTGGCGACATAAAAATTCTACGTGCTTTATGCTCGCTATCAACGGCCTCTATAGCAGAGGCAATAGGTTGCGCCATCATAACCATACCTGCGCCACCGCCAAAAGGATAATCGTCACACCTCTTGTGCTTGTCAAGCGAATAATCACGAATATTATGCACGTTAATTTCAATTTTGCCCGCATTTTTTGCCCTGCCAATAATGCTTTCTTTTAAAGGCGCAAACATTTCAGGGAAAAGGGTTAAAATATCAATTTTCATAATAAATAACGTCCTTTAATTCATCACTTAAAAAAGTGATAGTTTTAGCTTGTAAATCAACCTTTGGCTGTAATTTTTTAAGGTGCGGAACGTATAAAAATTTGCCAGCATCATCCTTAATTTTAAACATATCTACGTTAGACTGCATTACGTCTACCACAACGCCAAGTTTTAAATTTTGCCCGTCAAAGGCAGTTAAACCTATAAGGTCAACTATAAAATAAGCCGATTTTTCTCTTTTTATATCACTTTTGTTAGCAAAATATATTTTACCACGCAAAAGCTCGGCGTCATTACGTGTATTAACGCCGTTTAATAAGACGTAAGCAAATCCACCGCCCGCATCTCTAATAGCCTTTATAACGCAAATTTCGCCGTTTGAAGCGTAAACGCTCTTTAATTGATTAACGCTAAAAAAACCGTCGGCTAAAATGCGAACTTTAAGTTCGCCTTTTATGCCTTGCGGTTTAACAACTTCAAAAACTTCAAGTTTTTCCATAAAAATATGAGAGAAATTTATGCAATTTCTCCCTTTCCTTTAATTTCTATATTGTATTTTTTACCTTCTTTAGCGCTTGCAAAACGTACGATTGTACGAAGGGCTTTTGCAAGTTTGCCTTGACGACCAATAACCTTGCCCATATCGCTTTCAGCTAAAACAACGGTTACGTTAACAACGTCGCCATCTTCGGATACAATATATTCAATTTCGTCTTGCTTATCTGCAAAACGATTGATGATGTATTTAATAAGTTCAAGCATTTATTTCACCTTATTTCTTTTTCTTTTTAGGGTTAGTTTTGCTTGGTGATAATTTGCTAGACTTTTCAATAACGCCTGCGTTTACAAGAATGTTTTTAACAGTTTCAGTTGGTTGAACGCCGTTTGCTAACCATTTTTTAGCCTTTTCTACGTCAACTACTACTGTTGCAGGGTTAGTATTTGGGTTATAGTGACCAATTTTTTCAATATATGCACCATCTCTTGCTACCCTTGCATCTACTACAACGATTCTGTATAAAGCGTTGTCTTTATCGCCAAGTCTTGTTAATCTCATTTTTACTGCCATTTGTATATCCTCCACAAATTTTATTATAATTTCTACATAAACGGTAAACGACGTTTACCATTTTTTAATTGTTTCATTAGCATTTTTATTTGGTCAAACTGCTTTAAAAGTTGGTTTATTTCTTGCACGCTTGTACCACTGCCCTTTGCTATTCTTTGCTTTCTTGAATAGTTGAGTATTGACGGGTCGCGCTTTTCACGCTTTGTCATTGAAAGTATGATTGCCTTTGTTCTTTCAAGCTTCTTTTCATCAATGCTATCAGCACTAACGCCTTTTAATTTGCCCATTCCCATTCCAGGAAGCATACTTAAAATTTCAGACGCACCACCCATTTTTTTAATCATATCAAATTGACTTAAATAATCGTCAAGCGTAAAAACGTTTTCTTTAAAACGCTTTTCCATTTTGGCAACTTCTTCTTCCGTAACCGCTTCTTGCGCCTTTTCTATAAGTGACATAACGTCTCCCATACCTAAGATGCGCTTTGCCATACGGTCTGGATAAAACGGCTCTAAATCGCCAAGTTTTTCACCAACGGAAGCAAATTTAATAGGTTTGCCCGTAACCGCTTTAACGGATAAGCAAGCACCGCCCCTCGTGTCGCCGTCAAGTTTAGTTAAAACTACGCCTGTAACAGACAACTTTTCATCAAACGATTTTGCAACGTTGACCGCATCTTGACCAAGCATAGAGTCAATCGTAAGCAAAATTTCCGTTGGAGAAACTGCTTGTGTAATGCGTATTAACTCATTCATTAACTCTTCGTCAATATGAAGCCTACCAGCCGTATCTATAATAACGGTGTCATACCCGTATTTTTTTGCATATTCAACTGCGTTTTTAGAAATTTTAACAGGGTCGCCTTGACCTTCGGTATAAACTTCCGTATCAACGCTTTTGCCAACTACTTGAAGTTGGTTTATTGCTGCTGGGCGATACACGTCACACGCAACTAAAAGCGGTTTTTTGCCGTTCTTTTTTAAGTAAAGAGCAAGTTTACCAGAAAGCGTTGTTTTACCAGCACCTTGCAAACCGCACATCATTATAACGGTAGGAGGCGTGCTAGAAACGTTTAACTTGCTATTTGTTGAGCCCATAAGAGCAGTAAGCTCATCATTAACAATTTTAATTACTTGTTGAGTAGGGCTTAAACTTTTTAAAATTTGCTCGCCTACAGCCTTTTCACTAACCTTATTAATAAAGTCTTTAGCAACTAAAATATTAACGTCCGCTTCTAAAAGGGCTATACGAACTTCACGCATGGCTTGTTTGATTTCAAGTTCGGTAAGTTTGCCGTGCTTAGTAAGTTTTGTAAATATATGATTTAATTTTTCACTTAACCCACCAAATAAATTAGCCATTAAAGTTCCCCTATCATTTTTAAAAGCGCTTGTTTTTGCTCTACGTTTTCAACTTGACTTGCAATATTTGTAAGCGAACGCTTTTTTTCAAGCAAGTGCAAGCTCTTTTCATAAATTTCAAGCAATTCCCTTGTTTTTGATAAAGAATCGCTAACTGCTTGACGTGAAACGTTTTTTAATTCAGCAATTTCACCAAGCGACAAATCGCAATTATAATAAAAATCAAAAATTTCCGCTTGATGCTTTGTTAAAAGCGTTTTATATTCCAAAAAAAGCTCAGAATACGTAAAATGCAATTCCATTTTATGCCACCTTTACGCTTATTATACACTCAAAACTTTTAAGTGTCAAGCATTTTTACTTGACATATATAAAAAGGCTGTAAAAATTTTTACAGCCAAATTTAACTATTTGCAAGCATATTTTGTATTGAAATTCCATATCCACGTGCACTATCGTTTATAAAAACGTGCGTTACTGCACCCACTATTTTTCCGTCTTGAATAATTGGGCTACCCGACATACCTTGCACAATTCCGCCCGTTTGAGAAATTAAATTTTCATCGCAGATTTTTATTACAAAATTTTTACCCTCACGTTTTTTATGTTCGGTTTTTACAATTTCTATATCGTAAGTGCACGAAGTATTGCCATCTATCGTACTTATTATTTGCGCCTTTCCAATTTTGCCAGTTCCAACGCCAATTTTTTTATATTCTAAAGCATTAAAATTAGTAAACTTGCCGTACAAACCCGAACTAGTATTTTTTGTAATGTTGCCAACAGGTTTATCGCCAATAAACAAACCTTTTAATTCCCCCGCTTTACCACAAGTTCCCTTTACAACGCCTATTATACTGCTATCGTACACGCTACCGCTTAAAACACTATAAGTTTCGCCTTTTTCGTTAGTTACGGGGTGACCGAGTGAACCAAAACTACCATCGTCTTTTATATAAGTTACAGTTCCCACTCCTTGCAAATCATCTCTTATAAAAACACCTATTTTATAGTGTCCGTTCAAATCAACAACGGGAGTTACGTTTACAAGTTTAAAAACGCCTCCGCTAATATACTCAACAACAAGGCTACCGCCTTTATGCTCGCTTAAAACGTTTGAAACGTCACTACTATTATTTACTTGTTTACCATTAAGAGAAATGATTGTATCGCCAACTTGAATACCTGCAAGTTTACACGGCGAAGTTAAGCGTTCCGAACCTAAAACGTCTGTTAACCCAACCACCGTTGCACCACGCGTTTTTAAAATAAAACCTTGAGTAAAACCACCTAAATATACACTTTCATTACTATTTGCATATACGCTTGTAGGATTTATAGTAGCAATTAGAAAAAGTGTTAAAACAGCTAAAAACACTGCCAATTTTTTTAAAAGTTTCATAACACTTAAAGTATTTGCAAAATATTTTAAGTTATGCTTTGATTTTAGAATTTGTGTTAAAAACAATCCCTCCGTCATTTCTCAAATGACACCTACCTTTTTAGCAAGGGAGGCTTTAATAATTAAAATTTTGATTAAACAAAAAAAGAGAGAATATTTCTATTCTCTCTTAATTTTGTTTTGTTACTTGAAATTAAGCTTTTGCAGTTTTCCAAGTAAGGTTGCCGTTAGTGAATGACCAGTAAGCTGAATCATAACCACTGTAAAGGTTAGCATTTTTGCCAAATTCAGCAGCCATATCTTCAAGCGTGCCGTATTGATTTACGTTAGTGTAGAAGAATACGCCCTTATTGATATCGTTATCAACTGCAGGGTCTCCAGTGAATACAACGTTTTCATGGAATTGATACATCATACCACATAACTTATAATCTTTACTTTCAGCTTTTTCAGCTAAATCGCTTGGAGTATAACCATCTTGAAGTACTGGGCCATACTTATCAAGGTCAGCAATAGCTTCTCTATAAGGAACCCACTTCCAACCATAATAACCTGCTTTGCCACTCATTGTGCTTGCATAAGTTACGTAGAAGTTTGGACCTAACGTGCTATCAAGAACCTTAGTAGCAGTTTCAAAACCATACATTTCAATAACTTCTTGGTTAACAACTGAAGTACGTTTAACTGCTAATGGATATTGAGATGCAACAAAGAGATTTTCGTATCTGCTGTTCTTAATTTCTTCGCTGATATTTACGTAGTCGCCATTTCCATCTTGGTAAACTTGACCAATATCGCCAGAAACGATTAAGCCACCGCCAGAACCACCAATATCTTTTTGACCGATATATGCGTTAACTTTAGAGTAGTCAATGAAGCAGTCAACAAGTTTAAAGCTTACAACTGAACCACGTTTATCAAGTGGAATCTTAGTTGCTTCGCCAGCTGTTTTATCTTCAGCTTCATCACTTGCAAGGTTATGTTCGCAGTATGCGTTGAATAAACCTTGAATTACAGAACCACTGTAACCAGCACCAATTTTTGGAGTTGCAAATTGAATATATACGTTAGAAATTGTAGTTTGATATTTAGCAACGTAATTATCATCTAATACAGTATCAGGCGTAAATCTTGCAAAGAGTGGGCCTGTAGCGTGTTTCTTGCCATCGTCAAGTGTGCCGTCATAAGGGTTAAGTGCTACGTTTGTAAACGCAACGTTCTTAATTTCAGTAGTACCTTGTTCGTCGTTAAAGATTCTACCAAATAAACCATTTCTAAACGCAAACATCTTATCAATAATGTAGCCTTGACCATCAAAAATACCTTGGAAACCACCAGTTGCAGTAGATATAATTTGGTTGTATGGGCTATCACCATTTGGATATTGAGCGTGAGGAACAGCAACTTTATTAGCGTTAATATTGTTTGCAACTATATAGTGACCTTGATTTTTATCACTAGACACTTCCATAGTAAACCACTTTAAGTGTTCGCCAGCAGTTAAAATACCGCTATAAGCTTTAACTTTATTAAATTGATATTGTTTACCATCTTTCGTAGTTACTCTAATAGTTACGTAACCAACGTCTTTAAAGCCGTTTGTAATGTTAGGAGTTACACCTAAAAGTGCACCTTCCTTAGTTACTGTAAGAGTAGATAACGCTCCGTTTTCACTTACTTGATATGCTTCAGCAATATAAGTTTGTGCTATAACGTTATTGTTGTGGAAGATACCATCTGCAACAGAGAATAATACTTCATCGTTAATCTTTTGAATAACGCTTGTTACTAACGCATTAACTACTAATGTTTGGTTATTGCCAAACGTTACGGTAATTTGAACGTTCAAGTCATTATCCCAATCGTTGTAACCATTAACCACTGCTAACGTAATAGACTTGTTATCACTATTTACAGTTGCCGTAAGGTTAGCACTGCTTGATACTGCACTTACTACGTCAAATTCTTCGTTAGTGTAGTTTGTAATGCTGATAGTAGTATCTTTCTTATCTTCGTTAAACTTAATAACGTCAGTATTAAGTTTGCCATTTTCTTTAGTATAGTAACTATCAACGTCTGAACCACGCCATGTAGGAACACCATTTTTGATAATCCAGAATTCACCTTCGTCACTTGCAAATGAAGTTAAGTCAGGTTTAGAAGCAACTAATTCTGCAGTAGATGCATAGTAGTAAGCACCAATCTTAACAGAGAACTTTTCATAGTTTTGGAAAGTACTATTTGTAGGAATTTCTTTATTGTCCCAAGTTTTAGTTTGGTTAGCACCATAAGCGTAGTAATATGGGTTATATCTAATTACAGATTTAACCGTAGTTGTACCAGTTTCATATTCTTTAACAGTTACGGTAGGGTCTTTTTCAGCACTATCTTTATAATTTTTAATATAAGTAGCATCAGAGAAAGTAATATCGTTACCCTCATAATAAGTTAAAGGCATTGGAGATACTACAAATACGCTATTAAAGTTATCTTTGCTTGCGCTAGTAACCACACCAAGTTCTTTAAATAATGAACCAAAGCCGTATTTTGCATTGCCTGTAGAAACTACTTTGCCATTGCCGTCAAGAACGTGCTTGTCAGGAGAAACTGCATTAATAGTTTTATTTGTAGGAACGTCAACAAATACGTTCTTCATAAATACAGTTTTTTCATTATAAGTTGGGAGCAACGCACCCAATACTGATGCAGTATTGTTTTCAGAAACTTTAATATAAATGTTTTCAAACGTAGTTTTAGCAACAGGAGCTAATAAAACAGCAGAACCACCGTTTGCACCAAATTTAACGTCAGTAAACGCAACGTTTTTAATTACAGGGTAATTACCTTCATAACTATGTGTGTAAAGGAAGAAACCACCTGGGTTAGATGAGTAAGTGCTATAGTTGCTAATAGTATGACCATTACCATTAAATACGCCTCTAAAACCACCAATATTAGCAGGAACAACGTTCTTGTTTTCAACAGCCTTTAAGTATGCTCTGTGATAGAAAGTAAAGTTGTTCATATTAACGTCAGCAATCATTTCACAGTAACCTGTTACAAAATGGCCAGCAGTTTCAATATGGAACGTGTTTTCAATATCGTATCTATTTTGAATAACTTTAGCGTAAACGTCTAAAGAAACGTCATAACGTTCAGTTTGAGTACCGATACGTAAAGTTACGTCCGCAACGCTATCAAAGTTGCCTACCACGCCTAAAATTTTGCCGTTTTCGTCAACTTCAAGTCTATTATCGCCTTGATATACGTCAACAATAGGAGCATCGCCAAATATCTTTTTAGTTAAGCTCTTATCTTTATAATTATCTGCTTCATCTTTGTAATCGCCAGAGAAGCTTGAGAAGTATTCTATTCTATCAGCATAAGTAGCAATAGGTCTAATTACGTTGATTGAAACAACTTTTTCATAAACTGTGCCGTTTTTAGTAAATGAAAGTGTAGCTGTAGTTTTACCATTTTCGCCAAAAGCTTTACCAACAAGTTGACCATTATTAAACTCAGCCATATTATCATCGTTTACAACAACGGAAATATCGCTTGCAGGAATAATTTCATCGCCAAACATTGCAGTACAAGTAAAGTCAATTACGTTTTCGTAGTTAGCGCCTTCAAATTCAGCCTTTGTGTAAACGTTGTACGTACCAGCAGTATCGTTGTTAATCATAAATACTGTATTTACGTCAACGTGGTAATCAACTTCTTTCTTTAATGAGAAAGTTGTTTCACCATTAAATTTACGCCAAGTAGCAGTAACCGTAATAGTAGCGTCACCTAAACCTTTACCAGTAACAACACCATCTTGAGAAACGGTAATTACGTTAGTGTTAGATGAACTATACGCAACAGTTAAACCTTCGTCAAAGCCAAATCTTCTGCTATTAAAGAAAATATAAGGAGAGATTTGGTCAGTATCAACACTACTAATAGAACGAGTTAATAAACCATCAATTAAGAGTTCAGGAACGTATCCGCCAAAAGTAGAGTTAACTAAAATTTGAGCATTTGCTTCGCCATAAGTTACGCTGATAACTGAAGCGCCTTCAGAAATAGCTTCTAACTTACCATTAGCGTCAACAGTAATTGCACTTGGATTACTTGAAGCAAATACAAGTGGTTGGCCTTCTACAGTAATGTAGTTTGTAGCCGTTACCTTAGAATATTCACCAACAGTTAAAAGAGTTTTTTCCGCATTAAGCGAAATTGTTGGTGCTTCAGCAGGTGGAGGAGTTCCTCCACCGCCAGTACCTTCATAAATTGGAGGTGTATTGCTACCGCCGTTGTCGCCTTCGCCACCACCATTATCACCATTAGTACAGCCGGCAAATAATGCCACTGAAGCCATCATTATAACAAGAAGTATGTTTATTAATAATTTTCTCATATTCTTAAATCCTCCCTATTACTTAAGCAACTTAGCGTATGCTTTTGATGATGGTCTTTGGTCATCAAGTTTGTAATCATGTCCGCCCTCTTGAGCGCCAACTTGTTTAAACATGTTTACGTAACCCATTCTTTCCGCCTTTGAAAGGTATGAAGCTTCAACGTCACAGTAAATATCAAGCATAATTACAAGTGGAGAAATTATTTCAGCATCAATTCTTTCTTTCAACGTCAAGTAAAGGTTATTGTTAGTAGTTTCGTATTTTTCAATTACCTTATATGCCTCGTCAAACATTGCAAGCCAATCTCTTACTACCGTGATAGGATAACATTCAGTAGTCCTTCTGTTTTTAACGGAAGTTGTACCAATGTTACTGCTTTCTGAGAAGTTCTTAATAAGGTATGCGTCATGCGCCATTGTAGCATCGTAATACGCTCTCATAATAGGAGCAGCATCTAAGAATACGTTCTTAAACCATGCGTCCATAAGCGGTTGCATATCAGCAGTAGAATCCCAGCAAAGCTTAGTAGAAATATACCAGTACATACCATAGAAACCAGTTGTATCAGTACCTTGAGAAACACCGTTATCAAAGTAGTAGGATACGTTACCAGATGCAAGCATTTGGAAGAATTCGTTGTTAAATGCAGAAAGTCTGTTATATGGATAAGATACCGCGCCAAAGTCAACGCTGTATGACCAATACCACATTCTTTCAGAAACAGCATCCCAAG
This sequence comes from Christensenellaceae bacterium, assembly GCA_045638105.1. Lineage (GTDB taxonomy): Bacteria > Bacillota > Clostridia > Christensenellales > Borkfalkiaceae > HGM11412. The sequence continues at coordinate 270,967 of JAZUAT010000001.1, forward strand.
CTTCAAATCTTCTTAAACCATTTTTGTTTGCGTTAGATTCTTGAGTGTATAAATATTGGTTAGAAGAAATACCAGGTACGCAGTATACAGTTACAGTTGGGTCCATTCTTACGTCATCGTTTGCAGGAACCCAAGTTTCAGCTTCCTCATCATATACGCAAGGAGCATCAGTATAGCTTGAATAAGCAAAGAATACAACTTGGAAATCGTCACGTGCGTATGGAGCGTTAATCTTAACGCCGTCAACTTCCATATCCATCCAAGCATTAACCTTTCTGCTTACTAAGTTACAGAATCTTACAATTGCACCAGCGTAAGAGTTAGCGTCTCTAGTAAATGCTGCTTTACAACCATCGCAAGAGCAAGTACCAGCTTGGTCTTCTACCGTAATATATACGCCAATAGCATCAGCCATAACGTCGTGACCAGACATAGCTACAGGTGTGTAGTGATAAAGTGAAGCAATAATCTTTAATGCACACGCATCAGTAAATAATTCTAATGATTCATCATCGCCGTGAGCGGTGTAGCAGAATTGTGGACCGTTATCAGAATACCATGCATAGTCAGTAGTGTTCCACCAAGCAACTTCTTCTTTAGGCATAAGTTCTTCAGTATTGTGAATGAAGCCACGTTTACCAGACCTTTCAACTTTAGGAATCCAGCTTTCATATTCAGCTAAATCTTTATTTGTATTGTTAGGGTCGTTAAAGAAGTTCATTAACGTTTTGTAAGTTACACCCTTTTCTTCGCGAAGAGCTTGCCATGCATTTGTGTAAGTTGCGTGAACAGGAAGACAAATTCCGTTTGGCGAACTCATTACTCTCCAACGATAGTCACGGCTAGCAACGTCAAGTTCAGTAGCGCCAGAAGCAATATCTGCACCAATCAAGGCGTCACCAGTAAGGAAGCCCATTGAGTTAGCGTGGTGTTTAACGTCAGGAATTTCCTTAACGTCAAAAATCTTTAATGGAGTTGGCGTGCTTGCAGGAATAACGTCTAATTGAACGCAGTTTCTTGTATATTGTTCAAAATTGAAGTAAATTTCAAAGAAGCCGTATACGCCGTAAACAGAACCAATATCTTTACCGCCTACTATATATATAGATTTATCTTTAGTGTAAATGCGGTAACCTTCATCCGTAAGTTCAGTTGGATTATAATCAGGAATACCTGCAGATTGGAATAACTCGTTATTACCAATACAAATATATTTACCAGTTGCTGAGTGAGTTGAAACAACTTCATCAGTTGCAACGCCTACTTTAGCACCGGTTGCTCTTTCAAACAATTCAACAAACTCTTTTTTAGCTTGGTTAATGTGGTTTGAAATATTTTTTGCAGTTACAAGCGTATATTCCGTTTCGCCATTTTGCACTAAATAGTCAGTTAAACTATCTGTAGCAGTACGAACGTGTGTGCCTTGGTACGTGCGTTTTACAGGGGCAGTTACAGTTGCGCCGTTTCCGTCACCATTGCCACCATTGCCACCATTGCCACCGCCATTACCTGGCGCACAAGCCAAAGAAGTAAAAGAACAAGCTATTACAAGAATTATTGTTATTAAATATTTAGATAATTTTTTAATCATACTCTTTTACCTCCTTTTAAGCTACCACAATGGTAAGCGTACGTCTACCAATGTTATTATCTTCATCTCTAGCACTTATAGTGATTGTATAAGTACCCTTTTCAACAGGTGTGAATATACCATCTTCAATAAAGTAATAAGTTACTTGGTTTTCATGGCGTAACGCACTCATAATAACTTTAATATTTTGAGCTTCAGTCTTATTATCGCTTACGCTATAGTTTAATTTAAACGCATAACCGTAAGGAACGTTAATTACTGAATATTCGTTATAACCATCAGTAAATTCAATTTCAGGTTTAACAGTGTCTATAACTGAGAAGTAGAATTTACCAGGGCTATAAGCTCTACCATATCTCGTTGCAGGAACGTTACTTCTAATACCATAAGTTACCGTATATTGACCATACGATTCAAGTTTAACTCTATAAGAAGTAGCACCATCTGTAGGCATATCTAATACAGTGCCAGTATCAACGTCTTTTAATACAGTACCGTCCTTATCAGTAACCTTAATATAAACGTCATCTTTAAGAACAGGAGTAATAACGTCAGTAATAGTTGGAACGTGAATTGTAATAATATCGCCAATAGCGTAAGTACCACGAGTTTCGTCAATTGCTGCAATTGGAGCAGTAGAGTCTTCTTTTAACTTACCATTAAGTTTTTGGTTAGATACTTCTGTTATGATAATACCAGCAGTTTCAGTTTCTTGACACTTGATATCTTCAAGTTCAACGTCTAAATAAACTAATCTTGAATCAAAGCCAAAGTTAACGTCATAAGTAATACCAGAACCAATCTTGAATTGTTCAGTTTTGATATTGTATGAAATAACTTTTTGAAGTTGAGCAGTAAATTGCTCAGCAGCCTTTACGTAAGGTTTATCTTGGAAATATACAAGACAATCGTTACCATCTTTAACAAGACGAACTGTGATTGTGTTATTTGCATTTGCATAGTCAGTAAAAGTAAACTTAACTGCACCATACTTATCAAAACCTGATGGAATAATATATCTAATATTTAAGTCATATAAAGATATAGGATTAATGTAAGAAAGTTTTGCAGTGCCGTTCTTAACAGTAGTTTCAAAACGGATTTGCGCAGCAGTTTTATCTGCAGGTTCAAACGGACCATCAAAGAATTGTGTTACAAATCCGCCATTGTCCATTTTATTAGCAATAACTTTTACAGGAATAACGTTGCCTGCTAAATCTTCTGCACCTTCGTACTTGTAAACGAATTGAACGCTTTGAGTTGCCGTTTCAGGAACTTTATAATTGTTAATATTGCTTACTTTTACAGCTTCAGCACCATCAACCTTTACCCAAACTTCTGCTTGAGCACGTTGTGGCTCTGCAGTTTTAAACGTATGAGCATAATATGGCTCAAGCGAATAAGACTTGCCTGCTATCATATATCTATATTCAACAGGAGTATCAATAAACATTGCCGCATCAGAAGCACCGCAATCTATTTCATATTCAAAACGCTTAGTAGCACAGTTGTCGCCATAATCGTATCTAATAGTGTACTTACCTTGATACATAGGTACAAACTTGTTGCCGTCGTAAATTTCAACTTCTTCACCATTGTAAAGAACGCTTGTTTTAACCCACAACTTTTCAACGTTGTTTATAGTTTGAACGTCATATTCAGGAATTTCAGTTACAACACCCGCTTTTAACGTGCCGGAAATTTTAGAAGCTGTTAAGTCTAACGCCTTTCCACTAGGAGTTGTTTTTGCAGTTACGTTTAACGTTTTTTCCGTAACGTTGCCAAACGTGTCACGAGCGCGGTATACGATAGTATAAATATCAAGATATTTAAGCGTGAAAGCGCCGTTAATGATAGGAACGTCATAAATAGTGTCCGTGCCGTATCCACGATATACAGAAATATCAGTTACGTCTTTACCACCTAAAAGGTTAACGTCTGTTGCAACAGCCTTAGGAATAACGTAAGTTTCACCTTTTGCTGCATAAACGCCAGTTTCGTCAGTCAACTCAACGTCAACGTCAACAACAGGAGCAACAGTATCTTCATAACTAAATAAACCATAGTTGTCTACTAAAGTTTTACCTTCGTCATTACCAACGCCGATAAGGTCAACTCTAGCAGATTGAGCATAATAGCCAGCGCCAAAGATAGAAAGCTTAACTTCGCCAGTAGTAAAGCCAGGGAAATAACCGCCGTTTTTGCCATTGCCGTAAATTTCAGGCATTTGAAGGTCGTTAATAACGTATAAACCCGTGTCACTACCTTGCGTACCATTCAAGCTGTTTTGCTTAGCGTTAACACCACTATATAAAACTCTATTAGTTTCCAAATCGTAATAAAGTTTAAAGCCGTCGTAATAGTTGCGTGAACTATTGAACGATACAGCACGTGAAGTTTGAGAGTGTTCGTTATGTGTAAGACGTACTACACGAAGTTTACCATCAGGAAGGTCTGGAGTCTTGAACGCAATTCTTGTAGAGCTTGCTGAATTATAAGGGTCGTCAGCCTCGTCCCAAGAAGCAATAGTTTGATTGTTACCACCTGCTTTAAAGTTACCTTTGTTTGCACGAATAGAAATATCAACGTAAATTGAAGGGTCGTACGCGTCGGTAATCCTAAAGTAAATAATGTCGCATTGGTGGTCAATCAAATTGTAACAGTTTGCACCAGTATCATCTTTATACTTTGGTGTACCATCACTATTGGTAGCCGTGTTTAAAGTTGAGGTAAAGTGTGCAGGGTCAAACCACGCGATTTTTGATTTGCCGGAAGCATCAATAGTTTCCCTCAAGTCAATAACCTTGTTGTACACAAACTCGTTACCGTCTTTAATACTAAGCTTAAGACCATCGCTTACCGTAAAGTTTCTGTATACGTTCATTGCTTCATCCGTATACTTACCATTTTCATCCGTTACTTTTTCTGGGAAAACGTTGTCTTTAACCACTTCTATCGTAGAACCGTCATCTTTAGAAAGTTCATATAACTTATTTCTAATCATAAACTTTCTTTCAGCAGTGATGCGCTTGCCGTTGTCATTATAGAAATATCTAACGGTGTATTGCCCTTCTTCACTCATAGTCAACTTCTTGCCAGTAAGTGAAGTTCTGCCAGATGGATATACAACTATGCCGTTAGTAAACGTCTTTTCTTGCGAATTATACATCGCTCTGATAGACGTTGGGAAGTTGTATTCACAGCCCAACGATAATTCTTCGGTGTTAAGGTCTTCTGTAACCATTGTAACCGTCGCAGCGTAAACAGGTGCAGTTTTTGATGCACTGATACCACTTGCAACCATAACAAAGGCTAAACAGATAATTGCCAAACGCCTAAGTTTCATCTTAAAATCCTCCTAAAAAATTATTATTACTACAACTAAATATGTGTATTTTAGTGTATTTTTACGTTGATTTTTACATTTTTTGCACTTAAACGTGCTAAAAAACGCTATTTTTGTTGAAAAAGGGTAGAATATGCCCTTTCCCATAGTACGTATAGTATAATATATAATGCAAAATTTGTAAATAAATAATAAATGAAAATTGTGTGAAAATTTAGTTAAATTATATAATAATATAAATGCAGCAAAATCGCATAAAAAAACAATTAAAAATAACAAGAAAAAAAGAGCGTTTTTTTGCGCTCTTTTTTGATATTGTTTTAGACTAATTTTTGTTTAAAAAACGGGCGCTTTTTAGAGTAAATTTTAGGCAAATTTTTACCTTTTTATTAGTTGTTCTTAGTGCTAATTTCATGTGAAATTTTTTGATATGTTTACGTAATTTTTTATAAAAAAACAAAAAAAATCCTACTAAAAAGTAGGACTTTTTTGTGCCAAAAAAGGCAAAATAAAATGCGGCAACTCCCTATCCTCCCAGGCCGTGTCCAGCCAAGTACTTTTAGCGCAATTGAGCTTAACTTCTGTGTTCGGAATGAGAACAGGTGGGACCTCAACGCTATCGTCACCGCAATGGTTATATAACTGCTTTCGC
>JAZUAT010000002.1:0-108009 GCA_045638105.1 Christensenellaceae bacterium
GGTACAGGTTACCATTTAATTAAAAATAATTCAAATTGGAGGATATATATTATGAGTAAAATTATTGGTATTGACTTAGGTACAACAAATTCGTGCGTAGCAGTTATGGAAGGCGGCGAACCCGTTGTTATTCCTAATAGCGAAGGTGCAAGAACAACTCCTTCGGTTGTAGCATTTAAAGATGGCGAGCGCTTAGTAGGTGCTATCGCAAAGCGTCAGGCAGTTGCAAACCCTGATAATACGGTTATGTCGATTAAGCGTGATATGGGTACTTCTAACAAAGCAACTATCGAGGGTAAGGCATACTCGCCTCAGGAAGTTTCGGCAATGATTTTAGCAAAGTTAAAGGCAGATGCCGAAAGCTATCTTGGCGAAACAGTTACACAGGCAGTTATTACTGTTCCTGCTTACTTTAACGATTCACAGCGTCAGGCAACAAAGGACGCAGGTAAGATTGCAGGCTTAGAGGTTTTGCGTATAATTAACGAGCCTACTGCCGCATCACTTTCTTATGGTCTTGATAAAGAAGACAATCAGAAGATTCTTATCTACGACTTAGGTGGCGGTACGTTTGACGTTTCGATTCTTGAGATCGGTGACGGCGTATTTGAAGTTTTAGCAACAAACGGCAACTGCTTCTTAGGTGGTGACGACTTTGATAAAAAGATTATGGACTATTTAGTTGATGACTTTAAGGCAAAAGAAGGCATTGACTTATCTAAAGATAAAATGGCTATGCAACGCTTAAAAGAAGCTGCTGAAAAGGCAAAAATTGAACTTTCAAGTATGTCTAACACAAACGTTAACTTACCGTTCATTACAGCGGACGCTAACGGTCCTAAACACCTTGACGTAACTATTACAAGACAAAAATTTGACGCTTTAACAAGCGATTTAGTTGAAAAGACTATTGAGCCACTTACAAAAGCAATGGCAGATGCAGGCTTATCTTATGGCGATATTGCAAAAGTTATTTTAGTTGGTGGTTCAACAAGAATTCCAGCCGTTGTTGAAAGAGTTAAGCAAGTAACTGGCAAAGAGCCGTTCAAGGGCATTAACCCAGACGAATGCGTTGCTATCGGTGCGGCAATTCAAGGCGGTGTATTAAGTGGCGAAGTTAAAGACGTATTGCTTTTAGACGTAACTCCATTAACGCTTGGTATTGAAACTTTAGGCGGTATTTGCACTCCACTTATTGAAAGAAATACTACAATTCCTGCTAAAAAGTCACAAGTATTCTCAACTGCAGTTGACAATCAACCAGAAGTTACAATTCACGTTTTACAAGGCGAAAGAAAGTTCGCTAAAGATAATAAAACTCTTGGTCAATTTAACTTAACAGGTATTGCTCCTGCTCCACGTGGAATACCTCAAATTGAAGTTACGTTTGATATTGACGCAAACGGCATTGTTCACGTTACTGCAAAAGACCTTGGCACTCAAAAATCTGCAGACATTACTATTACTTCTTCAACAAACCTTTCTGAAGACGAGATTAACAAGGCTGTTAAAGAGGCTGAACAATATGCGGAAGAAGATAAGAAGAGAAAAGAAGCCGTTGATAACAGAAACGCTTTAGACGGAATGATTTTCCAAATGGAAAAAGCGCTTAAAGAAAACGGCGATAAACTCCCTGAAGAAGACAAGGCTAAACTTGAAGATTTAATTAAAGAAGCAAAAGTTGAACTTGAATCTAACGACAACGACCGCATCAAGAGCGCAACTGAAAAACTTTCAAACGAAGCGCAAGCAATTTTTGCAAAAATTTATCAACAAGCAGGCGGTCAACCTAATGGTGCTCCAGAAGGCGATGGTGCAGACGGCGATACTGAATTCCACCAAAGCTAATTATAATATTGCAAAGCTGTAATATTATAGTAAAATTAAAAAAAGTGAAGGGTAATTTTGCCCTTCACTTAATTAACTTTATAAATAGGTTTTAAAATGGCAAATTATTACGATATTTTAGGCGTTAAAAAGGACGCCACGCAAGATGAAATTAAAAGTGCATATAGAAAACTTGTTAAGCAATATCATCCAGACTTGCACCCGGGCGATGCCACTTGCGCCGCAAAATTTAAAGAAGTAAACGAAGCTAACGAAGTTTTATCTGACCCACAAAAACGTAGGCAATACGACTATGAGCAAGAACATCCAAATATGGGTGGCTTTAATTTTGGCGGAGACGGCGGTTTTGGTGGCTTTGGCGATATTTTTGGCGATATTTTTAGTCAATTTACGGGCGGTGGCGCTACTTATAGCGAGCAAAACAAAAAGGGGCAAGACGTAACCTTAGAAGTTGAACTTTCCTTTTTAGATGCGGCTAAGGGCTGTAAACGTGATATTACCTACACTCGTAAAGAGCCTTGTGAAAAGTGTAAAAGTACGGGTGCTAAAAACGGAACGCAATATTCTACTTGTCAAAATTGTAAAGGTAGCGGTCAAGTTCAATATATGTCTGGCGGAGGAATTTTCCGTTCAATTAGCGTAAAAGCGTGCCCAGAGTGTAGTGGTACGGGTAAAAAGATTATTGAAAAGTGTGATGCTTGTCAAGGCAGGGGATATAATAAAAAATCAACTACGGTAACTCTTGAAATTCCGGCAGGTGCAGACACTAATTCATATATGAAGAAGCGTGCTTATGGCGATGCTTCAACTGTTGGTGGCGAAGCGGGCGATTTGATAGTTGTGTTTAAAGTTTTATCACATAAAATATTTAAACGCAAAAATTACGACCTTTACGTTGAACTTCCAATTACTTATAAAATGGCGGTTTTGGGTGCAAAAGTTAGTTTACCAACTCTTGACGATGCCGTTGAATTTACTATCCCAGAAGGCACGCAAAGCGGAAAAACGTTTATTGTACGTGGAAAGGGTATTAAAACAAAGCGTGGTGTTGGCGATATGTACGTAACGGTTGTTATTGAAGTTCCTACAAGGCTTTCACGCAATCAAAGAAAAGCCGTTGAAGAGTTTGACCAAACTATTGAAGTTAAACAATATGAAAAACTTAAAAAGTTTGACGTTGATATGAAGTCGCTTTACGGCACGGAATATTACGAAAATTAAAAATAAAAATGCAAGCAAAACTGCTTGCATTTTTTTAATTAACGTATTATTTTTTACAATTTGAAAATAATATGGGTATGAAACATCACAAAACGTTTTATACCGAAGATGAAAAATCTATTATTTCAAATGAAATTTTAATAAAGGTAGGCAAAAATGACGGGCAAAAATAAAGAAAATACGAATAAGGAATATTTACGGCTAGTTGCGTCTATTGCACCAAAAACTAACGAAGCAAAAACGCTTTTTCACGCCTTTTGGGTTGGTGGTTTAATTTGTTTTATAGGTCAATTTGTTCGTTTTATGTTAATGTATTGGTTTAATTTGTATGGCGACGTATTGGCTGGTGCAACCTCTATGGTAATGATATTTTTAGGCTCGCTTTTAACAGGTTTTGGCGTTTATGATAGGATAGGTAAGTACGCTGGCGGTGGTTCTATTGTGCCAATAACGGGGTTTGCAAACTCTGTTGTGTCGCCTGCTATGGAATTTAAAAGCGAAGGTTTTATTTACGGCTTAGCGGCTAAAATGTTCGTTGTGGCTGGACCTATAATTGTATTTGGGGTAATAGGTAGCGTTGCAACGGGGCTTATATATTACGTTTTAGGTTTATTAAATATTATTGCATAAAAAAAGTGCCGTTTGGCACTTTTTTAATTTTTAGTTAAACCGGAAATGGTTTTTTTGTTAAAGTTGAATAACATATCTAAAATATGAGAGTCTGCAAGGGCAATGGTAACCATTAATAAGCCGTTTTCCCAATGTTCTTTTGTAAATACGTTTTCAAGTTCAAAGAAGTTAAAGCCAATAAGGTTAGTAGAGTCAAGCATTGTAAGAATCCAGAACGTAATTGCAAATGCAACTATTATCATTAAAACGGCTCTTAAAACGCTATATGGTTTACAAATTTTATGTAAGTAGATGGCACCGCCAATCGTAAAGGCTACAACTTGCATAGTGGTAGACGTTAACTGAGAACTAAAAATGCCAAATAAACTGAAAAATCTTATTACAAAAACGTTAAGTAGCATTATCATTGCGCCAGGTATAGCACTACTAAATATTGAGCCTAAAAAGTCTCCTTCCACTCGTTTTTCATTAGGTTGAAGTGATAAAAGTAATGAAGCAAAGCCAATAACAAAGGTTTCAAGCATAGTAAGCATACCAGAGTTAAATGGAAACGCCGTGTCTAACACTACTGAAATAAGTGCAAGTAACGTTATAAAAATTGTTTTCATTAAGAATAATGAAGATGATTTTTGTATATTGTTAATAACGCGTCTACCTTCTTGAACAACTTTAGGCATTGAGTTAAAGTTATTATCGGCAAGAACAATGTGAGCAATATTTTTAACCGAGTCGGAGCCCGAAGCAACCGTTATAGAGCAGTCTGATTCGCGCATTGCTAAAATATCGTTAACGCCGTCACCCGTCATTGCAACGGTATGGCCAACCCTTTTAAGAGCCTTAATTAAAACTGCTTTTTGGTCTGGGGTAACTCTGCCAAACACTGTATATTTATTTGCAACTGACGCAATTTCTTTGTTTGAAAGCCCTTCTAAATTTATCCAGTTAGAAGCGTTTTCAATGCCTGCGCGCTTGGCAATTTCGGAAACGGTAATAGGGTTATCACCGGAAATAACTTTCACTTGAACGTCGTTTTCTTTAAACCATTTGATAGTTTCAATGGCTTCAGGCCTAATATTGTCAGTTAAAACTATAAGCGCTATAGGCTTCATAGTTGAAGGCAAATTTTCTTTTGTAGAGATACTTGCAGATGAGTGTGCAAGAAGTAAAACTCTGTTTCCGGTTAAAGTGTAACGGTCTATTATAAGTTTAATTTCTTGCGGAATTTCGTTAAGTATAAATTCAGGAGCGCCTATAGCGTACGTTCCAAGATTTAAAAACGTAACGGCACTAAATTTTCTATGAGATGAAAATGGTATTGCTTTAATTGCAGTAAAAGTGTTTTCTGGCAAATAGTGCGCTCTTAGCGCTACTGCCGTTTGGTTATGGTCGTCTAATATAGTTTCCATATTGCCAATAACGTCATTTAAAGGGTATTTATGGCGTTCAACTAACATAACTTCGTTCTCAACTCTCATTTTGCCGTCAGTTATAGTTCCCGTTTTGTCAAGGCATAATACGTTAACTCTTGCAAGCATTTCAAGCGAATACATATCTTGAACAAGCGTGTTGTTTTTAAACAATCTTATAACTCCAAGCGAAAGGGCAATGGTAGTTAAAAGCATAAGCCCTGCAGGAATCATTCCTAAAACAACTGAACAAGTTTTAGTTACTACGTAAAGCGGAACGTTTAATAACGGCTCGCCTAAAATAGACAATTCAGCGTTTTGCTGAAGAACGTTTCTATAATTTACTAAACCTATTCCTATAGCGATAGGTATTATCAAAATACCTATAACCTTAATAATCCAGTTAAGTGTGTTCATAAGTTCGCTATGAGGTTTTTTAAACTTTTTGGCTTTAGCAGTAAGTTTTTGCACGTAACATTCCACGCCAACTTTCTCTGCTCTTGCGTAGCAAGTTCCACTGGTAACGTAACTGCCTGCCATAATAGTAGAATTTACGTTTTTCTTAACTGCAATAGATTCGCCCGTTAATAATGACTCGTTAACTTCGGCATTGCCATACAAAACTACGCCGTCAACAGGAATTTGATTTCCTACTGTAACTTTAAATATATCGTCTAAAACAACTTCGCTTGATGGAATTTCTTGTTCTATGCCGTCGCGGATAACAATTGTGTTAGGCGCTTGTAAGATGGATAGTTTTTCAACTGATATTTTTGCACGAATTTCTTGTATGATTGCAATAATAAGGTTAAAAGTAAATGGTAAAATAAAAACAAAGTTAGCAATACCCGGCTTAACCGCTAAGTAAGCCATAAGAACCAAAACGCAAAGCAAGTTAAAGAAGGTAAAAGTGTTGCTTACAATTATTGAAAAAATTGACTTACTATACTTTTCCTTAACAATATTAGAAAGCCCGTCAACGTATCTTTGCTCAGCCTCTTTATCAGTTAAACCATTAGTAATGGTAGCGTTAATACGCTTAGCTTTATTTTGAGGGGTGCGCAAGTGTTTAGGCTTCATTCTCAATCTTCTTTTTTTAACTCTTTTGATTGGCAATTCCGTCTTACTTTCTATTAAAACTTCATTTTGATTAGAGTTTTCCTTTAAAAAAAGTGTATTATTTAAATTGTTTGCTTCTTTTTTGTTTGGTTTGTTGTTTGTTTTCATTTTATTCCTATTTAGTTTGCAATTTTATTGCTGTAATAGAAAGTGTAACACGAATTTTAGTTTTTTACAATAATTTTTGACAATATATTATAAATATTTTTAAAAATTTATAATAATAGGCGTTTTTTAGTAAAAAAATTGACAAAATTAAGGCAAAATAATATAATATAGTAAATAATTTAAAGTGGGCAAAATTATGAGTGAACAAATAAAAAAAATCAAACTTTTAGATGATGTTAGTAAATTAGACGTTACTAAAGTAGAAGAAGCAATACAGCAAATTAAAGGCGTTGTAGACGTTAATTTTAACGTTGCTGAAGGCATTGTAAACTACGTAATAGATATGTGGGCAAGTGAATACGATACAATGGTTAGCATAATTAATCTTTTAAACGATGACTTTAGTATTGATAGTGAACCTTTTTTTGATGAAGACGAAGAAAGTTCAAATGAAGATGAAATTATCTATTATCCCGTTGAGGAAAGTGATGAAGAATCTTTAGAAGATGAGCAAGATTTAGAAGTTTCACAAACCCAAGTACAAAAAAATGAAATAAAATACAAGTTTATTGAAGTAGGATTATCTTTAATTTGCATAATTGTAGGTTTAATTTTAGCAGGAAGTAGAAAAACTGAACATATTGCGCCATATTTATACACAGGTGCGTTATCCATTGCTGGTTACGAGTTTATTTTTGCCACAATTAGCCAAATATTTAAAAAAGATTTCAACTTTATAAATATAGCCATACTTATTGCTATTATATCATCAATAGTTTTAGGCATTCCACTTGGAAGTGCAATATTTATGACGGTAAAATCTGCAGTGGGAATTCTTTACGAATTATTTAAGTTTGATGCTAGTGAAAAATTTGGTTTTGATTTTGATTTAAAAGTTGGTAAAAAAATTGAAAAATCTAGTCGCATTTTATTATGTGCAGTGTTTGGCGCTTGCGTCGTGCTTGCATTTATAGTGCCTATCTTTTTAGGTAATTATGCTACTAATTTACTCATATATGCAAAAAGAGCAACGTCTATATTGTTAATTTTTTCAATAACTCCGTCACTTTTGTATATGCCTTTTTCTTATTTTTGCGTTTATAGGCACGCGTTAAATAAAGGTGTTAACGTTAATAATGAAGAAGCGTATGCTAGCCTTTCAAATGCAACTTCAGTTGCATTTTTAGAGCAAGGCGTGTTTTTTAGCGATTCTTCAATTCTTAAAGACGATGCTGTTGGTTGCGTGCTTGAATTGTACGATGCAAACATTTTAGAAACTACGCTTTTATCTTCTAAAACAAAGGAAAGTACAGCCAAGTTAAGAAAAGAATTGGCAATAACAAAATCCGTTTCAAATTTAAGTGACGTGGCAAAAGTAGAGGAAGTTGCGTCTATAAAAAAATCTTTAGAAAGTGGCACTTTAGTTGCCGTTGGCTCTTTAAAAACTGATGCTAACGTAAGCGTAGGTTTAAAAGACGGCGAGTTTGACGTTGTTATAAAAGACGGCAGTCTTAAAAAAATACCTTTTATTATAAAACTTTGCAAGCGTTTTAAAAATATTGCAAAGCAAAACGCGCTAATCTTGTTAGTTGCAAAAGCCGTAATTGCTTTACTTTGTGGCTTTGGTGTAATTTCTAATATGGCTATTGCTGTAACGTCTATACTCGTTATAAGCATACTTTCTATTGCTAATGCAGTAAGAAATTATTTAGAAATAATTTAATCTAAAAATTTAATAAAATTAAAAAACACTTTGCCTTTTTGGCAAAGTGCTTTTTTAATTAGTAAATTAAACTATAACGTTTACAAGCCTTGATTTAATTACAATAACTTTTCTAACAGGCTTTCCGTCAATAATTGAGGCTATAACGCTGTTATTAAGCGCAATTTCTTCTATTTCTTTATCGGTTGCAGTAGTGCTAACCATAATTTTTGCTTTAACCTTGCTGTTAATTTGAACGGCAAGTTCAATTTCGTCTTTAACAAGAGCGCTTTCATCAACTACTGGGTATTTAGCGTTAAATATTGATTGTTTGTTGCCTAAAATTGACCAAAGTTCTTCACTAAAGTGTGGTGCAAATGGAGCAGTTAAAAGTAATAATGATTCAACACACTCTTTTAAGAAGGCAACGTTTTTAGTGTCTTGTTCTTTTGCATCGTATTTATATAGAGCCGTAACGTATTCCATAAGGCGGGCAATAGCAGTGTTAAACGAGAAGTTTTCCATATCTCTATCAACGTTTTTAATTGCGTAGTGCCTTGCGTAGTTAAGTTCTTTTTCGTCTGCGCCAATAGTGTTAACTTTATTGTTTTTATAGCCGTTTACAGAAAGAATTAATTTTTCAATTCTATCCATAAACTTAGAAATACTCTTTATACCACCGTCGTTCCAAGGTCCGCCTTCCGTGTATGAGAAACCGAACATAAGGTACATTCTAAATATGTCTGAGCCGTATTGGCTAACGTAATCATCTGGTGAAATAACGTTTCCACGAGATTTACTCATACGGTTGCCGTCTGGGCCTAAAATAACGCCTTGGTGAACGAGAGATTTGAAAGGCTCATCAAAATTAAGATAGCCCATATCCCTTAACGCTTTTGTAAAGAATCTTGCGTATAAAAGGTGCATACAAGCGTGTTCAGCACCGCCAACGTATTTATCTACAGGCAACATTTGGTTAATAAGTTCACTATCAAACGCTTGTTTTGAGTTGTGTGCGTCAGGATATCTTAAGAAGTACCAACTTGAGCATACAAACGTATCAAGTGTGTCTGGGTCACGTTTAGAATCTGCCCCACATTTTGGACATTTGCAGTTAATAAATTCTTCACATTTAGCAAGTGGAGATTTTCCGTCAGGTTTAAATTCTACGTTATATGGAAGTTTTACAGGTAAATCTTTTTCTGGAACAGGCACTATACCGCAAGAAGGGCAGTAAATAATAGGGATTGGTGCACCCCAATATCTTTGGCGTGAAACAAGCCAGTCACGAAGCCTATAGTTTACTTTGAACGCGCCTGCTTCTTGTTTAGTAAGGTCGGTTAAAATCTTTTTACGTGCTTCTTCACAAGTTAATCCGTCGTAATCAACGCTGTTAACGATAATGCCTTCTTCAACAAATGGCAATTCGTCGTTAACGCCGTTTACGCCTTTTACTACTCTTGTAATATCTAAACCGTATTTATTGGCAAAAGCAAAGTCACGCTCGTCGTGAGCAGGAACGCCCATTACGCAACCCGTACCATAAGAATACAATACGTAGTCAGAAATCCAAATAGGAACTTTTTTGCCGTTTACAGGGTTGATACAATACGCGCCCGTAAATACGCCCGTTTTTTCTCTATCAAGCGAAAGCCTTTCAATTTCTTTAGCCTTTAAAGTATTGTCAATATACTCTAAAACTTCAGCTTCTTGCTTTTTGGTCATAAGTTTTTTAACAAGTGGATGCTCTGGTGCTAAAACAACGTAAGATACGCCGAACACAGTGTCGGCACGGGTAGTGAACACTCTAAATTCATCTTCGCCATTTTCGCACTTAAATAAAATTTCACCACCGATAGACTTGCCAATCCAATTCTTTTGCATCGCCTTTGTTTTTTGAGGCCAATCTAAGCCGTCAAGCCCTTGTAAAAGTTCTTCGGCATAGTCCGTAATTTTAAAGAACCATTGTGTTAAATCTTTTTGAATAACTAAATTATGGCATCTTTCACAAGTGCCTTGAATAACTTGCTCGTTAGCAAGTACCGTTTGGCAACTTGGGCACCAGTTAACAGGTGCTTCTTTTCTATATGCAAGCCCGTGATTGTAAAGTTGTAAGAAAATCCATTGCGTCCATTTATAATAATCTGGCATGCAAGTTTTTATTTCGTGCGACCAGTCAAACATGGCACCCATTTCACGCAAAGTGTTTTCCATCGTTTCCATATTAGAAATAGTAGAATCAAGTGGATGAATACCAGTTTTAATGGCGTAGTTTTCCGCTGGGAGACCAAACGCGTCAAATCCCATTGGTTGAAAAACTTCATAGCCTTTCATTTTTTTGTATCTTGCAAAACTATCCGTTGGGCCGTAGTTGTACCAGTGACCTACGTGAAGTTTAGCGGCAGACGGATAAGAGAACATTTCAAGAGTGTAGTATTTTTTTGAAATATTCTTTTTGTCAAAAGAATGGGCTTTATCTTTTTCCCATTTTGCCTGCCATTTTTTTTCAATAAGTTTCATATCCATAAAAGGACCTCCAAATAACTATAGAGTATAACGTCAGTTTTTATAGTATAGCACAAACAAAAAAATTTTACAAAGTAAAATACGTCAAAAAACAAAAATTATTTAATTTAACTTTTAATATTTATAAGCATTGACAAAATTTGGCTTTAGTTATACAATAAAAACAAACGATTAAAGGAGTTTTTTATGTCAAAAATAATTACTATTGATAACGGCGTTATAAGAGTTTCAATTTCAACGTTAGGCGCGGAAATTGTAAGCATAAAAAAGGGCGATAAAGAGTGTGTTTGGCAAGGTCAAGAAGGTGTTTGGAGCGGTCACGCACCAATACTCTTTCCATTTTGCGGTAGGCTTGTAAATACTCAATATAAAGTGGGTGGAAAACTTGTAGAAAACGTGCCTATTCACGGCTATGCAAAAAGATGTGAGTTTGAAGTTCTTAGCGAAGAAAAAACTTCACTTTCACTACTTTTACAAAGTAGTGAAGAAATTGCAAAAATTTATCCGTTCAACGTTGATTTTAGAGTGTTTTTTAAGCTTGAAGGCAATGCGCTAAAAGTTTATTATATGGTTGAAAACAACGATGATAAAACGGCGTATTTTAGCGTTGGCTGTCACGAAGCGTTTGCAATGGACGGCGATTTTGAAAGTTTTGCTATTGAGTTTGAAGATGATAAAGATTTTATAATTTCAACAGGCTTAAAATCAAATATGCTTTCTAATTTTAAATATAAATTACCGCTTGAAAACGGCGTTTTAAAACTCTCGCACTCTCTTTTTAGCGACGATGAAATTGAGCGTGACGGCGGAGTTTACGCAACGGGCTCTATTTTATTAGAAGACGTTAAGTCAAAGCGTGTAAACTTGTTAAAAGATGGTCAAAAAGTGCTTTCTCTTTATTATAATGACTTTAATCATCTTGTATTGTGGACGGAAAAGAACGCTCCGTTTATAGCTATTGAGCCTTGGAACGGGCTTCCAGATATGATAGATACTGACGGCAATATAGAAACTAAAAAAGGTATTTTAACCGTTGAACCTAAAGAGCAAAAAACGTACTATCACTCAATAACTTTTGAAGATTAAAATTAAAAAAATCCTTTGCAAACTTTGCAAAGGATTTATTTTTTATTATTTTATAATAAGTTTACGGTAAATTCACAATCTTCGCCGTTTTCAAACTTTTTAACGGAGTTTTCAAAATGCTTAGAAATATACTCAAATTTATAATCTGGCAATTTAAAATAATTTAATTTAACAGCTTTTTGAACAAGCAAGTTTATTGCAGCGCCGATATTGTCATACCCGCTCTTTATAAATTGTAATTTTAGTTGCTTATCAAAAAATGAAGCGAGTGAAAGTTTTTGTTTGCAGTCTGTAAATCCTGTAACTGCAACCGTTGATTTGAGTGCGGAAACTTTATCAATCGTTAAAGCGTCAATTTCGCTATCCGTAACGTATATAACTTTAGGGCATTTTCTTCCGCCTGTGATAGATAATACGTTATTTTCAAGTTCTTTGTTTGGTTTTAAAGTGTAGTATATGTCCGTTTTATAAGCAAGGTCAAGATTTTCACTATTATCGTCTATCACAATGGGAACTGCCTTATAATACATTACGAGTTGGGCTATAACGTTTGCAAGAGTTGTTCCGCCAATTATTGCAACGTAATCGCCTTGCTTAACGTTTAATGAGTCTATAACAGAAATTGCAAGTGAAACGTGGTAAATAAAAAGCGCGTCGCCTTCCGTAACGTTAGTAGGCAATATGTGAAGGTTGTTTTTAGATATAACTTGGAATTCTTTTAAGAACCCGTCCTCAAAAGCGGTCAAGCCTTTTTCTTGGCTATCGTCTGGAAGGTCGCTTGCGTTCATAGGGGCAAGGTATACCTTAGCGCCTTTTACAAAATAGTTGGAGTCTTGCAACGTTTCAACAATTTGACCAACAGCAATGTTAGAAGGTGTAAACGGAGTTTTGCGCTTGGTTTTGCCAGCGTAATCAAACACGTCTTTTTTAGAAACGTAGCACTTTGTAATTTTAACTTTAACGTCGTCAACGTTTTCTAAATTTATAGTTGAATTAACTTTTGTTATTTCATTTTTATTAGTTACTTGCCAATTAATCATAGTTTTCCTTTTCTACTTGATTATATACCACTTAATTATTTTTTGCAACTAAAAAACTCTTAATTTTTAAAGTCGGCATTACAAGGATTGTCTTTTAAAGATAAATCACAAGTAATTTTAACGCTTATTTTCTAAATAAAATAAAAAATTTTGCTTATAATGCGCTATAAAAAGTTGACTTAAGCAAAAAATTAATATATAATGTTCAAGTAATAAATTTTAAGAGGTGCTAATTATGAGAGATAATATTCATCCAAATTATAAAATCGTTGACGTACAATGTGCTTGTGGCGCTACTTTCCGTACAGGTACAACAAAAAACGTGGATACTATTAAGATTGATATTTGTTCTAAATGCCACCCATTCTTTACAGGCAAGCAAAAACTTGTAGATGCTGGTGGTCGTGTTGATAAATTTAAGAAGAGATACGGTATTTAATTTATCTAAAACAATACCGATTAAGGTATGTTTACAGCGTCAAGATTTTTTGTCTTGGCGCTATTTTATTAAGGTAATGCGTTATGAAGAATAATCAATGCAAAAAAACTTCAATAGGCGGGCAAGCGGTTATAGAAGGCGTTATGATGCGCGGTAAAACTTCTATGGCAACGGCAGTTCGCGCGGAAAATGGTCAAATTTTAGTTGAAACTAGTAGAATTAGCCAAACGGCTAATAAAAACAAGTTTTTAAAATTGCCTATAGTTCGTGGCGTGGTAGCGTTTTTTAGTTCTCTAATTTTGGGCACTAAAACTTTAACTCGCTCCGCTTCCGTTTTTGGGGAAGAAGAAACTTCAAAATTTGATAAGTTCGTTGAAAAAAAGACGGGTGTTAACGCTAGTGACTTTGCTGTTTTTATAGCAGTTGCGCTAGGGCTAGTTTTATCAATATTTTTATTCTTTTTTTTACCGCAATTTGTTGCAGACCTTTTGCCGTTTAAGTCAAATACCAGCATAGGCTATTTTTTAGTTGAAGGCTTAATACGAATAATAATTTTTGTGGCATATATCTTATTAACGTCTTTATTAAAAGACGTTAGACGCACGTTTATGTATCATGGTGCGGAACACAAAACTATTTCTTGCTATGAAAGTGGCAAAGAACTAACTGTTGAAAACGTTAAAAAATGCACTCGTGTTCACGATAGGTGCGGAACCACGTTTACTTTTTTAGTTATGATTATAAGCGTATTAGTGTTTTCGTTAGTTAATGTATTTTTAGTTGATTTAGGCGTAACGTTTACGGGCGTTTTGGGTAAATTCTTAAGGTTTTTAGTAAAACTTTCACTTCTACCATTAGTTAGTGGAATTTCTTATGAAATTTTAAAACTTCTTGCAAAAACTCAAAGCAAAGTCGTTTTAATTTTTAAAGCTCCGGGCTTACTTCTTCAACGCATAACCACGCGTGAGCCAAGTGATGATATGATTGAAGTTGCCATAACTGCTTTTAACAAAGTGTTAGAAATGGATGAAAATTTAGATATTGCACCTGTTAAATTTAACGTTTTTGGCACAGTGCCAACTTTACTTGAAAAAGTAAAAACTATTTTAAAAGATGCAAAAGTTGAAGATTTAGTTGATGCAGAGTGGATTGTTTGCCGTGCCGTAAACGTAAAGCGCAGTCAACTTTTAGATAAATCTAAATTGGTTACTGTAAGCGAAAGTCAAATGGCAATAGAATATGCCAATAAAAGAGCGCTTGGATTGCCACTTGCATACGTATTTAAAGATGCGGATTTTTACGGGTTTAAAATATTCGTTGATGAAAACGTTTTAATTCCAAGGCCGGAAACTGAAGAACTTTGTTCTTTAATTGTAAAGGAAAACGATAGTCAAAATTCCGTGCTTGATATGTGTACGGGTAGCGGAGCAATAGCAATTGCTTTAAACAAATTAAAAGGATATAACGTAACCGCGGTTGACGTTAGTGAAAACGCTTTAAAATTAGCATCAAAAAGTTCTATTGAAAACGGTGCAAGCGTAATTTTTATAAAGTCTAATATGTTTGAAAACGTTACGGAAAGTTACAATATAATTGTGTCTAATCCGCCGTACATTAAAACTGCGGACTTGGCGTTATTACAAAAAGAAGTTTTAAAAGAGCCAACACTTGCTTTAGACGGCGGTGAAGACGGGCTTGAATTTTATAGAATTTTATGCGATAATGCGTACAAGCATTTATATGACGGCGGTGCACTTTATATGGAGTGTGGAATAGGTCAAGCGCAAGATATTAAAGAATTATTTGATAACTCTAAAAATTATTTAGACGCGCAAATTTATAATGATATAAACGGCGTTGAAAGAATTGTAAAGGTAATAAAAAAATGAATAGTAAACTTGAAGCGATATTAGAAAGGTACGATAAACTTAATGAGCTTGTTGCAGATCCAGAAGTTATACGCAATATGGACGAGTGGAAAAAGTACACTAAAGAACTTTCCGGCATGCAAGACGTGGTTGAAAAGTATAAAGAATTAAAAAAAGTTTTAACGGAAAAGCAAGATGCACAAAATTCACTTGCAGTTGAAACCGACCCTGAAATGAAAGAGTTTTTAAACGAAGAAATTTTATCTTTAAAAGAACAAGAAGAAGTTATTAACGGCGAGTTAAAAATTCTACTTATACCTAAAGATGAAAACGACGATAAAAACGTTATTATTGAAATTCGTGCTGGGGCAGGCGGTGAAGAAGCTGCACTTTTTGCGTACGAGTTATATCGTATGTACGTTAACTATGCCGACAAGCATAGGTTTAGAACTGAAGAAGTTGATTCTAACTTTACCGAACTTGGCGGTGTAAAAGAAGTTACTTTCTCCGTTATTGGAAAAGGTGCTTATGCTAAACTCAAATATGAAAGTGGCGTTCATAGGGTGCAACGCGTTCCAGAAACGGAATCTCAAGGCAGAATTCAAACGTCTACTGCAACGGTGGCGGTTTTGCCTGAAGCTGAAGACGTTGAAGTTAAAATTGATGAAAAAGATTTAAAAATTGACACGTTTAGAAGTAGTGGTGCGGGCGGTCAACACGTTAATAAAACTGAAAGTTGTATTCGTATGACGCATTTACCTACGGGCATTGTAGTAACTTGTCAAGACGAGCGTTCTCAAATTAAAAATAGAGAAAAGGCTTTAAAAGTGTTAAAAAGCAGGCTTTACGACTATTACAACACTCAATATCAAAAAGAGTATGATGAAAATAGAAAGAGTCAAATTGGCACGGGCGATAGGTCTGAAAGAATTAGAACGTATAACTTTCCACAAGGAAGAATTACGGACCACCGCATAGGCTTTACGTTATATTCGCTTGAAAACTTTTTAAACGGCGATATTGACGAAATGATTGAAATGCTTGCTATTAAAGATAGGGAAGCAAAACTTGCCAACGAAGAGCAATAACGTTATTAAAAACCACCAAATTGATTGGCGGTTTTTATTTTGCAAAAAATATTAAAAAAATTTAAAATACCTATTGAAAATTGCTTATATTTGTTATATAATATTAATACAAAATAATATTTGGAGGAATTTTCTATGATTAACATTATTTACGGTCCAAAAGGCTTTGGCAAAACAAAAATTATGCTTGACCAAGTAAACAACGCGGGCGCAAATGCAAAAGGCAACGTGGTTTTTATAACTGACAAGCGTTTTTCAAGTATAAATATTGACTTTAACGTAAGATGTGTTTATACAGAAGATTATAAAATTGAATGCGCGTGCGCATTTAACGGTTTTATCAACGGCTTGCTTGCGGGCAATAGCGATATTGAATACGTGTTTATTGACGGGTTTAAGAGAATTGTAGGTGCGGAATTAGAAGGTGCGGAAGACCTTTTTGAATCTTTTGAAGCATTACAAAAAGAATATCCAAACTTAAAATTTGTTGTTTCTGTTAGCTCAACGCGTGAAGATTTGCCTGACTACATAGTTAAATATATTGACTAAAATGAGCAAAAATATAAAAATATTTAAACAAACTATAAATATCGGCGGGTCATTTTTACCTGCCGATTTTCCATATTTTGACGCTGGCTTTTTAAACAAGTTAATTGAAAGCGACTTTTTTGAAAGAATAACTTTGGTTTATGAGGCGTTAACAAACCGCAAGTTAAATAGTAAAGCGTTTCAAAATTTAAAAGATAGTGAGTATCCTGCGTCCGTAGTTTCGGTTGATGATGGAATTAATGTTTTAGAACTTTTTGACGGCGCTACCGCAGATTATAGCGACTATATTTTTGATAAAAGTGACCTTATAGGTAAAATTTCTTCAATTATAGCCGTGTTATTTAGTGCTTATTGCGACCTTGTTGAAAGTGAGCAAATTAACTTTAATGATAAAATTAACGTGGCAGTAACTCAAAGTGATGCAAACTTTTTGCTAGCGTCTTTTATATCTAAAAAAATCGGTTTGCCAATAAACGTTATTACAATTGCAAGTGTAAAACCTATAAAGGAAGATATAAAAGGTTGTTATTTTGAAAGTTTTAACGAAAGTGAAATTGATGACGTTATTAGTGAATTTTTTGAAGAGTATGATTACGTTTTAGACCCTATCACAGCAGAAAGTTTTATTCCGCTAGTTTCTTACGTTAATAATAGTGATGACGATGGGGTGTTTTTAATGCCAATGCTCATATCTCCATATAAGTTTACTCGTAAAATTTTAAAGGCTATTACGGGCAAAAATCAATTAGACGTATCTAAGGCGGAACGTATGCTTTATAATGAAACTGCCCTTGAAATGCCTGTAAGCCTTATTGAAGATAGCAATAAAAAGTTTTTTAAAAAAATGCAAACTATTTCAATTTTAGACGTGTTACAAATTATAAAGCAGTGTATTTAATTGATTTTTAGTAAAATTAATGGTATAATGTAATTTATTACATTAAAAATTTTTTTAAATTTATATAAAAAGGGAATTATGGAAGATAAAAAAACACTTTTTAGTGCAGTACAACCAAGTGGTACGCCTACAATAGGTAATTACGTTGGTGCAATAAACAACTTTGTAAAACTTCAAGACGAGTATAATTGCATTTACTCTATTGCGGACCTTCATTGCTTAACCGTTAAACAAGACCCGCAAAGTTTAAAAAAGGCTACTTACGAGTTAATGGCTTTATATTTAGCGTGTGGCATTGACCCTGAAAAATGTATAATGTTCGTTCAATCACACGTTCCGTGCCACGCTGAACTTGCTTGGGTTTTAAATACTATTACGTACCCGGGCGAACTTGGCCGTATGACGCAGTTTAAAGATAAGTCACGCACACATCAAGACAACGTTAATATGGGGCTTATGGACTATCCTGTTTTAATGGCAGCGGACATTTTGCTTTATAATACTGCAGTAGTTCCCGTTGGGGCAGACCAAAAGCAACACATTGAACTCACGCGTGATTTAGCGCTTCGCTTTAACAATAGATTTGGCGAAACGTTTACCGTGCCGGACGGAATTTTTCCTAAATACGGCGCAAAAATAATGTCGCTTGGCGACCCTACTAAAAAAATGAGCAAGAGTGACGAAAACGTTAATGCTTACGTTTCTATGTACGACGACGCTGATACTATTATTAGAAAGTTCAAAAAAGCCGTTACGGATAGTGATAACAAAATTGTTTTTGACCCTGAAAACAAAGCGGGCATTAGCAACTTGTTAACAATTTATTCCGTATTTAGTGGTGTTTCTATTGAAGATGCCGTTAAAGAATTTGAAGGTAAAGGCTATGGCGACTTTAAGTTAAAGGTTGGCGAAGCCGTTGCTGAAGGTATTGCACCTATCACTAAAAAGCGTTTAGACCTTATTAAAGACAAGGCGTACTTAAATTCAGTAATGCTCAAAGGTGCGGAAAACGCTTATCGTATAGCAAATAGAACTTTAAGAAAAGTTTATAAAAAAGTGGGTTTATACAAGGCGGAATTATAATGTTTGGATATTTAAAACCCGACAAACCGTACCTATATTTAAAAGATGATACTTTATATAATGCACTCTATTGCGGTATTTGCAAAAGCATAAAAAAGGTTAGCGGTAACGTTGCACGTTTTGCACTTTCTTACGACGTGGCTTTTATGTCGGCGTTAGCCCACAATATTTTAGGTGTAGACGTTGATATTAAAAAAGGGCGTTGCATTGCTCATCCTATAAAATCACGCCCAATAGCAAAGCCAGACGATATTTCTAAAAAACTTGCAAGTTTAAATTTGATTTTAGCGCATTATAAGTTGTGTGATGATATTTTAGACGAGCATAAGGGCAATTTTAAAAGTGCAGTATTTGGTGGCGGATATAAAAAAGCAAAAAAGTTTATGCCCGAATTTGATAGTATTGTTAAAGAAGGGTATAATAATTTATTAGAGCTTGAAAAACAAGGCTTAAAAAGTGTTGATATTGTCAGCGATACTTTTGCTACAATGATGGCAAAAATCTCTAACGTATTGTTTGGCGAATTTTCAACGGAGCATACCTATAACTTAATGTACGCTCTTGGCAAGTGGGTTTACTTAATTGATGCGCTTGACGATTACGATAAGGATATAAAAAACAATTCCTACAACGTGTTTTACAATGCGTACGGGCAAAAAACGTATGCTGAATTTATTGAAAAGAATTCAAGTGAAATGGCGTTTATTTTCAACACTATACTTTCTCAAATAACTGAAACTTATAAGGCTATTCCTAAAAAGTTTAATGGCGACCTTGTTGAAAATATATTGTTTAAAGGTATTCCTAAAACTACGGTTTCAATATTTCAAAAGGCTAAAAAAAGTGGCAAGGAGTAAAAATGAATAAATATTACAAAATTTTAAATTCAAATGAATTTGATAGCGATGAAGTTATTTTTAATAATTACACCGAACTTAAAAGCAAGTATATGGAAGATAGGTTTTTAGAGGGCGAAGCAGGCAATATTGCCGCCAAAAAACTTACCGAGCTTGAAATTGCTTATCAAGAAGTTTGCTCTTATAGAAGTCAAAGTAAGGAAAATAGAAGCGAAACAAGTTTGTTTGTTGAGGTTGAAAACGCTATTAAGAGTGGAAATATTCAATTGGCTCAAGAGAAACTTGACCTTTTTGATGAAAGAGATGCTGAGTGGCACTATTATCAATCCGTTGTTTTTTATAAAAAGAACTGGATTAATGAGAGTAAAAAACAACTTGAAATTGCTATTTCTATGGACGATAGCAATGAAAAGTATAAAACTGCGCTTAATAAACTTAACGAGCGTGTCAACTCTGCACAAAACATTAATCCAAATTGGAATAAGTCTGGTTCAAATCCTTATAACAACGAGGGTTTAGGCGAAGAAACACCACAACTTGGCGGTAATAGCTGTATGCAATGGTGTTGCGATATGATTATTTGTAACACGCTTTTAAATTGTTGTTGTAGTTGTAGATAAATTATGAAATCAGGTAAAATAATTGCGCTTTCCGCAATTTCCACGGCTTTATGCACAATGCTTTTGGTTTTTGGCGCGTACTTTCCAACGTTTGACTTGTCTTGTATGTTTATGGCTAGTTTAGTTGTTACGTTGCCACTAGCAAAAAATAGTTATAAGGGTGCAATACTCACGTATTTAGCATCACTACTATTTGCGCTCATTTTTGCAAATAGTAACTTTACTGTTGTTGTGTGTTTTGCCGTTTTTTTTGGTTTGCATCCAATACTTAACAATTATTTAATTAAGAAAAATGCAAAGATGGTAAATATTTTTACCGTTATAAAAGTTTTATGGTTTACTGCATTATGCTACGTTATGTATTATTTACTTAATATGTTTACTGACGTTAGCGAGTATTTAAAAGAATATGCCATCTATATTATTTTTATAGGTGGATTAGTGCTTGGCTTTGTTTACGACGTTGCTTTTATAAGAATACAAAAGGCAACCATTTTAATTTTAAAAAGGCTTAATCTATAATTTTATGAAAAAAAACGATATTTTAAAAGGTACAATTATATCAACTGGCTATAACGGTGAAGGAATAGTTAAGTATCAAGACGGCACGGTTTGTTTCGTGCCTTTTACTATTGAAAGAGAAGAAGTGTCTTTTAAAGTTTTAAAAACAAATAAAAACATTGCTTATTGTAAGTTAGAAGAAGTTTTAAAAAGTAGTGAAGATAGGGTTTTGCCAAATTGTCCTGCTTTTAAAAAGTGTGGCGGTTGTCAACTTCAGCACCTTAATTATAACGCACAATTAAAAGTAAAAAGCGATATTATAAAAGATTGTTTTTATAAAATTGCAGGCATTAAAATTAACGTTGAACCTGCGGTCAAAAGCGATAGTGAATACGGGTATAGAAATAAAATCCAATTTCCTATAAGAAACACTAAAAACGGCAATATGGTAGGGTTTTTTGCGGAAAATTCGCATAGAGTTATAGAGGTAGACCATTGCCCAATTCAAGTTGACTGCGCAAGAGATTTGATTTACTCAATTAAAAAGTTTATTTTAGATAGCGGTATATCTTGTTATAACGAAGAAACTAAAAAAGGTGTGTTACGCCACGTTGTTGCACGCAACGTTGGTAGTGCTTTATCTATTATCGTAGTTGTAAATGGTAAAACTTTACCAAAGCAAGACGTGCTTATAAATATATTAAAGTCAAAGTTTAACGAGTTTTCACTTTTCGTTAATCAAAATACATTAGATACAAACGTTATCACTGGTGAGAATTACACCAAAATTTACGGGCAAGACTTTTATTATAAGGAAGATTTTGGCATTAAGTATCCCGTTATGTGCCAATCGTTTATGCAAGTAAATGATAGCGTTAAACAAAAACTCTATAGTGCAGTTTTAAAAAATGCTTGCATAAGCTTAAATACAACTGTTATTGATGCTTATTCTGGAGCAGGCGTAATGACTGCTATGCTTGCAAAAAATGCTAAAAAGGCAATAGGTATAGAAATTGTTAAACAGGCTGTTGAAAGTGCTAATATTTTAGCAAAAGAAAATGGCCTAGAAAATAAAATGACTAATATTTGTGCCCCATGTGAAGACGTTTTGCCTGATATTATCAGTAAAGAAAGTTTACAAAATGGCGAGGTTGTAGTTGTTTTAGACCCGCCAAGAAAGGGTTGTGAAATAAGCGTTTTAAACGCCATTTTAAAGGAAAAGCCAACGCGTATTATATACGTTTCTTGCTCGCCACAAACCTTAGCTAGAGACGTAGGAATATTGACGGGCAAGTTGGTTTATAACGGCAATCAACTTGTTAAAAACGACGGAGAGAGTTTATACGAAATTGAAAGCGTAACCCCATACGATATGTTTCCACAAACCAAACACGTAGAAACACTTGTTTGCCTTGCTCGCAAGGCGTAATAAAGCAAGTGTTTATACGTTAATGCTTGCATTAATGAATAAAAAGGCTTGCTTTATTAGTCGTTGAAAACAACTAAACAAGTGTTTAAGTGTTTGAGTGCCCCGCCGGGCAGGCTAACATATATATTGCTTTGCAATATATATTTCCCACAAACCAAACAAGTGTTTCAACTTAGATAATACTTAAACTAAAACAAGGAAGTGTTTTATGCGATACAAAATAGACCACGATTTACATATACACTCTTCTCTTTCACTTTGTTCTAACAACGCAGAACAAACTGCTGAAAGAATGCTTTTACACGCCAAAGAAAACGGGCTTTCTACAATATGCGTAACCAACCATTTTTGGGACAGTCAAGTTGCAGGTGCTTCAAGTTGGTATGAAGTGCAAAATTTTGAGCATATAAGTAAAATTTTGCCATTACCAAAGGCAGACGGGGTTAATTTTTTATTTGGTTGCGAAACTGAATTTAACTATAGTAACGTTTTAGCAATATCAAAAAACACTTTTTCTAATTTTGATTTTGTTATTATTCCTACCACTCATTTGCATATGAAGGGTTATGAAAGCGCTAACACTAATGAAAAGCGCGCAAAACTTTGGGTAGAGCGTTTAGAAAGTGTGCTTTCACTATCTTTGCCGTTTTACAAAATAGGCATAGCGCACCTTGCGTGCCATTTAATAAACCGTTCCTCGCGCGAAGATTATTTAAATATTTTAAGCCTTATTCCTACAAGCGATTTAGAGCGCCTTTTTTACAAGGCAAGCCAACTTGGTTGCGGTATTGAATTAAATAAGGGCGATATGTCTTTTAGCGAAAGTGAAAAAGACGTTGTTTTGCGCCTCTTCCGTATTGCAAAAGATTGCGGTTGTAAATTCTACCTTGGAAGCGACGCTCATAGTCCAGATGCATTTAAAAATTATCGCGAAGTGTTTGAGCGTGCCGTTTCGCTACTTGATTTAACGGAAAATGATAAATTTTACTTAAAAGGAAATAAATTATGAATTATCAAGTAATAGATTTTGATAGTTGGGATAGAAAAGAACTTTTTGAACTTTACACAACTTCACTAAAAGTTGCAATGAATTTAACTGCGGAAGTTGACGTAACGCCTATTATCAACTTTTCTAAAACAAAAGGCTATAAATTTTACCCTTGTATGATTTGGGCGGTTACAAGGGTGGTTAACGCAACAGAAAATTTTAAGTACTCAATTAAAGACGGAAAAGTTATAAAATGGAACGAAATTTCGCCTTCTTATACCGATTTTAATAACCAAACTAAAAAATTTAACAAGTTTGTTACGGAATATAAAAGTGATTTTAACGCGTTTTATAACGTTGTTATGATAGACCGTGAAAAATATAAAAACCAAACGGGCTTTTTGCCAAATCAACCCGAAAACGTTTTTGATATAACTTGTTTACCTTGGATAAACTATAAAAACTTTACAATGCACGTTGACGCGGGCATTAGGCTTTTTCCAATAGTTAGTTGGGGTAAATACGAAGAAAAAAACGGCAAGTTTGTTATGCCCGTAACTCTTGACCTTAATCACGCCGTTGGCGACGGTTACGACGTGTGTTTATTCTTTCAAAACTTGCAAGATTTTATTGATAAAAACTTTTAAATGCTTGTTAACGTGCAAAATTACTTTTTATTTTAATAAAGGTAAAAAATAATAAGCCCCGTTGTAAATGGTAAAAAACAAAGTGCAACTGTTAACTTAACAAGGCAAAATAAAAATCAAGAAATTATTTTAAGATAGTTTTAAAATACAATTGTATTTTATATTAAAAAATAATAATATAAAACTGCTAAAAAAGGATAATTTATTATGAAAGATTATAAGGCATTAGCACTTGAAGAATACAATAGCGGCGAAACAACCGCACATCACGGCGGTAAGGACGGCAGGCCATTTTGGAATGCTAACGCCACGCAATTTACGTTTGTTCCTGCATTTCAATTTTGCAAAATACCAAAGGCAAAAACGTATCGTTTTACTGCAACGGATGAAAGCGGAAAAACGTATTCATTTGTTGATAGCAGTCCAACTGCACTTTTAACGCCTATTTGGAAAGATATTCCGTCTGGAATAGTTACTTTAAAGGTTGACGGCTACGATGAAGACGGCAATTATATTTGTCCTGTTGGTTTAAGAACTTTTTATAAGTGTGCTCCGTTTTTAGGCTCTAACGCCTACGCACCTAAAAAGTGTGAATATAATGAAAGCGCTAAAACGGCGTTCAAATTCGTTTATAACGAACCTTTTGTTAAATATTGGCGTCAACATAAAAAACCGGACCCAACGTATATTTACAACGTGTATCCGTCAAAAACGCACAGTAGCCTTATAAATGCCTTACTTTATTACGCTTCAATTGATAGTGAAAATAAAGCAACCGCTATTGAAAACGCAATTATGCTTGCAGATTATTTAATGGATATTTCTTATAAAGAAGGCCCTTGTAAAGATTTGCCACCAACTTACTATAAAAATTGCTACGTTGAGCAAAATAAAGGCGTTAAGCACACGGCGGAAAAGTACGACGGGCAAATTATGCTTATTTATCCTGCAACGGTAATGATTGCATATTTAAACCTTTATGAAGTTATAAAAGAGCAAAAGTATTTAGATGCGGCAATAAAAATTGCTAACTATTACATAAATACTATAAACGACAAGGGAACTTGGCCACTAAAAGTATATGCAATTAATGGTGAGCCTGTAACTAATAACTTATGTATGCCACAAGAGATAGCAGAAGCGTTTAAAAAGTTGTATGACGTAACTTTAAACGCAAGTTATTTAGACGTATATAATAAAGCGTTTAACTATATAAAAGAAGTTGGTTTAAAAACATACAACTGGGAAGCGCAGTTTGAAGATATTGCCCCTGCAAGCAACTATGAAAATTTAACTCACTTTGCAGCGGACGCCTACGTTGAATATATAGCTAATAAAAGCGAATATTCAAAAGAAGATGTTGAAGTTGCAAGCGACCTTATTCGCTTTGTTGAAGACCAGTTCGTTGTTTGGGGCAAGCACTCTTCGCTTACAATTTACAATAGTTCTAACTATTTATATCCCGCTTGTTTAGAGCAATATGGTTGGTATTTGCCAATAGATGCAAGTTCCGCTACTATAATACGCGCATTTTGCAATGCTTATAAAATAACTAAAAACCCGCTTTACGTAGATAAAGCACGCGCGCTTGCAAATATGATAACTAACGTTCAAAACGAAGAAAGTGGCGCAATTCCAACTTATTGGATGCACAAAGATTGTTCTAGTGACCTTAACGACTTTTGGATAAATTGTCATATAGCGTCAGCTTCTTCACTATTAGATTTTTACAACTTTTTAAAAACACTTTAAAGTAAAAGCGAAACCTTAAATGGTTTCGCTTTTTTTATTATGAATTTCTATATTGAAGCGGGGTTATTCCACGCTCTTGCTTAAATATTTTAGAAAAGTAGGCTGGGTCTATAAAACCTAATTCTTCCGCTATTTGATGAACGGAAAGTTGAGTGTATTTTAAGTAATCACACGCTTTGTTTATTCTTAGTTTTATTCTATACTCTGCGGGTGGATATCCAAACATTTTTTTAAATAAACGCCTAAAATATACTTCGCTTATATTTGAAAGTGTTGCAAGATAGTTAATATCAAAATTTTCATAATAATTTTTATGCAAATATTCTACGCCTGCCTTTATAATTAAAAAGTCTACGTTAGAGCGTTCAAATTTAAAATACTCATCACTTATAATATTAAATACATTATATAGTTCTGCGTTAAATTTATTTTTAATTTGGTTAAAACTAAAAGATAATCTTTCAATTTCGTAAATTACATTTTTTAAAGGTTGTAAATTAAAAGTATAAATTTTATTGCCTTGTAAAATTTCGCCACTTTCACTATATAAATTAAAGTTTATACCAATAGTTATAGCAACGCTTTCACTAGTGTTAAAAAACTTACAGTTATATTCGCACCCTGCTGGTATATAAACTAAATCTCCATCAATAGCAGTTATTTTTGTGCCGTTTTTAAGTGAATACTCAACTTTTCCGCTCTCAATAAGCAAAAACAAATGATATTTTTTAGGCTTGCCAATAGATGAAAAACTTTCATTGTTTTGAAAACTTTGCTTAAGAACGTTTACAAAACTTAACCTGTATTCACTTTTTAATAATTTTTCTAAATCAAACATATAATAATTTTAGCATTTAATATTTAAAATGTCAATAGTATCAAAAAATTATATTTTTATGTTAATTTATCTATTTACTATTTTAGAGTTTTAAATTATAATTTAGTCATAGGAGATAAATTTATGAAGCAAACATCTTGGCAAATTATTTACACTAATTACTCTAAAATGCAAAAAAAAGCTATTGAATTTTTAAATAGGGAAATGTCTAAATACGTATTAAGGGAACTTGGCGAATATAAAATTCACGTTTTACCCGCGTATAAGGAAAGTTCTTTATCGGTAGAAAATAGCGCCATTGTAATTTCGCTATATAGTGATAGTAAAATTATTCAAAATTATATTAAACCAAACGAATTTAATGAAAACGGCTTTATTTTAAAGGTTATAGATAATCCAAGCACACCTGAAAGTTCGCTTGTTTTAATTACTGCAAATAATGAAGATGCACTTTATCGTGGAGCTGTTTATTTTATGGACGATTACGTTACAAAATACTCGCCAATGATATCAGGCAAACTTCGTTATAGATTTTTTGACGGCAGGTTGGTTCCGGGCGAATACAAAGAACAAATTTTTAGTAAAACTCGTTCAATTTTTGCTTGGGGTCACGCTATTAACGACTATCGCGCTTATATTGATAATATGGCACGCCTTGGTTTAAACCAACTTATTTTATGGAACGACTATGAGCCTTTAAACGCGCGTGACGTTGTAGAATACGCCCACTCATATAACATAGAAGTAATTTGGGGCTTTGCTTGGGGTTGGGACGAAAAGCGTTGTGAAAACCTTACCGACCTTAACGAAGAAATGCTTGAAAAAATGAAGCAAAGTGCAATAAATGCCTATTATTCAACATGGCAAGGTCTTGGCGACGGCATTTACTTCCAATCTTTTACTGAAACTAATATGGACACTTTAAACGGAAAGTGCATAGCAAGCGTTGTAACGGATTTTGTTAACGATATTGCAGGTGTTATTTTAGAAAAAGAGCCAAACTTAAAAATTCAATTTGGTTTACACGCCCTTTCCGTTCATAAGTATATTAACGAAATTGCAAGGGTAGATAAACGTATAGAAATTTTATGGGAAGACTGTGGCGATTTTCCTTATTCCTACGGCGTATTTAAACTTGTTGACGATGAAAAATTTAAAGAAACTATTAAATTTACAAAAGATATAATTGAGTTAAGGGGTACGGACGCTAAAACGGGCATAGTATTTAAAGGTCACACCACGCTTGACTGGACAAGGTTTATTCATCAAAAAGGACCTTTCATTTTGGGCGAGAATTCTAATTTTGTTAAAGAACACGATAAATACTTGCGTAGTAGCGGTTGGAATACTCTTTCTGCTGGCTGGATTAAAAACGGGGAAAGGGCAAGGCTTATAGCAGAACTTGCCTTAACTTTAACAAACGGCAACGTTAACTTATGTATGGCTGGCGCTTATGACGGCGGAATATTTTTACCAATGGCACTTTGTGCAGACATTTTTAAAAACCCTTATGAAAAATTTGAAGATATTTTAGAAAGAGTAAACGGGCGTGAAGTGGTTGAATATAAATAAGGCTTTACACAGTAGTAAAAGACAAAAAAAGCGGACTTAAAAGTCCGCTTTAATTTTTTATACGTTATTAAAAGTTGTATTCGTTAACTAAAAGATGAATAGGCTTTTCATCTTCTTCAATTTCGCTGAATCTACCAAGTGGATTATAAAATACGTTATCGTTATTATCGTCATTAACCTTTGAAACTTCGCCAACTATAAGCGTGCCTGCGCCTTTTTTAGCAATAAAGCGGTGGAAAACGTATGGCTCAAGCGTAATGCTGTTACCTGGCATAACTTCAATTTGTTCGCCCGGTTTAAACGTTTTATAAACGCCGTCCATAAACACGGTAACAGGTGTTTCTAAATCTAATTTATCGTCTTTTGTTCTATGGTAGAGTTCAATAATTAAAACGCCACCTGCACGGTTTATAATATCTTCAGTTTTGTCTAAGTGGTAGTGAAGTGGAATTTCTTGACCGCACTCGTCTAAAACAATATATTTTTCACAATACGGCCTTTTCATTTCCTTATCGCTATTATCGCCGTTTCTTACGGTAAATAATACTGCGCCCGTTGTGTGAAAGTCGCCAGAGCAAAAGTCCGTAACGTCCCAGCCAAGCATACCGCTTTTTATTGCTGAAATATCGCCTTCAACGTTTTTCCAATCTTCTGGTTTAAGGTAGGCAAACCAAGGAAGTGTAATTTTAAATTCATTAAACCTATCTTCCGCTTTTTTTATGTATGAATTTATTTGAGACCTTTTCATATTTGAAAACTCCTTATAAATGCTTAATATAAATTATTTTAACAAAGAATAATATAAAAATCAATATTCAAAATAATAGAATGTATTCAAATTTAAAAAAAATGGTTAAAAAGTGTAATTTTTTATTAAAATTTTATATATTTTATGATATAATATAGTAAAATCTTAATAATTTTAATGCTTATTTAAAAATTATTAAACGGAGTTGCGTTTTATGGCTAAAAAGAAAGAGCTAAAAAATAAATCAGTAAAATCAGGAAAAGCCAAATATAAAAAAGTTAAAAAGGCTGTAAACGGCTTGCCAGATGGGGCAAAAGTTACTCTTGCAGTTACGGCTTTTGTTTTGGTTGTGGCGTTTTTAATAGTTTGCTATTTAAACCCCGCAATTTATATAAACTTTTTAAATTTATTTAAAGAGAAAGAAGAAAGCCATATAACACAGATTGTTGGTGACGACGTTTACGTTGACGAGTTAAGTGACGTTGAAGTTCACTTTGTAAACGTTGGGCAAGGCGATTCTATTGTTATAAAACTCCCCGATGAAGCGGTTGTGCTTATTGACGCGTATAACGATGACGTGCTTTTTGATTATTTAAAAAACACTTTAAAACTAACTACCATTGATTACGTTTTAGCAACTCATAGCGATAATGACCATATTGGTGCTATGGATAAGATTTTTAACAACTTTGAAGTTAAAAAAGTATTTAGACCTTATATTAAATACGTTGGTAGTATTGATATTGGAGATATTTACAATTTAGAAAATGAAGATGAAAGTAAAGTCGTTACTACAAACGTGTACGGAAATTTTTTGCAATATCTTTCTAAAGAAACTTACTTTGACGGCACCGAAATTAAAGATTGCGAGTGGGAATTTTTTAACTATGATAGCGATTTTTCTAGAAATATTCATTATAATAACAAAGTTTATACCTATACGTTTGACTTTTTAACTCCAACCGTGAGCGTTGAAGACATTGAGTATGAAGACGTTAATAGTTATTCCCCAATAATTAAATTTAGTTACTCTGGTACGGATGTATTGCTTACTGGCGATGCTGAAAATGAAGCGCTTGATGAATTTATAGGTAAATACACTTCTAAAGAAGATAAAGAGTATTTAGACGTTGAAATTTTAAAAGTTGGTCACCACGGCTCAAAAACTTCCACTACACAACCATTGTTAGACCTTATCAAACCTGAAGTTGCCGTAATAAGTTGTGGAGAAGGCAATTCATATAAGCACCCACATAAAGAAGTTTTAGATTTGTTTTTAAATCATAAAGAAAACGGGCTTGATGCCCTTATTGCTTTATACCGCACGGACTTAAACGGAAATATAGTGTTAAATATATCTACTACCGGTTTTAAGTTTGAACTTGAAAACTCAAATTTATTTCCAAATATGTATGATGCTCCCGTGTAAAATTTTAATAGCATTAACGCAACCCTTTTTAATAGGGTTGCTTTTTTTATGCCTTCAACCTTACAAAAATAGTCAAAATGCGACGGATATATGCAAAATGTTTACCTTAATTTGTAGTACTATGTTTTTTAAGCGAGGTGCTTATGAAAATTAATTACACTTTCAAAAATAGCAATTTATATCTATATTTAATAGGCGAGCTTGACGAGTGTACCGCGCAAAACACACGCGAGGTTATTGATGAAATTATAAGTAAATATCCTAAAATTCAAAACGTGGTATTTAACTTTTCATCTCTTTCGTTTATGGATAGCACGGGTATAGGAATGCTTCTTGGTAGATATAAAAAAATAAAGGCAAAAGGTATGGGCGTTTTTATAGAAAGCCCGTCAAATACAATTGAAAAAATAATGCAAATTTCAGGGCTATATAAAATTATGCCAAAAATTTAAGAGGTTTATATGCAAAATAAAATGAATTTAAGCTTTATATCAATTTCTCAAAACGAAGCGTTTGCTAGAAACGTTATAGCTTCTTTTATGCTTTCTTTAAATCCAACGCTAACAGAGATTAACGACGTAAAAACCGCCGTATCCGAAGCCGTTACTAACGCTATCGTGCACGGCTATAAAAACGAAGTTGGAATTGTTGAAATAAGTGCCGTAATAGACGGGCAGAGCATACATATAGAAATTAAAGACGGCGGAGTTGGCATAGAAAACGTTGACCTTGCAAAAGAGCCCTTTTTTACAACCGGCGAAGAAAGTGAAAGGTCTGGCATGGGTTTTACGGTAATGAGCACTTTTATGGATAGCCTTGAAGTTATTTCTAAATTAAACGAAGGCACAATCGTTAAAATGTCTAAAAAAATAGCACTCCACGCCGTTGGGGAGTAGTATGCTTTCTTTTGAAGAGACTTTAAAACTAATAAGGCGCAGTAAGCAAGGCGACAACGAAAGTAAGGAAATTTTACTTAAAAATAACGTTTTACTAATAAAAAGTTTGGTTTCACGTTTTAAAAATAAAGGGGTTGATTACGACGACCTTTTTCAACTTGGCTCAATTGGTTTTTTAAAAGCAATAAGTAATTTTGACGAAAGTTTCAACGTTCGTTTTTCAACGTATGCAGTGCCTATGATTGTTGGCGAAATTAAGCGTTTTTTAAGAGATGACGGAGAAATTAAAGTGTCGCGCTTAATAAGGTTACAAGCAATAGAAATTTCAAAATTCGTTGAAAAGTTTTTAAAAGAAAATGGCGAAGAACCTACCGTGGAGCAAATTGCAACTTCTTTAAATATGCAAAAAGAAGACGTGGTTTTTGCAATGGATTCATCAAAAATGCCCGTATCAATTTATGAAACGGTTGAAGACGGCGAAGACGGAGGCTTGAGCATAATTGATAAGTTGCCGTCTAGTTATTTAGAAGATGAACATATAGATTCATTATATTTAAAAACGTTAATTCAAACGCTTGATAGCCGTGAACAACAAATTATTTACTTAAGGTATTTTAAAGATAAAACGCAAGGCGAAGTTGCTAAAATGCTTGGCGTTTCACAAGTGCAAGTTTCTCGCCTTGAAATGAAAATTTTAACAAAATTAAGAAAAAAAGCAGAGTAATAGGGGCGGATATTGAATCCGCCCCTACAAAATATAAAAGCACTTAATTTCATTGTAGGGGAGCATTCTATATGCTCCTAAATAACTAAAAAAGCGGACTTTCAAGTCCGCTTTTAGTATATAAATTTTATACGTCGCCTTGTGCTTTCATAGATTCAGCAACTTTCATAAAGCCTGCAATATTTGCGCCTGCCATATAGTTTGTTGGCATGCCGTATGCTTTACTATATTCATCACACGCTTTAAATATTTTTATCATAATAGAGTGTAACTTTTCATCAACTTCTTCAAACGTCCAAGAAAGCCTCATACTATTTTGCGTCATTTCAAGGCCAGAAGTTGCTACACCGCCAGCATTAGCCGCTTTAGCAGGGCCGTAAAGCATATTAGACTTAAAGTAAACGTCAATTGCTTCTGGCGTAGATGGCATATTTGCACCTTCTGCTAAGCAGTAACAGCCGTTACTAGCAAGTGCTTGTGCGCTTTCGCCGTCAACTTCGTTTTGAGTTGCGCAAGGAAGGGCAATATCACATTTAACTTTCCAAATATTTTTAGAGCCTTCAACATATTTAGCTGTAGGGTGATAGTTAAGATATTCGCTAATTCTCTTTCTATCAACTTCTTTAATTTGTTTAACTGCGTCAAGGTCAATGCCGTTTTCATCGTAAATATAGCCGTTACTATCAGACATTGCTACAACTTTTGCACCGAGTTCCGTAGCCTTTTCACAAGCATAAATAGCAACGTTACCAGAGCCTGATACAACAACTACTTGGTCTTTAAAAGATTTGCCGTTTGCTTTAAGCATTTCGTCTGTAAAATAGCAAAGGCCATAGCCCGTTGCTTGCTTTCTTGCAAGTGAGCCACCATAAGTTAAACCTTTACCCGTTAAAACGCCTGTGTATTGGTTTGTCAAGCGCTTGTATTGACCAAACATATAGCCAACTTCTCTTGCACCAACGCCAATATCGCCGGCAGGAACGTCACAATCTGCACCAATGTGGCGGTAAAGTTCAGTCATAAAACTTTGGCAAAATCTCATAATTTCGCCATCGGATTTACCTTTAGGGTCAAAGTCGCTACCGCCTTTACCACCGCCCATAGGAAGAGTGGTTAAGCTATTTTTAAAAGTTTGTTCAAACCCTAAGAATTTAATAATACTTAAATTTACTGATGGATGAAGTCTAATACCGCCTTTGTATGGACCAATAGCACTATTAAATTGCACTCTAAAACCGCGGTTAACACGGTGATTTCCGTTATCATCAACCCAAGGAACTCTAAAAATAATTTGCCTTTCAGGCTCAACAAGCCTTTCAATAACACCGCTTTCAACAAGGTCAGGGCGTTTTTCAATAACAGGTTGTAACGTTACGAATACTTCCGTTACCGCTTGTATAAATTCAGGTTCGTTAGGATTTCTTTTTTCTACTCTTTCTAATAAATCGCATAAATAACTATTTGTAAGTTTCATAATTTTAACCCCCAATGTGTAAAGTATATATCAAATCATTTTAAATTGCAATAATTTAATTAATAAATTATTAAAA
Source organism: Christensenellaceae bacterium (assembly GCA_045638105.1). Lineage (GTDB taxonomy): Bacteria > Bacillota > Clostridia > Christensenellales > Borkfalkiaceae > HGM11412. The sequence goes on from JAZUAT010000002.1 coordinate 33,163, forward strand.
ATTATTTTGCAGTAATAAAACGGGCAAGTTTTTGCGTATAATAAAATAAATAATAATTTTTTTGATAAACTCTTAAAAAACACTTGCAATTATAATTTTTTTTTGATATATTATATAGGCGTTATGAAAGTTTTGGGAGTATAGCTCAGCTGGGAGAGCATCTGCCTTACAAGCAGAGGGTCATAGGTTCGAGCCCTATTACTCCCACCAAATAATACGGCACCATAGCCAAGTGGTAAGGCCAAGGTCTGCAAAACCTTTACGCCCCGGTCCGAATCCGGGTGGTGCCTCCAGAAAAAAGAGAGCAAGTCGTTGACTTGCTCTCTTTTTTAACTAAATCCGCTGATGGCGGAATAAATCCACTACCGTGGATGAAATCGCTTCGCGATGAAATAATGCTTGGCAAGGTTAATTAAAGGCGGATTTAATTTCATCTGAAGCCGAAGACTGAAGATTTCATCCGGACGGCGTGAGGATTTCATCGTGCGAAGCACGATTTCATTCAATATACAAGGTTAATATAAGGCTTTTCAACCAATAGTCTTTCCGTCTTGGTTAGCCAATAAATCCATCGCAATCGCGATGGATTTTTTCATTTGTGTACGCAGGACACTACATCATTTGCGTGCTTGCACGCAACATCATTTGAGGTTTAGCTCAACATCATTGTCCGCTTGCGGACACAAATGAACGATGTTGCATACGGCAAATGATGTGCTTCGCAATGATGTGGGCTTGCGCCCAATGATGTTGCGCTTTGCGCAAACGGATTTCCCCCGCCTTTTTCCCCCTCGTGTCTTGAAAACGCCGAAAGCTGTGCTATAATGAAAAAAAACACTTTTTAAAAAGTGCTTTTTTATTTTTTTCATATTGATTTTTTATTTAACGTATGCTAAAATTGATTATACAAATTAGGGGTTGCAATGTTAGGGGTTTCTTTATTTTATGCTAAACGCATCTAACAAAAGCGTGTATATTACTCATTTAAACGGCTATCGTGAAGATAAAAGTAGATGGACTGAATTGCATGCAAATGCTACGAAAGAAGAAATATTAAAAATATCGCCAAAAACAAAAGTAAACGTTTTAAAATACGGCGAAATTTTTGAACTTTAAATTATTTTTATAAGGAGTTTTATTATGCGTGAAGGAACGAGTGGTTTTTGGCTTGAAGAAAAAGATGGTGAAATTAGTATAGGGTATATAGATTTTGGCGTAAGCGAATTTGGCGGTATGGATTTTGAAAGAACTTATTATTTAGATAAGGAAAACACTAAAAAATTTATAGACGCGCTCAAAAAAGAATATAAGGGTACGCTTAAAAAAATGATTGAAAGTGCTTTTACTAAAAACTTTAACGACCAAAAATTTTGGGATTTTTGTAAAGAACACGATATTAAATACACTACTTCTACTTGGACAAGTTAATAAAATTAAAAAAACCAACTCGCGTAGAGTTGGTTTTTTAAATTTTTTTTTAGATAATAAGCATAAGTAGGTAGTATAAAGCGGGAATTGTTAATACGGAAAGTATCGTAGTTCCTATCGTAAATATTGCGGCACTTTTACTATCGCCACCAAAGTTATCTGCAAAGGTTGTTGCTAAACTTGCACTTGGAACCGCAAACGCAACAAACATACCTAAAATAAGTTCGTTTGAAACGTTTAACCATATTTTTGCAACTAATAAAATTGCGGTAATTATAAATGGCACTACTATAAGTTTATAAATAGAAACAACGTACATATTTTTATTTTTAAATATGCTTGAAAGTTTAATGCTACCAAGTTTAATACCAATTATTATCATAGATATTGGCGTAACTATTGCTTGTGAGCGTGAAAGATAGTCGCTAACTTGTGGGAGTATAGAAGAAACTTTTGTAAAGTTTAAAATTAAGCCTACTGCAAAACCTATTAAGCAAGGGTTGGTTACTAATTTTTTAAGTGAAATATTCTTTTTGTCGCCTGAAATTGAGTAAATGCCAATAGTGTACATTGAAACGTTATTTATTAAGTTTACAATAATAACACTTGTTACTACAAGTGGCATATCCTTAAATACAGCGGCGGCAAGTGGAATACCTAAAAAGCCGTTGTTGCCTGCAAAAATTTCAAAACGAGCAACGCCTTGTGTTTTTAAGTCCTTAATGTGGCTCGTTGCTGGCTTTGAAAAAAAGTAACATACAATAGTGTAAAGTATGCCAACAACTGTTGAAAGTAAAACAATTTGTAAAGCGTGGCTATCAAACGTTATGTCAATTAAATTTGAAGCAACCATAAACGGAACACCAACGTATATTAATATGCGTGAAAGCGGTGTTGATTCTTTATCGGTTACAAGCCCAGTTTTTGCTAAAATATAGCCTGGCACTGCAAGGGCAATAAATATTAATACGTTTGATAACATCGTAAAAAATGCTTCCATAATACTATCCTTTTAAATTGTAAATTTTTGCAAGTTTTTCAAATGCAGGTAAAGAGTTTAAAACAACGCTTTTTTCTACGCAAGTTGCAATTCTAACGTAGCCTTCTAAACCAAACGTGTTAGACGGAACGAGTAGCAAGCCAAGTTCTTTAGCAACGTCACTAAATTCGTTAGCGTCGCTAATAGGGCATTTCATAAACAAGTAGAACGCACCTTTAGGGTTTTGGCAAGTAAAGCCGAATTTTGTTAAGTTTTCAACCAAAACGTCACGATTATCTTTATAAACAGACATATCGCAAAGTTCATCGCTACATTTTGCAATGAGTTTTTGGAAAAGTGACGGAGCGCAAACGTATCCCATACATCTGCCTGCGCCTAAACACGCGCTATACACGTCTTGATAATTTTTGCATTTTTGACTAACTGCAATGTAGCCAATTCTTTCGCCTGAAATTGAAAGCGATTTGCTATATGAGTAGCATACTATAGTATTATCGTAATATTTAGGAATAAATGGAATATCAGCGCCGTCAAAAACAATTTCACGGTAAGGTTCGTCCGTAAGTAAATAAATAGGGTGGCCGAACTCTTTTTGTTTTTCATTCAATATTTTAGAAAGTTTAATAACGTCTTGCTCACTGTAAACGGCACCACTTGGGTTATTAGGCGTATTTATAATAACTACTTGAACGTTTTTAGTAAGTTTTCTTTTTAAATCGCTAAAATCAATAGAAAAGTCTTTTTTATTGCAGTTTACCGCCTTAAATTTCGCTCCTGCATTTTCACTAAATACTGCGTATTCAGGAAAATATGGTTTAAAGGTTAAAACGCAATCACTTTTTTTAGAAATTAACGCTTTTAAAGTAATTGCCAAGCCTGATGCTGCACCGCAAGTTATGTAAATTAAATTTTTATCATACTCAAAGCCGTATCTATTTTTAATGGTTTGGCAAATTGCTAATCTTGCACCTTCATCGCCTTGTGCGGAAGTGTATAAGTGAACGCCGTTTTCGTTTAAAAGTGATATGAGCGTTTCTTTTATAACTTCAGGCGTTTTAGAAGAAGGGTTACCAAGCGTAAAATCGTAAACGTTTTCCGCGCCAACTTTTGCTTTTAAAATTTTGCCGTATTCAAAAAGTTCTCTAATTTTAGAACGATTTGTGCCTTTTTTAATCATATTTTCGTTAATCATAATATCACCTACGCTAATTTTAGCATAAACTAAAAATTAACGCAAAGAAAAATTAATATTTTTAAAATTTATATTAAAAAAGTGTTGACTTTCAATTTTTTTAGCAATATAATGTATGCAAAGGAGCAAAATTATGAAGTCAATATTTGTCTTTTATTGCGAATATTACTTTACTAACCAATATTAATTATTCGGTTATTTTTTTGCGTACCTAAAAATTTTTTAGTATAGTAAGGTGACCGGTTTTATTAATCGGTCATTTTTATTTTTAAGGCGGTTTGTTATGATAGTAGTAGTTAAAAAAGAGCACGGTCAAAAACAATTTGACAATTTAGTTAAATTTATAAAATCACAAGGGCTTGAAGTTGACGTTAGTAATGGCGCTCACACAACTATTTTAGGATTAGTTGGCGATACGAGTAGGGTTGATATTGACCTTTTACTTTCGCTTGATATTGTTGAAAGCGTTAAGCGTATTCAAGAGCCTTTTAAATGTGTAAACCGCAAATTCCACCCAGAAGATACGATAGTAGAAGTAGCAGGTAAAAAAATTGGCGGAGCAAACTTTAACTTTATGGCAGGCCCTTGCTCTATTGAAAGTGAAAAGCAAATTATTTCTATTGCGGAAGCAGTTAAAAGGGCTGGAGCATCACTACTTAGGGGCGGTGCGTTTAAGCCACGTACTTCGCCATACTCTTTCCAAGGCTTAAGGGAAGATGGTTTAAAACTTTTGTTAAAAGCAAAACAAGAAACAGGTATGCCTATTGTTACCGAACTTATGAGCGTTAACCATTTAGACTTGTTTAATGACGTTGACGTTATTCAAATTGGCGCAAGAAACATGCAAAACTTTGAACTTTTAAAGGAAGTTGGCAAAACTAAAAAACCGGTCTTATTAAAGCGCGGTCTTGCAAACACTATTGAAGAGTGGCTTATGAGTGCCGAATATATTATGAGTGAAGGCACAAAAGATATTATTCTTTGTGAACGTGGCATAAGAACTTACGAAACTTATACAAGAAACACGCTTGACCTTTCAGCAATTCCAATTTTAAATGATTTAACGCACTTGCCGGTTATTGTTGACCCGTCACATGCATCGGGGGTTGCCAAACTTGTTAAGCCTTTATCACTTGCATCGGTTGGCGCGGGTGCACACGGGCTTATGATTGAAGTTCATAACGACCCTAAACACGCACTTTGTGACGGAGCGCAATCAATTACGCCTGATGCTTTTGACGACATTGTTAAAAGCGTTAACGTTATGCTTCCAATCGTTAATAAGCAAATACAGTTATGAATATAGGCGTAATAGGTTTAGGCTTAATAGGCGGTTCGTTTTGTAAAACCATTAAGAAAAATAGCGAACATAAAGTTTTTGGCTACGATATAAACTCCGTTACTATTTTAAAGGCTCAAATGACAAGTGCTATAGACGGGGTTTTAGATGAAAGCGTTGCAAATTCTCTTGATTTATTGGTTGTTGCCACTAATCCAGACGTGTTTTTAGTTGCTGTAGAAAGATTTTTGCCACTACTTAAAAACGATGCTATAGTTATGGATTTTTGCGGAACTAAAATTAGCGTTGTTGACGCTATGAAGGTGCTATCAAAAAAATACTCAACGTTAAAGTTTTTTGGCGGACATCCAATGGCAGGAAGAGAATTTTCGGGGTTTGACCGTTCAACTTCAACGCTTTTTTCAAAGGCGTCAATGATATTGGTTCCCGTTAATACGGATATTTTTGACAACGATTTTATTAAGAAGTTCTTTTTAGAACTCGGCTTTTTAGAAGTCGTGTTTACAACTAGTGAAAATCACGATAAGGTTATAGCATACACTTCTCAACTTTGCCACGTTGTTTCAAATGCGTTTATCAAAAATAAAACTTCGCAATTACATTACGGCTATTCGGCAGGCAGTTATAAAGACTTAACGCGCGTGGCTAGGCTTGATAGTGAAATGTGGTCAACGTTAATGCTTGAAAATAAAGATAATTTATATAATGAACTTTGTGAATTAATTGATAATTTGCAAGTTTACAAAGAAGCAATTAAAAATGGAGATAAGCAAGCGCTTAAAAATGCGCTTCAAGAAGGTAGCGATATAAAAATTGCTATAGATTTTAATAAATCTAAATAAACATAGGAAAATTATGCTTAAATTAGACGTAAAAACATCATCAAATTACACGGTTACAATAGATAGTTCTTTAAAATCTTTTGAAGAAACTATAAAGCCTTTATTAATCGGCAAAAAAATAGCGGTTATATGCGATGAAAACGTAAAAAAATTACATATAAAGTCACTCAAACAAGCGCTTAGGGGCGAAGATTGTTATTTTATAACGATAAAGAGTGGCGAACATAGCAAAAACACTAAAAATTTTATAAATTTAGTAAATAAACTTGCCTTACTTTCCTTTACTAGAAGTGACGTTGTTATAACTTTTGGTGGCGGTGTGGTAGGCGACCTTGGCGCATTAGTCGCATCAACTTATATGCGTGGCATAACTTTAATTGCTATGCCAACAACGCTTTTATCTGCAGTTGATAGTTCTGTTGGCGGTAAAACTGCGGTTAACCTTGCTTATGGTAAAAACTTACTTGGAACTTTTTATCAGCCAAAGGCTGTATTTATAAATACTGAGTATTTAAACACACTTCCAGAGCGTGAAATTTTAAGCGGTTACGGCGAAATTATAAAGTACGCTTTTTTAGATAATAGCATCTCAATTTATGACGCAAAGTGTGCTAGTTACGAAACTTTAATTTACAAGTCTTTAAAAATTAAAAGCAAAATTGTTAGTCTTGATGAAAAAGAAGGCAATTTAAGAAAAATTTTAAATTTAGGTCATACTTTTGGCCACGCTATTGAAAGCCTATCTTCTTTTACTATATCTCACGGCGAGTGCGTTGTAAAAGGCATAAAACTTGCTATTGATTTCTCTAAAAAATATTACGGCTTAAGTGATGAGTGCGTAAAAAAAATGTACGAACTTTTAAGCGTTAAAGGTCATAATTTAGACGTAGGATATTCGTTAAACGACGTTGTAAAACAAGTGTATAGCGATAAAAAACGTCAAAATAATAGCGTAAGTTTTATAACTATTAAAGATATAGGAAACGTTAAAATAGAAGACGTTTTAATTGAGAATTTATTGTTTTAGTAATTAATTATGGATATTTTAGTAAACACCAAAAGTGTGAGCGGTAGCGTTATTGCTCCGCCGTCAAAATCATATGCGCATAGGTTAATTTTATGTGCGTTTTTAAGCGGTCAACGTGTAAAAATTAATAACGTTGGCTCGTCGCAAGACGTATTAGCCACTTTAAATGCAGTAAAAACTTTAGGCGCAAAAGTTGAAGTTTACGATAACTATGTTATCGTAGAAAAGCAAAAAATAGTTGACGGCGCTATTATAGATTGTAATGAAAGCGGTTCTACGCTTAGGTTTTTAATGCCTATAATACCTGCGTTAAATATTAGCGCAACGCTTACTGGCAAGCCTTCGCTTTTATCACGCCCTAATGAAAAACTGATAGACTGCTTAACTAAAAACGGCGCAAAGTTTGACGGGCTTAACGTGTCTGGAAAACTTAATGCGGGAACGTATTACATAGATGCTTCAATCAGTTCGCAATACGTAACGGGGCTTTTGCTTGCACTTTCTATATTGGACGGTCAAAGTAAAATAGTTTTGCTAAATGACGTTGCAAGTTTGCCTTATATTTTAATTACAATAGACGTGTTAAAATCTTTTGGCGTTAGCGTTAATTTTTTTGGAAATGAACTTACAATCATTGGTAATTCATACAATAAATGCACTTGCGAAGTTAGCGTTGAAGGCGATTGGTCTGGCTCGGCTTTTCCTTTAGCACTCGGAGCGGTTGGCGGAAGCGTAAGAGTTGAAAATTTGAACGTTAATTCTACGCAAGGCGACGTGGCAATTTTAGAAATTTTAAAGAGTTTTGGTGCTAAAGTTAGCATAGATAAAGAAAGTGTTACGGTTGAAAAGGGCGAGTTAAACGGCATTGAAGTGGACGTTAATAAAATTCCAGATTTAGCTCAAGTTATAGCGTCAGTTGCATCGTTTGCAAACGGCGAAACGATAATCAAGAATATTGAAAGGCTTAAAATTAAAGAAAGTGATAGGGCTTTAGCAATAGTTAATTCTTTAAGTGCTTTAGGCGTAAGCGCAAAAATAGTTGAAAACAATATAGAAATTATTGGCGGTATAAAGCACGGCGGTGTTATAAACGGCTGTAACGACCATAGAACTATAATGGCTGGCGTTGTAAGTAGTATAGGTACTGCTGACGTTAAAATTTTTGGCGTACAAGCAATAAACAAGTCGTATCCAGAATTTTTAGAACATTTTAAACTTTTAGGTGGTGTTTACAATGTCATTATTTAACGGCAAAAACATTAAAATTGAAATTTACGGCGAATCGCACGCAAAAGAAATTGGCGTTAAAGTAAGCGGTTTTCCAAGCTTCAAAATTGATAGAGAAAAGTTAGACGAGTTTTTAAATAGGCGCAAGGCGTCAAACGGCATTTTTTCTACTCAAAGAAAGGAAAGCGATAAACCTATATTTAACGGGCTTAACGGCGATTTAATAGAGGGCGATTTTAGCGCAAAAATAATTAATGAAAACGTTAAGAGCGGTGACTATAATAGCCTTTACGGAAAACCGCGCCCATCTCACGCAGACTACGCTTGGTTTAAAAAAGACGGCGAGTTAAATTTTAGTGGTGGCGGTAGGTTTAGCGGGCGTTTAACTGCTCCACTTTGTATTGCGGGCGGAATTGCCAAGCAATATTTAGAAAGTAAAGGCGTGTTTGTTGAAGCGTATTTAAGCCAAATAGGCTCTATAAAAGGTCAGTCTTATAAAAGCGCTACTATTTTAAAGGAAGAACTTGTTGAAAAGCGTGATTTAGGCGAAATTCCAAGCCTTTCAAATAAGCGAGAAATGTTTAATGAAATAGCGAACGCTAAAAGTGACGGCGATAGTGTCGGCGGTGTTATTGAGTGTATAGTTTACGGCTTAGACGCGGGGCTTGGCGATAATTTGTTTGGCGGTTTAGAAGGTAAAATTTCATACCTACTTTATTCAGTTCCTGCCGTTAAAGGCGTTGAGTTTGGTTTGGGTTTTGACCTTTCTAAAATGCGTGGTAGCCAAAGTAACGATACTTTATACTATAATGGCGAAAACGTTGAGTTTAATTCAAACAATATGGGCGGTATAAACGGCGGTATTTCTAATGGCGAGCCAATTACAATGAGCGTTGCAATAAAGCCAACGCCATCAATTTACAAAGAGCAACAAACGATAGACCTTGTAAGCAAAAAAAGCACTATAATTAAGATTGAAGGTAGGCACGATAGTGCAATAGCAGTTCGCGCCGTACCTTGTATAGAAAGTGCCGTAGCACTTGCTATTTTAGATGAGATTTTAGGTGAATAATTATGGATTTATTAAAATTAAGAGAGCAAATTGATGCGATAGATACAAAGATAATTGAACTTTACAAAGAGCGCATGGAAGTTTGCAAAAACGTTGGTTTAGAAAAGGCTAAAAGCAATAACAACGTTTTGGACTCAAATAGAGAAAATCAAATAATATATAGGCTTTCTTCACTTGTTGATGATGACTTAAAGTTATACGTTAAAGAACTTTACGAAGTTATGTTTTCAACAAGTAGGGCTTACCAATCTAAATACGTTAAAAAGGAAAGTGAAACCGTTAAACATATTGAAAACCTTTTAAAAGACGGAGTTCTTGACTTTCCTGTTAGTGCAACTGTAGCGTGCCAAGGTATTGAGGGTGCAAACAGTATGACGGCAACTAACAAATTATTTCCAATAAACAATATTACTTACTTTAAAAACTTTGAAGGCGTATTCTCTGCAGTTGAAAAAGGCTTTTGCGACTTTGGCGTGTTACCTATTGAAAACAGCACCGCAGGCTCCGTTTTAGAAGTTTACGACCTTATGAAAAAGTATAACTTTAGCATTGTTAGAAGCGTTAGGGTTAAAATTGACCATTGCTTAGCCGTTATTAAAGGTACTAAATTAAACAAGGTTAAAAGCGTGCTTTCACATAATCAAGCACTTAAACAATGTTCTAATTTAATTAAAGAACTTAATCTTAACGAAGTTATAGCAGAAAATACCGCAGTTGCTGCAAGAAGTTTGGTTGAATGCGGTGATGAAACTATTGCCGTTATTTGTAGTGAAGATTGTGCAAACGCTTATGGGCTTGAAATATTAAAGAAAAATATTCAAAACAGCGCTTCAAACTACACTCGCTTTATTTGCATTAAAAAAGACTTAACTATATATTCAGGCGGTCAAAAAATTAGTTTTATGACAAGCCTTTCACACACTCCAGGTAGTTTAAGCCGTATGCTTTCACGCTTTTACTCACTTGGTTTAAATCTTACTAAAATTGAGTCACGCCCAATAGAAAATAGTGACTTTGACTTTATGTTCTATTTTGATTTTGAAGGTAGTGTAGAAGATGATTTGGTTAGAAATTTAATTGCGGAACTTCAAAATTCTTCTGAACATTTCGTATTACTAGGCAGTTATAAGGAGATAGTATGAAATATTGCTTAATAGGCGAAAAGTTAGGGCATAGTTTTTCAAAAATAATTCATCAAAAATGCTTGCTTGACTACTCCCTTAACGAAGTTCAAAAAGATGACCTTAAAAACTTTTTAACTAATTGTAAGTTTGACGGATTTAACGTTACAATTCCGTATAAGAGAGAAGTTATGAAATATTTAGACGGAATAAGTGACGAGGCTAAAGGCATAGGAGCCGTTAACGTTGTTAAAAATGAAAATGGTCGTTTATATGGTTTTAATACCGACTATGACGGATTGGCTTTTGCGTGCGAGCAAAAGGGCGTTAACGTTTGCGGTAAAAACGTTTTAGTTTTAGGTAGCGGTGGGGCGAGCAAAACTTCCGTTTACTATGCTACAAAAAACGGTGCAAAAAGCATAACCGTTGTTAGTAGAACGGGTGAAGTTAATTATGAAAACGTTTATAACTTACTAAATACTCAAGTTATTATTAATACAACCCCTGTTGGCATGTATCCAAATAGTTATGATAAAATTATTGACTTAACGCCTTTTAAGAATTTAGAAAGCGTTGTTGACTTTATTTATAACCCTGCAAAAACAAGGCTTTTAATAGATGCGGAAAAGTTAAATTTAAAATGCGTTGACGGGCTTTCAATACTTGTTGAACAAGCTTTAAAAGCACAAGATATTTGGCTTAACAAAACGCACGCGCTTTTAGATAGCGTTAATATGTTAGACAGCATACGACAAATGACTTTAAACGCCGTTTTAATAGGCATGCCGTCGTCTGGCAAGTCAACGCTCGGTATAGAGCTTGCAAAGGCGTTAAATAAGCCTTTTTACGACGCAGACGAAGAGTTTTTTAAAACGTATAACGTTACGCCAAGCGATTATATATTAAATTACGGCGAACCCGCTTTTAGGGAAAAGGAAAGTGAAGTTATAAAAGAACTTTCTAAAAAGACGGGCGCAGTTATAGCAACGGGTGGCGGAGTTGTTGAGAGAGAAGAAAATTTACAAAACCTTAAAATTAATGGCGTTATAATTTACGTTAAAAGAAATTTAGATAAACTTATTATAGATGGTAGGCCTTTATCAAATAGCGTTGGCGTAAATGAACTTTTTAAAAGGCGCAAGGAAAAGTACGAAAGTTTTTGCGACGTATTCGTAGATAATAACGGCGAAATTGAAAATGCTAAAAAGGAGATTTTAAAATCTTATGAAACTGCTTGTAATAAATGGTGTTAACCTTAATATGCTTGGCATAAGAGAGCCTGATATGTATGGAAAGGGCGACTATAAATCACTTGTAAAATTTATTAAAAATAGTGCTAAAAATAACGGCGTAAGCGTAAAAGCCGTGCAATATAATAGTGAAGAAAAAATTGTTAACGCTATTCAAAAAGCGTATAAAAAGTATGACGGCATTATTATAAACGCAGGTGCATACACTCACACAAGCGTTGCTATACTTGATGCGTTAAAAGCCGTTTCAATACGTGCAGTTGAAGTTCATTTAACTAATATTAACGAGCGTGAAGAATTTAGAAAGTTTAGTTATATTAGTTTATATGCAGAAAAAGTTATAGTAGGTTTAGGCTTTGAAGGCTACAATAAAGCAATAGAATATTTTGTAAACAAATAAAAAATGCGGTTATCAAAACCGCATTTTATTTTACGTTAAATTGTTTAGTTGTCGCTAACCATATTCTTTTTAAAGGTAACTATAGTTAAAATAACGCTTAAAATTGTGTATATAAGTATAGTTATAACGCCTAAAATTGCCGTGTAATCAAACTTATATAAATATCCAAAGGTATTTCTTGCTCCGCTAATAATTCTGCCTATATAAACAGACGGATAGTAAGGTAAAAACCTGCAAATGGTTTCAAAATCGCCCATAACTTCAAGTGGCATCCAACATCCGCCTAAAATACCTGAAATGCTAATAGATACTGAGCATATACCGGGTGCGGTTTTATCGTTAAACGCCGTGCCAAGTAAAATGCCTAAACTAACGTTTAATATTAAAATTGGCAAGTTAGATGCAAGTAAAAGAAAAACGCCTTGTAGCGAAATAAATTGAGCCTTGCTAATAAGCGAAATAACAAATGCGGTAATTAAACAAACAACGGTTTGCAAAACGCCTAAAATCATACCAACCAGCCCGTAGCCTAAAATAAAGTCATAGTCTTTCATTGGGGAAGAATAAAGCCTTTTTAAAAAGAAAGTTTGCCTATCTTTTGAAACAATGAGAGCAAGCGTTAACATAATAAACGAGTATGAAAACACTATAATTCCCGGCGTTAGCGACTTTACTTCAAAAGTAGGAGTGTTTCCGCCCGAATACTTATTTATAAAAAAGAATAGGAAAAACATTGCAATAGGAAAACCTAAGCAAAAAACGTAAAGCAAAGGGTCTCTTAATAATTCTTTAAAATTTCTCTTAGTAAAATTTATGGTTTTATTCATAATTTTCTACCACCTTTATAAACGCATCTTCAAAAGTTTTAGCGTTTGTTTGGTTTTTAATTTCTTCTACGGTACCCGTTTTTAAAAGTTTACCTTTTGAAAGTATTGCAACTTCGTCACACAAATTTTCAATTTCTTCTAAGTAGTGTGAGGTTAAAATAATTGTTATATCGCCTTTTAAGCTGTTAATAATTTTCCAAAGTTCTCTGCGTGCAAAAACGTCAAGCCCAAGCGTTGGCTCGTCTAAAAAGAGTATTTTTGGCTTTGAAATTAACGCTATTGCTATAGAAAGGCGCCTTTTGTATCCACCAGAAAGCGTTTTTGCACTTTTATTTAAAACGCTACCCAAATCAAACTTATTAATAATATTTTGAAGGTGAATTTCGTCTTTTACGCTATAAATATTTGCAAAAAATTGCAAATTTTCTAAAACGGTTAGGTTGGTGGCAACCGCAGTTTCTTGTGGTGAAACGTCTATAATTTGTTTAATTTTGTCAATATCTTTATCTAAGTCAAATCCGTTTATAGTTACTTGACCGCTCGTTTTTTTAGTTAAACCGCAAAGTATTTTAATAAGAGTTGTTTTACCTGCGCCGTTTACGCCAAGCAAGCCGAATAATTTGCCTTGTTCAATTTCTAAACTAACGCCGTCAAGTGCGCGTGTAGTTTTATAATCTTTTGTAAGATTGTTAATTGAAATTATGCTCATTTAATTAAACTCCCGCCTAAAACTTTATCAGTTAAATCTTCAATAAAATCGGCTTTTACAATGGCAATACCCTTTTCTTTATCGCTTAAAACAATAACGGAATCTCCAGGTTTTATATCAAACATATTTCTAATTTCTTTTGGTATTACAATTTGCCCCTTTTCGCCAACTTTACAAATTCCTATGTGTTTATCCATATTTACTCCTTTTGTATAACAAGTTATACTTTTCATACTTATTATACTATACTGCAAACCTATAGTCAATAAAAAAAACACCTTATTTTTAGCAAATAAAGTGTTTGTTTAAAATTATTTTAAAAAGCCGTTAACAATTTGTTCTTCGGCTTCTTTTTCGGTTAAGCCAAGCGACATAAGTTTAATAAGTTGTTCGCCTGCAATTTTACCGATAGCCGCTTCGTGAACTAAACTTGCGTCAATGTGGTTTGCGGTAAGCTTTGGTTCTGCAATAACTTTGCCGTTATTCATAATAATAGCGTCGCACTCGGTTCTTCCGTTGCATTTATTATTGCCGTTTAACGTGGAAACGTAACTTTGTTTAGAATAATCTTTTGCAATAGAGCGTGAAACAACGTGGGTAGTTGAGTTTACGCCTTGCAAGTCAACGGTAAATTCGGTGTTGGCAGTTTGAGTGCCGTGCGTCATAATCTTTTCGTGAACGATAAGGGTGGCATTGTCTTTTAAAAGGGCGGTGGTTACGCGGCTGGTTGAGTCAACGCCTTTAATTTGGGCGGTATCCATTTCAAAATATCCGTTTTCATCAACTTCAATTTTAGTGGTTGGGTTTAAAATGTTTAAGCCGTTTCCGTCGCCTTCGCCGTAGTGTTTTTCAATATATTTAACTTTTGAGTTTTTGCCAATGTAAAATGAATGCACGCCGTCGTGTTCTGAATTTTGATGCCCCGTATTGCAAATACCGCAACCTGCAACGATAGTAACGTCACAATTATCTTCAATAATAAAGTCGTTATAAACAATTTCAGTCAAACCGCTTTTTGTTAAGATAACGGGAAGGTCAACTCTTTCGTTTTTAGTGTTGGCTTTTACTCTAATTTCAATGCCATCGCTATCTTTTTTAGAAGTGATTGAAACGTTTGAAGATTCGTTCCTTACCGTTGTTTTGCCGTCAATTCTAATATTTACGGCGCTATTTGGTATTGCTTCAAGCCCTGCAACTTCTTTAAGTAAGTTTTTTTGTAAATCGTTAAGCATTGTTAGCCTCCTTTTCTTTATTTAGTGCGTTGCACGTAGAAAAAGAGAGTAGGGAAGGCATAACTTCTTGTTTAGTGCCGTCATTTTTAACGGTGCCGTTTGCAATAACTATAATTCTATCTGCAATACTTAAAATCTTTTCTTGGTGGGAAATTATTAAAAGAGTGCCTTGCGTTTTTTGAGCAATTCTTTCAAAAACGGAAATTAAACTATTAAAACTCCAAAGGTCAATGCCGGCTTCAGGCTCGTCAAAAATAGTAAGGGAAGCACCGCGTGCCATAGTAACCGCAATTTCAATACGTTTTAATTCGCCACCAGATAAACTTGCGTTTATTTCACGATTAACGTATTCACGTGCGCATAAGCCAACCTCACTTAAATATGCGCAAACTTCCGCAACTTTTAACTTTTTACCGCAAGCCAAATTTACAAGGTCGTAAACGGTAATGCCTTTAAATTTTACGGGTTGTTGAAAAGCAAACGCTATGCCTTTTTTAGCGCGCTCCGTAATAGATAAATTGGTAATATCTTCGCCATTTAAAAGTATTTGACCGCTTGTTGGGTTGATTATGCCCATTATAATTTTTGCTAGTGTAGATTTGCCACTGCCGTTAGGGCCTGTAAAAGCAACGAACTTGCCGTCAAGTTTTAAATTTACGTCTTTTAAAATTTCTTTTTTGCCGTTTTGGGTTTCAACCGTATAGCAAATATTTTTTAATTCTAACATAATGTGCCTTTTGTATAATTTAGTAAAATAAATTATAATTTAAGAGTTTAGTTTAGTCAAGTAAAATATACTCCTTTTAACTAAACGCTTTAATTATTGCTATTTTTCACTTTTTTTATGCCAATTTTTAAGTGGAGTTAAAATACTAAATTTTTAAAGTTTGCAATATATTATAATAAGGTGGTAAAATGCGGTCGCTTTTAAATTACGTTAAAAATCAAATTGACAAGTGGTTTTACTTGTTTTTGGCTTTAATAATAACGCTACTAATAGGTTTTTTAATCGGTTTATTTTTTTCTTTGCCTGTTGAAATTAACGATTTGTTTAAAACGTTACTTTTAGACCTTTTTAACAAAGTGTTATTTGGTCAAATTTCAATTTTTAAATGGCTTTTTTTAAGGGTGTTTTATTTAGTTTTGCTATATTTTATAGCGTTTATAATAGGCTTAAACAAGGTGTCTTTTTACGTGATTTTCGCACTTGTTTTTTATAGGGCGTTGATACTTGCCATTATGCTTAAAATCTGCGTTGTTTCCTTAAATTTTTTAGGCATTATACCTTTTATTTTTACAATTTTTTTAGAGAGTATTATAGTTACTTTTTCCCTTATAATTTACGCCGTACTAACTCAAGAAAATTTATATAAGAAAACGCTTTGTTTTATAGAAAAACAAATAAAAACAACTTTTTTAGCCCTACTGATTGGGGTGGTGGGAATAGTGGTAGAAGTTCTGCTTTTAGCGTGCGTTTTTAGACCTATAAATTTTTATTTTTGAACTGCGTATAAATAGTAAAAAACTTCAAAAAATATTATAAAGGTGATTTATGAAAAAATTTAAAATCTTTATAATTTTATTGATTTGTTGTTTTACTTTTATAGGGTTAAACAATGCTCCTACAAAAGCGCTTGCCAGCTCAAACAGCGGTAAAGCTTGCTATTTAATGGATTATAATAGCGGTACGGTAATTTACAAAAATAATGAAGATGAAAGGCTAAAAATTGCTAGCATGACAAAAATTATGCTACTTTTATTATGTTTTGAAAATATAGAAAGTGGCAATTTAAGTTTAAATGAAACTATTGTCGTTTCTAAAAACGCTTCTTCAATGGGTGGTTCACAAGTATTTTTAGAGGCAAATGGCGAATATAAAGTTTGCGATTTATTAAAAAGCGTAATTGTATCTTCTGCTAACGATGCTAGCGTTGCGCTTGCAGAAAGGCTTTACGGAACGGAAGACGAGTGCGTTAAAAAAATGAACGAAAAAGTTGAAAGTTTAAATTTAAAAAACACGTTGTTTTCAAATTGTACGGGGCTTCCAAAACCGATGCAATATTCTTCTGCTAAAGATATTGCCTTAATCTTTAAAGAACTTATAAAATACCCAGTTTACTTTGAGTATTCTAACATTTGGCTTGATAAAATTGACCATAAAAACAATTCTACGGAATTAACTAACACTAATAAACTAGTTAAGTTTTACGAAGGTTGTGACGGCGGTAAAACGGGCTATACAAATGAAGCGGGTTTTTGTTTAACTGCAACTGCAAAGCGTGGAAATATGCGTTTAATTGCGGTAACTATAGGTAGTCCTACGTCAAAAGATAGGTTTAGCGAAGTTTCTAAAATGTTTAACGACGGCTTTACTAATTACACTAATAAGGCGGTTGTTGACGTAAACTTATATAAAAATGAATACGTTGACGTAACGGGAGGCGTTTTAGAAAAAGTTGAAATTGTGCCAAAAAACAATTTTTACGTTTTTTGTAAAAAGGGCGAAAAAGAAGATATTTATTTAGAACAATCTTTAAATAAAGTTTGCGCTCCTATTAAAAAGGGCGAAGTTGTTGGAAAAATAACCGTATATAAAAACGGCGTTGAAGCTGGCTATGTTGATTTGGTTTGCGGAAGCGACGTGGAAAAACTCAATTTCTTTGGCTATATTAATGAAATATTAAAAGCTTGGTAAAAGCAAAATAATTAAATAACTAATTAAAATGTAAGAACTTTAAAAATGTTCTTGCATTTTTTTTTATATTGTATTAAAATATAAAAATATAAGGAGATTTTTATGGGCGTTGCCGACAAATTTCAATCTACTGTAGATTATACAACAAAACTTGATAATTTTGAAGGTCCGCTTGATCTTTTGCTTTATTTAATTAAACAAGCGGAAGTTGACGTAAAAGATATTTTCGTTTCCGAAGTAACCACTCAATTTTTAGAGTACGTTTATAATAGCGACATTGATATGGAAACGGAAAGCGAGTATCTTTCAATTGCCGCAACTATTATAGAAATAAAGTCAAAGGCGATTATTCCTAACGAGCAAGCAATTATGGAAGCTGAAGAAGAAAGTAACTTGCTTATTAGAAAAATTGAAGAGTATAAACTTTTAAAAGAATCGGCAGACAAATTAAAGACGCTTGAAAACGTTGATAGGTTCTATAAAAAACCTGATGAAGATGCGTTTGATGTTAAAGTTGTTTATAAAGATTTTAATTTAGACGGCTTGCTTAATGCGTTTACTGACCTTTTAAAAAGGGTAGACATTAAAGAAACTATTGAAAACGTTGAAAAAGAAATTCCTAAAGAAGTTTTTACCGTTGCGCAAAAATTAACTTTTGTTAGAGAAGAACTTTCTAAGCGCAAGTCTATGAGTTTTTACGACTTGTTTACAAGATATTCAACAAAAAGTGAAATGATTGTTACTTTCCAAGCACTTTTAGAACTTTTAAAACATCAATTTTTAACTTTTGAACAAGACGATACTTTTGGAGATATCACTTTACATTATAACGAAGGCGGAGGAACGGAAATTGAAAACCTTGACGAGTATAATTGAGTCCGTATTATTTGTTTCGGGCGAGGCGGTTGCCATAAAAGATATTGCAGACAAAACGGGGTATAGCGAAAAAGAAGTTTTAGCGACCGCTAAAGAAATGCAATCTAAATACGGGGAAGACTGCGGAATTAATCTTTTAATTTTTAACAAAAAATTACAACTTTCTTCTAATCCTAATTATGCCGAAGAAGTTTCAAACGTTTTAAAGCCAATAAAGGAAAGGGAACTTTCACGCAGTATGCTTGAAGTTGCCGCAATTATTGCTTATAAACAGCCCGTTACTCGTATTGACTTAGAAGAGTTAAGGGGTTCAAATAGTGAGTTTGCTATTCAAAACCTTTTAAAACTTGGCGTTATTGAAGTTGTTGGTAGAAAAGATACTGTTGGCAAGCCCGTTTTATTCGGGACTACCGACGCGTTCTTAAAACGCTTTCAAATTTCTTCACTTAACGAACTTCCTGATTACGACGAACTTTTAGATAGAATATCTAAACTTCGTTCTCCTACGCAAGATAGCACGTACTTATTTGAAAAAGAAGAATACGTTGAAGAAGGCGAAGTTAAAGAAAACTTTATTGATGAAGTTGCACCTTTAAAAGAAGAAATTGCAGTTACTCAAGAAGAAACTGACGATATTATTTCCTTTGACGAAGAAGAATTACCTGACTTTTTACAGGGTGAAGAAGTAGAAATTATTAAATAAAACTAGATTTATTATAAGATGAAAGAGGAGAGTTATGGGCTATTTTCATTTAAGGTTTCCAGATGGTAAATTTAAAGCGTTGACAATTAGTTATGACGATGGTTGCAAAGCGGACGAAAGGTTTATTGAAGTTCTTAATAAATACGGTTTAAAGGCAACGCTCAACATAAACAGCAACTATATTCCTTTAACGGAAGATAGTGAGTATGCTAAAAATCGCGCGTCTTATAAGGCGTTAAAAGGGTTTATTGAAGCAGGGCACGAATTAGCCGTTCACGGAGCAAGCCACGTTGCTAATGGCAAAGCGTCTATTCAAGACGGTATTGCTAATACTTTACTTGGTAGGCGCGGTATTGAAAACGCGTTTAACACTATTATTCGCGGTATGGCTTACCCAGATAGCGGTATAACAAACTGCGTTTATCCTACTACAAAAGAAAAAGTATTTGAATATTTAAAAGATATTGGCATTAGTTACGCGCGTTCTTTAGGCGGAGATAACGATAAGTTTTTAATGCCTAACAATTGGCATGAGTGGGTGCCAACAGCGCATTTCTTAAATAAGAATTTGTTTGATTATATGCAAGCGTTTTTAGACTTAGAATTGCCTTCATACACCGCTGCACGCAGTCCAAAATTGTTTTATTTGTGGGGTCATAGTTATGAATTTGACCAAAAAGATTTATGGGAAGAATTAGAAAGATTTTGTAAATTAGCAACGTCTAAAGACGATATTTGGTATGCAACTAATATTGAAATTTACGATTACGTTGACGCGTATAGTAAACTTCAATTTAATATTGATAAAACTATTTGTTATAACCCAACCGTAACAACCGTTTGGTTTGAAGCGTACGGCAAAATAAATAAGATAGCACCGGGCGAAACACTATATTTTGAATAAAAACTATACAAAAAGGACATTGTTTTAAAACGTGTCCTTTTTTTAAATTGAAAATGTTATTACTATTTGTTAAAATAGAATAAATTAAAACGTTTAGGAGTTAAAAATGTTTAAAAAAGGTTTTTATTGTGCCCTTGGCACTCCGCTTGATAAAGACGGAAATTTAATGGTTGAAAGTTTTAAAACTCAAATAGAAAATATGATAGAAGCTGGCTGTGCAGGGCTTTTATGTATGGGTTCTATGGGTGCAGAAGCAGGTCTTACTACTGCTACTTATAAAAAGACGGCGGAAGTTGCTTGTGCTGTTGTAAACGGACGTGTTCCACTTTTAATAGGTGCTATGGATAACTCCGTTTTTAGAGTAAAAGAAAGGCTTGAAATGCTTAAAGGTTTAAATTATGACGGATTAGTTTTAACTGCGCCGTTTTACCAAATGGATCCATCAAACGTTTTAGTTAAATTCTTTAAAGATTGTGCCGATATCAGTGAAAAACCTTTGTATTTATACGATTTGCCTGTTGTTACAAAGCAAAAAATTACGTTTGATATGGTTAAGGAAATTGCAAAACATCCAAACATTAAAGGCGTTAAATCAATAGATACCGTTTTATGCCGTTTAATTAAATTAGAACTTCCTGATTTTGAAGCTTTCCATAGTAATTTAGACGTGTTTGACGTTGGTGTAAGTTTTGGTATTGACAAGGTTTTAGACGGTATGTTTGCTTGTATGCCAAAAACGTCAAAAGCAATAGCAAGTGCTATAGAAAACGGGGATATGCAAGCACTTACTACAAACCTTACAACTATGATAAATTTCCGCAATCTTTTAGTTAAATATTCACTTTGGCCTGCGTTTACCGTTGCTATGAATTTACTTAAAATGGAAGGTTTGTACGGCTATGGCTACGTTGATTATAACGTTGGTATAGAAGGCGTTAAAGATATTGAAAACTTCTTAAAGCAAGCGGGCGAAATTTAATATATAATATTAAAAGCGAGCAAATTTGCTCGCTTTTTTTAATTTTGTTTTCTATATTGTTTTGGCGAAACTCCAACGTGTTTTGTAAAAAATCTTGTAAAGTAATGCACGCTTTCAAAGTTTAGTTCTTCACTAATTTCCGTAAACGTTTTTTTAGTTGTTTTTATTAAATGTTTTGCGTCGTTTAACTTCTTAGTTGCAACGTAGTCAAGTATAGTTGTGTTGGTTGCTTTTTTAAACTCTTTACATAGCGTAGTTCTATTTGTGTTAAACAAAAATGCTAGTTCGCTTATAGTTATTTTTTCTTTGTATTTATCGTCTAAATATCCTATAAGTTCGCTAACGTTAAAGGTGTAAATGCTACTTTTGTCAACCGTATTTTGCTTGCCTAAAATATCGCGCGAAAGGGAGAGTAAAAAGTATTCAAGCAATATCTTTAAAAGTTGTTCTGAAGCGTAAGGCTGATTTTTATTTTTTTTCATATTATATACGGGCACGTTGTGCGGTGGCATAAAAACGTTCCTACCTTCTTTTACAATTTCTGCAAGTTTTTTTTCATTGCTTTCGTTTAAAAAAATAGGCGCTTTTGAAAACTTTTCACTATCAAGCCCAACGCACGTAAATCCTATAATTATTACGGTGGTTTTTTTATTTTCATAACAACTCAAGCTGTGGTTTTCATTGTGATTATGTATAATCATCATATTTTTTTTGAGCGTGCCGTTAAACCCGTCTGCTTCCACTTGAAGTTCTCCGCTTGAAACGTAAACAAGTTCGTAAAAAGGGTGTTTGTCAAATTCAGTTTTAGTGTTTTTATCAAAGTCAAAAAAGTGAACGTTTGCTATTCCCGTAACGGAAAGCGTGTCGCTCATAGGTTTAATTTTAAATTCCATAATTTTCTCCTACAATTATTTTAACTTAAAAAATGTTAACTGTCAATAAATAAATTTACGATTGTGCAAAAAACATTAACGATTTTATAAATACATTATAACTAAGGTGTTGTATAATTTTTTTAAGCGAGACATTAAGTCTCAAAGTAATAATTTTATTTTTAGGAGAATTTTTATGAATAGAATTTGTATCCCTGATTACGAATATCAAGAGAGAATTGCAAAAGCTGCTAAACTCGTTGCGGCAAGAGGTCTTGACGCTATGCTCGTTGTTTCTACTGAAAGTGACTATGCTAATGCGAGATATTTTTCAGGCTTCTGGCCTTTATTTGAAAGAGCAGGTGTTTTAATCGGCGCTAACGGCAAAGCCGTTTTATTAGTTGGCCCTGAATCTGCAATCTTCGCTAAAGACTTTGGTAAAATTGATAAAGTTATGGTTTTAAAAGAATTCCGTGAATCTGCAGACCCTGCATATCCTGAATTAGTACCTGATACTTTTAAAGATGCGTTTAACTACATTGGCGTTAACGGCGAATGTGCTAAAATTGGTTTAGGTAGCTACGTTGAATGCACTCTTCCTATTTTAGATGGTTTAAAAGAAAATTTCCCTAAAGCAGAAATTTCATACTGCAACGACATTATGGTTGAACTTCGTTCTATCAAGAGTGAAAACGAAATTGCTTGTATGAAAGAAGGCTTTAGAATTATTGAAATTGCAACTGATGAAGTTATCAAAGCTTTAAAGCCAGGCGTTACTGAACTTCAAATGGTTGGTATTGCTCAACGTGTTATTTATGAAAACGGCGCTGAATACGAAGGTTTACCAATGTACGTATTTAGCGAATCTTCTACACGTCACGCAATTAGCCGTTCTACATATAAGCAAATTGGTAAAGATGATATTGTTCAACTTAACCTTTCTGCTAAAATTGATGGTTACTCTCCAGCAATCGGCTTACCTGTATTTATGGGTAAAGCAGAAGGCGAAAAGAAGGAACTTGTTGAATTCTGCTTAAAGATGCACAATTGGACTACGGAAAACTTAAAAGCTGGTCTTCCTGCAGACGTTATTCCTAAAAAGTTCTTACAAATGTTTAACGATGCTGGCTACGGCAAAAACTACGTTTACGGCCCATGCCACGGCACAGGTATGATTGAAGTTGAAGCACCTTGGATGGAAACTTCTTCAAACTACATTTTAAAACCAAATATGACTTTCCAAATTGACACGTTCATTTCTGGTTCTACTTTCGGTTGCCGTTGGGAAAAGGGTTGTGCTATTACTGAAACAGGCGTTGACTCTTATACAGATTACTTAGATAGAAAGGGCTTAATTGAACTTAACTTCTAATTTATAGGTGAAATTATGGGTAAAGTAGTTGGTAAAAAATATTGGATTATTCCTGACTGTGAGCTTCCACCAGAAGGCGAAGGCGTTTTAAAAGGTCACGAAAGCGTTATCGTTGTAAACGATTCTAACAAAACTGCAACAATAAAAGTTAAAATCTTCTACGTTGACAAACCTTGTTATGATGAAATTGTTTGGACGGTTGAACCACAACGTGTTAGATGTTTTAGAATGAACAACGTTGACGATATGTGTGGTTACGTTGTTGAAAAGGAAGCGCAATACGCTATGAAACTTTCAAGCACTCAACCAATCGTAGTTCAATACGGCAGGCTTGATAATAGGCAAACAAACCTTGCTTATTACACAACGCTCGCGTTTTAATTAGATAAAAAAATGTTTTTAAAGAGTTCGCAATAGCGAACTCTTTTTTATTAAAATAAAAAATAATAAACTTTAAAAAGAATATTGACATTGTAAATTGTTTGTTTTATAATAAAAACGCAATTAAAAAGAATTTTGATTTTTAGGAGATGTTTACTATGCAAATGCTTGAAATGTTATATGATGAAATACAAGACGCGGTTGACCGTAAAGTTCCGTTCGTTATTCCTATTGGAACGTTAGAATATCACGCACGCCACGCATCTTGCGGTACTGATACGCTTGTTATTACGGGTTGTTTAAGAGAACTTGAAAAGGAAAAGGAAATTGTAGTTTGTCCGCCAATTTGGTATGGTGTTGCATCTTATGCGGTATGCGGGCCAAAACCAAGCCACTTCCACGTTGATGAAGATGCTTACGTAAACTATTTATATTACGTTTTAAAATCTATGATAGATGCAGGGCATAAAAACATTTACCTTGTTGCACATCACCAAACGGAAGGTGCTGGCTTAATGCCAATGACTATTGCTTGCCATAAAGCCGCTAAAAAGGTTACTATGGAATATATGGAGCAAAAACTTGGAAAAGGTTGGTGGGGTAGTGACGACTATGCTACTTATTATGAAGATATGGGCAGTTCAGACGATCCGTTCTCATATATAAAAGTTATTCCGCTTATTGGTGCCGATGCTCAAATTAAATGCGGTGGTTTTGACCATGCTGGCAAGTGGGAAACTAGTTTAATGATGGGTACGTATCCAGAACTTGTTGACCTTAAGCGTTGTGAACGTAATACTGAGTGGTTTGCAAAAAGTGCTGTAGAAGCAAGTGAAGAAACAGGCAAACATATGGTTAACTGCACTCTTGAGTGGCTTAGAAAAACCATTGTATAATTAAAAATAAAGCTGTGTTAAATTTAATTTTTAATACGGCTTTTTTTGCGTAATAAAAAACAAAGTATTTATTTTTAATAAGTAGCCTTTAAAGAATTGTAAAAATAAAAAAAATGTTGTATAATAGTAAAAATCAAATTAGGAGTTTATTATGAGCAAGAAAGATTTGGAAGAAATGATAAATGAAGAAGTTGAAGAATTAGATGAAATTGTTGAACTCATAGATGAAGAAGGTATGTCACATCAATACTACCACATTGGAACTATGGATGAAAACGGCAAAAAATATGCTTTTTTCCAACCTGCAGAAGAAATTGAAGGTGCCGACCCTGATGACGTTGTTGTTTTTGAATTAGACGAAGAGAATGAAGCTTTACTTCCTATTGAAGATGAAGATTTATTACAAAAAATATTTGATAAATTCGTTGCTGAATATGAAGGCGAATACGCAGAAGACGGCGATGAAGATTTAATCAACTAAGGTGAATTATGAAAGATATTAAAACGTTAATTGCAAAAGATTTACTTAAAATTAAGGCAGTGTTTTTTAGACCGAACGACCCTTTTACTTGGGCAAGTGGTATTAAAAGCCCAGTATACTGCGACAATAGGCTTACTCTTACTTCCGTTGAAGTTAGAAACGACGTTGAAAATGCGCTTGCAAAAACCGTTATGGAAAATTACCCAGAAGTAGAAGTTTTAATGGGTACGTCAACTGCGGGCATTGCTCACGCTGCAATCACAGGCCATATTTTAAATTTGCCTATGGGTTACGTTAGGTCTGGTGCTAAAGACCATGGCAGGCAAAATAGGATTGAAGGCAAACTTGAAAAAGGTCAAAAGGTTGTAGTTATAGAAGACCTTATTTCTACCGGCGGTAGCGTTATTGAAGTTGTTGATGCTTTAAGGGAAGCTGGCGCGGAAGTTTTAGGCGTAGTTAGCATCTTTACTTACGGCATGCAAAAGGGTATTGATAGGCTTAATGAAGCAAACGTTAAAAACGTTTCATTAACTAATTTTGATGCTATTGCGGAAGTTGCCGCTGAAGAAGGATATATTGAAAAAGCGGATATTGAAAGGCTTATTAAATTTAGAAATAATCCATCAGATGAAAGTTGGATAAAGGGGAATAACTAATGAGAAGTCTTATTGATATTGGCGACTTAAGCATAAGTGAAATTGACGAACTTATATTAACAGCACAAGATATTATTAAAAATCCCTTAAAATATAGTGAAAAATGTAAAGGCAAAAAAATAGCAACGCTATTTTTTGAGCCGTCTACAAGAACAAGGCTTAGTTTTGAAGCTGCTATGATAGAACTTGGCGGTAGTGCTATTGGTTTTTCTTCTCCATCTTCAAGTTCTGCATCTAAAGGCGAAAGTATTGCGGACACTTCAAGGGTGGTAAGTTGTTATGCTGATATTATAGCAATGCGCCACTATTTAGAAGGTGCGGCAACGGTTGCGGCTGTTAATGCGTCAATTCCTGTAATTAATGCGGGCGACGGCGGGCATTGCCACCCAACCCAAACTTTAGCAGACCTTTTAACTATTAAAACGGAAAAGGGTAGGCTTAACGACTTAACTATTGGTTTTTGCGGTGATTTAAAATACGGCAGAACGGTGCATTCGCTTCTTATGGCACTCACACGCTATAAAAATATTAAAGTTGTTTTAATTTCGCCAAACGAACTTAAAGTGCCTAATTACGTTAAAACAGAAATTTTAGACGCTTACAATATGCCTTACGTTGAAACTACTAATTTAGAAGAATCTTTAAAAGAACTTGACGTTTTGTATATGACGCGTATTCAGCAAGAGCGTTTTGATGATAAAGAAGAATATGAAAGGCTTAAAGACAGCTACGTTTTAAATTTGGAAAAGTTAAACAAGGCTAAAAGCGACACTATAGTTTTACACCCACTTCCAAGAGTAAATGAAATTAGTGTTGACGTAGATAACGATAAGCGTGCGTGCTACTTTAAACAAGTTTTAAACGGCAAGTATATGCGTATGGCGCTTATTTTAAAACTTTTACAAAGTGTTAATGAAGAAAGTAATTTACTTAAAGAAGACGGCTTAATTTACAATAAATATAAATGTACTAACGATAAGTGCATTTTAAAAACAGAGCAAGAACTTACGCAAATTGCAAAAGTTAACGCATTTGGCGAAAAAAGATGCTACTACTGCGAAAAAGAAGTTAAATAAAAATAAAGGAGCGAATATATCGCTCCTTTTTAGTTGATAAAGTTAAATTGCTACGTAATGAAATTTACCATTGAATACGATTTAACCCACCTAAAAGGGTGGATTTAGTTGAAAAAGACTCAGAATTGTATCCAATACTGAGTCTTTTTCTGGAGCAGGCGACGGGAATCGGACCCGCAACCAATGCTTGGGAAGCATTTGTTTTACCACTAAACTACGCCTACTAAAATAAAAAAACAACACGGAGTTTATTCACGTGCTGCCTTTTGGATTGGAGCGGGAAACGGGACTCGGACCCGCGACACCTGCCTTGGCAAGGCAGTGCTCTACCACTGAGCTACTCCCGCAAATTGGTGGGAGTAATAGGGCTCGAACCTATGACCCTCTGCTTGTAAGGCAGATGCTCTCCCAGCTGAGCTATACTCCCGAATTTGCTTAACGCCTTTATAATATAGCAAAAAAAAATTATAATTGCAACTATTTTAACGCCATTTTTGCAAATTTTTTAAATTTTTTTATTTTTTTATATTTTGCCGTTAAAAACGTTATTTCTTTATATAAAAGCGGTTTAAATACTTGATATAAAAGGCGGTTTAAATACTTGCGTAAAAAGCTGTAAAAACTCTTTTCATTATATAATTATTTTTAAATATTAATCTAAAATATGGTGTGTAAAGTTAAAAATTGTAAAAATTAAGGTTATTGCTAAAAAATTTCAAATAATTTTCACAATAAATACGCTTTTTTTTCAAAAAAACGCTTTACTATGCTTGTATTTTATGTTATACTTGTTGCATAATATGGGCTTACTATGCACTTTTTTACGTTTAAAATTTATTATTATATATAATAATAGTTTTGTGGCGTAAAAGGCAAAAACTCAAACTTTAATAATTTTGTTAAAATTACGGAGCTTTCCGTTTATAAATTAGAAAATTTTTTTGGAGGAAAATAAACAATGAAAAAACTTATTTCGGCTATTATCTGCTTATGCCTCTCTTTCTCCCTCGTTGCTTGCGTTCCAGGCGGCGGTGGCGGTGGCGGCGGCGGTGACGGCACTACTGTTGAAATCCAAGTTATTACTGGTGTAGACTCTGGTTTAGGTCTTCAATGGTCTGACGTAATGAAGGAAAAGGTAGAAGAAGCTTTAAAGGACAATACTTATGGTGACAAAACTGGTGTTACTTGGGTAAACGTTCCTCAAGACGGTAGCGTTGGTAACTTCTCTACAGATAACTACGATATCTACTTCATTAACGGTGGTACAATTCAACAAGGTATGGCTAACAACGCTTATCTTGAACTTACGGATTTATACTATGACCAAAGTGATATACGTGATGGTCAACCTATCTCATTACACGAAAAGATTTATGATGAAATGAGAGATACTTATGGTATTAAGCAAAGTAATGGCACTTATAAATACTACGGTCTTCCATACCAAGAATATTACTGTGGTTTATCTTACAACCGTGCTCTTTGGGAAAAATATGGTTTATATTTTGTATCTGAAGAAGCTGGCGGGGAAGAAATCGTATCTAAAGAATTTGGTACAACTTACTACATTGCAGGTTCTGATGGTGTAGCAATGGATCAAAGCATGAAAGATTATCTCACTCCAGGTCCTGACGGTAACTTTGATACTGAATATGACAATGGTTTACCATCTTCTTGGTATGAATTTATTTCATTGTGCGAATATATGGTTACTTTAGGTATAGACCCATTTGCATTAT
The DNA here is from genome assembly GCA_045638105.1 of Christensenellaceae bacterium. Taxonomy (GTDB): domain Bacteria; phylum Bacillota; class Clostridia; order Christensenellales; family Borkfalkiaceae; genus HGM11412. Next base: position 61,420 of record JAZUAT010000002.1, read on the forward strand.
CTGGTGAATACATCAACTACGCAAACTCTATGCTTGAAGGTTTATATGAAAACCTTTTAGGTCATAAGAGAACTGAAACAACAAGAACTCTTAAAGGCGAGCTTGACGTTGTTGTTGGTTATGAAAACGAACCATTATTCCCTCAATACAATCAAGATGGCACTATTAATACTGAACACGGCTTATATACTATCAAAAAACCTAAAGTTCAACGTATTACTATTACGGAAGATTCTGGTTACTATACTTCTTGGACAATGGAAAAATACTTCACAACTATGTTAGTTCAAATTATTGAAAACTATAGCTGGTGGTCTCCTGAAACTGTTGAAGAACGTCTTTCACACATTAAAACACAAAAAGAATTCCTTTATGGTGTTTACAGGACAAGTAACGAAATTGCTATGCTTACTGAATTTAGTTACTGGCAAAACGAATCAATCATTCGTTCTAACTACGACGAAGTATTATACAACTCTAATGGTTTATATGGTTCTATAAACGACCTTGACATTACTTGGATGCCACTTCCAGTTAACATTCAATATTCTGTAACTGGTGAAGATGAAGAACTTGAACTTACTTGCGTTTCTAAAGCAGGTAGCAAAGCTATTACTGAAAATACTGCTGGTGAAGTTCCTACACTCATCACTCTTGTAGGCTCACTTAACACGGTTGTTGCAGTAAACGCATTCAACGTTAAAGTTGGTACTGCTCACTATGATGCAGTTATGGATGCTCTTAAAGTTGTTTACTCAGATGATTGTATGTCAGCTTGTACGGCAGCTTCTGGTCAATTCTGGACTTTAGATTACTCTTTAACAGATGATGATAAGTTAGTTGCTACTAAATTCTACAACGATATTGATACAATGAGAAAGGAAGGTAAAGTATTCTACCAAATTTCTGATTCTGAATTATATAACAAGAACATGGGCGGTTTATTCCAACACGGCTTTAGCTCTAGAATATTTGGTTTTGGTGGTGCTCACCACAACATTACAGAAGTTTATAGACTTCCTAATACAAGAGTTTCTCAAAAGAAATGGGTTGAAGACGCTAATAAACATTTGCCAGGCAAATCAACTTACCTTCGTACAGCTACAATGCTTTTTGAAGAACTTATGATTGACTACGTTACATGGAAGGGTGTAAATGGTAACGTTGCAACAATTGTTGACGATGCTAGATATGCTCCTTGCTACAATAACAACGGTTATAACGGCTAAAATTCGTTAAGTGGTGCTAATTTTAGCACCACTTAATAAAATAAATGGTGATTTATGGAAAATTCTACTACTATGAAAAGGAACACTTTAACTAAAAAAACGTTAAAGCGTTCTACAAAAAGGCTTATATTTTACGTTTCAATGGTTACAATACCAATGATTTTATTCGTATTGTTCTATTTCTACGTAAACTTTGATGCTTTGGCTATGGCTTTTAAAGAATTTGAATTCCAAGAAATTGAAGTAAATGGTGTTAAAACGTATAAAGAAGTTCAAAAATTTATTGGATTTAAGAACTTTAAATATATTATTGACGAATGCCTTATCGGTATTGAAACCGGCAGAGTATTTAGGCGTTCTATTTTATATGGTTTTTATATGTATTTATTTACTACGGTTATAAACACTTCAATGGGTTTATTACTTTCATATTATATATATAAAAAGTACTTATTTGCATCTTTCTTTAGGCTCATTCTCTTTTTACCAAGCATTATATCTTCAGTTGTACTTGCGCTTTTATTCAAGTACATTGTTAACGACGTGTACGAAGTGTTAGCAGGCGGTGTTGAAGCGGGTGCTATCGGCTTTATGAGGCCTGATACGCCTGAAGACCCTAAATTTGCTATGCTTTTATTCTATAACGTATGGACCGGCTTCGGCGGTGGTGTACTTGTATATACAAGTACGATGTCAGGTATTAATGATTCGGTAGTTGAATCTGCCCAACTTGATGGTGTTTCTCCAATAGGTGAATTCTTCCACATTACCATGCCTATGATTTTCCCTACGTTTACCACGTTCTTGGTAACTGGCTTAGCGGGCGTTCTTACGAACGGTGGTCACTTATATACGTTCTATGAGCAATCAGCGGGTGACGTTGTAACTCTTGGTTACATTATTTACGTTCAAACGTTGTATGCTAACATGTATACAAGTACTCCACCTGCATCAATGAACGTTCCACCTATGACGTTCCCTCAACTTACTGCACTTGGTTTAATGATTACTGCTGTAACGTTACCATTGGTAATGGGAACTAAGAAGCTTTTAGAAAAATTCGGTCCAACAGCGGGTTAATAGGAGGTTAGTTATGGTTAAAACAGTAATGAAAAAACGCAACAAAAACTTAACTGCCTTCGCTATTATCTTAATGACGATTGCATTTTTATATACTATTACGTTATTTATTCCACTTATTTGGGGTTTTATAACTTCATTAAAGAACGTTTCCCAATTTGACGGTGGTTGGTTAGCGTATGATAATGGTAAAAAGGACGTTATTGGTCTTCCTGATATGAAATACTGGACTGAGTTTGACTACTGGGTAACTTTACCTGATAGGTCTTCATCTTGGAAAAAGTTTGACTTTATTAGAAATTACAATAACATTTTTGGTAACTATTACGTAGTATTTAAAGGCTTTTCAATGAAGAGAGAACTTTTCTCTCAATCATTCTATGCTGGTATTTTTACAAAAGTAAAAATTCCTCTTAAGAAGGGTGACATTGGTTTTGTTAACTTTGTATTTAACTCTGTTATTTACTCTGTTGGTAACGCTATTGTTGGTGCATTTATGCCATGCTTTATGGGTTATTTATGTGCTAAATATAGATATAAATTTAGTTCGCTTATTTACTCGCTCGTAATTATCGTTATGGTTACGCCAATTTATGGTACAATTCCTGTTGTTATCAACCTTTTAAGGCAAATTTGGTTCTACGATAGCTTTGTTGGTAACTTTATACATAACGCAGCTGGTTGGGGCGGAATGTACTTCTTAATTTTCTATGCTTTCTTTACAAGTTTATCTGACTCGTATAACGAAGCAGCGGAAGTTGACGGTGCGTCACAACTTATGGTAATGTTTACAATTTGTTTACCTCTTGCTATCAAGATGATGATGACAATAGCTCTTATTAAGTTTACAGGCTTCTTTAACGACTATTCTACACCAATGCTTTACTTACCATCATGGCCAACACTTTCACTTGCAATTATTAAGATGCAACAACAATCTAACATGCTTAACGGTATGCTTGATAGAGTTCCTATTAGAATTGCAGCAATCATGTACCTTGCTATTCCACTTTTAACTATATTCGTTGTATTTAATAAACAACTTATGGGTAATATCTCAATGGGTGGTATTAAGGAATAATTTAACAAAATTAAAAAGACTAACTGAAAAGTTGGTCTTTTTTATATGATAAAACGCGGTTTTAAACCGCGTTTATTTATTTTACTATTTTATTTACTGCTTTTATTATGATTTTACGTTCTTGTTTGGTAACAGGTTCGTCAAAATCGTTAAATTTATCTTTAGTTATATCAATGCCTGTTAAAACTTTAAACCAAGTTAAACCTAAAAGGTATCTGCCTGCGCCTAAAGATGCGTGCAAGCCGTCATTATGTGAGTGTTCAAGCCCTAGTTTAATGGCTGTTTGCATTACGCTACCACTTGGCAAAACCCCGTCAAACTCAAAATCTTTTTGCGCCTTTTTATACGCCTTTTTAACGTCTTTAAACATATTGTTAAACGAGGTGTAGTTAAGTTCCTCAAGTTTTACGCTTCCGTCTTGATAAGCCCAAGTTTCATGAAGCAGTATTTTTGCGTTAGGGCAAACTTTTTTTACGTAATTATAAAGTTCAGTTAGGTATGGCTTATACGTTTTATAGTCAACGCTATATTTGCTTGCTTGTTGAAGCGTTATTACGTCAGGGCCACTTTCAAGTACTTGGCGTATAGAAACGTAAACGTCTGTACTAACTCCGTTAAATTGTAATTGGTAGGCTTCTTTGTCCTCTTTTAAATTGTTGTAATGAGTTTCAAGCGAGCATCCGCCAATATAAAGGTTAATAACGTCAACGCGTTCGCCATAATTTTTTGCTATTTGATTTATATATCTTTGCGCATCTTGCGAAAAACTATTGCCAATAGAAACAACCCTCATAATATTATTCCTTATTACATTTTACCAAGTTCTTTAACTAAATTTCTATATACGGCGTCTGCAATTTGATAGCGTCCTTCAGGAGTTGGGTGATATCCGTTAGTGTCAAACCACTCTGTAATAGTTGAACGGCAGTTTACAGGCTTAACTGTGTGTGGGTAGCCGTATTCCGTGTCAAATTGCGCTGTCATATGCACAAATTCTAAAAACTCTTTATATCCGTCTTCAAGCGCCAATTCTTCATAAGCCATATTAAGTTCCATAGTGTAGTGCAAAATATCGTAATAATCGGCAAAAGGAAGCTCAGCGCCGTAGTTGTTGCCCATACCGCCTTTGCAAGAAGGGAGTTGTGGCGCTAAAATTTTAATTTTAACGTTTGGAATATCTCTCTTAATTAAATCTATAACTTCACGCGCTTCTTCTTTTACAATTTGAGAGTAGTCGTGCCTTGTGTTTTCAAACGCTATTTGGCGCATTAAGCCGTTTGAGCCAAGTAAAATATACACAACGTCAATATTTTCAACGCCAATGCGTTTCATATATGATTTAAGGTCAACAGTTTTAGTTTCTTCGTCATAAAAAGGGTTTGGCTTTTCTTCGGAAGAAGAGTAAATTTTAATAGGGTCTGTATTAACTGCGTTTTTATAGTGAGTTAAATATCCGCCTTCAGGTTTAGGGCAGTTTTCGTCAGAGAATCTATTGAGTTTAAGATAGTCCACTTGCAAAGTTTCAATTTGCCAAACGTTTCCGTTTTCATCTTTCCATAAAGAGTGTTGGTCTTCAACGGTCTTTTTATTAGGTGCTTTAACCCAAACCGCACCCGGAATAACCGTAGAGTAGTTGTTCCATTGCCATCCGCCGTAACCTTCAAATCCAACGTCATCTTTAGTGCAAGAGCCAACGAATTTTACATTAGTAAAGCCGTGACCTTCCGGCATACCGCCTGTTTCGGCAATTCTTCTTTGTAATTCTTTAACCCAAACGCCGTTAGACGTAAGAGAATCGCCAATACATAAAACGTTTACAGGTTTAGTAGGCTTAACTGCATTAACAACTTTTAAAATAGTTTTTGCAGAGCCTAAAAGCTTTCTTTCCGCGTTGTAAACGGAAATTGTTAATTCGTGCTCGCCTTCTTCTTGTGGCGTAAATTCATAATACCTTGGAAAAGATTTTCCCTTTTCGCAAAGTGCTACTATGGAGTAGCAATAAGGGTTTGGCGCTTCAATAACGCCTTTATAAAAAAGTTGAAAAGTGTCACCAACAACTAAGTTGTATTTTTTTGCTAAGAATACTCTAACTTTACTATCCATAATTACTCCTGTTAAATGCATTTTTGCAACTATAAATATTATACCTAATAACGTTTTAAAAGTAAATACGAAAAAGCGTTTTTTTTGTATAAAAAAACAAACTATTATTAAAAAAATTATAAAATAGCACAATCTAAATTTTGGTTTATATTTGCTTGCTTTATAATAGTAATAATGTTAAAATATGGTTGTAAAAGGGGATTGGTTATGCAAAAAATAGATAGTTTTACGGTTAATCATTTAAAATTAAAGCAAGGTTTATACGTTTCAAGAAAAGATAGGTCAAATGGCGTAACGGTAACAACTTTTGACTTGCGCTTTACAGCGCCAAACGTAATGCCTAGTATGAATAGTAGTGGAATTCATACTATTGAGCATATTGGAGCAACTTTTTTAAGAAATTCTTATTTAAAAAGCAAAATAGTTTACTTTGGGCCAATGGGCTGTCAAACGGGTTTTTACTTAGTTGTTTTTGGCTCGTTAAAACCTAATGATATTTATGATTTAGTTGTAAAAATGCTTGAATATATCATTAATTTTGAAGGCGAAATCCCCGGTGCTACAATGATAGAATGTGGAAATTTTTCTATGCAAAACTTAGATGAGGCAAAGCAGTATTGTAAAGATTATTTACACGCGTTAACCACTCAAAAAAACTTTATTTATGAAGAATAAAAGCAGGCTCAAAAATGAGCCTGCTTTTTTGCTTTTAAATAGTATTTACTTTTTGGCTTTATATTCTTCAAGTGCCTTAGCAAGTTGGTCTGGGCAAGAAGTGCCGTTTCTGCATTTAATGCCTTTTAAAAGAGTAATAACATCGTCAATATTTTTATTTTCAACAAGTTTGGCAATTCCTTGTAAGTTGCCAGAGCAACCGCCAATAAACTTAACGTTTTTAACAGCATCGTTTTCAACTTCAAACAAAATTTGCCTTGAACAAGTTCCAAGTGTTTTATAAGTATTCATAAACTCTCCTTAATCTACTAAATGCTCGTAAATTGAAGCATATAAGTTTGCCGCTTTATCTCCCCATTTTTTGTAAATGTTTTTTGCAATTTGCCTATTAGGAACGCTAAATTTTAACTCTAAAAGCGGTTGGCTTGTATCGTTAATTTTAAGATTGACGGTGTAAGTTGAATCTTTGTTCATATAATAGTCTGCAACGCACTCTTGCTTTTTGCGATAGTGTGAGCGGTTCTTTTTTACAAAGGCGGAAATAGCTTCACGTATTGAAGATGGAATTTTAACGTAAAATTCCGCTAAGCAATATCTGCCTTCTGGAGTTATAGTATATAACTCATCGCCGTAACTTGCTACGTTATAGATGAAATTTTCATCTAAAAGCTTGTTGAGTAACGGCTTGCAGTCCATATACGAAATCCAAGTGTTAGATGCGCAACACATGTCAAGCACCGTGTTTTCAGATAAAGGGCATTCCATCTTGTCAAACACGAACAATAATATTAACTTGTTAACAAAATTATCGCCTTTGACAAGCACAGTTTTATCCTCCGCAAAAAAATTAAGCTAATAATTAGCAAGAAAATTGTTTTAATTCTTCAAGTAAATCGTCACAGTTGTTTGAGTGAATTTCAACTGTTACAGGCTTAGATAAATCTAAGCTAAAAATTCCAAGAATTGATTTTGCATCTACAACGTATTTGCCGTGTTTAAGGTCAATATCGTATGGATATTTTTGAACGATAGCAACGAATGCTGATACTTGACTAGTCATAAGTAAAGATATTTGTATAGATTTCATTATAAAATTCTCCTTTGAATTTAAAGTAGAATAATTATACATAATTTTAAAATAAAAAGCAATAGTTTTTTAAATTATTCTTGATAGTTACAAAAAGTTGTGGTACAATAAAATAAATACTCAATATAAGGTGGGTTCTTATGAGAACGCGTGAAGAATCATTAAATAATTTTAGCAAATTGGTGGGAGATTTGATTGACTCAAATTACCTTATGGCTAGTACAAAAATATTTGACGTAATAACGGCAGTTAACACTTCTAAATTATTAACGGAGATTTTTAAGTATTTTACAGACGGCTTTAATTTTGAAGAAGTTTTAACAAATTGCTTTAATGAAGAAGGTGGGGTTAAAAAATTTGTTTTACCTACAAAGGGTACGGACGTTTTGGCTCTTGTTTACCTATTGCTTCGTGAAATAAATTTTAAGAATTTACAACTTGCTGACCTTTTAGAATATTTTGATGCTTCAAAAAATTACGACGTTGCTTTTAAGGCTTTTGGCGAACAAGTTTTACTTCCTTTTAAAACTTGTGTTTATCAAGTTGGAAGAGTGGTTATTAATAGCACTCAATCTGAAGGCGAGGCGCAAGCTGAAGCTCAAAAAATGGCAGAACTAGAAAATCAAAAAGCGTTGGCTAACAGCGCTAATAAGGTTGATGAAGTTGCTGCTGCCAAACTCCCTATGAACACTCGTTTAATTAGACTTTTAGACCTTGACAAATTGTCTATTGTTCAAAGTAGAATTTCTAAAGAAGATAAAAACGAGCTTTTATACGTTTTAGACTTGTTTATAAATGAAATTAAAAAAGGCGATAGCGAAAAAATTAATTTGGCTTATCTTGCGTATTTTTATGCCTTAAAACCATATAGGCGCATTCAAAACAACGTAAAAGAAATAACTGCTATTTTGTATAACGAAAACTGAGGATTAGTATGCGTGCAATAGTTCAAAGAGTAAAGGAAACTAGCCTTTCGGTTGATGGAAAATTGATTTCGCAAATACCTTTTGGCTTAGTAGTGTTTTTAGGCGTAAAAAAGGGCGATAACTTTGAAACTGCGTTGAAACTTGCTAATAAAATTAGTAATTTGCGTGTTTTTGAAGATGAAAACGGCAAGATGAATAAAAGCGTTAAGGACGTGGGTGGTCAAATTTTAAGCGTTTCACAATTTACGCTTTATGGAGATACAACGCACGGTAACCGCCCAAGTTTTATAGAGGCAGAGTTGCCTGACGTTGCAAAGCCTATTTACGAATATTTTAGCAATTGTTTAAACGATTGCGGTGTTGTAACAAAAATGGGCGTTTTTGGTGCGGATATGAAAATTTTGCAACTTAACGACGGGCCCGTAACGATAATTTACGAGATGTAATTTTATGATAAACAAAGAGCAAATTGAACAATTTTTAATAAATTTAGGAGCCGATTTAGTCGGCTTTTCAAATATTAAAACGAGCCCTATTTTAGGTCAAGAAAATTTAACGTATGCAATAACTATAGCCGTTAAACTTCCAGACTCGGTTTTAAAAACTATTGAAGAAAGACCAACTATATCATATTTTCACGAATATCGCACTGCTAACGCACTTCTTGACGGTATGTCTTTTAGGCTTTGCCGTCTTATAGAAAAAAGTGGTTATAACGCCTTTCCAATTCCTGCTTCTCAAAGTACGGCAGATGATAAAACGGCGTATAAAGGTATATTTCAACACAAGACTGCTGCAAGGCTTGCAGGGCTTGGTTTTATAGGTAAAAGCGGGCTTTTTATAAGCAAGGATTACGGGTCTAAAATAAGGCTTGCAACAGTTTTAACAGACGTTCCGCTCGTTAGCGATAACACACCGCTTGAGAGTATGTGTAAAGGTTGCAACAAGTGTGTTTTAGCTTGCCCTGCGGGTGCGATAAGTGGCAAAGAATACGTTGAAGGTATGCAAAGAGAAGAGTTTTTTAGTGCGGAAAAATGCTCGCACAATATGAAAAATTATAAAGATATCGGGCGTGGCGCAGTATGTGGTATTTGCATAAAAGTTTGCCCATTTAACAAGTTAAAATAGTTTAAAATATACGTAAAAAGTTGACATTTTACGTAAAATTTGTTATATTGTAAAAAATATACGGAAAGCGGAGAAAATACGTTATTTATGAAAGATAAAAAAATTTCTTTGGCAGGCGATTTGGGAAGCGGTAAAAGTACCGTTGGCAAACTTTTAACCCAAAAATACGGGCTTGAAACAGTGTCTATTGGTAAAATACATCGTCAAATGGCAGCTGAATATGGTATGGACGTTACTGAATTTAACGTTTATATGGAAACTCACCCTGAAATTGATAACGAACTTGATGCAAGGCTTAAAGAGTATGAAGTAAAAAATGGTAATTTTTTATTTGATTCTCGCATGGCGTTTCATTTTGTTCCGTCAAGTTTTTCCGTTTATATGATAACTGCGCCAGAAATAGCGGCAAAGCGTATTTTTGATGAAAATCGCAGTAATGAAAAGTATGCGTCTATAGACGATGCAATTAAAAAGCTTATTGAAAGGCGTAAAAGTGAATCACTTCGCTATTCTAAGTTTTACGGCGTTGATATAACTGACATGTCTAATTATGATTACGTTTTAGATACGGGCAATTTAACGCCACAACAAGTTTTTGAAAAAATAAGTGCCGAATTTGAAAATTGGCTTAACAAATAAGGAGAGTTTACTATGCATTGGGCTGAAAAAATAGCAGAAGAAGTTATTAAAAGAAACCCTAATAAACCTGAATACGTTTGCGCTGCGGGCATTAGTCCGTCAGGCTCTGTTCATATTGGCAATTTTAGAGACGTTGCCACAAGTTTTTACGTTGTAAAAGCACTTCAAAAAATGGGCAAAAAAGCCAAACTTCTTTTCTCGTGGGACGAGTTTGATAGATTGAGAAAAGTTCCTTCAAACATCGCTAAAATCACTACGAATTTTGAACAGTATTTAGGTATGCCTTACGCGCTTATTCCTGACCCTTACGGCAAGTGTTCTTCTTATGCGGAATATAACGAGTTAGAGTTTGAAAAGTCGCTTAAAGAACTTGCTATTGACGTTGACTATAAATATCAGGCTAAAAATTATATGTCTGGTATGTACGTTGACGGCATTATTAACGCCATTAAAAAGAGAAAAGAGATTTATGACGTTTTAATGAAATATAAAACACAAGAAAGCGACGAAGGCGAAAGGAAAAATTATTATCCTTTAAACGTGTATTGTTCACAATGTAAAAAAGATACAACTAAAGTTATATCTTGCTCTGATGATGGCGAAGAACTCACTTACGTATGTAAGTGCGGTGCAACTCATACCGTAAAAGTTAGAGAATATAATATGATTAAACTTGTATGGAAAGTTGACTGGCCAATGCGTTGGGGCTTTGAAGGCGTAGACTTTGAGCCGGGCGGAATTGACCACGCTTCTCAAGGCGGTAGTTACGTTGTTGCAAGCGATATTGCAAGAACTGTTTTAGGCATTGAACCTCCACTTTTCCAAGGTTATGGCTGGCTTTCTATTGCAGGGCTTGGCGACATGCACTCTTCAACGGGTAACAACATAACTCCTGCAACTGTTTTAAAGGTTTATGAGCCAGATATGATTAGATGGCTTTTTGCTAAATATGAGCCAAAAGCAGCGTTCTCATTTAACTTTGACGATACTATTATTCGCCACTATTCTGAATTTGATAAAGGTTATGAAGCGTATAAAAAAGGCGAAACTGACGAGTTTAACACTGCAGTTTACGACTTTAGTTTAATTGACGGCAAAAATACCGTTTCAAAAGTTCCTTTTGGCGTACTTTCTTCCGTTGCAACTATAGTTGACTTTAACCCTGTTGCCGTTAAAGAAATTCTTAAAAAGGTTGGCGTTGAGTTTACTAAACAAGATGAATCAAGGCTTCAAAGAGTTAAAGATTGGATAATAGACCATCAACCAAACAAGCTTTACAAACTTTTAAAGGCTAAAAACGTTGAGTTTTACGCTACTTTAACAGAAGAAGAAAAAGATGCTGTTAAAAAACTTTATAACTACGTTAATGAAAATGATGTTATAAACGAAAAGGACGTTCAACAATATTTATACACCGTAATAAACGATGAAACGCTTACTAAAAAAGAAAATATGGCACGTCAACAAAGATTCTTTAAAGTATTTTATAACTTATTATTCGGTTTAGATATGGGGCCAAGATTATACTTGTTCCTTGCGGCTATTGATAAAAATGAATACTTAGAGCTTTTAAACTTCTAGTAAAATACCCCTTGCTTAAAATAGCAAGGGGTTTTAATTTTATAAAAAAAGGATAACTATAAGTTATCCTTTTAATTTTTTAATTTTCGTAAACTTCACGCTTTAAAATATATACTTCGTCAAACGCTCTGTAATCTTCGTTATAGTCAAGCCCGTAGCCAACAACAAATTCGTCTGGAATAGAAAAACCGCAATATTCCGGAACTAATTCAACTTTACGCCTACTTGGTTTATCAAGTAATGTTATAATTTTAACCGACGCAGGTTTACGTTGCATAAGTAAACGCTTTAAGTATGAAAGAGTGTTGCCAGAGTCAACAATATCTTCTACAATTATAACGTGCCTATTCTCAATAGGAACGTTAAGGTCTTTTATAAGTTTAACTTCGCCAGAAGACTTAGTGTCCTTACCGTAACTTGAAACAGCCATAAATTCCATTTGGCAAGGAATTGAAAGCGCTCTTAAAAGGTCGGCAGTGAATAACACGCTACCTTTTAAAATGCCTATAAAAAGGGGATTTTTGCCTTCGTAATCGCAATCTAATTGTTTTGCAAGTTCGCCTATGCGCTTAGCAATATCTTGTTTGCTTATTAAAACTTTTTCAAAATCTTTATACATAATTTATCCTAAAAGTTAATATTTTTTAATAAAACAAAAAGACCGTTAAATAACGGTCATTGTTTTTATGCTCTTTCAACTTTTTTGCTCTTAAGGCAACGTGCACAAACGTATTCAGTTGAAACTTTGCCGTCTTCAACGATTTTTACCTTTTGAACGTTTGCATTATATAAGCGAGGAGTTTTACGGTTACTGTGGCTAACTAAATTGCCAGATAATTTACCTTTACCGCATACGCTACAAACTTTTGACATAACTAACACCTCCAAATTTAAGTTACATTTTTTTGCATAAATAATATAACATTATTTCCACTAAAAAGCAAGCATAATTACGCAATTTGACAAATTTATTTATTAAATATTTAAAAATATGCCAAATTGTAAAAAAACTCTTGCAAAAAGAAGCAATATATTGTAAAATACATATATAATATTCGTTAGGAGGAAACTATGTCGGTTAAAACGCACAATGCTTATGGTAATATTTCTATATCCGATGAAGCAATAGCAAAGGTTACAGCTTACGCTTCTTTAGAGTGCTATGGTATCGTTGAAATGGTATCAAGGCATGCTTCTGATAGTTTCTTCAAGCTTTTAGGGGTTGATAAAGGTGCTAAAGGAGTTAAGGTCGTAACTAATGGGGACCGCATCTTTATTGACGTTTACGTTATTATTAAGTTTGGCGTATCAATATCAGCCGTTGCAAATTCATTAAAAGATGCAATTAAATATAAAGTTGAAAGTTTTACAGGTATGGTTGTTGATACGGTTAACGTTAATATAACGGGTGTTAAACTTTAATTTTACAGAGGTTATATATTGATGAAAACGATAAATGGCGCAATGTTTACCAAAATGGTAACAAACGCTTGCAAATTATTAGATATAAATAAAGATGTTATTGACTCGCTCAACGTCTTCCCAGTTCCAGATGGAGATACGGGCACAAATATGTCGCTTACAATGAAGTCGGCGGTAAATGAATTAAACCAATGCAAATCAAATAATCTTACGCAAATTGCTGAAAGCGTAATGCGTGGAGCGTTAAAAGGTGCACGTGGTAATAGTGGTGTTATAACGTCACAAGTTTTACGTGGTTTATGCTCAGTTATTCGTGAAAAAGAAGAGGCTGACGTAAAGACGTTTATTAAAGCTTTAAAAGATGCAACTAGCGTTGCTTATAGTGCCGTTTCCAATCCAAAAGAAGGTACTATGCTTACGGTTTCTCGTTTAATTTCTGAAGCCGTTACTGATTCAAAAGCAAAAACTTATGAAGATTTGTTTGAAGAAATTATTGCAAGTGGCGAAGTTGCTTTGAACAAAACGCCGGAAATGCTCCCTGTTTTAAAGAAAGCAGGCGTTGTTGACTCTGGTGGTATGGGCTTGTTGACTATCTATAAAGGTATGCAAAAAGCCATTTTAAATGAAGAAATTGAAGGTGTTGAAGTTGATGCTCCTATAAAGGAAAGTCAAGTTTCACTTGAACATGCAGATATTTTAAATTTAGGCACTATAGAATTTGGTTATTGTACAGAATTTTTCATAACAAACCTTAAAAAGAAAACTACTATTGCCGATATTAATAAATTCCGTGAATATTTAATGACTATTGGCGATTGTGTTTTAGTTATTGGTGACCTTGAATTTGTAAAAGTTCACGTTCACACTAATAATCCTGGCAAGGCGCTTTCACATGCGTTAGAACTTGGCGAAATTGACAAGGTTAAAATTGAAAATATGCTTGAACAAAACCGTGAACTTATTAAAAAGTATAATGCGGAAAAGAAAAAGCACGGAATGCTTGCAATTTGTTCTGGCGAAGGCTTCAAAGCTATATTTAAAGATATTAACGTTGACCAAGTAATAGAAGGCGGTCAAACAATGAACCCAAGTGCTTCTGACATTGCAGATGCTATTTGCAAAATAAATGCGGAATACGTTTATATTTTCCCTAATAATAAGAACATCATTTTGGCTGCTGAGCAAGCAAAACAACTTATTGAAGGTAAAACTATACACGTAATACCAACAAAGAACGTGCCTCAAGGCATTTCTGCGGCACTTTCATTTGACCCTGAAGGCGAGGCTGACGTTAATAAGATTAATATGCTTCACGCAATAGACAACGTTGTGGCAGGTCAAGTAACTTATGCGGTTAGAACTACGCAAGTTGACAATTTTAGCTTGAAAAAAGGCGATATTATTGGTCTTAATGACAAGCGTATATTGTCAAAAGGCAACAATATTGAAGAATGCACACTCTCTTTAATAGAAACGTTAAAAGAAGATTTCCATTGTATAATTAATCTTTACTATGGTGCTGATATAACCGAAAGTGATGCAGAAAAGGTTTGCGCTGCAGTCCAAGAAAAATATCCTGACTGCTCCGTTGAATTGTTTAACGGCGGTCAAGCGGTTTACTACTTTATTGTTTCATTAGAATAATTTTTTAAAGAGAAACTTGTTTTAAGTTTCTCTTTTTGTTTTAGGTGTAACGTGGAATTAACAAATATTAAATATATTAGCGATAAACGCAAAGAACAATTTAATAAAATAGGCGTTAAAACTGTAGAAGACTTAGTTTATTACTTCCCACGCTATTACCTTGATTTAACAAAAATTAGCAAGGTTAGTGAGGCTTATCATAACGATTGCATTTTAACAATTGCCCGTGTTGAACTTGAACCACGTGTTTCTAGTGGTGGTAGAATTAAGTATGTAAAAACATATTGTTCGCAAGGGGCGGACATGTTTGAGGTTATTTGGTTTAATCAACCATACGTAAAAGATAAATTAGAGTGTGGTAAAGAGTATTTTTTTTACGGGCGTGTAACTAATAAATACGGCGTATATTCAATGACTAATCCCGTATTTGAAAGCGTGGAAGACAATAAAAAACTCAAAGGTTTTGTGCCTGTATATTCAATAAAGGGAAACTTGACGCAAAGCATTGTTAAATACTCTTGCCAAAGTGCTACAAAATTATTACAACTTGACAGTAAAATTCCTAGTGACCTTTTATATAAATATGCTCTTACACCGCTTAAAAAGGCACTTTTAGAAATTCATAATCCAACAACGGAAATTAACTTAAACAACGCTCAAGAGCGTATTGCTTTAGAAGAATATTTTTCATTAATTAGTGCGTTTAAGGTGCTAAAAGGCGATAAAAAGCGTGTTAGAAGGCATAAATACGCTTGTTCTGCTTCTAAATTAAAGGAATTTAGCAATAATTTTAATTTTGAGTTTACTAAAGGTCAAAAAGATGCCGTAAATGAAATTTTTACTGATTTAACCGGTGCTACCGTTATGAATAGGCTTATTCAAGGTGACGTTGGCTCTGGCAAAACTGCAGTTTCACTTTGCGCAATTTATATGGCTTTTGAAAGTGGATATCAAACGGCTTTTTTAGCGCCTACGGAAGTGTTGGCACGTCAAAATTTTAATATTGCAGTCAAGTATTTTGGCGAGGATAACGTTTGCTTTTTATCTGGTGCGTTAACTCAAAAACAAAAAAAAGAGTTAAAGGCTAAAATTAAATTGGGCGAGTATAAAATTATTGTTGGTACACATGCAATTATTCAGCCTGACGTTGAATTTAATAATTTAGCATTGTGCGTGTGTGACGAACAACAACGCTTTGGTGTTGCGCAACGTAGTGCGCTTGAAGGCAAGGGCGAAGTGGTTGACGTTTTAGTTATGAGCGCTACGCCAATACCAAGAACGCTTTCTTTAATTTTTTATGGCGACTTGGATATTTCTACTATTTACGATAAGCCTTCAAAACGTTTAGAAATTATAACAAGAATTGTTCCTGAAGAAAAATATGACGACTTATTAAATTTTGTTAAAACGGAAGTTAAAAAGGGTAATAGAGCATATTTTGTTTGCCCAAAAATAGAAGGCGATGACGAAGGTACTTTAATTAGTGTTAAAGAACTTTACGAAGAACTCTCAAAAAACTTAAACGGCGTTAAAGTAGGTTTAATGCATGGTAAACTTAAAGATAGTGAAAAAGTTGAAATTATGAATGACTTTAATAGCGGTAAAATTGACGTTTTGGTTTCAACAACCGTTATTGAAGTTGGCATAGACGTAAAGGACGCTACGGTTATGGTAATATATAATGCGGAGCGTTTTGGGCTTTCTCAACTTCATCAACTTCGCGGTAGGGTTGGCAGAAGTGATAAACAAAGTTACTGCTTCTTGCTTGATACTGCAAAAAATCAAATTGCTAAAGATAGATTGAAAATTGTAAAATCATGTGAAGACGGGTTTAAAATAAGTGAGGCAGATTACGACTTGCGTGGCGGTGGCGACCTTTTAGGCGAGCGTCAATCGGGCAAATTTTTAACTTCGCTTGGCGGATTAAAATATTCGTCAAAAACAATATTTTTTGCAAAACAACTTAGTGATGAAGCATTTGCAAATCCACAAAATATTTCTAATCTTAAAAAATTAGCAATGGAAAAACAAGAAAAATTAAAGGATATTACATTAAACTAAGTAAACTTTGTTTACTTAAATTGGAAAATATAAAAATGAAATACGTTGAACTTACAATTTATACAACTTCATCTGTACAAGAGTTAATAAGTGACGTTTTGTGGGAGCATACAAATTACGGCGTTGCAGTTTGCGATGATAACGACGTGTTAGAACTTATAAACAAAAGGCGTAACACGTGGGATTATTTAGAAGACGGCGTAACAAAAAATTTAGGTGCAAACGCAACTTTAATAAAGTGTTATTTAGACGTTGAAAATTCGCAAAACACTATTAGTTCTATTCAAAAAGCACTTGAAAATTTAAGAGAAAACGGCAAAGAATACTTTGATTTTGGCACGCTTGAAACCATAACTCGCATAGTTGACGGCGATGATTGGATTGAAATTTGGCGCAAGCATTATAGACCTATGGATATGGGTAAAGTTGTTATTTGCCCTGAGTGGATAGACTACGAGCCAAAGGAAAACCAATGCGTTGTAAAAATAGATAGCAATATGGCTTTTGGCACGGGCGAGCATGAAACGACAAGTATGTGCATAGAATTTTTATCTAAATATTTAAATGAAGATAGCGTTGTTATAGACGTTGGCACGGGTTCTGGCATACTTGGCATTACTGCAGTAAAACTTGGCGCTAAAAAGGCCGTTATGACGGATATTGACGAAGTTGCAGTTAATACTGCAAAACATAATGCAATACTTAACGGCGTTCAAGAAAATTGTGTAATTACGCTTACTAATTTGCTTGAACAAAACGATAGCGTTGGCAGTTTAGTAGTTGCTAACATTACGGCAGACGTTTTATGTATTTTAAGTAACGACATATTAAACCATTGCGAAAACGGCTCGCACGTAATTTTAAGTGGTATTTTAAAGGAAAAGGCAGAGCAGGTTGTTGATACTTACACAAAATTAAATTTTAAATTAGTTGATAGTAAAAATAAGGGCGAGTGGGTTGCACTTGTGTTTAAAAGAGTATGAAAGCAGTAGTATTTACGCTTGGTTGCAAGGTAAACGCTTGTGAAAGCCAATCAATAATTAAAAATTTAGAAGATTTAGGTTACGAAGTTGGCATAGAACTTTCCTATGCGGACTTGTACGTAATTAACACGTGTGCTGTTACAAAAGAAGCGGAAAAAAAGTCACGTCAGGCAATAGCAAGAGTTAAAAAATTTAATAAAAATGCAAAAATCATAGTTGTTGGTTGTGCATCGCAATTAAACGCTAATAGTTTTGCTTGTAAAGACGGTGTAAGTTTAGTTGGTGGTACGGTTGGCAAAAGTCAAATACACAAAAATTTAGATAAAACGGGTATTGACGTTAAGCCTCTTACTTGCGAGTATGAAAATTTTACTTCGCCAAAACAAGTAAAAACGCGTGCGTTTATAAAAATTCAAGACGGGTGCAATAATTTTTGTTCTTATTGTATAATTCCGTATTTGCGTGGTAGAAGTAGGTCTCGTTCAAAAGAGAGTGTGCTTAGCGAAATCAACTCTTTAAACGCTTTAGAAGTGGTTTTAACTGCGATTAACGTAACGGCTTATAACGATAACGGAAACGACCTATCTTCACTTATAGAGCATATTAGTAACGTTGATTGTCGCATAAGGCTTGGAAGCATTGAAGAAAACGCTATTAATGAAAATTTACTTAATGAATTAAGTAAACTTAAAAATTTTGCACCGCATTTTCACTTGTCGCTTCAATCGGGTAGTGACAAAGTGCTAAAAGATATGAATAGAAAGTATAGTGCGGAAGGGTTTTTAAACGGCGTAAATTTAATACGTAAATACTTTAAAAACGCCGGCATTACAACTGACGTTATAGTTGGCTTTCCAACCGAAACGGAAGAGGATTTTTTAACTACCGTAGAGTTTTGTAAAAAAGCAAAATTTTCTGATATTCATCCCTTTATTTTCTCTCCTAGAGAAGGCACGGTTGCGTATAAGTTAAAAGACTTGCCTTCAAGCGTTAAAAAGGCTAGAATAGATAAGTTGATAAAGGTTAAAAACGAATTAAAGTTAGAGTTTATTAGTGAGAATTTAAACACCGTTCATCAAGTTATTTTAGAAGAATACGACGGCGAATATACTACTGGTTATACGGGCAATTACATAAAAGTTTACGTTAAACAAAAGTTGGAAAGTGGCAGTTACAATGTTGTTTTAAAAAGTGCTTATAGTGATGGCGCTATTGGCGATATTATAAACGAATAAGGAGAATAAAAATGGAAAATTGTTTATTTTGCAAATTTATAAGTGGAGAAATTCCCGTAACAAAAGTTTATGAAGACGAAAATTGCATTATCATTAGAGATATTGCACCTATGGCTAAAAACCATTATTTACTTATAGTAAAAAGCCATTTTAAATACCTTGCTGAAATGACTAATGAACAAGCGGAAATGCTTAAAAAAGCACTTCAAACGCTTCCAACGCTTAAAGATTTATTAGGGCTTGAAAACGGATATAGATTAGTTGTTAACCAAGGCGATGATGCAGGTCAAACCGTACCGCACCTTCACGTTCACGTGCTTTGCGGTCAAGAAATGGGCTGGACGCCTGCTTAAAAATAAACTTTTTTAAAAGATTGAAAAAATGTCCTTATAAAAAGTTGACAAGTAAGTATTGCTTTGTTATAATAATAAGGCTTTTTGAGCAAGTATTTTGCCGTAGGGTAAAGGAGGGTTGTTAAAATGTCTACAGTTAAAGTTGGTGAAAACGAATCATTAGATAGCGCATTAAGAAGATTTAAGCGCAAATGTTCACGCGATGGCATCATTGGTGACCTCCGCCGTAAAGAATTCTACGAAAGACCTTCGGTTAGAAGAAAAAAGAAAGCTGAAGCAGCTAGAAAAAGAAACATTAAAGGTTAATAAAAATTAGTTTTTACGTCCGCAAAATTGTTTTTGCGGATATTTTTTTTGGAGGGAATATGCAAGGCGACAAAAGCATTAAAGAATATGCAAAAGAAGCTAAAAAACGCTTAAAAAGCTCTTTTTGGCAAGAATATAAAAGCAACTTGAAAAACGGGGTTATAAAAGCGGAAGAGGACGGAACGTCTCCGTCAAAAGTCGTTGAATATTACCAAAGCAAAGCGTCTATAACTATTAAAGGAGTTAAGCAAGAAGATGAGGAGTTTTATATAAGAGTTAAAAAGTTACTATCAACCGTTGGCGAGGTTAGCGATGCTATCGGCAGGCTTACCGACAAAGATTATTTTGCTACTCTAACTTACGAGCAAAAACAACGTTATACCTTGGACCTTTCTTCAAAATACGTAAAGGCAAAGGAAAGGTATTTTAAAGAACTTGAATATGAAAACAACTCAAAAGTAAAATAAATTAAGCGTCAAATAACTATAAAAGTGGTTATTTGGCGTTTTTTTAGTTAATTTTAAAAATACTATTGTATTTTTTTAGTGGTGTGTTATTATATTATAAAACTGCTATTTTACAAAGGAGCGTTTTATAAATGTGGTATAATATTGTAACGGCAATTTGTCTAAGTGTTTTTGTTTTAGAAGTGCTAGGCGTGGTTATTGCTATAACTCTAAAAAATAGGCAAGATAGAATTTTATTTATTCGTAGTTTTAAAAAGGGCAAATGTGCAATTATTTACTTTACGGCAATTCCGCTTTATTGTATGGCGCATATGTTTAATGGCGAAAATTTATTGAACGCATTTTTTAGTGCTATACCGGAAATTGCTAGTTTGGTAGTTTTAAAGTATGATTTAACTAAATTAATGCCTTTAATGAGTGCATATAAACTATATGAAATAACAATTTACGTTTGTTACATTTTAATAGCAGTAAATGCCATGATGTTTGCGCTTTCATTAACCGCTGAGCAAATTTGGAACTTTAAAAATTATATAAAGAACAAAATATCAATAAAAGACGAGTTAATTTTATTTGGAAACAACGAGGAAAATGTTGACGTTTATAATAGTGATAATAAATTTGCTAAGTCTATAATTGATAATTTTAATGGTGACAAAAGTTTTAAGTTATATCTAAAAAACGTGGTGCATTTTTCTATTACTGATAATAGCGAGTTTATAAAAAGTAAAATAGACTTGGTTGCTAGGCAAAATAAAAGGCGAGTTGTTATTATAAACACTCAAGATGAAGAAAAAAACATGCTACTTTGCAGGCA
Source organism: Christensenellaceae bacterium (assembly GCA_045638105.1). Classification (GTDB taxonomy): domain Bacteria; phylum Bacillota; class Clostridia; order Christensenellales; family Borkfalkiaceae; genus HGM11412. The sequence continues at coordinate 82,237 of JAZUAT010000002.1, forward strand.
CTTTATTTCTAGTATAAAATGTTTACAAGAAGATGCGCGTCAAAGCGTTTTTGAGCGCCTTAAAGTTTTTGTTTTTGGCGATAGTAGATATCAAACTATATACGACGATATCGTGCACGACGGTTTTGGCGTTATAAGCTTTGTAAATAAGTACCAAAAAGTGGCAATGGATTTTATAAATAATTATCCGTTAACCTTATTTATGAACGAAAATCAAATAGATTATAAAACGGCATCTATTAAGCCAGACGTAGACGTTAACGTGTGTTTTATAGGCTTTGGAAAAACCAGCCAACAAATCTTTTTAACTTCCGTTGCCAATAATCAATTTATTAAAATTGAAGATGGCGAGCCCGTTTTAAAACAAGTGAATTATCATATTTTTGATAAAGAAGACGCACAAAACAATAAAAATTTAAATCATAGTTATTATCGCTATAAAAACGAGGTTGATAAGGATAATAAAACTGACTATTTAGAACTTCCTAAAATTCCATCGCTTGAAACCTACTATAATTTAGATATAAATAATACGGAATTTTACAATAAATTATACTCGGTATTTAACGGAGGTAAAAACGACGTTAATTTTGTGGTAATTGCTTTTGGAAGTGATTTAGAAAATATAGACCTTGCACAAAAACTTGTGGAAAAGCGCAAAGAGTGGGGATTTAACAACCTAACTATATTTGTAAAAGTAAGAAAATTCCATAAAGAACAAACACTTTTACAAGAGTGTGGATGCTTCTTTATCGGCAATGAAAAAGAGTGCGTGTTTAATCTTTCAAAAATTTTAGAAGACGATATTCAAAAAATGGCTAAAATGCGTGATGAAATTTACGAACTTGAATATTGTATGGATAAAACCGGCAAAACTCCAACAACGCAAAAATTTATTGAAGAAGTTTTTTCTATAGCCAATAAAAATTGGTATTTAAAAAAGACGCAACTTGAAAGAGAATCAAGCTTATATTGCTGTTTAAGTTTGCGTTCTAAACTTAATCTTTTAGGGCTTGACTACGTTGATTTAAACGATAAAAGGGAAGCTGTTAGCGAGCAAGAGTTTTTAAATATTTACGCTAATGGAGATATGCCTAACACGTCTAAATATTCCGTAACTGCAAATGGCAAAAAAATTGTTGAGTATTCGCTTGATTTTGTCAAGTCTAAAAGGTATAATCTTGCAGTTTTAGAGCATTTAAGGTGGAATTCCTTTATGATAAGTAAAGGTGTAATTCCTGCCACAAAAGAGCAAATTTTAAATGAAAAAGGTTTAAAAGACGGAAAGTTGAAATATACAAACGGCAAAAATTACAGCTTGAGAAGACACGGAAATTTAACCACCTTTGACGGCTTAATTGATTTTAGAAAAATGGTTGCTAAGCGTGACGGCGTTTTAGAAATTGAAAAAGACGTAATTAAATACGATTATCAAATTTTAGATGATGCTTATTGGCTTTTAACAAGCAACAACAAAAAAATAGTAAAAATATAAAAAAATCGTTGCAGGCTAAGGCAACGATTTTTAATAGCAACGATAAAAAAGGACAGTTTAAACTGTCCTTTTATTTTTTTTAATAATTAATTATTTGCTTGCTTTTAAAGCGTTTAATTTTTTTGCAAGACCGCTCTTTTTGTTTGCAGCAGTGTTTTTAGCAAAAATGTTTTTAGAAACTGCTTTATCAATAGCAGCTACTGTAGCAGGGAAAGCCTTTTCTGCTTCTTCAACCTTGCCAGCTTCAATTAATGCGTTAAGGTTTTTAATGTAAGTTTTAACTTCAGATTTTTCACTTTTATTGATTGCTGCTTTTTTGCTGTTTACAAGAACACGCTTTTTAGCCGATTTAATGTTTGGCACTTTACTATCTCCTTTGAAATGAATTCAATTTTATTCTATGGGTATTTTATCACATATTTTTTAAACTTGCAACTTTTTTAACAGCAAAAAAACAAAAAGGTTTAAATATTTTATCAAAAAATTTTATCTTTTAGCATTTGCAACCTTGCATTTCGTGTAATTATTATGCGCAAGTATAAATAAAATGTAAAAGGTGAAAGTATGAACAATGCAAAAAATTTGCCTATAGGCGTTTTTGATAGTGGAATAGGGGGTTTAAACGTTTTGCGTAAACTTGCCAAAACCTTTAAAACCGAAAGTTTTGTTTACTTTGGAGATAATTTGAATGCGCCTTACGGAAATAAGACTAAAAAAGAACTTTTAAATCTTTGCTCTAATGCTATTGACAAGTTGCTTTCTAAAAACGTTAAAGCCGTTGTTATAGCGTGTAACACCGCGTCAACTAATTGTTTAGATAAATTAAAAGCCATTTATCCTAATTTAATAATAGTTGGAACTTTTCCTAAACGCATAAATAGTAAAAATACAATACTTTTTAGCACCATTAAAACTGCTAAAAGTAAATACGTTTTACAAAATTTTAAAAATTGTAAAATAGTACCGCTTAAAAATCTTGCTAAAAATATAGAAAACTACTATCTTTACGGAACGAGTATAAACTTAAGAAAAGTTAAAAAGTATGCAAGTGAAAAATATAAAAGCGTTTTGCTAGGTTGCACTCATTATATATATTTAAAAGCACAGTTTAAAAAGTTGTTTAATTGCGCTATATATGACGGCTTAAACGAAGTTTGCTCACGCTTAAAAAGTGCTATTAAAGGCTTGGAAAGTAATAATTCAAAGCAGTCCGTTTCATTTATAGGGGAAAGTGCAAAATTTAATTTTGACGTCTATCAAAAGGCATTTGGGGTTAATTGTGGTTGCAAAGTGGTCAAAAATCCCAAAAAATAATAAAAAAATTTAAAAATTTTTATAAAAGTGGTTGCAAGTTACCAAAAAATGTGTTATTATAATGCTGTAAATGTAAAAAAGGAGGGTTATAATATGTTATTGTTTGGCGAATACGACCATCAAGTTGACGCAAAGTATAGAATTCGCATACCATCACGTTTTAAAAGTGAAATTGGCAATAATTATATATTTATGAAAGGCCCTTCTAAATGTATTAGCGTTTATCCAGTAAGCGTATTTGAAAAGCGTTTTGGCAAGTTTTTAGACGTTAGCGTTTTTGATAGCGAAGGTCAAAAAGCACTTGCAGAAGTATTTGCTTCGTGTTTTCCTGGCGTTGAAGACGGACAAGGTAGGGTAGTTATTCCTGAAAAGTTAAGAGCGTATGCAGGTATTAAAAAAGACGTTGTTTCAATCGGTCTTGGCGACCACGTTGATATTTATTCTATAGAAGAGCGTGAGGCTATGAAAGACGGAACTAATTATTTAGATTTAATTTCCGTTTTAAAGGGTAAAATAGACTAATGGAATTTAAACATATTCCCGTAATGCTAAAAGAGTGTATTAACGGCTTAAATATAAAGAAAGACGGCACTTATTTTGACGGAACGCTTGGCGGTGGTGGTCACTCTCAAGAAATTTTAAACAATTTAAGTGATAGTGGTTTGTTAATTGCTACGGACCGTGATAGTGAAGCGATAGAGCACACGTCTAAAAGGCTTTCAAGTTACGGCGATAAATTAAGGATTGTAAAAAGCAATTTTAAAGATTTTGAAAACGTTTTAGACGATTTAAATGTTTTAAATATAGACGGCGCAATTTTAGACCTTGGCGTTAGTTCGTACCAACTAGATAATCGTGAAAGAGGTTTTAGTTATATGGGCAATACTCGCCTTGATATGCGTATGGACAAGCAGTCGCCGTTTTCCGCTTATGAACTTATTAACGAGTATAGCGAAGAAAAGTTAAGTTATATATTAAGAGTTTACGGCGAAGAAAAGTTTGCGCAAAATATAGCAAAAAATATTGTAAAAGAAAGGTTGAACGGCAAAATTGAAACGACGGGGCAGTTGGTTGATATTTGCGATAAGTCCATACCTTATAAATTTAAGCGTGACGGGCATCCAGCAAAAAAAGCGTTCCAAGCAATAAGAATTGCTGTAAACGAAGAACTTGACGGGCTTGACGCCGTTATAAGAAAGATAATTTCAAGGCTAAACAAAGGTGGAAGAATTGTTATATTAACTTTCCACAGTTTAGAAGATAGAATAGTAAAAACGGTATTTAAAGATTTATCTACCGCATGTATATGTGACAAACGCTTTCCTTGTGTTTGTAACAGAAAGCAAATAATTGAAGAAATAAATAAAAAGCCGATAACGGCAAGTGAAGAGGAGTGCTTAATTAACTCAAGGAGTAAATGTGCAAAACTTCGCATAGCCGAAAAACTTTAAGATTTTATAAAAAATCGTAATAATAAAAGGAAGGAAAAAATATGTTTAATAATAGACAAAGTGACATAATTGAAAAATCAACTTATCAAGATGAATTTGAAACGCACGCTTTTGATTCTACTAGTGAAACATCAGGCGTTTCAAGTGAAGCGCACGCCTTCAATTCAAGAATACCTGATAATTTTGATAGAATTTTACATTACGATTTATATAGTGCGGGTCAAGAAGTTCGCGATAGAAACGAGGCTTATGCAAAATATTCAAACGTAGTTAATTGCGATGCTAATCCATCTTCAACTACTATGCAATTTAGGGGTGTAAGCAAGGAAGAAATTTATAAAGATTTACGCCAAGAAGCAGTTTATGAACAATCTGCACGTGTAAACACTCGTGGCAAACTTATGCTTTTTGCATTAACGGCAGTAATTGTTTTACTTTCTGTATTAGTAGTGTTTAATACGGCACTTTTAAACAATATGAACAAACTTATTGCAGAAAAAACGGCTAAAATAGAAACTTTAACAGAGCAAAAAGAGTTTCTTGAAAGCGAACTTGAAGACGTTATGAATATAGAAAATGCGTTAAATAACGCAAAATAAATATAAAATTAAATTATTACTACAACATACTAAAGAAGGTTTTTGCTATTTGGCATAAACCTTTTTTAGTTTTTAAGAGGTGAACTATTTTTTTATTTTCAATTAGCATGGCACGAAAGAGGTTATTTGCAATTTTTATTGCAATAACCTTTATTTTTTTGTTTATAACAGCCCGTCTATTTTACGTTCAAATAATTTGGGGCAAAGAATTACAATCAAAAGCGCTTGACCAATGGACTAGAAACGTGCCAATACTAGCAAAGCGTGGCGATATCATTGATAGAAACGGAGTAGTGCTTGCTAGCACAAAAAATACGTATACCATTTACGTTAGACCGCGTGCAGTTACTAATTTAGAAGACGTTTCAACTAAACTTTCTACTATTTTTAATTTAGATAAAGGGGAACTTATAAAAAAAATTACCTCAACAAAAACTAGTGAAATAAAGGTTGTAAAACACGCGAGTAAAGAACTAATTGATGAGCTTAGCGCTAACGTTTTAAACGGCGTGTATTTTGCTGAAGACGTTACAAGGTATTATCCGTACGATAGTTTACTTTGTCAAACGCTTGGCTATACTTCGCAAGATGGCAACGGCATTTCCGGTCTAGAACTTTACTACGATAATTATTTGTCTGGAATAAACGGGGAAATTTTGTACGAGTCGGACTTAACGGGAGTTGATATCTTAAAAAATCCGCCGTCGTACATATCCGCTACAAACGGCTTAAATTTAAAACTTACTATAGATTATGATATTCAGCAAATTTTAGAAAGCGTTACTGACGAGGCTATGTTAAGATACACTCCAAAAAGCGCTTCTTGCATAGTTATGGACGTTACTAACGGCGAGATTTTGGGTATGAGCATGAAGCCGTCGTTTAACTTAAACAATGTGCCTTATAGCGACCTAGATTTTTTAAATAGTGCAGGTAGAATATCTCTAATTTCAAATAGTTACGAGCCAGGCTCTACTTTTAAAGTGTTAACGGCGTCGGCAAACCTTGAAGAATATTTAAGGGGGAATAGTAAAGCGTACTCTACAACGCATATATTTTCATCTTCAAGGTATAGGTACGTTGACGGCTCAAAAATAAAGTGTTGGTCAACTCACGAAAAAGGCAAGCATTCAAATGAAAATTTGTCTATGGCATTAAATAATAGTTGTAACCCTATTTTTGTTGATATAGCATTGAGTTTAGGAAAAGATACTTTTTATAACTATTTAACAAGTTTTGGCTATGGTAAATGTACGGGAATTGACTTAAATGGCGAGGCTCAAGGTATGGTTCTGCCTAAAAATGCCGTAACAAACGGCGACCTTGCAAGAATATCTTTTGGGCAAACTATAGCTTGCACGCCACTTCAACTGCTTAATGCAACTGCAACGGCTATTAACGGCGGTTACGTTTTAACCCCGCATTTAGTTAAGGAAATATATTCAACAAACGGCGAAATTTTAGAAGAACTAAACTATTCTAAAGGCGCTAGGGTAATATCTAGCCAAACTTCTAAAATCATAACGGAATATTTGGAAAAAGTTGTTTCGCAAGGGTCTGGCAAGCAAGCGTATATTGAAAACTATTACGTTGGTGGCAAAACGGGCACAGCACAAAAATATGAGAACGGAATTATTACGCACGGAAAATACGTTATGAGTTTTGTAGGCTTTTTTCCCGCAACTAGTCCAAAATATATTTGCTTAGTAATAGTTGACGAGCCCGTTGGCGGTACATATGGTTCAACGGTTGCCGCACCGCTTTGTAAAAGCATTTTTGAAGGTATAATTAACGCAAAAAAATTATAGGAGAAAATATGAAATTATTAAATTTGCTAAAGGATATAAAAGTCAAGGAAATATTAAATTGTGAAGATTTTGAAGTGCAAAATTTGGTTGAGGATAGCCGTTTAGCAACTGAAAATTGTTTGTTTTTTGCTATAAGTGGCAATAATTTAGACGGCCACTCTTTTGTATTAGAAGCAGTTAATAAAGGTGCAAAAGCAGTAGTTGTTTCTAAAATTTGCCCTGTAAAAGTAACGCAAATTGTTGTTGAAGACACTAAAGAAGTTATGGCTATTATGGCGTATAAATTTTTTAAACCTAAAAATAGGCGAGTAAAAGTTATAGGTGTTGTTGGAACTAACGGAAAAACTACAACTTCACACGTAATAAAAAATGTTTTAGATAGATGTGGTAAACGTTGTGGAGTGATTGGAACACTTGGCATTTATTATGCAAGCGTATATATTCGCCCAGAACTTACTACGCCAAGCAGTTTAAATTTATATAAGGCGTTAATGGATATGTCTAACTTAGGCATTGAATATTGCGTAATGGAACTTTCGGCGCACGCAATATATTTAAAGCGAGCAGTAAACCTTTATTACGAGGCGTTAATTTTTACAAACTGCACGCACGACCACTTAGATTTTTTCAAAACGTTTGAACTTTATGAAAGTGTTAAAACAAGCGTTTTTAATAAGAAAAACTGCAAGTTTTGCGTTGTTAATATTGATGATAAAACTGGGCAAAAAATAGCGCGTACTACCGATGCAAAATGTTATACTTACGGGCTTGAAAATCCAAGTGATGCTTTTTGCGTAAACGTGGAGTGTGATATAAAAGGTTCGTCTTTTGTTATGAATATAGACGACAACTTGCTTAATATAGATTTTTCATTAATAGGCAGATATAACGTTTATAATTGTATGGCTTCTGCATTGGTTTGTAAAAAAATAGGAATAGATTGCCAAGAAATTTCAAAAGCCGTTTCTTCAATAGTGGGCGTTAGTGGTAGGGCTGAATTTATAGAAGAGTATAATGGAGCGGACGTTTTTATTGATTATGCTCATACTCCCGACGGCATTGAAAACGTTTTAAAAACCTTTAAGCAATTAACTGATAATAGATTAATAGTAGTTTTTGGCTGTGGCGGAAATAGAGATAAATCAAAACGTAGCGAGATGGGCAAAATAGCTGGTGAATACGCTAGTTACGTTGTTTTAACTGATGATAATCCGCGTTTTGAGGACGGGTTTAGTATAATACTTCAAATAGAAGAAGGGCTTAAGAATAAAACGTCTAATTACATATGTATTCAAAATCGCTTTAACGCAATAAGGCACGCAATAAATATGCTTAATAAAGGCGACGTGTTGTTAGTGCTTGGCAAAGGGGCGGAAGAATACCAAGAAATAATGGGGGTTAAAACTGAATTTAGCGATAAGCGTGCTATACGTGACGCTATTGCATTGCTAAAAGCAGGTAACTTATAATTTGAAAACGTTTTTATTGATAAGCATTATATCTTTTATTATATCTTTTATTTTAGGTCTTATAATAATGCCACTTTTAAAAAAGCTTAAGTTTGGTCAGCCAATTTTAAAATACGTAAGCGAGCATAAAGGGAAAAGCGGTACGCCTACGATGGGCGGAGTGTTTTTTGTTTTGGCAACGGGAATAACGTGTTTGATATTTAATAGGCTTGAAAGTAAAATAACCGCTATGTGCTTAGTAGTAATAGTGGCGTTTATGCTCGTTGGGTTTATTGACGACTTTATAAAAGTTCGCAGTAAAAATAACGAGGGGTTAAAGCCTATGCAAAAAATAGCCTTTCAAATTGTAATTTCAGTTATTGCTTCTATTTACGCATATTTGAGCGGGCTTGATTTTTTATACGTTCCTTTTACTACTAATGTAGTATTTTTAAAATGGGCGTCTATCCCTTTAAACATATTCGTGTTTTTAGGTACGGTTAACGGTGTTAATTTGCTTGATGGACTTGACGGGCTTTCGGGCGGGGTTTCCACAATATATTTTTTAGCCGTTGCCGTAATAATTTTAATAGAAATAAACGTTAACACGCATTTTTATTTAGAGATAAAAGAGTATAGGGCAATAGTAAATTTATGTTTTTGTTTAGTGGGCAGTTTATTAGCGTATTTAATTTTTAACGTTCCTAAAGCCAGCGTTTTTATGGGAGATACGGGCTCGCTTGCTATTGGTGGCGGAGTTGCCGTTATATCGCTAATGACGGGAAATACTTTGTATATTCCAATTATTGGAATTACGTACGTTGTAACCGTACTTTCAGTTATTTTGCAAGTTTTATATTTTAAGCGAACGAAAAGGCGTGTTTTTTTAATGGCGCCACTTCATCATCATTTTGAGCATCTTGGATATAGTGAAACAAAAATAAGTTACTTATATATGGTGGCAACTTTATTTATATCTTCGGTTGCAATTTTGTTTATTTTATAGGAGTTTATATGTATTTAAAAACTATGTCATTTTTAGTATTGGGCATGCAAAAGAGTGGTATTAGCGTTGCCAACTTTTTGCTTTCTAAAGGCGCTAAAGTTTTAGTTTACGACGAGGGTGTTTCCGAAAGCGTTAAAAAGAACTTAAAGGAAGCAGAGTTGAACGGGGCTAAATTATGTTTAGACCCTATGTTAGAAATTGAAAACGTAGACGTTTTGGTTTTAAGCCCTGCAGTTCCCGTTGACCATAAGGTTTCTTTAAAAGCGAAAGAACTTAATAAACGCATTATTGGCGAATTTGAACTTGCTTCAAACCATACAACTAATTTGGTTGTTGCTATAACGGGAACAAATGGCAAAACAACAACGTGTTCCTTAGTTGATTACGCTTTAAATAGAGCGCAAATTAAATCAACTTTGGTTGGAAATATTGGCGTGCCGTTTACCAGCAAAATAACAAATGCTAATAATGACGATATTTTTGTTGCGGAAGTTTCAAGTTTTCAATTAGAAACTATTAACAGATTTGCTCCGCACGTTGCGTGTATTTTAAATATTACGCCAGACCACTTAAATAGGCATTATACTATGGAAAACTATGTTTTTTTAAAGAGTAAATTGCTTTTAAATTTAAGGGAGAGCGAGTATGCAGTTTTAAATTACGATGATAGTTTGGTTAGCCAATTATCTAATAAAACTCGTGCTAAAGTAGTGTGGTTCTCGCTAAACGGAAAGGTTGACGGCGCATACGTAGACGGAGATTTTATTTACTACAAAGGGGAAGTGGTTGCGTCTACAAAAGACTTACATATAATTGGTGCACATAACTTGCAAAACGCTTTAGCAAGTATTTGCATATTAAAGATTTTAGGACTTTCTAACACGCAAATATCAGAAGGGTTAAAAAATTTTGAGGGTGTAAAGCATCGCGTTCAAAAAATTAGAACTTTAAATGGAGTAACGTATTATAACGATTCTAAATCTACTAATGCTGACTCTTGTAAAAAGGCGGTGGAAAGTGCTTGTGAACCAACCATTTTGATAATGGGTGGTTATGACAAGGGGTTAAATTATGAAGATTTAATGAGTTCAATAAAGCAAAATGACAAAATTAAAAAAATAATTTTTACAGGGCAAAGTGCAAAAAATATGTATGCTTACGCAGTAAAAGTAGGGCTTGAGGAAGTGTCTATAGTAAAAGATTTTACGCTTGCCGTAACGCTTGCAAGTAGTATGGCAAGTAGCGGATATAGCGTTTTGCTTTCTCCAGCAACGTCTAGTTTTGATGAGTTTGGCAGTTTTGAAGAAAGGGGAGATAGGTTTATTGAAATTGTTGAAAACTTCCAGTAATAAAGGCGACCTTTTAATACCTATTTTGGCAGTTTTAATTGCGAGTTTTGGTTGCTTGGCTGTATATTCCGCATCTTATTATAGTGCGGAAGTTTTAAATGAAGACAAGTTCTTTTATTTAAAAAAACAGGCTATAGGGTTAATTATAGGCATAATTTGCATGGTGCTTGTCAACTTGTTTGACTATAAGTTTTTAAATAAAATCAAATACGTTTTAGTTGCTTTATCTATGGTTTTATTATTGCTTGTATTTACTCCGCTTGGCGTGGAAAATTACGGGGCTAAAAGGTGGATAAATTTAGGGGCGGTAACGGTGCAACCATCTGAAATTGCAAAATTTAGTTTTGCCATTTTTGTTGCGGGGTATTTTTCAAATAATAATAAAAATATAAAGTCGTTTACGGGAATACTTCCGGTAATTTTAGTTGGTGCAACGTTTTGTTTGTTAATTATGTTAGAGCCTAATATGAGCATAACTGTTTGCGTTGGTGCTTTAATGCTTGCAATGCTGTTTGCTTCAGGGGTAAAATGGCAACATATTTTAATTATAACAATACCTATAGTTTTGGCGTTGCCCGTCTTAATAATTTTAGAGCCTTATAGGTTAAAAAGGCTAATGGCATTTATAAATCCTTGGGCTTCGCCTAAAGGGGAAGGGTATCAATTGCTTCAATCGTTATACGCTTTGGGAAGCGGTGGTTTTTTTGGGGTTGGGCTTTTTAATTCTAGGCAAAAATATCGCTTTTTACCATTTGCGGAAAGTGATTTTATACTTGCCGTTATAGGCGAAGAATTTGGCTTTTTTGGATTAATTCTATTGTTTGCAGTATTGCTATTTTTAGGTGCAAGGTGCTTTAAAGTGGCGTTAAAATGTAAAACTCTGTTTGGATATTTAACGGTAGTTGGCATAACTTTTGTATTTTTAATACAAGTTGCAGTAAACGCACTTGTTGTTACGGGTAGTATTCCGCCAACAGGCTTGCCATTACCACTTATAAGTAGTGGCAACACTTCACTTATTGTATTTTTAACGGCTTTTGGAATTATTTACAACGTGTCAAAAGACTGCGAAAAAATATAGCGTTTTATTTAACCACTATAAAAAATTTATCATAAACTAAATTAGAGAGGTTTATGATGAGCAAGTTTGTTATTAATGGCGGTAAAAGGCTTTATGGTAGTATAAAGGCGCAAAGTGCTAAAAATGCGCTTTTGCCATTAATTTCTGCTTGTATATTACTTGATGGCGACGTAACTTTTTCAAATTGCAGTTTGCTTGGCGACGTTATAACAATGCTTGCAATTATAAAAAAATTAGGTGGCAATTACACTTTTTCTAACGGAAACTTAACAATTAATTGCTCTAATTTATCAAGCAGTAATATGCCTTATGAACTTACAAGCAAAATACGCGCTTCAGTGTTTATGCTCGGCCCGTTACTTGCACGCTTTAGAAGTGTTAGAACTTATTTGCCGGGCGGATGCCAAATAGGCGAAAGACCTATTGATATGCACGTTGACGGGTTTAAAAGTTTAGGTGCTGTAGATTGCTATGAGGACGGCTCTTTGGTTTTAAAAGCCAATAACTTGGTGGGAACGAAAATTAGGCTAAAATACGCAAGCGTAGGAGTAACGGAAAATCTTATTATGTGCGCCGTTTTGTCTAGTGGGGAAACGGTGCTTACTAATTGCGCTAAAGAACCGGAAATAGTGTGTCTTGCAAAATTTTTAAAATTGTTCGGCGCAAAAATAAAAGGAGAGGGCACTTCAACAATTATTATTGAGGGCGTTAAAAAATTAAAGACTAAAAACGTTTTCTTTATGCCTATAAGCGATAGGATTGAAGTTGGAACGTATATACTTTCAACGCTTGGAACGGGCGGAGAAATAGAAATTGAAAACGCAAATTTTTTACATAACCTAGCATTAATTAAAAAAATTTACAATAACGCTTGCAAAATAATATTAACTAATGATAAAATATATATAAAGTGTGTGGGTAGTGGTAGTAAACTTACTTATACTCGCACTGCACCATATCCAAAATTTCCAACGGATTTACAAACTCCGCTTTGCGCATACGCAACCACGCTAATTGGCACAACGTTCATTGAAGAAAGTGTTTTTGAAAATCGCTTTATGCAACTTAAAGATTTGGTGGCTATGGGTGCTAAAATAGACGTTAATGGAAACGTTGTTAAAATAGACGGGGTTAACGAACTTTACGGAGCTTCCGTTTCCGCACTAGACTTGCGTGGTGGTGCGGCATTAATTATTGCAGGGCTTAAAGCCCAAGGGCAAACGATTATAGATAATGCTAGCGTTATTGAGCGCGGTTACTTAAATTTAGAAAATAAATTATCGCTTTTAGGGGCAGATATAAAAAAGGTGTAAACGTTATGAAGTACAAAAGAGTGCTTATCTTTGTTACAATTTTATTTTTTATTACCGTTTTAATTTTTTCATCATCTATGCTGTTTAGCGTAAATGAAATAGAAGTTAAGGGTAGTACTATATCAAATTCAAATGAGGACGTTTTAAGTAAAACGGAAGAAGTTGTAACTTTATATAAAGGCAAAAATTACGTTTTTATAAATGAGAATAAAATTAGTAAAGAGATTGAAGCGTCTTCACCATACGTTAAAGTTGTTAGCGTTAAAAAAATTTTTCCAAATAAGATTGTGGTTGAAGTTAAAGAGCGTAAAGAAGCGCTTTGCTTAGTTTACAATTCTACTTACTATACCTTAGATGAAGAACTTGTTATTTTAAAAGTTGAAAACGAAAACAAAAACAACGTAGACGGCTTAAAAAACGTTGAATTAAATTTAAACGTTGCCGATTTTGACGAGGCTGAATTAAAAGCCGGTAACGTTTTAAATATTTACGACAAAAACGCGTTTAATTATTTAAAAGAAAGCGTTGCAAAATTTTTAGAAAACCGCCAAAATCTTGAAAGCGTTACACTTGAAGTTAAAAGAGATGGCACAATGTATAATCGCTTGACGCTATTAATGCGTGAGGGCGTTAAATTTAATATTCAAAAGGCTAATGACCAAACGCTTTTAAAACTTGACAAGGCTTTTGAATTTTATAAAAATTTAACTATGCCTAACGGAAACAAGGGCGAGGGCGAGTACTTTGTTTACGTAATGGAATCTTCTAAGGAAATTGTTGTAACAAAAAGTTAAATCATATTGCCTAAAAAAGACCTTGACAACTATGAACTTATATTTTATAATATAAGTTAGTTAATAATTTGGAGTTTTTATGTTAAGAGATTGCGTTGCCGTTTTAGATATACAATCGTCTCATATAGACGTTGTTATAGGCGAAAAAAGCGTTAATAACACTTTTATATTTCGCGCAAGGGAAAGTGTAGAATATTACACTTTTTTTGACGGCGCTTTTTACGATATAAAAGTTTTGGAAGAAAAGATTGCTAAACTTTTTATTGACGTAATTGAAAAGAACGACATAAGTAAAATTGTGACTTGTTACGTTGGCGTTCCCGGCGAGTTTTTTAACGTTTTAACAACCAATTATAAAATTGCTTTTAATAAGGCAAGGCGCATCACGGAAAGGGACGTTAAGAACTTGTTTGACATGGCTTACGAGGGTAAAGACGATTGCGGTTACACTTTAATAAATAGAACTGCAGTTTACTATGCCGTTGACGGCGTTAGAACGGACAAGGTTATAAATAAGGTAGGCTCGTCTATATCAAGCAGGCTTTCTTTTAATAGAGTTTCTAATAATTATAAAGAAGTTGTTGATAATATTTTAACTAACGTTGGAATTAAAAATATTAAATATTTACCAATTCCTTATTGCGAAGCAATGAGTTTGTTTACTAAAGAAGAACGTGACTTAACTAAAATTTTAATTGACGTAGGTAACGTTACAACTACAATTTCAATACTTAGTGGCAACGCTCTTTTATATTCTTCTGCATTTGCGCTTGGCGGTGGCTTAATAACCGCATATTTGGCGGACAAGTTTAAATGTGATTTTGAAATTGCAGAAAAATTAAAACGAAAATTAAATTTAGGTTTAAGGCAAAACACGCTTTCTAAGTACGTTGTTATTGACGATGATAATGATTATAAATTTGACCGTGACGTTGCTAATAACGTTGCTATAGACGTTTTAAACCAGATTGCAGAGCAATGTGATAAGGAACTTTCAAAATGCACTCTTAAAATACCAAGCGATATAGAAACGGTATTTACGGGCGGTGGCATTTGCTTTGTAAGGGGTGCGGTAGAGTACATAACCACAACGCTTGGCGTGTTTGCTAAAGTTGCCGTGCCTAATCAACCACATTATAAAAAACCTAACTGTTCTTCGCTAATATCGTTATTAGATGTTGCGCTTGAAACTACAAGGGATAAAATATTTTATTATCAAGGAGTTAACTAATGTTTGATACTAACGAATTTAACAATTATCAAAATGAATACGTTGCAACGCCTAACGTTTGCAAAATTAAAGTAATAGGCGTTGGCGGTGGTGGTAATAACGCCGTTAATCGTATGATTGACGAT
This sequence comes from Christensenellaceae bacterium, assembly GCA_045638105.1. Lineage (GTDB taxonomy): Bacteria > Bacillota > Clostridia > Christensenellales > Borkfalkiaceae > HGM11412. The sequence continues at coordinate 97,251 of JAZUAT010000002.1, forward strand.
GGTATTAAAAGTGCTGAATTTATAGCCGTTAATACTGATTTGCAAGCACTTATGATGTCGCATGCAGAGCCTAAAAATAGAATTCAAATAGGTAAAGTTGAAACTCAAGGTCTTGGCGCAGGTTCTTTCCCAGACGTTGGAGAAAAAGCTGCTGAAGAAAGTAGAGCGGAAATTGAAGAAGTGTTAGAAGGCGTTAACTTATTATTTATAACTGCCGGTATGGGCGGTGGTACTGGTACTGGTGCAGCACCTGTTATTGCACGTATAGCTAAAGAAAAGGGTTGCGTTACTATTGCCGTTGTTACAAAGCCGTTTGCTTTTGAAGGAAAGCGCCGTGAAGAAAATGCTAAGCGTGGTATAGCTAATCTTGCTAAATTTGTTGATACTTTAATTGTAATCCCTAACGACAAACTTATTGATTCGCTTGAAAAGAACACGTCTATGATAGAAGCGTTCAAAGTGGCGGATACTCACTTAAAACAAGCAATTTGCGGTATTTCTGACCTTATTACTGTACCTGCACTTATCAACTTAGACTTTGCTGACGTTAAAACCGTTATTAAAGGTCAAGGGCTTGCTCATATGGGTATTGGCCGTGCTAAAGGCGAAAATAAGATTGTTGAAGCGGTTAGACAAGCCGTTTCATCTCCAATGCTTGAAACTACTATTGAGGGTGCGCGCAATCTTATTTTAAATATTACGGGTGACCCTAAAATTTCTCTCGGTGCAGTTAATGAGGCTGCGAACTTAATTCACGGCGTCGTTGATTATTCTGCAAATATTATTCTTGGTGCAAATACGGTGGATACGTTACAAGATGAAGTTATTATAACCGTAATAGCAACGGGTTTTGTTGATAACGGAAATAGAGATGCTTCTCGTTTTAACTCTTTAAGCCAAGCGTATGAAAATTTGGCAAATCCTCAACCTGTTAAACAAGAGGAAGTTAAGGAAGAGCCTAAACAAGAAGTTTTGGTGGAAGAAAAGGTTGAATCACCTAAAAAGGAAGTTCCGCCTTTCGTTAGAAAATTATTTGGTAAAAAAAATAACGATAACGAAAATTAGTTAATAAATTTAAAAGCCTTTCTTGTTTTGTGAAAGGCTTTTTTTATTAAATTTAACATATCTTTTTATAAAATTAAATGGTGGCAATTTTTTTTGCCACCATTTAATATTTTTATTATTGTTTTGCTTGTTCTTGTTTAAATGCATCAAGTATAACAGAAATAATCATTTCGCGCGTTTCAGTGTTTATTGGATGTACTATATCTTTGTATTCACCGTCACTTGCTTTTCTGCTTGGCATAGCAATAAAGTATCCTTCTTGACCTTCAATTATTTTAATGTCATGTACAACGAAGCAGTCATCGATAGTCATAGAAGCAACACCTTTAAGCTTGCTGTCTTCCTTTTGCACTAAGCGAATTCTTATGTCAGAAATCTTCAAAATACTTTCCCCCTTGCTTATAATACTTTAATTTTCAAACAACTATCTTATATTATACACGAATTTTTCACAATTTCAATACTTTTTTCAAAAAAAGTGCATTTTTTTAATAATTTTTTTATAAAAATGCTTAAAAATGGCACAAAATGTAAAAATTAGGCAATTAAAATCATATAATACGATATAAAGTTATATGGAGAAAAATGCGCGTTCATTTTATAGGTATTGGTGGAATAGGTGTTAGCAGTCTTGCAAAGTACTTGCTTTTAAAGGGTTTTTTTGTTAGCGGTAGCGATATTTTAGCATCCGCTCAAGTTGAAGAACTTAAAAAATTAGGTGCTATTATTTGCACTGATAATGAGAGCGAGTATATAAATAGTGCAGACGTTGTCGTTGTAACTTCCGCAATAAAAAGCGACAATCAAAGTTTGTGTCTAGCAAAAAAATTGTGTAAGCCTATTTATAAGCGCTCACAATTATTAAAAATAATTTCAACTTGCTATAAATTAAGTATAGGTATTGCAGGTAGTCACGGAAAAACTACTACAACTGCAATGCTCACTAGTATTTTAGACTCTAAAGGTGTTAATTTTGTTTCCATTATAGGCGGAAATGACAATAGATTTGGCAACTTTTATTATAAAAACAATTCTAATATTTTAGTTAGTGAAGTGTGTGAATACGATAGAAATATTTACGATTTTAATGCGGGTGTGGGCGTTGTTTTAAACGTGGACAACGACCATTTAGACACTTATAAAAATATGCAAAACTTGACTCGTGCTTTTTACGATTATTTAGATAGAGCTCAAGTTAGAATTGTTTGTAATGATGATAAAATTTTAAAAGAATATAGCGGAAATAAAATTACGTACGCAATTTATAACGATGCAAATTATACCGCTAAAAATTTACATCAAAAGTCGGGCAGGTATTCCTTTGATTTATATTTTAACGGCAAAAAAATGTTTAAAGTATACCTAAGCGTTTACGGCAAGCATAACGTTTTAAACGCATTATCAGCTATAGCCGTTGCAAAGCAGTTAAAGGTCAGCAATAAAGACATTATTAACGGATTAAAAAATTTTAATGGTGTGGGTAGAAGATTTGAAAATTTAGGTAAAATTGGCGAGGTTAAAATTTTAGCGGACTACTGCCATCATCCAACGGAAATTAAATGCACTATTGAAACTTTAAAGGGGCTTTATAACGGAGATTATTTAATAATATTTGAGCCACATACGTATTCGCGCACTAAATTGCTTTTTAAAGATTTTATAAGCGTTTTTAGTGGGGAAAACGTTATAATTTACAAAACGTTTTCTGCTAGAGAAAAGTATAACTATTTGGGCAGTGGCTCATATTTGGCTAAAAATATTAAGGGTGCAACTTACGTTAAAACAGTAAAAGAATTGTTGAAAATAATTAAAAATGCAAGCGTTTCAAACGTTGTAATTTTAGGCGCTGGTAGCCTGTATTCTAAAATAAAAAGCAAAATAAATAATACCTAAAGCAATAATAAAACAACCTATAAATAAGTAGATTAAATTGTAAAAAAGTATTGTATTTTTTTACAATATATGGTATAATAATACCATATTTATCACAATTTGTAGGAGAGTTTAATTTTGGCAAAAACATCATACAGTTCTCAAAGTATAACAATTTTAAAAGAGCTTGAGGCGGTGCGTGTTAGGCCTGGTATGTATATCGGCTCTACAGACGCGCGCGGTCTTCATCATATTTTATGGGAGATTATTGATAATGCAGTTGATGAAGCTGCAAACGGCTTTGCAAAAGAAGTAAGAGTTTGTTTATATGACGATGGTTCTGCTTCCGTTGAAGACGATGGTAGGGGTATGCCCGTTGATATTCACCCAGATGCTGGCGTTAGCGGTGTTCAAGTAATATTTACAACGCTTCACGCAGGCGGTAAATTCAATAGTGAAAACTATGCGTATTCAGGCGGTTTGCACGGCGTTGGAGCGTCGGTAACAAACGCACTTTCTGAGTGGCTTAAAGTTGAGGTCTATAATAAGACCGTTCATAAAATGGAATTTTCTTCTTATGAAGATAAGGAACAAAAAAAGATTTTATCTGGCATTCCAAAAGCGCCTCTTTTTAACACGGGAATTAAAACTATAAAACACGGAACAATGGTTAGGTTTAAGCCTGACGCTAGGGTGTTTGATACTATTGAATTTGATGCCGAAACTATTGAATCAAGGTTGAGGGACACTTCCTTTTTAAATAAAGGCATTAAACTTGTTTTTCAAGATAATAGAGCGGGCAAGGATAATAAAGAAAAAGTGTTTATGTCTGAAAACGGCATAAAGGACTATGTTTCTTATATAACTTCAAGCAAAAACAAGTTATATCAAGAACCTATCTACATCACTTCAACAGTAAATGACGTTTTAGTTGAAGTAGCCCTTCAACATACTGACGGCTATACGGAAAATGTTTTTTCTTTTGTAAATAATATTCCAACCATTTACGGCGGTACGCACGACGTTGGCTTTAAATCCGCTTTAACAAGGTTTTTAAACGATTATTTAAAGGAAAATTCTTCATCTAAAACCAAAAACGTTTCATTTAACGGCGAAGATTTTAGAGTTGGTATGGTAGCCGTTGTTTCTATAAAGATTAAAAACGCTCAATTTGAAGGACAAACTAAGGGTAAGCTTGGCAACGTTGAAGCAAAGTCTGCGGTTGAAAGTGTTACTTACGACGGGCTTTACGACGTTTCTAAAAATAAGAAAACCGTTAAGATTTTTGACGCTATTTTAGAAAAAGCTGTTCTTGCCGCAAAGGAAAGGGAGGCTATTAGGCATACTAAAGAATTAAATAGGGCAAAATCTGGTGCAGATTCAACAAGGCTTCTTGGTAAACTTGCAAACTGCTCAAGTAAAGATAGTTCGCTTAATGAAATTTTTATAGTAGAAGGCGATTCCGCAGGTGGTAGTGCAAAGGAAGGTAGAGATAGAAAGCATCAGGCCATTTTACCACTTCGTGGTAAGCCTATTAACTGCGAAAAGAAGTCACTTATAGACGTTTTAAAAAATGAAGAAATTAAAACAATAATTTCAGCGTTGGGCACGGGCATTGGTGCAGATTTTAACATTGAAGACCTTAACTATGATAAAGTTATAATTTTATCCGATGCCGACTATGACGGATATCATATTCGCTCAATTTTATTAACGTTCTTCTTTAGGCATATGCCTGAACTTATAAAACAAGGCCACGTTTACGTTGGTATGCCACCGCTTTATAAAATTTATAAAAAAGACGTGATAGAATATGCTTACGATGAAAAAGAAAGGGAAATTGCCGAACGTAAAGTAGGGCGTGGATATCAAATTCAACGCTATAAAGGCTTGGGCGAAATGAACCCTTCTCAACTTTGGGAAACTACGCTTAACCCTGAAAGCCGTATGCTTATGCGCGTTACTATAGAAGAAGCTGCAAAAGCAGAAATGCTTATAACAACGCTTATGGGCGATGAAGTTGAAGGAAGAAAAAAATATATTCAACAACACGCAAACTTTAATAGGGTTGACGATTTTGAAATTAAGGTTAAGGAGGTGTAATTATGGAAGAAAAGAAAGAAAATATAATAATTTCTAACATTGAAAGCGTATTACATAGCTCCATGATACCTTATGCAGAGCACGTTATTTTAGAAAGAGCTTTGCCACGTGTTGAAGATGGGTTAAAACCTGTTCAAAGAAGAATATTATACGCAATGCACGAGCTTGGCTTAATGCCAGACAAGCCTCATAAAAAGAGTGCACGTGTTGTAGGTGAATGTTTGGCTAAATATCACCCACACGGCGATAGTTCCGTTTATGAAGCAATGGTTAGGCTTGCTCAACCTTTCAATATGCGTATGACGCTTGTTGACGGGCAAGGTAACTTTGGCTCAGTTGACGGCGATGGTGCGGCTGCTATGCGTTATACTGAGGCAAAACTTAACAATTTAGCCTTAGAAATGCTTAAAGACCTTGATAAAGACACGGTTGACTGGGAAAATAACTTTGACGATTCTTTAAAAGAGCCTAAAACATTACCAAGTCGTTTTCCAAATATTTTAGTTAACGGCGGTATGGGTATTGCCGTTGGTTTAGCCACAAATATTCCACCGCATAATTTAGGCGAAGTTATTGATGGTGCAGTAGCTTACATTAATAATCCACGCATTAAACTTAACGATATGATGAAGTACGTTCAAGGTCCAGATTTTCCAACGGGTGGCTATATAATAGCCGGCGATGAACTTGAAAAAGCGTACGAAACCGGCAAAGGTAAAATTTTAATTCGTTCTAAGTTAAGGGTGGAGCAAGAAACTCCAACAAAACAAGTTATAGTTGTTGATGAAATTCCGTTCCAAGTTAATAAAGCTTCTTTAATTCAAAAAATAGGTCAACTTATGGTTGAAAGAAAGGAAGAATTTGGCGGTATTAGTGACGTTGTTGACGAGTCTGACAGACACGGTATGCGCATTGTTATTAAACTTAGAAAAGACGTTGACGCAAACGACGTTTTAGACCTTTTATATAAAAATACAAACTTGCAAGTTTCTTATGGTATAAATCTTGTAATGATTGCTGATGGTAAGCCACAACAACTTGGCTTGCTTGATATTTTTAAATATTATACGGAATATCAAAAGCAAGTTGTTTTAAGGCGTACTAAATTTGACTTATCTAAAGCAAAATTAAGGCATGAAATTGTTAGTGGTTTAATTATTGCAGTTAATGATATTGATAAAGTTATTCAAATCATTAAAAAATCGCCAGACACGGCAACTGCTAAGCAAAATTTAAGAAAACAATACGATTTAAGTGACGTTCAAGCGCAAGCTATTTTAGATTTAAAGTTAAGTAGGCTTACTAAACTTGAAATTGAAAATTTAAAGGAAGAATTAAGGCAACTTGAAGCGTTAATTAAAGAATTAACTGCAATTATTGAAAGTAAAAAACGTTTAAATGAAGTTGTTATTAGTGAAATGCTTGCAACTAAAAAGAAATTTAAAGATGCAAGAAGAACTACTATTTTATCATCTATTGAAGAAACTAAAGTTGAACGTTTTGATGATGAAAAGCCTGTTGAAAACTTGATTATTGGTTATAGTGGCAAGGGATTAGTTAGAAAAGTTACTATGATGTCGTACTCACGTAGTAAAACTGATACTCCAACCCCTGCGGAAAACTTTGTATTCTCCGTTAAATTAACTAATAAAGACGTTTTATTTGCGTTTACTAATAAAGGTAACTTATTCCGTATTTCGCCAGATAATATTCCTGAAGCGCGCGGTGCAGGGCAAGGTGGTGTAACGTTTAATTCGTTATTCAGCCAAGCTCTTAAAGATGAAATTCCGGTTGCGTTCTTTGCTATGGAAAACGGCGAGATTAGCGGTCAAGTTTTAATGTTTACAAAATTAGGTGCTGTTAAGGTTACTGATTGGCAAGACTTTGCATCTTCAAAATCAAGTTGCCAAGCAATAAAACTTAAAGACGGTGACGAAGTTTTAACCGTTGTAGAGCAGGACGGTAATAAAGATTTATTCTTTGTAACAGAAAAGGGCATATCTTTACGTGCAGAAAACGAAGTTCCCGTTCAAGGTAGGGTTGCCGGTGGTGTTAAGGGTATTGATTTAAGTGATAACGATACCGTTATTTGCGCTACGCTTATAGACGATGACTTAGATACGGAAGTTTTAATAGTAACAAGTTTTGGCACGTTCAAAAAAGTTCTTACAGGCACAATAACAAAAACGTCAAGAGCAAGAAAGGGCGTTAAAATTGCCGACCTTGGCGATGAAAAACTTAACGAATGCGTTGTGTTTGCAAAATGCCAAAAACAAGTAGATAAAGCGTTGCTTACCGTGATTGATAGAATTGGTGCAATATATCATATTAGCACTGATGACATTAGTCAAGATAGCAGGACGACAAAGGGTAGAGTGGTTCCTAAAATAGGTGCATGTCAACCTTTAGTTGTCTACTATGCCAGGCGATAATAACGGCGGTTTAAAAACTAAATATAACGAAACGGCTAAAAGTGAAAACGATAAAATTTTAGAGCTGAAAACCGCTGTTAAAAGTGAGCAAATTAAAATAAATGAAACGGCGGTTAAGCCGATTATTAATGAGAAGATTGAAGCGTTAGTTGAGCCGAAAATTGAGAATGTAGAAAAAGTTAAAGTTGAGCCTAATTTAGAGCCTTTAACCGAAGTTAAACAAGAAAAATTTGACGTTAAAGAAACTTTAAAAACTATATTTAATAACGTTATGAATTTATGCTGTGAAATGTATAATAACGTATTTTCAAAAAGTGAAAAATTTAGGCCAACGCTTCAAGAAACTAAGGAAAACTTGCTTTTATATATAGGTTATAAGTCTAATAAGGCGGGCATTTTAAGTAAGTTTGAAGATGTATTTGGCTCAGTGGATATATCTAAAATAAACGCTCCTTTTGTTCCTTATGTTATTAAACTTTCTAAGTGGTATGACGCTAAGTTTAATGGCAATATAACGGGCTTAATATTAAAAGAATTTAACACAATTTTTACGATATATTCTAACATTTTAGATTTTACTGAACTTAATAATTTTATACAAAATAATTAAAAAAGTAGGCAAAATTGCCTACTTTTTTATAATATTTTATTAAGTTCTATAAGTAAATTTTTTGCATAATGCTCAAAGCCTTCGTTGTTTGGGTGTACGCGTTTATCTCCATAATAAATTGGGTCGTGCGGAACAAAATTAAACCCGTCAACAAAATAAACGTTATCAAACTTTTTAGTTTGCTCTTCTAACATTTTAGCAACGTCTCTAAACTTTCCACAAGGTTTTTCTTCTTCAAGGTCTTTACGCCAAATAGGGGCAATAACTACTATTTTACTGCTTTTATAAACCCTTCTTAAATTGCCTATAAATTGGCTACTTAAACTAATTAAATCGTTAGGTTTTGTGTCGTTGATTGCCCAGTCGTTTGTGCCGTATGCTACGGTTATAAGGTCGGGCGTAAAACTATCGTTACAAAGTGCAAGTTCAGGAAAAAATATTTCACCGCCAATAGCTTTGTTGTAAACTTCATAGTCAAGTGCGGTAGCAACTAAATTTACATAACTTTTGTGCGAATGCAAACAGTCGTAGCCGTGAGTTATAGAATCGCCAAAAGCAAGGAATTTTTTGTTAGGCTTAATAGGTGTAATAGTAGAATTGTCGTCTAAACAAAAGTCTTTAAGTAGAGTGATAGTTGAAAACGGCAAGTATATTGCAATTTCTTTTTCGCCACTGTCAAAAGTGTAGGACTTTGTAACTTCTTTATCTTCAATTCCCTTACCATAACTTTCAGGTATGCCTTCGTGCGAACAAATAGTGTTAAAAAATTCGCCGTTTACAAAGACGTCAATAGAATAAATTTCTCTATAAGTGCCGTTCATAAATTTAGCGGTAAAAGTTAATGTGTTGCTGTTTGTTAAAAAGCGTAACTTTACGCCCGCACTTGTTAAAACTTTTAAATGTCCAACAATAAGGGGTCTTTTTAATGTTGGGTTAGAATATAATTGTTCTTGTTCGGGTGTAAAGCGGTGAAATTCAAAATAGCCATCTTTTTCAAAAACGTTAACAGCGCCTTGCGTTATATTTTTAATTTGGTTAAGGTTGAGTTTCATAATTATTTATTGTCTATGCCAAGTTCTAAGCCTTCGTACATATAGTCGTTCCATTTAAAGTTTTTGTAGAAATTAACGTGATATCTGTGCATTTCTTCAACAAGAAGCAATATTTTTCCAAAAGTGTGATTTTTAATAAAAATATCAAAATATTCGCCGTCAATGTAAAGGTTGAAGTAAGAGGTGTCAAGTTGAACAATTAAAGTGTAAAGTTGTTTGTAGTCAATGTGGAATTCATAAGGCTCGCCGTTGCGTGTGCCAAAGTAGTGCATTCCTTTATGGTCAATGCGTATTTTTCCTTCGCCAACAATATTGCTCGTGTTTTTTCCTTTTAAAAGCTTATATTCATCTAAATTGCCAATTTTACATTCTTCTTCAAAGAAGTAATTAGGGTCTTGGCGAATTTCCTTAATAATATCAATTCTTTGTTGTTGGAACCAATCGTGTGGAGATTCGGGAATAACAGCATCTTTATAAGGGTGGAACTCGTAATAATCGTCCATAGTAGCGCCGTTTCCGCAGTTTAAGCACTCAATTTTATCGCCTGTGCCAACCATTGTAAACTCTTGCTTACATTTAGGGCATTTAAAGCAAATGTCTTCAAGGCGGTGGCAAATTCTACCGTTTGTTTGCCATTTAATTTTCTTTTCTTTATTCCAAGCATATTCGTTTCTACGGAATTTTTCGTTAATAATATCATCCATTTCTTCAACGGATAAATTAGCAACGTCATCTTTAGAAAATAAAAGTGAAAGGGTAGCGTGTGTTTCGCCAAATCGGTCATCTAAACAAACTTTTGTGCTTTGAAGATATTGACCTTCTAAGTAGCATAAAAATACGGGAACTTTAAAATGCTTAAACATTTTACTTGTGCCGGGAACTATTGGCTTATTACCGCCAAAATCACTTGCTAAACCTTCGGGCGCAAAAGTAACGCAACCGCCTTTCTTTAATACCTTACTTACGGCTTTTATAGGTAACGTATCTGCAGTGTATTGCTTTTTTGGTATAACTTTATTAAGGTTAAATATAAATGAAAACTTTTGCCTATAAAATTCGTTGCAAGCCGCCATCATATTTGTTACACGTGGGTAGGTTGCACCGCATACGTAAAGGTGGTCTATTCTTGAAAGGTGGTTAAATATTACAAAGCAAGGGCCGTCATAGTCGGCAACGCTATCAATAATATGAAATTTAGGGTTGTATTTTTTGCCAATTATATCTACCATTATGGTTTTATACAAAAATGATATTAGCTTACTAGGTGGGGCATATTTACGTTTTGCAAGTTTTTCTGCAATAGTTAATTTCTTTTTCATAATAATTTCCTTTGTATTAAAGTAATATAATAGTATTTTACAATAAATTATTTAGTTTGTAAATAATAAAAGGTCTAAATTTTAAGTTTAACACCTGTTTAACTTTTAAGTTGCCAATTCCCACCCGTTCAATTCTCCAATAAACAAAGTAAAAAAGCACTTCTAATGAAATCCTGCTTTGCAGGATGAAATCCAAACGAGTTTGGATGAAATCTTCGGTGTGCCACCTCAGATGAAATCAAATCCGCCATCTCTAACCCCGCGTAAGCGGGATTTCATCGTATAGCGATTTCATCCACAAAGTGG
>JAZUAT010000003.1:0-7287 GCA_045638105.1 Christensenellaceae bacterium
TTGCCGGAATATTGCCGCTATGTTGCACTTGTAACAGTTGCTGACATTTTATTAAATACGGCATTAAACAAAAATGATAACTATTCGGCGCAGTCGGATATTCACGCGGGCGCAATTACAAATGCTACAACAATATTAAAACTTGTTCCTAAGAAAGTCGAAATTTCGGACGCCGCCCGTGAACAGGATATGATTTCAGATTTTATTTCTGCAAACTTGAATTGTTTTATTGGAGCTACCGGCATTGATATAAAACAGATGAAGGCACTTTACGGCAAGTTTGGAACAGACGCATTTGTTTACATTACAGTTAGCGCAGTGAATATTGCTTGTAAGACGGAAGGCTTTAAAAAGAAAAAATTAGTAGCTGATTTAACTCAAAATTCTTTTTGGGAAAAAGATTCGCCCAAAATTGCAGATAAAGTTACACGCTGCTATAAAATTTTGAAAAGCAAAATAGGCGTCGCTGAAGACGCGGGCGAAAAATAAAACTTTCAACCCAAAACGTTTACAAATTTACAAAACGTTTACAAAAATGTAAACAAAATTGTAAACGATTTTTTTTAAAAAAATGGCGTCATTACGCCAATAATAATAATAATAATAATATTGTTTACAAAAAAACAAAAAAAATACAGGTTTTTTTGCTAATAGCCCAAGGTACCTTTCACAAGGTGTTTTTTTTAGGTAAAGAAAAGTGCTGAAGTTTACAAAATTTTTGTAAACTTGTAAACGAACGCGAAAAAGTGTTGATTTGACGCGGTTTTTTCCCAAAAAAACGTTTACATTTTTGTAAAATCTTTGTAAACCGTTTACAATTTTTGTAAACCGTCGGTAAAGATTGTTGATTTGACGTGGGTTAACGCTTGCTGGCGGTTTACAATTTTGTAAACAACGCCGTTTACAATTTTTTTGTAAACTTCCGAACAGGAGAATTTTAAATGAATAAGCTAGACGTAACCTCAATTTTAAATCAGCTGAAAACACATTTGGCAACAATCACGGACGGCGATGCAACAACTGCAACTGTTGAAAACGGTGGTACACCTCCAACTACTTCGACGCCGCCGAATGTAACTGCTGACAACTGCAACAAAACTGTTACTACCGAACAGGGCGCGGCTACACTCACTACACCTGCAAAAGTTACAACTGCCAAAAAGCCGAAAAGCAAATTTAGTTGTACCGTTGAAACTGATGAAGGTGAAAATATTCCGTACGATTTGCCGTCGGATACAAAGTCATTTGCGATTGAGAATGTATCTGCCGCTGTTGGAGACAATGAAGACGCGCCGCCTTTTCAACTTTCAGCAGTGATTGTTTTTGTTGAAGATTTGGCAGGTAACATTGTTAAAAATTTAATTCCGAATGTAACAAAAAAATTCACAATCAAAAACAAGCAGTTTGTTATTACGCCTGCTGAAGGTGAAAATATTCCGTACGATTTGCCGCCGGATATAAACTCCATTACGATTGAAAAAATTTGTAGCTTGCCACTTCCTGGCATAAAACCTGCGCCCGCGCCTAAGGCAAGAATTGTTATTGAGACCGGCAACACTCCTGTAACATATGATTTGCCGTCGAATACTCGCAAGATTATTTTTGGCAAGTCGAATGTTTCAACTTCAATACAAGCCGTCGCTGCTGAAAATGATTTGCCGGACTTCCTGAAGTACACCTTGAAAATTTTTGAAACTACCAATTTTGAAATAATTTCTGATGAAGGCGATGAAGTCAACGACACCGGCGGCACAGCAACTGCAACTGTTACAACACCTTCTGCGCCTGTCGATATTTCCGGTGTTGAAGTGCATACAGCTACAAGCGCACAGATTGAAATTTGGCACTCTCAAGGCAGCATAGGCTATTTTCAAACTTTTTTAAGGAAGTACGGACTAGACTTTTTCAAGTCGTATAGTTGCAGACTTTTTGACAAGTACAGGATAGGATTTGATTTTGGTACGGAAGGCGGCAGCGGGCGTGGAATTTTCCCTATAGACAATACGCGCTATTATTCAATACTGTTTAAAAAGACTGTACCGGTTGACGCCGAATTAGCAGAAAAAACATTGCTAGCCTTCAAACTCGCTGATAAAACACCTGCGCGCGGTATGCAAGATATTGAGGATTTTTGGGAATTTTGACGCCGATAAAAAATTAGTGCTTGATGCTGCATACATTTTTGACAATTTCAGAAAGTGAACAAAAGGTAGCAAAAACGATACACTTTTCAGCAGACCGCCTATCATTTATATGCTTGCTACAAGGCGAAATTAGGCGTTTTCAACACCTGCCACGACAAAATATTCATTGCGGCGAATATCGATTCTTAGGGCGATATTAGCGAATTGTAAGTAATGACGCCACGTGTTGAAAAAACTTGAGTATTAATAATTGCTAAGATTTTAATTCGGCGGCAGTGTCGAAGACAGAAGAATTAAGATTAAGCATTTACCAAAAAGTTAATGTAATGAAATTACTATTACCTTACATTGAAGTAATTACTTGACAAGGTAAATATTAACAATTATAATTACACTCGAAAAGTTAAGTAGGAGTGATTGAAAATGACGCAGGAATTAGCGAAAGTTGAAGTAGGAACAGTAGCAGGCGGTAACTTCAATGTTGCAGACCTCGCCGCGCGTTGGATTCAATTTGCACAGGTTAGCGCGTCAAGCCGTAAAGCTTACGGCAAAGGCATTAAACGCCTTCAGGAATATTTGACGGCTAATAATATCAGCAACACTCCTGCGCGCGCCGAATTGTTAAATTATCGTGAATACTTAGGCAATAAATATCAAGCTACGACGGCTAATTTGTACCTGACAAGTTGCAAACTTTTCTTTCAGTTCCTCGCCACTGAAGGTTACATTACCAAAAATCCTTCCGAACATTTGAAAGGCTATAAAATTTCTTCCGAACATAAAAAAGCCGCCCTGTCTGTTTCAATGACAAAGGCGGTTGTTAGTAAAATTGATACTTCGACACTTGCCGGGAAAAGAAATTTGGCAATGTATCAATTAATGACTTGCTGTGGCTTGCGTTGTATCGAAGGTGTAAGGGCGAATGTTGGAGACTTTGAAAATTTCGGCGGCGTCATCCGCTTGCATATTCAGGGAAAAGGTAGAAACGATAAAAGCTCGTCGGTTAATGTGCCTGCCGGTGTATATCAAAAAATCCTTGAATATTTGAAGGCGCGCGGCAACGTCGGTAAAAATGACCCGTTATTTGCAAGCGTATCAAATAGAAATTTCGGCGGCAGATTAACAACTGTAAGTGTTTCAAGAATTATTAAATCAATCTTCCGCAATGCAAATTTTGATTCGCCGAAATTGACAGCGCATTCTTTACGACATAGCGCGGCAACAAACAGCTTGAAGGCGGGCGCGTCGTTACTCGAAGTGCAACAACTTTTGCGCCATCAGAAAATTTCAACCACTCAAATTTATTTGGAAGAAATTTCAGCCCTCGAAAATACAGCGTCTACACGCGCCGCAAATGCATTCGGTTTTTAATCGAAAAACGGAAAACGTTTTCCGTTTTTGAACGGCGTTGAATATAACTTTGTTTGAAGGAGTGATATTTTTGGCAAGAAAGGCAACTGTTAGAAGTATAACATTGACGGACGAAACTTTTTATGGCTTAAAGGCGGCGGCGGCAATTCAAGGAACTTCAATTTCAAAAATCGTTGAAGGCTTAGCCCGTGAATACTTGAAAGAAAATTCGGCAATGCTGAAAGCAGATTTACAAAAACAAATGGCTTTGTTTGACTTCCTCGACAGCGGCACTGACCCGCAAAACTAAATATTGACTTCCTGCGCAGGTGTTTATTTTTGTGCGTAGGAAGTTTTTTTGTACCGTACCGAAAAAATTTTTTTTATCTGTTTCAGATTTTCCGGAAAAAGTCAATAAGTTGAAAAAAGTTTTTACTTTTGATATAGTTTCAGATACAAAAAAAACATTGTGATTCTAGCTCTATACACAATGTCAATCCTTCATTTTTTCTCCTATATAAACAACTTGTAGCCGTATTGGGCGTATTAGTTGTACCATTTTTTTATTGTATCATTCTGTTTCCAAAATGTAAAACGAAAGGAAGTAATAACATTGCCTGAAGTAGCCCTGTTTCAGAAATTACGGCGCGTCGCCCGCAAATTTGAAATTCAGATTCACAAGCTTAACGGCGAAAATTTATTCGTGTTAGTAGACAATCAGTCGGTTACAACTGCGCCGATGACGCTTAACCAACTTCAACGTTTTCTTGCTGACCTCGAAGAAAATAATCAGGATTAACACTCGCGCAGGATTAGGAGCGATTGACTATGGTACGAAATAAAAGCCCGCCTAAGGTGTTTTAATAAAATGTATCGTGGCGATTGTTGACGACGCCTTTAAATTGATTTTATAAGGAGTGAAATTAATGACTTCAGATATTGTATCAGCAGATACACGCCTTGACGAATTGACGGCAAATATCAAGGTTAAGTTGGTTGAAAATAAAGTGGCGGCGATTTGAAAAACTTTGCAGACCACTTTCAACAATTCGGTAATGTGGTTTTTCTCCAAACGCAAAAAAACCTGTCTATACTGACAGGCGCGCAAAATTAAAAATGAATAAGCTTGTTACTATTGTAACAGAAAGGATTCACTATGGCAAATACACTTCAAAACTTTAATAACATACCTGCTGAAATTAGAAACTCGCGCAGATTCTTTCTTGTCGCCGAAAACAAAAGACCGTTGCAAAAAGATTGGAGCAACCCTGCAGTTCAAAAATCCTATACCGAAATTGACGGCTTAGCAGGATTTGACACTGTCGGACACGGCGTCGGCGATGATTATCTGTTTCTTGACTTTGACCACGTATTAAACGCGGACGGCGATTTTGTTAATGAAACAGTTGCAGATTTTTTCGGCGAATTGGCTTTAACGTTTAAAAATGTGTACGTGGAAAAAAGCATAAGCGGTACAGGCTTGCACGTGTTTTTAAAACCTACACCTAATAAATTTGAAGGCATTACCAACGATAAAAAAGGCGTTTACCATTTTGACGACGGCACAGACAAAAATTCGCCTAAACTTGAATTGTTTTACGGCAGCGGCGGGCGTTATTGCCTTGTAACCGGTAACTTGTTTGATTGTGATGACGGCGAAGAGTTAATAATTCCTTCCGGCGCAGAAGTCGACGAATATTTAACAACGTTGCTTGCTGATATTCAAAAACAACTTCAGGAACACGTTGAAAATAATTCTGCGCGATCTGATGAAAATATTTTTGCTGATACTGAAGAAGTTATCAAACACGTTGAAGGCGTCGACACTCCCGCCGAATACAAGCACGATTTGTGCATAACGTTATTTGATTATCTTGACGGCGCAAATTTGGAGCGTGGCGATTGGTTGCCGGTTATAACCGCATTGAAGGCAGAAGGATTTTCACAAAGTGAAGTTAAGGCAATGTGTCAATCGTCAAGCCGCTATAACGAAAAGAATTTTGACAAGGAGTGGCAGTCGCTTAACAACCTTGCAGGGTACGGTGTTTCAACATTAATTGGAAAAGCGCGCGGATTTGACTTCAAAGGTTACTACCGGCAATGGTACAAAGACCACCCGCAATATCAAAAAGCCAAAACTGACAGCGCAGAAAGTAAACTCGCCGCCGATGAAAAAGCATTTGAAGACGAAAAGCAAGCGGCTATTGAGTGCATTAAAAATCTTGAGACCTTCGACGCTGCAACTGTTACAAGCAGTGAAACATTGAAGGCAGCGGCATTCGCCAAAATTTTTGACTTTCAAGCGTATTCAAGTTTTATGGAAGGAGTAAAAGACCAACCGAAAAGCAAGCAGGTTAATCTTAACGATTTAAAGTCGGCGTTAAAACCTTTCGTTGAAGAAATAACCTCACGCAGTGATAAACTCAAAAGACGCCGCGCAATATTCGACGCCGATAAAAAATCTGCCGCCTTCATTACCCAAAATGACTTGACAGAAAAATTTAAAACACCTTATGACTACGAAATTTCAGCAGACGGTATTTCAAAATTTTTGCCTACAGGCGATAGTGTAAAAATTTGCCGCCTTCCTCTGATTCTCGCTGAAAAAATTTACAGTTTGGAAGATAAAACCTTCACGGTTAAAGTTGCCTATAAATTAAACAACAAGTGGTGTTATTCGCCCGCCGTTGACCTTGAAACAATTTCTAATCATAGGAAATTCACGGCGTTAAGCAATTACAACGTACCGGTTACAAGTGCAAACAGTTATTCACTTGTTGAATATCTTGACGCCTTCCGCGCCGAAAATGAAAATGCAATTCCGGTTACTTGCACTGTTAAGAATTGCGGCTGGCTTAAAGTCAACGGCAAAGAAATTTTTGTAGACCCGCGCCGTGAACTCACTATAACAGATTCAAGCGGCAATGTGCACCCGCTGAAAGTTGAAGATTCTGCATTCGCGCAGAATTTAAAAACAGCAGGAAGTTTGAAGGAGTGGCGGCGCGTGTATGTTCTGGCGAAAAAATATCCCGTTGCAAGATTCATTGTCGCCGCTTGTGTCGCCGCGCCTTTGTTAAAAATCCTTAACGAAAGAAATTTTTTAATTTACATTCTGTCAAATACAACTTCCGGGAAAACAACTGCATTAAGTTTAGGAACTTCAGCGGTAGGCAACGTCGAAGGACTTTTGAGAAATTTAGATGCAACAGCTAATGGCATTGCCGGTGTTGCCGCTGAATATAATCATTATTCACTGCCGCTTGATGAAAACGAAGTTGCAGACTCCCACTTAAAAGAAAACGCAAAAAAAATAGTTTACGCGCTTGCAAATGGTGTTAGTCGGACGAAGTTAAATTCTGATTCGACGGTAAAAGAATTGAAAAATTGGAAAACCATTGCGATATTGACGGGCGAAAGTGAACTGTTGGAAGACAACGTAACAGCAGGCGCGTATACAAGATTAATGACGATTAAAGCAACGCCGCCCGTATTGCCTGCCGAATTGTGCGAAGATATTAGAAACACCATTGCCACTAATTACGGACACGCCCTGCCACTTGTCATTGACGAAATTTTCAATACAGGGATTGAAAATCTGCGCGAATTGTTCAAAGGCATTGCAAAACAATTAACTGAAAAATTCCCTTCAGCTTTGCCGGAATATTGCCGCTATGTTGCACTTGTAACAGTTGCTGACATTTTATTAAATACGGCATTAAACAAAAATGATAACTATTCGGCGCAGTCGGATATTCACGCGGGCGCAATTACAAATGCTACAACAATATTAAAA
>JAZUAT010000004.1:0-85837 GCA_045638105.1 Christensenellaceae bacterium
TCGAATTAAACCACATAATCCACTGCTTGTGCGGG
Organism: Christensenellaceae bacterium; assembly: GCA_045638105.1. GTDB lineage: Bacteria > Bacillota > Clostridia > Christensenellales > Borkfalkiaceae > HGM11412. Next base: position 36 of record JAZUAT010000004.1, read on the forward strand.
CCCCCGTCAATTCCTTTGAGTTTCAATCTTGCGATCGTACTCCCCAGGTGGAATACTTATTGTGTTAACTGCGGCACGGAAGGGGTCAGTCCCCCCACACCTAGTATTCATCGTTTACAGCGTGGACTACCAGGGTATCTAATCCTGTTTGCTCCCCACGCTTTCGCGCCTCAGCGTCAGTTACAGGCCAGCAAGCCGCTTTCGCCACTGGTGTTCTTCCTAATATCTACGCATTCCACCGCTACACTAGGAATTCCGCTTACCTCTCCTGCACTCAAGTCGGTCAGTCTTAGTAGTAGCACCGAGGTTAAGCCCCGGGATTTCACTACTAACTTGATCAACCACCTACGCACCCTTTACGCCCAGTCATTCCGGACAACGCTTGCCTCCTACGTATTACCGCGGCTGCTGGCACGTAGTTAGCCGAGGCTTGCTATTGGGGTACCGTCACTTTCTTCGTCCCCCATCACAGAACTTTACAATCCGAAGACCTTCATCATTCACGCGGCGTTGCTGGGTCAGAGTTTCCTCCATTGCCCAATATTCCCCACTGCTGCCTCCCGTAGGAGTCTCGACCGTTTCTCAGTTCCAATGTGGCCGATCACCCTCTCAGGTCGGCTACCCATCATCGACTTGGTGGGCCGTTACCTCACCAACTATCTAATGGGACGCGAGCCCATCCATATCCGATAAAATCTTTCATCATAAGAAGATGCCTTCAAATGATAATATGCGGTATTAGCACAAATTTCTTTGTGTTATTCCCCAGATATGGGCAGGTTGCTCACGCGTTACTCACCCGTCCGCCACTAAGTAAGGGAGCAAGCTCCCTAACTTCGTTCGACTTGCATGTGTTAAGCACGCCGCCAGCGTTCGTCCTGAGCCAGAATCAAACCCTTAAGTTTAATTTCTTAAAGCTGAACCGAAGTTCAACTGCTCTAACGATTTTAATTGTCTTTTTGCTGACTGTTTTTTTGGTACATATAATATACTCAATTTTAATTGACAGAAATCTTTTTTATTACAAATTTTCTTGTAACACAATTCATTTCCTTCTATTCAATTTTTAATCTACTGAACAAGAACAAATCAGTTCTTTTGAGTGCCTGTCGCAAACGACAGCCTACTTATAATATCACATTACAAAACGCTTGTCAACAAATTTTCAACGTTTTTTAAAGAAATTTTAAATTTTTTTTAAAAACTTTTTTTACGCTATTTTTTGACGTTTTTTGCAGTTTTGCTCCGCTCTTTATAACTACGCTTTAGTAGTGCGATGCTCAAATATTAAACTATATTTTTTGTAATTTGTCAAACGTTTTTTCAAACTTTTTTTAAAAAATTTTTTGCATACTATATATTGTGTTTTTTGAGTGCGTTTTTTGGCATAAAACACAACGCTTGTTTTATTTTTTTAGATACAATCTAACTTTTTAGACAAAAATGGCAAAAGAGCCTAATAAAAGTTCCCACTTTTATAAAGCTCTTTTTAATTTTTATCTATTCTTATTATATTATATATAGATTATGCTGTAAAAAATTTACCTTTATTATATATAGATATAGTTTGACTAAAAAATAGCCTTTTCAATAACTCCACCGCCAAGGCAAACGTCACCCAAATAAAATACGGCGTACTGCCCTTCGGTTATAGCACGTTGCTTTTCTTTAAAGTCAACGTAAATGCCGTCCTCTTTTATATTTACGGTTACGGCTTGCTCGTCTTGCCTATATCTAAACTTTGCGGTACACTCAAAAGTTTTTTCGTTTGGAGTACCTGGCATAAAGTTGCAAGACTTCATATACAAGCCCTTGCTGTAAAGCTTATCTTCTTCTCCGTGAGCAACGTATAAAATATTGTTCTTTAAGTCTTTTTCAATAACAAACCAACGCCCGTCGTCACCTGCTTGACCGCCAATATCTAATCCACGCCTTTGGCCTATAGTGTAGTACATTAACCCACTATGCTTTCCTAGCGTTCTACCGTCATAAGTTTTAATATCGCCTTGCTTTGCGGGAATATAATTCATTAAAAATTGTTTAAAGTTCCTTTCGCCTATAAAACATATACCCGTACTATCTTTCTTTTTAGCGGTAGCAAGCCCATTTTCTTCGGCAATTTTGCGAACTTCCGGCTTTGTTAAATTGGCAAGCGGAAACAAGACGTTTTCAAGTTGAGATTGAGACACTTGGTTTAAAAAATAGGTTTGGTCTTTATTTGCGTCTTTTGCCTTTAATAAATAATGCACGCCATCTTCGTGGCGGATTCCGCAGTAGTGGCCAGTTGCAATATAATCCGCCCCAAGATTTAAAGCATATTCTTTAAACGGGCCGAATTTAATTTCCCTATTACACAAAACGTCTGGATTAGGCGTTCTGCCAGCCTCGTACTCTTTTAAAAAATATTTAAACACCCTATCCATATACTCTTTTGAAAAATTTACAGTATAGTATGGAATATCTAAAAGAGAACACACCCTGCGAACGTCAGAATAATCGTCTTCTGCCGTGCAAGCGCCGTTAATATCGTCTTCTTCCCAATTTTTCATATAAAGGCCAATTACGTTATAGCCTTGATTTTTAAGTAAAAGCGCGGCAACAGAACTATCAACACCGCCACTCATACCAATAACAACCGTTTTTTTATTCATAATTTTACCATTTGCGTTTATTTTTATTATTTTAACATAATAAAATAAAAGTAACAACTATTTTTTATGTTTACTAAATTTTATATTTGTGTTAAAATAAAAAAAGGTGGGATTGTAATGAAACTTAAAGAATTTTTTAAGGGAAAAAGATTTGTATTTTGCTTTATTGCATACATATTGCTAACCATTATTATAATCGCGTCATCTTTAACTGATGCCGCTACTAGCAAAAAGCAAAGTGAGTTCGTTTCTCAAACGTTTTCTAACGTCGTTAAATTTTTGACGGGAGGAAGCCTTGATTTAAACTCAAACGGCAATGCTGACGGTTACCCTAAAAGCATACAACTTAATAACGTTCCTAACCGCGATTTAATGGTTGGCGAAACTTTTTTTATAACTTACGAATTTGAAGGCGGAAAAAAATACGATTATTTAACGCCGTCTTACTACTCTACCAACAAAGACGTATTAGAAGTAAATTCTCAAACGGGTGAAGTAAAAGTTGTTTCTGTAGGCAGTGCCAACTTAGGCGTAAAAGAAACTATTTCAAATACAAAATGCGAAGCAAGCGTCATTGTTGGAAATGAAGAATTTATTCCACGCTTAGAACTTATAAAAGGCTCTAGCGAAGTTGATGGAAACTACTACTTTAACCCCTCAAACTGCGTGGGTTCCCTATATTATATATATATAGATACACAAATTGACCCAAACAGCCTTACCATTTCCTGTGAAGATGCCGAGGCTTTTGAATTTTTACCATCAAAATCTACACTCGTATTTTTAACTAAAAAAGTGGGTCTTTATAACATTTTAATAAGTGGCAAATACTACAATATAAACACGATTACAAGCGGACAAGAACAAACGATAACAAAAAATTTTGTCGTTAACGTTGTAAGTGCAAATTTATTGCAACCTGCAACTGATTTTGCGTTTGAAAGCCAAACTATAGAAGCTTATAAAAACGAAAAGACGGAAATTTCAATTTTAAACGATAGAAATGGTGAAGGTGCTACGCTTTTAGAAAGCCAAACCTCACTTTTTCACTCATACGATAAAAACGCTTTAAAAATTGAAAGCGAAGACAATAAATTGTTTGTTACACCTAAAGCAACAGGCAGTTTTGATTATAAAATATATTATAGTGATGGGTTTAGTATAAAAACTGCGATTTTAAAAGTAAATTCCACTTTTATACCCCCTTCCCAATTAGAATTTAAAACTTCTAATAAAAACGCCATTATTGGATATCCTACATACTTAACAATAATTGGTGACGGCAACAAGTTAGATGCCAAAGACTTTATTTGGACTTCATCTAATAATAAAGTGGCAACCGTTAAAAATGGAAGAGTGATAGGACATAAATTTGGCACGGTTACAATTACGGCAACAGCAAAGTATAACGAGAACGTAAGCATTCAATATTCTTTTAAAACGGTGGCTTCATTTGAATATTGGGTACGAAAAATTTTAGGACATTTTTTACTTTTTGCAATACTTGCCTTTTTTGCAAAACAAGTATATTTTAGGCTTGCTAAAGTTACGCTTAAAAACAAAATTAGCCTTTTTGCTATTATCTTTACAATAGTGGCAGGAATTATAACTGCAAGTATGGGCGAAGTGTTACAACTTGATGCATTTGCCGTAGAAAGAAATTTTTCATTTATAGATATTTTGATTGACTTTTTAGGATATTTATTCGGCTTCACGTTAACGCTTTTAACGTGGCATTTAATTAATAAGCGTAAAAATAAAAAGGTTTAGAGTTTTTTCTAAACCAATAACTGCCCGTAGCCCAATAGGATAAGGCACAAGATTCCGATTCTTGTAGATGCTGGTTCAACTCCAACCGGGCAGACCAAAAAACCTTTGCAAAAGCAGAGGTTTTCTTTCTATAACCCCGTTTTAGTGCTTTTAAAAAGTTTACAATCTAAAATTTTTAGGTTATAATATTTGTATAAATTTAAGGTGGTGTTTTATGAGTAATTGCACACACAACTGCTCTACTTGCAAAGAAGGCAGTTGTAAAGATAGACAAAAAACAACTATAGATTTTAATAAAGATAGCAAAGTTGACAAAGTTATTGCCGTTGTTAGTGGAAAAGGCGGGGTTGGAAAATCCTTAGTAACTTCTATGCTTGCAATATGCGCAAAAAATAGCGGGCTTAAAATCGGCGTTTTGGACGCAGACGTAACGGGACCTTCTATCCCTAAAATTTTTGGCGTAACGGAAAACGAAAGGGCTATAGGCACAGAACAAGGCCTTATTCCTGTAACGACAAGGTCTGGAGTTGACGTTATGAGTATAAACGTTTTATTGGAAGACGAAACTAAACCCGTTGTTTGGCGTGGCCCTGTAATTTCAGCAGTGGTAGAACAATTCTATACGGACGTTTTATGGAAAGAAAAAGACATAATATTTATAGATATGCCACCCGGCACGGGCGACGTTCCTCTTACGGTATTCCAAAAATTTAAAATTGGCGGAATAATAGTAGTAACAACACCGCAAAGCCTTAACAATATGATTGTTGAAAAATCTATAGGCATGGCAAATATGATGAACATTCCCGTTTTAGGCATAATTGAAAATATGGCGTATTACGAATGTGAAGACTGCGGTAAAAAAGACTATATTTTTGGCAAAGGAAAAGCTGTGGAAATTGCAAACAAATACGGTTTAAAACTTTTAGCCAGCTTGCCAATAAAATCCTCAACTGCACGCCTTGTAGACGAGGGTAATATTAATAAAGTAGACGTATCAATGCTTAACGAAGCATTGAAAGTTATAATGGAGGGCAAATAAAATGACGCTTGAACAATTCAAAAAAGAAAAAATAGAAGCAATGAAAGCTCGCAATAGCGACGCTGTAAGCGCTCTTAACGTTTTAATTTCAAAAATAATGAATTTAACTATTGAAAGGCGCGCGGAAAATAAGGAAGTTTTAGAAAGTGATATTGACTCGCTTATTAAAAAAGTTGAAAAGGAACTTATTGAAGAAAAAGAAGGTTTTGAAAAAGCTGGCAGAATGGAAAACGTTGCCAGTTTAAATGGGCAAATTGAATGCATTAAAAAATATCTTCCTAAAATGCTATCTCAAGACGAAATTAGAAGTATAATTGCTTCTATTGAAGATAAGTCTATGCCAAACGTAATGAAATATTTTAAATTAAATTACAATGGCAAAGTAGACATGAGGGAAGTTTCCACTATAATAAAAGAGTTTTAATTTGCAAATTTTTAACCTTTTTATAATTTAAATTATTTATTAAGCAAAAATTAAAAAATAACTTGAAATTTAGTATTTTATAGTTTATACTATAAATAATAAATAAAATAGGAATATTATTGTTATGTCATACAAATTTAAATCAAGAATCGCAAATAGAACAACAGGGCGCCCTTATATTACTGAAGAAGTTTTATATAAGAGCAGTTTGCGTGAAGAAAAACTTACCAATAGTCCCCATTCTAAACCTAACGCAACTAAAGACATGAGTGAAGAGGTTTTATTTAAAAGCAATTTACAAGAAGAAAAAATTGGTGGCAAAACTCTTAGCAACAATGCCCCTAAAGATATTAACGAAGAAGTTTTATATAAAAAAAATCTTTATGAAGAAAAGGTTAACAGCAAGCCTCACTCTCCATACGTATACAACTCTGATTTAAAGGAAGATGTTTTATATAAAAGCAACGTGCGTGAAGAAAAAATAGGTAATGCAACGCACTCTCCTTACGTTCATAATACGGACTTAAAGGAAGACGTTTTATATAAAGGCAACATGCGTGAAGAAAAAATAGGTAATGCAACGCACTCCCCTTACGTTCCTAATACGGACTTAAAGGAAGAGGTTTTATATAAAGGCAAGATGCGTGAAGAGAAAATAGGCAATGCTACGCACTCCCCTTACGTTCCTAACACAGATTTAAAAGAAGAAGTGTTGTATAGAGGCAACATGCGTGAAGAGAAAATAGGCAATGCAATGCACTCTCCTTACGTTCCTAACACAGATTTAAAAGAAGAAGTGCTATATAGAGGCAATATGCGTGAAGAAAAGCTTTATACCGAAATGCACACTAAAGTTACGCCTTCATTAGAAATGAATGAGGAAGTATTATTTAGAGGCAACATGCGTGAAGAAAAGCTTTATACCGAAATGCACACGCCATACGTTGAAGAACCAGAAGAGCAAGTTGAAACTATAATGCCTTTAGACGTAGATGAAGAAGTTTTGTATAGAGGAGATTTGAAAGAAGAAAGGCTTGCAAATAAAACCCACTCCCCACTAACAAACAATACTGATATTGGCGAAGAAATTTTATATAAAACATACTTGCGTGAAGAAAAACTTTCTGGAAAAGCACACGCAAATGAAACAAACACCTTTGATATTCACGAGGAAGTTTTATATACTACAGGCTATGAAGATATTGATTACGTAGAAAACGCTTCACTCAAAGAAGAATCTTTAGCGTTTAAACACCCTGTAGTTCCAAGTTACGTTTTAGAAGAAGTTCTTTATGATGAAAACGGCAACCGATTATCACAAAAAGAATTTAACGAGCCTGTTATAGCAAATGAAGAAACTTTAAACGACGATAATATTTCAATTGATGATTCTGCAATTACTTTTGACGATATTGATATTAACGTAAGTCTTGATGAAAATGCAGAAGATTTTGAAGCAGAAAAAATTGTTTACAAGAAAAAGAGTTTTGCTGAAAAAATGTTTGACTGCGACCCTATCATTTTAGAAAGGTATGACGAGCTTAAAAATTTACTTTTAATTTATAAAAAAGTTAAGTCAAGAATTTCTAACACTTGCGATACGTTTAAACTTGGTAGTACGCGTCTTGCTAAAATTTCAACTTCCGGAAAATCTCTCAAGCTTTATTTAAACCTTGATATGAACGAAGTTGAACCACGCTTAAAGTGCAAAGAAGCTGGCCATAAAAAAGCGTATGAAGAAACTCCTGTATTTTTAAGAATACGCTCTCCTCGTTCAATGCGCAATGCAAAATATTTAATTAATCAACTTGCAACAAAGTTTAATTTGGTTGAAAATCCTAAATTTACAATAGTAAACTCTGTTGAACTTTTAAAAGAAAAATTAAATTAACAAACAAAAAAGCCGTAGTAGTTACTACGGCTTTATTTTTTAAACTATTATGCTCAAGTAAAAAGACTTGTTTATTTAATAACGTTTCTTGCGCTAACTCTATTTTCTAAAATAATATCGCCAGATTTAACAAGCGCAATTTTTGTTAAATACGGGCCAACAAGTTCGTAAATTAATACGGCAAACAACGTAATAGACTGAACTATTATGCCAACTTCGCCAAGTGCCAACGCTTTTGACGCCATACCTATTGCTACGCCCGCTTGCGGTAAAAGCGTTATTCCCAAGTAATTTACTATACTTTTATCACAACCCGAAAGTTTTGCACTTAATCCCGCACCAAAGTATTTACCAACCGACCTTGATAAAACGAACGTTACGCCTATCAAAACAACCGATATTTGACTAATTAATAAAAGGTCAAGCTTCGCTCCAGAAAGAACGAAGAACAAAACGTAAAGCGGAGTTGTCCATCTATCAGCCCTTTCCATAAGTTCTTCTGAAAAGTCACAAATATTACAAAAAATAGTGCCTAGCATCATGCACGATAAAAGCGGAGAAAACGCTATATGCACGTTGCCTATATTAAAAGTTAAATTAGAAAGCGCTACCGTAAACATTACAAACGTTACTGAAATTGCTAAACGCTTTGAACGAGAGTGAAAAACCTTTTCCGTAAGTGTAAATAAATAGCCTATGAGCGCACCAAGCCCAAGCGATAAAACCACTTCAAGCAAAGGCTCTAACACAACGGATAATACGTCTATTTTACCAACGCTTATAGTTTTTGCAACACCGAAAGATATAGCAAATAAAACCAAACCAACAGCGTCGTCAAGGGCTACAACAGGCAATAAAATGTCTGTAAGTTTACCTTTAGCCTTGTACTGCTTAACAACCATTAAAGTTGCCGCAGGGGCAGTTGCAGACGCTACCGCACCAAGAATAATTGCTGCAGGAAGTGGCAAAACTTGTGGCCAAATAAGATGCACTGCAATTAATACTATATCTACTAAAACCGTTGTAAACACGGCCTGAAATATACCTATAATAGTTGCCTGTTTGCCTATTTTTTTAAGTTGAGAAAGCCTAAATTCGTTACCGATTGAAAACGCTATAAAACCGAGCGCCAAATCGCAAAGAATACCATAACTTTTAACTTGATCAAGAGAGGTAAAACCAAGCCCGTCAATATTAAGCGCACCCAAACAAAACGGGCCAATAATTATACCCGTAACTAAATACGCCGTAACTGCAGGCAAACTTAAGAGTTTTGCTATTCTCGTTAAAAGTAAACCAACAAGTAAGGCTATTGAAAGTGAAAGTAGTATAAGTGAAGTATCCATTTTTTTACGACCTTTTACCAATAATATTTTTTGCGTCTTTAATTATAGTACTTTAAATTTTTAAAGTCAATAAATTGAATTACTATTTTATTATAAAATAATAAAAAAGGTTAGAAAGTTTCTAACCTTTTAAAATACTATTAAATTTCTACTACTTCAAGTGAATCTCTAACAACTTTTCTTGCTTCTTTAACGTTTGCAATTTCTTTTGAAGCCATTGCTTGCGATAAAAGATTGCCAACAGCCGTTCCTTCCGTTGGGCCTACCATAACGCGTTTTTGCGTGTATTTTTTAGTAAGCTCGTTAAGGTACGCATCCTTACTACCGCCACCAACAATATTAAGAACGTCAAACGTTTGACCCGTTACTTCTTCCGTTTGCTTAATAACGCTTGCATAAGTTGTTGCTAAACTCTTATATACAACGTCCATAACTTGACCAATACTTTCAGGAACGTTTAACCCGTGCGTACGACAATAATCTTTAACTGCTCCAATCATACTATCAGGAGCTAAAAACATATTGTCGTTAAGGTCAACTATTGAGCCAACGTCTTCAAGTTTAGCCATATTCATAAGTTCATCATAACTATACTTGTTGTTAAGTTCCCTTTTAATATTTTGGAACGTCCACATACCCGTAATGTTCTTTAAAAACCTTATAGTATCGCCGTAGCCACCCTCGTTAGTTGCGTTAAACTTATAAGCCGTTTCACTTGTAATAGGCTCTTTAAGTTCCGTGCCAAGTAAACTCCAAGTTCCGCTTGAAATGTAAAGCGGAGTTTCACTATCGCTTGGAACGGCAATAACGGCGCTTGCAGTATCGTGAGACGCAGGCATACAAACTAAAGTTTCATAGCCAATTTCTTTTGCAATATCTTCTTTAACCTTGCCAATAACCGAGCCTGGTTTAGTCAACTCGCCAAATAATTTTTTAGGAAAGCCTAACCTTTCAATAATTTCTTGCGACCAAGTGCGCTTTTTAGCGTCAAGCATACCTGTAGTTGATGCGTGCGTGTATTCGTTTGTTTGAACGCCACATAATAAATAGTGAAGATAGTCAACAACCGAAATCATTTTTTCCGCTTTATCAAGTTTACCGCTTAACTTATCGCAGTAAAGTTGGTAAATTGTGTTGTATGGCGCACGTTGAATACCCGTAATTGCGTATAATTCCTTAAACGGAATAATAGCTTCAACCTTATCCATAACTTCTTGCGTGCGAGAATCTCTATATGAAAAAACCTCGTCAATTAAATTGCCGTTTTTATCAAGTAAAGCGTAGTCAACACCCCAAGTGTCAATACCAACTGAATAAGGCACAACGCCAATTTTTTTACACTCTTTTAAGCCTGCAACAATGTTGTTAAAAAGTTTTTCAACGTTCCAAATCATTTTGCCGTCACGCTTTTCCGCGCCGTTTTCAAAACGATAAATTTCCTTTAAAGTAATGCGCCCGTTTTCTAAGTGGCCTAAAATATGCCTACCGCTTGAAGCGCCTATATCTATAGATAAATAATACATAAATTATTCTCCTTTTTACGTTAGTAATATATTAACATTTTTTAGCCGTTATTTCAATAGTTATTTTAACTTTTACGGCTTTTTAAATAAATTAGTTCTATCTTCGTTAGTAAGCGCTTTTAACACGTTTTCGCTTGCAAAAGGAATTTCCTTTCTAACGTCCTTTATAAGATTTTTTATATACTCCCTTTGCGTATGCTTATTTGCAGGGCAAGGATTATGTAATATTGGAAATTCTTTGGTAAAAGAATAAATATCCCTTTCACGCGCGTAAATTAAAGGGCGAATAACGCTTAAGTCTTGGCGCGACAAAATGGTTACGGGGTGAAAAGTTGAAATTCTGCCCTCGTAAAACATTGACAAAAAGAAAGTTTCAATTAAATCATCGCCGTGATGACCTAAAGCAACCTTGTTGCAACCAAGTTCTTTAGCCTTTCCGTTAAGCGCTCCCCTACGCATATTTGCGCATAAAGAGCAAGGGTTCTTTTCCTTTTTTTCTTCAAAAACAACTTGCGCTATTTGCGTTTTTTCAACAACGTATTCAACGCCTAAACTTTCTACAAAGTCTTTTAGAGCAATCTTTTCATCTTCGTTGTAATCTAACCCCATATCAACGGTTATAGCAACTAAATCAAACTTTTTAGGATAAAAACGCCTTATGCCGTTAAGCGCACATAAAAGCGCCAAACTATCTTTTCCGCCAGATAAACCTACGGCAATTTTATCGCCCTCTTCAATCATTTTATAATCGTCTAAAGCACGGCGAACGGGACTCATTAATTGTTGAAGCGTCATATAATACTCCTTAATTTTTACCAATCTCTTTTTTGGCTAAATAATACGCCGTAAACAATCCTACCACGAATAAAATTATCGCCAATATAACGTCTAAAACATATACGCCGTTTGTAGCCCAAGAAGAGTAAATTTCATACGAATCTGGGTTAAAGAACATTGAAATAATTGAGCCGAGTGAAAGCCCTACTATAAACGTAAAAGCCAAATTCCTAATTTTTTCAAATATAAAGGTTAAGAACTTTGAGAAAGTTACTAAGCCAAGCGCAAAGCCAAAAGCGAGCGCAATATAAACAAAAAATACGCTTGTAAAACTTGACCAAAACGTAAAACTAATACTATCTACGAGCGCAGTAAATAAACCAAGCATCATAAGTAGCGCAGTTGCACTTAAGCCTGGAACTACTTGAGTTACACCCATTAAATACCCTACGGGTATAAAGCAAAGTATAAACCACCAAGTAGGATTTTTAAACAACTCTATAATTGCCACGCTTGAACTTGTATTTGATAATAACACACTAACTATTCCAAACACTACGGGAACCAACGCTCCAAGAGCCATTATTATATATGTTTTAGGTGTTTTTTCAACGTCTTTAACTTCGTTTAAAACTGCGGGAAAAGCACCACACATAAGCCCTGCAAAAAGGCAAATCATAGCAAACGGCAAAACGTTTATAAGGCTTTTAACAAAAATAAAGCCAACTATCATTCCCACTGCCACACCTAATAAAATTGGCAATAAAAACGCAAAGCATTTTTTAAAGTCTTTAAATATATTGCCAATGGCAAAAAGCATATGTGCGTATAACCCAAAAATTATAGCTATAGTTGAACCGCTTATTCCCGGAACTATAACGCCTATGCCTATTAAAAAGCCAAGTAATGCGCTTTTAAGCCAAGTTTTTTTATTATACTTTTCAAGTTCTAAATTTATAGTACTATTTCCCATAATTCACCTTTTTATATAGTAGCACATAACCAAAGTTTAGTCAACGCTTAAACAATTTATCTACTTTATTTTACTTTATTTTTAAAGCCTAGCGACTTTTATGCTATTTATATTATTGACAAGTTTATTAAAAGCCTATATAATATTTATTGCATTGTTATTATATATATAACAATAGTATATATAAATGGAGTAAGTAAATGAGATTTTATTTGCACGACAGTAGCGAAGTTTTAGCCGAAGTAAAATCAAGCGTTGATGGCTTTACAACAGAAGAAGCAAACGCTCGCCTTGAAGTAAACGGCAAAAACAAACTTGCCGAAGGTAAAAAAATGTCTTTAATTAAAAGATTTTTCCTTCAACTTGTAAACCCAATGATTATAGTATTATTAATTGCGGCAGCAATTAATTTAGCAACCGTAATTATTGAAAACTCAATGGGTGGTAACGAATCTTTTGCCGAATTCTTTATTATCGTAGGCGTAGTATTGTTAAACGCAATACTCGGCGTTATACAAGAAGGTAAAGCAGAACAAGCCATTGAAGCGCTTAAAGAAATGACGGCTTCTACTTGTAAAGTATTGCGTGACGGCACTTTAAAGGCTATTAAAAATGAAGACGTTGTTGTTGGCGATATTATTATTTTAGAAGCAGGCGATGCTGTTCCTGCCGACCTTAGAATAATAGAGTGCGCATCACTTAAATGTGAAGAAGCGGCACTTACGGGCGAAAGCGTTCCCGTTACAAAACAAGCAGAAGTTTTAGAACTTGGCGACAATAAAGATATTACTCTTGGCGACAGAAAAAATATGCTTTATATGGGCAGTACCGTTGTTTATGGTAGAGCAAAAGCAGTTGTTGTTGCTACGGGTATGGATACCGAAATGGGTAAGATTGCAAACGTTCTTGCTCAAACGGAAAACGAAGTTACGCCACTTCAAAAGAAGTTAAATTCCCTTTCTACAATTTTAAGTTTCTTAGTATTAGGCATTTGCGTGTTCATTTTCATATTTAAAATTATAATGGACATTGAACTTGGCATTACCTTTGAAACGATACTTGAAAGTTTCATTTCCGCAGTTTCACTTGCCGTTGCCGCAATTCCTGAAGGTTTAGCAACAGTTGTTACTATCGTTTTATCAATGGGTATGACTAAAATGGCTAAAAACAAAGCCGTTGTTAAACGCTTAACAGCCGTTGAAACACTTGGTTGTACGCAAATTATTTGTTCTGACAAAACTGGTACTTTAACTCAAAACAAAATGACCGTTGTTGAACACTTTGGCGACAATAAAGAAAGAATTGCAACTGCTATGGCTCAATGCTGTGATGCTGTTTTAGATAAAGAAACTCTTACCGCAAAAGGCGAACCAACTGAATGTGCGCTTGTAAACTTTGCATATTCTTGCGGTATTAACAAAAACGAAGTTGACTTAAACCATGCAAGAGTTAGTGAAGCTCCGTTTGATAGTATGCGTAAAATGATGTCAACCCTTCACTCATACGATGGTAAGGTTACTCAATTTACAAAAGGCGCACCGGACGAAATTTTAAAACGTTGCAATTTCTATATGGAAAACGGCAAAGCAGTTAAATTAACTGATAGCAAGCGTGAAGAAATTTTAACTGCCAACAAACAAATGGCAGACAAAGCACTCCGCGTGTTAGCCGTTGCTGAAAAGTCATACGACGCTGTTCCTACGTTTAACGAACCAAGCGAAATTGAACAAGACCTTGTATTCCTTGGCTTAACTGGTATGATTGACCCTGTTAGACCTGAGGTTAAAGATGCTATCGCACTTTGTAAAGAAGCAGGTATTAGACCTATTATGATTACAGGCGACCATATTGACACCGCCGTTGCAATAGCAAAAGAACTTGGAATTATTACTGATGCTTCTGAAGCGATGATGGGCGCTCAAATTGACGAACTTACGGACGAAGAATTTGAAGAAAAGTTAATGACTTTATCCGTATTTGCAAGAGTTCAACCTGAACACAAAGTTAGAATTGTTACAACGTTTAAAAAACTTAACTACATCACGGCTATGACGGGCGACGGCGTAAACGACGCTCCAAGTATAAAATGTGCCGACATTGGCGTTGGTATGGGTATTACGGGTACTGACGTTACTAAAGGCGCTGCCGATATGGTACTTCAAGACGATAACTTTGCAACGATTGTTGACGCGGTTGGCGAAGGTAGAAGAATTTACGAAAATATTCGTAAAGCAGTTCAGTTCTTACTTTCAAGTAACCTTGCCGAAGTTATTTCAATGTTCCTTGCAACAATACTTGGTTTTACACTTTTAAGACCAATGCACCTACTTTGGATTAACCTTATTACAGACACCTTCCCTGCTCTCGCTCTTGGTATGGAACCTGGCGAAAACGACATTATGAAGCGTAAGCCAAGAAACCCTGATGAAAGCATTTTTGCCGGCGGTATTGGCGTAAACGTTGTATTACAAGGTGCGTTTGTAGGTTTAGTAACGCTTATGGCATTCTTAATTGGTCACTACGTTGAAACAGGCGTTTGGGAATGGTTCTTCCACGACAATGGCGATATTGCTAACGACGGTATGACAATGGCGTTCTTAACGCTTTCACTTACAGAGTCTTTCCACTCGTTTAACGCTCGTTCAGTTAACCACTCGTTATTCAGCGTTAAAAAGCAAAATATGTGGCTTTGGGGCGCGTTCGTATTATCACTTGTTTTAACAATTTCCGTAATATATGTACCGTTCCTTGCTGAAATATTTGGATTTACACAAATTTTATTTGATGAATTTATGATAGCGCTTGGCTTATCTGTTCTCATTATTCCATTTACGGAAATTTCAAAACTTATAAGCAATGCAATTGTAAATAGAAAGAAAAAATAATAAACTATAAAAGAACTGACTTTAAGTCAGTTCTTTTTTTATGCTTTCATATTTTTAACCTTGCGATAGCAAATAAAACTTTTTCGTTAGAAAAAATAAAACTTGCCGTTAGGCAAATATAACTGCTTGCGCAGTTGGCGTTCGCTTAGCTCGGCTAAACTCTTTCAATTCCCCCACCGCTTAAAGCGGAGCCCCCTTTGCACAAAGGGGCCGTGTGCAGTTTAGTAAGTGAAAAGTGAAGAAGTGTAGGGTTTGTTTGCATATAAAATTTTACCGCACCTATTCACTATCACCTATAACTTTCGCGTTAGCGGGCGGATATGGAATCCGCCCCTACGATTATAAAAATAAAGTTTATTTGTCGCCGTAGGGGAGTATTCTATATACTCCCTTTTATATAACAAAAAAAGGACTAACAAAACAATTTCGTTAATCCTTTGTCTTTTATTATGCAACGCTTATTTTAGTCCACATAGTGGTTATTTTTTCGTTTGCAGTATCGTTAAAGTAATTCATTAAAACGCATCTGTCAATAACATCTTTTTCAGGGTATTGTGCAGAGAATTGCCTACCTAACGTGTCAGTTTTAACAACGTAGTTGCCACTGCCAAAGAAGTAAGTAAGGTCAACTATATAGTCGCCTTCGCTATTGCCGTAAGTATCTACAACGTAGTCAAAAATCTCGTTTCCTGCAATACAACTTACGTAACCGATATAATCCATATTTCTTTTTACAGCGTTTGGCGTAGAAATAAATTCAATAAATTCGTTTGCAATATCATCGTTATTTGAAGTTGAAGGAATACACCAGCCGTCAAGCCAAAGGTTTGAGCCTTCTTCTGGAACTTCGTAATTTAAAATTACGCCGTCTTCTTCAGCCTCGTCCATAGCATAAACGGCATCGCCACTCCAAGCAAAGTAAATGTCGGTATTGCCAAGTACTATATCGTTTTTACCACTATCAACTTCTAAACCCCAACTCTTTGCTTTTAAAGTTTGAAGTTCTTGTTCTACTGCGTTTATAACGCTTGTTTCGCTATTATTAAAGTATGCGCTTAAATTTGCTCTATAAGTGTCAAGCGTAATTAAGCCCGTTGAGTATAAAAGTTTTTGCGCTAAAAGTTCTGTTTTAAAATGCTTTGCAAGACCTATAAAGTAAGTATCGCGCATGCTGTTTTTAATGGTGAACTTGTCTTCGTACTTATCGTCCCAAAGTGAAGACCAACTCTTCATATCTAATTTATTAGAAATTTTAGCATCGTTGTAAACTAAACCTAAAGTTCCCCACATATAGCCTGCGGAGTAAGTTGCTAGGCTATATTCGTTATTTTCGCCCCACTTAACGCTTTCAAGCGTGCTTTTAATAAACGGAGAAACGCTTGTATTATAAACGCCCGTTTCGCTAAGAGAAAGCGGTTTAAGCATGCCTTCACGCGCCATTTTTTCTATCATATAGTCAGATGGGCAAACAAGGTCGTATTTATCCCCTCTTTTAATGTTTGTGTAAAGTTCTTCAAGGGTTCCAAAAGTTGAGTATTCAACTTTTATTTTAACACCCGTTTTTTCTTTGTAATATTCTTCAAATTCGTCAAGCAAGTCTTCATCAATATAGTCTTCACAGTTTGATATTCTGAAAGTAACTGCGTCGCTACAGCCCGTTATAGCAAGTACGGGTAAAGTGAGTGCCAAACTTAAAATAATTGATAAAATTTTATTTTTAATTTTCATAAGCCCCTCCTACTTTTTAGATTTTTCTAATTTTTTTGATGCCTGTATATTCATAATTATAACTACTATTATCATTATAATTAAGATAATTGTGGTAAGCGCCCTTAATGCTGGGAGTGCAGAGTTCCTTTGGTTTTTAACCGCGGAATAAACATAAGTTGAAATAGTATCAAATTCGTATGGGCGGGTGTATGCCGTAATCATATAGTCGTCAAGTGAAAGAGTAAGTGCAAGCATAAATCCGCTAAATACGCCTGGCATAATTTCAGGAAGTACTACTTGCCAAAGTGCTTTTCCAGGCGTTGCGCCAAGGTCAAGCGCGGCTTCGTATAAACTGCCATCCATTTGTTTAAGTTTAGGAATAACCGATAAAACTACGAAAGGTGTGCAAAGTGCAACGTGGCCTATAATTAGCGATGCGTAACTACGGTTAATGCCTATAAGTGCAAAAGTTAAAGCAAGTGAAATTGCCGTAACAATTTCAGCGTTAATAACGTTAATTTGCGATGCTCCTTTTACGGTTTTGCCAAGCAATCCTTTATTGTAATAAATGCCTATTGCGCCTATAGTTCCAAGTATTGTTGAAATTAAGCCCGCAACTATTGCTAAAATAAGCGTGCCAAAAATCATTTTGGTAAGTTTTTCATCAGTGAACAACTTTTCGTAAAGTTCAAGCGAAAACCCGTTCCAGTCGCCTATAATTTTACTATCGGTAAAACTATAAATAACAAGCACGAAAATAGGAACGTAAATAAACGCTAACGCGAGCACAAGGTAGCAACCAGAAAATACTTTTTTCATAAATCATCCTCCCTTGTTTTAGTGCGTTTAGTAAACCCGTCGGTTATAAGCGTTGTAACGAACATTATAATAAGCATTATAAGTGCTATAACCGAGCCGTAATGCCAATTGTCGCCTTGACCAAACCAAAGTTCAATAAGTTTGCCTATGATTGTAACTTTACCATTACTAAAAGTGTCGCTTATAACGTAGCAACTCATTGAAGGTAAAAATACCATTGTAATACCGCTAATTATGCCAGACGTTGAAAGCGGAAGCGTAACCGACGTAAACACTTTTAAAGAGTTTGCTCCAAGGTCGTAAGCCGCTTCTTCGTAACTTTTGTCAATTTTAATAAGCACGCTATAAAGCGGTAAAATCATAAACGGCAAATAGTCGTAAACCATACCTATTACGGTATTTAAAAAGTTATATTTGCCAAAAATTCCTATAAGCGTTAAAATTTCTTTCATTGCCATTGCTCTTAACACAAAGTTAATCCACATTGGCATTATAAATAAAAGTAGTAAAATTGTTTTTCTATGGCTTTTAATTTTAGATAAAATAAGTGCAATAGGATATCCTATAAGCAAGCAAACTGCGGTTGTAACTAATCCTAAAAGCATACTAAAAAGCAAGTTTTTAACCGAAGTCCAATCGCTAAAAAACCATATAAAGTTTTTAAAAGTAAACTCACCCGTTTTAGAAGTAAACGCATAGTAAACTACTAAAAGCAACGGAAATACTACGAAAAGAACTAAAAATACGCCGTAAGGAATACATAAGTCTTTTCTTGAAAAGCGAAGTCCTTTCATTATTTAGTTTCCTCCGCTTTTAATTTAAGTTTAATTTTGTCTCTTGGAATTTTAACACTAACTCTATCGTTTTCGTTCCAAGTGTATTCCGTATCACAAACAAAGTCTTCTTCCTCTTCGTCCGTTCTAATAATAATTTGGTAGTGGTCGCCTTTATATACTATTGAAATAATAGAACCGCAAGCGTCACCGTCAACGTCGTTATCAATAATTTCAATATCTTTTAAGCCTACTTCAACTTTTACGTCAACATCGGTAAGGTCTAATTTTTCGCCTGTTGCCGTTATTAAATAGCCTTCGTCATCTAAATAAGAGCCTTCGTAAAGTTGAGTAACGTCACAGTCAAATTCGCCGTCTGCAAAGCAAACTTTGTTATTTTTGTTAATGTAGCCGTCGTACACGTTAGAAACAAATTCCTTGTGCATTATGTGAATATTGCTTGGCTCAATTTTAATGCCAACTTTTTGACCTTTTTCATAGCACTTTGTTGATTGAATTTCAACTTCGGTTTTGCCAACCATAAGCGTCATTTGATAGTGAACGCCTTTAAAAATTGAACTTATAATTTGCCCGTGAACAGTGCCTTCTTCTGCTGAAACAATTTCAATGTCTTCAGGTCTTACTACAACGTCAACTTTTTCGTTCTTTTCAAAATCGTCAATACAATCAAACACTTTGTTCATAAACTTAACTTTCTTTTCGCCAACCATTGTTCCGCTAAAGATGTTACTTTCGCCAATAAAGTCTGCAACAAAGGAGTTTTTAGGTTCGTTGTAAATATCTTGTGGACTACCTATTTGTTGAATTTTACCATCTTTCATAACAACAACGGTGTCACTCATAGAAAGCGCTTCTTCTTGGTCGTGCGTAACGTAGATAAAGGTTATGCCTAACTTTTCGTGCATGGCTTTAAGTTCAACTTGCATTTCCTTGCGCATTTTAAGGTCAAGTGCACCAAGAGGCTCGTCTAAAAGCAAAATTTCCGGCTCGTTAACAATAGCGCGCGCAATGGCAATACGTTGTTGTTGCCCGCCCGAAAGTGTTGTAACGCTACGTTTTTCAAAGTCTTCAAGGTCAACTATTTTTAAAGCCTTTTTAACCTTTTCCGCAATTTCTAATTTTGTATAAGCTTTTTTAAGTTTTAAGCCGTAAGCAATATTTTCATAAACGTTAAGGTGTGGAAAAAGCGCATACCTTTGAAATACCGTGTTTACAGGACGTTTGTATGGTGGCAAATCCGTAATATCTTCGTTATTTAAATAAATTTTGCCCACGCTTGGTTTTTCAAAGCCAGCTATCATTCTTAAAGTAGTTGTTTTACCGCAACCACTTGGGCCTAAAAAGGTTATAAACTCGCCTTTTCTAACGTACAAATTTATATCGTTTACCGCAGGCGTGCCATCGTAATTTTTTGTAACGCCAACAAGTTCAATTATTTTATTTGTTATAACTTCCTTTGCCATACTTTCTCCTTTATGTATTAAGAACGCTTTTAAAGCATCTTTTTCTTTAGTTAATTTTTTGTTTTTAGCCGTTAAAACGTTGGCGGAGATGATACCCACAAAAATTTAGCAGGTTGCTTCCTAACGTTAATTATATAATGGCTTTTGTCTGACGCAAAGTAAAAACTTTCGCCCTTTTTAACAGTGTACTTCTTTTTACCTAAATGCACTATTATTTCACCTTCTAAAACGTAACCAAACTCTTCGCCCTCGTGCGGAACGTCCTCTTCCGTAGCGGAATTTGGATTAAGCACTAAAAGCATTGGCTCCATCATATTTTTTTGTGCGTTAGGTACAAGCCAATTTGCAACGCTTGTTTCACTGCACTTTTCAATAAAGTCATTTTCAGTAAAAACAATTTTGGCTTCTTCTTCCTCACTAAAAAAGTCTTTAAGTGTTGTTCCTAAAGCAGACAATATGTCAATTAACGTTGCAATTGACGGGCTTGTTAAATCATTTTCAAGTTGAGAAATGTAACCCTTTGTAAGCTCGCACCTATTAGCAAGTTCTTCTTGCGTTAAATCGCATTGAAGCCTTAATTCCTTAATTTTATCGCCTAATACCATAAATTACCTTAAGATTAGAGAATTTAAACTTTTTGTTTAATAAAACTAAACAAATTAATTATATAAATACTAGTATTTATTGTCAACTATTTTTACAAAAATTTTAAATAATTATATAAATTATATTCTATAAAAGCATTATTTTTATTCATATAAATTAAAAAGGCTAACAAATTTAATTTGTTAGCCTTAATTTTTATACTTAAACTATTTTACGCTTTTTTAAAGTTCTTAACTGTAATAACCGTGTTAGGAATAACTACAAAATCAAAATCATTAGCTTCTCTTAATTTTGTAAACAATTCATAATCTTTTTCGCCTTCTTCAACTTGCATTGCCTCTGCAGATTTAACACCGTTAACGTATGCGTATAATTCGCCTTTAACGTTATCGTGGAAGTATTCAAAAGTTTTAGAATAGTCTATAGCGTCAGTTTCATAGTCACGGTCGCCAACGTATTTAACGTGGTGTAAACCTTCATCGTCCGTTTCAGTTTCATCACGAAGGGCAACGAGTTTTTCTAAGGTGTCAGTGCCTGCTTTAACTTTGCCAAACACGCAATAATCGTCACTATTAAAACCTGAACTTCCATCAAGTAAAATAGCAAATTTTACTTTTGCAGTATCATGTTTAGGGCCACCTTTATTAGTGTCTGGCTCTCTAAGCATAACAAGTGAACCTGCTTCCGCTTGTAATTTACTTTGCATACTGCCGTTTGTGAATTCGCCAATAAGTTTTTCGCCACCATCGTCGTATAAAAGCTCACTATACACTGAGTTTTCAACTTCATACGCACCTAAAACAATGTACGAACAATCTTTATCATAAACGAGTGCAGTATCGTTAAAAAATCCGTCTTTTATAGCAGAAAGAACTCTATCACAAGTTTTTGGTGCAAACGTTTTATATAAAGCAATAGTCGCTTTAAAAGTTTCGTTTTCCCCGTCCGCATTAACGTAGTTAACGTCAAAAGTAACGTCTTGACAAACGCTACCTTCTGCCCTATAAGTACATGCGCTAAAAGTTAAAGACGCAACTAAAATAAGGCACGTCAAAACTAATTTTTTAAGTAAATTTTTCATAAAGCCTCCAAATTAAAACGGAATTTTCCGTAAATTGTTTTATAAATATTGATAAATTAAATAGCCAAGCCCGATAACAAGTGCTAGCCCAAGTATAGTAGCAATAGCAACGCGAATAGCCGAAATAGGCGTTTTGCCCGTTGCCTTGCCCGTGTTGCCGTTTACGCAAACTGCGTAATCTTTCTTTTTATACCTAAAATGCAACAAATGTATAGGCAATAGCGCGTATTTGTACGTTACTGCACTATGCGTAGTTGAAACGTTAATATAATCAACAACGTCACAATGCTCGCGTGCAATAATATTTTTTCTTATAACGGCGTCCATGTTGCCTTTAGCGTCGCCCCAAGCATCTTCAATAGGTTTTTCATACCTGCGAGCAACGTAACCCGTTAAATAATCTTTGTTATAAACTTTTATGGTGTCATAATTAAAAGGCAAAAGTCTATTAAGTGTTTTTTGGCTATAAGTAGTGCCGGCATTAATCATAATATCGTCAAAAATATATGAATAAGTGCCTGAAACGTAACGCCAAACTATGTAAGTTTCCGTACGCCTATTTTTGCCAGAACCTACAGTACGCGTATGCCTGTTGCCAACACGACCGCGATAGGTAGAAAAAGTATTGCTATCAAAAGTAAAACAAGGTTCGTAATTTGAGCGTATATTGTTTGCTGTTAAACTCTTTTTAAACTTTCTTGGTGCAAAAATTTGTTTTTTTGCCCACTTTTTAGCCCTTTCAACGCCTTCGTCTTTCGTTATAGTAAAAGGATAGACAACGTTTGGTTTAAGCCCTATAATTTCTTCACTTTTTAAAATGTGCGAAGTTGAGCAGTATGGGCAAATAGTTGCGATTTCGCCACGTGGCAAAATGACAACTGCTCCGCAGTTTTCACAACGATAACTATCTGCCTCATCGTCCCAATTTTCTGCTTTTTTAAACGCTTCTTCTATCTCAATTTCTCTAACAACGCTACTTTTTTCAAAATCTGTAACATGACCGCAATGTTCACACTTTAAACATTGTGAAGCGGGGTCAAAAACCATATTAGAACCGCAGTTAGAGCATTTTGCATATACGGTTTCGGCGGTAGATTGCTCGTTTTTATAATCCTTTTCAAACTCGCCAGCCATAATAAACCTATTATGCGTTAAGTTCGTTTAAAAGTTCGTCAACGTCAATGCCGTGAACCATTGCTGCTTCGGCTATAGTTTCGCCGTGGGCAATTGCACAACCTAAGCAGTGCATGCCGTGGCTCATTAAAATTTCAGGTGCGTTTGGATTTAATTCAACAGCTTCCATAATAAGAGTGTCTTTAGTTATTTTATTTTCCATATCTATTCTCCTTTATACTTATGTATTATTTAAGTTTTGTTCCGCAAGTTGGGCAAAATTTTGCATTAGCACCAACTTCTGCACCGCATTCTGTGCAGTACGCTTTTTTTGCTACTTTTTGTCCACATTCTTGGCAAAATTTAGCACTTGCGCTTATTTTTGCACCACAACTACTGCAGGTTATGCCCGCTTCTTTTTTATCTTCCGTTTTATTAGACGTGGTAGAACGCATTGCTTCTGCAAACATTTGCCCCATTCCAAGCCCTGCGCCAATGCCAACTCCTGCGCCTGCCATGCCGTTTCCTGGATTTTTTGCAGCGTCTTTCATAGCTTCCGCTGCGGAAACTTTCATTAAAACGTCCGTCTTGTCGCCTAAAATGCCAAGTTTTGTTCTTTCGTCAAACGCTTTTTCAACTTCTTGTGGAACAGACATATTTTCAATAGCCAAGTTGCAAAGTTTTAAACCTATGCTATTGAAGTTTGCTTGTACTTTACGCTTAATAATTTCATTAAACTCTAACGTATTGCCAGCCAAATCAAGTGCGGAAATTTTGCTTTCGCCAATAGCGTCAGTCAAATTAGAAATAAGCATTGATTTAAGATAGCCTGTAATATCACTTGTAGAATAAGAAGAGTTTGTGCCAAAAAGTTCTTTTAAGAAAACAGTTGGGTCGTCAACCTTAAAAGCAAACGAGCCAAAACCGCGTACCCTTACCATGCCAAACTCTGGGTCACGCATAATAATTGGGTTTTGAGTGCCCCACTTAACGTCAGTAAATTGTTTGGTATTTATAAAATAAACGTCAACCGTAATAGGCGTTTGGAAACCATACTTCCACGCTACAAGTTTAGAAAGAATTGGGAAAATTTGTGTTTTTAAATTGTATAAACCTGGGCCAAAAACGTCTGTAACTTCGCCTTTATACACAAAAACTGCGCATTGAGATTCGCGAACGGTTAAAGTAGATTTATCATTTACTTCACGCCCACCTTTTTTAAATGGATATTTATAAACGATAGTATCTTTACTAGGGTCTGCCCATTCAATATTTAAACGAAATAATGCCATAAATTCCTCCCCCTGCCTAAAAAAATTAAGCAACAAGTAAAATTCTTTATGTTAGTATAACATAAACAACTATTTTTTACAACAAATATTTAAAATTTTATTTGATATACGTGCTATTTTTACAAAATTTTTAAAAATTTCTTTTATTTACTTATTTTTTTACGTAAAAAAGCACGCCAACTATAAGGCGTGCTTTACCAGCTCTATATTTAATTTTTTGGTTTTTCTGCAAAACAATATGGGGAATTGTATCACACCGTTTGGTGTAAAATATAAGTAAGGTATGAAACTAAACAAAACGCAAAGTTTTTCGCTGGATTTTTCCGTCAAAAAAACAAAAACCGCTTGGCATTTTGCCAAGCGGTAATTATAATGTGGTAAAAATTATTCAGCAACTGCTGTAGCGCCTGCTGCTTTAAGAGATTCAACCATTTTGTCTGCTTCTTCTTTAGGAAGACCTTCTTTGATTGTACCCATCTTTTCAACCATGTTTTTAGCTTCAACAAGGCCAAGACCAGTAATTTCTCTAACTGCTTTGATAACAGCAATTTTGTTTGCGCCAACTTCTTTTAATACAACGTTGAATTCAGTCTTTTCTTCAACTGGAGCTGCTTCTGCAACTGCTGCGCCTGCTACTGCAACTGGAGCTGCTGCGCTAACGCCGAATTCTTCTTCAATAGCTTTTACAAGACTGTTAAGTTCTAAAACAGTCATACCTTTAATTTCTTCAATGATTTTTGCAATATCTGCCATTTTTATATTCCTCTCTTTTAATTTTTTAATTTAGATAGCCGTTAGGCCGTTTTGTTTGGCGAATTATTCGCCCATTTTTTCAGCAACTCTGTTAAGAGCAACTGCTAAGCCACGTACGATATTTGAAAGCGTACCAGCCACTTGTGCATAAAGTGCTTCTTTTGATGGGATAGCTGCAAGTGCTTCTACACCCTTTTTATCAAGATATGCACCGTCAACGTATGCACTCTTTGCAAAAAGTTTGTTGTCAAACTTCTTTGCGTTGTCTATAACGATTTTAGAAGCGGAAACTTCGTCTTGACCGAAGGCAACTGCTGTTGTGCCGTTAAGGTCATTATCAAAAGAAGTGATGCCTAAATCGTTAAATGCCTTTCTTACCAATGTGTTCTTAAGCACTTTGTATTGAACGCCGGCTTTTCTAAATTCATTTCTGAACGCTGTATCTTCTGCAACAGTTAAACCTTTATAGTCAACTAATACAACAGATTTGCTTTCGTTAATTTTTGCCTTGATTTCTTCTACAACCTGCTTTTTAGCCTCAATATTTGCTGACAATGATTTTACCTCCATTATTATTTTCCCGTAAAAAACCGCCCCTTACCGAGTTGCGATAAAGGGCGGACTAATATTATATATAGTTAGTGCGCTATTTAACGAACCTCGGCTGGTGAACTTGCGTTTCTTAAAAACCTGCTTTCTACGGCTGTTTTGTTGTTATGCGGTTATTTTAACACACCGCCGATGTTTTGTCAAACGTTTTTACGCGTTTTTGTTTGCTACTTTTACGCCTGGGCCCATAGTGCTTGCAATAGTAATACTCTTAATGTATTGACCTTTTGCAGATGCTGGCTTAGCTTTAACAATAGCGTCTAAAAGTGCTTGATAGTTTTCCATAAGCTTTTCTTTACCAAAGCTCTTTTTACCAATAGTGCAGTGAATAACTGCAGTTTTATCAAGCCTGTATTCAACTTTACCTGCTTTAACGTCTTTAATAGCTTTTTCAACGTCCATAGTAACGGTGCCTGATTTAGGGTTTGGCATAAGGCCCTTAGGACCTAAAACCTTACCAATTCTACCAACTACACCCATCATGTCCGGAGTTGTAATAACAACGTCAAATTCAAACCAGTTATCTTTTTGAATTTTTGCAACGATGTCTTCTGCGCCAACGTAATCTGCACCAGCTTGTTGAGCAATATCTGCTTTATCACCTTTAGCAATAACTAAAACTCTTGCAGTTTTACCAGTTCCGTTAGGAAGGACGATAACGCCTCTAACTTGTTGGTCTGCTTGTTTTGGGTCAACGCCAAGTTTTGTGTGAAATTCAATAGATTCGTCAAAGTTTGCTTTTGCAGTGTTTAAAACAACGTCAATAGCATCACCTAAATCGTAAAGTTTAGTTTTATCGTAACTCTTTATGCTTTCGGCATATTTCTTTCCATATTTCATTATAATAAAATCCTCCTTGTGGTACATGCAAGGCAACACTAAAAATTTGTGTGCCTCTCCCACTCACCCTTTATTCTTCTACGGTTACACCCATACTGCGTGCAGTACCTTTAATCATGCTCATGCATGCTTCTAAAGATGCAGCGTTTGTGTCAACCATCTTGATTTTTGCAATCTCTTCTACTTGCGCCTTTGTAAGTTTTGCAACTTTGTTCTTATTAGGAGCAGCACTTGCAGTTTCAATACCGCATGCTTTCTTAATAAGTTCTGGAGCAGGTGGAGTTTTAAGAATAAACGTGAATGAACGATCTTGATATATTGTAATAACAACTGGAATTACATATCCTATCTTATCTTGAGTTTTCGCGTTAAACTCTTTAGTGAAACCTGGTAAGTTAATACCGTAAGGTCCGAGTGTAGAACCAACTGGTGGTCCCGGTGTTGCTTTTCCGGCTTGTAACTGTAATTTAACTACAGCAGTAACTTTTTTAGCCATAAAAAATTCCTCCTAATGTGGTACGTGCAAGGCGACTTAAAAATTTGAACGCCTCTCCCACTATATTCTAACGAAATAAATTCGGTAGTTTTAATTTAATACTTTAAGTTGAACGTAATCAACTTCAACTTCTGTTTCAGTGTTAAACATAGCAACTTTAACTTTAGCCTTTTGGCTTGTGTCGTTAAGGTCTAAGATAATACCCTCAAATCCGTCAAGCGGACCAGAAACGATAGTGATTTTATCACCTTTATTAAAGTTCGCGTTTTCAACAACGTCTTCAAGGCGCATGCGCTTAACCTCATCTTCCGTAAGTGGTAACGCTTTGCCTTGAGGGCCTACGAAACCTGTTACGCCACGAGTGTTGGTAATCATAAACCAAAGTTCGTTTGAATACACGAGTTTAATAAATACGTAACAAGGAAGAACCTTTTTTTGAACAACCTTCTTTTTGCCGTTCTTTTCTTCAATGGTTTCTTCCATAGGTATTTTAACTTCAAGTATTTGACCTTGTAAATTGCTGTTTACAACCATTTTTTCGAGGGTGTCTTTAACCATAGCCTCGTAACCTGAATAAGTATGAATAACATACCATTTTGCTGTTTGAGCCATTGCAGATACCCCTATTACATATTAGTCAAAAGTTTAAGCAATTGACTGAGACCGAAATCCATTAAAGTTATAACAACTAAAAATATCAAAACAACGCCAATAACAACGCCCGTTTGTTTAACGACTTTGCCAAAAGACGGCCATGATACCTTCTTGATTTCGGAAAATACTTCTTTTATTTTTCTGCCCATTCTTTGAAAAAAGTTAGGCTTTTTTGTTTTTGGTTGCTTTTTTACGGCAACTTGTTTAGCTTTTTCTGTCATTTTACACCTCAACGGCTGAATACCGTTTTTCTACTTTTTAAAAACAAAAAACTACTGCTATTATTTAGTTTCTTTGTGAGCAGTGTGTTTTTTGCAGAAAGGACAATATTTGTTAAGTTCAATTCTGTCTGGTGTGTTCTTTTTGTTCTTGTAAACGTCATAGTTTCTTTGCTTGCATTCTGTGCACGCAAGAGTGATTCTTACTGCATTTCCTTTTGCCATTTTCAAAATCCATCCTAAAAAATTAACACCCCCTATTTGGAGTGCTTTACTATTTTACATTAACGAATTTTTTTTGTCAACTTTTTTTCACCACTTTGCAAAATATTTTTTATTATTATATATAAAACACAATATGTTGCATATTGCGCTTTTTTTCAACCTATTTCGCACCATATTTTGAGAGCAAAATTCACTATTTTTATCGTCCGCTTGACACATTTTTTTAAAAAGTATAAAATATAGACGTCCAACACAATTAAAATTTATGGATAAATAAGGATTTTTTATGAACGTTATTATTGCCGGATGTGGCAAAATTGGCAAATCAATTATTAAAAGTATGCTTAAAGAAGAGCATAACGTTACGGTTATTGACGTAGATAGAAACGTTGTAAATAGCATAACGGATACGTATGACGTTTTAGGTATTGTAGGTAACTGCGCTTCTTACGACGTATTAAAAGACGCAGGCGTAAAAGGAGCGGACCTCTTTATTGCAGTTACTAATTTAGACGAACTTAATATGCTTAGTTGTTACGTTGCAAAAAAAATTGGCGCGAAGCACACGGTTGCTAGAACTAGAGATTTTGAATACAACCGCAAGAGCTTTGACTTTGTTAAAGACCAATTAGAGCTTTCAATGACTATTAATCCCGAACTTATGACTGCGCAATTTATATTCAACCTTTTAAAATTGCCGTCGGCTACAAACGTAGAAATGTTTTCACGCAATTCGTTTGAAGTTTTGGAATTAGACGTAAAAGAAAACTCACCTCTCATAAACGTTTCACTTTATGAATTGCGCAAAAAAATTCCGGTTGACTTTATTATTTTTGCAGTTGAACGCAACCAAGAAATAATTGTTCCAAACGGCTCGTTCTCACTTTGCGAAGGCGATAAGATTGGCATAATTTCACAAATTACGCAAAGCCATAAATTGTTAAAACTCCTCGGCTTTGAACAAAAACAGGTTACGGACGTTGTTATTGTTGGCGCAAGTAAAACGGCTAGATATCTTTCTTCGCTTCTTATGAAAGCAAAAAACCCTATCAAAATTATAGAACAAGATAGAGAAAAATGTGAAGATATTGCTTCGGCACTTCAAAACGTACCTACCGTCATTTGCGGTGACGGAACTTCGCACGAACTTTTGCGTGAAAATAAAATTACAGATGCAAGCGCTTTAGTTGCACTTACTAATAGCGATGAAGTTAATATTTTATTATCCTATTACGCAAAGAGCAAAGGCGTTGGCAAAGTAATTACTAAAGTAAACAACAAAGAACTTAAGGAAATTTCACAAAAGTTAGACGTTGGCTCTGAAATTTCGCCTAAGTCAATAGTGGCAAGCGTATTAGTTAGATTTGCACGTGGGCTTGAAAAAGTTAAAGGAAGCAAGATTGAAATTCTTCATAGCCTTTTAGGCGGAAAAGCTGAGGCTGTTGAATTTTCAGTTTTAGATGATTTTAAGTATTTAAATATTCCGCTTAAAGATTTGAAGTTTAAACAAAACGTTTTAATTGCCGGAATAGTGCGTGATAGAACGTGTATAATTCCTTGCGGTGAAGATTTTATTCAGGCAGGCGACCACGTTATTGTTGCAACCGCAGGTCAAAGTTTGTACGACCTTTACGACGTTATCCACTCAAAACAATAAGGTGATATATGAATAATAAAATGATATGGAATACTATTGGTAGAGTTCTTCGCATTGAGGCAACGTTACTTATTTTACCACTTGTAACTTCCATAATTTACACAGAAACTTTATCCGCTATAAGTTTTTTAATAACTGCGGCTATAGCCTTTGTTTTAGGCACTTTTTTAATATTAGTTAGCAAGCCAAACAATCGTACTATTTACGCTCGTGAAGGTTTTGTTATAGTTGCGTTTGCTTGGATTTGTATTTCTTTAATAGGCGCGCTTCCGTTTGTTATAAGCGGTCAAATTCCATCTTTTATAGACGCGCTTTTTGAAACGGTTAGCGGTTTTACAACTACAGGAGCCTCCATTGTAAACGACCTTTCAACGCTTGGTTACGGAATGAAGTTTTGGCGTTCGTTCACACACTGGATTGGCGGTATGGGAATACTTGTTTTCGTTGTGGCTTTTATCTCTAAAACTAGCGATAGGTCTATCCACGTTTTACGTGCGGAAATGCCAGGGCCTATAATAGACAAAATTGCACCGCGTTCAAAAGACACTGCAAAAATTCCATATATAATATATTCCGGCTTAACTTTACTACTTGTAGTAATGCTTATTTTAGGCGATATGCCAGTGTACGATAGCGTAGTTACTGCGCTTGCAACCGCAGGCACGGGTGGTTTTTCCATATACCAAGATAGTGTTGCTAGCATTTCTAACTACAGCCAATGGGTCATTGCAATTTTTATGCTTTTATTTGGCATAAACTTTAACGTGTATTTCTTAATAGCAGTAAGAAAATTAAAGTCCGTATTAAAGAGCGTTGAGCTACGCGCTTACCTTTTAATTTTTGCATCCGCCGTTGTAATAATAATTTTAAATATTTTTACAACTTGTGCAAACTTTGAAGAAGCGTTAAGGCTTTCCGTTTTCCAAGTCTCTTCCGTTATGACAACTACAGGCTTTTCTACTGCAGACTACAATACGTGGAATGAAATGGCAAAAAGCACACTTTTAATTTTAATGCTTATAGGCGGTTCGGCAGGTTCTTCTGCAGGCGGTTTAAAAGTTTCTAGAGTGCTTCTTTTATTTAAAAAAATAGGCGCGGAATTTAAGCGAATTATCAACCCTAACCACGTTAACACCATACAACTTGAAGGTAAAAAAATTGAAGAAGCATCTGTAAACGGCGTTACCGCATACTTTGCAATTTACGTAGTTTTGATAGCGTTTATAGCGTTTATATTATCTATTGACGGCTTTTCTTTAGAAACAAACCTTACCGCTTCCATAGCTTGCATTAACAATATTGGTCCGGGATTTGACGCAGTAGGTCCGCTTTCAACCTACGCAAGTTTTTCGCCTCTATCAAAAATTGTTTTAACTATAGCAATGCTTTTAGGCAGGCTTGAAATTTACCCACTTTTAATAGCACTTGCTCCGTCTACTTGGCTTAAAAAATAAAAATAAAGCGTGCAAAAATTTGCACGCTTTTTAATTTGTTCAAAGTTCTATTTTGCCTTTAGTTTTACAATCATCGTCGTTCCTAAACCTTCATCACTTTCACACTCAATAGTACCGTTTGTAAGTTCTAAAATACGCTTTACAATGGTTAAGCCTAACCCCAAACCTTTACTTGCGTGCGACACGTCGCCTTGATAAAATTTATCAAAGATATGCGCTCTAACCTCATCGGTCATACCAACACCGGTATCTTTTATCGTAACGATAATATTTCCGTATTCCTTCTTTAATTTTATACTAATTTTTCCGCCAACTTTTGAATATTTTATTGCGTTTGACAAAAGGTTTATCCATATCTCTTTTATTAAATAAGGGTCACTTGAATAATAAACTTTTTTAAGATCCATTTCAACTTCAATATTTTTTTCTTTTAACGCTCCGTCTAAAAGCAAAACGCAATCTTCTATTTGTCCGTTTAACAAAAACTTTTTCTTTTCAACTATATTTGTTTGGCTATCAAGTTTGGCAAGCATAAGCGAGTTTTCCGAAAGGCGAGAAAGCCTTTCACTCTCTTCTAAAATAATACGTGCGTATTCTTTTTGCTCTTCCGTCAAATTTTCACTTTCTAATAAAAGTTCAGCATAGCCTTTGAGTGAAACGATTGGCGTTTTAAACTCGTGAGAAAAGCCCGATATAAAGTCATTTTTTAAAACCGCAACGGAGTTTAATTGGTTAACCATTTCGTTAAATTTATCTACTACGGAATTTATTTGCGGGCTCTTTGTTTTTAATGACAATTTTGCAGTGTAATCTCCCGTTGAAACTTTTGCTAGTTCTTCGCTAACCTCGTTAATAAGTTTCATACCCCTATAAGTAACTAAAAAAGAAATTAATACCGCCACCAAAAAGCATACCAGCACAAAAGCACCAATAATAATGCCGTATTGCACGTTTTGTTCGTATTTTATATACCTTGTAACAAGCAAACTTAAGCCAACGCCCAGCACTATACCTACAAGCCAAACTATTAAGATGCCCATTGTTAAACGCCAAGGCGAAAGCAAATATTCGGGTTTTTTAATTTTAATTTTTTTCATTTCTAACACCTTTATAACCAACGCCTCTAATGGTTTCTATATCAACTTCTTTAAAACGCAAAATTTTATTTCTTATTTTATTTATGTAAACTTTAACGGTATCCTCTTCCGTTTCGCTATCAAAATTCCAAAATTCTTCAAATAGCGCACTTTTAGAAAAAGATTGCTCTGGATAAGAAAGAAGTTTAAAAAGTATTTGAAATTCTTTTTTAGTAAGAGTTTCCACGTCTTCCCCACAAGAAATAGTAAGCGTGTTATAGTCTAAAATAGTAGAGCCTATAACAATCTTTTTTTCGCTAACAATGTTGGCACGGCGAAGTACCGCCTTCATTCTTAAATACAATTCCTTAAAGTCAATGGGTTTAACCATATAATCGTCAACACCAACCATAAAACCCCTAGACTTATCGTCAATTTCGCCCCTCGCAGTAACCATAATTACGGGTGTAGAGTATTTTAAATCACGCATTTCTTTAACCATTTCAAACCCGTCCATAATAGGCATCATAGCGTCTAAAATAACTATATCAACGTGGTTTTCACTAAGCTTTTCAAGCCCCTCAATCCCGTTAAATGCGGTGAGGCAATTATACCCTTCTTGCGAAAGCTTAATTTTCATAAGTTTACAAATATTATAATCATCTTCAACAATTAAAACGTTAAACATTTTTCACCTTTAAATTTTTAATACATTAATTTTAACATAAAAGAAAGAAAAAACAACCTAGTTTTATTAAATTTTAGTACATTTTATAAAAAAATGCACAAAATATCGTAAAAGATTATTTTTTATGAACAAATTTAACGTATTAGACACTAAAAACAACGTCAATTTAAAATTTAACGGAAAATTTTTTAACGTTTGCAAAAAAATATATAACGGCGTTACGCCCAAATACACCTTTAACGTAAAAACGCCTTCCGAGCCGTGCATTTACGTATGCCGTCACTTAAACTTACACGCAGCACTCACAATAAACAAGTGCTCTACTTTTGATATGCAAACTTACGTTTTGCACGTTTTTACAAACCAAAAATCTTGCTTTAAACAATTTTACAACTACACTTTTTCAAAGCGCTGTAATAAGAGCAAATTTTTTGCGCTATTTCCAAGTTTTATAGGAAGTTTATTCGTGCCATTAATTTGCACTCAAGCACAAACTATCCCCGTTTATAGAAATAACGCAGAAGCGGTTAAAACAATAAAAGCTTCGCTTAACGCATTAAATAACGGGCGCTCTTTGTTAATATTTCCAAACGTTGACTATACTAACCAAACCAATCTTGAAACTCCGCAAATTTATAGCGGTTTTTTATGCGTTGAAAAATTTTATTATAAGGCAACTAACCGCCATTTAAAATTTATTCCACTTAATATTGATGACAATCTTAAAACTATTACCGAAAAACCCGCCGTTTTATTTACGGGCGAACTTCCTTTTTCAAAAGAATTGCCAATTGTATCTAAAAAGATTATGGACGCAATATTTTAAGTAAAATTTTATTTTACTTTACGATTGTTTTGTTGTATAATAGCAATATTGAGAGGTTAATATGTATCCAGATCCTATATTTTTTGGTGCTAATTTGTATGGAATTTCTATTTCAGTAGGCATTTTAGCGTGCTTTGCCGTATTATTTTTATACTGCAAAATTAAAAAATTTGATGAAAAGTTTGTTGACTTTACCTTTTATAACGGCGTTGTTGCTATAGGCGTTGGGTTTTTTACCGCACAACTTTTACACACTTTTTACATCTATTTGGCAACAGGCGTTTTTAACTTCCCTACGGGATTTTCTTTCCTTGGCGGACTACTTGGCGGTGTAATTTCATTTATTTCAGGCTACTTGATTTTTAGCAAAAAGTTAACGCATAGTATTTTTGAACTTACCCCCGTTGCAACTTGTTGCATACTAATTGCACACGCATTTGGTAGAATTGGTTGCTTTTTTGCAGGCTGTTGCCACGGTAAAGAAACGGATAGTATTTTTGGCGTAACTTTCCCTAATATGACCCACGCAGTACACCCTACTCAACTTTACGAAGCGGCGTTTTTGCTCGTTCTATTTATAATTTTTAGTATTTTATACTTAAAGAAAAACGACAAGTACGTTATTTGCCACTACCTTATTTGTTACGGCGTGTTTAGATTTTTTATAGAATTCGTGCGTGACGATAATAAAGGTTCTTTTGTTGGAAATATGACGCCTAGCCAATTTTGGGCAATAGTAATGGTTGTTTTAGGCATTTTATTATACTTTGTTTTCCATTATATGTTCAAGTACGTAATTAAAAAGAAAGACTTAAATAAAAAAGAAGCGGAAGTTTTACAGGCTGAAAACACCGAGAATTGAACTATGAAAAAAATTAAAGAAGTATTAAATTTGTTTATAACTTTTTTCAAGATAGGTCTTTTTACGTTTGGTGGCGGATACGCAATGATTGCTATTTTACAAAGCGAACTCGTTGATAAAAAGAAGTGGATAGATAGCGACGATTTTTTTAACGTTGTATCTATAGCCGAATCAACGCCTGGACCTATTGCCATAAATATGGCAACGTTTTTAGGGTATAAAAAGCACGGCGTTTTAGGCTCTATTTCTGCAACGATTGGCGTTGTAATGCCTTCGTTTATTATTATTTTTATAATCTCTCAATTTTTTGATGCGTTCTTAAAATTTACACTTGTTCAACACGCATTTAAAGGCATACAAGCTTGCGTGGGATTTTTGATTTTAAACGCAGGCGTTAAAATGGTAAAAAAATTAAAAAGCCCGCTTGAAATAGCATTGTTTTGCACTTCTCTTGCGGTTTTAATAGCGTTCACACTATTCTCTATAAACTTTTCAAGTATTTTCTACGTTTTGATTGGCGGTTTGGTAGGCATAACGGCATACCTTATAGCACTTGCAATTAAAAAAAATAACAAGAGAGGTAACAAATAATGAGCGTTTATCTTCTTTTGTTTTTAACCTTTTTAAAAATTGGCGCAGTATCGTTTGGCGGTGGTTACGGAATGATTTCTCTTGTTAGAGAAGAAGTTGTGTTAAACGGCTGGCTAACCGAACAAGAATTTGCAAACTTTATAGCCGTTGCAGAATCAACGCCAGGGCCTATTGCTATAAATATGGCAACGTTTATAGGCTCGTCACAAGGAATGTTGCAAGGCGGAATTTGGGGTGCTCTACTTGGCTCAACGCTAGCAACTTTAGGCGTAGTTTTACCATCATTTATTATAATTTTAATAATTGCATCTATCGCTAAAAACTTACTTAACTATAAGGGGGTTAAAGCCTTTTTATACGGCGTAAAACCCGCAGTTGCAGGGCTTATTGTAGGCACGGGCTTAACTATGATAGCAAGCGCACTTTTAGGCACTAAAACTATCGCAAATCCCTTAAATTTTGACTATAAAGCACTTATTATTTTTGGCATAATAGTTGCAATTTCCGTTGTGTACGGCAAGGTTAAAAAGGCTAAAATTTCGCCAATTCTACTAATTGTAATTTCCGCAATTTTAGGCTTGATTTTATATTCAATTTAATTTTTTGTAAAAATAAAAAGCATAGCGTTTGCTATGCTTTTTGTTTGTTATTTTGAACAGCCACGAGCGGAAACTTGTACTCGCTTTGTTACTTTGCCGTCTTTTACAAAATATATTTTATCATATAGGTTTACCGTTGAACAACAGTGTGCAGGAATAAGCAAAACCTTATCTCCCACGTTAAACTTTTTGCTTGGGTTATGAAGTTGGAAATGCTCTTCACTTGCAACGATTTTTTCGTAAGTAAAGCCAACTCCAAGTGGCATGCCTTGGTCTATTCCACAAGATTTAACGCCTGCGTCAACAACCATTATATTACTTGTAACGCTAACTACGGTTGAAACAATATAAAGCGAATTTTTAAACGGTAAGTTTAAATCTTTATAAGTAGCGTCCATAAACAAATAACTGCCGGCTTGAAGTTCAGTATATAAACCTTGCTCCGCCTTTATAATGCTTGTACCCGTACTACCGCCTGAAAGCGTTTCTACGTTAATTCCGTTTTCGTTTAAATAACTAATAAGTTCTTTTAACTTTGCAGTATTCTTACTTGTTTCGTTAAGCCTATCTTCCCCGCTAATTTCGTGAGATAAATGCCCTGCGTACGCTTGAATACCCTTAAATTTTAAATGCTTACAACTATTTATAAAATTTGCTAAACTTAAAACTTCTTCTTTGGAAGAAACGCCACAACGCTCCATACCAATTTCATATTCAATAAACACGTTGAGCGTTGACGACATAAGTTCGCAAGCATTTTCTAAATCTTTTACGTTTTGAATATCATCAACACAAACGGTAAGATTAGCACAATTAGCAAGATGAGCAAGTGTTGCTATTTTAGATTTTTCCACAATTTGGTTGGCTATTAACACGTTTTCTACGCCACTATCAACAAGATCAATAGCCTCGCTAAGTTTAGCACAAGTTAAGCCTATAGCGCCGTTTTCTACTTGGAAGCGCGCAATTTCCGCACATTTATGCGACTTAAAGTGTGGGCGAAGTTTAAGCGTTTTTCCACTTAAAATTTTTAACATATTGTTTGAGTTTTGTAAAAAAACGTTTTCGTCAACTATAAGTGCTGGAGTTTGTATATTTTTAATTTCCATAATTTTTCCTTTAAATTTTAATTTTGCCACTTTCTATATCGCTAATAATTTTTGCCAAAGCGTGCTCTTCGTTAGAAACCGTTATAATGTCTGCCACATCAAGTGCTTCCTTACACGCGTTTTTTACTGCAATTCCGTAGCGAGCAACTTTAAACATACCTATGTCGTTATAATAATCGCCAATGGCAATAGTCTTATTTTTGTCAACATTAAGATATTCTATAAGTTTTTCAAGAGCAAGGCCTTTATGCGTGCCTTTTGGCAAAATATCAAAAAGCACTCTTTCAGAGCGTAAAAAAGTAACTTCGCTTGCAAGCGGATGCTTGGATACGGCCTTTTGCACGGCAAGCATCTCGTCATTATCGTCAGTTCCCAAAAGAATTTTTGCAACGGGCTCTACAACCTTTCTATGATGAAGCAAATTGCGTGGAAGTTTAGTTCTTTTTATAAAGCCTTCAACAACGCTATTTACCCTTGAATAATAAGTTTTATAAAACGTGGAAACTATAATGCCAACGTTTGGAAAAGTTTTTTCAACGTAGTCAACAAGGTCCATAATTTTACTTGTCATTTCACGCATAGAAACGTATTCTTCTTTTTCGCCGTCATATAAGCCTGCACCATTAATACAACCAAAAGGAACGTTTGGCTTTACGGCATTATACGCCTCTTGTGCGTAATGAGGCAAACGGCCTGTAATAATTGAAAATAAACCGCCCTCGCTTTTAAAATATTCTATCGCCTCTTTGTTTTCTTTAGATATTGAACCATCGTTTTTATACAAAGTTCCGTCAAGGTCGGTACAAATTAAAATTCCGTCAAACTTCCCCATTTTTAGTCCTTATTGATTTTGTTGTAAACGTTTTTCTTTTTCCGTAAAATAAACAGATTTTCCTTGTTTTTTCCATTCCATAAACTCTGCAGTTGCAGTAAACATTACGTCGCCAGACGAATTAAGAGCAGTTTCAACAGAGTCTTGAATAACGCCAATAATAAAGCCAACGCCAACAACTTGCATTGCAACGGTTGAATCAACGCCTAAAAGTGAACAAGCCATTGGTATAAGTAAAAGTGAGCCACCTGGAACGCCAGATGCACCACACGCACCTAAAGTTGCAACGAAGCATAAAAGCAACGCTACAAAGAAGTTTACTTCAATTCCCATACTAAACGCCGCCGCCAAACTCATAACGGTTATAGTTATGGCTGCCCCGTCCATATTGATAGTTGCACCAAGCGGAATAGCAACGGAATAATACTCTTCATCTAAACCAAGGTCTTTACAAAGTTTCATATTAACGGGAATATTTGCAGCGGAACTTCTTGTGAAGAACGCTTGTAAACCGCTTTCCTTTAAACACCTAAACACAAGCGGATAAGCGTTTCTTTTAAGGCAAACCGACATAATGATAGGGTTAATTACAAGTGAAAGCACAAGCATTGAGCCAACAAGTAGAAGTAAAAGCGCACCGTAATCAACAAATATATTCATACCAAGTTCACTAACCGAACTATAAACTAAACCCATAACGCCAATAGGTGCAAGTTGAATTATCCAGCCAACTATTTTGCTAATAGATTTTGCAAGGTCGCCAATAAACTCTTTAGTTCTTCCACCGCCAACCGTTCTTAATGCTATACCAAGCATTATAGCCCAAGTTAAAATGCCAACGTAGTTTCCGCTTATAAGTGCTGATACAGGGTTTTCAACAAGGTTAGCAAGAAGCGTTGAAAACACTTCGCCTAAACCCGTTGGCGGAGTGTAACCATCTGGCTTTTGAGCAAGCGGAATTTCAATTTTAAAAATATAACTACCTATAACCGCTATAACGGCGGCAAGTAAAGTAGTAGATAAATACAAGCAAATTACCTTTAAAAATCTTGAGCCTAAATTACCGCCCGCGGAAGATAATGCGTTTGTAATTAGCACGAAAACTAATATAGGCGCAATTGCTTTTAACGCCGTTGTAAACACTTTGCCAAAAACGGCAATAAACGTGGCGTTTGGAAATAAAAGTGCAAAAGCCACGCCAACAACTAAACCTATGGCAACCCTTAAAATGAAAGGAACTTTTGAAATTGCCTTTACTGCTTTTTTAAAAAACTTTCCTATTACGTTGATAAAATTTTTATTAGATTTTTCCATAACCTTTTCCCTTTATACTATAATTACTTATATATATTAACATTATTTTTATATAAAATCAATATAAAAAACGGAAAGAATTTAATGAACGTTTCATTTTTCTTTCCGCTTATTTTTGTTTAATCTTCTAATACGTCGTCTTTATGTTTTTCAAGCCAGTCTGTTGCAACCTTATAGGCGTCATGGTCAAGGTCTGCCATAGTGTTGGTGTGAAGGCAAATTCCGTCTATTTCCTTATTTTTAAGAAGTTCATAGTATCTATCAAGTTGCCAACTAACTTCTTTAGGGTCTGCCTTTTTACTATCGCCAAAGTTATATAAATATAAGCCAAGCATACGCTTTTTGCCTTGTGTTTTTTCTTTAAAAATTTTATATTTTTCTTCAAATTTCCAAAGGTTTGATTCGCCCATAGTCCAAAGTATAATTCCGTCAAACGGCTCGGCATACGGCCAAAATTCCGCGTCTTTTTCGGCGTCAACGCCAAATTCATCGGTATATAAAACCATCCACATATCAAGACGGCGAACGTCGTTATTATGCAAAATATCCGCAGTTTTATAAATATTTTCAAGCGGGAATTTTTTATATCTGCCACCCGCAATAAAATCGTCAAAAACACCGCAAGTTATATTTTTAAATTCTCTTGCTTCTTCAACAAGTTCTTTTGCAAAATCAGGATTAGCGCCCGCACCGTGAAGTGAAACGCCGTCGTTATTCCTAAGTAAGTCCCAACCAACTCTTGCCATCGGCTTAAACGAGTGGTTATATTGCCTGCGGTTAATTTGAACGCCCACAGGCACCATAAAAAGCCCCGTGCAGTCAAGATACATTGCACCTTCAAGCGGTGTCATACGAGAAAGTTCAGTGTTGCCGTATTCGTTATAATATTTCCCTTCGGGATGCCCCCAAAGCCATAATTTATCTTTAAGCGTTGCCATAAAAGTTCTCCTTGCGTTAAGATAATTTTAATATATTACTTTTAACCTAAAAGTCAATACTACAATTAAAAGAGAACTATTTTGTACAAGTTTTATAATAGTATATTACAATTTTTAATTAAAAAAACTCCCAAACGGGAGTTTTAATTATTTTTATTTGATATAATTTTTCTAAAAGCGCGCGGAGAATAGCCGTAAGTTTTTTTAAACGCCTTTGAAAAGTGTGATGCGTCTATAAAACCAACTTCTTTCATAACGCTTAAAACAGAAAGGTCTGTAAATTCAAGGAGTTTTTTAGCCTCTTCTATCTTCTTTTCCGTCAAATAATTAATAGGAGTAAAACCCGTTGCGCTCTTGAATTTTTTAACGAAATAGTTTGGGGTATAGCCAAATTTATTAGACAATTTTTCAAGCGTTAAACTTTCCTTGTAATTAACGTTTAAAAATTCAACCGCCTTTTCAATAGTTGATTGCTCTTCTTTTTGAGTAGCCAAATTGCATTTTTCTAAAAACAGCAAAACTAATTCATAAATACCTTTTGAAGTTTCAAGGCTTTTAATAGGTTCTTTTAACTGTGATGCGCTTATAGTTTTTTCAAATATTTTACACGCGCTTTGCAAGTCGTTTATATGCACTAAAATAGGTAAAGAATAGTCGCCAAAAAAATCTAAAGACCCCTTTTTCATAGAAAAGTGAATCCAATATTTTTTTGCGCCGTTTTTGCTTACTACCGAGCAAGAGTGTAGCGCGTATGACGGTATTAAAATAAGGTCGCCTTCCTTTGCCACTACGCTCTCGTTATTTACTTTTACTAAAAGTTCGCCTTCTTCTATTAAATACAATTTGTTGTTTAAGTTAGTTACGTTATCCCACTTCCAATTGCTTGCAAGCGTTGAGTGAGAGCCAACTACGTAACCACTTGTAATAAACGGCATCATAATTATAACCTTTCGTTAACTTCTTCGGCGTAACGCACTGCTTCCATAGCATCTTTTGCGTATTTATCCGCCTTAATCATATCTGCATACTCTTTGTTAAGTACTGCACCGCCAACAATAATTTTACAACTTGGTGCTTTTTGGTTAACAAGTTTTATAGTTTCTTCCATTGACGGAACCGTTGTAGTCATAAGTGCGGAAAGCGCTAAAATAGGCGCATTTAACTCAACAACTTTTTCTAAAATGCAAGTAGGGGAAACGTCACGCCCCAAATCGCAAACGTTAAACCCGTAATTTTCTAGAAGAAGTTTAACAATGTTCTTGCCTATATCGTGAATATCGCCTTTTACGGTTGCCAACACAACCGTGCATTTGCTTTGCACTTTTTTACTGCCTAAGCACTCTTTAACGCTTTCAAACGCAACTTTACTTGCTTCGGCACTCATTAAAAGTTGAGGAAGATATAGCGTTTTATTTTCAAATTTAACTCCTACTATATTAAGCGCAGGTATTATTTCATTTTGAACAACGCTAAGCGGTTCTTCGCTTTTTAAAAGTTCTTTAGCAAAATAACCCGCATCTTCTTTAAGCCCCTTTATTATAGCGTTTTGAAGTTTAGACTTGCAATCTTCCCCGCTTTCACTATTTGGCACCATAGAAACTTCCGTATATTTTGGAAGCGTTTTAACAAAATTTATATACTCGTTAAAATTTTCATCTTGACCATTGAGCGCTTTAAAAGCATAATACGCCTTCATAAGTTCGTTTGAGTGCGGATTTATTATGCCCGCAGAAAGTCCGTTATTTAATGCAAGCGTAAAAAAGTTTGCATTTATAACGTCCCTTTCAGGAAGCCCAAACGACACGTTTGAAACGCCAAGCGAAACCTTTGCTTTTAATTTTTTGGAAATAAGACTAACTGCTTTAAGCGTTTCAATGCCCGCATTTTTATCCGCGCTTATAGTTAAGGCAAGCGGGTCAAAAATAAGGTCTTTTTTATCTATACCGTACTCTTTTGCTTTTTCTAAAATTCTTTTAGCAATTTTAAACCTTTCGTTTGCAGTTTCTGGAATTCCATTTTCATCAAGAGTTAAACAAACAACTAAACCGCCGTACTTTTTAACAAGAGGAAAAATTGCTTCCATACTCTCTAATTTTCCGTTAACGGAATTTATCATTGCCTTGCCGTTATAAATGCGCAAAGCCTTTTCCATGGCAACTACGTTTGACGTGTCAATTTGAAGTGGTAAATTTATAATTGCTTGAAGTTCTTTTACTACGCTTGTAAGCATTTTAACTTCGTCAATTTCTGGAAGCCCCACGTTAACGTCTAAAACGTGAACGCCTTTATCTTGCTCGGCAACGCCTTCTTTTAAAACGTAATCTATATCGTTATTCTTTAACGCTTCCTTAAACTTCTTTTTGCCCGTAGGGTTTATCCTTTCGCCAATCAAAATAGGCCCGTGTGAAAATTCTACGGCGTGAGTGTATGAAGATATAAGCGTATTACTCTTCTTTTTTATTTGAACGGGAGTTAAGTTTTTTACTTTTTCTACAAGCGCTTTTATATGCTTTGGAGTAGTTCCGCAACAACCCCCAACAATTCTCACGCCCTTTTTAACAAGTTTGCAAACGTCTTTTGAAAACTCGCTTGGCTCAACGTCGTAAACCGTTTTGCCGTCTATTACTTTAGGCAAACCTGCGTTAGGCTCTAAAATCACGGGGATAGAAGAATATTTTAAATATTCCATTATAACAGGTTCAAGTTTTTTAGGCCCAAACGAACAATTTACGCCAATAGCATCTACACCCAAACCTTCAAGCATAGCAACCATTGCCTTTGGGCTTGCGCCCGTCATTAACTTGCAGTCTTCCCCGTATGCGTTAGAAACGAATATTGGCAAATTACAGTTTTCTTTTGCCGCAAGTACCGCCGCTTTAGTTTCATAACTATCGCTCATAGTTTCAATAAATATTAAATCAACGCCGTATTTAACGCCAAGTTTTATGGTTTTAGAAAATATAGAAACGGCATCTTCAAAATCAAGGTCGCCATACGGCTTTAACATTTTGCCCGTTGGACCAACGTCTAACGCTATCCACTTTTCTTGCTTGGCTAGCGTTTGCTCTTTTGCATTTTTAGCGTTTTGAACGGCGTTAAAAATAATTTCTTCCAACTCGCTATCGCCAAATTTAAGCGAATTTGCACCAAACGTGTTTGTTGATATAACGTTACTGCCAGCATCGTAATAATCTTTATGTATAGAAGTTATAACGTCCTTATTAGTAACGTTCCAATGCTCTGGAAATTCGCCTGCTTTAAGCCCTTTTGCTTGAAGTAGAGTTCCAAACCCGCCGTCTAAAATTATTAAATTGTCCATTAAATAATTTTTTATATCCATTTTTATACCTAAACTTTAATTTTACTCAACGCCGATTATTGCGCTAACCGATTTTGACGGGCTCATTAAATAGCTGTCGTTTAAAAAAACGCCTATGTTTTTTGCCGTGCTTAAAGCGCTAAAAATTTTAGATTGCACTTCTAAAGGAAAATCGCCGTACCCCGCTGAAAACCTTGCTTTTGTTTTTTTATATTTTTTCTTAACTTCGTTGTTAAATAAGTTGCAAAGGCTTTCTACACGCTCCGCTCCTATTGCTTGAAAAATAAGGGCTTTGCTTGGAGATATTGCACCATATTTTAAAATTAGCCTATCAATTTCCACACCGATTGTGGCAACAAAAACAATAAACCTATTAGACTTTTGCAAATTTTTTGCAAGATTTTTTGACGTTACTTTTGTAAAAGTTAAGTCAACGCTATCTCCGTCAATCGCTAAAGGAAATTCAGCGTAGCAAACTTTGTAACTTAATTTATTTTCTAACTCTATTAAACACTCGTTTAAAAGCGCGTCAATTTCACTTGTATTTTCTAAAACGCCTGCATAGCGCAGTATTTCATTTTTATTAACGCTTGGCGCTGAATAGTTTTTAACGTAAACTTGATAAGACATATTAATTTAAAACACTTGATAAATTTGAAAGAATTTGCTTAGCAACGTCTGGCTTGTTCATAGAATAAACGTGAACGTTTTTAATTCCGTTAGCAAAAAGGTCAATAATTTGGTCGGTAGCGTAAATTATACCAGCTTGCTTCATTGCGCTTGGACTTTCGCCAAATTTATCAACTAACGCCTTAAAGCGTTGTGGCATAAACGAGCCGGAAAGCTTAATTGCACGCTCCACTTGTTTTGCGTTGGTTATTGGCATAATGCCCGGCATAACGGGAACAACTATACCCGCTTCACGAATTTTATATAAGAAGTTATATAAA
Organism: Christensenellaceae bacterium; assembly: GCA_045638105.1. Taxonomy (GTDB): domain Bacteria; phylum Bacillota; class Clostridia; order Christensenellales; family Borkfalkiaceae; genus HGM11412. The sequence goes on from JAZUAT010000004.1 coordinate 44,206, forward strand.
AGGTTATTGTCAAAAAACATTTGGGTAGTTAAAAAGTCACAACCCGCCAAAACTTTTTCTTTTAAATACTTAATATCGTCTTTTTGATTAGCACTTTCAGGATGAATTTCCGGATAGCACGCACCGCCTATGCAAAAATCATAATCGTCTTGCTTAAGTTCTCTAACAAGGTCAATGGCGTACTTATAGTCCCAACCGCTTCTATCAGCGTTTTCAAGTTCTTTAGGAATATCTCCACGAAGCGCCATAACGTTTTTAATGCCCGCACTTTTAATTTGCGAAATTTGTTCCTTTACCGTTTTTTTTGTAGAAGAAACGCAAGTAAGGTGCGCTAGCGTTGGAACGCCGTGCTCTTTTAAAATATTTTTTGCAATATCTAAGGTGTACTTGCTAGTACCGCCACCCGCGCCGTATGTAACGCTCATAAAAGCGGGGGTTAGTTTTGCAATTTCTTCCGTTGCTGTTTTTACACTATCAAAAGCACTTTCCGCCTTTGGTGGAAACACTTCAAACGAAAGGGTAAATTTTTCCTTATTTAATAAGTCAATAATTTTCATAACAGTACCTAAATTTAATAATAATTAAATTATACACCTTAAAAACCCATTTTGCAATAAATTATTTAAAAGTATTGCATTTAAAATTTGCATAGTTTATAATTAGTTTAGCCATAAAAAGGAGACTTGAAAAATGTATAAATGTTCAATACCTATATGTTTGCGCAACGTAAATGAAAATAATATGCATGAACAATTAGAAATGCTTAAAAACGCCAAAGCAGACAGAGTTTTTATTTACGGGCTTGGCTATACTTACTTATCTAATGCAAGGCTATATACAGACACTCAAAGCATAAAAAACGTGATTGATTTTTTTAAGCAAAGCGGTTTAGAAGTTGGCATTTGGATTGACGGGCTTGGGCACGGCGGTGGCCCTGCGCCGGAATTTAAAGAAGATATGGAAAAATATACCAAAATTAAGGGTATAGATGGAAAATGTGCATCTCACGGCTTATGCCCAAGCGATAAAAACTTTTTGAGAGATTACGCTAAAGGCATTAAACAAGTTGCAAGTTTTAACCCTGATATTATTATGATTGACGACGATTTTAGAATAAACGGCAGGGCGTCATACTACCTTGGTTGTTTTTGTGACTATCACTACAAGCGTTATCAAGAAATTTTGGGCGAAAAAGTTGAACTTAAAGATATTGAACGCCTTATAACCACGGGCGAAAATAATAAATACCGCACGGCATACTTTGATATGATAAAGGAAACACTTTTAAACTTTGCTTTAACTATGCGCAATGCTTTAAACAAAGTTAACCCTAAAATTAGGCTTGGCGTAAGTTCCGCGCTTGAAGGGTGGGACGCTTCCGGAACTACCGCCATAGAAATTGCCAAAGCATTTGCAGGCGATACTAAACCTTTTACAAGGCTTGCCAGCGCTCCATATTGGAGCACGAACATTATTGGCGTTACGGAAAGTACAAGACTACAATTTTCTTATGGTAAAAACTTGGGCGTTGAACTTTTTGCCGAAGGCGACACGTATACAAGGGTAAGATACCAAACGGCGTCAAAACAACTTGAACTTTTTGAACTTATGCTTCGCGCAAATAACGACGGCGACGGTATGCTTACCTACATTTTTGAATATGGAAGAAAATTAGGCTATGAACTTGGCTACTACAAGCGCTACGTTAAAAATGAAGAAAAACGCAACGCCGTTATTGAAATGTTTAAAGACAAAAAACCCGTTGGCGTTAGAGTGTTTAACCCTTCTAATAAAGTTAGAAATTTTTCAATGCCAAACGAAGTTATAGAAAGAAGTTTTAAATTTTTTAACAACCTTAAACCTTTTGCCGTTGGCAGAGAAATTCTTTCACACAACTCTATTCCTACTTGCTATTATGAAAGCGACTACCCCGTTTTACTTTTCGGCGAAAGTGCGAAATATATTGACGTTAACGAACTTAAAAACGGCGCGATATTAGATATTAAAAACGCTCAAATTTTACAAGAAAGGGGAATTGACGTAGGTCTTAAAAAAGCAACGCCTAAATCGTTTAACGAAGAGTATTTTATAAAAGAAAACGACGGTATACCCGGCATTGCGCACCCACAACTACAAGAAATTGAAATTGATGAAAAAGCAGAAATTGAAAGTTATTTTAAACAAAGCAACTCGCCCGCGTCATATCGCTATCAAAATAAAGACGGCTTAAAATTTTTTGTTATGGCGTTCAATTATTTTAACTTTGACGGTGATTTTAGCGCTAACTATTTAAACAACTATTACCGCCAAAAACAACTTATGGACGCGATTTTATGGCTTTGTGGCAAACCTTTACCTATTACCATTACCAAAAACCCTAACCTTTATATAATTGCGTCTAAAAACGAAAAAGGCGATATGTCGCTTGCAATTTCCAACGTGTTTATTGATGACGTTTATGACGAAGTTGCCACGCTTGATGGCGAATATAAACTTAAAAACAGTATAGGTTTTGACGGCGAAGTTTTAGGCAATAAACTAATAATTAACAGGATTGAGCCTTACGGTTTTACCGCAATAGAACTTGAAAAATTATAATAAAAATCCACCAGCCTAGCTGGTGGTTTTTCATTTTCGGGCAATAAGCCCTAACACTACTAACTTACGCACAAGTGCGCATTTTAAACGATGCCCGTCACGCATCTTTTACTTGCTACCCGTGAACGGGCTTTGTGGGTTAAATATAAGACTATCTTGGGGTTTATTTTATACAAAAAAGCGTTAGTTAAAACTAACGCCTTTTTCTGTATTATTAATTAATTATTCTAATACTGGAGTAGTGCCAAATAAGAGAGGCATATTTCCAGCAATATCATTGCTAAGCCACTTAACTTTAATAACGTACGTATTGCCGGCTTCAAGTTGATACACAATTCTAAAATTGTAATTATAGCCAGAATCATCGTCTTTAGTTAAATAATTTCCTTCGCCGTCATAAAGATATGCGTAAGTATCATTTTGTGCAAAAGACGTGAATACCCAAACGCCACTTTCCGTAGGAGTAATTGTATAAGTTTTTAATTCATCAGCTTCAACGTAATCTACAAAAGATGTGTTTTCTATAATAATTCCGTCATTATTATACGTTGGTTCACAGAAAGTTAAACCATAGTCAAAGCTACCATCTGAGCCAATTGGAACAAATGAGAATCTTATTTCGTAATTACTATATCCGTTAGCAAGCGCCCATTCTTCAACTGCAGTTTTACTAAACGCATAAGCACGAACGCCGTCAAGAGCGATAATTTCTACATCGCCAAAAATAGCAACTTCCTCATCGTTTTCTAAAATAAGGCTAATATAATAAGTAAACTCAACTTCAGTATTTAAACGATAACCAGCAACGTAATTTTCTCCGTCTCCGTAAAGCTCTGTTAAGTCTTCCATAATAATATCGCCACTTACGCCATTAGCATTTTCAAGCCCACAAGTAAAGCAACAATACCAATCGTTATAAACTTCTACCCAGTTATGGTCGTGAGCACTCGTTTTAAAGTCATCTGTTCTATTGCCACAAATTACACATTCATAACAAGACAATCCATCTTGCGTGCAAGTTGGGGCTTTAATCGTTACTTCTCTATAGAATTTACAATATTCTTCAATACGCGTACTGCCAACTTCATCATAGCTGTTTGTGGAAAGTATTGTTATTATGCATTCTCCGTCAAACGTGTAAGAATAATCTGTTCTATCCCAATAATCGCCTTTAAGATTATATTCATAAATATAGAATTGATATCCTTTATACCAAACGTAAGCATATTCTTTTTGATAGTTATCATCGCCGTACGAATTAGAGTATGCATTTATAACTTTACGTCCGTTTTCGCCAAACGGTCCTACGTACGCTTCTTCTTTATTGATAGATTCTCTCCAATATACACTGTCGTCTCTATAAATGTATTTATAGTATTCACGGCTTATGTATTGATTTCCGTTTTCATCGTAGGAATATTCATACACTTCTTCACGATATTTATTGTTATTTTCTAAAGTATTGACTACAACTATTTCCGTTTTAACGAGGCGGTTTTCATTATCATAGTAGTAGTTTTGATAGTAGTAACTATGACAATCTACGCATTCATATTTTTGGCTTTCGTCAACGCTATAATTATGATAAGGCATTTTACCGCCCGTTTTAAACGTTACCGAATATTTACAAGTTTGAGTATCTTCATCAAAGCCAAACTGCCATGTTTCATATTGGTACGCCGTGCATGAATTTTCATCTTTTAACCAGTACGTTGCATACCTTATTTTATACGCGCAAGAATCAGGGTCTGTAACGGCGCAAATTTTAACGTATGAATTATATCCTGCGCTACACCAACCATCAAGTTGATATTGACCTTCTCTTATAGCGTCTGCTATAAAAAGTTCACACCACTCCTCTCCCCATTCGCAAAGAGTTTGCTCAAGGGAAAGGTGATTATACGCACCGCACGCACAACCATAAACTTCCGCATATCCACCGCAATCGCAATCAAACTCATTAAGATTTATAGTTTCTTTTAAGTATGATTCGTGAGAATTTGTTTCATAAGTATACGTGTCGTTACAATCTTTACAAGTATAAGTAAAAATTACACCGCTCTCGCATGACGAGCCTTCGCCACCCATTAACGTGGCTCGAACAATATAGTCGTGATCAGCAACGGATACGCTATATTCTTTTTCTAAAGCAAGTTGACCGCCAACGTTAATTACAACCGTATAATAGTAAGTTAAAGTACAATTAGAAGTATCTTTTTCCGTGTAGTATGATAACGTATAGCGTAAATCACACGATTGACAAGTTGTAACTTTAACGTAAATTAACTTGCCGTCTTCATCGTAATGCTTATTGTCCGTATACGTATATCCACAAGAATATGAATTTACGCCACTTTCACGGCCACAAGCACAAGTATAATACGATACTTCGCCATAGCAAGCGCCGTATTTTCTAAGGTCAATGCTTTCAATTACGTTTGTTGCGTGTTCATATATAATTCTTAAATTATTAATACGACCACAATGATTGCAAAGGCCAACAACTGCTACGCCGTCTTCACAAGTTTTGGCGCCGTCTAACAAGCAGAAATGATTATACGTTGTATGAGCGTTACAATTTTCTTCGCCTGTAGTTTTATATAAAACAAAAGGTATTGCTCCGCCGTTTTCGCCATTAAGGAACCTAATACGATATACAAAAGTTCCACCCTCACCTAAATGCATTGTTAAGGCAAATTGATTGTTATATCCACCATCATCATCTTGAGTAAGAAGATATAATTCACCTTCATACAATTCAAACATTTCAACAAAAGTATCTTCGTTTGATAAACCAGCAATAGTATAATATGCACTTTCAGTTGGAATAAACGTATAGTCGTAATAATATTTTCCGTCGTGATTTTCTAAATTAGCAGTTAATATTTTAGCGCTATTAGAACTACCACATTTTTCACAAGTTTCTACTATCGTTTGTACGCCGTCAATTATAACTGCTTGAACGCTACTATAGTTATGGTTAGAATAACTCTTCTCTTTTGTAAATGAGTACAACTCTTCGCCATTTAAATAAACGGCAAAATCAGTTACTTTTATTAAAGTACAGCCGTCTTCAACGTCATAGCAATCTTCGTAAACAACCAATCCGCAATCATCGCATACGTACGCGTTTAAATCTTCGTCAAATCTATATTCGTATTTGTAAAAGTTATAATAGAAATTTTGTTCGCAAGGGCAAGCATTTACATATATGTAATGCTCTCTGCAAACGCCTTGTTCGTAATAGCTTAACAAACTAAACAAACTTAAAGTTCGATGGTCGTATGTATAATCTTCGTATTTATAATCACAATTTTCACACGTTACTATTATATTTACACCATCGTTACACGAAGTTCCGTTAAATTCATACTTGTAAACGTGTTTATGTATTGTATATTCGTTATAAATTCCTACAAATTCAAAAATACATTCTTCGCCGTTATAAATATGAGCACTTTTATATTCCCTAAACACGCAAGAAGAATCTATCTCTCCCCATTCTTTTGTAATGAAAACGAAACCACATTTAGTACAAGTTGTTGTTTTTTTAACACCTATCTTATTTCCATTTTCATCATACAAGCCTTCACTTAATGTACTACTCCAATTGCAAGTCCAATTATATTCGTTTACACGACCGTTATTTCCGCACTTTTTGCAATATGAATAAGTGACATTTCCATAACAGCCACCATGCTCGTGCAAGTTAAACGTTACAGTGTTACTATAATCACAATACCTTGAATTATAACTAGAATAGTAATTACAGTTTTTGCAAGTTTCTATTACGCTACAACCATCATAACAAGTTTCACCTTCAAGTTCGTACTTGTACTCAAGTTCATGTTGAGAGTTGTAAGCATATTTGTTAAGAGAAGCGTTATAGTAGAAAAATACGTTTTTAACTTCATAGAAATTAGTACCACCCTTAGCATTTTCAAACGTAGCAAAATACAATTCAAACATTTCTGCATTGCCACCGCCTGAAAGGCCAGCAAGTTCTTTTTGAGTGCCATCTTCATAAAGTGCTATGATACCTGTTTCAGTTAAAGTAAGTTTAGCAACTTCGCCACTAAAGTTATCAATTATTAAAACTGTTGCGCCAGTTGCATCAATAGGAACAATAATGAAAGAATATTCCTTTGCATAGTAACGAAGGTTATAGCTCATCCAACCATCGCAATCGTTAGTGTAGTTTACGCCAGCCAATACGCCGTATGGACTAATAGCCCTAAACAACGCGCCGTAATCAAATTCAAAAGTTTCGCCATTGAAAGTTACTATTCCGCTAGCGCTACCTCCTTCATATATCACTTCGTTATTAATTTTTCCGTCTTCTGGTAATACTGCACCATCTTCTATTTCATCTATAATATCTTCCCAGGTAACATCGGTTTTGATATTAATTTTAATAGCAATTTTACCGCCTGCGCTTATTTTTTGCTTATATTCAGGACTATCCATTGTATAAGCAAAATCGTTTACTTCAAGGTTTATAATAGCAAGCATGCCTGCGTTATCGGTAATAAAGGAAATAGTTGCACATTCTTCTACCATTTTAACAATGCTTTCAATTCCCGCTTTAGTAGAAGATATAAACTCTTGACTTGCGCCAAACGCTTCATAAATTGTAAATTGACGTAAACCGCTTATAATTCCGTCTATGTTTTGCTCATAAGATTTATCTTGAACAGCGAATAAAAGCATTCCAATAGTGTAGCCTTTATAATCTTCAAAGTAAAGGAAGTCTTCAACGTCAAAGCCTTCAGGAGCACCTACTATTGACGCAACCTTATTAGCCATTTCAATAAGCGTTTTAGAATCTATTCCATTTTCGTCAAGATACGTAGGAATTTCGCTTAATTCAAGGTCTAAAACTTCAAACACAAATTCTACAAGGCTATCAAACGTGCCTTCGCCAAAATAAATATCAACAACTTCAGCAATAGGTTTAGTTGCAAGATTTTCGTTTAACGCATAGATTTTTTCATAATCTAAAGTTGCAACGTAAGAGCCGTTTTCTTGCTCTTCAATCGTGAAGATTATGTTAAACACTTTTTCTAAAATAGAATTTATTTCGCCTGACTTCATTTCAACTATAGTGTCAATCATAGGAATAAATTCTTCTTTAACGATATCTAGAGTATATACGAGCATTTCCTTTGTCATGCCCATACTTGAAAGTGCTGAATCTATAAGCGAATCAACAGACTCTTTAATAAAGATTTGATTATCATTAACGTTTTTTCCGTAACCTACGTTAATGTAAACGTATCCGTCACGAATAATTGCCTTAAATTCGCAAGTTGCATAATCATTGCGAATAGGGCCGTTAAACATTTTAATAGTACCAATTGCAGCACCGCTAAGTTCACCATCTTCAATAGCAAGCGTAAGTTCCGCAATATCTATTTGCCTAATGCTTCCTTCTATTTTAAAGTTTTCAAAAGGTTTTTCATCGCTACCCTCTACAAGAAGAGAGAAGTCTTTAATTTGAATTGTAAAGCTATTAATATCTCTCCAAGAATTTACAAGATTTATGTAGAAAGTGCCTGATTCTTCTTCGCCACAAGCCGTACAATATCCGTCTTTATAAGTATGCTCTTTTGTTGCTGGCAATACTTCCGTTTTAACCACGCCACATTCGCAGTACGAAATGCTTTCACCCTTAGTTGAACAAGTAGGAGCTACAGAAACTTTAGCTTCGCTAAAGGCGTGTTCCGCAACGTCAGTTTTGCTACCGCAAACACATTCGTGCCAGTGCTCAACTTCATTTGAAGTCCAGTTAGAAGAGTAGCTATGTTTAGGGTTGCCTTGTTCTATAACTAACACGTCAGTATAAGTTACGCCGTTATAAACAACCGTAGCCGTATGTGTTCTTATAACGTAATTAGAGCATTCGCCTTTCGTATTTACCTTTTCCATATCGGCTCTAATAGACGTTGTGTGCGTTGCATCGTGAGAACAAGTAAAGTTCAAGAACGCCTTATTGCCATTAGATTCCCAAGTCCATACAGGCTCATCATAGCCGTGCCCAAGAGCTTCCACGAAAGAATCAGAGAAGCTATATCCGCAATTGGTACATTCGTGAAGAGTATACCCGCTAGACGTACAAGTTGCTTCCACTGCCGTATTTTTATAAGAGTGCGTTAATTTAGGAAGAACTTCTAATTTCTCTTCACCACAATTTTTGCACGTTTGCTTTACGTAACCATCTTCCGTACAAGTTGGTTCTACCCTTTCAGCATCGCCCCATTCGTGCCCAATTGCACTAAGACTTGTTCTATATTTGTGTTCACAATCTTTACAAGTATAATCTATGCGGCCATTTTCCGTACAAGTTGCAGATTTTACAATTTCTACATAATCGTGACCGTCTGCCACTATATACTTGCCAGGAGTTGTATCAATATATTTGTCGTGACAACGAACGCACACGTATAAATCGTATTCGTCTTTTGTACAACTGCCTTCTACGTGTTGACAAACGTAGCCGTGACCATAAAGTTCACATCTTTCAGCAGGAGTTAATTTTGTTACAGTATAGTATGAGAAGTGGTTTGTTTCAAACGTTACGTACCCGTTATTATAAATTGCTTTAATAGAAACTAATTTATGAGCGTCAACACAATTTACGCCTTTATCACAAGTTTCTACTTGGCACTTATCGCCAATAAACCAAACCGCAATACTATCAATATCTTCGCCATCTTTAAGCGTGTATGGCAACGTAATAGTTACAAAGTTTTCTTCACCGAAATTAGAAATTGAGCCGTTTTTATCTTTAATGTTAAAGTCGTAAACGGTATTTTTGCCAATTTGAGAAAGTTGCTCATTTGAAACGCCTAAATCTTTAAGTGCATCTTCATTAACAACGTCAGCAGAAATAGTTATATCTTTATTACCAATAGCATCTGCTACGCCTTGACCAAGTTGAATATTTGCACTATTTTCGCCGTCAATTTTAAGTTGAACGCCAGTTTCTGCCAAGTCTGAAGCGTTAGACGATGCGGAATTACTTTCTGAAACTATTGTCGTTTTTTTCGCTGAGCATATAGAGCAAGTATCCGTTCTAATTCCGTCTACAACTTCGCCTACATTCCAATTGTGCCCCGTTTTGTCTGCAGGAATAACTTCAGGCTCTTTGCTTTCATCTCCACATTCGCTACACTTAAACGTTTTTAAACCGTTGCTTTGACAGGTAGCAGGAGTGCTTATACTTGCAACGTATTTATGCTTGTAAACAGTTTCGCCAAACACTTCTTGACCGCAACCATCGCGTTGACAAACGTAAACTAAAACGTATTCACAGCCGTCAACTTGCCTTTCTTCTGCAGTAACGCCTTTAATATTGTGGCCTAATGCAGCGCCGTCTTCATCTGTATAATAGTGACCGCAATTACATTCAAACGTTTTTGTTGCTGCATCATGACAAGTTGCTTGAGTTGCCAATGAAACGTTTTCTACGTAAACGTGCGTCGTTACGTTTGCTTTGCCACACACGTCACAATCATGGTCTAAATCAGTTTCAACATCATAGCAATTTTCTAAAATAACGTTACATCCATAGTCACAAACGTGGTCGCCATCGCTATTAGAATCTTCGTGAGACCCCATATCGCTCTTTCCACAACCATTGTCGCACACGTGGTTAAAGTCTAAATCAATATGGTCAATAGTTGTGCCTACAGTCCTTCCACACTCATAACAAGTAGCAGGGTTTGAACAAGTTGCTTGACTATATTCACAGCTAGATATATCGTTATTTCCACAAATATCGCAGTGATGGTCGCCATCATCTAAGGAATCGTAACAATCTTCTAACGTTTCTAAACAACCATAATCACAAACGTGGTCGCCGTCACTATTAGAATCTAAATGTTCGCCAAACACTTCGTCACAGCCATAGTCACAAGCATGGTCCTTATTTTCATCTTGACAAACGCCGAACTCTTTATCACAACCATAGTCGCAAACGTGGTCAAAATTTATATCTTCACACGCGCCAAATATTTTATCGCATCCATAGTCGCAAGCATGGTCTTTGTTTTCGTCTTGACAAACGCCGTACGCTTTGTTACAACCATAATCACAATCATGGTCTTTGTTCTCGTCTTGACAAACACCAATAGATTCTTCGCAACCGTAATCACAAACGTGGTCTAAATTGCTATCAGTATGCTCGCCCATATAAGCCACACAAATATCACAAGCGTGGTCTTTATCGTTATCAACGCAGTTGTGGCTCATGTCAGCGTTACATTCGTCACACTTGCCGTTAACCACTAAATCATAACAGCCGTCATCGGCAATAACGCCACAACCATAATCGCAAAGGTGGTCAGCATCGTCGCCGTCTTCGTGCGCGCCAAAATATTCTTCACAACCATAGTCGCAAGCGTGGTCTTTGTTCTCGTCTTGACAAACGCCAATAGATTCTTCGCAACCGTAATCACAAATGTGGTCTAAATTGCTATCAGTATGCTCGCCCATATAAGCCACACAAATATCACAAGCGTGGTCTTTATCGCTATCAACGCAGTTGTGGCTCATGTCAGCGTTACATTCGTCACACTTGCCGTTAACCACTAAATCATAACAGCCGTCATCGGCAATAACGCCACAACCATAATCGCAAAGGTGGTCAGCATCGTCGCCATCTTCGTGCGCGCCAAAATATTCTTCACAACCATAATCGCAAGCGTGGTCTTTGTTCTCGTCTTGACAAACGCCAAAAAATTCGCCACAACCATAGTCGCAAGCGTGGTCTTTATTAGCATCTTCACACGTTCCAATAACGTCACCACAACCATAATCACAAATATGGTCTTTATTTGAGTCTAAATGATTTCCTATTTGCGATTCGCAATCATCGCACTTGTGGTCTTTATTATCGTCAACGTGCTCTTTTTTATTTCCGTAACTAAAAACTTCTGCATCGTTATTACTTATTAAGCCACAGGCGCAAGACTTATAATAAACAGCCTTGTTTTCACAAGTTGCCTCTGTCTTTAAAGCCGCTTCTATTGCTTCTTCACAATCGTAAACGTGAGGCAACGTTGTTCCTTCCGTAACCAAACATCTTTTACAAGTTTTAGCAGTTTCACAAGTTGCTTCTTCCCAATCGTGACCTAAAGCGTCTATTTTAGCAGTTGCTATTTTTCCGCAGTTGTTACACATACGCTCTTTAGCACCAGTAGTTATACAAGTAGCGTTTTTGGTTACACTCCAATCAGACCAACTATGTACACACGTACTACAAGCCGTTAAACTAAAACCGCCCAAAACTATAAGTACACTAAGAATGCTTGCCAACAATTTATTTTTTAATTTCATTGCTCGCACCTCCATATTGTCTATATTTACTACAAATTATACTTTTTTGACTAATTATTTAAGTATAAATTAGTTTAATTATATTACTGTATAATTATAATGTCAATATTTTCCAACTTTTTTACGTAAAAGTGACACGTGCACAATTTATACCGCATTTATAAAGGTTTTAGTAGGTTGACAAACAAAACCTTATCGTGCTATAATTTTTAAGTAAAATTTTCACACTGATTTTAATTAACTAATTAAAACCTCTAAAAATTTTATGCACACAAGGAGAATATATGAAAAAAAACCATATTTTGCGCTCAATAGTAATTTTTGCTATTTTGTTTTGCTTAATAATTCCATATAAAAACGTAAACGTTGCATACGCAAGCAATATAAATGACAAGGTTCTTGACAAAATTCAAATTCCTAACCTTGAAAAAGACCCTATAATTATTGCCCCGTCCATAAGGCCTGGCTTTAGACCTGAAGAAGATGAAGAAATAGTCCTTCCCGAAGCATATAGCCTGCGTGACGAATATTTAGTTTTTGCCCAACACCAAGATAAAAACGGGCTTTGTTGGAACTTTGCATCAACTATGGCGGCATCAACAACCATTATGAAAGCGACTAACGAGTATTACGATTTTTCTGAACTATGGACGGCAATTACTTGTTACACGCCTAAAAAAAACTATTCTAAAATTGGTGCAGGCGGTAGTTTTTCATATCAATATAAAGCCTTGCAAAAAAACGGATTAATGCTTGAAAGCGATTTGCCTTATCAACAATCTTACGTTGTTAGCAATGAAAACGCAACTGATTATTACGATTTTTATAGCAAACACGCAAATGACGATATTTCTAACTTATTAGTTTGCGATGATACAACAAAGTTTTCACGTTCTGATTTAGACGGCGATGGCGATAAAGAATACAATATTAACGCTATTAAAAAACACCTTTTAAATAACGGCAGTTTATACCTTGCATTTTCATTTAAAACGGGATTTTTAGAAGATGAAAACGGAGTATTTGCACTTACACCTAACCAAAAAGGCGGTAGCGGTAACCACGCAGTTTCCTTAATCGGCTGGGATGATAATTACGAAAAAACGTTTGAAATTAATGGCGAGAAAGTCTCCTATAAAGGCGCTTTTATGATTCTTAATTCATATACCGAAACTAATGGTGCTGACGGAATTTCTTACATTTTTTATGAAGATACTAACATATACAATATAACAGGTTACCGCTATGAAAAAAATATAAACTCTGCTTTTTATTTCTATGATAAAATAGAGTCGGGTTACGAATACCCAATTTCCATTAAAGGCAAATATTACGGCGACCTTACTGCTAAAACCGCAACAACAAAACAATTAAACGTTTTTTATGACGACGTTAACCTTGAATATTCCTATGAAATTTCATATGGCACAACAATAAAAGGCATTGAAATTTATCTTGATAACGTTGACGTTACAAGTGAGTTTTCCGTGCGTGTTGACGAAACTCAAAAAAGATTTTACATAGACAAAGAAAATTGCGCTTATGGCAATTACAAAATTCTTGTTAGATACGGAAACGCCCAAGCTACCGACACTTATTTAAACAACTTTTACGTAACGCACGGGCTCATACGTGAAGAACTTGAATTTAACTGCGAAGAAAACAACTTTGGATATACTACTGGCAAAGATTTAGAGTACTATAGCTTTATGTCGTCTTCTAAAAACTACGCCGTATATACAAACGCGTTGAGCGGAACTTTAAAACTTGTTTCTAGCGGACAATCCGTTTATTCCGAAAAAGATATGACTATTTCTGATATTTCCTACGAAATAACTGACGGAATAAGTTGCACGGTAACCAAAACTATAACTGCAAACGACGGATATGAGTTAGATTATAATTTTACGTTTATATATTGCCAAGACGCGTCAATGCAAACGGTTAGAGTGCATTACGAACTTAACGGAGGCTTAAACAATAGCCAAAACTTTAATACTGAAATTGCAAATGAAGCAAGTGGGCTTGTTCTGTACGCCCCAACGCGTGAAGGTTACGATTTTGTTGGTTGGCAAGTTAAAGGCGAAAACGGCTATGAAGACGTTATAAAAGTAAACGATACTTACGTTATTGATTGGCAAAATATTCACCATATGGGCGAGACCCCAACTCTTTACGCAAGTTCGTACTACAAATCATACTACAACAACACAAACGTTTTATTTGTGCATGCAGTATGGAAAGAAAAAGAAGTTGTAATTCCACCTGTTGAAGACGATTCTTCTTCAACCGAAACAGAAACGCCTGAAGTTAACAAAACTGAAAAAATGGACGGCGGAACGATAGCCGTTATAGCAACGCTTTCAGTTACTACGCTAGCATCTACTACTGCATTAGTAATTACAATAATTTTGAACAGGCGCTCTAAATTAAAAAATTTAATTAACCAAACAACTACGGAAGAATAAAGTTTTTTAATAAAAATTAGCAAAACGCAAAACAAAAAAGGATAGGCAAAACCTATCCTTTTTTATTACTTTTAATTATCAATCTAAAATTATTTGTGTATAGCAGCCTTAACAACAAGCCTTACGCCCGCTAAAACAACTAAACCTATAAGCATAGGAATAATACTTACGGCAGAAGAACATGCAACCATCATAGCTTTAACCCTCCATGCAATTTATTAATTTTATTTTATCATTTACTAAACCGCTTGTCAATATTAATAACGCTTAGTTAATTACGCTAAATTTGTAACTAATTTTACTATTAAACGGCTCGCATTTTTTACCTGTTTTACCGCTAAAAAAGCAAATTTTAAAAAATAAAAATTTATTTATCGCTTAAAGCATTTAACTTTTGGTTTTTGTTAAGAAAAAACGCTAAAACAAATAGGAAAATTGTAGTTATTGCCAAAGAAATTATTGCAATAAAATAACATGCACCAAAACCTTCAGTTCCACTAAACGAGTCCATTAAGTTGCCAAGTAATGGTGGTATAATGCCCGCGCAAAGTGACGCTATGGCGTTAATTCCCGCAAGATAACTACCCGTATTTACTTGGTTGCGCATATTAAAAGCCAAAACAGAGCCAAAGGTTGCGTGCGCGCCGTTTCTTAAAGCCAAACCAACAACCGCAAGCACTAACGTTAAAATTATGTTTATATCGTATAAAAACGCTAAAAGAGTTATAAAAACTAATGCCAAAACGCCAAAGATAGCACCAACAGAAAAGAGGTTTTTACGCTTGCTACAAATAGAAATTGAAACGACGGCAGAAGCAGAACAAAATAGCGGTACTATTAAAGTTATAAGTATAGAATAAGAGTCCGGCATATTAAACACTTCTTTTAATAGGTTAGGAAAGTAAATAAATATGCAGTAGTATGTGGCGTTAGAAAAAATTGCCAAAACCATAAATAATATAAAATAAAGCACCACTATTTTTTTGTTTTTAAGAATAAAAACGGGATTGTCTTCTTTTTCTACAGCCTCTACTTTTTCCACGTTGTATTTCTTCATTTTTGTAAGAGCAATAAAGAATAAAACGCCAAAAATTAAAGAAAGCCCACCCGCTATTAAAAATGGCACGCGCCATAAGCCAAAGTCAACAAATAGTGCAGGTAGCCCGTATGCCACAACGTTATATAGCGACCCGCCAATAGACATAACTTTGTTAGAATAAGGAAGTAAACTTGCAGGTACGCTTTTACTTAATATTGCCATAATACCAACGTATATACCTACCGTAAAAATGCCGTTTAGCCCAGAAATTACGTATATTGCGTTAAGCGAAGTGCTTGAGCCTATTAATATTATTGCAATAGCCGTTAAAATTGCCGATATTGAAACGAAATAGCGTAAGTTTAATTTGCTTATTATAAAAACCATTACAACTTGTGCTATGGCGTACGTTACGAAATAGTAAGTAGACGCAAGCGTTATTTCAGCCTTGGTTGCGTCAAAAACGTCAATGAGCGTTACGATTTCCGCCGTGTAAATGTTTTTACCGCCCGTTATTAATATGTATAGTATAAAACCTATCCAAATTAGAAATTTGCTATCTCTTATAATATTGTTATTTTCTTGTTTACATAAAGTGTTAGTAGTCATAATCATTTAATAGTAGTAAATTTATAAGTAGTTTTGCTTGTAAAAGGTACGCCTTTTTTAATTATTGGCGATGGAAAATTCTTTACGTTTACCGCGTTTGGATATCTGCCCGTTTCTAAACAAAAACAAGCCCCGTCCTTATAAACGCATTTTTTACCCGTTTTACCGCTAAACAAATTTGCAACGTAAAGTTGCACGCCTTCCATATCGGTTATTGTTTCCATACTAATTCCGCTTATGTTTGATTGCGCTTTAGCTATACTTCTATAACCCTTTCCGTTTAAAGCATAGCAAATATCGTAGCCTTTAAATTTAACTAAATATTCGTTAGTAGAAGTTAAATAATTGCCTATAGGGCGAATTTCTTTAAAATCAAATATAGTTCCGTCAACGTTTAAAAGCGTACCATCCGCCACCCTTTGCTCGTTTACTAAAACTACGCTATTAGCGTTAATACTTAAAAGAGTGTCAAAAACGTTAGAGCCGTCTTCGCCGTTTAAGTTAAAGTACGCGTGGTTTGTTAAGCCTAAAACAGTGTCGCCATCACTTAAAGCGTTATACTCTATAGAAAGCTCGTTTTCACTAGTAACCGAATACGTAACTTGAATAGAAACAGAAGCAGGGTAGCCTTCTTCGCCATCTTTACTAACGTACGACAGCGTAACGTAATTTTCCCCGTAGGAAACAACTTCCCAAACCTTTTTATCAAAACCGCTAAACCCACCGTGAAGTGAATGTTCGCCATTGTTTTTAGAAATATTATATTCTTTTCCGTTAAGCGTAAACTTTGCGTTTGCCGTTCTATTTGCAACTCTACCAACTATCGCGCCAGCATAGTAAGAACGCTCTAAATATTGCTCTAACGTATTATAGCCCAAAACAACGTCTAAAAGTTCGCCTTTTTTATTAGGAACTAAAAGAGATTGAAGCGTTGCGCCGTACGTTATAATATTAGCAGTTAGCGTGCCGTTTGTTATATTAAAAGAATAAATTGGCGTTTTGCCAAGATATCCAAAAACTTTTTTATTCATATCTTTTACCATAAGCCGTATACCAAAATATAGTCAATCTTAAAAAAACTATTTTCGCAATAAACTAAAAAACAGCCAATAAAGCAATACTTCTATACCTAAAAAGGCAGGAAACCCTGCCTTTTAAATTTAAATTACTTCAATGCCTGCAATCTTGCAGAATTCTTTAATAAGTTTAGAATTGTCGCCATAAGAGATAATGTAGTGTTGTCCCATAACTTTATCTGTAAAGTCAACGGTATCGTCAAGAAGCACTTTGAGTGCTGGTAATTGTGGCGCTGGTTGAGTCCAACCTGCTTCTTCCCATTTAGGTGGAGTTGTGCCGTTACCAACAACCATATGCATAACGTACTTGCCGTTTTCCGTAGTTAATCTACACATTGTTACAGTGCCCGTTTTAACTTTAGAAACGTTTAAAATACCTTGTGAAAGTTCGCCGAATGCAGCAGGAATAACCGTAACTTGACCATCAACAATTTCCTTTGGAACGTAGTCTGGAACGCCTGCTAAAACACCTTCGTCAAAGAATTCATAGAATTCTAAATATGCGCCAATTTGACCTGTTAAGCCCTTAACGATTGCTTGCGTAACGTTGCCAAGGCAGTCGTTTTCAGGAATAGTGCAAATACCTTCTCTATCCGCAAGGAGCATAAAAATCATTGCAGGAGGGAAGCCTAAAAGTTTTTTCATACCGTCAACGTCCTTAAGAGAAACGGCAACGTACTTTCTTTCATCAATAATTTGCTTTAATGCAAGGTAGTATGAAACGCCTTTTTTAATAACGTTAATATCGCCTTCTTTTAAAAAGTTCCAACTTTTAACGGTAGTGTTAATAACTTCGTCAATAGCATCATTAGAAACTTTTTCCGCACGTTGAACAACTTCTAACATTTCAAAGCATTCAATTTCCGCACCAATGTCGCGTTTTAAAGAGCACCCGTCAAACATAGTTCCGTAAAGGTGCATATCGCGATAGCCCATTTGACCTATTTTTTGGCTTCTCATTGCGTTATATACTGCACTTGCTTTTACAAAAGATAAAACTTCGTCTACCCTTGAAGGTTTGCCGATAATATCGTAAACGTATTTAAAAGTGTAGCCTAAATCTTTCATAGTTTTTCTTAAAGCAGAAGTGCCTGCTTGGTCGGCAGTGGTAACGAGCCTACCATCTTCCATCCAACCGCAAAGACCCCATAAAACCATAGGAATATGGCGGAATTTTTCAGTAATTTTAATAACGGCGTGAGTAGGTATCCAACCAGCAACGCATAAAACTAACGCGTCAAAACTCTTGCCTTCAAAATATGAAATTGCCTTGTTTACGTCAACTTCTTCATAATCGTCACGAATAGGGAAACAAGGGTAAATTTCAACGTCTTGCCTTTTTAAACTTTCTACCGCCTTAGAGCATTTATCAACGATAATGTCAATAGGGGTATTAACTTCGCCAAAACCTGCAAATGCAATTTTCATATTAAAAAATCTCCAGAATTTTATTTTCTCTATTTTTATATTGTTTGTAAAGTTCTTCGTATTCAGTATAAACGGGATTATAAGAAAGGTTAGTTTCTATAATTTTTTCCGCTGCCTTTTCTACGCTTTCAAAAGCGCCTATGCCAACGCCTGCAAACATCGCGCTACCTAAACAAGCCGTTTCGTTTTCTTTAAGAGTAACTACTTTTTTATTAAGAACGCTTGCTTTAATTTCGCACCAAAGCTTACTTTTAGCACCGCCACCCATTGAGCGAATTTCGCTAACGTCAACGTTCATAAAATCAACGAATTCTTTTATTGTATAGGCAATAGATTCCATTATTGAACGGATAAAGTGCCCTTTGTTATGTTTTAATTCCATACCAAAGAAAGCGCCTTTTGCGTTTGGCAAGTTTTCTGGCATAACGGTACCGCAAAGGTGCGGAACACAAATTAAACCTTCCGCTCCACAAGGCACGCTTTCTGCATATTCGTTTAATTTATCATAATTTTCGCCATCACAAAAAGTACGTTTAAACCACTCTAACGTTGCACCTGCAGTTGGCGCCCACATAAGTAGACAATAAACGCCTTTTTTAACGTAGTAAGTAGAAACTTTTAAGCCGTTATAATATGGTGGAAATTTTTCCGTAAGAGCGCAAACCGCAAGCGAAGTGCCCGTAGTTTCACTCATAATACCACACTCAATAACGCCTGCTCCCGTAATGCCCGCAATTTGGTCAAGCGCGCTTGTACAAACTTTAATGCCTTTATATTCGCCAACAACCTCGCCACTTTCTTGTAAAATAGGAAGTTGCGCTTTAGTAATATTAAGGTAATTTAAAATTTCATCAATATATTCGCCCGTATGAATATTCATTAAAAGCGAAGATGCGTAAAGTGAGCGTGAGCCAACGGCTTTGCCTGTTAGGCGATATACTACGTAGTCTTCTAAAAGCAAGAATTTATCCGCTTTTGAAAAAACTTCCGGCAAATTTTGTTCAATCCACTTAATTTTTGGCGCAGGATATCCGGCAGGAATTTCCGCCTGACCCGTTAAATTGTAAATTTTTTCCACGCCAAAAACTCTTTCCATATCAAGCGCTTGCTTTTCCCCGCGGTTATCAAGCCAAATAATTGCGTTCATTAAAGGTTTGCCGTTTTTATCTAAAACGATAAGCGTTTCGCCTTGCGTATCTATGGAAAGGGCGTCAATTTTGAATTTTGCGGAAATTTTATCAATTACCCTTACGATAATATTATAAAATTCTTCCGCATCAAATTCAATAAACTCACCTTTTGTAATAAGGTTGTATTGTACAGATTCTGTTGCAAGCCTTTCGCCATCTTCGTTAAAAAGACACGCTTTTAAAGACGTTGTGCCAAAATCTATACCAAGTAAATTTTTACTCATTATTTTTTCCATTGAAGGTCGTAGTGAACGTCGTAAGCCTTTTCTTCTTCAGTGTATTTTCTTAACGTGTTAACTACTTTACCATCGTTGTATTTTCTATCGTTGATAGCGTCTGCAGTACCCATAACCGTTACGTTAAGTTGACGTCTTCTAGCTCTAACTTGGTCCCAGTCAATAAAGTAAACGTGAGCGAATTCGCCACCGTCTAAAACGCCGTCTTTAATAGTCATAGTTTCGCTTCTGCCAAAGAATACTGAACGAAGGTGACCATCTGTATTTAAAGAAGTAAAGTCGCCTGGTTCGTTTACGTATCTACCAAATTGAGTGTGAATTGGGCCTGGGTGCATATATTCGTTAGTTTCGCTATAATTTGGAACGAGTTTTTGCATAATTTTTACTAAATCGTGTTGTAAATATTCTAAATCATATTTGTCAATATCGTGTGAGCATTCTTGAACCATAACAGAACAAGTTGTGTGGTGTGATGCTATAGTTACCGTACCATTTTTAACACCAGATTCTGCAACGATTTTTAAAATGTCGCTAGTTACGTCGTGGAAAGTTGGTCTCCAACCTCTTGATTGCAATTCAATTTCTTTTTGAAATACTTTAAATTCCATAATTTTATTCTCCTTAAAAAATTGTTTTTTTCTTTATTATTTTATATCTAAAATTCGCTTATTTATTAAACATTGAGTTAATGCGTTCAAGCGTAGTTCTAACAAGAATATCGCCACCTTCGTGACCAACGAAACCGCTTGAAACGTATGCCGAATAGTGGCTACCTTGTTCTGCTTTTTTGGTTGGTAAGTATCCGCCTTGACCGCAAGCAAGTTGAATTAAAATAGTTTGTTTTGCTAAACTTCTTGCTCTAATTTGGTTGCCGTAGTCAAGGAAAAGTTCAAACGGGTTAGTAGCAATAGCAATATCGCCAAAACGAATAAAGTGAATTTCAGGTTCAACAGTGTTTATTTTTTGTTGAACGTTGTATCTATCAACGTTACCCGAGTGAACGTAAAGCCTTGCATTGTCGGCAAAGTTTGTTCTTCTACCGCGATTCTTTTCAATAAAGTTATCAATGGCGTTTTTAGATTCTTCATATTCTTTAATAGTTACACGGCGAAGTGGAAGAGATAAGTTAACCGTTTCGTGAATTAAAAGCGCTTCGTCTTTATAATTGTCGCCCAATTCTTCAAACACGTTGATAATTTCGTTGGAAATTCTTTTACCAACGAGTTTTAAACCAGAAACGTCAAACATAGAAGGGTCTGCAACGCGTTCAACGTAAACTTCCCTTTCAATATGTGGGTCGTCAATAGGTGTTTCAGGATTTACCCAACGTATCATATCTCTTGGACATTGGTCGCCCGCTGCCGAGCATAAGCCTAAAACGTTAATTTTTCTACCAAATTTCTTTTCTAAATTTTCTTTAACTTTTCCCCAGTAGTCGGAAGAAATGAAACTTCTGTGTTCAACTACTTGAGATGGGCAAGCAATATTTGCAACTACGCCCGTTAATTCTTTATTTTTATCAAAAGTGTAAATAAGTTCAATGCCAGAGTCGTTACCGCCTTCAAGTTCAACAAAGTTCGCCTTGTTTACGTCACCCCACATTTTTGCACTGCCATCATCGTAAACAACTCTGCGGTTCATACCAACAACCGCTCTACCAAACGCGTTTTGATAGTATGCTTCTTGCCTATTTTCCCACGCTTCTTTAACTGCTTCAACAATTTTTTCAGCAACGAATTTAAGCGAAACTTCAGGGTCTTGTGCTATTTCGTGGCTAACCAACTTTTGATATTCCATATCTTTAGGAAGAACTGATTTAAGATAGTTAAAAGAACCTACGAAAGATTCGCCTTTGCAGTATTTTTCTAATGATTTTGTTAAAATATTTTTGGCAGGAATAGTGTAAGAGGTGTGCGTATGTATTGCGCTTAAAATAACTTTGTCTGGATTAATAATTTTGCTTTCAGCAATTTTTTCTTTAACTAAATCGTTAAGCCTTCCGCTAATAGAGCCAAGGTCGCAACTAACTATAACCATTTGTTCGTCGTTGCTTTCAACGGCAAAAGCAGTTACCGTTAACGGAGATTCAACTTCGTTAGAAATTCTTTCAAAAAACTGACCGGCAAGGGCAATTTTTTCGCTTGGGGTAATATCTTTTTCACACCAACCAATTTTTACTTTAGACATAATTTTGCTCCTATTTTTATTGATTTTCTATTTTTAGGCTATAAAAATTTTGCGTTAGCCTTTATTTAGTTCTTTCGTCGTAAGCGCGCCTTACTGCACTAATCATTTCTTCTGCAAGTTTAAGTGGGTTTTCAGCCTTTGCTATTGCAGACGAGCAACCCGATGCCGATGAGCCTGCTTTTATAATATTGTAGCAATCTTCCCCTTTAGAAATGCCTGCCGATGGAAAAGGCTTAATGTCAGGGTTAATTTCCTTAATAACTTTAATAACTGCGTCAACGTACTCTTTGTCGGCAGGTTTGCCCGTGCCTATTAACTCCGTTGGTTCTGCAACTAAAATATTTGGGCCAAGTTTTGCTATAGCTTTAACTTCTTCAATAGAGTCTGCACAAACCATTGTTGCAAGGCCTAATTCGTCTGCCCTTTTAATAGCCTTTTCAATTTCTTCAAGAGTTAGTTTGTGCTCAGCGTGGTTAAGCATAACGCCAACCGCGCCTGCTTCTTTTAACGCTTCAGGTAAAGTTCTACCCATACCACGGCCAACAGGAATGCTATCCATATGTTGTGAATAAACGTGCACTCTTTTTGTGTCAACGTTTTTTGCTACGTTGTAAATTTCCGTGTCGGGAATATCTAAAACAACGTCTACGTCGTATTTAATTGCAAGTTCTTCTAAACCTTTAGCCATTTTAACTAAAGTTTCGCCATACATATAGCATTTTGGGCCGTATTCAAAAAACGGTTCGCTTATTTTATAATCCTTGTACATAATTCACCCTTCATTAATATCTAAACTAGTTGATTTATTGTAAACAATAAATAGAATTACAATAATAATATACCACCAAGTTATTAAAGTCAAGGCAAAAACTTAAAAAAAGAAAAATTTTTTATTTATAAAATAAAAAAAACACCAAGTCGGTGCTTTTTATGATAAATGATTTGTTTTTAGTAATCTTTTTTAATAAATTCTAAATAATCTTTTTTTATTATTTTTAAATTTTCGTCCCACTCACTTGCGTTAATAAACGGGTTTTCATCTTCATTTTTTAGCATTTTATCACGCTTTTCAAGGGTGTGGTTGTGAATTGGATGATTGCCAAGCGTTATATCAACTTTTTTGCCTTTAAGACTATTTAGTGTTGCTAAAAAATCTGTGCGGAGCGATAATGGCAAATCGTATTTTTTTAAAAAATCTTTATAAAGCGTTAAAAGCCCAACCCCACCAAAGTAGCCAACTTTATACGTTTTATCGCTATCAAAAACATCAAAGAAAAATGACGTTGTACCCTGCGAGTGCCCAGGAGAAAGCACACATTTTATTTTTGTGTTACCAAGTTTTAACACTTCGCCGTCATTAAACTCATAGTCAATTATTGGCAAGGTGGCGTTTGGGTTTTTATACATATCAAGTAGCCCAGCCCTTGGGTTTTTTATTAACGTTTGGCTATCTATTTTACTCATAAAAACTTTAATGCCGTACTTTTTGCGAAACTCGTTGCACGCACCAAAATGGTCAAAATGACCGTGAGATACTATAAGCCACTTAACGTCATTTAAATTAAAGCCCAATTCCCTTATGGAATTTTCTAACAAATGAATAGTGTGCTGATAACCAGCATCAAAAAGTATTAAACCTTCACCCGTGTCTATCAAATGCGCACAAACGCTTTTATCGCCAACGTAATATAGGTTTCCTACAATTTTGAACGGCGAAATATAGGAGCGGTTTGGGTCTTTTAAATAATCTTGACAGTTGTCAATAATTATTTTTTCAACTTCGTTATAAGGCTTGTTGTAAATACCTAAACTCATAAATTTTACCTTTTAATCTGCCAATGCAAAACCTGCTAAAACGGCGCTTGCCTTATGTAAAACTTCTTCTTTTACGTTAAACTTTGCATTGTGTAAAGGGTAATACTCCCCGTCTGGTTTAGCGTGTAAAAAGAAGTGTGTTGCAGGCACTAAATTTGAAAAACTTGCAAAATCTTCGCCAATTAAATCTCTATCAACCACTTCAACCGCACCACGCTCAGGATACGTTTTATTTACAACGTTTTTAAACTTGTTGTAAACGTTTTTATCTATCTTCATAGGCACAAGGTCAACTTGAAGTTTAACTTCAACCGTACAACCAAACCTATTTGCCGACTCTTTTAAAATTGCGTTAGTTTGCTCAATGGCACTTTTGTGAAGATTAGCATCAAAAGAGCGAATAGAACCGGAAATCGTACAACTTTTAGGAATAATATTATTCCTAACACCACCGCTTACAAGCGTAATTGCATTAACAATATCTTTGTTTAATTTTGAAATTTTTGCTATTTCCGCAACGGCACTGCACGCAGCGTGAACAGAGTTAATTGCTGTAAAAGATTCGCAAACGTGCGCTTGTTTCCCCGTAAAAATAGCCTCGTATGAATATATCCCGGCGGACGTTGGCTCACTTGATACAAGCACGTCGCCAACCATATAATTTTCATTTGGTTTTACGTGAACGTGCATTGCAATAATTTCATCAAGAGTAGGGTTTTGCAAAGCTCCGTCTTCTATCATAAGTTTTGCGCCACCGCCACCTTCTTCATAAGGCTGAAAAATAAATTTTACGTCATTTTTTAAATGCTCTTTGTTTTGCATTAAAAGTTTAACTGCGCCAAGAGCAATTGCCGTGTGAGTATCGTGCCCACAAGCGTGCATATTCCCGTTAGTTGACTTAAATGGAAGATTAGTTTCTTCCTTTATAGGAAGCCCGTCACAATCCGCCCTAATGCCTATGGTTTTTTTGCCTTGCGTGCCACGGATTATTGCCACAACGCCATGACCGCCAACACCTTGCTTAACCTCCGTTACGCCTAAATCTTTTAAAATTTTAACAATATTTTGCTCTGTTAAAACTGTTTCCATTTTAAGTTCTGGGATTTGGTGGAATAACCTTCTGTACCCTATAATTTGCTCGCTAATTTGCTCCGCTTGGCTTTTTAATATTGAAATATCAAAATTAGACTTCATAATTTTGCCCCACACAAACTAATATATAATTCATTATATATTTTACTCTAAAAAATGTCAATAAAAACCCCCGCTTTTATATAAAGCGTGGGGTGTAATTATATCGTTATAAAATAGCAAAAAATCATACCTTTGATTAAAAAAATATGCCTATTTGCCCTAGATGACGTGGTTTGAACGCTTTCTAAACTTACAGTAGTGGTGGCTAAATTATATTACACTACCTGGCGGGCTTTTTTACTATAAAAGATTTAATTAAATAAGTAAAATTTTGCATTAAAAAATGCACCCAAATAAAGCGTTTTGCTTTTGGGGGTGCATTTTATAACTATGATTTTTTTATTGAATTTTAAAGTTTACTTCCATATCGCCTGTAGCAACAATATAGTACGTTCTTGCCGAACAAGAGAAGCTAAATTCTTGACCTGTTCCCGAAGCAACTAAATTAGTAAGTGCAGAGTTAGAATATACGCTAATAGTTAAATTTTCGCCCTTTTCTAAAGGTGTTACCTTTATAGTTCCGTTTGACGATGCAGTGTACTTAAAGTAAGTTTTATCAGTTGAGTACGCCGTTTCGTCAACAACAGCACCTAGAGGGATATATATAGCGTTATTAACCGTTTTGCCCATTTCAATTGCAGTTTCGCCACTTTCACAATCTTCTTCTTTAATAGGAGCAAAAGTAGTTGGGTCAAACGCTGGGTTTTTAGAAACAGCCGAACCAAACGTATCGTTATCGTAATAAGCAGATTTTGCCGAACCTAATATCGTTTTAACGGCAACCCACTCTTGAACTTTTTTGCCTTTATCGTCAACCTTTGTTTGATATTCAAGCCTTGTTCTATATATAGGATATACTCTTTCACCCGTTGGGTATTTAGCATTACCCCACCATAATAAGCCAGCCTCACCCAAATCGCAATTTGTAGTGTAAAGGTATTTTACGTTAGTATTGTTTTGTGGTGAATATACCATAAAGGTAAGATTTGCCGCTTCTAAACCGAATATTGCGTGCATTTCTTCACTATCGTAAAAGTCCATACTGCCAAATGTGTATTTGCGTTTTGACGTACGGTCGGCAATTTGTTCACTTATTTGAGAATCTGGGTTGTTTAAACCTATTTCAACCAACTTGCCGTTAGAGTCAATCATCGTTCCATTTACGATATTGTCTATTAATGCTTTGTGGTTTTCACCAACTACGTCATCTGGTAAAATTTCAGAGCCTTCCCAAGGGAACAATTGAAACTGAATAGTTATTTCTTGTGGGTCCGGAGATTCTTCAGCGTAAATCCACGTGGCAAATACGCCGGTTATTGAAAATAAAAGAGCAACGGTCATTATAAACGTTACTTTTTTTATGCTTTTAAATACGCTCATACCGTTACTCTCCTTTGTTTTTATACTTTAGCAATAAGTTCTACAGCCCATCTTGCTTGTCTATCAGACGTTATTTTTACTCTCATAGGGTATTTTTCATACGCCTTTTTATTTGACACGTCAATAAATTTATATTTAGTGTTTTTGAATTTTTTAGGCTCTAACGCTAAATAAAGATTAATTGTTTTACCAATCATTTTAAGTTTTGCAATGCATTTACTCTTAATTTTATAAGTTATTTGCTTTTTAGCAGTTATTGCCCTTACACTATCTAAACTCATTAAATAGTCGTTAACTTTTTTAAACCAAGCCCTAGTTTGCTCTGAACTTTCAAGTAATTTTTGCTCTAAAGTTTTATCGCTTCCCTTTATAGTTAAAAGTTTGCTTAATGCGTAAAGGTAAAGACCATTTTTATTGGCAATATCAGTAATTAATTCACAAGTCCACTTTGCTTGACGTTCCGACGTAATTTTTACGCACGTTGGATAGTCCTTATAAGTTTTAGACGTGGCAACATCGTAAATATATTTAGTGTTTTCATACTCACTAGGGCTAACAGCCAAGTAAACTGCTAAAGTTTTACCCCTAAACGCTATTTTTGCAATAGGAGTTCTGCCCTTTTTATAAGTTTCGCAAGGTTTGCTTTCCCAAACCTTTAAACCTTTAATTTTATAAAGGTGAGTTATTATTTGAATATATCTCTTAACAACCTCGCTAGATGCCACGTTTAATTTTTGTTTAAATGATAAACTTTTTTTGCCTTTTAACGAGTGATACCACTTTTCTTCAATAACAGAACTTTCTTCTTGACTATCATTGTCGTTTATAAGGTTCACAATAATTTCTTGCTCAATAGGCTCTTCTAAAACATCACTTGTGACAGCCGTTTCATTACTATTTAAGCCTTTTTCAGCGGTAGTTTCTATATAAAGACAAGATTGTGCGTTAGTAAGAACTTCAGTAGCAGAAACTTCTTGCTCAACTTTAACGTTATCGCTAGAAATTAAGCCCATAGCAATAAGCCTTAACTTCTTTTCACTTTCAAACTTCTTTTCTAAAAAAGGCATTATAAAAGCGGCAAAAACAATAAGCATTATACAAAGAACGCCCGCCGTTGTTTGCATAAATACGACGAAACTTCCAAGGAAAGGAATTCTTTCCCCCCTATATATTCCCTTCATTTGAGAATATTTAACCGGGAACTTGTCCGAATATTGAACGTTGTCGCCTTGCAATAAAAAATAGCGCTCGTTAGGATGTTTAGAATTAGGCTCTTCTATATTTACTATACGATGAATAATAAAATTGCCATCAACTTCATATAAAACTATATCGTACAATTTAAGGTCTTTTTCATCTGGAAGTTTATGTACTAAAATCAAGTCATGCACTTGAAGTTGGTCATTAAGGTCGTTATCAAAAAGATAGGTGTTCTTTTCATATTTTTTTGACATTGAAGACGTTAGAACAACTTTTAACGAAGGCGTATTGCCTACAACGTTATCCTTAAAAACACCTATTACGACAGAACCAACAAATATGGTAAGCATTATTACACAAGCAACAATAGGGATAACCAAATTGATTATCCCTTCAATTACAGACTTCTTTTTGTCTTTATTTTTTAAATATTCAGTTTTAATTTTCTCGTCTTCTACGCCAACACGTATAAGCTTAAGCGCCTGCTTTGTTATTATTGTAATAGTAGTAGCAAATAAAGCAACTAGCCCCACGTAAACGATTAAACATACAACGAGAGTATACGAACTAATTTGCATTTAATCGCCCTTTAAAATAAAATTAGACTATTTTATTACTTCTTCAACTGTAAATTTAATATTGTGGTGACCAGCTAAAGCTGCAGTAAACTCTGCGTGTTTTGCACTTGTATCAAGGATAAATGGATTATTAGGGTCGCCTAATTGTAATAAGGAAAGAATATCAGTGCTATCTAAAGTCCAAACAAATTTACCATCTGTTGTTTTTGTATATGTGCCAATTTCTCTTTCATCTGTAGTTGCAGGATTGTCACCTTCCCCATTAAGTGCAGGGCTGCAAACTGCACCAGTTGTTCTTATAATAGTAATACCATTATAAGTAGCGTCACTTTCAACGGTAGGCGTTAATTTTATATGGATACCATTTGCTAACGTGTCTGCACCAGCATTTGAACTAGGAGTGAACGTAATAGATATAGAACCTTCACAAGTAAGAACTGCTTTGTGTCTTGTTTCATCGTCAATATCGTCAATCGCTACTTCTACTAAAGAACTAATATCTAACGTACCAGATTTACCTGAAGTTTCAGGCGCCTTAACAATTACGCTAAGTGCTGATTCTGTTTTAGCGTCTGGAGCACCGTCATCGTAAATCCATGCAGCGTATACGCCACCGATGGTAACCATAATTGCCATCATAATAAGCGAAGTTATTCTTTTCATAATTTTTTCTCCTTTAAACATAGTTTAAATTAATTTTCAATTTTCATTGAACTTACTATAAGTATATATCCATAATTTACGAATGTCAATTGTTTTTTTAAAAAAATATTATATCAACGCATAGCGTTAATTTGCCCGCCCTATTTTAATAATTGGCAACTTATAATTTACTCGTTTTTACTTTAATTATTTCTCGTTTTGTATACACCATATTAAAACAAGAAAGCATTTAAAAAATATAGAGAATTGCTCAGCATGCAAAAGTGTTTGCGAGGCGCTATAGCACTTGTTTTATATGTAAAATAAAAATAGCATCAGCAACTTGCACAAAGCAGTCTATCTCAATATGCTGAAGAATGCAAATCTAATAATATCTAACTTGCGCAAAGCAGTCAATCTCAATATGCTGAAAAATGCAAACTTAATGATATCTAACTTGACCAAATCAATTAAAGACGTCTAAAACATCTTGCTAAATAGCGTAAATGTTTAAAGCTTCTTAAGTACATTTTAATGTTTTCGCACAACTACTCTACTATTCCCTTAGGAGTTCAAAGCCCTTGTGAATGTTTTGTAAAAAACGTTCATTTTCGTTAATTTCGGTACGTTTTTATTAAAAATATGCGTGAAATAATATTAAAAATATTAAATAAGTTGCGTAACTTTTGTATTGTTACGCAACTTTTAAAATAAATTTATACCGATTTTATACCAGTTTAAATATCAAAAAGAAAGTGTGAGAACTTCTTTTTTATAAATTCTATTTATTAGAGTTGTTTGTGTTGCAGAAATTAAAAGAATAAATAAATTGGGTTTACAATTAAACGTCTATGTTGCAAATAACTATTGCTGCAATAATTATAGCAATACATATTATACCAAAAACTGTTCCAAAAGTTTTTCTTTTTTGATAACTCTTATCATTCTTACTTAAAATAGCATCATTTAGGTTAGTAATAAAAACCCACGAGCTATTTATAACGGCAGTCTCTTTGCATACTATAACGTATTCCATATCATCGTTAGTTTCAATATGTATACATGAATATTTTGCATCAACAACTTCTTTGTTCCCTTCTCCTGAAACAGCACCTATAATTGCTCCTGTCGCCCCAAACAATGCTCCTCCAATAATAGTTCTTGCTAATTTGTTTTTCTCTTCAAAATGTGTTTGCTTAAAACCATCGCTCTTATACACACGTTTTATATTGTCCATATTAATACAAAACTCAGTTGTATTTGCATTATCTAACTGACACGACAATGTCCAAGTATTAGTATCGTAAATTAACCATGCATCTTTATTATCTATTTGTATTTTTAAAACGTCACGACTCATAATTATCTCCTTTTGCTCTTTTACTCATTTTTAGGAAGTAGGATAATCATAGGGCACAAATTGCAATCATCAAGTCAATTTATCCACCTATAATGTTTTTCGCAAAATGGGATACCCACATTGCAAAATTCAATTACGTGCGTTTTATGTACTTTATCAAATCGTCAGTAATTGTTATATAGCCCTCTGATTCAAGAACTTTTAAGTCCGAATCAAACATTACATTTCTACCAGAAACAACACCGATTGGTGTCGGTTCACAGTATTCTTCTTTGAGTGCTTCATAAGTGATTTCTTCCTTTTTAGCAATAATACTTAACAATGTGCGGTTGTAAATTTTGCTAATTCTCATATTAACTACTCCTTTGTGTTTGTAAAACGAGGGCTATATTTGAAAATATAGCCCTTGTGGTCTTCCCGTCGGGACTCGAACCCAAATCGGTCGCTTAGGAGCTCGAAATGTACTTGGAAATTAAATCTTTTATATTAAAAATCGAATATAAAATTCGTTTTGTCAAATAATTTCTTTCATAATTTTCGTGTTGTTACGAAAAATTTATATCGTTTTCTAACTTTTCTAATAAAAATAATTCAATTTCTATTCCAAAACCGAAAAATGCAATCCCAAAATTTCGTCACTCTCGTCGAGAATCGCACCAAAAAGAATCTCAATTGTAGTCATCCCACTTTGGGTATTAACTGGTCATAAATTTGGAATTATAAAACACATTTTTTGCAATTTCACTCCCTTCGCGAATCAACATAACTAAACATCAAATTTAGCTTTCTCTACCCCCTTGTATTCAAAAGTAATATTGTTGACAATATTGAAAAAAAGTTTTTTATAGCGAACTTCTGGATTGATATATTGATTTGCCTTTTTAGGTTTATCGTTAGGCGCTAAAATTACTTTGATTTTGCAGTTTTTAGAAATATTATTCTTTAATAAGTATCTAAAATCAAAATCCGCACTAGGCAATGAATATCCAATAAAAATAATTTCATCGGCATTAGAAATTGCTCTAGCGGCGCCCGCCCATATGTTTTGATATAGTTGGTTTTCCAACGCTTTAATCATTGTGGGAGTAATTATTTCCGCTTGCAACAATGTTTCACTTTTTTCATCTATTTGTTTACACGCCAAGCATTTATCGTCTTTTGAATCGTCGAATAGACTGGTTTCCTGTAAATTTGTCCTTTTTATAATGTTGATTTTTCCACAATTATGGCACTTTAGCCAATTTATCGACCCATGCAATTTGTATAAACAAACATTTTTACTACCACGATTAGAACTTTTATTGGAATCGCTACACCAATAGCTCTTTGCTAAGCAAGAATCGTAATTAATTTTATTCTCTCTAAATAACTGTTCTAAAACCAAATCCCAATTTAAGGATATAACGCTAATGTTTTCTCTCCCTTTTATGCTTTCAATAAAGCTTTGGTATTTACTACAATCTAACCCTTTCAACGCACTATCAAAATGAAATATAAAAATTTTAAGCAAATCATTTCTCAATTGTTCAATTTGTATGTAATTATAAGACCCTAAATTTGCTTTTGTTTTTATGCTTTTGTCAAAGTTAGTAAAAACATCTTCTAAATCAACCTCTAATTTTGCCTCTTCCATTTTTGTTGAAATTATTCTTTTTAGGTCCATTAATTTAGTTAAATAATCAACAGTGAAAGCCTCTAATTTTGACTTATCCAAAGATAACTTTTTTATAATTTCATCATAAATTTCAATTCCTTCTAAAGAAAGCTCTTTTGTTTCGTTGGGAACTTCTAAATTCACAAGGTATTTAGACTCAAAAAAACTCATCGTTTCTTCTATATACTCAATCTTCGCTTTTGCATTTTTCTCAAAATCAAGTATAGATTGGTATTTTCCCTTTAATTCTTCAATATTATTAGCTGAATAATTTTCTAGCAAAAATATACCTATCCTAATAAACGAGTGTAAATATTTTTTACTAAAAATCGGTTCCTCTTCTAAAAACCCTTTTGTTTCAGTAATTCCCATTATTTCATTTAACAATCTTTGTTGTGTTGGAATTCCTGCAGGAACGGAAAATCCCGCACCTAAAACTATCACTCTATTTCTTGACATATCAAATTCCACCACGTTGACTGTTCTTTAGTTTCTTTTAGATATTTTATAAAACTTTCCCTATATTCATTGACCAATGATTTAAATTCTTTTTTACCTAAAGACTCCCACTCTTTAACTTTGGAATTCATAAAATGTATGTCTGCTTTCAATGCAGCATCTGGCGTCGGTCTATTTCTTTTAATATTATTCCTTGTTACAAAAGGGATAGATTCATTATATAATCCAAAGTTGTTAATATCGTTCTTTATAATTTCCACACATTGAGAACAATCACAAATATATTTATGATATTCCTCCGCGGCTACTTTTTTATTTTTTTGAAAATATCCTTGTTCGTATAAAATTGCAGCAGCATCTCTAAAAAGCAATCTTTGATGTAACGGATAAAAATAGTACTTATTAACAGGCAAACCTCCCCCAACGGGAGTAATTTGTCTAGCTTCTCCATATCCAACTGATTGAGCAACCCCATATAATTTTACTGGAGAATTTTCATGACAAAGCATTATTGAATCGTAACCACCATATGCCATAATAGGACATTTCCCGATTGCATTTAATTTTCTTATAAGTTCTACAAATTTTTCTTGATATTCCTCCTTAGCTTTAATAGGAATAAAATCATTTATCCAAATAAAAATATAATCATACCCCGTAATATTATAAGCACTCACTATTTCATCAACATCTAGATTTTTTAAGACATCTGTATCCAACACTAATTGCGTTGCAACAGAAAAATCAATAGACCTTTCCATCATTTGCATTAACGACTTACGATTAAGCTCTATCCACTTTTGACGTTCAATACTGTCATATTGAGCTTTCAACATGAAATATGGTGCTATTACTAACTTAGGCTTTGGACTAATATCTAAAAACTCTAAATATTTGTTATATTCTTTATCCTTCATAACTTGATTAATATACGATACTTGAAAATCATATACTTTTTCGACAAGCTCAGTTAAATGAGCATCTATTTCATCAATGCTGAATTGATTTTTCCCAAAAGAAATAGATTCCATTAAGAATGAAGGCAATTGTTCAAAATACTTTCTAACGGATTCTTTTAATACTCCTTTACTGTTAGCAATAACACTTATATCATGTTGTAAAATATATGTTTGAGGGTCTACGATATATTTATTCATATGCACAGAAACTAAATCTGCAATAGCATTTCTACTATGCGCGACTATGGATGCGTTAAAAATAACTGCATCAAAATCATCCTTAAATTGTAAAAAAACTTTTTTATCATTACCTGTATTGTATCTTAGCAATTTAATTTTTTCCATCATTTTTTATTCGCTCCTCTAAATACTTTTTAGTGGCTTTCCTTTGTGTTGGCCAAAGACCTTTATTCCTTACTGGTTTTATTCTATGTACTACTTTATTTTCTTCAATGTTAACGTAATACAAACCTATCCCATACTGCTGACATTTTTCTTCTATTCTTTGGCACGTAGTTGTTCTTTTAGGTTGAAGAATCGATATTTCTAAATAATCAAAAACTAAAGCTTCTGCCAAAACTTGTTGTATAGCCTTTTCCCATTTATTTGTTTTAAATTCAATTGCTGTTATTGCCCTAAATTTTTTTGAGACTTTAACGACATCAACTGACTGAACAAAAACGGGTACCTCTTCAATAAAATAAAATTTATTACTCTCATAGTATCTTAAAAAGAAATTTACTATTTCTTTTTCAGCAATATTAGTTTTCATCTTCATCACTTCCTAAAACATCCTTCTTTATAATAGAATTCACCGTCATTTCAGGATATTTTGTATATACATAATATAGGAGATTTTTAACAGAAATTTTCACTATTTTTTTCTTAAATTGCTCCAACAAATCAATTACATCTTGATTTAGTTCTTTTTTAATCACATTTTCGTAATAATTTTCTCCCCTTTTTGCAATAGTGTATTCAACATATTTTTTATTAAAGGTCAAGTGTTCTTCATCATTTAATGATTCGCCAATATAAGGATTCTCCTCCCAATCGTCAACCTCTTCAACCATAATTTCTTTTGAAAGAATTTCTTTAGTAGTTATGAATTCAATACCTTTGAAAAGTTCAATCTGCTCATACAAATCTTTAGAAAAAGGTCCAAAATTATATGGAATAAACTCAGGCAGTTTCTCACACTTTCCACCTTTTTTTTCTATTATTGGTTTTATCTCTTTGTTGAAGAGATACATCATTTTAGTTAACCTAACAGACCCTTTTATAGATGATTTATTATCGCAATATAACAACGTTAAAAGATAATCTGCTCCTATCAATTTATTTGCCATAGTTTTTCTCCTTTCTCTTAATAAAATCCTTTAAATACTCATAAATTATACAATATTTATAACATAATGTCTCAATATATTTATATTGCTAAGTCCCTAACATCGTCATTGTAGCCGTTCCTAATAGTTGAACAATTGCCCCATAAAACCATCCATGTTTTGAAACGTGGTCACCTATTCGTTGAAACAACTTTTTTCTTTTGGGAATATTACGGCTTGACTCCATATTCTCAATGAGTTCCTTTATTTCCCCCAATAATTCAAGCAATTCTTCCTTATCTTCGCCAGCTTTTTCATCAATCATTTGCTCAATTTTGTGAATGGAATTATCAACCTCCAAAGAAGAGTTAAACACGTCTCCGAAGATTAAATTCCCATAGTTTGTAATATTTCCAAATGACATTTGCTTTTGTTGTTCCTCTTGTTTCTTAAGTGCGTCCTCTTTAGATTCAAAATATTTTATTCCTTGAGGCGTTAAAACAATCTCCCACATTGAATATCCCCATACGCATGATGACGAAATTATACCGTATAAACACATTTTTTCAAATTCAAACTCTAAAGAAATATGATATGATTTTGGGATAATATCAAAGTTGCCCCTCACAATACAATTTTCATCCCCGTCATACTTATCGATAATTATGCGATATAATTTTTCTGCAGACTCATCCATAAAACGCATTCCACCAATCAAAGGTTGGCCATTTACAATAGTCATCGCTTTTTCTCTAATCGCTGTTTTGCGAAGCTGGGCAGCTTCTGTCCTTGCTCTTTTATCTTCTTCTTGTTTCCTCTTTGCCGCAAGTTGTTTTTCTTGCTTCATTTGCTTTTCTATTGCTTTCTCAATTGCACTTTTAGCCATTTCCAATCTCCTTTATCTTTTCTGCTATACGCTTTATAACAGGCACCACTACACTATTGCCGCATTGTTTATACGCGCTATTTAATGATATCCCCTTAAATATAAATTCTTTAGGGAAACCTTGCAACGCCAAGCATTCTAATGGTGTCATTTTTCTAATACCAAAATCATCTTTGATTATCGGAACTCTATCGGGATATGTTCCCATATTTGCCGTTAACGTGGGACAAATAAAGTGTTTTCTTGGCGATATGCCATGGTCGTTTATTTTATATAATGCACGCTTGTCCGTTACTGTTTTGAGCATTTCATCATAATAAAATGAACTCGCATTATAGTAATAAATATCGTCATGTTTAACGCTTCTATCCAATATATCGTTTAACTGTACTGTCCGATTAATCGGTTCTGGATAGTTAAATCTCGAACATTGGTCATAATCTAAAAACGCTACTATAAAAATGCGATTTCGATGTTGTGGAACGTTCCCGTATTCTAAAGAATCCAACACCTTATATTTAACTGCATAGCCAAATTGTGCAAGCGTGTTATAAATAACCAAAAACGTTTTCCCGTCATCGTGTTCCATAAGATTTGCAACATTCTCTAAAAACACGATAGGCGGTCTTTTTATATCAATAATTCTGCCAATTTCGAAGAATAAATTACCTCGTGGATCATCAAATCCTTTTTGTCTCCCCACAATAGAAAATGGTTGACAAGGAAATCCCGCTACAAGCACATCAAAATCGGGAATGTCGTGAGGATTAACTTGACGTATATCCTTCTCAACTAAATGCTTGTCGCCGAAATTTACACGGTATGTAGTGGCAGCGTCGTGATCGAACTCATTTGCCCAAACGATATCAAACCCGGCTTGTTGAAAGCCAAGGTCAATACCACCTATACCGCTAAATAAACTACATACTTTCATAAGTTCTTTCCTTTAAAAATTTTTAAGCATAAAATCTTGTTGTTGGATACTCTTTTTTAAGTTGTATAATGCTATCTCTAGTAAACATAAAAATTTTTGGCATTTTATCTCTTACATTAGTAATTAAAAATAAAATATAGTCTTCTTTATATCTTTCCATGAATTTAATTTCACCAATTGACATATTGAAAATCTTTTTATCACCTTGTGTAGACTTAACCTCAACGTACTTTTTAACACCATTTACATAATATTCAATATCATATGGAGAAGTTGGGTAATCTGCACTGGTATGATAAATATCCGTTATGTTTTTATCCTCATTTAATTGGTTAAAAATAATACTTTCACCAAGTTTGCCATTTTCAACTTTTGTTTTATTTGCTTTTTCAAACAAATCAATATCTTGACCATCTTTTTTCCTATCTAAAACATAAGAAGTAGAATCGCCATAAATATCTTGAGCCGTAAAATCGACATCCTCTAAGTTTACTTCCTTTAGTAATAATTTTTTACCAACACCCTTTTGTTTCTTGAAAACACTCGACAAAAAAATGCCCTGCATTCCAATTATTGTTGTAATAAAGTTTATGCTTTTTTCTTCTGTATCACAATCAAAGCCCCTTACCACATAAGCAAAACCACCATTTTGTTTTAAAATAGCATTCAATACGTCCATGTTATCTATATTAAATCCATCTGACTTATGTTTTAATGACATAGGATAGTGCAACTTCTGCCTTCCTAAATGAGTATTAGGGACCATTTTGCCTTGACGATTTTTAATAAGCGCATCTGTTTCCTCTTTTATGTATAAAGCAAACGAGGAATCAGTTTCTAATTTTTTTCCATCTAAATAAATGTTGTTAAATTCGTATAAAGCAATTATTTTACTATTTGCTTGCGCAGTTGTCTTTCTTGAACATTTATTAATCAAAGCCTCTGGAATATTTTTTGCTTCCAAACCACTACCTACAAGCTTCAAAATATCATTTCTCCACTTGTTCGGGTCTTTAGATTGATTAATTGGTGTGCTAACCGTAGCTGTTTCGCCTTTTATATAGTCATTATAAATTCCATAATATAATGATTTTTCATCTATCTTAAATCTAAAAGCACTCATAATTACTCCTTAAAAACAATTAAAGCCATCACCCATATCTTTCAATTGCTTGAAAATATGTTTTAATAATATTGTAACTAAATTCACATCCCAACCATTGCCTGCTCTTTTTGATAATTGTGTATATGATTGATTATCGAATACAATATCAATCTTACGATTATCTCCTTCTAACCCTTCTAAACCCATGAGCCTAAATTGTTCTGTTACAGACATCTTTCTAACAACTTCTTTGTCTTTATGCGATTCTATAACTCTGAGAGAGTTATGTTCTGGCAATGTAATAGTTATTGAATATCCATCATACTTTATTTTTTTGTTGTACACATCGAAACAAAGCGCCGTATCAACAAGAAAACTTGGAATATTGTGTTTTACTTTTAAATGATCTATTTGCTTCTTAGATAGGTATAAATTTTTTGAAACCATTCCTTCAGGGTCTAAAAAATCCGCCAATTTTAATCCATTATCTTGCGTTGGTGGGGTCATTGAAAAATCTTTTGGCAAACCTCCAAGTCTAGCAAACATCCAAACACGTTCTCTATTTTGAGGGACACCATAGTTTTTACTATTAAGAACTGCCATTCGAAGTGGTTGTTCAGATAAATCATTTTTATCTGCAACATAACCAAGCTCCCTTAACATGTCATTCATTTTCGCCCTTGTTTCATCAAATTTCTTCGAAAGTAAACCTTTAACATTCTCTAATAGTATATATTTTGGTTTTTTTACTTCACAAATACGAAGAATATGTTCAAACAATGTTCCTCTTCCATATGGGTCATCAATGCCTTTTTGCATTCCCGCCGTAGAAAATGGTTGACAAGGGAAGCCTCCAGTAAACAAATCAAAATCTGGAAAACTTGGTTCATTAGGATTAATTAAAGTTATATCATTATAATTCTTTAAAACATTCCCCTTGTTATCCTTGTGGTTAGCATCAAACAATGAAGACGCATATTTATCAATTTCAGAATACGCAACAACTTCATAATTAAAACTCGGTTTTTGTTCTTTTATTCTTCTTAAAGCAAAGCTTGCCCCACCATAACCAGCAAAGCCTTCAAATACTTTTAATTTTTTCATTTTAGCCATTTTTCTCTCCTCGTTTTGCTAAAATCAAAGTGATTTTAGCACCGTATATATGACAGTTTCAGTCATATTATAAAAATTAATCTTCTTTTTCTGTTGCATCAACAACGTCGCCAATGTTGCATTCAAGCACTTTGCAAATGCTAAGAATAACGTCTAAAGAAACGTTTTCGTTCTTACTCATCTTTGCGAGTGTGGACGTAGACATACCGGTTTTCATACGCAAATCGGTCTTTGTCATACCTTTGTCAATAAGTAATTTCCATAATTTATTATAATTTGCTGCCATAAAAATACCCCTTTTAAAATTATACATTTTTATTTTACCATAATTCAACAAAAAACTCAATACTTATATTTGAAAAATCAAATATAATATTTAAATATTTTGAACAATTATTTAACACCAAAATAGCTTTTACTCAAAAACAGCTCGAAACCAATCTCTCAAAATTGTCAAGTCTTTTTTGTTTACTTTTTACGTAAAATATTGTATAATATTTAAAACTTTTATAAAAATTTTTTAGGAATAAATGCGATGAATAAAAAAAGAGCTATGAGTACTGAACAAGCCAGGCAGGTACGAGAAAGTGGGCATTTAGACGCAAAATCTTTTGCTCGATTAATAGGAATGGATAACGATTATCAAAATGGTGCTATAGACAAAAAAGACGTTATCGACCAAAATGGCGACACCCACTCCTTAAAAAGCGGAGATAAAAGGTGGCAAATTTTTTTGTATTCTCAAAAAAGATTTAATGAAGATATGATCTATAAAGTAATGGGCGGAGTTGGAGACGGAATAGGAAATTTAATACTTGCCTGCCTAAATTGCTTTCCCGACACATATGAAGAATACCTAACCGACAAGCTCAAATATAAAACAGCGCTTAAATCAAAAATGATCTCGCTTTGTGGCAAATTACAAGAAAACGATGTTTTTGCTGCGTTTCTATTAAAATCAATATTCAATTGTGGAGAAGTAAACTATTTAACCATAAAAAACGACGACCAATATCATGTTTTTTTAAGCACTGATGTTATAGATGTGTTAGTTAATAATTTACAAAAAGAAACTTCAAAAGCAAGATCAAATGATCAGATGCATTACCAAAAAGTAATATTTATCAACAACAAAACAAACGTTGGCACTATAGAAATTAGACACGATAGTAAAGCCCACTACAAGCAGGTTGTTTTCTCTTTAGACAAAAACCCCATATTTGCCCTATTAAAAACAAAAATAGAACAAAAAGAAGAATGGAGCACGAACGTAGTAGTATATGGAAAAGCAATAAATAAATTTAAGAAAAAACACAAAGCATATTTAAGCCAATAAACAACAAGGGATGGATTATTTCCATCCCTCTTTTTATTAAAAAACAAATTAATTTGGCACTAAAACGTGTACCTGTCTTGATACAAGTCGGCGTCGTTTCGCTCACGACAACGACATCCGTTATATCATAACTAACGGCAAATGGCTTATTGACCATAAGCAATTTTTCAAAAAGGTTAATCCAAGAAGAATTAGCGAACCGGCAACGATGCCACGCTTGCGTTGTTTAAGAGATTGCGTTACGCAGTTTAATAAGGACTACCCTAACCGAAAGATAAACAAGGCAACAGTGTCACGTTATATAAAATCAAAGTTGGTAACAAGATATTTCCACGGTAACACGTGGTTTATTAACTACGACGAATTAGAAAAAGTTCTTTTGAAAAAAGTAAGGATTAATAGTAAACTTAAAACTAAATAACAACTGAATATAGAGAAAGGGCGAACCGTGTGGTTCGCCCTTTTAACTATTTTAAAATTTCTTCTTTGTTTATAAAATAGCCATAATACAGTTTCTTCTCAAACTCTGTCGCAGTTTCCATTTCAATTTTCTTTTTTAATGCATCAACAACTTCTTCTTTATGTAAAATTATTTTATCTAAAAATCTTGGCACACGCACAATATTCTGCCACATGTAATTTGAAAAATCTATTTTACTATAATCAAAATTTTCATCATCTAAAAAGAATTCAATAAATGGATAGTTTTTAGCGATTGGGCTTAACTTTTCTAACGATTTAATTTTACCCGAAATGTATAATAAATATACAGTTTGCAACTGACTCGAAAGAGGATCCGGATAAACTCTAACACCATCTTTTTGCCTTTTTTCATATTCATTAACTACTTTTAAAATTACTTTTTCTTGTTGATTATCATTTAATTCAATCCAATCGGCAAATGCAAAGTTAATTAATTTCTCATTATCCAATTTTTCAAAGTTGCTTTGAATATATCTCCCCCAAAAATCTTTATATTTTTCATCCTTTATGAATACAAATATTAAATGAAGAACATCTATGGTTTTATCTTGTGGTACTGTCAAAAGGAACTCGTTAATATTTTTTTGTACTGTGTACAAATCCTTAGGCAACAAAGCCCCTATTATCTTTCTCAAGTCATAGACATTAATATTTACGAAATCAGTATTTGATATTATATTCTTAATTATATTAAAGTTAGCGCTTGTTTTCTTATCTCTTAAAAACATCGCTAATATTTTTATATTAGTAGAAAAATGAAAACATTTCGAAGA
This sequence comes from Christensenellaceae bacterium, assembly GCA_045638105.1. Classification (GTDB taxonomy): domain Bacteria; phylum Bacillota; class Clostridia; order Christensenellales; family Borkfalkiaceae; genus HGM11412. Next base: position 85,575 of record JAZUAT010000004.1, read on the forward strand.
ATAAAAACATTTTACAAAATCTTCATTTTTCATTAAATATAATAACTGCTTTATAATACGATTTTCTTGCTCATTTGTTAGACGAATTAAGGTAAATAACAAAACATAGTTAATGAATATACCTACTAATTCTTCTGTTATACATGCATGTAACTCCTTGCTAAGATTTTCAAAGCAGCCTATTATATCATCTACCCTTTTGCTAGACACATTCAAACTTTCTACAGAATATTCTTGAATTAAATTATATAAATCTTTAATTT
>JAZUAT010000005.1:0-120597 GCA_045638105.1 Christensenellaceae bacterium
AACAAAAATTCAAAACAAACAAAAATTATTTCTAATGATTTATACTTAATCGTATTAACCTCTATATCTTTATATATATAGAATATTTCTTCTTTGTTGCCTTCTGTACTTTATATTTTCTCTCGTCAATACATTTCTGTACTAACTTCTCTATGCAGTTGTCAATCTACTATCCTTAACCACAGTTAAGTGCGCTTTTTTTCACGCGCTTTTCTATAATACAATATTCACAATTTTAAGTCAAGCATTTTTTAGCATTTTTTTAAATATTTTTTATGATTTTTTTTGCAGAATAAAAGGCGGTTATTTGCTAGATTTTTTTAGCATTTATCCGCCTTTTTAACATTATTTTAACAACTCGTTAAAGTTTTTAGAAAGAACTTCAAGCGCCCTGCTTGCCAAATTGTAATCTTTACCCTTTACCGAATAGTAAATTTTTATTTTAGGCTCCGTTCCACTTGGTCTTACGCAAACAAAACCTCCAACCTCAAGTTCGTAATATAAGCAATTTACGTTTGAATATTCAAGTTTGCTTTCAATTCCGCTTGTAGCCACTCTGCTTCCACTTAAATAGTCTCGCATTGCAATAACTTTGTAACCGCCTATATCCTCAACTTTTACGCCCCTTAAATTATTTACTGCCTCGTTCATTTTTTGCATTGCAGTTACACCGCTATAATTAATTGAAAACGTCTTGTCTAAAACGTAACCATATTTATCGTAAAGAGAATTGAGCACGTTGAAAATACTTAAACCTAAATCTTCATAATAGCAAGCCATTTCCGCAAACAACATGCTTGCAACAACGGCATCTTTGTCGCGCGCGTGCGTTCCACGTAAATAACCGCAACTTTCTTCAAAACCAAACAAGAAAGTTTTAGACTTGTCTTTTTCAAAACTCGCTATTTTTTCGCCAATATATTTAAAGCCAACAGGAACGTCTAAAATTTCAACGTTATAATCTGCACAAACAAGTTTTGCCATATCCGTTGAAACAAAACTCTTAATTACAGCGCCGTTTTGCTTCAACTTGCCTTCTTCAGCCAATCTCTTTAAAACGTAATCAGTTAAAAGTACGCCTACTTGATTGCCCGTTAAAGAAACAAAATTGTTTTTATCATCTCTTATAGCAACGCCAAGCCTATCGCAATCAGGGTCTGTACCAAACACTAAATTTGCATTAACTTTATTAGCAAGTTCAATACCTAAAGTGAGCGCTTCTTTATTTTCTGGATTAGGCACTTCTACAGTAGAAAAAGACGAATCTTTTTCAACTTGACTTTCAACTAAAGTACAGTTGATTCCAAGTTTTTTAAGAACTGCCGTTACCGGCAAATATCCCGTGCCATGAAGCGGAGTATAAACAACTTTAATTTTTTTACCCTGCCTTTTTACAGCCTTTTTAGAAAGCGATAATTTAGCAATCGTTCTAACGTATTTTTTTAAGAAAGAATTACCTATAATTTTTAATAACTTTTGATTTTTTAAAGTTGCTATAGGCGTTGCTTCTATATTAAACCAATCATCTATTGCAGAAATATGCTCAACAACCTGTTTAGTTGCCTCAGGCGACATTTGCGCCCCGTCTTGCCCGTATACTTTATATCCGTTATACTCTTTTGGATTGTGGCTAGCAGTTATCATAATTCCCGCAACTGCACCATAACGCCTTATCGCATAAGAAAGCATTGGCACAGGGCTTGGCTCTTTAAAAAGCCTAACCTTTATACCGCATTTAATTAAAACTCCAGCACAAGCTTTTGCAAAAACGTCACTATTTTTACGAGTGTCGTAAGAAATAACAACGCCACGTTCCATTTCAGCATATCCAAGATTTTCTATGTATTTAGCAAGACCTTTGGTGGCTCTTTTTACGATGTAAATATTCATCATATTCGTGCCATAGCCTATTAATCCGCGCATGCCAGCAGTTCCAAATTCAAGTTCTTTTGAAAAGCGATACTTTATTTCTTCATCGTTATCTTTTACGGCAATTAACTCATCATAACCTTCCGAATTTAATAGCGGATTGCATATCCAGTTATTATATTCTATTTTATAATCCATCTCATTTTCCCGCCTTATGTAATTTAGTATAAATTGCTTGTTGTTTTTGCATTTCACGCTTAGTAAGTTCAGCAATTTTTAATCTATATTTCTCATATTTTTTTACCAATATTTTTTTGAATACAAAAAACCATAATAGTGCGTAAGAGAGCGTTACGATAGTAGAAATAAAAGATACCCATGCACCAACGCTACCGCCAATTTTGCCAGTAGATACTACGTATAATACAAATATGAGCGTCATTATAGAACCCATAATTAAACACGTTATTGCTAAAGTGTTAAGACCGGTTATACTAGATATTATTTTTGGCAAGTTAGATGAATAAAACGCCCTTTCACCAAGTTCACGTATGCCTGCAATTTCCTTTGCAGTCAACTTTTCTTCTTTCTGTATTTTTTTAAACTCATCTCTAATCATAAAGATCCTTCTTTATTTAAAATTTTATTTAAAAATTGGCCAGTAAAACTTTCTTTTACTTGACTAACTTCTTCCGGCGTGCCCGTTGCTATAATTTGACCGCCACCATCACCGCCTTCTAAACCAAGGTCAACGATATGGTCGGCAACCTTAATAACGTCTAAATTATGTTCTATAACTACAACGGTGTTACCCGCGTTACGAAGTTCGTAAAGTATATTGATAAGTTTTGAAACGTCATATGAGTGTAAACCCGTAGTAGGCTCGTCTAAAATATAAAGCGTTCTACCCGTAGAGCGTTTTGAAAGCTCGGTTGCAAGTTTAACTCTTTGCGCCTCGCCACCTGATAAAGTAGGAGCAGGTTGACCAAGTTTAATATAGCCCAAGCCAACGTCCTTAAGCCTTTTAATTTTATTATATATACGCGGAACGTTTTGGAAAAAGTCAACAGCTTCGTCAACCGTCATATCTAAAACGTCAGCAATATCTTTGCCCTTATATTTTACGGAAAGCGTTTCCCTATTATAACGCTTGCCTTTACAAACTTCACAAGGAACGTAAACGTCTGGCAAAAAGTGCATTGAAATAGTAATAATGCCATCGCCCGAACAATGTTCACACCTACCGCCTTGAACGTTAAAACTAAAACGTCCTGCAGTATAGCCACGCTCTTTTGCATCCATTGTAGAAGCAAATATTTCACGAATAAAAGTAAACACGCCCGTATAAGTTGCAGGGTTAGACCTTGGCGTTCTTCCTATTGGAGATTGGTCAATAGCAATAACGTTATCAAAATGCTCAATACCTTCAATTCCGTCAGCATTGCCAAGCCTCATTTTTGCGCCGTTTAACTTAACTGCACACTCTGGATACAATATTTCATTAATGAGCGAACTTTTACCACTACCCGAAACGCCCGTTACCGCCGTAATCAAACCAACAGGGAAAGAAACGTCAATATTTTTTAAATTGTTTTGCCTTGCACCTTTAATAGTTAAAAATCTGCCGTCATTTGCCACTCTAAACGGTGGAATATCAATTTTGCGCCTACCGCTTAAATAATCGCCTGTAATAGAATCTTTACAATTTATCACGTCTTCAAGAGTACCTGCAACAACAACTTCGCCACCATGAACGCCAGCACGCTTACCTATATCTACGATATAGTCCGCTTCGCGCATCATATCTTCATCATGCTCAACAACAATAAGCGTGTTGCCCAAATCTCTTAACCTTTTAAGAGCAGATATAAGTTTTAAATTGTCACGCTGATGAAGCCCTATGCTAGGCTCGTCTAAAATATACAAAACGCCCGTTAAACCGCTTCCAATTTGAGTTGCAAGCCTTATTCTTTGCGCTTCGCCACCAGAAAGCGAGCCCGCCATTCTTGATAAGTTAAGGTATGAAAGCCCCACTTCTTTTAAAAAGTTAAGCCTTGCCTTAATTTCCTTTACAATGCTTTTTGCAATAATACTTTGCGTTTCCGTAAGCGTTAAATTATCAATAAAATCATATACGTCACTAACGCTTAAAGAGCAAACGTCGTCAATATTTTTATTGTTAATAGTAACTGCAAGAGCTTCCTTTTTAAGCCTTTTGCCACCGCAAGTTTTGCATGGCATTGTGTACATATATTTTTCAATTTCACTTTTTGTATAGTCGCTTGTAGTTTCACGATATCTTCTTTCAAGGTTAGGAATAACGCCTTCGTAAGAAGAATTAAAACTTCCGCTAAACGTGCGCGTACTATACTGCATTTCTATCTTTTCTCCACCATTGCCGTAAAGCAACATATTTAGAACGTTTTTTGGCAAATCTTTAATAGGCGTATCCAAACTAAAACCATAGGTTTTAGCAAGTGAAGAAAAATACATTTGCGTCATACGGCTAGAATCTAAATTCCAACCCGAAATTGTAAGTGCGCCTTGAGATAAACTTTTAGACGTGTCCCCCAACACAAGTTTTTCATCTATTGCCATTTTATGACCTAAGCCCTTACAGTCTTCACACGCACCGAAAGGGTTGTTAAACGAAAATAGCCTTGGCTCAATTTCAGGCATAGAAGTACCGCAATTTGGGCAAGAGTACTTGGTTGAATATAAATGCTCAACGCCTTCAACGGAAATTACAACTAACCCGTCTGCAAGTTTTAATGCGTTTTCTACGCTATCGGTTAATCGTTTTTCAATACCACCTTTAATAATTAGCCTATCAACAACTACGCTAATTGAGTGCTTTATATTTTTTTCTAAAATTATTTGCTCGCTTAAATCACGAACTTGCCCGTCAATTTGGGCTCTTACGTAACCTGCTTTTTTAAAACCTTGCAAAAGTTTTTCAAACTCGCCTTTTTTACCGCGAACAACGGGCGCGTTAATTAAAATTTTGCTACCTTCTTTAAACGCTAAAACTTTATCTACAATTTCGTCAATACTTTGCCTATCAATTAAATTACCGCAGTTTGGGCAATGCGGAGTGCCTATTTTTGCAAATAAAAGCCTTAAATAATCGTAAATTTCCGTAACCGTACCAACTGTTGAACGCGGGTTGTTTGACGTAGTTTTTTGGTCAATAGATATTGCTGGAGATAACCCTTCAATACTCTCTACGTCTGGTTTTTCCATTTGCCCTAAAAATTGGCGCGCGTAACTAGATAAACTTTCCATATAACGCCTTTGCCCTTCGGCAAAAATAGTATCAAACGCAAGCGTTGACTTGCCACTTCCCGAAAGCCCCGTAAATACAATGAGTTTATCCCTTGGAATTTCTACGTTTAAATTTTTTAAATTGTTTTGCTTTGCGCCTTTAATTACAATTTTATCAAGCATTTTTTGTCCTTAATTTCTTTTTTAACGCCGTTATAGTATCCCTTAACTCTATGCACTTTTCAAAATCTAAATTCTTAGATGCTATTTTCATTAAAGCGTTAAGTTTTTCAATTTCTTCAGGAATATCTTTAAGTTTAATATCTTTAGTTTTGTCAATTTTTTTTGTTATAACAAGAGTGTTTTTAACTTCTTTTATAATAGTTTTTGGAACAATTCCGTGCTCTTTATTATACTCCATTTGAACTGCTCTACGGCGATTAGTTTCATCTATTGCACGCTTCATACTACCCGTTAAAACGTCAGCATACATAATAACTCTACCTTCCGCATTACGTGCAGTTCTACCTATGGTTTGAATAAGCGAAGTGTCACTACGCAAAAAGCCTTCCTTGTCAGCATCTAATATGGCTACAAGTTTAACTTCAGGAATATCTAACCCCTCGCGAAGTAAATTTATGCCAACCAAAACGTCTATTTCGCCACTGCGGAGTTCTTGAATTATGTCAATTCTTTCAAGAGTGTCAATATCGCTGTGCATATAGCGAACTTTAAAGTACCTTTCTTTCAAATATTCGGTAAGGCTTTTCGCCATTTTTTTAGTCATCGTAGTAACTAAAATTCTACCGCCGTTAGAAATTACTTTTGTAATTTCACCTTCAAGGTCGTCTATTTGCCCGTCAATTTTTCTAACTTCTACAGGCGGGTCAACAAGCCCCGTTGGTCTAATTAACTGCTCGGCAACGTTATCGGCAAGGCTCATTTCATAATCTGCAGGAGTTGCGGAAACGCATATAATTTGGTTGATGCGCTTTTCAAACTCTTCAAATTTTAAAGGTCTATTGTCAAAAGCGGATTTTAACCTAAAACCATAGTCAACAAGATTTGTTTTACGTGCTTTATCGCCATTATACATTGCTCTTAATTGCGGAAGCGTCATATGGCTTTCATCAACAAAAAGCAAAAAGTTTTTTGGGAAGTAATCAAGCAACGTAAAAGGTGGCTCGCCAGGGCTTCTTCCGTCAAAATACCTACTATAGTTTTCAACACCGCTACAATAACCAATTTCGTTCATCATTTCAATATCGTAATTAGTGCGTTGTTTAAGCCTTTGCGCCTCTAAAATTTTTCCTTCATCTTCAAAAGCCTTAACTTCATTTTCAAGGTCACAAGTAATCGCTTTTAATGCGTTTTCCATTTTTTCACTGCCAACTGCGTAGTGGCTTGCAGGAAAAATTACAGCGTGTTTAAGAATTGATACGGCTTCGCCCGTTACAAAGTCAACTTCCTTAACACTTTCAATTTCATCGCCAAAAAATTCAACGCGAATAACCGTTTGGCTATTTGAGATAGGAAAAATATCTAAAATATCGCCCCTAACCCTAAAACTACCACGCTGAAAATCAATATCACGCCTTTCATAATGAATAGAAACGAGTTTGCGCATAACCGCATCTCTTTCAAAAGTTTCGCCGGGGCGAAGTGAAAGCGCAAGCCTATAATATTCTTCGGGAGCACCCAAGCCGTAAATGCAACTTACGGACGCTACAACTAAAACGTCCTCCCTTTCGCCAAGAGCACTTGTTGCACTATGGCGGAGTTTGTCAATTTCATCGTTAATTGACAAGTCTTTTTCAATGTAAGTGTCACTCGCGGGAAGATATGATTCAGGTTGGTAATAATCGTAATAAGAAACGAAATACTCTACCGCATTTTCAGGAAAAAATTCCCTAAACTCATTGCAAAGTTGCGCCGCCAAAGTTTTGTTGTGCGCAATAACCAAAGTAGGCCTTTGAACGTTTTGAATAACGTTTGCCATAGTAAAGGTTTTACCACTACCTGTTACACCAAGTAACACTTGTGTTTTTAATCCATCAAAAACGCCTTCGGTAAGTGATTTTATAGCACTCGGCTGGTCGCCCGTTGGCAAATATGAACTTTTTAATTTGAATTTTTTACCGACGTTAGACATTTTTACCCCTAAAAAGCGCTATATTGTATATCATAACATAAAAATTATATAATATAAAGCATTTTTTTTAATTTTAGATTTTTTTTGCTCAAATTTTACTTTTTAAGTAAAAATTAGCATTAAAATTTTGCCTACGATAAAAGAAACAACCGCTGAAAGAAAAGCTAGTAGCAACCTAAACTTAATTAAATTAACGCTTTTTTTGTATTCTTGAATATAATTTCGCCCTTTACTAGTTAACGTTATACAATACATTTCGCCGTCGTTAGACGCAGTTACAATAACGTCAAGATAACCGCCGTTTTCTAAACTTTTTAAAATTTCAAAAAGGTTGTTTTCATTAACGTTTTTACTTTTAACAAAGGCAATTATTGCCGATGGTGTAAGCAAGCAAGAATCTCTAATAGCGCAGTGGTCATTTATAACTTTTAATACGGCTTTTTGATTAATTTTTAACATTTTACGCACCTAAAAACTTGCTTAAAATTAACGCAATTAAAACGGAGGCAAAGCCCCCTATAAACGAAGCAAAAAAACACCAACCGACAAGTGCGTTATAATTGAAATTTTCAAAGTTTTTTTCGCTTTCATTTTCGGCTTTGTAATTCAATCCTTTTTGTGTTGAAGAGACGCAAAAAGTAGTGCCGTCATCATACTTTAAGCGAATATAGCCCTTTGAAAACAAACCAGAAATAACGTCTTTAACTTCACTTTCGTTTATGGTAGAAGCGTTAGACGTGGCAAGTACAATTTCACTATTTGTTAGCACTACAAAATTTTCATTTACGCACTTTGAATTTATATAATTTAATATTGCTATAGCGTTGTTATCAAGCATAAAAACCTTTTTTAATAAGTATTCTCAAAATTTAAAAATTTAAACAAAAAAAAGGCGCTAGTTTACGCCTTAATTTAATAAAATTTTATAAACGTTTTTTCGCCTTTTTACACTTTTTAAATAATTTTTTGTTTCCTTAAAAGTTATTTTATTTTGGTCTAAAGAGCCGTCTATTTTAAGCCACTGTCTAACCTTTGTTTCTCCTGCGTTATAGGCGCAAATTACAACGTTTTCATCGTTAAATTTATCAAATAAATACTCTAAATATTTAACGCCCAAATATATATTTACACGCTCGTTATAAAGGTCAATTTCTTCTTTAAAACCAACGATTTTTGCAATATAACTTGCAGTAGAATTAGTTAACTGCATAAGCCCTACTGCACCTTTATTTGACAGCGCATTTTTGTTAAAATTACTTTCCGTTTTAATAATAGCCAAAACTAAATTACGGCTAATTTTACTATTTTTACACTCGTTATTTACAACGCTTAAACTAGTTGCATAACCGCCAAAATCGTAACAAAAATAACAAGTTAAAATTATTGAAAATATGAGTGTTATTATAATAAAAATGCGATTACTTCTTTTTGAAAATTCCATCTATTATAGCCTTAACGTTTTTGGCAAGGTCTATAGCCGTGCCGTCGTTATAGATAATAGTATGCTTAGAATTTAAAATTTTTTCATAATTAAATTGATTTTTTATTCTTTCTTCAACTTCAACACTAGTTAAATTGCTACGCTTAATAACGCTTTCAATTCTTTTTTGCTTGTCTCTAAAAACAACTATAACTTCATCGTAAAGGTTTTCGTATCCTCCCTCAAACAAAAGTGGAACTTCGTTAAAAACAACGCCACTTTGCTTAGAATTTAACTCAAACAACTTTTGCATTATTTTAGGGTGCGTATAGTTATTTAACGCTTGCAACAAGTCCTTATTTAAAAAAACAATAGAAGACACTTCTTTTAAACTTTGATTTTTATCGCCTTTAAATTTAACGCCAACGCTATCTAAAACGCCGTTAAAAAACTCGTCGTTACAAAGCAATTCTTTATACACTTCGTCTGCACTAAAAACAACGTAGCCAAGTTCTTTTATTAAGTTACAAACGGCAGATTTTCCACTACCAATGCCACCCGTTATGGCCACGTTAAATTTACTCATTTTGTTTCAAACCAACTTTTTCCTACCTTAATTTCTACCGTAAGCGGTACTTTTAAGGAAACTGCATTTTCCATTTCTTCTTTAACTATTTTAACAACTTTTTCAACTTCACTTTCAAGCGCATCTACAATAAGTTCATCGTGTACTTGAAGTATAAGTTTGCTATCTATACACTCGTTTTTAAGCCTTCTAAACACGTTTACCATTGCAACTTTAATAATATCTGCACTAGTACCTTGAAGAGGCATATTTTTAGCCGCCCTTTCACCAAAACTGCGAAGATTAAAGTTTGGAGAATTAATTTCTTTTATATAACGCCTTCTATTTAAAAGCGTTGAAACGTAACCGCTCTTTTTTGCAAAATTTACGTTAGAATCCATATACTCTTTAACGCTTGGGTACATTTCAAAATATTTTGCAATATATTCTTTTGCTTGCTTAGGGCTAATTTTTAAATTTTTAGCAAGCCCGTATTCACTAATGCCGTAAATTATACCAAAGTTAACCGCTTTTGCACTTTGACGCATTTCACTTGTAACGTCGCTTAAATTCACGTTAAACACTTGGCTTGCAGTTAACGCGTGAATATCTTTACCGCTATTATACGCTTCTATTAAAATTTGAGAATTGCTAAAATGCGCTAAGAGCCTTAACTCTATTTGCGAATAGTCCGCATCAACTAAAACTCTATTTTCCGCACGTGGAATAAAGAGTTTTCTAAGTTCCCTGCCTTGTTCTTCTCTAACTGGAATATTTTGAAGGTTTGGCTCTTTTGAAGAAAGCCTGCCCGTTTGCGTTAGAGTTTGGTTAAACGACGTGTGAACTAAGCCCGTTTCTTTATCAATCAAATTGCCCATACCTTCAAGGTATGAAGAATAAATTTTTTGAGCAGTTCTATATTCTAAAATAAGCGGAATAATCGGGTGCAATTGAGCCATTTGTTCAAGAGTTTCAGCATTGGTTGAATAGTTTCCGTTTTTATTCTTTTTGCCTGGCTCTAAACCAAGTTTTGAAAAGAGCACTTCGCCTAGTTGCTTTGGAGAATTAGGGTTGAGCGGTACGCCTGCGTATTCGTTTATTTTTTTAGCAAGTTCGTCAAGTTTAGCCTTGTATTCCCCTTTAATTTGATTAAGAGCTATAACGTCAACCTTAAACCCGTCACGCTCCATTTGCGTTAAAACTCTTGAAAGCGGGAGTTCAACGTTTTTATATAAATTTTCAACGTTATGTTCAACAACTTTTTTATATAGTTCTTTATAAATTTCATAAAGCGAATATGCTGGAGTTTGCTTATTTTTGCCGTAATAATATAAGAGCTCGTCAAGGCTTTCTTCATAGCCTTGAAAGTCAACCAAATATCGCATAATATCAACGTCTTGAGCGTTTGCACTCACGTTAATATCAAAGTCAAACAAAACGTCGCTTAACCTTTTTAAACTATGACAAATTATGGTATTAGTAGAATCTTCTACTATAGTCTTTAATAGTTTAATTGCATCTTCAAACTCAAAACCTTGGTCAAAAAACGTTTCTTTTACCTTTAAAACGAATTCTTCATTTCCGCCTAAATATAAGTGAACGTCATTATTAATAACAACGCTAATTTCGCCGTTTAATTTAAGATTAAAAAACTCATTTTCGCTTGTTATTTCGCAAATTTTAATATCTTTTTGCTCAAACTCTTCTTGACTTTCGCCATCAAAAATATCGCTTCTTTTAATAAAAGTTCTAAAGTCAAGCTCGCTAAAAAGACGCTTAACTTCGCTTTTGAACGGAAAATTAAAAGTTGCGTCCTCCACTTTTAAAGGAATTTCAACAAAGGTGTTAATAGTTGCAAGCGTTTTTGATAAAAATGCGAGTTCCTTGCCGTTTTCAATTTTTTCTTTTAACTTGCCTTTAAAATCGTTTAAATGCTCGTAAACGTTTTCTAAACTACCGTATTTCGTAACAAGGTCTAAAGCCGTTTTTTCGCCTACGCCTACAATTCCGGGGATATTATCTGAACTATCGCCCATACAAGCTTTTAAATCTATAATTTGGAGCGGGTTAATTTGCGTTTTTTCCTTAAAGTTTTCAATATTGTAAATATCGGTATCGGTTATGCCACGGCGTGTAAAATAAACGGAAGTAGTTTCGTCAACAAGTTGAAAACTATCTTTATCTCCCGTATAAATAATCGTTTCGCCTTTATAGCGCTTGGCAAGTGTACCGATAATATCGTCTGCTTCAATGCCCGCTTTTTCAAAGGTTTGAATACCCATTGTATTAAGCACTTTTTTAAGAAGTGGAATTTGTGGGCGCAAATCTTCTGGCATAGGCTTTCTTGTACCCTTATATTCTTCATATAAATTATGCCTAAAAGTTTTTGCGTGCACGTCAAATGCAACCACCATATATTTTGGCTTAACGTCTGAAATAATTTTAATAAGCATATTAACAAAGCCATAAACGGCATTTGTTGGATTGCCAATTTTATCCGTTAATGGTGGAGTTGCGTAAAACGCTCTATTTATTAAACTATTGCCGTCAATTAAAACAAGTTTTTCCATAAATTCCTAAATTTAGCATAAAACGTTTGCAATTTTTTTTACGCTATGCTATTATATTTGTGCTTTACTAGTATAGTATTACATAAATTAGTAAAAAAAGCAACACAATTTTACATTTTACGCCGGCGTGGTGGAATTGGCAGACGCGCGGGACTCAAAATCCCGTGGTAGCGATACCGTGTGGGTTCGACCCCCACCGCCGGCACCATAAAAGCAAGTGGTTCTCACTTGCTTTTTTACTTGCTATTAAGTTTAAGTGGGGGGCGAACGGGTGGGAATTGGCAACTTACAACTCCTTACTTTTATTTTAGTTGCCAACAAATAGTGGACACCCACTATTTGCCACACAGGCGTGATAGTAAACGCTAGTTTACGGAGCGACCCCCCCACCGCATACTAACTTTTTAAAATAAAAACTTTTAAAAAATATAGATTTTTAACGCTCCGTGTGATATAATAAAATTAAGGTGATAAATTATGATTAAAGAATTTGAAAAGAAAAGTTTTTCGGTTTTAGGCTTTGGCGAAGTTATGCTTAGGCTTTCCCCTGCGGGAAAAGAAAGAATTTCTTATAGTGAAACTTTTGAAAAAAAGGCAGGCGGGTCTGAACTTAACGTAGTTTCAGGCATTTCTTCACTTGGTTTAAGAACTGGCATTATTACAAAACTTCCACAAAATGAAATTGGCAAATTTATTAAGCACGAAATTCGTTTTTCCGGCACTAGTGACGACTATATCGTGTACGATACTAGTGAAAACAAACGCCTTGGCATTTACTATTACGAAAGCGGTGCATATCCAAGAACTCACGTTGTTTCATACGACCGCCAAAACTCTTCTTTTTTAACTTTTAAAGAGGAAGATTTACCACAACAAATTTATAGTGAAACAAACGTTTTTCACACTTCTGGAATAACGCTTGCACTTGATGAAAATTTAAGAAAAAACGTTATAAAAATTATAAATAAATTTCACGATAACGGCGCGCTTATTTCCTTTGACGTAAATTACCGAGCATCACTTTGGAGCGAAGAACTTGCAAAAGAAACCATTGAGCAAATACTTCCAATAATCAATATTTTGTTTATTAGTGAAGAAACTTTACGTAGAATGTTTAAAATGACGGGCACTTTAAAGGAAATTCATAAAAATTTTAGCAAAAAATACCCTAACCTTCAAATTATTGCAAGCACTAAACGCACGGTAATTTCACCGCAAAAACACGACTTTACTTCTCTTATTTATGACTGCAAAGAAGATTTACATTATCAAGACGAGCCATATTTAAATATTGACGTTATTGATAGAATTGGCTCTGGCGATGCCTACGTTGCAGGGGCTTTATACGGCTTATGCAAGTATAGAAGTATTGAACAAGCCGCAAAATATGGCGACGCTATGGCTGCGCTTAAAGAAACTATTCTTGGCGATATGACAAGGTGCGATATTACCGATATTGAACGCATAATAAAAAGCCACTCAACAACTGGGCAAAAAGACGAAATGGTTAGATAACTTTATTTAAATTAAAACCGCTTTTTTAGGCGGTTTTTTAATTTTTGCAAAAATTTTATCATTTTAATTTGAAAAAATTAAAGAGTGATAAAAATGTGTTGATTTTTAAAAAAGTGAGTGATATAATAAAAAATACGGAATTAAATTAATTTAATTCAATTAAAATTTTTTGGAGGAAATTATGATTAAAAAGATTATTGTTTTAGCAATATCTTTCGTACTTACGCTCGGCTCTGTAGTTTATACTGAAACTACTAATGCTACTCCCGTTAAGTACGGCACAGGCACAGGCGTATCAAGAACGATTACAAGTGCCGAAGAACTTGCAGAACTTATGCAAAGTTTACCAAATTATACGATTTACGATGAGTACGCAGACGTAACTGAAGCCGAAGGTTATGAAAACTTTAAAGGCATAACTATTATTGAAAACGGCGAATACAACAAGTACAGCAATTACGTAAATAACGTTAGGCTTGATGACAACCCTGACCTTCCTGAAGATGAAATTGAGTATTTTTATAGCCGTGTACACGAACACCAAAACAAGCGTTTAGAAATGTATTTTGATACAACTTGCATTTACTATCACTCTATTGGCACAACTTGGACGGCTGTTGAATACTACAAAACAAACGTTGAAGGTTTCTTAAACGGCAACGCTTACGACTTAGAAATTGCTAAAGCTTACGCTACGGACTTTGATATTGAAGCTTACTATTCAAAAGATAGAGTTTTAATGAAGATTAACAAAAACGAATCTTACTACCTAGAAGCACTTCCTGTTGAATCACCAAAATTATACCTTAGCTATAAAAGAGCTGAAGAGCCAACTAGTGAAGACGACGATGATGACGATGAATTAAGTCAAAACGAAATTTATCAAAACATTGCTTTAGAAGCACTTGGTGAAAATCTTGGCGTTTGGGTTGAACTTGATAGAAGCGCAACAGGCGTTGACGGTATGGAGCCCGACAATGACGCAATTCAAAATATGACTCCTGAACAAAAAGAAGAATATTTGATGAATTTTACGATTCAAGCATTACTCTCCGAACTTTCTTACGTTCAAATTAATAGTATTAACCAAGCCAACTTACAAAACTATACCTACCTTACAAGGCTTTCTACATTTATAACGGAATCTATTGAAAAACCTGGTTATTACGAAGTTAACGGCCCTAAATATTCGTTAAATTATAGCGTTCCTATTCCTGATGGATATAGATGTAATTCTTGTGGCGTAAAATTTGACCAAGAAAAAGATAGTTGCCCATGTGGCAGTACCGATATAATTGAATCAACAAAATCAAGCCCTGAACCAACTTATAGTTATATTCGCTCAATTATAGGCTGGCCTGCATATGAGGGCAATAACAACGGATATTCTTATTCAGGTGGTTTAAATTTTACGGTTGGTGCTAACACGACTATTGAACAAAAATTTGGAAGAAACTACTCTTCTTCCAATTATCTTCCATTAAAATTTGAAGAAAGCGTTAAATCAAACTCTACTATTTTAAACGTAGATAATACTGCAGTTAACGCTCTTAAAAATTCAAAAGTTAAAACTATTGATGAAAGCTTTGGCAAATCGTTTAGAAAGATATTTAACGATTATAAAGCACAACTTGAAGCTCAACAAGGAGGTAACAATTAATTATGGCTAAAAAACAAAAACGTGAAGTAGTTAGAATTAAATGGATGGGCCTTGCTTGTTTTGGTATTGCACTTGCCTTATACGCACTTGCTATTTGGGGTAGCAACATATTAATGGACCCAAACTTAAATATTTTTGGTTACACTATTGAGCATTTTTCAAACCCTGATAACATTGTCGTAGTTTTTGAAGATGCTATTACAATAAGAATTATTTCTTTCTTTTCTATAATGTTTATATCAATACTTAGTTTGTTTGCTTCTTTAAAACTTATATTTATGTTCTTTAACATTTTAGGCTTTATTGGTAGAAAAGATGCTTATAAAACTGCAAAGAAATTCTCTAAATTCGTTAAGAGAGCGTTTGCCGCTATCGGCCTTGAAATTACTGCAATTCTCTTCTTCTCATTTGATGACGGCACTTTTACTAAAGATTCAATAACTTTCTTTATTGTGGTTGGCATTGCTTTTGCAGTATTATATTTAGGCACACGTGCATACAGATGGTTCTTAGTTGAAAAAACACCTTTATTAGACGCATTATTTATTTTTATTAAAGATGCATTATATATTGGCTGTCTTGTATTTATGGCAAGTTTAATGGACAAAACTTTACTTACAACTACTATGAGTTTAGAAACGTTATTCAACTTACCTGACTCATCACAAATGCTTGCAAATATGCCTTTCGTACGTTTAATGGAAATTATTATAAGTTTTATTCTCTTCTTTGTTGTTACAAGCCTTATGAGAAAAACTTTAAGATACTTTACGTTAAACAACTACAAAAAGTCTGCATACAAAAAATATCTTGGCGGATACATTACACTCTTCATTTTCGTTTTAATTTTTGAAACGTTAAAAGAAATTCTTTATCCGTTAGTAGTACTTCAAGACTTTGCTTCAATTGACGTTGTTTCAGTTGTATTTATAGTATTACCTAAGTTAATACCATACTTTGCAGTGATTTTAGCAGTTGCATTTGCAGGTGCTGTTGACGGCGGATACGTTAAAGAAATTAAGCTTTATATTCCTTGTGCTAAAACAAATGAATTAGCGGTTGAACCTGCTAATGAAGAAGCAGTTGAAGAAACTGCAAGCGAAGAAGTAGTTGAAGAAACTGCAAGCGAAGTAGTAGTTGAAGAAACTGCTCAAGACGGCACTCAAGAATTTGAAGAACCTACTGAGCAACCTATTGCACCTATTGAAGAACCTGCTAACGAACCTGCCCCAAAAAAGCGCGGTAGAAAACCAAAAGTTAGCGAATAACGTTAAACAAAAAGCGTTTACAAGTTTTGTAAACGCTTTTTTTATTTTATTTATCTTCAGTAATTAAAACTTCTTCAATAGTATTGTTTTCTATCTTTAAAGTTTTTATTTCAAATGGTTTTATAGTAAAGTTAAATTCATTATCAAAAACTTTAAGTTTTACACTTTCTTCTTTTTGCGAATAGCCTATAAGCCTTATAATAATTGCATTACTTTCTTCTGCTTTTTTAGCCGTTGCTAATTGCACCCCGTTTCCTAAAACGCTAATAAAACTATTAGTAGACGGCAACTTTCCATCGTGATTAGGTTCGCAAACGGTAAACGGCGGATTGTTTAATTCCCTTGCTTTTTCAATTATGCCATTTTCAACAAAATTGCCAACGTATGGCAAAATAGCCATTTTACCACTTGTAACGCCTTGTTCCATTATAGGATAATCTCTACCATCGTTTTCGCTATCGTCACGCATATCGGCGTATATTGGACTTCTTAAAACGCTTAAACCAAGCGTAGTTCCAGCCTTGTTATATGCAAAAATAGAATCTGCAATATAAGCAACGCCTTCACTATCGTTATGCAAGCATATCCACTCACCCATAGGCATATCGGTATTTCTATCTTTCCTTTCTTCATAAGCAAAAGGCGATGCGCAAGTTGCCCTTTCATAGCCCGCGTCAGTTAAAAATTTTAAAACAACGTGTTCTTCACGCCAGTTTACGTTATAATTTATTTCTAAATAATCTTCGTTTATATAAAACTTGTAATAAACGGTTAAGAAAGAATTGCGGAATTTATAAACGGCTTTTATAACCTTTCTAATTTCGTTATTTTCAACAACTTTGAAACTTTCAAGCGTAAAATCTTCAAGCATTTCGCCGTATTCGGTAAAGTTAAAGCACTCGCTGTCCGCTAAATCTTTAAAGCATTTTGGCGTAAATATATTAGTGTAGTTTTTGTTTGTTACGGCTGAATATAAACTCTTAATTAAACCCGTTTTTTTATCAAATTCACAAGTTAAACCCTTTGTTTTAACTACGTTAAACTCCTCAAGTTTAGGAAGTTCTTTTTCAGTTTTAACAACTTTAAAGATTTTATAACCAACGGCAGGAATATTTGCTTTAAAAACTACTCTTGACCTAAACCCCGGTATTGAAGAACTTTCTAAAATAACGCTACAATCTACAATATTTCCGTCTTGGTCTTCAAGCGCCAAACCTTTTGAATATTTAGGAAATTCGTGTTGCCATTGCATTTCTGCTTCAACGTACCCGTTAAAATCTTTTTCGTTAAAGTTAAATACAAATATATTCCAAGGGTCAGGGTTTACGCCCGGTGTTTTTATATTCTTAACAAGAGAAATAAGGTTGAGCCTTAAAGATTCTTCGCTACTAGCAATAGCACGCTTATATTGAGCGTAAGCATCTCTATATACGTCAACACTACTTGCACCGCCTAAAATATCGTGGAAAGTGTTAAATAAAAGGTCTTTCCAAGCATTTTCAAACACTTTTGATTCATACTCTTTACCTAAAACGCTACTTGCTATAACGCCTAATTTTTCGGCGTTTAATACGGAATATTCACCCCTTCTATTAAGCGTTTTAGTTTTTCTATCGTTTACGTACGGACCAAAGTTTTTAGTAAGCATTTCGCCTTCGTGAGTAATAGGCGGTTCACTTTGCGCTTCAAAGTAGCCCTCCACAGTTGAACATTTTACCGTATAAGGCTTTTTGGCGTTCATTTCGTTTATATCAATAACCGCTTGCTTGGTTGGTGCGCCACCGTGGTTTGAAACGCCGTAAATTATCATTTCATCACTAACGGCATCTTGCATTTTAGATTCGGCTTGTTCTATATTTTTAGCAACTTCTCTACCAAAAAAGTCACCGTAATGGCCAAACCTAAACGCTTTTATTGAAGTTCCGTCTTTACCCTTCCACTTAAAATACGGATTTTTAAGTTCAAAAAACCATTTTTCAGGGCGGTAAAAACAATACGATTTCATATGGCTTTTACTTAAAATCTGCGGTGTTTGAGAATTGTGACCAAATGAGTCAATATCCAAAACGTTAGTAGCGTACTTGCCAAACGTGTCTTTCAAATATTTTTGACCGTAAAGCGATTGCCTTGCGTAACTTTCACCAGACGCGGAAAAAGTATCCGGTTGAACCCACCAACCTTCTGCTAAATCCCACCTGCCTTCTTTTACACGTTCTTTAATTTCTTCAAACATAGGCGGGTCTATTCTTTTTATCCACTCAAAAATTATAGGAAGTGAAAACGAATAAACAAAGTCTGGAAACTCTTTCATTCTATCAAGAGCACTTCTAAACGTTGAGTGAATTGAAGTTAAACCTTCTTCCCAAGTCCACGTCCACACAGGGTCGTAGTGAGTGTTGCCTATCATATAAATATCTTTCATAACATTAAGCCTCCTATTATACAATAATTATACCACCTTTATTATTGATTTTCTACGCTTAATGTGATATACTTATTATACTATTGTGATATTTAGGTGTTATTATGTTAGATTTTATTATAGCAAAAGAAGAAAATAACGTTGATTTAGAAACGGAAAGTTTACTTAGTTTCGTTTACGGCAAAAGTAAACAAGCAAGGCTACACAAGCACGATTATTACGAATTATTTTTAGTTATAAACGGCTCAATTACACATTTAATAAACGGCGAAAAGCAGGTTTTAGACGGCGGTACGCTCGTTTTAATTAGGCCTAACGATATCCACACTCAAATTTGCAAGGATAGCGACACTTGCTTTGCAAACCTTACGTTTACTAAAAACGTTGCAAGTAGCGTTTTAAATTATTTGTTTGATGAAAGCACTATAAACGAATTGTTACTTAGTTCGCTTCCACGCGTTATTATTTTAAATTCAAATTCTAAGCAAAGGCTAATTGAAAGATTAAACGAATTAAACGCTTTGCACCGCGGTAACGTTAGCGGAAAAAAGATATTGCTAAAATCTATTCTTGCCGAAATTTTACCGCTTTTTATAACGAATTTACAACTTTCTAATAAGCATGATATGCCTTTATGGCTACAAGACACGTTAACAAAAATGTCAAACCCCAACAATTTTACACAAGGCGCAAGTAAAATGTTAGAAATTTCTAATAAATCACGCGAGCATTTAGCAAGGTCGCTTAAAAAATATTTAAACGTTAGCGTTAGCGAATATATTAACGAACTTAAAATAAACTACGCAACCAACCTTTTAATAAACACGAATATGAGCATTATTGACGTTTGTTTTGCTTGTGGTTTTCAAAATTTAAGCCGTTTTTATAAAGTTTTTGAAAATAAATACAATTTAACGCCAAAAAGTTATAGAAAAAAATTCACAATTTCAATAAACGTGTAAACAAAAAAACGCTCCGCTACAATATTAGCGGAGCGCATTTTTTATTTAGTTACTACTTTTAAATATTCTTCAACGTCTTTTTCATTTGGCTTGTAATCTGGGCGTGAACAACAAGGTAAAGTTGGCTCTTGACCATTAGGGCCGTAGAAAGGAGTTAAATAATCGTTTTCGTACTTAACCTTATCTTCTTCTTTTCTAAAATCAGGAACGTCGTACGGCTTGCTACCATCTAAAATACTTCTCCACGCTAAAATGCCAACCGATGCCATAGTAGTTGCAAAGTAAACGTCTAAAATAGGTTGTTTACCCTCCCTAATGCAGTTAAGGAATTCACGCGTTGCAACAAAGTCGCCACCGCCGTGAGTTGATGCTTCAATTAAAGCCTTGTCTTTATCTTTCCACTCAGGCAAATATACGCTTCTTGTGTTTACGCCTTCTGGGGTATCCCACTCGTTATATGTTAATAAAATTCTATCAGTGCCGTCTCTTAAATTTTCAACTTGACCTTTTACACCGCAAAGGCGGAAAGATAAGCCGTGTCCACCAAAAGCGGCGCAACCGGTAACGCGGAAAACTGAATCATCGTCGTTTAAAGTTGTAATGATAGCCGCTCTATCGCCAACGTCAAGTCCCATAAGTGAATCGCTTGGGTTTGGTGCAAATACTGGCATAGCAGTTACCCTTTTAGGCATAGCACCCGTAATGTACATAAGCGGGCCAAGCGAGTGAGTAATGTAGTAAGACCTTGGAAGGAAGTTTCTCCAATGTTTAGGGTATGGCCTATATCTACGCATAACGTCGTCATCGCCAGGCATTTCTGGGTGGTTATACTCGCCTTCGGCGTATAAAATTTTACCTAACGTACCCGTTTTAAAAACTCTATTTAACTCGTATGAATATTTCATAAAAGCACAGTTTTCATCTATCATATAAATAGCCTTGCTCTTTTCAACGGCTCTAACGAGTTTAACACCATCTGCCATTGTTGCGTTAGACGTACACTCGCTTAAAACGTGAATATCTTTTTCAAGCGCTTTTATTGCAAACGGAACGTGTTGGTCGTAGTTGTTTGCTAAAATTACCGCTTCTAAACCAGGATGATTTATAAACTCGTCAAAATCTTTATAAAAGGCAATTTTATCGCCAAAATTTTTCTTTATATCTTCAAGTTTCTTTTCATCTCTATCGCAAACGGCAACAACGTCACAGTTGTTTTCTAAAATAGACCTTACGTGCGCAGCGCCTCTAAATAATCCAAAAACACCACATTTAACAGTTTTTTTCATAATATGCTCCTTATTTTTTGTATTCGTTAAACTTTTGTTTAACAATATTTATTGCTTTTTCATTATATTCTTTAAAATTTTCATCGGTTGCCGATACAACTACCGAACGCTCGCCCTCATAAAAATTAAAGCCGAATTTTTGATATATGTTAATTGCAGGATAGTACCACGTTCCCGTGTATAAAAAGATAAAATCTTTATAACCAAGTTCATTGTAAAGGTCTAAAAGGCGCGTCATTAACGCTTTTGCTATGCCTTTACCAGCACACCTATCACTAACCGCCATCCAATGAAGTTTTTGATAGTAGCCGTCTAAAAACTTTCCGTCCCAAAGCGAAAGGGTGGCAACGTAATTGCCGTCAGGGTCAACAACGAAAATAGTTCTATCTTCAGGCTTTAAATTTTGACCTATTAAAAAATCTTTTTTAAACGCTTCAACACCCTTTTCAATAGTGTCAAATTGACCGAGTTCAACTTCTAACTCAGCCCACTTATACTCGTCGCCTTTTTTATAAAAAGCAAATTTATATCCTTCGGGCAAAGTGTATTTTGGATAGTTTTTAGTGTCAGTTTTAACTAAGGCTAAAACCATATCTTCAACGCTTTTATCTATCATTTTGTTTCTCCTTGTAAAAATGTATTTACATTATTTGAGTTTATTATACCAAACTCTTTATGCGTTGTATATAGACAAATTCTATTATAATATGTTTTTTATCTATTTTGTTGACAAAAAATTCAAGCAAAAGTATAATAAAACCATAAAAGGAGTTTACAATGAATTTTGAAGATATTTGCAAAATAAGCGTAGTTCGTTCAAGCGATTTAGTTTGCACTAATTTAGTTTACGAAGTTACCGACGTGCAATCTACTTTAACACACACTGAAGAATATAAATTCGGCTTCGTTTTGAATGGTACGGGAACGCTTACTCAAAATAAAAAAAGCCACCCAATTAGCCAGGGCGACGCGTTTATAGTTTTTAAAAACTCTAATTTTAACATTACTCAAAACGGCGATTTAAAGTATTTTTACGTTTCGTTTTACGGTAGGCGTGCCGACGAACTTATTGACCGCTTTCAACTTAGCGAAAATCAGTGCGTGTTTAATATGAAGGAAAATTACGAGCAAATTTCAACTATTACGTTTGATTGCTTAAAAAAGGCAAATAGCCACAATGCCGACCTTTTTGGCGAAACTGTGCTTTTATATTTACTTGCGCATTTACAAGTAAAAACCACCACTCAAAACAATTTAATGACCATTATTACCACCCTAACAAACGAAAATTTTACAAGCATTGAATTTTCACTTAAAGAACTTGCAAAATTAACTAATTACGACGCTAAATATATATCCTTTTTCTTCAAGAAAAACAAGGGTATTTGCTACTCGCAATATCTACGCGATTTACGCATAAAGCGCTCTATATTTTTAATGGAACAAGGTTTAACGAGCATTAAAAATATTGCAATTCTTTCAGGTTTTAAAGACGCACTATATTTTTCTAAAATTTTTAAGCAAGAAACTAAAAAAAGCCCAAAAGAATATATTTCATACCTACTTGATAGTAAAAACTAAAATTAGTTTTAATTCAACTATTACAATACGTTAAAAAAGTGTACACTTGCTCATTTTATTGACAAAGAACTCCTTTTTTTATATAATAATTTTAAGGAGCAACAAAAAATGACTTTTGACGTTTTACTTTTATTTATATTTAATATAGTTGCAATTTCACTAACATTCGTATTTGTTAAAGAGTATAAAAAGGACGCGCCAATTTTTTACTCCGCTATAAGAATGCTTTTTACTTCACTTATATTCGTAATAGCATTTTTCATATTAGGCGGAGCACAAAAAGGAATTTCGTTTAATAAGTTTTGGTTACTTATTCTACTAGTAATACTCTTTGTTTTATGCTACTTCTTTACCGTTTTAGCGTTAAAAGAAGGCCCTATGTCTATATCAAGTTTAATATTTGCCTTTGCACTTCTTATTCCTGCAGTTTACGGCATAATATTTCAACATAACACTGTAGGCTTATTCTTTTATTTTGGCTTAGCTTTATTTATTCTTTGCATAATATTTATAAATTTAGAGCCTAAAAACAATTTAGATAAGAAAAGCAAAATCACTTTTAAATGGCTTGTGTACGTTTTAATTGCCGCTATATCTGACGGGGTTGCTTCTATTATAATTTCAATTGCAGGAAGCTCGCAAAGCCAAAATCCAACTGACATTATTTACGATGGCGTTACCTTTTTAATGCTTGGTTTTTTAGTTGCCACAATTGTTTTATTTGTAATTGCCTTAATAAGGGAAAAATCAAAATTAAAATCAAACCTTAAAAGCGTTAGCCTTTGGGGAGGTTTGTGCGGTATATTTACGGGCATTTCCTTTATATTAATGATGTACTTTACAAACCTTAATATAATTTCTAACGCAATTTACTTCCCCGTTTATTCGGGCGGGCAAATAATACTTTGCTCACTAATTGGAATGTTTTGGTATAAAGAAAAATTTAGACCAATACAATACTTAGGCATAGTATTGGGGATAATTTCCGTAATTTTCTTAAATTTATAAATGAAAAATGCAAGCAAAACGCTTGCATTTTTTTATTGGCTAATTGGCAAAACTTGATTGTTTTAAAACATTTTTTAATTTTAAAAATTTTTTGTAAAAAAATCAAATATTAACGTGCAATTTAATTAATCAACAAATACCGTGACAACTTCATATGGGTCAATAGGCTCAATTTTAACGGTAATTTCACTTTCGCTTCCGCTATAATCAAACTTGTAACTTTCGTGCCTTGTACCCATAACTGAAACCGTTTTACCTCGTGGATTACGCACCTTTAACGTTATTTCACCCGTACCGTTTTGTGAAGCACTATGAATAGTAACTGCAGTAGTTTTACCTTCTTTATCAACGGACGGAATAACAACGGCAATATCATCGCTAATTAGCCTTGCTGGCATAAAAGCAATATCGTCAAGCATTGCAAGAATTTGATTTCTTTTTGCCGAACTTGTAATATCTGACCAAATGCTATAACCAAAAATAGCCCATTTTGCGTTAGAGCCGTTAATTTTAGTTGTTATACTTGTTGCTCCAAGACGTTTATTGTCACCCAAATGATAACCATTATGAGCATAGCCGTAAATTGTTGAATTATCTTCATTTGCGCCGTCAAACACGTAGCGGTTCATAAACTTATGCGCATATGGATTTTCTTTAAGGAAAGCGCCATCGTGCTCTTTACCGCAAGCACTCGTAAAATATTCCATAGTATTAAATCCAATACTTTTAATAGTAAAGTTAAACCTGTTTGCAAAGCCCCTTTCGCAAAGTTTTTTAATACACTCGCCGTCCGTAATAACGGGTTTTGTAAGTAAAAACTCAATGTCGCCGTCAGTCATACCATCAATCATTTTTGTATGAAGCAAGTATGCAATATCACTGCGTGCATCATAACTAAGTGGAACGCCTAAACGCATTAAGTTGATGTCGGCTTCGTTAATAACGTAGTCCCAACTAAAAGGTTTTTCTTCCCTTTTAAGTTGTCTAAGATGTGGAGCTTCGCCCCAATATATAGCAACAGTTCCACGATAGTCGTTACGGCTAACTCTTGATAAACGCTCCCAATAAGGACGCATCTTTTTAAGCCCTGCAAAAATTTTTTCGTAATAACTAATTGGCTCGTGGCAAGATTGCACGTCTGTAAAAGATAACCCCGTACAACCAATAGCAAGGTCAAGTGAACCTTCGTTAAGTATTCCGCCAATGCTTTTACCAAAAGCAACGCCTGGTAAATTTTCAAGTTCGGCAACGATATTTTTTACGTAATTTGGAAGTATAGAGTTGGGCGAAGAAAGCGTTAAAAGTTTATAAACTTGGCTATAAGGGTCTTTATCGTTATAACAACCGCCACCCGGCCTTGTTTCAACTTCACGCCCACTTGCATCGTACATAGCGCCCAAAATATGCTCATCGCTTGGACCTAAATAGTTGTGTTGATGCTCGTATTCAAGCGCAAAAGTTGTTTCGGGAGAAACTTTCAAACACTCTTTTGTAACGTAATAAACAAAATCGTATACGCCCTTTCTTATAAAGTTAAGATACTCTTTTCTTAAATTTGTATCTTCATAATTCATTTTATCAACCAACTCATCACGAGAGTAGTTAGTTCCTTGTTCCTTATTAAAAGTAGAAATGCACCTTTCACAAAAACAAGGGAATTTGTTTGGGCTATGGCTATGCGCACGAAGGTCGTCATCATACCAAATAGTAGTAGGTTTTAAAATTTTTGCATAAGTTTGAACCATTTGCGCTATATACTTTTTAAACTTTTCGCCACGCCAGCAAAAACAGCCGTAATTTTTAGTGCCGTCATGCCCCACTAAATAAGGGTCTTCTTCCCCGTCTTGCGGAAGCATACCTAAGCAAAATTCGCCTTTATCTTCTGGCTTTAAAATAGGAGTATCACAATGCCCGATAGTATTGTTTATTTGAAGTGACACTTTAATGCCCGCGTCTTTAAAAATTTTAGCGGAATTAACCCACGCTTTTGCATACTCTTCGTGTTTTTCAATGGTTGGATAGTAGCCCATAGAGCAAAGCCAAACGGTATCGCAACAGCCTTTATTACGCTTTATTGCATCTACAAGTTCAAGCGCGTATTTTTCTTCTCTTTGGTATAAACCTAATCTATACGTTAACATAAATTTCTCCTTTCATTATAAGAATAAGCAAGTACCTATTATGCAAAGAACAATGCCAAACCACTCTATTTTAGTAGGCTTTTCTCTAAAGAATATAAATGCAAATATGCCTGTGAGTGCAATAGTACCACCTGTTATTATAGGGAAAAGTACGCTTGCAGGCAAGTTTTTTGCGCCTTCAAGTTGAAGCACGTTAGAAATTGTTCCTATAAAACTATATAAAATTACTAAAAGTATTGGAAATACTCGTTGTAATTTACTAACTTTTTTGCTTGCCACGTTTTCACTCACTTCAATTTGAGTAGAGTTTTCTACGCTATCGGCATCGTTACTAACTTCTTTTGTAACATTAGAAAGTTTTGCTAAACGCCTATTTTTAAGCGATATGAAAAGTTTAAGTGCAAAATTCAAACCAAAAGAACAATAGCAACCAATCAATGCGTAACTAATCGTGTCAACAGGGTTATATTCTACGCCTGCAACTTGGTGAAGTTTTGAAAATACGCTTAAAAAACCATTGAGCATAAATACCGCCACGCACATTACAACTAACTTTTTATCAAGTTTTTTAACGTTTGAATTTGAAAGGAATATTGCAACAATCATTACAATTATACCTAAAATTCTTAAAACGGTAGCAGGCTCGCCTAAAAATACCCAACCCCAAACGGCAGGCACAATCATACCGCCACTCATTAAAAATAGCATATAGGTTGCAACGTTTGCTCGCTTTAAAATTTTAAAGCCGATAATCGTGTATAAAAAGCCACATATACCTTTTAATAAAGAGTTGAAAAACGAGTACCAAGAAAATTCAATATTTAAGCCTTCCGCCGTGGTATTTCTTAAAATTAAAATTACTATTGAGCATATAGAAGACACCATACTGAATATAGTGCTACTTACTGTTGTACCGCCCGTACACTTATGATAAAATTTTTGTACCGTAAATGCCGCCGCTAAAAGCACTACGGATAAAAATACTAATAAATAATCTAACATACTTTCCCTTTGTTGACAAGTCTTATTTCGTTATGCTACAATTATAACACTATAAAACACATATAAATATGAGATTTAACGCGTATTATATGAAAATACGCTCATTTTTGGAGTATTATGGCAGTTCAACCCGAACTTATTAAAATTTTGCCGAATTTAAGCGATATTAAGTTTAAAGCGGTGCATAATAACGGTTATTACGATATAAACTCAAACACGGCAGACAAAGCGCATATTCACGCCTGCATTGAAATTTATATAAACGTTACGGGCGATATTTCGTTTTTATACGGAAGCACTATAAGTGACGTTGTTAAAGGTGACGCGATAGTTTCAAGCCCGTCAAGCGTACACCATTGTATTTATAAAAACTCTTGCAATCACGAGCACTTTTGCATTTGGATTACTAGCGATTTTATATGCGACTTTTTAAAACGGCATAATATTTTTGGTTTAGTTCGTTTAAGTGAAGAAGGTAAAGAAAGGCTAATTTTTTTAGCAAATAAACTTTCAAACAATAATTTAGAAGATTTTTTAAAAGCAACTTACCTACTTGAACTTATAACTTTACTTGCAAGCGAAAAGGAAAACAAGTTAGAATTAGAGCCGAATAAACTTAGCGAAATTTTAGCGTACATTGACGCAAATTATTTAACAATTTCTTGTAGTAGCGATATTGCAAAGCACTTTTATATATCAAGTGCCACGCTTAACCGCTTATTTAAAAATCACGTGGGTATTTCAGTTGGCCGTTTAATTGAAGCTAAAAGACTTTCACACGCAGAGCAGTTAATTAGAACGGGTGCTTCAGTTACAGACGCTTGTTATTTATCCGGTTTTAACGACTGCTCTCGCTTTATTATTAAATTTAAACAAAAATTTGGCACAACGCCACATAAATATAAGCAAAAATTATTTAATAAAATATAGCAATAAATTCATTTCTTAAAAACACAAAAAAATGCAAGCAATTTAATTTGCTTGCATTTATTTATTCTATTCTTCGCTTTTTTAGTGCGGACGGCGGAAAGCCAAATTTTTGGCTAAACTCGCGAGAAAAAAACTTTTCATCTAAAAATCCACACTCAAAAGAAACTTCTTTTACGGTTAAATTTGTTTGAGTAAGCAAGTTAAACGCCTTGTTCATTCTCAACTTTATAAGATACGCTTTTGGCGAAATTCCGTAGTGTTTATTAAACGCGCGCTGTAACGATGATTTACTCATAAACCCAGCGTTTGCAACGCTTAACATATCAATACTTGGACTGCAAAAATTTTGTTCTAAATAATTTAAACATTTTTCAAATGCTTCTGTAACGGCATTAGTATTACCGTCATTTTCAATGCTTTGCAAAATGTTAAAAATTATACTTTTTGCACTAAATTGAGAGCAATTTGTTTTCCAGCACTCTAAAAGTTCGTTAAATAGGTTTTTAAAGCGTAACGCGTTTGAAAGGTGGTAAACTTCAGGCTCAAAATAATTGCAGTTTTGTAAATGCACCACTATAATTTCACTGCCAAGCGATTCTACTTCATATTCCGCGTTAGCAGGTATATATGAAACGTCTCCACTTTCCACTAAAAAATTCTTTGTTTTAAACTTAAAATTACACTTTCCACTTAATCTAAACGCTAGTGCACCATACGGGCGTGCGTTTACAAAAAACTTTCCGTCTTGATGCTTTGCACGGAACACTGAAAGAACTTTAAAATTTAATTCTTCATAGTTATAAAGCATTGCAAATCCCCCTTTTCTTGCATTTTAACATAAAGTGACTAAAAAGTCCACCCCTTTGAATAAAAAATAAGTGTTTTAAATAAATTTAAAACGTTATAATTAAATTGATAAATTTATTAACTTTAAAAAAAATAGGTGATAAAAATGAATATTATGGTAGTTTTTCCTAAAAATGCACATAGTGCTTATAAAATAAGCGCAAACGAATTTATTAACCTTGCTTTAAAAAGCACGAATAATAAGTTAACACTTTGTAACGACGAAGAGTTTTTATCGTTACCAAAAAATCCAAAAACCGTAGTTTTGATTGGTAATGACAGTGTAAATATGGTAACGGCAAATCTATATTTAAAAGGCAAACTTCCCGCCTTAAATATTTCTTACGGGTCTGACGATTACGCTATCAAATCTATAAAAATTGACGGCACTACTTACCTTATTTTAGCAGGTGCGCGCCCACGTGCAACACTTTACGCAGTTTACCGCTATTTTGAAAAATTTTTAAATTACAAATATTTTTGGGACGGAGATAGAACACCTAAAAATGCGTCTCTTATTTTTGAAGATATTGACCTTTTAGAAAGCCCACGTTTTGAATACCGCGGTTTAAGATACTTTGCTCATAGAAGTTTACACCGCTTTCAAGCCGAACATTGGGGCTATGAAGATTGGAAAAATGAAATTGACTGGATAGTTAAATCACGCCTTAATTTATTTATGTTACGCACGGGTATGGACGACGTTTGGCAAAAAGCCTTTCCCGATATTGTGCCTTACCCTTCCCTTACTGACAAGGCGGAAAATTCAGGCTACGGCTATGATGACCGCAGTCTATTTTGGCCACTTGAATATAAGGGAGAGTTAAGAAAAAAAATATTGACCTACGCTTTTGAGCGCGACCTTATGCACCCAGAAGACACGGGAACTATGACGCATTGGTATTCGCGCACGCCAAAAGAATTTATAGAAAAGGTTAAACCTACTTTTTTAGCGCAAAGCACTAATAGTTATAACGAACAAACGGGGCTTGTTTTTGACATTAGAGATGATAAAAACTTTGATTATTATTCTCGCCTTACCGACACGCACGTTAAGGAATATGGTCAAGGTCAAATATTTCACACAATAGGACTTGCAGAACGCAAATTTTCACAAGATAAAAATGAAAACGAGCGTTTAAAACTTTATACTTATCATAAAATTTGCAAAAATATTAAGGAAAAATACCCAAACTCTCCACTTTTAATAGCCAGTTGGGATTTATGGATGTATTACACGCCTAAAGAAGTTGAAGCGCTACTTAACGAACTTGATAAAAACCAAGCAATATTATTTGACTACACAAGCGAAGTTCAAGATAAAAACAACTTTACTAATTGGAACTTAGTAGGAAAATTCCCTTGGATTTTCGGTATATTTGGCGGTCTTGAAAAGCACCACGATATTAGGGGCAATTTCGCTCTTATGAACGAAAGGCTTAAAATTGCAAAGGGAGATAAAATGTGTAAAGGTATGGTTTTTTGGCCAGAATTTTCGCACGGAAGTTCGTTATACCTACACTACTTAACAAAAAACGCGTGGGATAATAAAACTTTGAGCGTTAATGAACTTATTAAAGATTTTTGCTCCGCTCGTTATAGTGAAAGTAACTTTAGCACAATGGCTTCAGCGTGGAAAAATTTGATGCCCGTATCAAAACTAATGACTTGGGGCACCTACGACGAAGACGAAGTTATTTTATTTGATGACCTTTATGAAAATATTAAAGCGCGCGCTTGCTTTAACGAAAATGAACTTGAGCGTAACGTTACCCTTTTAAAGCCGTTTAACGATGCTAAAAAATTTGCAATTAGAGTATTAAAAACTCTTAAAAAAGTTGACGTTAACGATTGCCAAATTGAGCGCGACGTATACGATATTATACGCACCGTAATAGGTCGCTATATAAACGCTTGCATTTTAAAAGCGCAAATTGCGTACGTTAAAAAAGACGTAAATAGCGTAAAAAATTTGTCAAACTATGCAATTACACTCCTTAATAACCTTGCACTTTTACTTGGCGGACACAGCGACTATTCTCTTTATGACTCACTTAAAAAACTTGAGAAAGAAACAACGTTAAACCCTAACTTTGAACAAACGCTTAAAAACAATTCAGAGTGCCAATATTGTAGAGCGCATATTTATGAAAACGCTATGTATTTATACTTGCCAGAAGTTAAAATTTGGCTTAACGAAGCAGTTATTTCTTTGAAAGAAAATAGAGAATTTAATAAAGATTTGGCACTTGAAAAAATTAACCAAAATAGAGACGTTTACTTTAAAACACCGCTTAAAAATTTAGAAGTTAGAAGTTTAGAAATTTCTAAAATTATTGATAACACTATAGCCCTTTTAAATGAAATCAACTTAAACGCATAATATAAAAAAGACGCTTTTATAAGCGTCTTTTAAATTAGTTTTAAAAAATAATCATAAATAACTTCTGGGCTTTGCTTCATTTTTGTTTCTATCCACCATCTTAGCGTTTCTATAAACGTTGCGGTTACGTGGTTAAGCCAAAAATCTTGGGGTATGCTTGCAGGCTTTTTGCTACTAAACTCTAACTCCCGCTCTTTAAAAAGTTTGGTAACCTCGCCCTTAAAATACTCTAAAAACAATTCGTTGTTTTTTGAAGTTAAAAGTTTTCTTATATTATTGTCGTTTCCCTTAACGTGCTCAAACAAATGCAAAAATACGTTGCCGTGAATATCGCAGTTAAAAATACTTTCATTATCGCCATCGTTTTCAGCATTAAATAGGTGTGAAAAAAGTTCAATACACAACTCTTTAAGCAAAAAGTCCTTAGTTTCAAAATGCGAATAAAAAGTTGCCCTGCCAACGTTTGCAAGTTCTATTATTTCGCCAACGGTTATAGCGTTATAATGCTTTTTTGAAAGCAACAATATAAACGCGTTAAATATAAGTTCTCTTGTTTTTCTTTGACGCCTATCCATACAAATTCCCCTTTTTGTTCAGTATTGAATTATTGCACTTTATTGTATAGCACCTTTTTGAATTTTTTATGATACAATATAATTGAACAATATGTTCAGTATTAAACTAATTATACGGCAATTTTTTAAATTTGTCAACGGAGAATAAAATGAAATCAAAGCAAAAAATATTTATAGCGTTTATATTAAACTTATTCTTTTCTATATTTGAACTTGTTGGCGGTTTTTTAACGGGTAGCGTAGCAATTGCAAGCGACGCTGTGCACGATTTTGGCGATGCATTAAGCATTGGCATTTCCTACTTTTTAGAAAAACTATCAAACAAAAAACCTAATAAAAAATATAGTTACGGCTACTTAAGATTTTCCGTTTTAGGCGGTTTTATTACAACTTTAATTTTGCTAATAAGTTCTATAATAGTTATTTATAGCGCAATTTTAAAGTTCATTAAACCAACTCCTATAAATTATGATGGTATGCTCATATTTGCAATTATTGGCTTTGCCGTTAACGTAATTGCTGGCTATTTTACACACGGCGGGCACTCTATCAACCTAAAAGCCGTAAACTTACATATGGTTGAAGACGCGCTTGGCTGGCTTATAGTTTTAATTGGCGCGCTTGTAATTAAGTTTACAAACCTTTATATTATTGACCCAATTTTATCTATACTACTTGCTGTTTTTATTATTATAAACGCAGTTAAAAACCTTAAAGAAATTGCTAACGTATTTTTAATAAAAACACCTAAAAACGTGTGTATAGACGGCATTTTAAAGCATTTAAAGGATATTGACGGAGTAATAGATGCGCACCATTTACACGTTTGGACGCTTGACGGCGAAGTAAATTTAGCAACCTTGCATATAGTAGTTAACGAATACGATGCTAAAATTAAAAACGCCGTTAAAGAAGAATTGTTTGAGCACGGAATTAGTCACGCTACCATTGAATTTGAAACGTTAAATGAATCTTGCCAAGAAACACTTTGTAACGTTAAAAAATGTGAAGATAGCCACCACTCATTACATCATCATCACCACTCTTTACATCATCACCACCATTAAAAAATAAAGGAGTAAACAAAAGCGTTTACTCCTTTTTATTATATGAAAAATAGCATTGATACCGTTGTTAATAAAATTAAAAAACCAAAATTGAATAGTGAGAATAAAAGTATATAACTTTTTGTTTTATTTGGGTTTTTAGTAGTGTATTCTCTAAACGTTATTAAACTTGCAAGTGAAGAAATTAGCGTTCCACAACCGCCAATATTTACGCCTATTAAAAGCGGAACGTAGTTCGTTGTAAATTGTGAAAGTAATATTGCAGACGGAACGTTACTTATAATTTGACAACTTAAAACCGAAACAAGTAACGGACTTTTTTCTAATAAATATGAAAACACTTGTCTAATATAAGGAATTCTTGCCATATTCCCTGCAAAAATAAAGAACGCAACAAATGTAAAAAGCAAGCCGTAATCAACCTGTTTAAGTGCTTTTCTATCCATAAACAAAAGCACAAGCGGAATAACTACAATCCCTATTTGATACGGAATAACTCTAAACACAATTATAATAGAAAGTGCAAAAAGCACCAAATAAATAATTGTTTTTACTATAGGCAAACGTGGCAAATTGCTTTCTACCAAAAGTTCTTCTTTTTTAACAAATAAACAACAAATAGTTATTAAGGTAACGGCAAGCAAAAACGGCGGTAGCATTATTAAAGTAAACTCGCCTGTAGGAATATTGAATTTTGAGTATAAGTAAAGGTTTTGCGGATTGCCAAAAGGTGTTAACATGCCACCTAAGTTTGCTGCAATATTTTGCATAATAAAGGTAAACGCCATTAACTTTTGCTTATTGGTGCTTGTTAAAATAACGTAGCCAAGCGGTAAAAAAGTTAAAAGTGCCATATCGTTTGCAATAAACATTGAACCAATAAAAGTTACGTAAACAAGCGCCAAAATTGTTGAGCGCGTATTTTTAAATACTTTTACAATTTGAGTTGCTAAAACGGTAAAAAATTTTATATTCTTTAACGCACATACAACGGCTAAAACGCAAAATAAGCAAGTTAACGTTTTATAGTCAAAATAACTTAAATACTCTTTGTCAACAGGAACAAAAATTGAAGTTATAAGCGCACAAAAAACGGCAATACAAAGCACGGCATTCGTTTTAATAAAAGAAATTATAGCGTGCATTATTATAGGCATATTAAAATAACGTTTTTTTGCTATCGTACTCATAAAAAATTCCCACCAAATATAAAACCTTAAGAATTATAACACTATTACATTAAAAAATAAAGCAAAAAGTTACAAAATAAAAAAAATGTAGAAATTTGACGCCATAGCAAATAAAAATAAAAGACTAACTGTTTTAGTTAGTCTTTTTTAACGTCTTTAAACTTGTTAAACCAATTTTCAAAGCGCCATTTGTTAAATATAATAAATTTGTAACTTTCGCCGTTTGTCATATTAAGCGTTGCTATTGGCAAAATAAACCATTTCCACTTTAAACTTACAACTTTATCTAATGGCAATTCAAGGTTTCTATATTTTCTATCAACGGTAAGTTTGTTTGTTCTGTACGTAATTAAATGCTCTTGCATATAAATTGCACCGCCAACAATCCCATTACCGCAAATTATGCTACATATAAAAAACTTTTTCATTTTAACTCCCCTTTTGCTCTTTTTTCTTTTTAGGTATAGGAAGTTCTATTTGCGCAAGTATTACGGCAATAAATACAAGTAAACAGCCAAAAAGTTCTTTAAGCGATAATGACTCTTGTAGTACAAGCCAGCCTGCAAGCACCGCAAAAACAGACTCTAAACTCATTAAAAGCGTTGCACTTGTTGGGTCTGCGTCCTTTTGTGCTAAAATTTGTAAAGTATATGCTATACCGCTTGATAAAAAGCCTGCGTACATAATTTCAATTTTAGCGTTCCATATTGCAGTAAAATTAGGAGTTTCAAAAATAAACGCTAATATAAGCGAAAGCACGCCAACCACTAAAAATTGAATGCAAGACGTTTTAATTGGGTCTGCACCCTTTTCCATAAAATAGTCAATAACTAAAATATGAAAAGAAAAGAATATTGCACAAAGTAAGGTTAACGCATCGCCAATTTCTACGGTAAAGTTACTTTTTATACATAAAAGATAGAACCCAAGCGTTGCAATAGGCACGCAAAGTGCAATAATTTTTGGCACTCTTCTTTTTAAAATTATTCCAAAAATAGGCGTAAAAACTATGTATAGCGCGGTTATAAAGCCCGCTTTGCCAGAAGCGTTATCCGTCATAAGCGAAATTCCAATTTGTTGGCAGTAACTTGCAATGGTAAGCGCAATACCGCAAAATACACCTGCAATAATAGTTATTTTGCTAGGCTTTAAAGTTGCTTTTGGCTTGCCATTTGCTAAACCTTTGTTAGTTTTTAAATTAAATAAATAAATTACGGGAATTAAAAATAAAAAGCCTATAAAACTGCGTGAAAATAAAAAAGTAAACGGCTCAACCATTTCACTTGCAGTAGTTTGAGCAACAAACGTGCTACCCCAAATAAGTGCGGCAAGTAAAAGCATTAAGTTGGCTCTAATTTTTTTTGACATAACTAACCTTTCCTTTATAACTAAAAGTATTATACTTTTACTGCCTTTTTTTGTCAAGAAAAAAAGCACCCTTTTAATATAGGGTACTTTAATTTAACGTTTAAACGTATAAATATTTAATAGTTGCTACAAAAAAGACAAATACGCCAAAAATGGCATAAAAAAAGGTGCTAAAAGCACCTTTTTGCGTAATTATTTTTTCTTTTTAAATTCCTTCATACCGTAAGTAGAGCCACCGTCACAAAGCACGTCAACACCTGCTAAATAGCCGTTTCTTTCATCGGCAACAGTTGCTAAAGCGTAGCCAAGTTCTTCAGGCGTACCCATACGTTCTTCACAAGAGAAAGGTATAAGCATACCGCCGTCTTTCTTTTCAAGGTTGCCCATATCAGTAGCAATAAGACCTGGGCTTAACGATACTACACGAATACCTTTTAAGCCGTATTCAAAAGCGCACTTTTTAGCATACCATACTACGAAATTTTTAGAAAGTGAGTAAGCAAAACCTTTTTGTTGATATTCGCCTTTTGCTAAACTTGCGCGCTTAATAAGTACTTTAAGGAACTTTTCTTCATTAGTTTCTGCAAGCGCGTACGCCTTTTTTGGAATAATAAAACCAGGTAAAATATAAGCGGAATTTGAAGATACGTCAACAATAACGCTACCTGGCTTCATAACTTTTGAAAATTCTTGGTTGATATAAACAGTGCCAAGTGCATTGATTTTTAAAATACCTTCAGGAGTCCCCTTCATTGCAGGAGAAACACCCGCTGAATTTATAACGTTTTTAATTTCGCCAAGCGAAAGAGCAAAGTTAACAAGTTCTTTAACGCTTTCTCTTGAAGACGTATCACACGCCTTTGCATAAGCATTATATCCAAGTTCTTTAAGTTCGTTAAAGCACCTTCAAGTTTTGATAAAGTTCTGCCTGAAATTACAATAATTTTGTCTTTAGGCATAAACTTTGCAGCAGCAAGACCCATACCGCTACCGCCACCTGTAATTACACATACATTTGCCATAAAAAAATCTCCTTTTTTTAAGGTTATTATAAAATAAAAGTCGTAAATTGTCAAGTTTTAGGCAATATTTTACACCTCAAACGCCTTAAAATTGTAAAATTAGAAGCCCCTTATATTTAGGGTGCTTTAGCATGGCGGAGTGTGTGCTTCACTCATTAAACTTATATTAGAGTTTTAGTTTTCTAAACCTATTAAATAATCTGCTGAACAACCAAAAAATTGACAAAGAATAATTATACTATCAATATTTGGAACTCTCAAATTCTTTTCCCAACGGTTAATACAAGCCGTGCTTATATTAAGTTTTTTAGATAACTCATATTGTGTAAGATTTTTTTCTTCTCTTAATTCTTTTAATCTTTCTGCAAACTTATTCATATTAACTCCTTATTTTTAACAATTGTATACCAAATGGTAATAAAATACTTGACTTTTACCAATTGGTAAATATATAATATATGTACCATATGGTAAATAGGAGGCAAATATGAATAACACAATTAAGATAGGAATTATTGAAAAGTTTATGTTAGAAAACAATATAAGTAAAACAAAATTTTGCAAAATGTGCAAAATCAGTCCTAACACCTTAAATAAAATTATGGCTAATAATTTCAATTTTGAAATAATTGCACTTTTTAGAATTGCTAGAATAATTAAAATTGAAGTACATCAAATGTTTAATTAGGGGGATTTGCTCCGCAATTTTGCTAAAAGCAAAACTTACGCACCTTACGGTGTTGCTATCACGCCGGGGTAGCAAATAGTGGGTGTCCACTATTTGTTGGCAACTAATAACTAAAACTTAAACTTTTTAAGTTGCCAATTCCTACCCGTTCAAATACCCCGACCGAAGCCACGCAAAAAGCACCCTAAATTAAGGGTGCTTTAGCGTGGCGGAGAGAGGGGGATTGGGTCTTGCTTTTTGCAAGGCAAAAACAGAAATATCAAACTAATGCCTTGCAAAAATCTTCGGTCAGCCACTAAAAACGATGGGTGTCCATCGTTTTCTTAACGTTCTTTTCAAATCCCCCTCATAATCTTTCGTAGCACGAAAAAAGGAACACCAAACAGGTGTTCCTTTTTTCGTGGCGGAGTGTGTGCTTCACTCATTGAACTTATATTAGAGTTTTAATATCTTCCGTAAATCACTTATTTTTACAGGTGTTGCAAAAAAAGTCTGTACTTGTTGCTTCGTCTTTTTTTCTACCTACGGAAGTGTTGTCAACCGTTCTTAAACGCAATTCTTTTATAGGGTTAGGCGCTACTTCAAAACGATAGTCTTTACCATAATTATTAATGTGAGTATCGATAACTATATGAGATGGAACAATATCTATCGTTGGGTTTATAATCTTTTGGAACTCAAAAAAGTTTGCATCTGAAGGAAGTTGGTTAACGTTAACGTAATCTTCTAAATTCCCCGTAAATTGAACGGTGCTTTGTAAAATATCCCTTACGTAGTCTACGTTTTCGTGTAGAGAAATAGGGTTAGGGAAGTTTCCGTCAGGTATAACTTCTTGCCAGTCTTTATTCTCGTATTCTTTAAGAAGTTCGCTTGCTTTATGTAAATGGCCAATTTCAATGTCAAGGTTTGTTTCCCAAAGTTGCTTAATATACGGGTCGGTTTCCGTGAGGTAGCAAGACCAATATAAATAACATTCGCAATATTCGTGCCAAAGTAGCATTTCTAACCAACTTGCATTAGAATCCATTAGCGATTCATATTGAGTTACATGTTCTTCTTCAACAAGTGCTATTTCTTGGTACAATTTTCTTGATAATTCGTTGTTTGCAAGGTTAGTTATATTCATATAATAATTCATTGTTTGCTGTTCAGCGGCAGTTATTATCATTGTAGATAAAATAGTTTGCTTATCAGCTGTTTTAGAATTGATATTGCGTTTAACGTTATCTTTACTGAATCGATGATGAGAAATAGTTGGTCTACCAGGCATAATTTCGGTGTATCTGCCAACTAAATTTTCGGCGAGAATACCTTGTTCCATATGTAGTAGATTAGCGTAGCGATATAGATGGTCAAAATCTTCAAGAAGAGCAAAATCTAATGCCTTTTTAACATAACAATCGCACTCTCTTTTAGCAAGTTCCGCGGTTAAATCAACCGCTAATTGTTCGTAAGAGATAGTGTGTTCAAGTGCGCTTTCATTTGCGGGTTTTAATAGTGAAATTTTAAGTTGTTGTTGTTTTTCTACCGAGCGTGTAACGCTAATTTCCCTTCTTAAATCGTTGTTGCTGGTATGTCTTGCAAGTTGGTGCGAAAACCAGTTGGCCTCAAATTCCGTTCCGTTCATAAGAATAATTCGGGTTTTGGTATACGGGTTTACTTCATGTTTGTTATATGCTTTTGGATAAAGTTGTTTCCAATTTTGAAAACTACTTAAAATAGATAAAGGCTTTTCGATAAATGGATTCATAAAATACTCCTTATTAAAACAAAATTTTACTTAATAATTATTTTATGAAATTTTTAAAAAAAATGTTTACTTTCAAGTTGTATCTCTCATGGAAATGAAGTTTGTTATAATTCAAATTTGCTAGCGCGAAAATGATAACTTGCTACGCTCGAATGATAGTTGCTGTCGCAACATGATAGTCAAATTTTTGCGAATTTGACATAAAAAAAGAAGTACAGTTTCGTACTTCTTTTTTTGGCGGAGAGAGGGGGCGTTCCGCCCCTTGATAAGGGGAAGGCAAACTTTAGTTTGCGAGGGGTTTGCGCCCCGCTAGGGGTTGCCCCCAACGGGGCAAATACCCCGAACGAAGCCACGCAAAAAGCACCCTTTAATTAGGGTGCTTTAGCGTGGCGGAGAGAGGGGGATTATGCTCTTGCATTTTGCAAAGCAATATATAAAAATTCAAACTTTGTGCTTTGCAAAATGCTTCGGTCAGCCACTAAAAATATGCGGAGCAACGCATATTTTCTTAACGTTTTTGTTCAAATCCCCCTCATAATCTTTCGGAGCACGAAAAAAGGAACACCAAACAGGTGTTCCTTTTTCGTGGCGGAGAGAGGGGGATTTGAACCCCCGATACGCTTATGGCGTATACACGATTTCCAATCGTGCTCGTTCGACCACTCCGACATCTCTCCAAACAAACACATTATACAAAATTTTTTTAAATTTTGCAACAGTTTAGCAAACATATAATAAAATGTTAGACAAATTTAATTTTATATGCTATTATAATTAAGCAAAATGCTTCTATGGCTCAGTAGGTAGAGCGCATCCATGGTAAGGATGAGGTCACCGGTCCGATTCCGGTTAGAAGCTCCATTTTTTAGCAGTTGCTTTTTGGCAACTGCTTTTTATATATTGAAAATTATTGTATTATATGTTATAATAGTTATACACTAAGTTTAGGAGGCTTAACTATGAGTAAAAAATTAAAAGTATTTAAAATTATATCAAATGCAATTTTACTAATATGCGCAGTAATATTTGCTTATTACGTAGTTGACGTTACTATCGGCATTTTAAATGACCCTAGCAATGGTTGGGGCGCGGTTGGTTTGCTTATATTTTTTATTTACGCAATTCCCGTTACCCTTTACTGCTTAGTTTACGGCATAATTATGCTTGTTAAAAAAAGATATAAATGGTATGACCTTGTTATCGGCTTACTTTACTTAATATCTTACGCATCGCTAATATTAGCACCTTTATTAATTGCATAATATATATAAAGAAAGGCTTAAACGCTATTTAAAGCGTTTAAGCCTTTTATATTTTGTAAAATTTTCCGTCAAAAAAACAACAAGATGATGTGATATAACCTACTTATTAAAATAATCCGTCAACAAAATCTTCAACGTCAAACTCAACTAAGTCATCAAGTTTTTCGCCAACGCCTGCAAAGCATATTGGCAAGCCTTTTTCTTCACAAAGTGAAACAACAAAGCCACCTTTAGCAGTACCGTCAAGTTTAGTAAGCACAATACCGTCAAGAGAAACGGCATCGTCAAACGCGTCAACTTGACTTATTGCGTTTTGACCGGTAGTTGCGTCTAAAACTATAAGTTTATAAAAATTAGCGGTTGGATATTCCCTTTCAACAACCCTTGTCATCTTTTTAAGCTCTTCCATTAAATTTGATTTAACGTGAAGCCTACCAGCAGTGTCAACAATTAACACGTCAGTATTCTTTGCTTTTGCAGAAGATATTGCATCGTACACAACGGCGGATGGGTCCGCACCTTCGTCGTGCTTAATAACTCTTACGTTTGCCCTATCTGCCCAAACGCTAAGTTGGTCACTAGCGGCGGCTCTAAACGTATCGCCCGCAACAATCGTAACGCTTTTTTTAAGCGAAGTAAAATAGGAAGCAAGTTTACCTATAGTAGTTGTTTTGCCAACGCCGTTAACGCCCACAATCATAATAACGCAAGGGTTTTCAAACTCAATAGCGTCAACTTCTAAAAGTTTATTAGCAATAACTTGCTTTAACGTTTTTACAACCTCGCCCTTATCTTTTACGCTACCCTCAATCATTTCATCACGCAAGTCTTCAACAATTTGGCTTGCGGTTGAGTAAGATATATCGGAGACAACTAAAGCGTCCGTAAGTTCGTCGTAAAACTCTTCGCCTATTCTATCAATAGAAAAAACTCGGGCAAAAGTATCGGCTATTTTATTTTTAGTTTTTTGTAATGATTTGGCTATTTTAGAAAAAATACTCATTTTTCACCTTAACTTTGTTCAATATCTTTAATGTCTGAAAGTTTTACGGAAACGATGCTAGAAACGCCTTTTTCTGGCATTGTTACACCAAATAAGCCGTCAGCATTTTCCATTGTAACCTTTTTGTGCGTAATGCAAATGAATTGAGTTTCTTTAGAGAAGTTGCGTAAATATTTAGCAAATCTTTCAACGTTAGCATCGTCAAGCGCGGCTTCAATTTCGTCAAGCACGCAGAAAGGCATTGGCCTAAGTTTAAGTATTGCAAAGAGTATTGCAATAGCGGTAAGCGCCATTTCGCCACCTGATAAAAGCGATATTTTTTGAAGCTTCTTTCCTGGTGGTTCGGCAACAATTTCAATGCCTGCGTCTAACGGGTCACCCGTTTCACTTTCTTCAACAATAAGGTCGGCAGTGCCACCGCCAAAAAGTTCTTTAAAGATTTTACCAAAGTTGCTCTTAATAGTTTTAAAGCCTTCGTTAAAGGTTAAAGTCATTTCTTTAGTTAAATCGTCAATAACCTTTTGCAAATCTTCTTGTGCTTTATAAAGGTCGTCACGTTGAACTAAAAGTTCGTTATACGCAACGCTCAATTCGTTATACTCTTCAATGGCGTTAGGGTTAATGCTACCAAGGCTTGCAATTTTACGCTTTAACGTTGCAATATCTTGATGGCTCATAGACACGTCGTAATTATCATCTCTAAACTCTTGGCAAGTTTCGTAAGTAAGTTGATATTCGTTAAATAAGTTTTGGCTCATAAACGAAAGTTCCGTGTCAACTTTAGCAAAATTGATTTCTTCTTGCTCCCTTCTTTGATTGTTTTTATTGATATCCGCTTGTAAAACTTCACGCTTTAAGTTATCTTGAATAATCATTTCGTTAAGTTTAACCTTTTTATCGTCAAACTCTTGAAGTTTTAAGCGAAGTGCTTTAAGTTTTAATTGCTCATCTTCAGTTAAAGCAACTTTTTCCGCTTGAAGTTTTAATTCCTTAATGATATTAGCGTCACTATTAATAGTTTGCTCGCCTTTAACGGCTCTTTCGTTAATTAACGTAATTTCGCCGTTAATTCTTTCAATATCGCTTTCAGACGCACCAATTTCCGCACGTAAATATGAAAGTTTTGCTTGAACTTCCGTATTTTCTTTTAAAATTTCATCACGAGTTTGGCGTAACTTAATAAACTTTTCACGCCTTACGGATTGCTCTTTAGAAGCATCTTCTTTTTCCTTATTTAATTTTTCATTACCAATAGTTATATCAGTAAATTCCGTTTTAATTTGCTCAAGCCTTGCGCCGATAATAGCAATTTCGTCCTTATTCTTGTCAATTTCGCCTTGAATATTAGCAAGGGCAAGTTCGTTGCTATTTTTCTTTTCACGAAGCAATACAAGGTTTTGCTTGCTTTCGGTTAAAGCCGTTTTTAACGCATCAAGTTCAGTAACTTCAAGGTTTACTTGCTTAAGTAAATTTTGCTTGTTATTTTCAAGCCTTACAAGTTCGTTTTTATCGTTATCTACCGCCGTTTGATATTCGCTAACAGACCTATCAATAGACAACAAGTTAACGTCGTTAGCCTTTTTAGAACCGCCCGTCATTGAGCCGTTTTGTGCTAAAATATCGCCGTCAAGCGTAACGATTTTAAAGTTAAAGCGGTACTTTTTAGCAATTTCCGTAGCACACTTTAAATCTTTACAAATAAGCGTTCCACCAAGCAAGAAAGATACTATGCTTTCATAGTAGCCATCATACTTAACAAGGTCAGTTGCCAAGCCTATAGCCCCGTTTTCCTTTAATGCGGAAACAATTTCACTATCGTTATTTCTTGGTTTAACGGACGTAACAGGCAAGAAGGTAACTCTACCGCCGTCACACTTTTTAAGGTAGTTAATTAAATATTCGGCATCGCTAGGATTGTCCGTCACAACGTTTTGCATTGCACCGCCAATAGCGTTTTGAATAGCCGTTT
This sequence comes from Christensenellaceae bacterium, assembly GCA_045638105.1. Classification (GTDB taxonomy): domain Bacteria; phylum Bacillota; class Clostridia; order Christensenellales; family Borkfalkiaceae; genus HGM11412. The sequence continues at coordinate 42,739 of JAZUAT010000005.1, forward strand.
CGTAATCTTTTTCCGTAGAAATTATAGTTGCAACAACGCCTTTAATTTTCTTTGATAATTCGGCGTTATTTTTAGCGTCTACCATAAGGCGTTTAACGGCAGAATTATACCCGTCAAAAGACTCTTTTAAACTTTGATAGAATTTAAGGCTAGTTTCTAAACTTGCAAGCCTATTTTTAACTGCGTAAGCCTTATTGTCAATTTTACTAATAAATTCGTTAGTAGCGGAAACGGAACTTGATTTATCTTTAATGTCTTCATTATATTTAACGATATTTTTTTCCGTTACTTCAAGGTTTATTTTTATATCTTCAGTTTCGGTGTAAATATTTGTATATCTATCTACGAGCGAATTAACCTTATCTACAATAGATTTTTGATTTTGCGTAATAACGCTTTCTTCTTGAGAAAGTGCACCCAAGTTTTTGTTGATATCTGCAAGAGATTCAACGCTTTTTAAAACCTTTGATTGAATAGATTGCTCTATATCTTCATCACGGTTAATTTCTTCAGTAATTTCGCTAATTTTAGTTGCAATTTCTTGCGCTTTTTTAGTTAAAGCGTCAATTTCTAAATTGCATTTTTTGCCGTATTCACGCTTAAATTTAAGAGTATTTTCATATTCTTTAATTTTTTCTTTACCGCTTTCAATTTCAGCTTTAATTCTTTCAATTTCACTATTAAAATATGAGATTTTTTCAGCGTAGAGTTTAGATTCGCCCGTTTGTTTTTCAATGCCAACGGCGTGTTCGGTAATTTCAGCGTTTAACGCTTTAATATACTCGTCTGCCGAGTTGATTTCGGCTTGGTGATTGTTGTAAATTTTGATAGTTTCTTCAAGTTCGGTTTGACGTGCTTGAATTTCTTCGTTTAAGCCTTTAATTCTATCGCTAATTTTAGTTTTTGTTTCATTAGCGTGGTCGTATTTATATAAATAAGCGTTAATTTCGTGGTGTTTTAACTCGCCTGAAAGTGACCTAAACGCACGCGTTTTTTCCGCTTGCTTTGCAAGTGGCTCTAATTGACGCTCTCTTTCCGTTAAAATATCGCTAACACGTGTGATATTATCGTTAGTGCGGGCAAGCTTATTTATACTTTCCTTTCTATCACGCTTTGTTTTAGCAATACCAACCGCTTCTTCAAAAATAGCACGCCTATCTTCAGGCTTAGAAGAAAGAATTTCAGAAACCTTGCCTTGTCCTATAATAGTATATCCGTCCTTACTAACGCCACACTCGTGAAGAGCATCAACAATGTCTTTCATTCTGCAAGGTTGACGGTTTATAAAGTATTCGCTCTCGCCACTTCTATACAACTTTCTTGTAAACACAACTTCGCTGTATTCAAGGTTAGAAAAGAGTTTTTCAGTATTGTTAAAGTATAGCGACACTTCGCAATAAGAAAGCGACTTTCTTGCTTGCGTGCCGTTAAAGATAACGTCTTGCATAGACGTACCACGCATTGTTTTTGCCGATTGCTCGCCAAGAACCCATTTAACTGCGTCCGCCACGTTTGACTTACCGCAACCATTAGGGCCAACAATAGCCGTAATACCATCTAAAAGGTCAATTTTAACTTTGTCTGCAAAGGATTTAAACCCAAGCAGTTCAATTCTTTCAAAATTCAACATAATTTTTTCCGTTTTTATTTATTTTTTAAAATTTCAAGTGCAGTTTTAGCACAAAGTTGTTCCGCTTCTTTTTTACTTTTGCCTACCGCAGTTGCAAGCGAAACGCCGTCAACTAAAACAACTATTTCAAATTGAGGTGTGTGGTCTTCCCCACTTTTACTTAACAATTTATAGGTTATTGTGCCTAACTTCTTTTTTAAAGCGTAGTCATTAAGTTCGCCTTTATAATTAATGCTTTTAGTAGCATTTGACAATTGTTCTACGTTAATAACTTTTAACAATTTACTATAAATAAATTCTTCCGCTTCTTTAAGCCCGCCGTCAAGGTAAATGCCTGCAATTATTGCCTCAAACAAATTTGCAAGTGTTTTGCCTTTAAGTTCAAGCCCGCCACCCCTTATTAAATATTTGTCAACACCCAAAATTTTGGTGGCTCGTTCAAGCGGTTCTTTTGAAACGTAGTATGCTCTAAATTTAGTCATTTCGCCTTCGTCATAACTAAAATATTTATACAAATATTCACTTACAACAAAATCTAAAATGCTATCGCCTAAAAATTCAAGCCTTTCGTTATTAAGTTCTCCCTTTGCTTCGTCACTAAATGATTTATGCGTAAAGCATTGGCGTAAAAGCTCTTTATTTTTAAAAGTATAACCTATTAAATTTTGCACGTTACTTACATTAAACGCCATATTATTCTAAAACTAAATTTTTAACTTCGTCGGCTTGAAGTCTTTCAAAAATTTCTTCGTTTACGTTAAGTTTAGCGGCTTCTTCCGCTTGAAATAAAGTTGCTTTAAACGAAGTTGCCTTTGACGCACCGTGTGATTTTGCAACAACGCCGTTAACGCCTAAAAATACCGCGCCACCACGCTTTCTATAATCAAGTTCGCCCATAGTCTTTTTAAACGCTTTTTTCATAAATAAGAAGCCGAGTTTAGCAGACTTTGATTCCATTATATTTTCTTTTAACTTGCCAAGCATTGTATTAACAGCGCCTTCAATAGCCTTTAAAGCGCAGTTACCGCTAAATCCGTCCGCCACAACAACGTCACAAACGCCACTTAATATATCACGGCCTTCAACGTTGCCAACAAAATTTAAACTTGGAAGTTGTTTTAAAAGTGCGAATACCGCATGGCAAAGTTCGTTGCCTTTTTTATCTTCCGTACCATTACACAAAAGACCGATTTTAGGATTTTTAATGCCGTAAATCTTTCTCATATAAACGTCTGCCATAATGGCAAAGTGAACTAAGTTTATAGGCTTGCAGTCCGCATTAGCACCGCAGTCTAAGAACATGCATACGCCACCGTCTGGCTTTGGCATTAACGTGCAAAGCGCAGGGCGTGAAACGCCTTTAATTCTACCCATTTTTAAAACGCAAGCAGTTAATAATGCCCCCGTTGAGCCAGCAGAAACAAAAGCATCGTATTCCTTTGCCTTTAAAGCGTTTAACGCAACGGTTATAGTTGAGTCAGGCTTCTTTTTAAACGCTTCCGTTGGAGATTCTTCATTAGTTATAACTTCCGTAGCGTTTAAAAAGGATAAATTTTTGTCACTAAACTTGTTGTCCGCAATTATTTTTTTAATTTCGTCAACTTTACCAACAAGGCAAATTTCACTTTTACCGCCGTCAGCAACGTATTCTACTGCGCCTTTAATCGCTTCAAGTGGAGCGTGGTCACCACCGTATGCGTCCATTAAAATTTTCATAATTTTCTCCTTTGTTAAAAATTAGTATTCAAGGTTAGAAACAGTTCTTGGGAAAGGTATTACGTCTCTAATATTAGAAATGCCCGTTAAGTACATTATCATTCTTTCAAATCCTAAACCAAAACCCGCGTGTTTAGTACCGCCGTATTTTCTTAAATTGATATACCAATCGTAATCACTTTCTTTAAGACCAAAATCCGCCATACGCGCCTTTAATATATCTTCCCTTTCTTCTCTTTGAGAACCGCCTACAAGTTCGCCTATGCCAGGAACTAAAAGGTCGGCTGCGGCAACGGTTTTACCATCGTCGTTTAATCTCATATAAAAGGCTTTAATTTCCTTTGGATAGTCGGTTAAGAATACAGGTTTTTTATAAACGACTTCCGTAATATATCTTTCGTGCTCGGATTGAAGGTCGCAACCCCAATATACAGGGAATTCAAACTTATCTTTTACAGGCTCTAAAATTTTGATTGCGTCCGTATAAGAAAGCCTTACAAATTCGTTGTTTACAACGTTGTTAAGCCTATCTTTTAAGCCGTTATCTACAAAGTTGTTTAAGAATTCAATTTCTTCCCTGCAAGTTTCTAAAACGTGGCTAATAACCGCTTTAACCATACCTTCTGCGCAATCCATATCGTCGCTTAAGTCTGCAAAAGCCATTTCAGGCTCTATCATCCAAAATTCAGCGGCGTGGCGAACGGTGTTAGATTTTTCCGCCCTAAAAGTAGGTCCAAAAGTGTAAACCTTTGAAAACGCCATAGCGTATGCTTCAGCAGAAAGTTGACCTGAAACGGTTAAACTTGCAGGCTTTTCAAAAAAGTCTTGCTTGTAGTCAACTTCGCCGTTTTCCGTTTTTGGAACGTTATTAAGGTCAAGCGTAGTTACTTGGAACATTGCGCCCGCACCTTCACAGTCCGAACCCGTAATGAGCGGAGTGTTAACGTAAACAAAGCCGTTTTTGTTAAAGTATTGATGAATAGCAAAAGCCGCTTCACTCCTAATTCTAAACACTGCGTTAAACGTGTTTGTGCGTGGTCTTAAATACGCAATTTCTCTTAAATATTCAAAAGAGTGCCTTTTCTTTTGAAGCGGATAATCAGGTGTAGACGCACCTTCCACTTCAATTTTCGTAGCCTTAATTTCAAAAGGTTGTTTAGCGTTAGGCGTTAAAACTAATTGACCTTCAACAACAAGTGCCGCACCAACGTTTTGCTTAGCAATTTCATCGTAATTTGAAATAAAATCTCTTTCAAAAACAACTTGTACGCTTTTAAAATACGTTCCGTCATTAAGTTCAATAAAGCCAAAAGCTTTGCTATCTCTAATAGTTTTTGCCCAACCTTTAACCGTAATTGTTTTAAGGTTATAATCGCTTGCCATTTTGTATAAAGTTTTTACTTCTGTTTTAGTACTCATAAAATCTCCAAAAAACTAAATTTAATTTAGTATATATTACTGCATTATGTTATAGTATAACATAAGAAAGGTTTTTTTGCTACATATTTTTTATTTTTTTTGCCTTTTTTAGCCTATTTTTTTTGAAAAAAATAAAAAAAACCGCATTTTACACTTTTTTAACGCGGTTTTTAAGGTTTTATATTTTAAAAATATAAAAATTTATTAATCTTTTTTAACTTCGCTAATATTCGGCACTTCAACGCTTTCGCCGTTTAACATGCTTTCAATATAGCTATTATATTCTTCTTCGTTAAGTTTTGTTATCTTGTTTTTGTTTTTCATACTCAACCTATCAAAGCATAAGTTCTCTTGGAAGTGGAATATCAAGAGTTTCCATTTTTGCATGGCAAAGCGGACATACTTCAAACGCCTCCTTATCCGATGCCTCATAACCGCATGCAGGACAAGTCCAACGCTTTGAAGTTTGGCTTTTAAAGAGCGTATCGTCCTTTAATTTTTCATACAAATAATTAAAGATTTTTTGATGCTTTAGTTCTACTTGCCTAATCATTTTAAAAAGGTTTGCAATATCTAAAAATCCTTCTTCTTCCGCAGTTTTTTGCGCTTCTAAATAAAAGACCGCTTCATCGCCTTCATCTTTTGCAGAAAGACGCAAATTTTCTTCCATATCCCACCTTTGCCTAAACGGAAGTGATACGCAAACTTCTTCATTATCAATAGTTTGATTTGTAACTTTTTCAATATGAGTGTAAAGCATACGTGCGTGGTTAAACTCTTGGTACGCAATTTCATCAGTAATTTTTGCTAAACTTTCATAGCCTTTTGCCCTTTGCCCGTACTCAACAAACTCGTAACGAGTGCGTGCACTACACTCAGCTATAAATGCTTTTTTTAAATTTTCAAACGTCTTACTATTTCTTAATTCCATATTAAAGCCTCCTATAACCATTATTGACACTTTTAAAAATTTAAAACAAAAAAAATAAAGCCTTGCTAAAAAGCAAGGCAATTATCATTTTATTTTCAGTTCTGGTAAAACAAATCTTACACTCCACTATATGCTGAGAAGCCACCGTCAACAGGAATAACCGTGCCTGTTACAAATCCGCTTGCACCATCGTCAGCAAGCCATAAAAGCGCGCCTATAAGGTCGGAAATTTCGCCAAACTTTTTCATAGGAGTTGCATTTAAAATTTTACCCGTTCTTGCAGTTGGAGTGCCGTCTTCATTATATAAAAGCGCTCTATTTTGGTTAGTTACAAAGAAGCCTGGAGCAATTGCATTGCAACGAATATTGCAAGGTGCAAAGTGTACTGCAAGCCATTGTGTAAAGTTAGAAATACCCGCTTTTGCTGAAGAATATGCAGGGATTTTTGTAAGCGGTCTATAAGCGTTCATTGAAGAAACGTTAATAATGTTACCACCCGTTTTAACCATATCCGTTGCAAAAACTTGAGTTACTAAGAAAGCTGAAGTGATGTTTAAGTCAAAAACAAATTTAAAGCCTTGCTCGTCAATATCAAAGAAAGTTTTAACACCTTCAACGTCAGGCGTCATAGTTTCAATATCCGTGCTTGCTTTAGGGCTGTTACCGCCAGCGCCGTTAATTAAGAAGTTTACAGGACCAAAACTTTCGTTTACAACGTTCTTTGCTTCTTCAATGCTTGCTTTATCTAAGCAGTTACATCTAACAGCAACGGCGTTTTCGCCAATTTCGTCCGCCATTTTTTTAGCGGCGTCATAGTTAATGTCTAAAAGTGCTACTTTTGCTCCGCAACCTGCAAGTGCTTTTGCAAATTCACCGCAAATAATACCGCCAGCACCAGTAATTGCTACTACTTTGTTACTTAAATCTACGTTAAAAGGTAATTTCATTTTTAATTCTCCTTATCAATTTCTTTTTTAAATACTTTTAACCACTCTTTTGCAATAATGGAAGCGCCCGCTATCGTTGGATGCACCCCGTCGTATGCAAAGAGTTTTGGTTCAAATTTACTTGATTGGTTTAAAAGTTCTTGTTGCAATAAAACTAAAGGCAAATTATATTCTTTTGCAACTTCTTTAACTATTTTTGCATAGTTATAAACTCTATTAAACCTTTCTTTATCTTTAATGGTAACTTCGCCGTCTAAAATAAAAGGCTCTACAAGCATAATTTTAGCGCTTGGAAGATTTTGCTTAGTTTCTTCAATAATAGCCTTGTATATTTTTTTGTATCTTTCTTCACTACTACCATCGTCGTGCCAAACGTCGTTTACGCCAACCAAAATAGAAACAACGTCGGGTTCAAGCTCCCACACGTCCCTTTTAATACGCGCATAAAGGTCGGCAATTTTATTGCCACTAATACCGCGGTTTTTAATTTCGTATTTTGCTGGATTTTCATAAAGCAACGCTCCGCCAACTTGCGCAACGTAACCACAACCAAAGTTTAAGTACGAATTATATAGCGAATCTTCTCTAACTCTGCCCGCATCAGTAATACTGTCACCGAAAAACACTATTTTCATAACCTATTCACCACCATTTATTTTGAAAGTTTATCAAGCATATCCCAAACGCCAAGCATATACATAATGCCAAGCGCTCTATCATAAAGCCCGTAACCAGGTCTTACAGTGCCTGCTTTTTCTCCCCATAAATGTCTGCCGTGGTCTGGGCGGATATAACCGTCAAACCCGCAATCGTGGTATGCTTTTAAAATATCTAAAATGCCCGTGTCGCCATCGCAATCTCTATGGCTTGCTTCCGAAAAATCTCCGTTTTCAAAGTGCTTAACGTTTCTAATGTGAGCAAATGCAATTCTGTCACAATGCTTTCTAACAATTTTAGCAACGTTGTTTTCAGGGTTAGCGTTTAAACTACCTGAGCAGAGCGTTAAGCAGTTGTATGGATTATCAACCATTTTTAAGAATCTATCAATGCTCTTTTCATCAACCAAAAGTCTTGGAAGACCAAAGATATCCCAAGGTGGGTCATCCATATGAATAGCCATTTTAATGCCAGTTTCTTCACATACAGGCATTAATTTTTCTAAGAAATATTTAAGGTTTGCCCATAATTTTTCATGGTCTACACCTTCGTACGCTTTAAAAAGTTCATCAAGTTTAGCCATTCTTTCAGGCTCCCAACCAGGGAAAGACATATTATACTTTTCCGTAAAGTCTAAAATATATTTAGCCATTTGGTTATAATCGTCTTGAATCATATTCTTTTCATAGAAAAGTGCAGTAGAGCCATCGCCAACTTCGTGGAATAAATTACTTCTTGTCCAGTCAAAGATAGGCATAAAGTTATAGCAAATTACTTTAACGCCAAACTTAGATAAATTGCGAATTGTTTGAATATAATTTTCAATATATTTATCTCTTGTAGGAAGACCAATTTTAATATCGTCGTGCACGTTAACGGACTCAACAACGTCAATATTAAAGCCGTATTTATCACACTGTGCCTTAACCTTTGCAATTTCTTCTTCCTTCCAAATTTCGCCCGGCATTTTATCGTGAAGAGCCCAAACAATGCCTTCAACGCCAGGTATTTGTTTAATATCTTGAAGGCTTATTTTATCATTGCCTTCGCCATACCAACGAAACGTCATTTTCATAGTAAAAATCTCCTTAGCATACTCCATTTAGTATTATATACTAACATTATAGCACAATTTTTAGTAAAATCAATATCTTTTTTAACATTTTATTATAAAATAATAAAGAATAAAAAAGAGCAAACATTATTTTAATATTTGCTCTCGTTTTATTTAGTTTTTATATGCGGTTACGTGCAATTCTTTAAGTTGTTTTTCGTCAACTAAGTCAGGCGCGCCCGTCATTAAGCAAGACGCCGTTTGTACTTTAGGGAAAGCAATAACGTCTTTAATAGAATCGCTCTTTGTAATAAGCATAACTAATCTATCAAGGCCGAGTGCTAAACCGCCGTGTGGTGGTGCGCCGTACTTGAACGCGTCAACAAAGAAGCCGAATTTATTTTGAATATCTTCCGGCGTAAAGCCTAAAATTTCAAACATTTTTTGTTGAATATCACGCCTATGAATTCTTATTGAGCCACCGCCCGCTTCTTGACCATTAATAACTATATCGTAAGCCTTTGCCCTTGCTTTTTGTGGAGCAGTTTCACAAAGCTCTAAATCTTCGTCCATTGGTGCGGTAAACGGATGGTGAACGGCAACAAACCTGTTTTCTTCTTCACTATATTCAAACATAGGGAATTCCGTTACCCATAAAATATCGTAAGAGTTTTTATCAATTAAGCCGTACTTTTCGCCAAGGTAAAGCCTTAAACCACCTAAAGTGTTGTAAACAATAGTATCTTTATCCGCAGCAAAAAAGAGCACGTCACCCTCTTCAAAGTTAAGCCTTTCAGTAATATCTAAAATATTTTGTTCAGTTAAGAACTTAATAATAGAGCCTTTAATTTCTCCGCCTTGTGGATATGAAAGCCAAGCAAGACCTTTTGCTCCAAGAGTTTTAACGTATTCAACTAATGCGTCAATATCTTTTCTTGAAAGTTTTGAAGCAAAGCCTTTAGCGTTAATAGCGCGTACGCTACCCTTAATTACACCGTCAATAGAAAGTGCGTTTTTAAATACTTGGAAGTCAATATTTTTAGCAATATCAGAAACGTCGCAAAGCTCTAAACCAAACCTTGTGTCAGGCTTATCAGAACCATAGCGTGACATTGCTTCTTTATAACTTAAGCGCTTAAAGTGCCCTTCGCCTAAATCAATGCCTGCAGATTCTTTAAAAATGTTTTTAATAAGACCTTCAACAGGATATAGCACGTCTTCCACTTGCTCAACAAAACTCATTTCTAAGTCTATTTGCGTGAACTCTGGTTGACGATTTGCGCGCAAGTCTTCATCTCTAAAACATTTAGTAATTTGATAGTACCTATCAAAACCCGAAATCATTAAGAGTTGCTTAAAGAGTTGCGGAGATTGTGGCAACGCGTAAAAACAAGTTGGGTGCACACGTGATGGAACTAAATATTCCCTTGCGCCTTCTGGCGAAGATTTGCCAAGCATTGGAGTTTCAACTTCAATAAAGTTATTGTCGTCAAGATAATGGCGCGCTGCACTAGAAATTTTAAAGCGCGTATATAAATTGTTTTGAAGCGTAGGGCGCCTTAAATCAAGATATCTATATTTAAGTCTTAAATTTTCATTTACGGAAATATCATCTACAATTTCAAAAGGCGTTACGTCACTTTCAGATAAAATATTTAATTTTTGAGCAACAATTTCAACGTCACCCGTCTTTATTTTATCAGTTTTGCTTTGACGCTCTCTAACCGTACCGCTAATTGCAAGCACGTATTCCGAACGCACGCTTTCTGCTTTAGTAAACAATTCAGGCATAGTTGCTTGGTCTAAAACAATTTGAACGATACCCGTTCTATCACGCAAGTCAATAAACATTAAACTGCCTAAATTTCTTCTCTTTTGAACCCAACCCATAACGGTAACGGCTTCGCCAACGTTAGCCATAGTAAACGTACCGCAATAGTGCGTTCTTTTAAGTTCGCCCATATTTTCTAACATAAAAACTCTCCAACTTAAAGTAATAAGTATATTTTATACTTTTACTTAAAAAAAGTCAATGTTTTAACGCTACTTTTTTATATTAGGAACACTTCCGCCCGAAGGTTTTTCACCACCAACTATATTAAACGTGGTCTCGCCTTCAAACACCTTAATTATAGGGCTTAAAGGTAAACGTATTTGCCTTTGTGCCGTTGGATAAACTATCACGATAGGAAAAGCACCTTCATCAAAAGCCTTGTAAGTTCCAAAGTAATCCATTTTAAACTCTAAATATTTAGAGTTGCTAATATTTAAGCACTCTAAACTTTCCGCCTGCGTTTTGCCGTGAATCCAAACTTGTTTTAAATATGATGCCATTACCGGAAAGTTTTCATCATAGCGAATAATTGCGGTTGCATTCTCACTGTCATCTAAAGGGGTAAGTTCACTTTTATCATGAATTACCTTAGCTGCAATCATTTTTGAAATATAGCCTTCTTTTAAATAAAGTTTGTCACAAGTATTGCCTAGTAAAAGCAAAGGTTCGTCTATTACAACGCTAGAAACGGAAACCGTAGATGGTTCATATTCCAACATTTGCTCATTTTTTGAAATTGCTATACCTATCAAATTATCAAATTCCGTTTCTATAGCCCTTTCTAGAACTTTAACTTTTAGATATTTTATATCTTCAGTAATATAGCCACTGCTTGAATACCCCTCAACCGCACAAGGATTGCCCATATAATCAATACCCAATTTCAAAAGGTCTGCATTATCACTTGAAAGCGTAAATTCAAGCACGCGTCCATTTGTTAAAGATGTGTTCATATAGTTTGAAAAACTAAACGCACTTAAGCAAATTGTAGTATTTTTTTCAATAACGCTATTGAGCGGAAAAATAGTTTCGTATTCCATATAAGTTACACCGTAAAAACGGAATTTCTTTTCGTACTCATCATAAGCAACGGAATAACTATCAACACCATCACTATAATACGGAACGTCAAGTAAATTGGCGTTGCGCGTTACAATATCTATTTTATATTTTTGACAACCATTTTCATCTAAAAACGGCTCTCCAACACCGCCTATTGGGTAAGCAATAGTGGTAGCGCCATTTACCACTTCTTTTTTTAAAGCACCGTTAATTACAATATCGTTAACGTAATCTACGCCACTTTCATAATTTACAACGGCTGGAAATCCTTGAACTAAACTATAATTCCAGTTCTTGTTTTCCAGCTTCTTAACCTCAACGTAAATTTTAGCATTTTTTTCAATTGAATAAAAACGCAAGTAATAATTTCCTTGAATCGGCTTAAACATTCCTTTATAGCAACTATCGCCGTAAAAATAAAATTTTGAACTTACGCTAAGGATAGGCTCGTTGTTAATTGTAAAATAAATTTCACAAAAACACCCGTCTAAACCTTCAAGTTTATCGCTATACAAGTTTAACCTTTCAACGCTTTTAATATAGACGCAACTTTGATTTTCCAAATGCAAATCGTAGTCTTGAGCATAAACAATTTGATAATTTTTGCTATCATTAACGTTAATATTAACTTGGCTTTTACCATCATAAGTAACGCCATTAATTATTAACGGCTCAAGCGAAACGGATTCAAGCCCTTCAATGTCACTTGCAGTCAAAACAACGTCACCGGTTTTTGAGTTTACTGACGTTACGTATGCACCGCTTGGCGTTTGCCCTATAATATTTTCTATTTCTTGGCGTATATTTACCGTTTCTTGCATAATATTATCAGTTTCTTGCTTTACAACTAAGCAATCTTGCATAATTGAATTACAGCCTTGCTTTATGTTTATGCAATCTTGCTTTAACACATTACACCCTTGCTTTATGATATTTAATTCAACTTCTTTATTATTAATTTGCGAAGCAATTTGGCTCGTTTCATCTTTTAAGTTACTACATTGCAAAAGTGTTTCTTCCATCTTTTCTTCAAGTTCGTTTACAACCGACGGAATAAGATTTTCATACGCCAAATTTCCGTCAATAGACTCACAAACTACAAAAGTAAAAATACACGTTTTGTAAACAACGCTTAAATCTTCGCTTTCAAAAGAAAGTTGTATTCTATGCCTGCCCTCTTCATAAGTGATACCTTTAGTAATTAAAAGTTCGTAAAAAACTTCATTGCCGACTATCGTTTTAGCAAGTTTAATTCTATCCGCTCTTCCGCTTTCAAAATCAACGTGCGCATAGCCGTTTAAGGGTAAAAAATTAACGCCGTCGTTAACTTTGTTAACGCTAAATTTAATACTGTTAGTTCCAACGTCTTTTTCATAGACCTCAAAAACGTCAGGCACAACGCGCTTGCCAATTATTTTGCCTGTCATTTATCCTCCTTTAACCGCCATTTTCCCCTCTTAAATTATACCTCTTAATTAGTATAGAAAAAAGTTTTTGTGACACAATGTTTTTTTGCAAACAAATGTTTGACTTTTGTATTTGGTTATGCTAAAATATAAACAAATGTTCGCATATTGGAGAAAGTTATGGAATTTGAAGAAAAATTAAGAATATTAACTGAAAGCGCCAAATATGACGTTTCTTGCTCGTCGTCTGGAAGCAATAGAAAAAATAATAAAGGTTTGGGGAACGGAAGTTACGGCGGAATTTGCCATTCTTTTACAAAAGACGGGCGTTGCATTTCCCTTTTAAAAATTTTAATGACCAATATTTGCACTTACGATTGTTTATATTGCCAAAGCAGACGTTCTAACGACGTTCCGCGCGCCATAATGACACCAAGCGAAATTTGTGAAATTACAATGGAATTTTACAAGCGAAATTATATTGAGGGGTTATTTTTATCTTCCGCCGTATATAAAAACGCAAACTACACTATGGAACTTTTGCTAGATACCGTTATCCGCTTAAGAAAGCTTTATAACTTTAATGGATATATTCATCTAAAAGGCATACCGGGGGCGGACAAACTTTTAATAATGCGTGCAGGCGAATACGTTGACCGTATGAGTTTTAATTTAGAACTTCCAAGTGAGCAAAGCTTACGGCTACTTGCACCGCAAAAATCTAAAAAAAGCATATTGTCGCCAATGTCGTTAATTAGTGGTGAAAAACAGGCGGACAAATCTATAAAAAGCAAGTTTTTGCCCGCAGGGCAAACGACGCAAATTATAGTTGGAGCAAGCCCCGAATGCGACGGAAAAATCTTAAGGCTTACAAGCGCACTATATAACAAATATGAGTTAAAGCGGGTTTACTACTCTTCTTACGCACCGCTTAATTTAAACGAAGAATTGCTACCCAAAACGCCAACGGGCTTATTAAGGGAACACAGGCTATATCAAGCAGATTGGCTACTCAGGTTTTACGGATTTAGCGCTCAAGAACTTATAGGCGAAAACGAAAACTTGCTTATGGAATACGACCCTAAGTGTGCTTGGGCACTTAAACACCAAGAACTATTCCCGATAGAAATAAACACCGCACCCGTTGAAATGCTTGTAAAAGTTCCCGGAATTGGGCTTAAAGGCGCGTACAAAATAATAAGTGCAAGGCGTTACGGAGCACTAAATTTTGAAGATTTAAAAAATATGAAAATTAGTTTAAAACGCGCGCGCCATTTTATAACGGCAAACGGATTTTATAGCGGACTTAAAAGAGAAAGCGACGTTAAAAACTCACTATTACAAATTGAAAACGAAAGCCAAATGACGCAATTAAGCATGTTTTCAAATTTAGAAAATACACTAGAGGTTATAACGGGGGAATTATGAAATGCTACGTGTGCGACGAGTCTTTTGAAAGTATTTTTTGCTGTGCTTACCACGCTTTAAAAAACAAAGAAAGACCTTGTATTTATACCAAACTAAACTTTCAGCCATCGTTTTTATTAGAGTATATTGAAATTGAACAAAACGAGGAAATTTTTAAAAAAATAAAAAATGCACTTATAATTATAAGTGCAAAAACTTATAGATATTTAGAATTTGCTTACAAAAGCAACAACTTAAATAAAGAAAACGTTATTTTTAACTGCATAATAAAAACTATTTTATCAAAACAAAATTTGCTTGAAAATTTTAGTGACGAGCATTTTTTTAACCTTGATAAAATTGTTAACGCAGTTAAATTAGAAGCGCATAGATTTTTAGGTTTTATTCGTTTTTCAAAAAGCCAAAACGGCGTTTTTTACGCTTGCTTTGAGCCTGATAACGATATTATTGAAATGATTTTACCACACTTTTTAAAGCGGTTTTACACCATACCTTTTATTTTGCACGACGTAAAGCGTGGCAAGGTTGTAGCCGTATATAAAGGCAAAATTGAACGCCGTTTTAACGAATTTAAAAAAATAAAATTAACCGATAATTACGCCAAATTATTTAAAACTTATTACGACACAATTTTTATTAAAACACGCAAAAATCAAAAAACAATGCTTAATTTTATGCCTAAAAGATACCATAAAAATTTGCCCGAAACAAACGAACTTTTATAAAAAAACGCTTTGCCATTAAAGGCAAAGCGCTTTATTTTAGATAAATTTATATTTTTTAGCATCGCCCTTTTCGCTTGTGTAATTTTCAATATAGTCAAGCGCATCGGTTATGCTTGTAGTAACGTAAAAAAGGTCGTAAACGGTTTCTTTTACGGCTTTGTCTTTAATAAACCCGTCTAAAAGAGCAATTAATTTATCGTAAAAACCATCGGCGTTTAAAATAACCATAGCCTTATCAGTTCTGCCAAGTTGTTTGAGTGTTAAAACTTCAAAAAACTCATCCATAGTGCCAATTCCACCTGGAGTTACAATATAAGCGTCAGCAAAGTCACGAAGGAGCGTTTTTCTATCCCACATAGTTTCTGGGCGAATAAGCTCGTCGCACTTGTCGTAAATTATGCCGTCAACTTCAAAAAAACTTGGGGCAATACCCGTCATGTGTCCGCCACCTTTAGTTATTCCACGCGCAACCGCGCCCATCATACCGTTTGCACCCGCGCCGAATATTAAAGGAATTCCGCGCTTTGCCATTTCTAAGCCTAATTCTTCGCCTACTTTTATTAAATTTTTATCAATTTGGTTGCTTGATGCACCGTAAACACAAATTTTCATATTCCACCTTTCCTTATATAGTAATTTATGTAATTAAAGTAAAAAAAGTTATTCAAGTTCGTCTAAAGTTAAACTATATACAGGTAAAATTTCTTTTACAAAATACTTAACTTCTTCCCTTTCAATTTTTAAAATTTTATTATATATACTTTCTTTTGCCTTTTTAAATTCCGTGTTGCCAAGTTTAAGTTCTTCAACGCATTTTATATACGCGCAAACAGTATCGGCACATTTCATAATTTTATATTCTTCACTCTCTTCGTTTGGAATAACGAACTGCTCGTATTCTTCTTTTATTTCGCTTGGTAAAGAATTTAAAAGTTTAACGCAAGCGCCCTTTTCTATATCTTTATACGCGCTATTTATTTGTGCGTTAAAATATTTAATTGGAGTTGGCATATCGCCCGTAATAACTTCGCCCGTTTCGTGATATTCGGCGTATAAAACTGCTTTTAACACATCAACGTTACCGCCGTAAAGTTTGTTTTTAATAGTTGCCAAAGCGTGCGTAATAATAACAACTTGATTAGTATGCTCTAAAACGTTTTCTTCATAATTTGAACGCATAAGCGACCAACGCTTGATGTATTTTAACCTATTTAAATATGCAAAAAAATCGTATTTCATAATTTTACCTTATTCGTTTTTATATTCTATCATAAAAAAATAAAATTTTCAATACATTATGAAATATTATTGACATTTTCTAAAATTTTTAGTAATATATTTACAACAAAATTAAACGCAGGGGTGCTGTAATGGCTGAGATTATACCCTTTGAACCTGTCAAGGTAATGCTTGAATGGAAGTAATCTTTTTGCGTGTATAAAACCCCTAAGAGTTTAAACTTTTAGGGGTTATTTTGTTAAAGGAGATTTTTATGTTTAATTTATTGTCGGTTTTTGGTGTTATTGACGACACCGCAAGTAAAACGTTTGTAACCGTTAGCATAATTGTTGCGGTAATTTTAGCGTTAATGATTGTTGCTTTTTCGTTTAGAAAAAAGACTTTTGAAACAAAAACTTTAGTTTTTGCAGGGCTTATGATAGCAACGAGTTTTGTTCTTTCTTTTATAAAAGTTAGACCCGTTACGTACGGCGGAAGCATAACGCTTTGCAGTATGCTTGCAATTGCTATATATGCCTACGCTTTTGGCTTTTTACCTGCACTTTTCGTTGGTATTATATACGGCATTTTGCAATTCTTTGAAGGCGGAGCGTATATTTTTAACTACGCAACTTTCTTTTTAGATTTTATTTTTGCTTTTTCATCAATTATTATGATGCCACTTGCAAGAAAGTTTATAAAAGGCAAAAACGCGTTTATAGTAGGGTTAAGCCTAACCTTTGCACTTAGATTTATCTTCCACTTTATAAGCGGTATTTTATATTTTGTAAACGGTGGCATTTGGGCAGATTTACCACAAGATAACGCTTTTGTTTACTCTCTTTTATATCAAGTTACTTATTTAGTTCCAGACTATTTAATCTGCTTAATAGTATCACTAGTATTAAAGAAAAACAACACTTTAGACAAGTTAGTTAATTTAATAGAACGTTAAGGCTATATCACAAAATATAGTTGTTTAGCAAAATTTATTTTGCGATTTGGCGAGGAAAATACAAGAAAGACGAGTGTTATTTTGAGGGCGCATACCTGTAAGGTATGTAACCGAGAAAAACACAAAGTATTTCAAATTAGTTTTCCGCCAAAAAAAACTATATGCCGTGATAGAGACGTACACAAATTAAAACAACGCCTCAAAAGGTTCAAGGCGTTGTTTTTTATTTTACTTTTTATTCTTTTGTTTTTTTTGTTTAACAGGTTGTTTTACAAACCCTAATATAATTGCAATTATGCTACACAATGCAATTATTGAAGTTACCGCCCATAAAACAGCCTTGTCGCTTAACACGTTGCTAACTATAAAGTAAGTTCCCAAAGTTATAAGAAGTATAGTTACAAAAATTTGCCAAATAGGATACTTAGCATTATCTTCACCGCTGTGATAATACGCTCTAAACACTTCAATAGAGCCACGCACCCATAAAGCCAAGCCTAAAATTTGACCAACGTTACCAACGTTAAACGATATAAATTGGTTTAATAAGCATGCTATAGCTATAAGTAATAATACTATAAACTCAATTATTGTTAAAACTTTTACCACTTTATTGGCATTTTTATTGAGTTTTTTAATAAGATATAAAAATAAGTAAAGTAAAAGCGCAACTGCAACTACTATTTTAACAATTGAATAGCCCCAAGAAGCAAAAGGAACGTTAATACTTAAATCTTGCCAAAACGGCATCAAAATTACAGCGAAAGCCAAAAACACAAAGCCGAGTGCAATGTATAGCCAAAAGTTTTTAGTTTTAGTAGTGTTAAGTAATTTTTTAATTTTCAATGCCATATAAAATCCCCCTATATAAGATACGTTTTATTAATATAATTATACTTTAAAAGTATAAATCTGTCAATACCGCTAAAAAAATAACGTAAAAAAAGCGTGTTTACGTAAACACGCTTTCTTTTTTTTATTTTTGACTATTAAGCCTTTTTAGTTTTTAAGTTGAGCAATAAGTTTGCAACTATACCTAAAATAAGAGCAACTGCAACTGCAGTAAGTTTAATTTGACCAAACGTAAGGCACATTCCACCAACACCCGCAATTAAAATTACGCTTACAACGAATAAGTTGTTGCTTTGGTTAAGGTCAACCTTTTGAATCATCTTAAGACCAGATACTGCAATAAAGCCGTAAAGTGAAACACATACGCCACCCATTACGCAAGATGGAATTGTAGAAAGGAACGTTACGAAAGGAGCAAAGAAAGATGCTGCTATTGCAATAAGCGCAGTAAGGAAAATTGTGTAAACAGAAGCGTTACCTGTAATAGCTACGCAACCAACGGATTCGCCGTAAGTAGTGTTAGGGCAACCACCGAAGAACGCGCCTGCAATAGAGCCAACGCCGTCACCAAGTAAAGTTCTGTGAAGACCAGGATTTTCTAAAAGTTCGCTTTCAATAATTGTAGAAAGGTTTTTATGGTCTGCAATATGTTCAGCAAATACTACGAAAGCTACTGGAACGTACGCAACCAAAATTGTTAATAAGTAAGTTCCAAAATTACCTTTACCAAAGTCAAACGGCTCTTTAAAGAATGCTTTAACAAAAGTAAAGTCAGGAATCCATTCCATATTATTAAATTTAGTAAAGTCAACGATAACCATAGCTTCAACTTTTGCTGCTAAACCAATAACAGTAAAGATTGTTGCTAAAACGTAACCAGCTAAAATACCGATAACAAATGGGAAGAGTTTTAAGTTTTTATTGCCGTAAACTGAGCAAGCCATAACCGTAGCAAGAGTTACAATTGCGCAAATTAAACTTAAAATTGCTTTTGCATCCATAACGTATGTAGAGTTAACTGCGTCATAGATAGGGTGGAAATCTTTATTGTGACCAACAGCATCGCCAACAGCATTAACAGCAAGAGATAAACCAATTATTGCAACAGTAGGTCCAATAACGGAAGCAGGCATAAGTTTATTTATCCATGCAACGCCGAACTTTTTAACTATTAAAGCTATAATTACATATACAAGGCCTGCAAATAAAGCACCTAAAATTAAGCCTAAGTAACCAACAGACATTGAAACGCCACCAGCAAATGCAGAGAACATTGAGCCGATAAACGCAAACGAGCTTCCTAAGAATACAGGGCTTTTAAACCTTGTAAATAAAAGGTATACAAGAGTACCAACGCCTGCACCAAAAAGTGCTGCAGATTGACTCATGCCATTGCCGATAATAGCAGGAACTGCAATTGTTGCCGCTAAAATAGAAAGCAATTGTTGAAAAGACGCTATAATCCATTTGGATACAGGTGGCTTTTCGTTAACTTTGTAAACAAGTTTCATAATTTTATATCTCCTTTGTATAAAATTTTTTATTCTTAACGGATTTTCCGTAAAGTTCATTTGTTTTTATTTTTCGTAAAGTTTAACAACGTTCTCACCGTCAACTTCTTTAAATTTTACGGCAACAACTTCGCTAATAGACGTTGGAATATTTTTGCCTACGTAATCGGCACGAATTGGAAGTTCCCTATGCCCACGGTCAACTAAAACAGCAAGTTGTATACTTTGCGGTCTTCCCGCTTTTAATACTGCTTCTATTGCGGCACGAGCAGTTCTACCCGTATACAAAACGTCATCGCACAAAATAACGTGCTTGCCCTTAACTTCCACGTTTAAGCCGTCACCTTTAGTAGTAGGCATACTTTCAATTTCAGAAAGGTCGTCACGATAAAGCGTAATATCAATAACGTCAAAAGGAACGTCTACCTTTTCTATATTGAATATATTTGCCTTAAGCCTTTTAGCCATAGGAATTCCGCGCGTGCGAATACCTAGAAGCACTAAATTTTCCGCGCCTTTGTTCTTTTCTATTATTTCGTGAGATATTCTATATAACGCTCTATTTTGCGCCATTTCATCCATTAAAATAGTTTTCTCTTTCATAATAACCTACAAAAAAAACGCCTTGTTGACTAACAAGGCGCAAGTAAAACATTTTTAGTATAGCTTGCCTTGAAAGTATCACTGTACTTTGCTTAAAGACTTTACCACTAAATTATACAACACGTACGGGGGCGTGTCAATACGCATTTTATATTTTTTTCAACTTTTTTAAAACTTCTTCAAAATGAGTTGGAAGCGGTGCGTTAAACGTTACGCGCTCGCTTGTTGTTGGGTGCACAAAAGAAAGTTCTTTAGCGTGCAAAAGTTGCCCTTTTAAATTGAATTTATTTGACTTAAATCCGTAAACCAAATCTCCAACAACGGGGTGGCCTAAATGCTTTGCATGAACGCGTATTTGATGCGTTCTGCCCGTTTTTAGCCTAAACTCACATAAAGTGTATCCTTCGTATCTACAAAGCACTTTATATTCCGTAACGGCGTTTCTACCACTACTAGAAACAGCCATCATAGTTCTATTTTTTGTTGAGCGGTCAATAAACGTATCTATAACACCGCTATCGCTTTTTAAATTACCTTCTAAAAGCGCAACGTAAACTCTACTACACGTTTTGTTTGAAATTTGGCTTGCCAAACTTAAATGCGCTTTATCATTTTTAGCAACTACTAATAAACCGGAAGTGTCTTTATCTATTCTATGAACAATTCCTGGGCGAATAACTCCGTTTATACCGCTTAAACTATCAAGTCTATATAAAAGTGCGTTTACAAGCGTATTATCGTCCGTACCGCTACCTGCGTGCACCGTTAAACCTTGCTCTTTGTTTATAACGGCAAGGTCAGTATCTTCGTAAACTATATCAAGCGGAATATCTACCGCTTTAACTTCTAAATTAGTAGGCTCTTTTATTTGAACTAAAACGACGCTACCTTGCTTTAAAATATCGCGCGGTTTAACTACTTTATCGTCAATTGTGGCAAGTCCGTCATCAAGCAATTTTTTTATGCGTGAACGCGTAAAGTCTAGTGCGGTACTCAAGTAAACGTCCGCTCTTTCTCCACCGCTTTCCACTACTACTTGCTTAATTTCCATCTTGCTTATCCCTCTTTTTAAAAATTGCGTCCTTTTCCAAAAAAAGCATATAAACAATTATCATAATAACGCCTATAACAAGCGCGGAATCTGCAACGTTAAAAATGAAAGGGAAAATGCGAGTATTGTAAAAAAAGAAAATAAAATCACGCACTTTTCCTATAAAAATTCTATCGTACAAATTGCCTAAAGCACCCGATAAAACTAAAGACAAGGCTATTCCTAACCACTTGGAAAATTTTTTCTTTTTAACTACGTTAAAAACAATATAAAAAATTATACCTGCACACACTAAAAGCGTTGATGCTATAAAAAAGTATTTTGCCCAAGGCTTATCGTCAAGCATGCTAAACGCCGCACCCGTGTTATAAGATTGCAAAAACTTTAAAATATTTGGAATTATAACGTTGTTAAAGTCAAGCGCAACGGAAAGATGCTTGGTAACTAAATCAAGCGCTAATACAAGTATAAATATTATAGCCATAACAATAAGGAACATTATTCAGTAACTCCCAATTCTTTGCAAAGTTCCATAAGGTCTAAATCGCCTTTTGGGTTTAAAACGTCATCCATATTAAAACCACTTTCGCTAACGCCGTAAAGAGAACGGCTTTCTTTTACAAAACCTTCCGTCAATTTAAATACTTCATCTATTTTTTGCTTATTGTCAATATGAGTAGCATTTTCGTTTTGAAGTATTTCCTTAATCATATCTGCAACGGCAACAAGTTTGCGCGTTTTATCGCTTGGATAACTTTTTACGGTATCGTTAACAAACGCGTTCCACCTTTCAATAAAAAGTTTTAAAACGTCAATCTCTATTTTATATTGCTCGCGCGAAGAATTAGTTATAATTTTTGCACGCGTTTTAGCGTTTTCAATTATTTGATTTTCTATAGCGCTTGCGCTCTTTTTAATTTCTTTCATTTTTTATGGTTCCTTTTTTAATATTAGAAAGCATTTCCGTCTTTAACGCTAAAAGTTTATCCGACAAGTCTACTTTATATATGTGCGGACTATCAATTCTTAAATACTCGTCCCAGAAAGTTGACATTTCTTGCTTAGCATACGTTGCAATTTCTTTAAGTTTAGGCATATTATAAACAACTTTGCCTTTAGAAATTATTTGAGTTGTAAGAGTTCTTATATTATAGTTAGTAAACGTAATTTTCTTCCAAGTATCTATAGGGTGAGTAATTGTAAGTGGCTTGCTTTCATCAATTTGCTCGTCAAAAAGCATAATTAAGTCTGCCTCAGCTTTTCCACTTTCCTTATCGTAAATTCTAACAATCTTTTTAAATCCAGGATTTGTAATTTTTGCTGAAGTTTCAGAAACTTTGATTTTAGGCGTAATACTTCCGTCACTATTCACAACGCCCGCAAGTTTATACACGCCACCTAATGCAGGCATGTCTGCACTAGTTATAAGTTTTGTTCCTATACCCCAAGAATTGATTTTTGCACCTTGAACTTTTAAAGATTGAATAAGTTTTTCATCTAAATCGCCACTTGCGCAAATTAAAACGTCTTCAAAACCTGCCTCGTCAAGCATTTGACGCGCTTTTTTAGTTAAGTACGCAAGGTCGCCACTATCAAGCCTTATACCAATTGGTTTTCCGCCCTTTTCCTTAACTTCTTTAAAAACTTTTATAGCGTTTGGAATACCGCTTCTTAAAGTGTCGTAAGTATCAACTAATAACAACACGGAGTTAGGATAGCATTCTGCATATGCTTTAAACGCTTCGTATTCGCTATCAAAATTCATAACCCAGCTATGTGCGTGAGTGCCTGAAACGGGAACGTCAAATTCTTTTGCCGCTAAAACGTTACTTGTAGAATTGCAACCACCTATAATAGCCGCACGTGCTCCGTAAATGCCGGCATCTGGACCTTGAGCACGCCTTAAACCAAATTCCATTACGTTATCGCCTTTAGCAGAGTAGCATACTTTTGCCGCCTTAGACGCAATAAGAGTTTGGTGGTTTAAAATGTTTAAAATGGCGGTTTCAATAAATTGTGCTTCCATAATAGGTGCTTTTACGGTTAAAATAGGCTCTCCTGGAAAAACCATAGTACCTTCTTTTACAGCGTAAACGTCACCTGTAAATTTCATATTGGCTAAATATTTTAAAAACTCGTCGTTAAACAAGTTTAAACTTTTAAAATATTCAATATCTTCCTTTGTAAAAGATATATTCGTAATGTAATCAACCGCTTGTTCAAGACCTGCAAACAAAGAGTACGTTATAAGTTCGTTTTGCCTAAAAAATACGTCAAAAACAACCCATTCATCACTTTTTTCTTTTTTTAAATAGCCGTTCATCATAGTAAGTTGATAAAGGTCTGTAAGTAAAGTTAAATTTCTTTTATCCATAATGTCGCCTTTTTATTAAAATTTGTTGTTTTTAAAATTAATTATCATCTTTGAAAGATTTTAAAGTTGGGGCTTCGCCTTCTTCTTGATTTTCAAATTCTTTTTCTTGCTTAATTTTTTCCATATATGGAACAAAGTTTTGTTTTTCATCAGTCCTTTCAATATGTAAAAAATTTGCTTTTAATAAAAATAATGCCAAGAAAACTAAAGCAAATAAGCAAAGGCCTACAATTAAAGTGATTGCCCAAAAAACTTTTAAAACTATAAGTAACACAATAACGCCTATTGCTAAAAGCATTGAGCCAATTGCAAACTCATATCCGCCTTTTACAATAAGCGAATATATCGTAACGTATAAGCCCGTACCAAGTAGTAATACGCAAAACATTACGCCAAACGAAGAAACTTGCGTTTTTATAACGCCCATTTCTATTAAAATGCCTAACGCACCTGATAAAGCAATTAGTAAAATAAGAGCCATTGCCGTAACTGCAATTTTAAGACCTTTAGTACCTTTCATAATAAGCCTCCTACACAGTAAAACGATGTAAATATGTAAAAAATGCCATATTACGCCATCCTACTTTTATAGCATTATATCACACTATTTTTTAAAACACAATATTTTAAGGCAAACAATTAAAAATAATATATTATTTTTTTAAATAAAAAAATTCTCGCTTAAAAAAAACGAGAATTTAATATGCTTTTTCCATAAAACCTAAACTAATTAAAAGTGCATCGTCAACGGCTTTCATAGTAGATTCAGGCAATTCGCCTATTCTTTCTTTAAGCCTGCGCTTATCAATAGTTCTTATTTGTTCAAGCAATACTACGGAATCTTTTAAAAGCCCGTACTTAATGGCATCTAATTCTATATGAGTTGGAAGTTTAGCCTTGTTTATCTTACTGGTTACAGCGGCGGCTATAACGGTGGGGCTGTATTTGTTACCAATATCGTTTTGAACTACGAGCACCGGTCTAACGCCACCTTGTTCACTTCCGATAACAGGGCTTAAATCCGCGTAATAAAGTTCTCCGCGTTTAATCATAAATTCACCTATAAAGTAAGCCCCGTTATATTATATGTAGAAACGGGCGCTTTTGTATATTTTAATTGTTGACAAACGTTTAAAATTTTATACTCAAATAAAAAAATATAAAATTTTGACATAAATTTAAAAAGTAAAGGTTTTTTAATTGCTCTTTAAAAATTTTTGGTGTATAATACCTTATTGATAAATAAAAAAATTACAAAAACTATTAGGGGGAATTATCATGCCATTAGTTAATACTAAAAAAATGTTTGAACACGCGTATAAAAACGGCTATGCAGTAGGCGCTTTTAACGTAAACAACATGGAAATCGTGCAAGGTATTACGGAAGCGTGCAAAGAAGCAAACGCTCCTGTAATTTTACAAGTATCAAAGGGTGCGCGCGCATACGCAAACCACACTTACTTAGTTAAACTCGTTGAAGCAGCTGTTTTAGAATGCCCAAACGTTCCTATCGCTCTTCACCTTGACCACGGTCCTGATTTTGAAACTTGCAAATCTTGCATTGACGGCGGTTTCACTTCCGTTATGATTGACGGTTCTGCACACAGCTTTAAAGACAATATTGAACTTACTAAAAAAGTAGTTGAATACGCACACGACCGTGGCGTTACCGTTGAAGGCGAACTTGGTACGCTTGCAGGTATTGAAGATGAAGTTTCACATGCAGAAGGTTCTTATACAAGACCAGAAGAAGTTGAAGAATTTGTTACAAAAACGGGTGTTGACTCACTTGCTATTGCAATCGGCACTTCTCACGGCGCATACAAATTTAAACCAGAACAATGCACGGTAAACGAAAACGGCATCTTACTTCCACCTCCACTCCGTTTTGACATTTTAGAAGAAGTTTCTAAACGCTTACCTAACTTCCCTATCGTTTTACACGGCTCTTCTTCAGTTCCTCAAGAATACGTTAAAATGGTTAACGAATTCGGCGGAAAAATGCCAAACGCTATCGGCGTTCCAGAAGAACAATTAAGAGAAGCTGCAAAACTTGCAGTTTGCAAAATTAACATTGACTCTGACATTAGACTTGCTATGACTGCAACCGTTAGAAAGTTTATGGTTGAACACCCTGACAAGTTTGACCCTCGTGAATATTTAAAACCTGCAAGAGCAACTATTAAAGACATTGTTAAACACAAACTTATCAACGTTTTAGGTTGTGCTGGCAATGGTGATAAATGCTTATAATATAAAGGCACTTTCACAAAAATTAATAAAAGATAAAGGCAACGAAATTACTTCGTTGCCTTTTATTTTTATATAATATTAATATTATATAATTTTAACAAAATCTTCCTTGTTAAGCCTATCAAAATGCCTTGGATTTGGCTCAACTCCGTCTTGCTTATAACCTACTAAAAGCAAGTTTAACGGCTCTACGTTTTCAGGCATATTAAACGCCTTTTTAACCTCTTCCGGTAAAAAGCGACAAACCCAACAACTATCAAGCCCAAGCTCAGTTGCCTTAAGCATCATATACGTTTGAATTATTGAAACGTCCGTTTCTTTAAAACTTCTTACAGGATATCTTAAATGACACTCTCTATCTAAATTGGCGCACGTTATAAATACGAGCGGAGCGTTAAAAGCGTTATTTGTAATTGAGCGTATTTTTTCTATAGCCTCATCACTTTTTAAAACGTAGATTTCTTGACATTGAGTATTTTTTGCGGTAGGCGCATACTTAACGGCGTCTAAAATTGCGTTTATTTTTTCATCTTCAACTTTAACGTCTTTAAAATCACGAACGGAATATCTACTTTCTATAACTTTATTAAAATCCATAATAAATCTCCTTTTTTTATCATTTTAATACTAAAACAAAAAATAATCAAGTGATAAAAGTCAAAAAATATCATGCTTTTTTACTCATTCTTATAAAGATACGAAAAAAAACCTTACTTTATAAGTGCAAAAGGTTTTATACTTTCTGCTAGAGCAGTAACGTTTATTTTATAGCAATTTTTTAACGCTTCAACTTCTATTTTAACTTGTCCTTCCGTATTAAAATAATTGTCTAGCAATTTTTTTAAGTCGTATGCTATTAAACTAGACATATCTTCGCTAATAATTAGCCTATCGTTTTCTATAACGCTATTTAACCTTGCCTTTGCATTTTTCATATTCTCTTTTTAAGCTCCTTTCTAATACTGCCAAAAAAGCCCGTGTATTTAGACATATAATCGTAAACTTTACCCTTACCTTTTATTACTGCTTGAGCAAGCAATAAAAACGCCTTGTATGGCGAAGTGTATGGAACGTCTGCAACGCCGTTTAAAACGCCGTCGTCATCAGGAACAACCCCTATAACGTCCACTTTTAAAATATTTGCAACGTCTTCTTTTGAATACATTTGCCCGCTTAAAACCAAATCGCCCCGCATGCGATTAATAACGGCGTAAGTTGGCAGTTTGTAGCTTTTTAAAATAGAGGCAACTTTATCAGCATCTCTTATGCTTGTAATTAAAGGTGCCGTTACAATTATAGCCTCGTTCGCAATGGAAACTGCACGATGAAAACCCGCGTCAATACCTGCGGGGCAATCAAGCAAAATATAGTCAAAACTACCTTCTAAACTTTCTAAAGAAAGTTTTAGCGACTGACTGCTAACGCCGTTTTTTATACTGCTATGCACGCATGGAATTATAAATAAGTTTGCGTTTAACGGGCTTTCCACAACGGCTTGTTTTATTCTGCATTTATTTTCTATTACGTCAGTTAAATCAAAAACGATTTTATCTTCAACGTTAACTACTACGTCTAAATTATTTAAGCCAAAATCGCAGTCAACAAGCAAAACTCGCTTTCCCCTTTTAGCAAGTTGATATCCTAAATTTGCCGTTACCGTTGTTTTTCCAACGCCACCTTTACCAGAAGTTATCACTATTTTTTTTGTCATAAAAAATCACCTAAAAAAACTATAACACTCGTTTTTGTGCTTTTTTAAAGAAAATTTGTAGAAAAACTATAAAAAATGGCGAATGCGTTTATTTTTTACTTTATTATATAATTATAATAATTTTTAAAAAAAGGTTGACAAACGTGCGTTAATATTTTAAAATAACTATATAAATAAAAAATTTGTCAATATATCTGCGGTTATTTGGCCCGTAAGTTTCTACCGCAAAGCCTAATTTGCGACTATTGCAGTTTTATTTCGTAGACTTTTTGGCAAGGCAAGTTCCCTAACTTGCTCTTTTTATTTTTCATTTTACTTTGCGGAAGGTTTACAATGAGATTACTTGAAGAAAAAATCTTAAAAGAAGGTAAAGTTTTAGATGGTGACGTTTTAAAGGTGGATTGTTTTTTAAACCACCAAATGGACGTTGCCTTTTTAAATGAGCTTGGAAAAGAAATTTACGAACGCTTTAAAGATAAAGGCATAAACAAAATTTTAACCGTTGAAGCTTCTGGCATAGGCTTAGCTTGTTTAACGGCTCAATATTTTAACTGCAAAGTTTTAGTTGGCAAAAAACACAAATCTTTAAATGTTTCCCCTAACGTTTACTCTGCAAAGGTTTATTCTTACACTCATAAAACTGAAAATACTATTATCGTTTCAAAAGAATATTTGAGTAAAGAAGATAAAGTTTTAATTGTTGATGACTTTTTGGCAAACGGCAACGCTTGCCTTGGCTTAGTTGATATAGTTAACCAAGCGGGTGGACAAGTTAAGGGCATTAGTTGCGCCGTTGAAAAAACGTACCAAGGTGGCTACGATAAACTTACCGCTCTTGGAATTGACGTTTATTCCCTTGCCCGCATCAAAAAAATGGAAAACGGCAACGTTGAATTTATGTAAAAAACGCATTAAGCGTTAAATATTAAAAAATACCGAAAAGGTATAGGAGGTAATTTTATGAAGAAATTTATAACTTTCTTACTCACTGTAACTATGGCTTTTGGTTCAATGAGCCTTTTTACAGCATGTAAGAAAACAGACCCAGTTGCCGCTCTTATCTGCTTACACGGTGAAGGTTCTTCTTATGACAAGAACTTTATTGACGCATTTAAGGCTGCATGTGAAGCAAAAGGCCTTACTGAAGACCAATACACTATCGTGGTTGATATTCCTGAAGGTCAAGAATGCTATGACAAAGCTGCAGAATTCGCTGATGCTGGTTACAAGGCTATCTTTGCTGACTCTTTTGGTCATGAAAAATACATGATTCAAGCTGCAAAAGACTTCCCTAACACTCAATTCTGCCACGCTACAGGTACTGCTGGTGGTTTCGCTCTCTCTGCTTCTACTGAAGACGATGCTCCTGCAAACTTCCACAATGCATTCGCTTCTATCTATGAAGGTAGATATTTAGCAGGTGTTGCTGCTGGTTTAAAACTCGTTCAACTTTACGGCGATGCACAAGGCAACGTTACTGACACTAACGCTAAAATCGGTTACGTAGGCGCTTGGCCATTTGCAGAAGTTAAGTCTGGTCTTACTTCTTTCTACCTTGGCGTTAAATCTATCGTAGCAAACGTTACTATGGAAGTTAGATTCACTAACAGCTGGTATTCTCCTGTTGCTGAACAAGCTGCTGCTGAAGCTTTAATTCAAGGCGGTGCTAAACTTATTTCTGGCCACGCTGACTCTTACGGCGTTCCTACTGCTTGTAAAAATGCTGGCATTCCTAACGTATTCTACAATGGTACAACTGAAGAAGCTACTTTCGTTATCGCTTCTAAAATCAACTGGCAACCATACTTTGAACACATGCTTGATGGCGTTTTAACTGAAGGCGCTACTATCCAAGCTGACTACTGCGGTACTTTAGCTAACGGCTCTGTTCAAATTACTGCTCTTGGCGCTGCTGCTGCTCCTGATACTCAAGCAAAACTTGATGAAGTTAGAGCAAAACTTATTTCTGGCGAAATTAAAGTATTTGACTGCTCTACATTCACTGTAAACGGCTCTCCACTTACTGAATACTATGCTGACGTTATTGACACTCAAGGTCCAAACGGTAGCACTTATGAACCAGAAACTAACGTTATTAAGACTGAAGGCGGCAAAACTTTCTTTGCTGAATCATTCTTCCGTTCTGCTCCTTACTTTGACATTATCATTGATGGTATCACTGTAGGTGCTGACGTTGTAGACCCTGAAGCTTAATTATTAAACTAAAACTTTGGGCGGAGTTAATTGCTCCGCCCAATTATTTTAGTACTAAAACAAAAAATAAATTTACAAACAAAAAACATTTTGGGAGAAACTATCGTGAATAATAGCGTTGCCCTTGAACTTAAAAATATTACAAAAACGTTTGGCAAAGTAGTTGCCAACAACAACGTGAATTTGACGCTTAAAAAAGGTGAGATTTTATCTATTCTTGGCGAAAACGGCTCTGGTAAAACCACGCTTATGAATATGATTTCTGGTATTTATTATCCAGATGAAGGTCAAATTTTTATTGATGGAAAAGAAGTAGTAATTTCTTCTCCTGACGATGCGTTCAAATATAAAATAGGTATGATACACCAACACTTTAAACTTGTTGACGTGTTTACCGCTGCCGAAAACATTGTTTTGGGCATAAATGAAAAATTTAATCTTAAAAAAGTAAATTCCCGTGTTGAAGAAATTGCTTCAAAATACGGTTTTGAAATAGATGCAAAAAAATATATCTACAATATGGCGGTTTCCGAAAAGCAAACGGTTGAAATTATTAAAGTTTTATACCGTGGCGCAAACATTTTGATTTTGGACGAGCCTACTGCCGTTTTAACTCCGCAAGAAACTAAAAAACTCTTTGACGTTTTAAGAAAAATGCGTGAAGACGGCAAATCTATTATTATAATAACCCACAAACTTAACGAAGTTATGGAAATTTCCGACAGGGTTGCCATTTTAAGAAAAGGCGAATATATTGACACCGTTGAAACCGCTAAAACGAACG
Organism: Christensenellaceae bacterium; assembly: GCA_045638105.1. Lineage (GTDB taxonomy): Bacteria > Bacillota > Clostridia > Christensenellales > Borkfalkiaceae > HGM11412. The sequence goes on from JAZUAT010000005.1 coordinate 73,074, forward strand.
AAAAACAACTTACGGAAATGATGGTTGGTAAAAAAATAGACCTTAAAATTGATAGAACGGAAACGGACTTTGACAAACCTTTACTTGAATTAAGAAATTTAAATATTAAAGGCGACGACGGGTCTAAAAAAATTGAAGACGTAAGTTTTTATATCCGTGGTGGCGAAATTTTAGGCGTTGCAGGTATTGCAGGTTGCGGTCAAAAAGAACTTTGTGAAGCAATTGCAGGTTTAAGAAAAATTGAAAGCGGTGCAATTTGCCATAAGGGCGAAAGCATTGTTGGCTTACCTGCTAAACAAATTATTGAAAAAGGCATATCAATGAGTTTTATTCCTGAAGATAGGCTTGGCATGGGTTTAGCACCAAACTTTTCAATAACTGACAATATGATGCTTAAAACCTATAACAATAATAAAGGCATATTCGTTGATAGAAAAACTGCAAGAAAAAATGCGGAAGAGTTAATTAAAAAACTTGAAATTGTAACTCCGTCAACTGAAACGCCTGTAAGGCGTTTATCAGGCGGTAACGTTCAAAAAGTTTTAGTTGGTAGAGAAATTGAATCTTCGCCAAACGTTATTGTAACCGCCTACCCTGTACGTGGGCTTGATATTAACTCGTCCTACGCTATATACAATATATTAAACGACCAAAAGGCAAACGGCACAGGCATATTATTTATTGGTGAAGATTTAGACGTTATGCTTGCCCTTTGCGACAAGATTATGGTTCTTTGCCACGGCAAAAATATGGGTATAGTTCACGCTAAAAAGACTAATAAAGAAGAACTTGGCCTTATGATGACGGGTTCACTTGACTTAAGTGAAACTAAAAACAAAGAATACGGCAAAGCAAAAGATAGTAACTTAACTGAAGAAGAGTGGCAACAAGAACACTTAAAAAATGAAAATATGGGGGATAACGACAATGACTAATAATACAAAAACAGTACGCGAACCCCTTTTACACATTGTAAAGAGAGATAGTATAACTCTTGGCAAAAAAATTGCTATTTACGCAATAGCAATTGTAGCGTCCCTTTTACTTGGTGCAATTATTTGTTCGCTCGTTTCAACGCGTGGCGACGTAATTATATTTTTCTCTTCACTTTTTGAAGGTTGCTTTGGCACTACCCGTTTATTTTGGCTTTTCTTACAAGAATTTGCTATTTTGTTAGCAGTTTCTATGGCACTTATAGTTTCATTTAAAATGAAGTTTTGGAACTTGGGTGGTAACGGTCAAATTTTAATGGGCGGACTTGCCGCTATTGCTTGTTCATACTATTTAGGTGGCAAAATTGACGATACGCTTTTAATAGTTATTGAAGTTGTTGCAAGTGTTTTAGCAGGTGCAATTTGGGCGGTTATTCCGGCAATTTGTAAAGCGCTTTGGAATACAAACGAATCACTCTTTACCTTAATGCTTAACTATATTGCGGCAGGTTTAGTAAACTTGTTTATAGCAATTTGGATAAAAGGTGGCTCGGGTATTTTAAACCCACTTGCAAATGGTAAACTTCCTGAACTTGGAAATAAGTATTTGTTAATTATTTTATTTGGCGTACTTATTACAACAATTATTACAATTTACTTAAAATACTCAAAACACGGCTATGAACTTTCCGTTGTTGGCGACAGTCAAAATACGGCAAAATACATTGGCATTAACGTTAAAAAAGTAATTATTAGAACTTTAATTTTATCTGGCGCAATTTGCGGTTTAGTAGGCTTACTTTTAACGAGTGGCACATCTAACAGTATTAGCGCAGATACGGCTGCAAACCGTGGTTTTACCGCTATTATGACAACTTGGCTTGCTAACTGTAACCCACTTTTTGCAATAGCAACTTGCGGTTTAGTTGTATTCGTTACAAAAGGCATGCAAAAAGTTAGACCTGCTTTTGGCATGCTTGACGATACTATTTCAAATTTAGTTATCGGTTTAGTTTACTTCTTTATTATTGCGTGCGCTTTCTTTATTCAATATAAAATAGTGTTTAACCCGGAAGTAACCGCAAAACTTAACAAAATTAAAACATTTTTTGCAAATATATTTAAAAAGAAAAAACCATTGAGCAAAAACAAAAAGGAGGGTAAGTAATATGTTAGCAGTTTTAATAAGTGCAATTAGATTTATGCCTTTCTTCCTTTTTGGTTGCACGGGCGAAATTATTACTGAAAAGTCCGGCCACTTAAACCTTGGTATTCCTGGCATTATTTGTGCAGGCGGTGCAGGCGGCTCACTTGGCGTTACGCTTTATATGAAAGCACTTAACGGCGCTACACCTAACTACATATTACTTATTTTAATTGCAGTAGTTAGCGCGTTTATAGTTGCAAGTTTAATGGGCGCAATTTACGCGTTTTTAACGGTTTCACTTAAATGTAACCAAAACATTACAGGTCTTGCCTTAACCACTTTTAGCACTGGCTTAACACAATTTATTATGAAAAACTTTGTTGAAATCGGTTTGATTTCAACGGCATCAACACTTTTTAAATATAGTCTTCCTTTTGCTAAAAGCCTTGGTTGGTTTGGAGAATTATTTTTATCTCACGGCATCTTAATTTACCTTGCAGTTGCAATTGCAGTTGTAACGGCTGTTATTTTAAAGAATACAAAAGTAGGGCTTCGCTTACGCGCAATTGGTGAAAATCCTGCCGCGGCAGACGCAGTTGGCATTAAAGTTGACCAATATAAATATTTGGCCATTTTAATTGGCTCTGGCATAGCAGGGCTTGCTGGTTGCTTCTTTATTTTAGACTATATTCAAGGCGGTTACGATAGTTATTACATAATGGAATCACTTGGTTGGCTTTCTATTGCTCTCGTTATATTCACACTTTGGAAACCAAACCTTGCAATATTCGGCTCTATTTTATTTGGTGCATTATATATATTGCCAAACACAAATATCGTTGCATCAATCACGGCTCAAACAGCAATTAAAAAAGCAATTGAACTTATACCTTATATAGTTACTATTTTAGTATTACTTGGCATAAGTATAACGGGTTCTAAAAAAGCTCAACCACCGGCTTCTCTCGGTGTTAACTACTTTAGAGAAGAAAGATAAATACAATAAAAGGTGCAACCTTGTGTTGCACTTTTTTAATTTTAATTAAAAAAACAATATAAAGGTTTTATTAGCCTATTTACAAATAATAGTTTTTATGCTATTATTGTATAAAGGTGTATTATGTATTATAACAATATTTATTTTCACAATGTTAACTTAATGAAAAAAGATGAAAATGGCAATTTCTTGTTAAGTCGTTTTGAGGAAGATTTTTTGCTTGATATTGTTTCTAAAAATCCTCAATTTGTACCTAAAACAAACCTTTCTCCAACTAGTTTTTTTGACAATATTACTGACATAAACGCATTGCCATACAATTTTACTCAGCCTATCAATCCAAGTAAAGAGCTTAAACCCTTTACGGCTTTTAACGACCTTTCTCTTGGCGTAGAATTAAGGTTTAAAATTGTTTCTGACACTGTTAAAATTAAACTCAAACTTATGCAAGGTCAATCCCCTGCTGTTTGCGAAGTGTTTTTTGGCAACTTTTTTGCTGGAAAAGAATATTGTTTAAATATAACCGATTATAACGTTTTAGAATACACTTTTAATAAATGTTCCATACCTACTGCACAAAAAAAATCTATCAAAAAGAATGAAACTACTTTTGCTAATGACGTTATACGCATTCTACTTCCCGCACGTAACGTGCTATTTGTTGCAGTTGAAGGTCAAACGGAAATTCCGCAGGTATATGAAATGCCAAATAAAAACGTAGTGTTTTTAGGAAGTAATAATTTGGGAACTAGCAACGCTGAAAATCCGTCCAACTCTATTGCTTTTGAAACGGCATCAAAATTAAACGCAAACTGCTATAACTTATCTGCAAACTTTATCACTAATGTTTCTAAAAAAATATCTTCGTTCATTTCTTCGCTAGGCATACAAACAATAATTATAAGCGAGTTAATATTTGAAGAAATTGACGATTCAACTTACGAGTTAAAATTGCGTAACATAAAGCAAAATATAAAATCACTTGCTAAATTTAAAAAGAAAGTGTTTTATATTGATTACTTGTTCAACTATTTTAATTTTGCAAATCCAAAACGTGCCATTAAAGCAAAAGCGTTTATAGAAAAACTATTAAAAAAAGAACATCGCATTTCCCCTTACGAATCTTATGCTAATTGCATAACTTTTGGCTTGAACGAATTGCCAGCTTTTGCAATAGGTAAAATTACGTTTGATATTGTTGAATGTGTAACCGAAAATTACGGCAAACTAAAAATTAAACAAAAAGTTACTGATGAATATATCTATTACTCAATTAAAACTGCGGAAGATGAGCCTACACTTAAACCTGCGGTTATGAAGAGTAAAGAAAAACGCAAATATTTAAAAGAACTTAAAATAAACAAAAGGAAAAATAAATAATATTAGGAGCTTACTATTATGAAAGAAAATATTACTATTTGCAACTGTAAACAAGTTAGTTATGCTGACATTGCTAAAGCATTACACGACCATTCTAAAATGGAAGATGCAATTAAAGTTTTTGAAGACGTACAAAAAACAACCAACTGCACTACGGGTTGCGGTGGTTGCTACCATAAAGTTTTAGACGTTATTTCTGAAGTTTTAATGGGCTAAAATATAAAAAATAAAGACTGGCTTTTTAGCCAGTCTTTTTTTTAATCTTCAAAATCATTAAAATAATCTTTATCAAAAAATTGAGATAAAGTTATTCCTGCGCCTTGACAAAAGGCTTTTATTGTAGAAACTTTTGAGCATTTTGTTCTACCTTTAATTAAATCATATATTGCGGACGGCGATTTTCCACCGTTTAATGCTGCACCGCAAACGTTAATATCCTTTTCTTTGCAAATTTCTTCAATCCTTTTAATTATTGCATCATTTATATTCATATTTCACCTTTCGTGGAGTTCCTTTATGTTTTTCCACGAAATTATTATATGAATTTTACAAAATTTTATCTCGTGGAGTTCCACGATATTGACTTTATGTTGCAAATTTTGTATAATTATTTGTGGAATTCCACGAATATAGAGGGCAAATAAAGCAAGTTTGTTTTATAGGTCATAAAAATATTGAAATAAGCGAAGAACTAAAAAATTCATTAAAAGAAACCGTAATTTTACTAATAAAAAAAGGCGCTACAATCTTTTTATTTGGCAGTAACAGCGACCTTAATGACTTATCTTGGGAAGTAGTAACGGAACTTAAAGAAATATATCCTTTTATTAAAAGAATATACGTAAGGTCTGCTTTTCAACATATAAGTTCTTCCTACAAAGACTTTTTATTACAATCGTATGAAGAAACATACTATCCTAAAAAAATAGAAAATGCAGGCAAATATTCGTATGTTGAGCGAAATTATGAAATGATTAACCTTTCAACTTATTGTGTTTTTTACTACAATAAAAATTATTTACCGCAAACAAAAAGACAAAGCAAGCGCGATATTTTTGCGCCTGCAAGGCGTAAAAGCGGAACTAAAATTGCTTATGATTACGCTATTAAGCGTAAAAAGCAAATTATAAACTTGTATGAAAATTTAACATAAAAACCACGGTTTTTTACCGTGGTTTTTTGCATATTATTCTTCTATTTTTCCATTTTTAATATTAAATATTTTAATATTATTTCCGTTTAACATATCTTCGGTAACGTCGGTACAAGTTATAATAGTTTGCACGCCGTCAACGTATTTAAGAAGGCGTGAACGCCTTGACTTATCAAGTTCGCTAAACGCATCGTCTAAAATTAAAACGGGATATTCGTTAAACCTATCTTTAAACACTTCAAGTTCAGCAAGTTTAAGCGAAAGTGCGCTCGTTCTTTGTTGCCCTTGAGAGCCGTAAAGCCTAACGTCTTCATTATTTATTTTAATCTTTATATCATCACGATGCGGGCCAACACTTGTGTAGCCAAGCGCAATATCCTTTTCAATACGCTTAGAAAGGGCTAGTAACAAGCAATTTTTAACGTCCTTTTCTAAATGACTTGTATGCTTTTGCAAAAATTCGTCCTCTTCATCTAAATACTGCGCTTCTAACGAGATTGCAATTTCTTCACTATCGCCCGTTATATATGAGTGCGCTTTTTTAGCAAGCGGAATTAACTTTTCAATAAACAACAACCTTTCTTTAATAATAGTTTCGGCATATACTGCTAACTGCTCGTCCCAAAAAGAGAGAGTATCGTAAATAGATTGCTTATCGCTTGACTTTAAAAGGTCGTTGCGTTGCTCTAACACTTTGCGATATTTTTGGAGGGCGTAAAAATAGCGCTTGCTCATTTGCGAAAGTGAAATATCCATAAACCTGCGCCTGTCTTCTGGGCTTTCTTGAATAAGTTTAAGTTCGCCAGGGTTAAAAAATACGGAATTTATATTTCCCATAAGCTCGCCAATCTTTTTTATTGGCACTCCGTTTATTTTAACCGCCTTGTTTGCATTTGTATAAAAACTAAGTTCAACTTCAACGTTGCCGTAACTTGAAGTTGCAGTGCCTATAATTTTAGCACTATCTTGCCCGTATTTAATAACTTGCTTATCACGCGTGGCTCTTGGAGAATAGCCTGTGCATAAGTAAAAAATAGCCTCCGCACAGTTAGTTTTACCTTGAGCGTTATTGCCGGTTAATATATTTACACCATTACAAAAATTAAATTCTTGATATTCGTAATTGCGGTAGTTTTTTAAAATTAAATTTTTTATAAACATTTTACTATTCTAATAATTGATTTTTGCGCCAATTTATTATATAATATACTTTACAAGTATAAAATTACGCACAATTAATATATTCTTTACTATATTTTAACATAATTTTTAAATAAAAACAAAAGTTTAACTGCTTTTATTGGAGATTTTTAATGGAAAGTTACGAAATTATTTGGAAAAAAGCCTTGCCTCAATTAGAAGATTCTATTTCAACGGCAAATTATACGACTTTTATAAAAGTGCTAGAACCTATAGACTTAGTAGGTTCAACCCTTGTTTTGCTTACAAAAGCAGAAGTTTTTGCAAAAACCATTAGAACTAACCTTAAAGCAAAAATAGTTGACGTTTTAAAAGAGCTTAATACCGGCGTTACGGACATTTTAATATTTCAAGCCTCAAGTAAAAAAGAATATTTAGAAAGTAAAGACGATTTGTTTGGCGATAATACAATTCGCTTAGAGTCATCTCCTATAGACCCTAAATACACTTTTGATTCTTTCGTTGTAGGTGCTTCTAACCGCTATTTGTATGCGGCTGCAAAAGCCGTGGCGGAAGCCCCTGGCGACTCTTATAACCCACTTTTCATTTACGGCGCATCTGGTCTTGGCAAAACGCACATAATGCAAGCAATAGCTAACCATATACATAAAACCATGCCTAAAAAGAAGGTGCTTTATTCAACTTGCGAAAAGTTTACAACAGAGCTAATTACAAACATTAAAACAGGCAAAGCATACTCTCAAGAAGGCGAAAGATTTAGAAATAAATACCGCAACGTTGACGTTTTAATTATTGACGACGTGCAATTTTTAGCACGCAAAGAAACTACTCAAGAAGAGTTCTTTAACACTTTTAACGCTCTATATGGCGAAAATAAGCAAATAGTACTCTCAGCCGACTGCGAGCCAAGCAAAATAGAACTTTTAGACGAAAGGTTAAGAACACGCTTTGAAGGCGGTTTAAAAGCGCAAGTTTTAGCGCCAGACATTGAAACTAAGGTTGCAATACTTCAAAAAAAGGCTGAGTTTAAAAAACACATTTTACCTATTGACGTTGCTATGTTTATGGCTGAAAATAGTGACGATAACGTTAGAAGTTTAGAGGGTATGCTTAATAGAGTTATTTTCTTTTCTACTCTTAGAGAAGAGCCTATCACTTTATGTTTAGCAACAGAAGCTCTTAAAGATAGCGTTAAAACGGAAAATAAAGAAAGCATTTCCGCCTCAAAAATTATAGAAACCGTTTGCTCTTACTACAAAATTTCCAAAGCGGATTTAAAATCTAAAAAACGCAACAAAGAACTTGTTGAGCCACGCCAAATTTGCGCGTATTTAATGACTGAACTTATGACTATTCCGCTTGTTACGATTGGCGAAGAACTTGGTGGCAAAAACTACACTACTATTATTCACTCAAGAGATAAAATTATAGAACTTATAAAGTTTAGCGATAGAATTTCAACGGCAGTAAACGACATTAAAAATTTAGTTTTGAAAAAATAATATGAGTAACTATATTAAAGTTGACAATTTTGACGCAGTTGTTATAGGTGCAGGCCACGCTGGCTGTGAAGCGGCGTTAGCACTTGCCCGCACAGGAAATAATACTGCTTTATTAACAATAAATTTAGACGCTATTGCATTTATGGCGTGTAACCCTTCTATCGGCGGTACTGCGAAGGGTCATTTAGTGCGCGAACTTGACGCACTAGGTGGCGAAATGGGCAAAAACATAGACAAAACTATGCTCCAAATTAAAATGCTCAACCGCGGTAAAGGCGTTGCCGTACAATCTCTTAGGGCGCAAGCGGACAAAAACGCTTATCATAGAGAAATGAAAAAAACGCTTGAAAATACGCCTAATTTATCAATTATTCAATGCGAAGCAACCGACATTTTAACGGAAAACGGCGCTATTACAGGGGTTGTTACCAACTTTAACACTCTTCTTAAATGCAAAACGGTTGTAGTTGCAACGGGCGTTTATTTAAATAGTGATATCGTTATTGGTGAATATAAAAAATTTAGCGGGCCTAACGGCTTTCAAAACGCCACTTATTTAACTGACGCGCTTATTCGCTTAGGCTTTAAAATTCGCCGTTTTAAAACGGGCACTCCCGCAAGGCTTGACGGCAGAACTATAGATTACTCTAAATTCGCCGTACAAGACGGCGAAACGGACGTTTACCCTTTCTCTTATATGACTAAAGAGTTAAAAAAGGAACAAACGCCTTGCTACCTTGGCTACACAAACGAAAAAACAAAGGAAATAATTTTAAGCAATTTAGATAGGTCTCCATTATATAACGGCGTTATTACAACGACAGGCCCACGTTACTGCCCTTCTATTGAAACTAAAGTGGTTAGATTTTCCGATAAAGAACGCCACCAAATATTTTTAGAGCCAGAAGGGGTTGACACTAACGAAGTTTACGTTCAAGGCATGTCTTCATCAATGCCGGTTGACGTTCAAGAACAAATGTACCACTCCGTTGAAGGGTTTGAAAACGCGCACTTTATGCGCTATGCCTACGCTATTGAGTACGATTGTATTGACAGTTTAGACCTTAAGCCTACCCTTGAATACAAAAAAGTAAACGGCTTATTTACCGCAGGGCAAATTAACGGTACAAGCGGTTATGAAGAAGCTGCGGTGCAAGGTTTAATTGCAGGCTTAAACGCAAGTATGTTTATGCAAAACAAGCCTCAATTAGTTCTTCAAAGAAACGAAGCCTACGCCGGCGTTTTGATTGATGATTTAGTTACGAAAGGCACTAACGAGCCTTACAGAATAATGACTTCACGCGCGGAATATCGCCTTATTTTAAGGCAAGATAATACTGACGTTCGCTTAACTAAAATTGGTAGAGATTTTGGGCTTGTTGACGATGAAAGGTGGCAAGTTTACTTAGATAGATGCGAAATTACAAAACGCGCAAACGCTGAGTTAAAAACTTCCGTACCATACAAGCAAGCGTATGATTTTGTAACAAGCAACTCAACGGGCGAAATTTACGGCGCAATTACGTATGAAGATATGATTAAGCGCGGTATACCTATAAAACTTATTAAAGAGCAGTTTAACGCCTTTAATGATATTCCTTTTGACATTTTAGAAACCGTTGAAACGGACGTTAGGTACGCCGGTTATATTAAAAAAGAACTTGAAAGCATTAAAAAGGCAGAAAAGTTAAAAAACAAACTACTTGGCGAAGATATCAACTACTTAGAAATTAAAGGTTTAAGAGTTGAAGCGCGCGAAAAATTAAACGAGGTAAAACCACTTAACCTTGACCAAGCGTCAAGAATTTCAGGCGTAAACCCTGCAGATATTGCAGTGCTTATGGTGTGGCTAAAATCAAGCGATGGAAAAAGAGAATAAAGTAAATTTAGAAGCGCCTAAAAAGGAAGAAAAGCCTTCTATAGAGCAAATTAAAAAAGCAAAGGCTAAGGCGGAAACGGCAAAATTCAAGTCAAAATATTTTGAGTATTATGACGATATTAAAATAAGCGATAGGCAGGATTGGTAAAATGATTAAACACGTAGTATGTTTTAAACTTAAAGACAATAGCGTTGATGAACTTGAAAAAGCAACCAACGTTTTAATGAGTATGGTTACAAAAGTTCCTACAATTTGGGGCATTGAAGTTGGGCAAAACGAAGTTAAAAGCGAGCGTAACTACGACCTTATTTTACAAGTTGTTGTTGAAAGTTTAGACAAGTTAAACGAATATCAAAACGATAAATACCACGTTGAAGTGGTAAAAAAATATATGCACGAACGCATTGTTAGTTCCGTTGCAGTTGACTACGAAATAGACTAATTTTAAAGGGCATAATTGCCCTTTTATTACATTTTAAGGAGTTTATTGTGCAAAAATTTGAAGTTAAAGACCACGAATATAGCATTTTACCCGAAGGAAAAAATTGGAAACTTATTTTTAGTGACGAGTTTGACGGTACCGTTTTAAACGAGGACGTTTGGAATTACCGACTTAACTTTTGGGGCGATAGATTTTTAGCCTATACCGACAAAGGCGTTACGCTTGACGGCAATAGTAACGCCGTATTTAAACCCGTTATTGTTGACGGAATGCTTTGCTCTTCACAAATTCAAACGGGTGGAAATAGTTTTGATGATTTAGACCTTTTTGGCAACGTTAAAAATAGGCTTGAAACTTTAAAAAACGAAAGTTCAACTAACCCACAATATTATATTTGGCCACTTAAAAAACTTGAAAAGCCAAAGTTTGCTCATAGATTCGGCTATTATGAAGCAAGAATTAAATTTCAAAAACTTCCGTTTTGGTGGAGCGCATTTTGGATACAATCTCCAAGCATTGGCGCGGGCGGAAACCCTGAATACGTTGGCGTTGAAAGCGATATTATTGAAAACTTTGTAAACGGCAACCTTACTTGCGGTAATATTTACGACGGGTATGGCGAAAATAGCAAAATCGCAGGCAGAGTAAAATTTCCTTACGTTGAAGACGGAGAGTTTCATAGAGTTGGCTTAGAGTGGAATAAAGACGGCTACGTTTTTTACTATGACGGCAAAGAAGTTTCACGCACAAACGAGCCTATATCACAAGTTGAGCAATTTTTAATTTTATCAACAGAAATTAAAGGCTATCGTAAAGGCGAGCCTAAAATAACGTGGACTGAAGAAGAATTAAACGACACTTTCGTTTGTGACTACGTTCGCGTTTTTGACAGCATAGAATAGCAAAAAGGAGCGTTTTAGCTTCGTTAAAAGCATATTTGCTTATATCTATTAAAAAACAATAAATTGTCTAAAAACATCTTGACTTAATATACTATATGTAGTATAATTGTAAAAAATAAGGAGATTTTTTTATGTTTTGTAAATATTGTGGTAATGAATTAAATGAAAACGCAGTAGTTTGCACTAAGTGCGGTTGCTCTGCTGAAAAAAACGCTTCAACAAGCGTATGTGTAAATAGAAACAAAAGGCCTCTTGGCGTATTATTCTGCTTTTTCTTTGGATTAATTGGCTTAATTATCGGTCTTTTAATGTATGATAGAAATTCAGAAGAATTCAAAACTTTTAGAGCAGGCTGGTTAAAATGCTTTGTTGTAGAACTTATAATTTACGCTGTAATTGCCGTTCTTTCAATCTTGATTTGTGGCACTGTTGCATTAGTTGCTATTTTAGCTGGTGCTATTGCTGGTTTTGCAATCTAATTTTCGTAAAACTGACGGGTAAATTTTTATCCTTTTGTTTTGCAATAAATATAAATATAAAATTAAAAAATTATATTGACATTTGTTCAAATAAATAATATAATATATTTAACACTAATTAATAGTAAGGAGATTTATAATATGTATTGTAAATATTGTGGTAGAGAAGAAAATAATCACGCTGAAGATTGCGTTGCAAGAAAAGCACAACCTGTTCAATCTAACGAAAAGGGCCAAACAAAAAGACCTATAGGTTTTATGTTCTGCTTTTTCTTTGGATTACTTGGCTTAATTATGGGTCTTTTAATGTACGAACAAGGCAGTTATGAACGCTACACTTTCAAAAAAGGTTGGTTAGCTTGCTTTGTTATGTCACTTATCATAGCTTTAATTATTGGCCTTGTAGCTGGCATTGCTTTAATCATTTTATTGCCATATTTAGGTGCAATGCTTGCTCCAGCAGCACTTATTTAATAAAATATAATATAATTTAAGGCGAATTTTTATTCGCCTTTTATTTTATACAACAAAAAAGCAAGGCGTTTGCCTTGCTTTTTATTTTTTATTCTCTTCCTAAAAGTTCATCAGTTGAAATATCAAAATAAAATGATATTTTTAAAATCATATCAATTGACGGCTCTGTGTACCCCGTTTCCCAATGCGAAATAGTTTTAAGCGTAGTTTGCAATTCTTCCGCTAACGCTTTTTGCGAAAGTCCCCTTTCAACCCTTAACCTTTTTAAATTGTAAGAAAATTTGTTTTCCATACTATTATTGTATCAAAATTTGAGAAATTTACTTGACTTTCTCAATATTTGAGATTATAATATATTTATCATAGTCTTTATACGAAATTTTTACAAGGGAGGATTTTATTATGTTTTGTAAGACTTGTGGCAGAGAAATTAACGACGATGCTGTAATTTGCCCTAACTGCGGATGTGCAACAGGCAAAAGCAACTCACCTATAACAACAGGTGAAAGCAAAAAAGGTATTGGTGTTCTTTTTGGTTTCTTTTTAGGACTTATCGGTTTAATTATCGGTATGTGCATATATAAAGAAGGTACTGAAGAAAGAAAAACCTTTATGAATGGCTGGGTTATAAGCTTTATAATTACTATGGTTATTTCTGTTATTATTGGTATTGCTTATGGTGCTACTATAGCTTCTTTATTAGGCTACTACTATTAATACAAACAAAAAAGCAAGGCGTTTGCCTTGCTTTTTAATTGACGTATAACCCGTCTAATTCCCAATGCTTTGGATTTTCACTAACGTACTTATAAATTTCATTATAATCTTGATTATTGCGTATTACGTGGTCGTGAAAAGAGCGTTGCCATATAGATTTGTCAAACTCTGGCAATAAGCCGTTTTTTACCATTTTAATATAGTTTATTGTGGAAAGTCTTTTAAATTCTTGGACAATATTTGAAATCGTAGGGGCGGATTCCATTTCCGCCTTTGTTATTGTAAGTATTGCGTGAAAATGATTCGGCATTACTACAAATATTAGGCTATCTACGTTTTCATATTGATTTAAAACCGTAATAAATGAATTTTCAATCATTTTATTAACAATTGAATTTTCATTTGATAAATCAAAAAGCATTTTTTTATTTTTTGTACATATAGTAACAAAATACGCACCGTTAGAACTATAATCAAACTCACGTAAACGAGTAGGTTTTCGCTTGAAAATTTTATTTTTGCTATAATTTTTGTTCATAATAGTATTATAACATATTTAACTTCTGCTTAACAACATATTTGTCGTTTTTTATAATTTTAATATTTAGGGAGCATATTGAATGCTCCCCTACAATATATAATGGTTTTCGTAAATATTTAGCAATTTTTCGTAGGGGCGGATTCCATATCCGCCCGCAATAAAAAAGCAAGGCTATTAGTGCATGTCCAATAGTAGGAGCATATTGAATGCTCCCCTACAATATATAATGATTTTCGTAAATATATAGCAATCTTTCGTAGGGGCGGATTCCATATCCGCCCTTTTATTTAGGGAGCATATAGAATGCTCCCCTACGGTGTTAAATTAACTCTATTATATATTCGTAAGGGGCGGATTCCATTTCCGCCCGTAAAAAAAGCAAGGCGTTTGCCTTGCTTTTTAATTTTTATTCTTCTGCGGTTTCTTCGCTTGCCGTTTCATCGCCACCGTCAACGCCGTCAATAACTTCTTCGTCGTCTTCATGTGGAACAACTGCAACCGTTGCAACTTTACCTTCGTTTAATCTCATTACAATTACGCCTTGCGTATCGCGTGAAAGTGTTGAAATTTCACTTGATTTAACCCTAATAATTATGCCGTTATCGGTAATAAGCATAACGTCTTCATCAGGGGCAACAAACGTAAGACAAACAAGTTTACCCGTTTTTTCGTTAAGTTGACCTGCTTTAACGCCCTTACCCGCTCTCTTTTGTACTCTATAATCTTCTGGGCTACTCTTCTTGCCGTAACCATTAGAAGTTATTGTTAATACTTCTAAATCTTTATTAACAACGCTCATTCCAATAAGTTCGTCATCATCTTCAAGGTCCATAGCTTTAACACCTTGCGTATCACGGCCGATAGGTTTTAAGCCATAAACACCTTTTTCGTCTGCACCCTCGTAGAATCTTATACACTTGCCGTTCTTAGTGCCAATTAAGAGTTCGTCTTCACCAGAAGTAAATTGAATTGAAACAAGTTCATCGCCTTCGTTTAAACTAATTGCAATTTTACCAGTCTTTCTTATGCTATCAAATTCAGCTAAATCAGTTTTCTTAATTAAGCCTTTCTTTGTAGCCATTGCAATATAGCCTGTAACGCCTTCTTTTACCGGTATAATAGCGTTTACCTTTTCGCCGTCTGCAAGTTGAAGCAAGTTGACAATTGCCCTACCACGTGCCGTTCTTTGCGCTTCAGGTATTTCGTAACCCTTTATGCGGAATACTCTACCTTTGCTTGTAAAGAACATAATATCATCGTGCGTTGATGAAACGAACATTTTATTAACGAAGTCTTCTTCCTTTGGCTTGTGACCAGTAACACCCTTGCCACCACGCCTTTGAGCGCGATATTCCGAAATAGGAATACGTTTAACGTAACCTAAGTTAGTCATAGAAATTACAACGTCTTCAACTGGGATAAGTGCAGCGTCTTCAATATCGCCTTCCATAACTGACATTTCAGTTTTTCTTTCAACGGAGTATTTTTCCTTAATCTTAATTAAGTCTTCTTTAATAATTGCGTCAACTCTTGCAGGGCTTGATAAAATATCTTTATAGTCCGCAATGAGTGCAAGCAATTCATTATATTCCGCTTCAAGTTTGCTAACTGCCAAATGAGTAAGAGTTTGTAAACGCATATCAAGTATTGCGTTTGCTTGCCTAAATTCAGCGTCTAATTCAAGTGCATCTGTTAAGCGTTTAGCAGCTTCTTGCCTATCTTGTGAAGTTTTTATAATTTCAACAACTTTGTCAATATCAGTAAGCGCTTTAATTAAGCCTCTAACAATTAAGCATCTTTCTTCCGCTTTATCAAGGTCGTATTTAGTTCTTCTTCTAATAACGTCTTGTTGGTGAAGAAGATAATAGTATAAAATTTCCTTAATATTTAAAACTTTAGGGTCAGTGCCAACTAATGCAAGTAAAATAATACCGTCTGAAATTTGTAACCTTGTTTGCTTATATAAAGTATTTAAAACTACTTGAGGGTTTGCGTCCTTTTTAATATCAATAACTATACGCATGCCGTGGCGGTCAGATTCGTCGTTGATGTTCGCAATACCTTCAATCTTTTTATCTTTAACGTATTCCGCAATAGTTTCTATAAGTTTTTGCTTATTTACTTGGTATGGAATTTCAGTTACTATAATGCGTGAGCGCGTTCCGTTGTTATACTCTTCAATTTCGCATTTAGAGCGTAAAACAAAACCGCCTCTACCCGTTCTATAAGCGTTTCTAATACCGCTTCTACCCATCAAAATACCGCCCGTAGGAAAGTCTGGCGCTGGAATATATTCCATAAGTTCGTCAACAGTAATTTCAGGGTTGTCAATAAGCGCAATAGCGCCGTCAATAACCTCGCCCAAATTGTGCGGTGGAATATTTGTTGCCATACCTACGGCAATACCATCGGAGCCGTTTACTAAAAGGTTTGGATATCTTGCAGGAAGTACTACTGGTTCTTTACGCGTATCGTCAAAGTTTGCCTTGCAGTCAACCGTATTTTTATCAATATCGGCAAGCATTTCAAGCGAAAGTTTGCTCATACGCGCTTCGGTATATCTATAAGCTGCTGCAGGGTCGCCGTCAACGGAACCGAAGTTGCCGTGACCGTCAACAAGCGGAAGATTTATAGAAAAGTCTTGAGCAAGTCTAACGAGTGCATCGTATACCGAACTATCGCCGTGTGGGTGGTATTTACCTAAAACGTCACCAACGATAGCGGCACACTTTTTATAAGGCTTGTCAGGAGTTAAACCCATTTCGTTCATAGAGTAAAGTATTCTTCTATGAACGGGTTTTAAACCGTCCCTAACGTCGGGAATAGCACGTGACCTGTTTACCGCCATAGCATAGTCTATAAAGCTTTGTTTAAGTTCGGCGTTAACTTCAATGTCAACGAGTTTAGTCATACCAAGGGTACGCTTAAACTCGGCAGTTAATTCTTCACTAATTTTTGGTTTAGCCATTTTTATTCCCTCCTATTAAACGTCTAATTCGGCGTTAGCGTATTTTGCGTTTTCTTCAATAAATTT
This sequence comes from Christensenellaceae bacterium, assembly GCA_045638105.1. Classification (GTDB taxonomy): domain Bacteria; phylum Bacillota; class Clostridia; order Christensenellales; family Borkfalkiaceae; genus HGM11412. The sequence continues at coordinate 89,815 of JAZUAT010000005.1, forward strand.
ACGCCTTAATTCCGGTTGTTCGCCCATTAAAATTGTAAATTGAGCGTCCGCCTCAACCGCGTCTTTTATAGTTACACGCCTTAAAGTTCTTGTTTCTGGGTTCATTGTAGTTTCCCAAAGTTGGTCTTTATCCATTTCACCAAGACCTTTGTAGCGTTGGATATCCCACTTTTCATTTTCTTGTAAGAAGGCTTCTTTATCTTCTTCAGTATAGAAATAATGCTCTTGCTTGCCTTTGCTTATTTTATAAAGCGGAGGTTGAGCAATATACACGTGCCCCTCTTCAATAAGTGGACGCATATAACGATAGAAGAAGGTTAATAAAAGAATTCTAATATGCGAACCGTCAACGTCCGCGTCCGTCATACAAATAACTCTATCGTATCTAATTTTAGTAATGTCAAAATCGTCAAGCATACCACCGCCGAAAGCAGTAATCATAGCCTTAATTTCTTCATTTTCTAAAACTCTATTTATACGTGTTTTTTCAACGTTTAAAATTTTACCACGAAGTGGAAGAATTGCTTGGAAGCGCCTATCTCTACCTTGTTTTGCAGTTCCGCCTGCAGAGTCACCTTCTACAATGTAGATTTCGCAAAGTTCAGGCTCTCTACTAGAGCAGTCAGCCAATTTGCCAGGTAAAGCGGTTGATTCAAACACACTCTTTCTTGTGGCTTCACGCGCTTTTCTTGCCGCCTCACGCGCCTTTTTAGCCGTTAAGCACTTATATATTAACTCTTTTGCAAAACTTGGGTTTTCTTCAAGGCTTGAAGCAAACTCTTCGTTCATTGCCTTTGTAACTAAAGTTCTAATATCGGCGTTGCCAAGTTTCGTTTTTGTTTGACCTTCAAATTGAGGGTTGACAAGTTTTACTGAAATAACTGCGGTAATACCTTCCCTAACGTCTTCGCCAGAAAGTTTATCATCGTCCGTTTTTAAAAGGTTAAGCCTTCTGCCCGCATCGTTAATAATTTTTGTAAGAGACGCTTTAAACCCGTCAAGATGAGTTCCGCCTTCAACGTTGTTAACGTTGTTTGCAAACGCTAAAATTTGCTCGTTGTAACCATCGTTATATTGGAAAGCAATTTCAATAGTTTCTTTGCCGTATTTCTTTTTAAAGTAAACGGGAGCGTTTAATACTTCTTTATTTCTGTTAAGTACTTCAACGTATTCTTTAATACCGCCTTCACTATACATTTCTTCCGTTCTAACGCTTTCGCCCCTTTCGTCTGTTAACACAAGCCTTACGCCCGTATTTAAAAAGGCAAAGTCACGAAGCATACCTTTGATAGTTTCGTAACTAAAATCTACGGTAGAAAAGATTGTAGGGTCAGGCTTAAACGTTACGCGTGTGCCCGTTTCAGTACTATCTTCTAAAACTAAGAGTTCGGTTTGTGGAACGCCAATTTTATACTCTTGCCTATAGTGCTTGCCGTTTTGATAAACGTCAACACTTGCAGTTTCGGAAAGAGCGTTAACAGCCTTTAAACCAACGCCGTGTAAGCCCGAAGAAATTTCGTAACCGCCACCGCCGAATTTACCGCCCGCATTAGGGTGCGTCATAACAAGTTCAACTGTAGAAATGCCTTCTTCCCTCATACCCGTTGGTATGCCACGGCCGTTATCGCGAATTGAACAAGAACCGTCTTTTAAAATAGTAACCGTAATGGTATCGCAATAGCCTGCTAAAGCCTCGTCAATAGAGTTGTCAACCGTTTCTTTAACAAGGTGATGAAGACCGTACGCATCCGTATTACGAATATACATGCCAGGCCTAAGCCTTATATGTTCTAAGCCTTTACACTCCCTAATCTGGTCCGCACCGTATTCATTTACAACTTTATTTTCGGTATCCATAAACCCCTCCTATAAAACAAATAGAATATTGTATATAGTATATATAATAATATAAGTATATTATAACATATAGTAAAATTTTTGCAAGCGTTTTTTTAATTTTTTTATTTTTTTAAAAAAATAAAAGCGGTTTTTTCCAAATTTTTACGCTCTTTGATTTTTAAGCGTGTTTTTACAAAAAGTCTAATTGTTAAAAACGGCTTACAACTTGTTGACATTACAACAAGTATATGCTATAATAATCTTGTTGTTTTTACAACAAGTGGGTGTATTTATGGAAGAAAGATTTGAATTATTTACCATACTTATAGCAAAAGCAAATAGGCTCGTGCATAAAATTAAGACGGAAGAAATGAGCGAATTTAACCTAAAAAGTTCGCACGTTTCGTGCCTATATTATTTATACAAGTTAAAAACGCTTACCGCAAAAGAACTTTGCGACGCGTGCAGAGAAGATAAAGCCAACGTTTCCCGTGCGATAAGTTATTTAGAAACTAACGATTTTTTAAAGTGTGAAAGTACGGCTAAAAAAAGGTATCAAAGCGCGTTCGTTTTAACAAAAAAAGGTGTTGCTACGGCTAAAAAAATTGCTGAAAAAATAGACTTCGTAATAAACAAGGCAAGCGAAGGGTTAGCGGAAGAAAATAGAGAGATTTTTTACAAAAGTTTATCTTTAATTTGCACCAATCTTGAAACCATTTGCAATAATAAAGAGTAATTCAAAAGAAAAAGGAGAAAAAATGATTAAAATATTAGTAGATTCTGCTTCAGATATTAGCGTAAAAGAGGCTCAAGAATTAGGCATACACCTTATATCTATGCAAATAAGGTTTGGTGCCGACGAGTATTTAGACGGCGACAACCTACTTCCCGAAGATTTTTACGACAAATTAGCAAAAAGCGTTGAACTTCCAAAAACAAGTTTAATAAACGAGTTTAGATGGCAAGAAAAGTTTGAAGAACTTACAAAAGACGGAAGCGAAGTTATTGCAATAACCATATCTTCTAACCTTTCAGGAACTTACGAAGCGGCAAAAACTGCTGGCGAAAAGTTTGACGGAAAAGTTTTTGTTGTTGACAGTTTAAACGCTTGCGCAGGCGAAAGGCTTTTAGTTGAATACGCTATTAAATCAGTAAAAGACGGAAAGAGTGCATCTGAAATTAAAAAAGAACTTGACCAAAAGAAAAATAGCGTTAGAATAATGGCAAGAATTAACACGCTTGAATATTTAAGAAAAGGCGGTAGAATTTCTTCGGTAGTAGCGGTTGCGGGAACAATGCTTTCAATTAAACCGCTTATTGCCGTGATTGACGGCAAAGTTAAGGTTATAGGCAAAGCAATGAGCGCTAAAAAGGCTAACCTACTTTTAAATTCGTTTATTCAAAACGGTGGCGGTATTGATTTTGATATGCCGTATTGCGCAATACTATCCGGTAGTGACGAGGCTTCGTTATCTAACTATTTAAGCGACAGTTCTATACTTTGGAAACACGCAACCGACTTTATGCGCACTTGTAAAATTGGTAGCACTATTGGAACGCACGTTGGACCTGGCGCAGTTGGACTTGCATTTTTTGAAAAAGGCTGTAACTAATTTAACGTAATTTAATAAATTAAAAGCGTTGACACTCAGTCAACGCTTTTTTTATTTATTCAGTTAAAACTACCTTCGTTAAGTTGAGTTTGTAACTCTTTTAAATATTTAATTTCGCTTTTTATTAAGCCGTTTTTATCTTTTTTACTTAACGTTTCAATGCCGTTTTGAAGTATCAATCTTGCAAATTTATAATCTTTAATAAATATGCGGTAAACGGCGTGAATTCTATAATTGCACACGTCTTCACTAATATCAATATCACCAACTATTGTAGGAGCGTGCTTTTCAACGTAGGCTAAATCGCCTAAAATAACCTTGCAAAAGAAGAGTTCTTTTTTTACAATAAAATGCAAGTTATCGTCGTAAATCTCAAGTTTTGAAAGGGCTAAAATTTCGCCGTAAGCCTTGTCAAAATCGTCTTGCAAACAACTTAAATATTTAATGTATTTTAAGTTTTGTGAATAAGGCTTAGCATTAAAAAATTCAAACAAACTATTTCTAAGTTCGCTAGGCTCTTTATTAAGAGTTATGCCTGCAAGTGCCGTGTAATAATTTTTTAATACGGACGGCTTTTGAATATCGGTTACAACGGAATAAATAAGCGCCCCGTCACTCCCGTCAAAAAACGGCAAGGCATTTATTAAAAAAATGTAAAGGGCAAGGGGATATGTTGCGCCAAATAAGCAAAACAAGTAAATATTGCTCAAATTATTTATGCAAATAGCCATAGATACAAGCGCTACTATTACAGAAAAAACAAGACCGCCCACTGCGGATATTGCAAGTTTTTCGCCATAATCTTTTTCATCTTTGGCAAGCATTTCCGTATAGCCGAATTCCGTAGGTTTTACAAATTTAAATTTTACCCTTTCGTTTTCAACTTCAAACAAGAAGAATAAAACGCAAATTTTAGAAAATTTTAAGCCCGCAAATAAACCTACTATCAAGTGCCCAAGTTCGTGAATAAGCGAGTATAAAAATATAGACAACGCTATTCCCGCCACCAAAAGCAACGCATAAAGAAGAAATTTGCCACTAAACAGCCCGTAAGCATTAACCACCGCAAGAATATATAGCCCGAGTAAAACTATGCCAATAAGCACGTTTACAAGCGTTTTAAAAACAACCTTATCACTTTTCATACTCTTCAATTATTTTGTAAAAATACCCTTCTAAATTATCTTTTTCACTAATATCAACGCCGTTTAAGTTAAGCGTTTTTAATATGCTCAACAAAACGTACGCTCCCGCGCTTAAAACTTGCGCACGGCTTTTAGTAATAGCGTAGCGCTCACACAAAACTTCAGGCGAAACGCAAAACGCTTCATCACATATATTTTTTAAATTTTCAAATGGCAAAAAATGCCCGTCCGTCAATAAACAATCGTACACTTTTAACTTTAAATCAATAGTTGCAAGTGCAGTTGACGTTCCGCCTATCGCCTTAACGTTAAATACGGGAGCATCTTTAAACTCTTTAACCATATTATCAACGTATTCTTTTAAATCTTGAACACCTAGCGTTTTTTGGCTGAGAGTTACCGCTCCAAGCGGAAGGCTCTTTTTATAAATTACGTTTCCATCCTTTTGAACGGCTATTTCCGTGCTTGCACCACCTATATCAATAATAGAGCCATCTTCACCTAAATTTGCACCCAAAAGCCCGATTTCCGCTTCCAACTCGCCACTTAAAACGTCCACTTCTAAACCCGTGGTTTGTTTAACGAGTTGTAAAAAATATTCTTTGTTTTTTGCCGACCTTACGGCTTCCGTAGCAAATGCGTAAACTTTTAAAGCGCCACTTTCTATTGCCGTTTCTTTAAGTTTAAATATTGCGTCAACGGTTCTAGCAACGGAATTTATATCAAGTTCGTTTAACTCGCTTTTATTTTGAGCAAGCCTTGTTGTGATAAGTTTTTTGTTAAAAAAAACTCCGTTCGTTATTAAAAGGCGGACGGAGTTACTACCAATATCAATTATTGCAATAGGAGAAGTTAAATTATTCATTGCCAAAATATAAACCTAATTCACGCGCCCTTTCTTCAATTTTCCAGGCATAGCCCCAACTTTCAATTTCGGAACGCGTAGAGTCAATTTCCGCTTGGATTTTAAAAATTTCTTCATCCAATCTTTTTATTTCGTTGTATTTTTGAACGATTCCCGTTATTTGATACACAATTATTGCCACTAATATTACAAATAGCATTATTGAGCCTGAAATGAGAGCGGAAAGCGTCCTTTTCTTTTTTTGTAAAGTCATTTTTAAACCTTTTGCTTTTTAACTTTTTTATAAACTTATCGTATTTATTATATACTTTATTTATAAAAAATGCAATAATTTTATGAAAACTATTAAAATAAAATATTAAACCAACCAAAATTACGGCTAATTTATATAGCCTAAAATTGCCAAGCCTAAAAAAATAATTGAAAATTACAAATAAAAACGCTACTACTACCCACCAAATAAGATTAATAAAGTGCTTGCCTACACCTTTTTTAAGCGGAAGTAAAAAGGCGTTAATAAAATCGTAAACAAACCCTATTATCCCACCAAAAGCAAAGCAGTAAAGCATAATTCTTGGCTCGCTATACGTAACAAACATTACTTAAACACCCTTTTTGCTATAGACGTTGCCCCCGTGCGATATTTTACGCTAAGAAAGTTTCCACTCGCGCTAAAATTAGCGTTAGCCGAATCAAAACAAACAATTTTTAAATTGTCCCCACTTAAAATAACAGCCTCGTTATTTTTAAGTTTAAGCCTAATTTCTTTATCACTAAACGCTAAAACTTCTAAAACTTCCGTTAAACAAATGCGCCTTCTACTTTCTAAAGTTAAAGTGTGATTAATTATTTCCATAAAAAAATCCTCTCATTATTTTATGAAAGGATTTTTGTTTATATGAATTTTATTAAAAAGGCTCTTAATCAAGTTTCATATCGCCGTCTTTAATTAAACCTTTTTTACGCATAAATTCAGTTGTAAAATAGGAAATTAAAGTTGGTAAAACAAACATTGTTAAAATTATTGCTATAACCATTTGTAATGGTGGAATAGTACTAGATGCGTCAATTACTCCAAACACGCCAACCAAACCGCTAGTACCCATACCGCCACCGGCAGCATTACAACGCATATCTAAAAGCACCGCAACCAAACCGCAAACCGCACTAGAAATAATTTGTGGAAGCATAATTATAGGCTTTTTCATAATGTTAGGAATTTGAAGCATACTCGTGCCAATTCCTTGCGAAATAAGACCGCTAACACCGTTTTCTTTAAACGAAGCCACTGCAAAGCCAACCATATGAGCCGCACAGCCTGCTACCGCAGCACCACCTGCTATAGCAAAAACTTCAGGATTATTAAGCGCAGTATTTGAGCCCGCTATTGCAAGCCAAATTGCCGCCGAAGACGTTGGCATTGTTAAAAGCACGCCCATAACTATCGCTATAACTATACCCGTAATAACTTTTATTGCAGCACCTGCATTAATTAAAATAACTAAAAGTGAAGCAAATAAATCTATAAGTTTTACAAACGGCCACGCTACGTAAACGCCTGCAAAGGAGAGTAAAAGCGTGCCTATAGGTATTAAAATGATATCAAGTTTAGTTTTGCCTGCGTAAAGTTCAACAATTTCAACAACGAGCATTGTTGCAACGTATGCACCGATAGGGTTACCCGGTATTCCAAGCGTAATAGCCGTCAATCCCGCACCGCCAAAAATGAGTTTATCGCTAAACGCACCAACTAAACCTGCCACTATAGAAGAAAACACTAAAAGTTTACTTTTCTTAAGTGAGAAAGCTATGCCAACACCAATACCTGCACCCATTAAAGATTTTGCAATGCTTGCAATAGTGTTAAGCGTTTTGCCAAAATAGTTAGATAAGCCTATCCAACTTGCAATTTGAGCAAGAATAGTTCCTGCAATTAAAGTACAAAAAAGACCTTGCGCCATGCCTGAAAACGCTGTTATAAACCACCTATTACAAATTTCCTTAATTTTTTTAATAATTTTGCTATTAGTTTCGTTAGTCTTCATTTGAATACACCTCTACCAATTTATTGTCTATTAAATCGCATGATGCTAAAACGTATTCAACACCATTTTTATTAAGCCTATAATAAGTTTTGCTATCCTTTCCGTGTAGGTGACCGTACACCACCTTGTCCACCTTAAACTCTTCAAAAAGTTTAGTAAAAAGCGAATCTTCACACCTAACGTTAAAAGGCGGATAATGTATTAAGCATATTAACTTATCGCCATCTTCTTTAAGTTTAACGGCTTCTTTTAATGCAAGTTTAAAACGCTCAACTTCCCTTAAATATATTTTTTTATCGTGCTCTTTATAGTCAACCGCGCCTTCAACCGCCCAACCACGCGAACCGCAAAATACGCAGTTTTCTATTTTAATAGCATCGTTTTGCAAAGCATAAATATCTTTTGGCAACTTACTGCGAATTTTGGTTATGCCTTGCCACCAATAGTCGTGATTGCCCCTAATTAAAACTTTAGTGCCGTTAAGTTTTTTTAAAAAATCAACATCTTTAAGCGCATCTTCAAGTTGCATAGCCCAACTGATATCGCCACTAATTAAAACGATATCGTTATTAGACACCTTATTTTGCCAATCTTCTTCAATTTTAACAAGATAATCTTTCCAATTATAACCAAAAATATCCATTGGTTTTTCGCCGTTTAAGGAAAGATGAAGGTCGCTAATTGCAAATACTTTCAAAACACACCTAAAAAAATTAATTTTTTTAACTTGACCAAGTTACCCTTTAATTATAGCACTATGAAAATTTTAATGCAACAAAAAATAGCGAAGTCGCCTCCGCTATTTTAATAAAAAACGCTAAAAAGTTTATTGATTTACGTTTTCCCCTGGGAAAAGTGGCAATTCAAAAAATCCAGAACAAACTTCTTGCGTGTATTCTTGGCAAGTTGGCATAGTAGCATATCCGTAACTTGGCACTAAAAGCTCAACTGACATAACAATTTTTAAAATTGACGTATTGCAACAAGAAACCGTAAAAGTATTGTTGCCAGAATATACACCCTCTGGCGCAACTATTGAAACTACTGCTTCAACGTTGTAAGGCATAATAGATGGCTCTGGCACGAATAAAATTACGTCTTGCGTAAGCGAAACCGTACCATTTGCCTTACCTGGCACGCCGTTAGCATCAGTATACAAAACCTCCATAGGCACGCTATAAGAAATTTGCACCCTACTTAAATTTGGCCTATCTGGAATAGGGTCAACTTGAAGAGCCGTAATGTTTGCCGTTGTTTGCACGCTTCTTGCGCTAACAAAATTAAGCGGATATGTAGGATTTGCCGGCGTCAAATTAGTAACCGTTATTACGTAGCCGTCTTCTTGCGATTGCTTCATACAAGCATCAAAAACTTTTTTTGCTTGAATACATACTTTTTCACACAGCCCGTTCATTGGATTTCCTGTAATACGACACGGGCTTTTTTCTGAAGTACAATTAGAGAAAAATGACATTTTAACCTCCTTTAAACCGTTCACTTTAATATATGCACGGCTTAAAAAAAGTGCTACTTTTTAAAAAAATATTATTGGCAATCTTTAACAGCGCTACTTATAAACCCTTTTCACTCTTTTTGTAACGCCACATAAAGTTTCGTAAGGAATAGTTCCGTTTAATATAGATAAGTTTTCTACGTTAGAAACTTTGTCTTCACCAAAAATTAAAACTTCATCAAAAACTTTTACGTTTAAATTCGTTACGTCTATAGTGCATTTATCCATATTAACCCTGCCAAAAAACGGGCAGTATTTTCCATTTACCAAAACCTTATAATTAGTTTTATAGGTTGAGCGCATTATTCCATCTGCATAGCCAACGGGCAAAGTTGCAAGCAACATATCGTTTTTTGCAAAACATTCCAATCCATAGCCCACGTTTTCGCCTTTTTTAATAATTTTAACGCTTTCTATTATAGTTTTTAACTCCATAACTCTTTTAAGGTTACTTGCACTTTTTGTAGGCAATACGCCGTATAGAGCAATGCCTACCCTAACCATATCTAAATAGTATTTAGGATAGTTAAACACAACGGCACTGTTTCCGCAATGCCTAATTTTAAAATTAATTCCGCTTTTTGATAAATATTTTATTGCAAACCTAAAATTTTTAAACTGCTTTATTGTATAAGCCTTGCCAAGCAAATAATTATCGCTACAAGCAAAATGAGTATAAATGCCCTCTAAAACAAAATTTTTAGCATTTGATAAAATGCTAACCGCCTCGTTTAGCCCGTCAACTTGCTTATTACTGCAAACAAAACCAACCCTACCTAAACCAGTATCAATTTTTAAATGAATTTTTATATTGGCGCATTTCTTTTTGCAAAATTTTAAAAGCGTGCTAGCATACTCAAACGAGTGTATAGTTTGGCTTAAATTATAAAATTCAAGTTGTTTTACTAAATACGGCGGAGTATACCCAAGAATTAAAATAGGCCGTTTTATTCCGTTTTGCCTTAAATATTTTGCTTCTTCAAAGGTGGCGGTTGCAAAAAAATGCGCACCGAGTTTTTGATAAAGGTTTGAAAGCCTTACCGCCCCGTGTCCATAAGCATCAGATTTAACAACACAACAAATTTTAGTTGAGCGCAATTTATTTTTTATTGTTAAAAAATTATGTTTTGCATTTTTTAAATTGATTACGGCTTTAGCCCTTTTAAAATTAACCGCCATAAAACACCCTTATACTATACTATTTTACGGCAAAAAAAATATACCTATAAAATATAGGTACATTTTAATATATTAACGTTTTAAAATACACGTTACAAAACAACGTATAAAATGTTAAAGATGAAGTATGCAAGATAAATTGCAAACATTAAAAACCCTTGCCAACGCGCAAACTTTTTAAATATAAGCGTTGGAATTATTCCTATCGCAATTATTAAAAGCGTTACAGGCATTGTTATTAATAAATGTAAATTTGAAACGAACAAACCTTGACCGCCCGCAATAAACGCACTAAACGGCAAAATAATTGCAAGGTCAATAGTATTTGCACCAATGATGTTGCCAATAGATAAACTAGACTCGCCTTTTTTAACCGCAATAATCATTGTTACAAGTTCTGGAAGCGACGTGCCAATAGCAAGTATCGTTACGCCTATAACCGCTTGGGAAATACCTGCTAAGGTAGCAAGTTTAACAGCATTATCTTTAAGTAAAATTGCACCGCCAGCAATACCTGCCGCACCAACAATAAGTTTAACTATGTTAAAAATAACCGTTTTTTTAGTTGGAACTATTGGGCAACCATCTTCATTGCAACCGCTATTTTTTTTGGCAGACATTACGTTTTCAACAATAAACACAACAAATAAAATAAGTAAAACTACGGCTCCAACGTAGCCAAAAGTTGCAGTAGTTTCAAAAGTAATAGGTGTAGAATTTATGCCAATAAAACAAAACGCAGTTAAAAGTGCCATAACCAACGTTAAAAGCAAGCCCTTAAAAGCATAGTCTTTACGTTTAATAATGAAAGGCGCAGCAATTAAAGCAATAGCCATAATTACGCCTGTGTTAAACACTACCGAACCAACCGCATTGCCAATAGCCATATCAGGTTCAGTTTTTGCAGAAATTAAAGAAACTACTATTTCTGGCAAGGTTGTTGCAATACTTACTATAGTTGCACCAACTATAAACTTTGGAATTCCGCTAACTTCGGCAAGCCAACTTGCTCCGTCAACAAAATAATCACCGCCCTTAATTATTAAAATTAAGCCCACTATAAGCATTAAAATTATTAAAATTACGTCCCACATAAAGTCTCCTATATATTTAAAGCCTTGAATAAGTCTTCAAATCTACCATTATTAAATTTATTGATATCTTCATTGTTTTTGTTTATTAAACAATCCGTCAACAAAAATACTTGCATATTTAAGTTGGTTGCAACCATATCGTCCAAAACGTCGTTACCAATCATTAAGCACTCTTCCGCTTTTAAATTAAATTTAGTTAAAATTTCTTCATAATATTTAACGTTTGGCTTGCAATAATGCGAGTTTTCATAGGTTGAAACGTAACTAAAACTATCGTAGTCAACTCCCGCCCATTTAAGCCTATTAAACGTGCCTATTTTAGGAAAAACGGGATTTGTTGCAAGTATTAAATTGTAACCTTTTTTCTTTAATTTTTCAACTAAAACGTTGGCATTTTTATCAAAACCGCAATAGTCTTTAACGCTTGCAAAATCACTGCAATAAAAATCGTTTAAAATACCCTCCGCACTCTCTTTAGAAACGCCAGTAACTAAAGTAAAATCTGCCCAAAACGCATCTTCATTAGTTTTTGAGCCGTCATTTTTCATCATTTTAACAATGCCTGCCCATAAACCTTTTATAAACAACTCTTTTGTAGTTCCAACTTGAGTAGCGGTGTTAGAAATTGCGTCTATATACCCTTTTAAGAACACGTCAAAATCCATAGGAAGCAACGTGCCGTCTAAATCAATTAAAACGTTTTTGATTTTTGAAGTATTTAACATTTATCAGCACCCTATTTGCGCGATTAAAAACCTATATTTAAACGTATGCGCAACTTGTTAATTTTATTATATATAATAAAAATTTAGATTATTTTATCATTTTTATTGCTAATTGTCAATAAAAACCGCCTTCAAATAAATAAAAGCGAACGCAGAATTGCGTTCGCCTAATATTTTAAAATTATTCTTCTACTGTTGGTTCTTCTACAACGTTTTCGCCTTCTGCAACTGCTTCAACAGCCGCTGCTTCTTCAGCTTCTTTAGCCGCCTTAGCTGCTTTTGCCTTAGCCTTGTCTTGCTTAGCATATTTTAATTTTTCAAAAAACGTTCTGTTTTTGTTAATTAATTCATCTTGCGTGCCGTTAGCAATTCTTTCAAGTTCAACTGTTGGAACGTATGCTTTAGTACCTTCGCCTTCTAAGATAGAAAGTTCAGTTTCTTTATCAAAGAGGTGTGCGTGTAAAATATCAATACCTAACACAACTTTTTGTTCAGCTTCAGTAGTAGAACGAGAGTCAACCTTAGCAATCATTGGAGTTTTAGTTTCAACAAGTGATTTAATTTGACCTTCTTCAACAACTTCGTCTGCACCATCGTCAAATACGCAGTAAAGTAAAGTTTCAGCACCGAGTTTTTCAACAGCGTCAACTTTAACTTCAATGCAAGTATCTTTTGAGTTAGAAATGAATAATTCTTCATCGTGGAAGTCTTCTGGACGAACGCCTAATACAACAGGTTTGCCTGTGTTAAGGTATTCTTCAAGATTAATAAGGTTTGCGCTCTTCGTTTTAGGTAAAAGAATTTTTGCACCTTCAAACTCAACGTAAACTTTGCTCTTTGTACCAGTTAAAACAGCGTCAAAGAAGTTCATTCTTGGAGTGCCGATGAAACCTGCTACGAACATATTTGCAGGATAGTCGTAAAGTTTTTGTGGAGCGTCAACTTGTTGGATAAGACCGTCTTTTAATACAACGATTCTTGTACCCATTGTCATAGCTTCAATTTGGTCGTGCGTAACGTAAATGAACGTTGTAGCAAGGCGGTGGTGAAGTTTAGTAATTTCAACACGCATTTGTGCACGGAGCTTAGCGTCAAGGTTAGAAAGTGGTTCGTCTAAAAGGAATACTTTTGGTTCACGAACGATTGCTCTACCGAGCGCAACTCTTTGGCGTTGACCACCAGATAACGCCTTTGGTTTTCTTTGAAGATACGTTTCAAGACCTAAAATTCTTGCAGCTTCTTTAACTCTTGCATCAATTTCAGCACGAGGCATTTTACGAAGTTTAAGACCGAAAGCCATATTATCATAAACCGTCATGTGTGGATAAAGAGCGTAGTTTTGGAAAACCATCGCAATATCTCTATCTTTAGGTTGAATTTCATTAACGCGAATATCGTCAATGTAAAGATTACCGTCAGAAATTTCTTCAAGACCAGCAATCATACGAAGTGTTGTTGACTTACCGCAACCAGATGGACCAACGAATACGATAAATTCTTTATCTTCAATATCCATAGTGAAGTCAGTAACCGCTTGAACACCAGATGAATAAACTTTATAAATGTGTTCTAACTTTAAATTTGCCATTTATTTTCTCCTTTATGAAAATTTTACCCTTATATATTATCACACGCGCGTAACATTTACAATGTGCACTATGCACAAATTTTAACCCTAAAATTATTGTTATTTGTATAATTTTACTAAAAACCCGCCTGTTTTTTTGCTATTTTTTATAAAAACTTTACAAAACTAGTAAAATGCTATATAATTTACTAGTAGATTTTTAAAGTAGGAGTGTTTATGAATTTATTTAACCACGCAAAAAAGGGTTCGGTTGATTTTTATAATTTAACCACGCTACAAGGCGTTTCTACGGAAGATATTGTTGAGGTGATAGCTACCGCAACGGAATTAAAAAATAAGCGCGCCGTTCAAGAAAATTCAATTTTACTCAAAGATAAATACGTTTTATTGGTAACAAAGCCAAATCTTCCAAGGTCAAGCATAACTTTTCAACTTGCAATAAAAGAACTTTCAGGCAGTCCTGTTGTTACAAGCATGCACGGCGAAGAGCTTGAAAATTTGCTTAACGACAAGCACTACGTTAAAGCCTTAACTTCATTTGGCCTTTCTGCAGTTTTAGTTTGCACTAGCAAAACTAGTGATAGCAATATTTTTATTGATGCGGTTGACGTTCCCGTTATTAACGCAACTGCTGTTAAAAGCCCTTGTGAAGCACTTTCCGCTTTAATGACCATCGGCGAGCATTTTAACGATATTAAAAACTTAAATGTAACTATAATAGGTTCTTCTTTTGAGGGCGATAATTCACTTGCGATAGGCCTTGTAAAACTTGGTGCAAACGTAACGTTTTTAACGTCTAATAACAATGCCGTTACGGAAGATTTACAAAACTATTTAACGCAATTTTCTTACGTTGCTACAACTAACGATAAAGAAAGCGCACTTAAAAATGCGGACGTTATTTACTTTTTAAATAAAGATGAAAAAATAAGCGTTTTGGAAGAAGATTTAATGAAAAACGAAAAAGACTACGTAGTTTTATCTTCTCTCCCTGTTGACACGTCTATGGCAAGCGCAAGCGTGTTTGAAAGTAAAAATTCATTAGTAACTAAACAAACGGAAAATTTACTTCACGTTGGCAAAGCCGTTTTAACGTTAACTTGCCTAAAAAAATAGTTGACAATCATTTTTTTAAATGATATAATTTATAAAAATTATAGATAAACCGATGACGCAGAATAGTAACATTGTTTTTCTTGTTTAGAGAGTTTTGGGTTGGTGCAACAAAACCAAGATACTTTGCGAATGGGCTGTTGAGGGCGGAGCGAAAGCACTAAGCAAGTAGTAGCCGACAAGTTTTGCACTTGTAAAAATGCAAGGCGTTTAATTAATGCCAAAAAGTGGGCGCGTAAAAAGCGTCAATTCGGGTGGCACCGCGATATATTCGTCCCGTGAACAAATTGTTCACGGGCTTTTTTTATTAAAGCCCTGCCCAAAATCCGTTTATTTTTTTCTAACATCAAACTTATTTTGTGGCATTGCTTTTTAACTCTTATTACAATTTATAGGTACGTTATGATTATATTAACTAAACGATGGCAAAACTTAATTTAAAAATTAAAAATTTTTACGGTTTTTTAAAAACCTAATATTAAGTTTTAGGAGAATATTATGAATAAATATAAAGATTTTGACAATTATTTAAAGGAATTCCCTTCAAAAGACGGGTACTTTGGTGAATACGGCGGAGCGTATATTCAAAAAGAATTAGTACCTGCCTTTATTGAAGCAGACAATGCTTACGAAGCAATTTGCCACAGCGCGCAATTTATTAACGAACTTAGAAGAATTAGAAAAGAGTTCCAAGGTAGGCCAACCCCCGTTTACCACTGCGAAAGGCTTTCAAAACTCTTTGGCAACTGCCAAATTTACTTAAAGCGTGAAGATTTAAACCATACCGGCGCACACAAACTTAACCACTGCATGGGCGAAGGCTTACTTGCTAAATATATGGGCAAAAAGAAGCTTATTGCCGAAACAGGTGCAGGTCAACACGGCGTTGCACTTGCAACGGCTGCCGCTTACTTTGGTTTAGAGTGCGATATTTATATGGGCGAAGTTGACATTGCTAAACAACACCCTAACGTAATTAGAATGGAAATGCTTGGCGCTAACGTTATTCCTGTAACTCACGGCTTAAAAACACTTAAAGAAGCCGTTGACGCGGCATTTGACGCCTACATTAAAGAATATGACCACGCAATTTACTGCATTGGCTCTACGCTTGGCCCACATCCATTCCCTAAAATGGTAAGAGATTTTCAATCTGTTATTGGCATTGAAGCAAGAGAGCAATTTTTAGAAATGACAGGCATTATGCCAGACGCAGTTTGCGCTTGCGTAGGTGGCGGTTCTAACTCACTTGGCACGTTCGTTCCTTTCCTTGCAGACCCTGTTGAAATTTACGGCGTTGAACCACTTGGTAAAGGCGAAAACGTTGGCGACCACGCAGCAACAATGAAGTTTGGCACAAAAGGTAGGCTTCACGGCTTTGACAGTTATCTTTTACAAGACGAAAATGGCGAGCCATTACCTGTTTACTCTATTGCAAGCGGGCTTGACTACCCTGGCGTTGGCCCTGAACACGCTTACTTAAGAGATAAAGGTAGAATTAACTACGTTACTGCAACTGATGAAGAAGCAATGGAAGCGTTCTTCTTACTTTCAAGATACGAAGGCATTATTCCTGCAATTGAAAGTTCACACGCACTTGCTTATGCAATTAAGTACGCAAAAGAACATAACACAGGCTCAATTTTAGTTACCCTTTCTGGTAGAGGCGACAAGGATATTGACTACGTTTACGAAAAGTACGGCAACGGCAAACAATTCTTAGAAAAATACAATAAATAATAAAAAAGGAGCGAAATTTTCGCTCCTTTTTAGTTTTATTTTAGGGCGGATATGGAATCCGCCCCTACGAATATATAATAGAGTTAATTCAACACCGTAGGGGAGCATTCTATATGCTCCCTAAATAAAAGGGCGGATATAAAATCCGCCCCTACGAAATGTAATATGAGTTTATTTAACTTTGCGGGTGGTCAAGCATGTCCGCCCCCTACGAAATGCAATACGTGAAATTTAGTTATAAAGTTTATAAGTTAATTCCCTTAAAGTTTCATACAATTTGCAATAAGTTGGGTGCCAATTTAAAACGCTTGTTGTTAGCGTTAAACTTAACTTTTTGTTTGCGTCCATAAAAGTGTAACAACCGCCTGCTCCGTCCCAACCAAACTCGCCTATAGGAGTATTAATCGTTGGCTCAATTCTTGTTCTAACTCCTAATCCATAGGTATATCCGTCGCCTTGAGCGCAAGTAAAGGTTTTACGTTGAAAATCTGTTAATGCAGGCGTATAGAGTGCTTTTACGCCGTTTTCGCTTAAAATTCTAACGCCGTCTACTGAAATTCCACCAAGTGAAAGAGCAGATGCAAATTTAGAAAAATCTTTGCATGTAGATAATATGCCCGCCCCACCGCTTTGATAATTGTTGGTATAAGTTAAAACGTGTATCTTTTTAGTTTTAACGTAGTTTCCGTTATTTAAAACGTAGTTTTCTGCCATTTTACTTTCATCAAACGCTCCGTTTTTAACAACGCAAGTGTCGTGCATTTCAAGTGGCTCAAAAATGTTTTTTGTTAAATACGTATTAAAATCTAAACCGCTAACAACTTCTATAACGCACGCTAAAATATCGTGGCTTAACCCGTAGCCGTAAGTATAGCCCGGTTCATATTTTAAAGGTGTTTTTGAAAGGGCGGAAACAACTTCAAAAGTAGAAAGTTCTTTGTTTTTTATAACTTGTTTAAAATAAGGGTCTTGCGTATTTATATAGCCATAGCCCGCCGTCATAGTAAACAAGTGCTTTATTGTAATTTCGTTAGTCGCTTTAACCTTTTGCCCGTCTTTTATATAAAAACAATCATTAAATGCGGGAATAAACTTACTAACCTTATCTTCAAGGCTTAAAAGCCCTTTTTCAACTAATTGATAGCCTGCAACAACCGTTACAACTTTAGAAAGAGAGTACAAAAAATACAGCGCACTATCATTTAGTGGCTGTGTTTTTTTATCATCGTAAAAGCCGTAGTAACCGCTAAAAACGTTATTGCCGTTTTTAGTAATTTCTACACCGAGCGACGGTATATTAAATTCGTTTATTAAACTATTTATTGCACTTGTAATTTCCGTGTTCATTTTGTAAAAAGTTCTTCTTCCGTTTTTGTTAAATACCTTGCTTCGCCTTCTTGTAAATTTGCATCAAGTTCAATTCCGCCAAAAGATATGCGCTTTAAGTAGGTAACTTTGTTACCTAAACTGCCAAAAATACGCTTAATTTCGTGATATTTTCCTTCCGTAAGCGTTATATGTCCGCTTGTTTTTGAAAGCATTTTTAACTTGCAAGGGCTAACGGTGTACCCGTCTTTAAGCGTTACGCCCCTTTCAATTTTTTCAACTTGACCGCCAAGTATTTCGTCTGCAATTTCAAAATAGTAAACTTTTTCAGTTTTAGATTTTGGCGCAAGTTTTTTGTGTGCGGAAACGCCGTCGTTTGTAATTATAACAAGCCCAACGGTATCTTTATCAAGCCTACCGCAAGGAAACAATCCATTACGCTTAAAATCGTTTGGCAAAATATCTATAACCGTTTTTTGCGCCGTATCTTCCGTTGCGCTAACAACGCCGTTTGGCTTATTTAGCATAATGTACACGAATTTTTTAAAATCGGGCGCTTTGCCGTCAAGTAAAATAACGTCCTTTAAAGCGTCAACTTTTACGCTTGGCGTTTTGCAAACTATGCCGTTTACCATTATTCTACCCTTTTTTACTGCAATTAAACACTCTTTTCTTGATAAAATTGCTGAGGATGAAAAAAGTTTATCTAGCCTTTCCATTACATTTCCTTTCTATCAACGAAGGCTCGTGTTAAAGTAACTTCGTCAGTATATTCAATATCACTACCAATAGGAATTCCGTGTGCAAGCCTTGTAACCTTAACGCTTAAAGGCTTTATTACACTTGAAACGTACATTGCGGTAATTTCGCCGTCATAGTCTGGATTAGTTGCCAAAATAACTTCTTTAACGCCTTCACTTTTAATGCGTTCAACTAAACCCTGAATATCAATATCTTTAGGCCCAACGTTTTCACTTGGGCGTAAAGTGCCGTGCAAAACGTGATACACGCCGTTATATTCGTGTATCTTTTCCATTGCCAAAACGTCTTTAGGCTCTTTTACAACACAAATAACTTCGTGTGAGCGCTTTTTGCAAATTTCACACACGTCTTGGTCGGTATAATTGCCACAAACCTTGCAATAACGAATTTTGTTTTTGCAATTTATTATACTTTCAGCAAAGGCTTCTGCTTCCTCTTTTGACATATTTATTATTTCATACGCAAAGCGTTGTGCCGTTTTTGCGCCAACGCCGGGTAATTTTGTAAATTCGTTTATAAGTTTGCCAATAGGCTCTATAAACATACTCATATACTAAAATAAGCCTCCAGCCCCACCAAGTGGACCCATTTTCTTTTTAGACATTTCATCTGCTTTAGCGTACGCATCGTTTACGGCAACAATGATAAGGTCTTCAAGCATTTCAATATCATCAACGTCAACTGCATTTGGGTCAATTTTAATAGATTGTAACACTTTTTTGCCGTTCATTGTAACTTTTACAAGTCCGCTTGCAGAAACGCCTTCAATTTGCGCTTCTTCAAGTTCTTCTTGCGCCTTTTGCATATCTTGTTGCATTTTTTGTGCTTGTTTCATAAGTTGTTGCATTTGGTTTCCTCCACCAAATCCGCCGAAACCACCTTTAAATCCTGCCATAATATATTCTCCTTTTAAATTAGCTAAATTTTAATCGTTTTTAAGCGTAGAGCCAAAAAAGTTTTTAACTTCTTCCACTCCACTTTCTTGAGTAGCGTTTGTAACCACCTTAACTTGCTCTATACCAAACTCTTTTGCAATGCTTAAAAGCACGGCTAAATTTTCTTCTTTTGATACAAGCGAATATTCCGCGCCATCATTAGCGTTTATATAGAGAGTTGTTCCGTTTACAGAAGCACTCATTTCTTGAAGAGCCACCCATAAAATTGTTGAGTTAGGAGCGCCCCTTAAACGCCTTACTATCATGCCAAAAATGCGCTTTCCGTCTAAATTCGTAGGTGTTGTAGCCGTTTTTTCCACAATTTTTTCAACGCTAGTTGCACGTTCTATTTTAGGCTCTTTAACCACAATTTCTTCTACTTTAGGCTCAGCCTTGATATCTTCCACTTTAGGCTCAGCCTTGACATCTTCTACCTTAGGCTCGTTTTTAACAGCGACTTTAACTTCTTCTTTAATAACTTTTACTCCACCGCTTTCAAAAGCGTTTAACTTTTCCTCAAGTGCTTTAACTCTTGCAAGCAACGCGTCAATATTATAATCGTTTTGTGGAAGTGAAGATTTTATAAGCGCCGTTTCAAAAACCGCTCTTGGTTGATTTGAATAGCGAAGTTGACTTTCTATTTGCGACATTATTTCTAAAATGCGCAAAATTCGGTGCTCGTCACAAAGTGATGCGGTATTTTTATAAAGTTCTAATTTTTCCTTAGGAAGCGCCAAAATATCACTACTGCCCGAGCACATTTTAACCACTAACAAGTCGCGCAAATAGTTGATGATATCTTTTGATAATACCGCAATAGATTTGCCTAAAAAGTAAAGTTCTTCCGCTAGGCGCAAAACTTCGCCCGAATCGCCTTTTAACATAGAGCAAACTAACGCGTCAATCTTATCTCCGTCAGTTGCGCCTAAAACCGTAATAACGTCATTATAAGTTAATTTTTCATTGCCTACGGAAACGCATAAATCCGCAACGGAAAGTGCATCTCTAACACTACCTTCGCCCGCTTTGGCAATAGCCATAACGGCTTCATCGTCATATTTTTTTCCTATCTCGTCATACACGCCTTTAATTAAATCCGCTATTGTTTTAGTAGAAACAAGCCTAAAATCAAAGCGCATACACCTTGAAAGTATTGTTGCAGGTATTTTATGTGGCTCTGTTGTAGCCAAAATAAAAATTGCGTGCTTAGGCGGTTCTTCAAGCGTTTTTAAAAGTGCGTTAAACGCTTCGCTGGTAAGCATATGAACTTCGTCAATAATGTAAACTTTATACCTAACGTTAACGGGTGGATATTGTACGTTTTCTCTAATTTCTCTAACGTTTTCAACTTTATTGTTTGAAGCAGCGTCCATTTCTATAACGTCAATATTAGATGGGTCTAAAAGCGCTTTGCACGCTAAGCACTCGCCACAAGGAGAGCCGTTTACCGCATTTAAGCAGTTAACTGCTTTTGCAAAAATTTTTGCAACTGTAGTTTTACCCGTTCCGCGCACGCCCGTAAATAAATAAGCGTGGCCTATTCTATTTGTTATTATTTGGTTTTGTAACGTTTTTATAATTGCGCCTTGCCCGATAACTTTATCAAAAGTCGTTGGTCTAAAACGCCTATAAAGAGATAAATAAGACATACTATTCACCAATAAATTTAATTATTTTTTTCCTAACCCTAGTTAAAGCGTTGTCAACGCTCTTTACTTTCATTTGCGCTTTTTCGGCAATTTCTACGTAAGAAAGCCCTTCTAAAAAAAGTTTTAAAACCTTGATTTCCGTTTTAGAAAGTTCTTGAGTTAACTTGTTTTTTAATTCTTTGCCATTTTCTTTAATTAAAACAAAATCTTCCGGCGTATTTCCTAAAATTTGAAGCCCTTCTAAAACTTCCGTGGAAACAGTGTTGTTTAAAACGCTGTTGTTATTACTTGAATATTTTTTTACGGCAGATATCAGTTTGTTTTTTATGCAAACCGTAGCGTAAGTTAAAAAAGAACTTTGCCCGCCTGAATACGAACTAACCGCATTAAATAAACCAAGCATACCTTCTTGCATAATATCTTCACTATCCGCGCCTATTAAAAACAAGTTGCGACAAAAATACTTAACAAGCCCTTTATACCTGCTATAAATTTCATCAAACGCTAAATCGTTGCCATTCCTATAACTTGCAACAAGTTGTTCGTCAGTTAAATTTTTCATTATTATTCCTTAATTTTGTTTAAGTTTTGGCGCACGCTTTCAAACACTGCAACAGAGCACGCTACCGAAGCGTTTAAAGAGTTAACCTTTCCAAACATAGGTATGCTAATAATAGCGTCACACTTTTCTTTAGTAAGCCTATTAACGCCCGTATCTTCACCGCCAACAACTATGGCAATTTTACCTGTTAAATCAGTTTTGTAAAGGTCGCTACCGCCAACTTCTAAGCCGTAAACCCATAAACCAGCGTCCTTTAACTTGTCTATAGCCACGTTTATATTGGTTACGCGACATACGGGAATATGATTTGCACTACCTGCGGAAATGCGCATAACCGTTTCGCTAACTTGTGCGCTACGCCTTTTGCCAATAATAATTGCATCTGCGCCGGAACATTCGCCAACCCTTATTATACTGCCTAAATTGTGCGGGTCCTCAATTCCGTCTAAAACCAAAACGGTTGTTTTTGACTTGTCTTTTAAATCGCCTAAAAGCTCGTCAAAATCAGCATACTCATAATCGCTAACAAACGCAATAAAGCCTTGGTGACGGCGTGATGGAGATTCTTTATCTAAAATAGTTTTTTCAACGTATTGCACCTTTGCACCAATTTTTACAGCCTCTTTTACAAGTGTGCGTGAAGCTTCGTCACGCATGCCGTTTTGCACTAAAATTTTATCTATAGTCTTGTCCGTTTTTAAAAGTTCTAAAACGGCGTTTTTACCTTCAATCTTCATTATTTTCTCCGTAACTTAATAAGTAATTTAATCTTTCGTTTTGCCCCGTTAAATATAAAAAGCCAACGAGCGCTTCAAACCCCGTTGCCTTATTGTATTCGCCAACGGTAGCATTTTTTGCACGAGTGCCTTTTTTAGTGTTGCGCGCCCTTTTAAAAACTTCAACCTCTTCTTCTAGTAAAATAGGCAAAATTTTATCAATAAAATTTGCCTGAGCGGATGCACATACGAGTTTTGAAGCTTTTTCATTAAGCACAGCACCCTTTTCATCTTTTTGAAAAACGAGGTTTTTGCGAACGTATAGCGAGTATACTGCGTCACCTATAAAAGCGAGCGTTACCGAACTTAACTGCAATGCTGAATTTTTACTTAAAACGTTTTCTAAATTTACCATTTTTGCTAAAACCAATAATTTGTTTTGTTTATTATAACATACTTAAGTTAATATTTCAACAACAATAAGAGTATTTTAGCCTTATTTTTTTCTTTTTTTACGTGTATTCACGTTTTAAAAATTTTAAAGTGCCGTCAAATATGTTTTTTGCTAGTTTTTGCCTATAGTCACTCGTTGCAAGCAATTTTTCGTCTTCTGGGTTTGATAAAAAACCGCATTCTACTATAACAGATGCACATTTGGACATATTTAACAAATAATAATCGCCTTTTAAAGCGTTCGTTTTTTTAACGCAATCAGGAGAATTATTAAACTCGTTTTGTAAACATTTTGCCAAACTATCGCTATCGTAGCTTTCGTCTTTAAAAAACACCTGTGCACCACGGCGACTTGGTGAAGTGTACTTGTTTAAGTGAATAGATATAAATGCAGACGGGTCGTTTGAATTGATAATTTCAACGCGTTTTTCAAGGTCGCGCTTTTTAAAACCTTGACTTGTGTCGCCGTATAAACCATAGTCTCCGTCACGCGTCATAACAACAAAAAATCCAATCTCTTCAAACAAAGTTTGAAGTTTTTTAGCAATATCCAAATTTAACTCGCTTTCATAAACACCTAAAGTAGAGCCTATTGCACCCTTATCAATACCGCCGTGACCCGCATCAATTACAATTTTATAAGAGACGTTTTTTTGGGCGTACGCAACGGGTACGGCAAGCGTAACTAAAGATAAAAAAATTGATAAAATAGTAAAGATTACAGCCTGTTTTTTTAATGAAAAATCCATACAAAAAATATATGTTTTTCTAGTTGAAAAAATGCCAAAAAAACACATATTTTTTAACCTAAAATCAATCCGTTTTTTATTGTTTTTTTACTTTAAAATTTAAACGAAACGCCCGAATAAATAGGCATTTTGTACTATAAAAGTTTAATTATTGTCAAAATAAGCAAAAACAGTTGACAAAAATTCGTCATTATTCTTATAATATATAATATTATTTTTATGCAATTTGGCACTTTGCTAAACTTGTTGGGAGATTTGTATGTACATTCCTGAATTCTATGCCGAAAATTTATTTAATGAAGAAGTAATGAAAAAGTTACTTCCAAAAGATATTTACGCCTCACTTGAAAAAACGCTTGAAAACGGCGAACAACTTGATATAACCGTTGCTCAAGCCGTTGCGGACGCTATGAAGAATTGGGCTATTGAAAAAGGCGCAACGCACTTTACGCATTGGTTCCAACCAATGACGGGCGTTACGGCAGAAAAGCACGATAGTTTTATTTCGCCAAAAGGCGGTAAAGCCATTATGGAGTTTAGCGGTAAGGAACTTATCAAGGGCGAGCCAGACGCATCGTCTTTCCCTAACGGCGGTATTCGTGCAACTTTTGAAGCGCGCGGTTATACTGCGTGGGACCCTACTTCTTACGCTTTTATTAAAGATAACACGCTTTGCATACCTACGGCGTTTTGTTCGTATAGTGGCGAAGCGTTAGACGAAAAAACTCCGCTTTTACGCTCATCGGAAGCACTCTCTAAACAAGCGCTTAAAATTTTAAAAATTTTAGGTAATGAGGACGTTAAAAACGTTTTAGTAACTGTAGGTGCGGAACAAGAATACTTCTTAATTGATAAGGAAATGGCTGGCAAACGCCCTGACCTTGTTTATACTGGCAGAACTTTATTCGGTGCAAAACCTCCAAAAGGTCAAGAACTTGACGACCACTATTTTGGCGCAATTAAACCACGTGTTAAAGCGTTTATGGAAGACCTTGACGTTGAACTTTGGAAGTTAGGTATTCCTGCTAAAACTGAGCACAACGAAACTGCCCCAAGCCAACACGAACTTGCTTCTGTTTATAGAAAAGTTAACATCGCTACGGACAATAACCAAATAACGATGGAACTTATGAAAAAGATTGCAGACAAGCATAATTTGGTATGCTTGCTTGCCGAAAAGCCTTTTGAAGGCGTTAACGGTAGCGGAAAACACAACAACTGGTCACTTTCTACTGATACGGGCGTTAACTTGTTAGACCCAGGCGAAACACCTGTTGAAAATTTGCAATTCTTAATTTTCTTATCTGCTGTAATTAAAGCAGTTGACAACTACCAAGATATTTTACGTGCTTCAGTTGCTTCCGCTGGTAACGACCACCGTTTAGGCTCAAGCGAAGCACCACCTGCAATAATTTCTATGTATCTTGGCGACGACTTGTCTCAAGCACTTGACGCTATTGAAAACAACGCTTCTTATAAAATTGACAAAAAGTTTATGAAGTTCGGTTCTAAAATTCTTCCTACTCTTCCAAAAGACGCTACGGATAGAAACAGAACTTCTCCACTTGCCTTTACTGGCAACAAGTTTGAGTTTAGAATGGTTGGCTCAAACGATAGTATTGCAGACTGCAACACCACTTTAAATACTGCCGTTGCTGAAAGCCTTGCTTGTTTTGTTGAAATTTTAAAAGACGCAAAAGATTTACCTCAAGCAATACACGATATTGTTGTTGACACTATCAAAACTCATAAGCGCATCATATTTAACGGCAACAACTACGCTAAAGAGTGGGTTAAAGAAGCAAAAGCACGTGGGCTTTCAAACCTTGCAACTACGCCTGAAGCAGTTGACTGCTTACTTTTAGATAAAAACGTTGAACTATTTACTAAACATCGCGTTTTATCTATTAGCGAACTTACTGCAAGGCAACAAATTATGTTTGACAAGTATTCACGCATAATAAACATTGAAGCGCTTACAATGATAGAAATGGCTAAAAAGCAAATCTACCCTGCTATTAACGAATACGTTACTAAACTTGCAAAAGCAGTTAGAATTAAAAAAGAAGTTGAAGCAGACTACACTCAAGATAGCGAACTTATTAAAAAACTTTCTACTCTTGCTTCTTGCGTTTATAATAATGCTGAAGAATTGGTTGGCCTTATTGAAAAATCTTCAACAATCATAGACAAGCGTGAACTTGCTTTCTTTATGAACAAAAAGGTGTTAAAGTGCATGCGCAATCTTCGCAAATGTGCAGATGAAGCAGAGGTTAACACTGCAGAAACTTGCTGGCCATACCCATCATACGGCAAACTATTGTTTAGCGTTAAATAATTAAAACTCAATAAAAACTATTGCACTGCGTTAACGCGGTGCAATTTTTTTATAAAATTTATAAAAAAAACGCATATTATTCACAAAAACGGCTGTAAAAAGTTTGTATTTTGTTTTTTAAAGTAGTATAATTAGTTAAACAATTTTAAAAAAGTAGGATGAATTATGAGAGTTTTTAACTTTGCGGCAGGTCCGTCAATTTTACCACTTGAAGTTTTACAAGAAGCACAAAGAGATTTATTAGACTATAATGGCAGTGGCATGAGCATTGCCGAAATGAGCCATAGGTCTAAAACTTTTATGGCTGTTAACGACGAGGCTAACGCCTTACTTAGAGAACTTTTAAATATTAGTGACGATTACGCTGTAATGTTCGTTCAAGGCGGTGCGTCACAACAATTTGCATCAGTTCCATTAAACCTTATGACTACGGGCGTGGCAGACTACATAGTTACGGGCAACTTTGCAGGTAAAGCTCAAGAAGAAGGGGCTAAATACGGGGTTGCTAACATTGTTGCGTCTTCAAAAGATAAAAACTATACGTATATTCCAAACGTTGATGAAATTGAATTTTCAAAGAACGCTTCTTACGTACATATAACTTCAAACAACACTATTTTTGGCACGCGTTATACTAAACTTCCAAAAACTAGCGCTCCACTCGTTGCAGATATGTCTTCAAACATTTTAAGTGAAGAGATTAACGTTAACGACTTTGGCTTAATTTACGCCGGCGCGCAAAAAAATATCGCCCCTGCAGGCGTAACTATAGTAATTGCAAAGCGTGAGCTTTTAGGCAAGCAATTAGATATTTGCCCTACAATGCTCAACTACGCAATTCAAGATAAAAACGATAGTTTGTATAACACTCCACCATGCTTCCCTATCTATATTTCAATGCTCGTGTTTAGATGGCTTAAAAAATTAGGCGGAATTAAGGAAATTCAAAAAATAAACGAATATAAGGCTGGGCTTTTATACGACTTTATTGACAATTCTTCCCTTTACACAAACAGCGTTAATAAAAAAGACCGCTCTTTAATGAACGTGCCTTTTGTTACTGGCAGTGAAGAACTTGACGCAGAATTTATAAAAGAAGCAACTAAAAATGGCTTGGTTTCACTTAAAGGTCACCGTTTAGTTGGCGGTATGCGTGCAAGCATTTATAACGCAATGCCTGTTGAAGGCGTTAAAGCGCTTATAGAATTTATGAAAAAATTTGAAATGGAACACAAGTAAAATTATGAACGAAATTATTAAACTTAACTCAATTAGCAAAAAAATTAACGATATTTTAGCAAAAAATTATAGCGTAGTAGAAACTTCTAAAAACCCTATAGGCGTTTTAGTTAGAAGTTTTGACATGCATGAATACGACCTTCCATCTTCCGTTTTGGCAGTTGCTAGAGCGGGTGCAGGCGTAAACAATATTCCGTGCGACAAGTATGCGGAAAACGGCGTTGTTGTTTTTAATACTCCTGGTGCAAACGCTAACGCAGTTAGCGAACTTGTTATAACCGCACTTTTACTTGGCTCACGCAAAATTGTTCCTGCAATTAACTGGGTATCCACTTTAAAAGACGACGCAAACCTTTCAAAAACCGTTGAAAAGGGTAAAAAAGACTTTGCAGGTGCGGAATTGTATGGCAAAAAACTTGGCGTTATAGGTCTTGGCGCAATCGGTGCAAGAGTTGCAAATACGGCAATCAGTTTAGGTATGGAAGTTTTAGGTTACGACCCTTACCTTTCCGTTATAAACGCCCTTCACCTTTCAAGGCACGTTGAAGTTACTAACGATTTAAACGATATCTTTAAAGATTGCGACTATATTACTATTCACGTTCCATTCACTAAAGACAATGCCAATATGGTAAGCGCAAGCAAAATTAAAAAGATGAAAAACGGCGCAGTTTTAGTTAACCTTGCCCGTGGCGAACTTGTTGATAATAATGCTATTGTAGAAGCTCTTAACAGCGGTAAAATTTCTAGATATATAACTGACTTTCCAAGTAACGAACTAATCGGCGTAGAAAATGCAATTTGCATACCTCACCTTGGTGCATCTACTTTAGAAGCTGAAGACAACTGTGCTGTTATGGCTGCAAACGAACTCAAAGACTATATTGAAAACGGCAACATTAAAAACAGCGTAAACTATCCAAACTGCTCTGCTCCAAAAACTTCTAAAAACAGAGTTTGCATACTTCACTTAAACCAACAAAGTATGATTGCTCAATTCACTTCCGTTTTAGCCGAGAAAAACATTAACATTGATAACTTTGTTAACTCAAGTAAAGGCAATTTTGCTTATTCTATTATAGATATACCTGAAATTGATAGCGAATCGCTTGAAAAACTTAGCAAAATAAACGGCGTTATAAGAATTAGAAAAATATAAAAATTTAAGGCTTTTGCAAACTGCAAAAGCCTTTTTAATTATTTAGTTGAATAAATGTCCTTTGCGGTTTCAATAAATGCGTTTATGGCGTTTGATAGGTACTTGTTCTTTTTATAGCCTATAGCCATTCTTCTATGTGTTGCTCTACCGCGAAGCTTGTAAAACACGCAACCGCTTTGATTTGAGTTTTTAACTAATATGTCGTTTACAAACGCAACGCCTAATCCAAAGCATACCATATTATATGAAGTTATAAGCTGGTCAAGATAAATTTTTACCGTTTTCGGCTCAAAATCTTCTTCTAAAAAAATCTCGCTCGCACGCCTGCGCGTGTCATTTCCTTTTTTTAATAATATAAATGGGCAATCTTCAAACTTTTTAATGCTTACTTTTGGGCAAGAATCTTTTAAATGTTTGCCCTCAACAACGTCTTTTCTTGAAAGTACGTAATCTTTTAAATCCTCGTTAATCTTATAATCTTTTGGCACGGCTAAAAGTAAAGTTTCTTCAAAAAGTGGAATGCTAGAATATAGTTTTTTATCAAAGTCGTGCGCAATTAACAAGTCTATAGCCTCAGTTATTAAAAGTTGGCGCAAATCGGGCGAATTGGACTCTACTAATTCTACGTGAATACCAGGGTATCTTTTAGTAAATTCCATTATTATTTTTGGCATAATGAAAGATGAAACAAAGTTTTCCCCACTAACTACAATTTTGCCCGTTTTTAACTTAGAGATATCCATAAGTTTATTCTTTGCTTCACTTTCTAATGCACGGAGTTTTTCTAAATACTCTATATATACCCTACCTTCTTCAGTTAAAACTATAGGCGAAGTAGAGCGGTCAAATAAAATTATACCAAGTTCCCTTTCAACTTTTTTAACTGATGCTGAAAGCGCAGGTTGAGATATATACAAGTTTTTTGCCGCAATTGAAAAACTGCGTTCTTTGTAAACTTCGTAAACGTAATCTTTTTCGTTCATAAAAACACCGTAACGTTATAAATTTTTTTTATAACTATTATATAATTATTTATTATTGATTATATCATTAAATTGTGTTATAATCAAGTAAATATTAAAAATATTTAAAAAATCTATTAAAAAGGATTTCAAAAAAAGTATGCTTTATTTATCAGACAAAACTAATTTACTTGAACAACGCTCATATAAATACGAGTTGCAAGACGTTAAAGAACCTGCGCTATACAGGGAAATTTATTCTTATGATGAAATTCCAAAAGTAGCGTTCAACCATAGGCGCGTGCCTATAAATATGCCAAAGGAAATTTTTATTACGGACACTTCGTTTAGAGATGGCATGCAATCGCTTTCTCCATATAGCGTTGACCAAATAGTTCACTTATATAAATTACTTTCTAAACTTGGCGGACCTAACGGCATTATTAGGCAAAGCGAATTTTTCGTTTATAGTGAAAACGATAGAAAGGCACTTAAAGCGTGTCAAGACGCGGGCTTAAAATTCCCTGAAATTACAACTTGGATTCGCGCCACTTTAAACGACTTTAAACTCGTTAAAGATTTAGGCATTAAAGAAACGGGCATTTTAGTAAGTTGCTCTGACTATCATATCTTTAAAAAAATGGGTATGAGCAGGCGTCAAGCGCTTGACTACTACAAGCAAACTGTTATTGCCGCACTTGAAATGGGCATTAGGCCAAGATGCCACCTTGAAGATATTACAAGAGCGGATTTTTATGGATTTGTAGTTCCGTTTGTAAATGAACTTCAGAAAATGTCCAGGGATGCGGGAATTCCTGTTAAAATCCGTGCTTGTGATACTATGGGATGCGGTGTACCATATAGCGAAGTTGCACTTCCAAGAAGCGTGCCGGGGATTATATACGGACTTCAGCATTATGCAGATGTACCTTCCGAGATGCTTGAATGGCACGGACATAATGATTTTTACAAGGCAGTTACAAACGCTTCTACAGCCTGGCTTTTTGGGGCTTGTGCAGTTAACTGCTCACTCCTTGGTATAGGGGAAAGAACAGGAAATGTTCCTCTTGAAGCTATGATTATGGAGTATGCGGCGCTTCGTGGTTCGTTTGATGGAATGGATCCGACTGTAATAACAGAAATTGCACAATATTTCAAAGAAAACATCGGATATAATGTTCCACCTATGACACCTTTCGTGGGAAGAAACTTTAATTGCACAAGAGCGGGTATTCACGCAGATGGTCTTTTAAAGGATGAAGAAATTTACAACATATTTGACACAAAGAAGCTCCTTAACAGAAAAGCATCTGTTGCAATCAGCAAAACTTCAGGACTTGCAGGAATTGCTTATTGGATAAATGACAATTATTCACTTGAAGGGGAAGCGTGTGTTGATAAAAAATCACCGCTTGTAGTGGCTTTGAAGAAGTGGATTGATGAAGAATATGAACAGGGCAGACAGTCTATGCTT
>JAZUAT010000006.1:0-65929 GCA_045638105.1 Christensenellaceae bacterium
TTTAACTTATTTTTTTAAAACAAGTTGTATTTTTACTCCAACTTGTTCTTCTTATGCTTTGGAAGCGTTTAAAAAAAGAAATTGTATAATAGCCATTTTTTTAATTATTTGGCGTGTACTTCGTTGTAACTCTTTAAATAAGGGAGGTTATGACCCTGTTCCAGATAGTTATTCTCAAATAAAATGGTTATTATAAAAGGAAAATATGAATATTTTTAATTTATTAGGTACGGCTGTTATCTATGATAACAACCTACAAAACGTTCCTTTAAGTGGAATGACTAAAATTGTTAGTAACGTAATAGAATTTTTTTCCTTTGGTGGTTTAATTGCCGTAGGAATTTTATTATTTAGTTTAATTTTAAAAATTATTCCATTACCTTTTGATATTTATTCAAGAGCGGCAACAAAAAAGAACGCGTTAAAAATGGAAAAAATGCGTCCTGAACTTGAAAGATTACAAAAACAATACGCAAATAATAAAGAATTATATAATAAAAAGTTAATGGCTTTTTATAAAAAGCAAGGATATTCACAATTTGCAGCTTGTTTACCATCAATTTTTACTTTAGTATTTTTTATTATTGTAATTTCAGCCTTTCAACAATATTCTACTTTTTGTAAAATAGAAATTTATAATGAAATGGCAAAAGCGTATAGTAACGAAGTTAGATACAACGATAACATTTTAGTTACTCAATACGATTTTAAAGAAAATGGTGAAGTTGATTTAACTAAAGTTTTAAACGTTTATACAACAAAAGCAGAAAAAGAAAGTTTCTTTTTAAATAAAGAAAATGAAAATATTATTTATGGAAATAATATTCAATATACTTACACAATAACTGATGAAGAATATAATAATCTTGTAAAAAAACCTGCACAAAAAGCTGCGGCGGAAAGTTATAAACAAATTTCTAAAAAAAGTCAATTTTTATGGGTTAAAAATATTTGGGTAGAAGATTTACCTTGGAAAAAAGCCTTTGTTGATGAAACAACTTATTTAAATTCTACGTTTAAATATAGTAAAGGTTGTTCTACAAAAAATATTGATTCATCTATTAATAGTAAAGACGCATATAATGATATTTTTGGTGATGAATATATTTTAAATCAAAGAAAAAAACCAAACGGTTATTTAATTTTGGTTGCAATTTCTATTGCTTCAATGTTTTTATCACAACTTATTATGGGTAAGTCGCAAAAAGCGCAAATGGAACTTCAAACAGTTGATGGTGCAAACGGTCAAGCGGCTCAAACCACAAAAATGATGACGTGGATGATGCCTATTATGTTTGGTGTATTCTCATTTATGTATTCTGCTTCTTTTTCATTATATTTAATAGTAAGTACATTATTTAGTACTGGTTCAACATTACTTATTAATAAAATTGTAGAAAAGAAATTTGTAAAAGACGTTCAAAAAGAACAAGAAAAGGAATACCAAAAAAGGTATGGCCATCTTAAAAGAAAAAATGGGGAAAAATAATGAAAATTTATGAAGGTAAAACAGTTAATTTAGCTGTAGAAAACGCCTTAAAAGACCTTAACGTTTCAGAAAATGATATTATATTTAAAATAATTGACGAAGGAACTAAAGGAATTTTAGGTATTGGTGGAAAAAAAGCAAAAATTTCAGTAGAACTTAAAAATGAAGATGGAAAACGTTCCGTTGAGTTTTTAGATGGTTTATTTAATTTGTTAAATATACCTGCCCAAGCAGAATATACTGAAGTTGACGATAAAATAGTTATAAATATTATAACAACAGCATCATCTTCCTTAATAGGTTATCGTGGCGAAACTTTAGACGCGTTACAAACACTTGCAGGAGCTGTTGCAAATATTGGAAATGAAGAATATAAAAGAGTTGTTGTAGATTGTGAAAATTATAGGCAAAAACGTGAAGAAACTTTACAAACGTTAGCTTTAAGGCTTGCGAATAAAGCTATTAAAAGCGAAAGAGTTGTAACGCTTGAACCAATGAATCCTTTTGAAAGAAGAATTATTCACGCTACCCTTTCCGAATTTGAAGGCGTAAAAACCGAGTCTCAAGGCGTTGAACCAAACAGATATATAGCAATTATTCCAAACAACGCAAAACCTTTTAAAAAGGATTTTAACAAGTCTAAAGGTGGAAAAAATTACGATAAAAAGAAAGAATCACGTTCTTCAGGATTTAAAAGTGAAATGATTAAAACTACTAAAAAAACTAGTGGTTTTGGAACTTATTTAGGAAATAGTTTAAAAAATGATTAATAAAAAAAACACCTTTATAAAGGTGTTTTTTAATATTAAAAAATGGTTAACAAATAGTTAACCATTTTTTTTAAATTAAATTACCTAACAAGTTTTGAATAAAATCTAATTCTAAAACTTTAGTCATTATAATATTGAAGTAACTATCAACGCCTTCTGGAATAATAAATGCGTTCATATCAATAAATAATGAAAGAATTGTAACAACAATCATCATATTTACAAGTGCTACAGCAACAGAGAATACTATACCAAGTATTTTATCAACAAAACCAATAACTCTAATTTTTGTTAAACTAATTAATACCTTTTTAACAATTGCAAAAACAATTAAAGAAACTATAACAGTAACAACAAAAACAATTACGTATAATGCCCAAGTTGCAAAAACTTTAACTATTTGCAATTCAAAACCAGATTCCACAATCGCAGTTGCGATAGTTTCGTGTAAAAACGCTGGTATTGATGATGTTTGTAATGCGGCAATAATTTCTTGTTCGTTTGTAAACGGTTTTGTTAAATCTTTAAAAGCATCAGATTGCGCAATAATGTTTTCTATTGCGCTTGGAATTGACGGCACGTTTGTGTTAATTAACGCAACTATATCATCGCAAAATAAAACCGCAACAACAATGCCCGCAACTAACCCCAAAAGTGAAAGAATTTGTTTTAAAAATCCGCGAGAAACGCCAATTATAAAGGCAATAAGTAGCACTATAAGCATTATAATATCAATTATTGCAAAATTAGTTCCGCCAAGAGGAATTACAGTTGGAATAATAGCAAGTAAATTTATCATAAACACCCTTCCTTTTAGTTAATATTAAATATAAGCGTACATAGAAATTATATCACAATAAAAAATGGTTGTCAATAGCGGTTGACTATTCAAATAAATATTTATTAGAATTTAATATTGTATAAAAAACAATATTAAGTTAATAATGTATTTATGACAAAACTTGTATTTAATAGTAGCAACTATTTAGAATTTTACCCAATAAGCGATTGTTTAAAACAATTATTAACCAATAATTATCCGGTTTTTGTTTGTCTTGGTTCTGCTTTGTTTTGTGGAGATAATTTAGGGCCAAAAATTGGACACTATTTACAAGAAAAATTAAAAGGTAAGTGTTACGTGTACGGCACGTTAAGCGCCACCATAACAGCCAAAGAAGCCGATATAGTTTGCAATACTATAAAAACGTTACACCCTAAATCACAAATAATTGCAGTTGATGCGGCATTAGGAAACGTAAACGATATAGGTTTAATAAAAATATACAACGACGGCATAAAGCCAGGGCTAGGCGTCAACAAAAACCTTAAAAAAATAGGCGACGTTTCAATAATTGCAATTATTGGCGAAAAAGAAAGTTTTAAAAACCTTAATAATAAAATTAATGAGTTGTTTATTGAAAGGTTAAGTATTTTAATTTCAAATGGAATTATTAATGCAATTATAAATAGCGCACAAAAATAAAAACGGCACTTTTTAAACAATATATAAAAGTATAAATAAATTTTAAAGTAACAGCAAAAATGCGCAAAGATTATATTAAAAGAAACAATAAGGTTTAATAAAACAAAAACTCTTATAAAACTAAAAAAGTAAAATATTAAAAAAAATTCTTGCACCTATTAAAAAAATTGTTTCACGTGAAACATTGATTTTGTCCAATTTTTACCGTCCAAAAATTGAGTGGACAAAGAAAAAAATAAAAAATATTATAAAAACAAAAAGCTCAAAAAGTTAGATAAAATCTGCAATTTTGGGCTTTTTTAACATTTAAAAGTTTCACGTGAAACAGAATTTAAAAAACAAAACAATAAATAAAAAGCACAAAAAAGACTTTATTTGTATAAACGATAATTTTTATAAAGCGCAAAACGTAATTGGTTATATTGGTTTTGTTTGTTCAATTAAAAAGTTAATGTTTTTGCATTTGGTTTTATTTATTTAATTAAAAGGTTAATGCTTTGGCATATGGTTTTGTTTATTTAATTAAAAGGTTAATGCTTTGGTGGAGACTTTATCTTTTCTATTTTTAAATTGCTTGTAAATTTAATAATTATAACGCTTTAATTTTTCTTTTATAATTATGTGGTAAAACTTTTTAAATAATGCCAATAAAATATTTGTGCGCTATTTTGTTTTTTACAATAATATAAGTAAAAAGTGTGAAAAATTTAAAAAAGTTGTGTAAATTAGTGAAATTGCGCATAATATCTATTGTAATTTTATTAAACTTATGTTAGAATATATTAAATACTTTAATATATTATTCTACTTAAAATAAGGAGGCTAAACAAAAATGAAAAAAAGTGGCTCAAAAATATGGTTTGCAATAATTGCTCTTTTATTGGTTGCAGGCTTGGCATTGTTTTACTTTTTGCCACAAATGCTTATAAAAGACGTTACAACCATTGAGTTTTTTGAACAAGCGGGCGTAACTATTGATGAAGGGGGTAACTGGTCTTTTGTTAAAGACAAGCAAGAAATAGTTAAAATTGTTGTTGACGGTTACAATCTTAAAGGTTACGTTAAAGGCGCGAGTGGCGGATACGTAGAAAGATATAGTTCAAGTTATGCGCGCGGAGTAGAAAGTGTGTTTTTTGGCGATGGCGCTATAGATTTTTTAATTAAAAATGGCGTTGAATATGACGTTACGGACCCTAATGCCGGTTCATTTTGGTCATCTCTTATTATGCCTATTATCTTAGTGGGTTTAGGTTTATTAGTTATGATGATAATGATGCGCCAAGTAAACGGCTCAAACAAATCGGCACTTGATTTTGGAAAAACTAAAGCAAGAGTTAGTCAAAACGTAAAAGTTAGATTTAGTGACGTTGCTGGTGCGGAAGAAGAGAAGCAAGAACTTCAAGAAATTGTTGAGTTTTTAAAAAATCCTAAAAAATTTAGTGAACTTGGTGCAAAAATACCTAAAGGCGTATTGCTTGTAGGCCCTCCAGGAACAGGTAAAACGTTGTTTGCAAAAGCGGTTGCAGGCGAAGCAAACGTTCCTTTCTTCTCAATTTCTGGTTCAGACTTTGTTGAAATGTTCGTTGGTGTGGGCGCAAGTAGGGTTAGAGATTTGTTTGCTATGGCAAAAAAGAGTATGCCTTGTATTGTGTTTATTGATGAAATTGATGCGGTAGGCCGTCATCGTGGCGCAGGTCTTGGTGGTGGTAACGATGAACGAGAACAAACGCTCAACCAACTTTTAGTTCAAATGGACGGCTTTGATGCAAACGAGGGAATTATTATAATGGCTGCAACAAACCGTGCAGACATATTAGACCCAGCGCTTATGCGTCCAGGTAGATTTGATAGGCAAATTTACGTTAATATTCCAGATGTTCGCGGTAGAGAGGCAATACTCAAAGTGCACGCAAGGAATAAACCGCTTGCAAAAGACGTTAATTTTAAAGTTTTGGCAAGAATGACGGCAGGTTTTAGCGGAGCAGACCTTTCAAACCTTTTAAACGAGGCGGCAATTTTAGCAGCTCGTGCCGATAGAAAGGCAATTACAAATATTGACCTTTACGAAGCAATCAATAAAGTTATTATAGGACCACAAAAGAAGAGCCGTGTAGTTACTGAAAGTGATAAGCGTATTACGGCTTACCACGAATCAGGACACGCAATACTTGCAAGACTTCTTCCTAATTGTGACCCTGTTCAAGAAGTTTCTATTATTCCACGTGGTATGGCGGCAGGTTATACTATGACAAGGCCTGAAGACGATAGCAACCACATTGAAAAGAGCAAACTTTTAGACGATATTGCTATGACGCTTGGCGGAAGAGTTGCGGAGGAACTTATTATTAAAGACATTTCTGCAGGGGCTTCAAACGATATTAGCGTTGTAACAAGTAGGGCACGCAAAATGGTTACCGAGTGGGGTATGTCAGACAAAATTGGACCTGTTAACTACGGCGGTGGTGACCAAGTATTTATTGGTAAAGACATGCAAACAAGGGCAACTTATAGCGAAGAGCTTGCAAAAACTATTGACCAAGAAGTTCAAGCCATTATTAAAAACGCACATAAGCGTGCAACAGAGCTTTTAACTGCGCATAAATCAGAGCTTGACAATATGGCTAGGTTGCTTGTTGAACGTGAAACTATATACCAAGATGAAGTAGATATGATTATGGACGGAAAAGATGCTACTGAAATTATTAAAATAATGGAAGAAAAAGATGGCGTTGATAATTCCAATCCGTTCAAAAGAGCAGAAAGTGCTTATAAAAAGTTAGATGAAAGCGAAGGCGCACAAGAAGAAAATAAATAAAAAATTAAACGAAAGAAGTCTTTAAAAAGGATGGTAAATTTTATGGGTAGAATAATTGCGTTTTCTAACCAAAAGGGTGGCGTAGGAAAAACAACAACCTGTGTTAACCTTTCTGCCGCACTTGCGGAAAGCGGAAAAAAAGTTTTAATTATTGACCTTGACCCACAAGGCAATGCGACAACGGGGTTGGGCATCAATAAGGGGGCTGTTAAAAACTCAATATATCAAGTTTTAACGGAAGAATTGGACGTTAAGTTGGCTATTTTGAAAACTGAAATGCCTAATTTAGATATCGTTCCATCTGCAATAGACCTTGCAGGTGCGGAAGTTGAACTCGTATATTTAAAAGATAGAGAAAAACGTTTATGTAGCGCACTTAAAAAGATTGCAAAAAGTTATGATTACGTTACTATTGACTGTCCTCCATCACTTGGGCTATTAACGATAAACGCGTTGACGTCTGCCGATAGCGTTATTATTCCTATTCAATGTGAATATTTTGCGCTTGAAGGTTTATCTCAACTTATGAACACTATAAAACTTGTTATTAAGCATCTTAATTCAAAACTTTCTATAGAGGGTGTTCTTTTAACAATGTACGATGGCAGAGCTCTTGTTTCAAGGCAAATTGCCGGCGAAATTCGCAAGTTCTTTGGCGCAAAAGCATACAACACTGTTATTCCAAGAAACATTAGAGTTTCCGAAGCGCCAAGCCACGGCATTCCAGTTATTAAGCACGATTTAAAAAGTTCGGGCGCAAGGGCTTATATTGAACTTGCAAAAGAATTTTTATCAAAAGAAACTGCTTTGAAAGGAGAAAAACAAAATGGCAGTAAATAAAGGATTAAGCGGAAAGGGGTTGATGGCACTTTTCCAAACAACAGAAAGTGACTATAATAAAAATTTAGGCATTACTGCTGAAGATATTAAAACGGGCGTTTATGAACTTCCGCTTGAAGAAGTTTATGCAAACCCTAATCAGCCAAGAAAAATTTTTGATGAAAAAGCGCTTAACGAGCTTGCAGCATCAATTAAAGTAAACGGCGTTATTATGCCTATCGTTGTTAATAAAGACGAGAACGGCATGTATATGATTATTGCCGGCGAAAGAAGATTTAGAGCTTCTAAAATTGCAGGTAAAGAAACCGTTCCGGCAATTGTTAAAAACTACGATGAAAGGCAAGTTAAGGAAATTTCGCTTATTGAAAACTTGCAAAGGGAAGATTTAAACCCTATTGAAGCGGCAACTGCAATGAAGCAACTTATGGAAGATTATAAGTTGACGCAAGAAGAACTTTCGGAAAGAATTGGAAAAAGCCGTCCAAGCATTGCAAACACGTTAAGGCTTTTAACGCTTGATAGTGAAGTTATAAAACTTATTGCAAAAGGCGAGCTTTCTTCCGGCCACGCAAGGGCGCTTGTTACTTTGCCTGTAGAAATGCAAAGAAAGATTGCTTTTGATGCAGTAAAAGGCGGTTTATCTGTAAGAAGTGTTGAACAAGCTGTTAAAGATTATTTTAACCCTCCAAAAGAGAGCAAAGAAATTAAAAAAATTAAGCGCGCGCAAGAAATGAGCATTGAGCTTAAAGATTTAATTTATCGCATGCAACAAACTTTTGGAACTAAGGTTTCTGCTATTGGAAACGATAAAAAGGGAAGAATTTACATAGATTATTACACCACTGACGACCTTGATAGAATTAACGACATAGTAGTTATGTTAGAGGAAAAGGACGGGCTTAATTAAGGTTAATTTTTGCTCGTTTTAATAAACACTTATGCTAAAATTTAAAAAAGTTGAAAAGAAGCATTTAAAATCATTACAA
This sequence comes from Christensenellaceae bacterium, assembly GCA_045638105.1. Taxonomy (GTDB): domain Bacteria; phylum Bacillota; class Clostridia; order Christensenellales; family Borkfalkiaceae; genus HGM11412. The sequence goes on from JAZUAT010000006.1 coordinate 8,384, forward strand.
AAATATTTAAAATTTAATAATTATGAATTGTGCGATGCTTCTATTGGCGTAATGTTTATGTGGGAAGAGCACTATAACTTTTATTTTACCATCTTTAAAGAAACTTTAATTTTAAAAAGTAATTCTAAAGACGGAAAGCAAAGGTTTTTTCCGCCAATTGGCTTAAACAAGGAAGAAGCGTACAAAAAGATAGAAGAATACTCTATAAAAAACGAACTGCAACTTGAGTTTATTTGCGTTGACGAAAGCGAAGCATTAGAATTAGAGCAAAGATATGGTAAAATAGTTAAACATTTCAATCGCGATTTTAGCGACTATATTTATAGTTTTAGCGAAATAGAAACTTTTGTAGGCAAAAAGTTCAGCGGGCAAAGAAATCATATAAACGCCTTTAAAAAATTATATCCAAACTACAAATACAATACGTTAAAAAGTAAAGACGTTTTAAAATTAGTGGAGTTTTTAAAAGACTACAAAAAGCAACACAAGTCAATGGGCAGAATTGAAAAGAAGGAGTATGAAAATACGGTACTTCTTTTAAACAACTTAAGCGTTGCAAAATTTATTGGCGGATATATAACCGTAAACAAAAAGATAGTTGCCTTTTCTATAGGCGAGTACGTAGGCAAAACGCTTGTTATCCACGTTGAAAAAGCATTGCGTGAATATAGGGGAGCGTATCCTACAATGTTTAACGAGTTTGTAAAACACGCTAAAAAAGACGGGATTGAGTTTATAAACAGGGAAGACGATTCTGGCGACCTTGGCTTAAGAACGTCTAAAACCCAATACCAGCCGATAAAAATTTCCAACAAATACCACGTTATAATAAAAAAGCCAATGGAATTAGAAAAAATACCTACGCTTCGTGGCAAAAATATAACTCTTGGAGAAATTAAAAAAAGCGATGCTTTTGCTTACTATAAACTTTGCGTTGCTGTAAAAAATAATAGGTATTGGGGATATAATTACAAAAAAGATTTAGACGGAAAAAACGTTGAAGATTTTTATAAAATGGCAAAAGCTGATTTTAAAAAGAAAGATAATGCTGTTTTTATAATAAGAAAAAATAAAGAGTTGCAAGGAGAAGTTATATTACACAACTTTAATTATAGTGGACAAGTTGAAGTTGGCATAAGGCTACTTAAAAAGGCACAAGGAAAGGGGTACGCTTTAGAGGCGCTTAATTTAATTACTCATTACGTAGTAAAAACGCTTAAAAAAGAGCCTTTTGCAAAATGTTATTTAAAAAACGAAGCGTCAAAAAAATTATTTTTAAAATGTGGCTATAAAATTACAGGCCAAGATAAAAAATATTGTTATTTTAATATATAAATAAATGAAGGTTTTCGGAAAACACTTCATACAAAGGCAACTATAAAAAGTGAGTTTTTGCTAAAAGCAACAGTCTTTTGTTACGTTGTCAATAAAAAAACCGAGGTATAAAAAATGAAACCAAATCAAAACGTTGCAAAAAAATGTGCAAAATCTGGCATAATTGCCGCTCTCTACGTAATGCTCACAATGATATTTTACCCAATATCATATGCGGGAATGCAAGTTAGAATTGCGGAAGCACTTTCAGTTTTGCCATTGTTTTACGGCGAGGCTATTTTAGGCTTAACCGTGGGGTGTTTAATTTCTAATTTGATTGGGTCAAATGGAATAATGGACGTTGTTTTTGGCACTCTTGCAACGTTTATAGCATCAAATTTAACTTACATAATTGGAAAAAAGAAAAAGGGGAAATTAGGGTTTTTATTAGGCGGAATCCCGCCTGTTTGCGTGAACGCCGTTATAGTGCCATTTACGTTTTTGTTAACCTTAAGCAAGTTAAAAGAGTTGTATTTTATTTCTTGCTTGCAAGTATTTTGCGGGCAGGCGTTAGCAGTATACTTAATAGGCGCACCATTTTATTTTGCACTTAGAAAAAGGCAAAATAAAAAAGGTCTATTATAGACCTTTTAATTTTTAATTGCCTTAAATGGTTTAAAAGCAAACACAAAAAATATCATCCACAATCCTGCCAATCCAACAAGAGCGTAAATTGTGCGAGAAACAAAAGTCATTGGCCCAAAAATTGAGGCTACTAGGTCTAAATTAAATAGGCCAATTAAAAGCCAATTTAAAGCACCAACGATAACTAAAATAAACGATATAATACTTGTTATTTTCATAAGCCCTCCCTACATCTAATATGTGTAAAAGGGAACAAAGTATACGTTATCTATCTATGTTTTCAAGCAAAAGATAGTCAAAGTTTATTTTGTCAACAAAGTCACTTGAAGTAAATTTAACAAAGTTAAATTCTTCATAACTATTTTTATAATAGTCAATCACGATAGGCGTAGAGATATCAAGCCTACGGCAAATTTCAACTAAATAAGTATAAAACATATTGCTTTCATACTCGTTTACGTTGCTGTAAACTATATTTTTTATGTTTTTATGATTTTTTACAAGTGTTGCGCTAATTTTTACCATAAAAACATTGTAGCATAAAATAAAAATTAACTCAATTATTTAAAGGATATTATGAGCAAACAAATTTCGGCAAACGTTGTTTCAAGGCTACCTAAATATTATAGATGTTTAAAAGAGCTTTGCCAAAACGGCGTTGCGCGCGTTTCTTCAAAAACAATATCGGAAGCGTTAAATATAACTGCGTCACAAGTGAGGCAAGACCTATCTATTTTTGGTGGGTTTGGCCAGCAGGGCTACGGCTATGACACGGAATATTTAATGAACAGAATTCGTGATATTTTAGGTTTGACAAAAAACCATACCGCAATTATTATTGGTGGCGGTAGAATTGGTCAAGCCCTTGCAAATTACGGCGGTTTTTCTAGTGAAAACGTTGATATTTTAGCAATTTTTGATATTAAAACGGAACATATTAAAGGCGTTTTAGGCGTTGAAGTTTACAATATGACTGAACTTGACGATTACGTAAAGAGCCATAAGGTAGACGTTGCAATCATTTCCGTTCAAAAAGAGCAAGCGCAAGTGGTTGCAAAAAAGGTTGTTGACCTAGGAATAAAGGCTATTTGGAACTTTGCTCCTATAGACCTTAATTTTTCAAAAGACGTTGTGTGTGAAAACATAAATATGAGCGAAAGTTTAATGCGCCTTATATTTAATAGTAAAAACGTTTTAAATTAATTTAAGTAGATTATAACATAATTTTTAGTGCTTTATGAAAACTTGTACTTACGGAAAAATATTTGATAAAAACGCCACGTTGTACTATTTGGAAAACGAAAAGTTTAAAGTTTCAATAAGTGATTTTGGCGGAATAATTAAAGATTTTGTTGTCAAAACAAAAAACGGAGAAAAAGATATTGTTTTAGGTTTTGACAGCGCGTCAAATCATTTTGAAAGCAATACGTACGCTGGTGCGATTATCGGGCGTGTAGCAAACGGCATAACGAACGCAAGCTTTACGTTAAACGGAAAACTTTATAACCTTTTTGCAAACGAGCCGAACAACATTTGTAATCACGGCGGAAAGCGTGGTTTTGACAAGTATTTTTATAGCGTTATTTGTTATGAAGATTCAAAATTAACGCTTTATCGTTTAAGTGAAAGCGGGGAAGAAAATTTTCCTGCCAATTTAGAGATTGAAGTAACTTACGAATTAACATTAAAAGGTTTAAGCGTAGTCATAAAGGCAATTAGTGATGGCGATACGTACTTTGCGCCAACAATGCACCCATATTTTAATTTGAGTGGTGGAGAAAACAGCGTTGAAAACGTTTTTCTTAAAGTAAACGCTAAAAACTATGCGGTTAAGAGTCAAACGGGTTTGCCAAACGGCAAGATTGAGCTTACTTACAACACGCCTTACGATTTTAGCGAGTTTAAAGAACTTGGCGTTTACGACTTTGACGTTAACTTTTGTACGGAAAGCGAGCATAAGGCAACGGCAATAGATAAAAATTCTAAATTAAAACTTGACGTTTATTCTAATTTAGAGGGGTTACAATTATACGTTCCTAATTTTACGGAAAGTTTAAATGGCAAAAACGATAAAAAATACACGGGGCGTTGTGCGTTTTGTTTAGAACCGCAATTTTATCCTAACGCAGTTAATATAAGCGAATTTACAAAGCCTTTAATTAAAAAAGGCGAGCAAAAAAATTACTATATAAACTATTTTGTAACGGAAGTGTAAAATGGAAAGTAGAAAAAAGATAGAAGAAGCGTTATTAGTTATTAAAAACGCATACAACGCATTTAAAAACGCGTACAAGCAAGGCATTACAACGGACGAGCTTTTAGAGGTTTTTATAGGCGAAATAAAAAAGAGTTTGCCAGACTGCGAACTTGAGTACGATTTTGTTGCGGGCGAAGAAACAAAACTTATTGGCGGTGTAACAAAAAATTACGTTCCTAAACTTTACGACCCTATTTTAATTGACATAAGTGTTAAAAACGGCGGTGTTTGGTGTGACGTTTGTAGAACTTATTTTGTTGGCGATATAACAAGCGCTCAACTTGAAGTTTATGAAATGATAAAGCGTTCTATAAAAGCGGGCGAGCGCGTTTTAAAAGCGGGCACGGCAGTAAACGAACTATATAACGCTGTTAACGGGGAATATGAAAAGTGCGGATATAATTTAGTGCATCACTCGGGGCACCAAATTGAAACTGCGCCCGTTGAAAAACCGCTTTTTGTAGCAAGCGGAAACGAAATATTAAAAAACGGCTTTTATACTATTGAAAGCGGTTTGTATAAAGATTTTGGCATGCGCCTTGAAAACGACTACTACGTTGATGAAAGCGGTGCAACCAATCTATTTGAAAATTTAATGCCGTTAGAGGCAAAGGAGTACATATTAAAATGAACAAAACATTAGTTGGCCCTTATGCGGTACTTATGACGCCGTTTAAAAACAACGAAGTAGATTATGAAGCGTATGAAAAGCAAGTTGTTAGGCTTCTTGATACGGATATAGCGGGCTTTATGGTAAACGGAAGTACGGCGGAATACGTTGCACTTTCCTATGAAGAAGAAGAAAAGATTGCAAAACTTGTTTACAAGCTAAATAACGGCAAAAAGAAAATTATTTTAGGCGCTTGCACTGCAAACGTTTACGATTCTTACAAGAGATGTTTACTTGCAAAGGAAATAGATGCGGAAGGCGTTTTAGTTTGTCCGCTTTACTATTTTAAATATAGTGCAAAGGAAAGGGAAGAGTTTTATACTAAACTTGCAGACAAATCGCCTGTTCCTGTAGTTTTATATAACGTTCCGTTCTTTACTCAAGAACTTGAACTTGACGTTATTTATAAGCTTGCTAAACATCCAAACATTATAGGCATTAAAGATAGTAGTGCTAACATTAAGCGTATGATGCACATGGCAAATAAGGTTGGCGGTGACGACTTTAAGGTTTTAACAGGCACCGACGATATTTTATATTCCGCACTCTTTGGCGCATGCGTTGGTTCAATGACGGCGCTTGCAACAATCTTCCCAAACGAAATTTGCGGTATATATAAAGCGTTTGAAGAAAAAGATTATGAAACTGCAAACAAACTTCAACAAAGTTTAATGGAAAGTTTAAGGGTGGCGGATAGTTACACTTTCCCAATTGGTTATAAAAAACTTATGGAAGAAGTTAGCGGTATTCCATTTGGTAATAAAGGAGACGTTTTATGAAAGCAGCAGTTTGGACGGGAATAGACAAAATTGAAATTCAAGACTTGCCAATGGCTACGCTTAACGACGGCGAAACTTTAATTAAGGTTAACGCTGCGGGCGTTTGCGTAACGGACTACCATATAATTTCCGGCAAGTTAAAAATTGGCAAATACCCTAACGTTCAAGGGCACGAAATTTGCGGTGAAGTTGTAGAAACAAAAGGTGACGACTACGGCTTAAAAAAGGGGCAAAGATGCGTTATTGCAACTTCTATAGGTTGCGGTAAATGTGCTTATTGTAGAGACGGCAAGCAATATTTATGTAAAGATAGTAGTGAAATTGGTTACTATCCACATAACGGCGGTTATGCAGAATATTTAAAAGTTCCAACTTATGCAGTTGTTCCAATTCCTGATGAAGTTAGCAATTTGGCAGGTGCAATTTTAGAAAGTTGCGTATGTCCAACGGAATCAATTATGCGTGCGGGCGTTAAACTTAACTCAACGGTGTTTGTAACGGGCGTTGGCCCTGCGGGCTTAGCGTACATTATGCTTGCAAAACTTATGGGTGCGGGCAAAGTTATTGCACTTGTTCGTGGCGACTTTAAGGCAAATCGTGCAAAGCAATTTGGAGCAGACCTTACTATTGACACAACAAAAACGCCGGACTTTGTTAGCGAATTATTAAACCTTACAAATGGTGAAGGTGCAGAACTTGTTTTAGAAGCAACGGGCGCAAGCGATATTATTACAAAATGCGTTTCCGCAACTAAAAAGGGCGGCACAATGATTTTATACGGAATTCCAGGCGACAATGACCAAACTTTACTTCCTGTAAAAGAAGTTATCGTAAACGAAATTACAATTATGGGTGCGGTTGGCAACACAAAGGCGTGGTATCCACTTGCTGAACTTATTAAAAACGGCAAACTTAATTTAGAACAATTAGTAACTCACAAGTTTAAACTTGATGATATAAACAAGGCTTTTGACCTTTATAGAACTCACAACAAAGAGTTAATAAAGGCTGTTATAGAATTTTAAAGGAGATAAATATATATGAAAATTACAGACGTTGAAGTTGTAGTTGTTAGGCAAGATGAAGTTAAAATGATTGGCGATGGTAGCCAAGATACCGCCGTTATTTTAGTTCACACAGACGAAGGCATTACTGGTATTGGTGAAGTTGATAGTTCACCTGAAGTTGTTAAGGCGATTGTTGAAACGCCAGCTTCCCACGACCAATGCCGTGGTTTAAAAGAAATTTTAGTTGGCGAAAACCCACTTAACGTAGAATACTTATGGTACAAAATGTACTATTATAGTTACTACTACACAAGAAGAAGCGTAGGTATTCACGCAATGAGCGGTATTGATATTGCGCTTTGGGATATCGCAGGTAAAAAACTTGGCGTTTCAGTTTCAAGGCTTATCGGCGGTAGATTTAGAGAAAAAATTCCTGCATACTGCTCAGTTTTAATGCCAGGAACTAAACAAGAAATTGACGAACTTGTTGCTCACCACAAAGCAGACTGCAACTATAAAGGTTACAAGTTTGGTTGGGGTGCACTTGGCGAAAGCGAAGAAAAGGACGTTCAACTTGTTAAATGGTGCCGTGAAGCAGTTGGCCCAGAAAACAAACTTATGATTGACATTGGTATGCGTTGGAATGACTATAAGTATGCTTTAAGAGTTTCTAAAGAATACGAAAAAGAAAAGATTTATTGGCTTGAAGAACCATTTGTTCCAGATAGAACTGACGACTTTGGTAGACTTGCTGACAATATTAACATTTCCCTTGCATCAGGCGAAGAATTTGGCACAATGTTTGAATTTAAAGATATGCTTGACTTAGGCAAAGTTGACATCGTTCAACCTGATATGAGCCGTTGCGGTGGTATTACAATGGCCAAAAAGATTGCAGATATGGCGCAATTAAGGGGCAAAAAACTTATTCCACACGCATTTAAAACAGGCATTTTAATTGGTGCTACACTTCAACTTATTGCGGCTATTCCTAATGCAGATATTTTAGAATACTGCGCGCAAGAAACGGTACTTAGCAAAAACCTTGTTAAACACCACTTCCAACTTGATAAAGACGGTTACGTTCATATTCCTGACCTTCCAGGTATTGGCGTTGAACTTAATATGGACGTTTTAAACAAGTATAGAAAGTAATTTTTAAACAACAAAAAAATGACTAACGATTTTCGTTAGTCATTTTTTAATTTATGTTTATATCAAAATAGGTTAGCATTAGCAAATTGTTGTTTATATCTTGTAATAATTGTTCAAAAGAAGTTAAAGTTCCGTTTTTGTAAATGACAGAATAAATATCTTCTAACTTAGTATAAGTTTCTTCTATTTTTACACCAACAAGAGTTTCTTTGTAATTATTAATAAGAGTAGTTTGTATGTTTTTAAGTTGTTGATAGTAATTGTCAACGTATTTTTTTATTTCTGCCTTTGCACTTATTTGCACAAAAACGTTATTTGTGGAAGACAAAGTGTTATCAAGGTCTAAAAACAAAAAATGAAGCATTGTTAAAGTTGTAATAAAATCTTTTAAATTGGCTGACGGAACAAAACTTTCTGTATTTTGCCCGATATTCACATTGGAATTTTCAACAATTTTATCTTTTAAGTTTTTTAAAAGTTGTGTTGATGCTGTTAAATAAGTGCTTATATTATGCGAATAATCATACGCTGTACAATTTAAATTCTGGGAAGAATTGTATAAATTTTCTAACGCAACGTAAACTTCTGTGACGTTTGAACTATATTCATTTAAGTTTGTATGCGATATTTTTTTGTATAAGGTTTTACATATTGCAAAATTGTTTTTTATATCTGCAAAAAGCGTTTTGTTTAACAAGTAAAAGTCTACACACTCTATGTAAGAAAAGCCCGAGCCGTCAAAAAATCCGTCAGTTGAAATTAAATTATCGTATAACGTGTCAACGTTGTCTAAATAGGTTTGTGCACAATTAACAAACTCTAATAAAGCGTTAATATTGTTGCTTTGCTCAATTTTTGCAAGCTTAGGCAAACCGCAATTAATAAGCTTGTTATTACTTAAAACAATAAATAATTTTCCGTCACTATCAATAAAGGCATCGGCAACTATAACGTTTGCCTTGTTTGATAAAACGGGCGCAGGACCTTTTATGCTACCAACAAAATCATTGATTGACCCTTTAAAACCAAGCCTTTTTGCTTCTTTATATATTTTTTGAGTTGTATTTATTTGAGAGTTGTTGCCATCTTCTTGAGAACAAGCAGTAATGGCAAATAAAAAACAAGTACAAACACAAAAGAGGCATAACAATTTTTTAAACATAATTCCTCCTTAAAAACCCACAATAGTTTTTAAAGTTATTTAATTATACCATTTAAAAATAGAACTTTCAAGCATTTGCATGCACGTAATGCAATAATAAAAAGCACCGCTTTTTATGCGGTGCTCTTCTCTTAGGGGTTTTAGACAATATAAAAGGATAGCGAAATTTCGCTATCCTTTCTTTTTGCTTGGCAAAAACTCACAACTTTGCTTGCAAAGTATAGTGTGCTACACATTACTGATTTTCTTAAAGTTTTGCTTGCCGTCAAGCAGGCGCGTGCGCATTTCTTCAACTTCGTTTATCGCCATGGTTAAAAAAATAAAAACCCAACTAAAAAGTTGAGTTTAATTTTTAAAATTGCTATTTATTTTGGAAGACAGTTAATAGTCTTTTCTACCGCAAACCACGTCAATTGAAACGTCAAAAAAATCAGCAATTTTCCAGCACTCTATAATACTTGGCTCGTTTAAACCTTTTTCCCAACGCGACAAATTTGCTTGGCTCGTGCCTATTTTTAACGCAAGTTGCCTTTGCGAAAGCCCTTTTTCCTTTCTCATTTCCGCAATTTTATTGTTACAAAAACCTTGTTCCATAGTTCTATTCTATACAAAAATGTATTATTATTGTTGACATATACAAATTTGTATCATATAATTTTATTATACTAATATTTTATAAAAATATTAAGAAAGAGGAGTAAAAACATGAAAAAAAGGGTTTTAACTTTTATTCTTACGTTCACGGCGCTAATTACGGCAGTTTTTGGCGTAACGGCGTGTAGTTCGGTAGAGTTCAAGGTGAACTTTATGGTTGACGGCGCAGTTTACGCAACCGTTCAAACAAACGGTTCAGAAATTATTAAAATGCCTGAAAATCCAACAAAGGAAGACCACGTTTTTGACGGCTGGTATTGGGATGAAGGTATTTGGGAAAGACCGTTTACAGCGAACTCTTTACTTGACGCGCCATTGTCAAGTGATATGAGCGTATATTGCAAGTGGAAGGCGAACGCGCCAAGTGTAGAAAACGTAACTCTTGATAACACAGAATTAGTTATGTATAAAAACGACGTGGCTAATTTAACTGCAACCATTACACCGAGTGAAGCAAAGCAAGACGTTGTTTGGTCAAGTTCAAACACGTCCGTTGCAACTGTTCAAAATGGTACGGTAACCGCAGTGTCTGTGGGAACGGCAACTATAACAGTTACAACGGTTGACGGTAACAAGACGGCAACGTGTAACGTAGAAGTTTTAGAAGACTGCATTACTTTTAAAACCTTAACGGTAGAAGATGAAACCGTTTATGGTAAAGTTAGTAACGAAACGGAAACCTTTTCATTTATTAAAGAGGTTGAAGCATACGGTAGCGCAACATATCAAGTGTATAAAGAATTGACTTGCGAAACGCTTATTCCAAGCAAGTCTATATCGTTAAACGTTGGCGATAATACCGTTTATATTTTACAAAGTATTGGAAACGATTTAAAACTTTACACCGTAACTGTTCGTAGAAGACCTATGTATGAAGTAACGTTTAATACAAATGGCGGTACGGAAGTTGAAAGTCAAATAGTTGAAGAAGATTCGCTTGCTACCGAACCTGTTGACGTTGGTACAAAAGAAGGCCATTCTTTTGATGGTTGGAATTATGATTTTAGTAAGCCTATAACGCAAAACACTAATCTTATTGCTGAATGGACGCCTAATAAATATACGTTGACTATTGTTTATAATAACGGCCAAGAAGATTTAGTATTAACAAAAGACTATGGTGCGGAAATTATAGGAGTTGTTACGCCTGAAAAAACGGGCTATTCTTTTGCTGGTTGGGATAATAATATTCCAAGCAAAATGCCTGCAAAAAATCTAACTGTTGAAGCAGTTTGGAGAATAAACGAGTATACGTTAACCTTCTGCCTTAATAATGGTCAAGACGATTTAGAGATAAAACAAAATTATAATACGGAAATTCCAGAAATTGCAACACCTTCAAAAATTGGTTATATTTTTACTGGTTGGAGTATGGAAATACCGCAAAAAATGCCTGCAGGAAATCTTGAAATAATAGCGTTATATAGCATTAAACCTGAAATGCAAAATTTTCTTTTTGTTTCCACAGCGACTACTTGCGAAATAGGAGGTATTAGAAATGCCAATATAACTGAACTTGTAATACCTGACTGTACTACAAGTATAGCAAAAGAAGCGTTCTATAATTGTACGTCATTAACAAGTGTTACTATGCCGAACAGTGTAACAAGTATAGGTTATGCTGCGTTCCGTGGTTGCACCTCACTTACAAGCGTTGTAATAGGAGATGGCGTAACAAGTATAGGTTATGAAGCGTTCAAGAATTGCTCCTCACTTACAAGCATAACTTTGCCATTTGTTGGTGCAAGTTTAAACGGCACTTCTTATATGCATTTTGGCTACATATTTGGCGCAAGTCATTCTTCATATAACGATGATTATGTTCCAACTTCATTAAAAGAAGTAATAATAACGGGTAGTGCAAATATAGGTTATGAAGCGTTCAAGAATTGCTCCTCACTTACAAGCATAACTTTGCCATTTGTTGGTGCAACAAAAGACGGAACAAGTGAAACTCACTTTGGTTACATTTTTGGTGCAAGCAGTTATTCATATAACGATGATTATGTTCCAACTTCATTAAAAGAAGTAATAATAACGGGTGGTGCAAGTATAGGTAATTATGCGTTCCGTAATTGTGACTCACTTACAAGCGTAGTAATTGGAGACGGCGTAACAAGTATAGGTGATGGTACGTTTTATAATTGCAAATCTCTTACAAGCGTAGTAATTGGAGACGGCGTTACGAGTATAGGTTCTGATGCGTTCTATTGGTGCGACTCACTTACAAGCGTAGTAATAGGAGATAGCGTAACAAGTATAGGTTCTAATGCGTTCTCTGGTTGCAACTCGTTAACAAGCGTAACAATAGGCAATAGCGTAACAAGTATAGGTGAATATGCGTTCTTTGGTTGCTACTCACTTACAAGCATAACTGTAGGTGAAAATAACGCTAACTATAAATCAATAGACGGTAGTTTATATAGTAAAGACGGCGAAACTTTGTTGCAATATGCTATAGCTAAAACAGATGCTAACTTTACTATACCAGACGGCGTAACAAGTATAGGTGGTGCTGCGTTCGCTTATTGCTCCTCACTTACAAGCGTAGAAATACCTAATAGCGTAATAAGTATAGGTTCTTCTGCTTTCTATTTGTGCACCTCACTTACAAGCGTAGTAATACCTAATAGCGTAATAAGTATAGGTTCTTCTGCGTTCTATAATTGCTCCTCACTTACAAGCGTAGTAATAGGAGACAACGTAACAAGTATAAGTAATTCTGCGTTCTATAATTGCACCTCACTTACAAGCGTAGTAATTGGAGATAGCGTAACAAGTATAGGTAGAGAAGCGTTCTATAATTGCGACTCACTTACAAGTATAGAAATACCAGATAGCGTAACAAGTATAGGTAATGGTGCGTTCTATAGTTGCAACTCGTTAATAACCGTAACAATAGGAAACGGCGTAACAAGTATAGGTTATGAAGCGTTCAAGAATTGCTCCTCACTTACAAGCATAACTTTGCCATTTGTTGGTGCAAGTTTAAACGGCACTTCTAATAAGCATTTTGGCTACATATTTGGTGCAAGTAGTTATTCAGTTAACGATGATTATGTTCCAACTTCATTAAAAGAAGTAATAATAACGGGTAGTGCAAATATAGGTAATTATGCGTTCTATTATTGCACCTCACTTACAAGCGTTGTAATAGGAGACGGCGTAACAAGTATAGGTGGTGCTGCGTTCGCTTATTGCACCTCACTTACAAGCGTTGTAATAGGAGACGGCGTAACAAGTATAGGTTCATCTGCGTTCCATTATTGCAAATCACTTGCAAGCATAACTTTGCCATTTGTTGGTGCAAGTTTAAACGACACTTCTAATATGCATTTTGGCTACATTTTTGGTGCAAGCAGTTATTTATATAACGAACATTATGTCCCAACCTCATTAAAAGAAGTAATAATAACGGGTGGTGAAAGTATAGGTAATTTAGCGTTCTATTATTGCACCTCACTTACAAACATAACAATACCAGATAGCGTAACAAGTATAGGTGAAAATGCGTTCTATGGTTGCAATAGTGCATTATATACTACAGAAAACAATTTAAAATACGTTAAAGCAAACGGTAATAATTATTGTATTTTAATTGAAGCAACAAATAAAAACTTATCAACGTATCAAATAAATGAAAATACAAAATATATTGCTCATAGTGCATTTTTCACTTGCGAAAGTCTTACAAACATAACAATACCAAACAGCGTAACAAGTATAGGTTCTTCTGCGTTCAATGGGTGCTATAGACTAGTAGAAGTAGTAAACAAATCTACACATATAATAGTAGAAAAAGGCAGTTCATCTAATGGTTACGTTGGACGTTATGCTTTAGCAGTATATAATAGCGATAGTGGAATAACAGAAAGTCAATTAGTTAACGATAACGGATATATTATTTACACAAACGAAAACGAAAAGATTTTAGTTGGTTATAACGGGCAAGCAACTGATTTAGTATTGCCAAATTATATAACAAAGATAAACAATTATGCGTTCTATTTGTGCACCTCAATTACAAGCGTAGAAATACCAGATAGCGTAACAAGTATAGGTGAATATGCGTTCGCTTGGTGCAACTCACTTACAAGCATAGAAATACCAGATAGCGTAACAAGTATAGATTCTTATGCGTTCCGCGACTGCTTTAATTTAACCATTTACTGTGAAGCGGTTGAAAAGTCTGCGGGTTGGAGCTATAATTGGAATTACTCTAGCTGTCCAGTTGTTTGGGGTTATAACGCAAACGCTTAAATAAAGTAAAAGGGCTAACTTCAAATTTCGTTAGTCCTTTTTATATCAATTTGGAAGGTTTAAAAAAGCACCGCGGTTGCGGTGCTTTTAATTTATCTATATTACATAGAGAAGTTTTTAAAGTAGTTTTGAATTAAAATGATAGGTGTGCCTTTGTCGCCACTGCCACTTGTAAGGTCGGCTAAACTGCCTAAAAGGTCAGTAAGTTGGCGTGGAGTTGTGCCTTGGCTCTTCATATTGTTAGTAAGGTCACTTTCCTTATTTTTAATAATTTCCTTCATAGCGTTAATTGCTTCTTCGCCGGAAAGGTTAGCAATGTCGTTATCGGCAATATATTTAAGTTTAATTTCGTTAGGCTTGCCGTTTAAAAGAGAAGTGTACGCTGGCGAGCAAACAGGGTCTGCAAGTTCCCAAATACCACCAACAGGGTCTTTAAAAGCACCATCGCCATAAACCATACATTCAATAAGTTTGCCTGTACGGCTATATAATTCTTTTTGTAAGCCGTCAACAAATGCTTGTGCATCTCTTGGGAACAACTTAACGCTATTTTGAGTTGCAAGGTTGCTACCTAAAACGCCGTATTTTTCGTTATAACCGCTACCGTCAACAGAAGTGTTTAAAATTTCGTGTAAACTTACAACTTTTGTTGCGCCTGCTTTTAAAAGAGTGTTTTTAGTTCTAAAACGAGAGTGGATATCTGCGTTAATAACGAATTTTGTATATTTTAAAATTTCGCAAGGGTTGTTTGCAAGAATAACTTCACAATTGCCAACTTCTTTATAAAACTCAATATAGTCAACGCCTGTGAATTGGTGTTTAACGTCACCAAAAGTTTTCTTAAACTCGTCTGCTGTAAACACGTCCGTATAAGGGTTAACGCCTTTTTCAATGAGTTGCTCTGGGGTAATAAAACTATTGCCAACTTCATCGCCAGGGTAAGAAAGTTGAACAATAAGTTTTTTAACGCCTTTTGCAATACCTTTTAAAATCATTGAAAAACGATTGCGTGAAAAGATTGGGAAAATTAAGCCAACAGTTTCGTTGCCAAATTTTTCACTAACGTCTTTTGCAATTTGGTCAGTTGTAGCATAGTTGCCTTGTGCACGTGCTAAAACTGCTTCGGTTACGGCAACAACGTCTTTATCTTGAAGAGGAAAGCCGTGTTCTTTTGAAGCGTTTACAACGCAATCTGCTGTAATTTTAACAAGGTCGTCCCCTTGTTTAATAATAGGTGCGCGAATCCCGCGTGAAATTGTACCTTGATAATCCATAGTAAATCTCCTTTAACCTACATATTATACATTATTTTAATGGTGCTTGACAATTATTTTTTATAAATATATAAAAATAATTAAAAAATTTTTTAACAGCAAGCAAAATTCGTTAAATTTGCGGGTCAAAATTAAAAAGTGTATTGACATTAAAACGTTTCCGTGTTAAAATTCTATTACAAAAAAAGGAGGCTAAATTATGAAAAAATTACTTAAAATAAGTTCACTTTTACTTTTAGTTACAATGCTTTTTAACTTTGTGGCGTGCTCATCTTTTGGAAAAATTTCAAAAGCACTTGAAGACGTTGGCTATGCTCAAATTCAAAATGAGGAAGAGTCAAACGACGTTGCTGACGATGCAAAAGAAGACGAAAGTGTTACAAAAGTTTATATATTTACCAATGCTGGAAGCCTTGAAGGAATAGACAAGTTAAAAACAACGCTTGTAACGGTTATAGAATTTAACGCAACGGAAGACCTTGTTGAATATTTTAAAGAAAACAACACTTTACAAGGCATAGTTGAAGATATTAAAGAAGATGGTACTGCCGAAGAAATTTACAATGACCTTAAAGACGCGGGGCTTGCTTGCGGAAACTGCCTTATTGCGCCTATCGGCTTAGATACGGAAAACGTATTAAACGCAATTAAAGAACTTAACAAATAACAAAAACAAAAAGCGTGCTTTTTAGCACGCTTTTTTCATTGCCTTTTTAAGGCAAATCAATTTCATATAAATCTTTTGGAGGAAGTGGTTTTGTAGACGTATCAACAACTTTTTTAACCTCATTAGTTGCTTTTATTATTGAAACGTTAGTGCCTGCGCCTGCAACGCAACCGCCAGGGCAACCCATACCTTCAATTAAACAGCCGTTCTTTTTACCGGCTTTAGCAAGGAGCAACATTTTTTTGCACTCGTCAAGCCCTTCGGCATGTTCAATTTTAACTTCAACGCCAGGGTAGTATTCTTTAACGCATTTTTCTATTGCGTTTGCAACACCGCCTGCTATAGCATAGCCACGGCCTGCACCTGTTGCTTCGTGTATAGATTTTTGACCCGCATACTTTGCAAAGTCTATTTCCTTTGCTTCAAAAATACCTGAAAGTTCTTCAAAGGTTATAACAAAATCAACGTCACTTCTAACGCTCATTCTTGAAGCCTCAAGTTTTTTGGCAGCGCAAGGACCTATAAACACAACCCTTGCATTAGGATTTTTTTGCTTAATTTTTCTTGCCGTTGCAACCATTGGCGTTAAAGACTGGGAAACTTTGTCAATAAGCGTAGGGAATTGTTTTTTAGCAAGCATCGCCCAAGACGGACAGCAAGAAGTTAATAAAAACGGAAGTTTACCGCTAACAACTTCTTCTACGTAAGCGTGTGCTTCAGTTGAGCAAGCAACGTCTGCTCCGCTTGCAACTTCGTGAACTTCTTTAAAGCCAAGGTCTAAAAGAGCGCCTTTTATCATTGCTATATTAACGTTATCTCCAAATTGCCCAACTATTGCAGGAGCAATTTCCGCCACTAAATAGTCGCCTTTTTTAAACGCTTGTATCATTTGGAAAATTTGCGATTTGTCAGCAATGGCTGCAAATGGGCAACTAACCATACATTGACCGCAACCAAGGCATTTGTCGTTATCTATTTTTGCTCTACCAAGCTCGTCTGTTGTAATTGCGTTTATTCCGCAGGCTTGAGAACATGGGCGAACTTTATGCGCAATAGCATCGTATGGGCAAGCTTTTTTACACTTGCCACAGTGCACGCATTTTTCTTGGTCAATAACGGCTTTATCGTCAACAAAACTTATTGCGCCTTTTGGGCAAGCGGCAACGCATGCCTTTGCAACGCAATTTCTGCATTGGTTGGAAACTTCGTAAACGTTGTCTTTACACTTGTCGCACGCGGACGGAATAACTTGCATAAGCGGTGGTTCATAGTACTTATCACTAATATTGCTTTGCGTTATGCCTTCCGTTATATGAACGGGTTTATCAGATGGGCGTAAACTCATACCCATAGCAAGCCTTACACGCTCTGCGGCAATAGCCCTTTCACGATAGATGCTTTCAAAAAATCTTGGCACTTCAGTAGGGGTAATTTTATAGGGAATTGCTTCAATTTTATCGTTTACGTTTTCAGGTTCGCTTTCAAAAGCAACCTTTGCAACTTCTTTAAACACTTCACGCCTTAAAAGTTTTACGGAAGTGGGAAGTTCTCTTAATTGTCCTGCCATAAAAATGTCCTTTGTCTATTTTTTATTATTTTAGCAAATTTTATATAAAAAATCAATAAAAACTCAAGTTGCTTTTTTAAACTAATTGCGCATTTATTAAAATTTGCCTTTCTTCTATTAATTTGCCGTATTCTCTATCTTCTAAATTTTTTGTAAGGGAATAATCAAGCCCGATGTTGCCGTCTTTAAGTAAAATTATTCTATTTGCAAGCATTAAAGCTTCGTCAATATCGTGCGTTACAAAAACTATAGTTTTGCCTAGTTTTTTGCTGATTAGCAAGTTGATTAATTTAAGTTTTAGTTTTACGTCAAGCGAAGAAAAAGGCTCGTCTAAAATTAAAACTTCACTATCAAATAAAAGCGCCCTAACAAAGTTAACCCTTTGCTTTTCCCCGCCAGAGAGCGTGTTTGGGTAAGCGTTGGCGTGATTTTTAAGCCCTACGCTATCTAAAACGTCGTAAATTTGCTCGGCGTTAAAACCTATGAGTTTCAAATTTTCAAAAATTGTTAAATGCTCAATAAGGCGTGGCTCTTGAAACGCTACGGAAACTTTTATTTTAGCGTTTTTGCAATATGAAACAATATGGCTTATAAGCGTTGTTTTGCCAACGCCAGAACTGCCCAATATGCAGGTGATTTGCTCTTCCTTAATCTCTAAATTAAAATTATTAAAAACAACCTTGTTTTTATAGGCAACGTTTAAATTTTCTATTTTCATAAGTATCTTTTCTCCATACTATAAGAAATAAACTTGCCAAATAGTTCAACAATTATGCCTATTAAGCAAACAAAAAGTGTTAGCGAAAAAAGTTCTACCACGTTTGAATAAATTGACGCATTAGAAATATTTCCGCCAATGCTTTTATAAACGTTTGCTAAAATTTCTGCCGAAACAATAAGTTTTATAGAAAACGAAAAAAGGCTTGTAATTTCTTTTATAAAGAGCGGTAAATAGCCCTTTAAGTAAACGTTAAAAATTTGTGATTTTAACGGAACGCCAAAAATATTTAACATTTGCTTTTGCTTATTATCAACGCCGTGTAAGTAGTTAAGCGTTTGTGAATAAACTATTGGCATAATAGAAAGAACGCATACAATTATAGGCGCAATTCCTCTTGGCACAGCAATTAAAATAATTAAAAGCACCGAAAGTACGGGAAGAGAGCGTATAATAGAAATTATTGGAAGCATAGCGTTTTCAAATTTTGTAAACGTATTAGAAATTATTGCAAGTAAAGCGCCTACTACTAGCGATATTAAAAGAGCAATAAAAACTCTTAATAAAGTAGAAAGTAAATGCGAGTAAAACTCGGCGCTTAAAAGGTTTAATAAACCTTGCTTAATAACTAAAAAGGGAGATGGCAAAACGTAGCTGTTCGCTATTATTATATATAGCAAGCACCATAGTAAAAAAACAAAAACAACGCCTAATATAGAGTATAATATGCTGTTTTTAACAATGTTTTTTGTCATAAATCCCCTAAATAGAAAAAGTTTGAATTGAAGGTTTTAACCGAATTTGGTTCAATAGTTTTTAAATTGTTAATAAAAGTAGAAACGTCTTCTTGTGAATTTTTACAAGAAACGTATTTTATTTGCAAGTGCTGTATAACGGACGGCGTTAAAGTGTTTTCATTAAAAACAGGCGTTAAGCCGTTTTCAAGTTTGCTGTTTATAAGCGTGCAAATTTCTAAAAAATTTTCTTCTATTAAATAATCGTTTACGTTTTTAATTTGACTAGCAATTTGCTTTATTGTGGCTAAATTGTTTTCTAAAACTTCATTTTTTACAACAATAACCGCTTGCGGAAAGCCGTTTAAACTATATAATGCGCCTAAACTGCCAACTAAATTTAAGTTAGTGGCGTTAGTTATTAAGTCCGCTTGTGGCGAAGGAATTAAAAACACGTCAATATCTGTGCGGGCAGTTTCAATTTTATTTATTGCCATTAAGTTTACGCAAGTTTCTTGTTTTTGGCTAACGTCTTGAATAGTTGTATAGTTAACGCCTAAAGAGTTTAACGCATATTTTAAAGTTAAGCCGGGAACGTTTTGAAGTTGCATAACGCCAACCGTTTTGCCTATTAGCGAATTTATATTTTGCTTATCTATAACTATATCTGCTTTTGATAAAAAGTAAAAATTGCCGTGTGTAATAGTTCCAATCATCTTGTAATTTTCGCCATTGCCAAGTAGGTTTGAAGCCATATTGATAGGTAAAATGCAAACGTCTGCCTTTGAATTTTTTCCTGTTACGCAACTTGCTATTTTGTCGCTTGCAACAACGTTTATAGTGGTTTTGTTTAAGTCCGCTTTAATAAGGGAAGAAAGTGCAAGTGCGGGCGCGCCGTCTGGCGCGTAAATAGAAATTTCGCTACTAGAAGAACATCCTGTAAGTAGCGAAGAAAAAGAAACTATTATAGTTATAATTAAGCAAATTAATTTTTTCATAAATAATTAAATAATGCGGTATTTAAGCCACCGAAATCTCCCAAAAACAATTATATCATTATAAAGCGATATTTGCAATTTTATTGATAGATTTTTTATTTTTAAAATAAAAAAAGTAGTAGAATTATCTACTACTTTAAAACAATTTTATTTATCTAGCATAGTTAAATGCTCTATACTTTGCCTTTCAACAACAACTTCCGCTTTTTTATTACTTACCATTACTATAGCAGGTTTTGTAAGCCTATTATAGTTAGAACTCATTGCATAGTTATACGCGCCCGTTGTTAAACAAGCAATAACGTCGCCACGCTTAATGGTGGAAGGCATATAAACGTTTTCTTGCAAAATATCACCGCTTTCACAACATCTACCTACAACAGAGCAAAGCATATCACACTCTTTTTTCATATCGTATGCAGGAAGTAAAGTATATTTTGATTTATAAAGTGCATAACGTGGGTTGTCCGTCATACCGCCGTCAACGGAAACGTAATTTTTATAACCCGTAATGCGTTTAACCGTGCCAACCGTGTAAAGCGTAATGCCCGCATCGGCAACAATGCTTCTACCAGGTTCAAAGCAAATATGTGGCATTTTTATGCCAAGCGACAACACTTTATTTTTAACAAAAGTTGCAACGTCGCTAATGCTTTTTTGTATATCTAAATCGCCGTCGCCAGAAACGTATTTAACGCCAAAACCACCGCCAAGGTCAAGTTTATTAATAACGTAATTGTACTTATTTTTAATAAGAGCAATAAAGTTAAGCATAACTTCGCTTGCCATTTTGTAAACTTCGCCGTCAAATACTTGTGAGCCAACGTGGCAGTGAAGTCCCACCAAATTTATGTTTTGAAGTGAGATTGCTATTTTTACAATTTCTTCCGCTTGCCCCGTTTCAATAGCCGTACCAAACTTAGAGTCAACTTTGCCTGTTGCAACTTCTTCGTAAGTGTGTGGGTCAATGCCTGGGGTAATGCGGAGCAATACGTTTGTAGTAACGCCACGATTTTTAGAAATTTCGTTAATAGCCAAAAGTTCTTCTTCATTGTCTACAACAAAATAGCCAACGTTGTTATCAAGAGCAAACTCAATGTCTTCATCAGTTTTGTTGTTTGAGTGGAAGTATGCGTTTTTTAAATTAAAGCCCGCAATTTTAGCCGTGTAAATTTCGCCTTGCGAAACAACGTCAATACCCAAACCTTCCTCTTGAATAATAGAATAAATTTTTTTAAAAGACAACGCTTTTGACGCATACAAAACGCTTGCCTCATCGCCAAACGCTTGTTTTACCGCATTTATATATTCTTTACAGCGGTTGCGTATAAGTTCTTCATCTAAAACGTAAAGTGGGGTTTTAAACTCTTTTGCAAGCATGGTTGTTGAAGCACCCGCAAATAAAAGTTCGCCACTATCGCTTATTTTTAAGTTGTTGTAAAATAAATTTTGATTTTCCATAGTTTATAATAATTTTGTAATAACGTCTAAATAATCTCCGTCAATCAAATCAATAGGAGGGACGTCAAAAACGGTTTTACATCCGTAATTTTCATTTTTATACATTTTATATATCGCACGTGCGTAAGCAACTAAAACACTTGCGGTAAATTCTGGGTTAGAGCCAAGTTTTAAGCTGTATTCAATAACGCAAGAGTTTTCGTTTTCTAATCCCGTAAAGCCCGTTCTAATAACGCTACCGCCGTGTGGCATGCCACTATGGTTTTTGTTAAGTTCTTCTTGCGAAATAAAGTTAACGGTTGTGTCGTAGTCTGCAAAATAGTTAGGCATCGTTTTAATTTTTGTTTCTATTTCACTTAAATTTGCGCCGTCTTTTGCAACAACGTAGCACTCACGCTTGTGTTTTTGGCGTGTTGTAAGAGTAGGGTTTTCGCAGTTTTTAACGCTTTCAACCGCTTCTTGAACGGGAACGGTATATTGCCTTGCGTCTAATACCCCGTCAATTCTTCTAATTGCATCACTATGACCTTGGCTAATGCCTTTGCCCCAAAAAGTATAATCGTTACCATTTGGTAAAATAGCGTTTGCGTAAAGGCGTGCAAGTGAAAACATTCCAGGGTCCCAACCCGAAGAAATTAAAGCAACGTGCTTAAATTCTTTAGCAACCTTATCAACGTTAGCAAAATGCGTTGGAATATTTTTGTGATTGTCAAAACTATCTATAACGTTAAAGTTTTTACAAAGTTCTGGCGTTAAAATAGGAAGGTCTGTTGCGCTACCGCCACAAACAATTAAAACGTCAATTTTAGAAGAAAAATCGTTTAAACTATTTGCGCTATAAACGGGTGCGCCCGTTAAAGTTTTTATAGATTCTGGGTTGCGTCTTGTAAAAACGCCAATTAAAATCATATCACTTGCGTTTTTAATGGCAATTTCAACACCTTTGCCTAAATTGCCGTAGCCGTAAATTGCAATATTCATAAAATTAATCCTTTAATAAATCTTTCATACCATAAAGCCCTGCACCTTGCTTTATAAGGAATTCGCCTGCAACAATTGCGCCTTCAGCAAAGAGTGCACGGTTATGAGCTTCGTGTTTTAATGTAATTGTTTGGTTGTTTGTTGCAACTATAACTTGATGCTCGCCAACAACGTTGCCCATACGGAGTGCGTGTATGCCAATTTCGCCTGCTTGCCTTTTACTTGCACCGCTTCTACCTTCTACTTTAAAAGAAGAAGGTAAAACTTCCTTAATACCTTCGTATATCATAAGGGCAGTACCGCTTGGAGCATCAACTTTTCTATTATGGTGTGCTTCAATAATTTCAATATCGGCGCCAACCATTGTTTTTGCAGTAATTTTTGCAAGGTTAACAAGGAGTGATACGCCTATAGAATAGTTTGCCGCAAAAAAAACAGGAATTTTTGTGCTAGCGTCTTTTATAATGGCTTTTTCTTCTTCAGTATGACCCGTAGTTGCAATAACCGTAGGAATATTGTTTTTAACAGCGTAGTCAAGCAAATCTCCCACTACAGTGTGGAAAGAAAAGTCAATAATAAGGTCACATTTAACGTCAACGTCATTAAAAGAGTTAAAACAAGGCACGTTAGATTCGCCTTTAAAAAAAGCATCTACACCGCAAACAACGTTTGCGCCCATATAGTTTGAATCTGCAAGTTTAATAACTTCACGGCCCATAAAACCGCCGAAGCCACTTAATAAAATATTCATAAATTCACCTTATTTAATAAGATTTTGTTCACGCATTAAGTTTTCAAGTTTTTGCGCATTTTGGCTTTCCATTGGAGTAAGAGGAAGCCTTAAATAATCTTGGCAGAAGCCCATTTTGTAAACTGCGTGCTTAACTGGAATTGGGTTAACTTCGCAAAAGAGTGCGTCAATGAGAGGGAGAAGTTTAAGTTGTAATTTAAGCGCTTCATCCGTTTTGCCAGCCATATAAAGTTTGCACATTTGGCTAGTTTCATTTGGCATAATGTTAGAAAGAACGGAAATTACGCCTTTACCGCCAAGAGACATAACTGGAACAATTTGGTCGTCGTTACCAGAATAGATATCAATTTTATCACCGCAAAGGCTTGCAAGTTTAGCAATTTGAGAAATGTTACCACACGCTTCTTTAATAGCAACTATATTTGGGTGCTCTGCTAAAATAGCAACGCTTTCAGGTAAAAGGTTGCAACCTGTTCTTGATGGAACGTTATATAAAATGCAAGGAATATTAACCGCATCTGCAACAACCTTAAAGCTTTGAATTAAGCCTTTTTGAGTTGCTTTGTTATAGTATGGAGTAACAAGTAAAAGTGCGTCTGCTCCAACTTCCTCAGCATATTTAGAAAGTTCTATTGCGTAAGCCGTGTCGTTAGAGCCTGTGCCTGCAATAACAGGAACACGTTTATTAACAACGTCTACGCAAAATTTAATTGCTTGCTTATGTTCTTCGTCTGTAAGGGTAGAGCCTTCGCCCGTTGTAC
Organism: Christensenellaceae bacterium; assembly: GCA_045638105.1. Lineage (GTDB taxonomy): Bacteria > Bacillota > Clostridia > Christensenellales > Borkfalkiaceae > HGM11412. The sequence continues at coordinate 32,199 of JAZUAT010000006.1, forward strand.
CAACGGAAACAATGGCGTCAATGCCGTTTTGAATTTGCCATTCAATAAGTCTTTCAAATTCTTGGTAGTTTACGCCGTTTTCATCCATTGGCGTAACGATTGCAGTTGCTGCTCCGGTAAAAATTGTCTTTTTCATAATATATCTCCCACAAAATGTTTTAACAATAAAAAAAGGAATAACAAATGCTACTCCGTAAACTCAAAAAGAAAAAACAGAATAGCACTCCGCATAAAAATGCGACAACAAGATAGATATTTTCTAAATTGCCAGCAAGTAATTTGCCATTTTACTAACTTCGGCACTTGACCCTTTTTTACGCGGTTTTGGCAACCGTTATTGCGTAATACTTTTGACAAGTGCGCCTCTACTCAAAATTTTATTAAATTTGATATTATTGTAACACCTTAAAAAAAATGTGTCAACAATTTTAATTATACATTTTTATAATATTTATTATATTATATGCGTAAATTTGCCCTTTTGTTATATTTTTAGTTAATGCTAAGCCTTAAAATGTTTTTAGTTTGATTGTCACATTTAACTTTATTGCTAATTTCAACGCCAAAAATTGCCAAAATTTCATTGCCCACTGCTAAAACTATAAGGCTATCACGCTTTACTTTAGGAATTTTTTTATCAATTAAATAATCTTTTAACTTTTTAGTTCCGCCACCGAATTTTGTAAAAACGTCACCATTTTGCCTTGTTCTAATAACGGCGTTTTTAGGCACTTTATCTTCGTCAATAAAAAGCCCGTCTTCACGCTTATTAACACGCTCAATTTTTATAGTAGTGCCGTCAAATAAAAATTCGCCAACGCTAAAATTGTATGTTTGTGCTAAGGTTGTTTTTAGGTCTTTATAAAACGTAACGTAATCGTATTCTCTAACGCAAATAATGCCGTTTGGAAGTGTAATTTGACTACCGTTTTTAAGCGAAAGTAACGAGTATGCGCTATCAATATGCACTTTTTCATAGTTTTTTGTAACGCCTAATTGCTTTAAAATTAAAAGTGTGGCGCGCTTAAAAATTACGGGCTCTAGCGAAGTTGGCAAACATAAATTTCCGTCCTTTTTAGCAATAACTTTGCTTGCAAGTCCGTTTAAAAATTCGTCTTCTTCTAAAATGGTTTTTGTAAGCCTAGTTACGCTATTAACCGCTCCGTCAAACTTTTCTAAAATCATAGGAGCAACGTTTAAGCGAATATAGTTGCGAGTATAGTCGGTACACAAGTTAGAACTATCTTCAACAAACGGAACGTTATGCTTTAAAACGTATTCGTCAATTTCTTGGCGCGTTGCGCTTAAAAGTGGGCGAATAACACCATTAGAAATTGGCTTAATGCCCGTAAGCCCTTGAACGCCACTACCGCGAAACAAATTAAACAAAACCGTTTCAAAATTGTCGCTAGAGTGATGCGCTGTTGCAATTTTAGTACAAAACCCGCTTTCAACCGCTTCTTTAAACGCGTTGTAGCGAAGTTCCCTTGCGCCTTGCTCAAGCGAGAACCCGTTTTGCTTTGAATAATTTATAGCGTCAACCTTTTTAAAAAATAAAGGCACGTTAAGTGATTGGCAGTAGTCTTTTACAAATTTACTGTCATTTTCACTTTCTATTCCGCGAATAGAGTGGTCAATATTTATGGCTTTAACGGTTATGCCCAACTTGTTTTTGTTTGTTAAAAGTAAGTTGAGTAGGCACATGCTGTCCTTTCCGCCGGAAAGTGCTACCGCTACGATATCGCCGTTTTTAAAAAGGGAAACGTCTAACATAATTATTTTTGTATTTTATCAAATTTGAACATTTTGTCCATAATTTTCATCATAAATTTGTGGCTAACGAATTTTGCTACAATGCGTAAAAGGCTTGCGTACGCACCTGGAACAATGTAGTCTTTTTTAGTTTTGTCAAGCGCGTTGTATGCAACTTTAACAACAAAGTCCGCTTCGTACATAGCGTCAAACTTTTGCATTTTTTCCTTTTCGTCTGCACGTAAGAAAAATTCTGTTTTAACCCAGTAAGGGCAAAGGCACAAAACACGAATTTTTTTAGATTTAAGTTCGTGTGCAAGTGCTCTTGTAAAACTTAAAACAGCCGCTTTTGTAGCCGCGTAAACGGAAAGGTGTGGAACGGGCTCAAATGAAGAAAGTGAGCCAACCTCAACAATTTTGCCACCCTCGTGAATATAAGGCAAAACAATTTGAGTTGAAAGTATCATTGCCTTTAAGTTAAGGTCGCACATATTTGCGTTTGCGTTTATATCAGATTCCGTAAAAGTTGCAAACTTGCCAAAACCACTTGCGTTTACTAAAAGTTTAACGTTAGGGGCTTCTTGTTCAAGTTTTTGTTTTAAAACGTCAAAACTTTCCGCTTTTGTAAGGTCAAGAGGAATAGGAACAATTTTAGTTTTTGTTAGGGTTTGAAGCTCAATAAGCCTATCTTCACGCCTTGCAATAACCCAAATTTCGTCCAAATTATAGCGCGCGTCCGCTTGAATAACAAATTCTTTACCCATGCCAGAAGATGCGCCTGTAATAATTGCTATATTCATATTAGTTTTACTCCTTTAAAGCCACCGTTTTATAAAATCATACGCCATTTCTCTTGCGCTTGGTGGCGGATTATGCCCTGTTTTATGGCCGATAATAAGCAGTTTATCGGCATTGTTTTTATATTCTTTAATTGAACGTAACAGTTTTGTGCTGTCGTCATTGTCGTAAGTGCCAATAATTAAGCAAAACGGCTTGTTTGCGAACTCAAGTAAATCTTTATGCGAAAGGTTAAGTTGTTTAATTTTTTCTAATTTTTTGCCCCAATACCAATCGTCTTGCCAGTTAGACTGCTCGTATAAAATGCCAAAATCACTTGCAACAACAACTTTAATTCTTTCGTCTAAACAGCCCGTATAAAAGGCTACTTTGCCACCAAGCGAATGCCCAATTATGCCTATTTTTTCTACGTCAACTCTTTCGTCGCCACACAAAAAGTCTACTAAAAGCGTAGTGTCGCTAACAAGTTTTCCTATGCCGGACCAATTAGGGTGGTCGGCTAAAAGTTTTTTAGCGCAGCTTTGCCAGCGCGAATAGTCTAAGCGGTCAAGAGCGTCGTTTTTAATATAAGTTAAATAATAACTTTCGGCAGTAATCGTTATAAAGCCGAGTTTAGAAAGTTCGTGAGCAAACGCAAATTTGCCAAAAGTTCCGTTTTTTTCGCCCGTTTTAGGATTAAAGCCAAGCATGTGCTCAGCAAAATAAAAGGGTATAACAACTGCAGGCGCTTTGCCGTTTAAATTTATAGGGCGAGATAAAACAAGTTCTTGATAGGTAGGGCTGCCGTTGCCGTCTAATCCGTTTGCTTGTAGGTAATATTCGTAAATAACCCCGTCATATTCGTGCGTAGATAGGTGCTTTATACACTTTTTATAGGTTGAATATGATGGAGTGCCAATAAGGTTTTGCCATAAAGAAATATTATTCATAATTTTAATCCTTCTTATTATATAGTTATTATAACATAATATTAAATATTTTCAATTAAAATTATTAAAAAAGCGTGCAAAAACAAGCAGAAGGCTGTCAAAAAGGGGTAAAAGGGTTGGCTTTTCAGTAAAATTATGCGTTTAGGGCAAATTTTATAAAAATTTTTAAAAATGATAGTAAAAAACAGTTGACAAAACTCAATAATTTAGGTATTATAAACAAGCACTAATCGTCGCGGAGTGGAGCAGCTTGGTAGCTCGTCGGGCTCATAACCCGAAGGTCGTGAGGTTCAAATCCCACCTCCGCAACCAATTTTCTACCGCGAAGGTAGAGTTATGGCGGCGTAGCTTAGTTGGTTAGAGCGGCCGGTTCATACCCGGCAGGTCGTTGGTTCGAATCTGACCGCCGCTACCAAAACAAACTACAACGCAAAGTTTAAATATATTCGGCCCTATGGTCAAGCGGTCTAAGACATCGCCCTTTCACGGCGGTAACCCGAGTTCGAACCTCGGTAGGGTCACCAATGAAAACCTAAAACGAACACAACGTTTTAGGTTTTTTTCTTTGCAAAAATTTGGAAATTATGATAGAATACAAAAAGAGGAAGGTGTGAGTATGCAATGGATTTATGAAACAAACACAGATAACTCAGCAAGATTTGTGTTGGGCCAAATATTTAATCCTAATGGTAAAACTCTGCTTTGTTTTGGCATAAACCCAAGCACAGCGTGTCCTGAGTGTTTAGATAATACTATCCGAAAGGTAGTTAAAATTGGAAAACATAATAATTATGAAAATTGGATAATGCTTAATATTTACCCACAACGAGCGACCAATCCCGATGATATGCATTTAGAACGAGATGAAAATTTAGTTAAACTAAATAAATTATATATTAAGCAAATTGTAGAGAAATATAGCAACTCTGATGTTTTACTTGCTTATGGAAATCTAATTTCAAAGAGAAATTATTTAAAAGTTTGTCTAAATGAAATTCTTAATTTCTTAAAAGAAGAAAATGGCAAAAAAATTAAAGTTATAAAACTTACAAAAGCAAACAATCCTGTTCACCCATTGTATCAATCTGATGAGAGTGTTTTGATTGATTATTTATTATAATAAAATTATTCGTTTTACGCATCTATTGGCTCACCAAAAAGAAAACACACTCAAGCGAGTGTATTTTTTTGTGCGAGGAATTATGTTTAATAAGCAAAATTAAAGTTTGCAAATTTTTACAAAGTGGTGTAAAATATAATTATGCAAATTGCGTGGCAATTACTATTGTTACAAAAGGAGTTATTGTGAAAAAAATTATAGATGCGGTAAACAAGCACAGGCAGTTAATTTTAGATGCGGAAAAATACGTGTGGAACAATCCTGAAACGGGGTTTAAAGAATTTAAAACGTCTGCATATATGGAAGAGCAGTTTAAAAAATTAGGCTATGGAATTACAAAAAGTGAAGACTTAACGGGTTTTTACGTAAGGTTAGATACGGGCAAGCCTGGCCCTGAACTACTCGTTTTTGCTGAATTAGACTCTGTTATTTGCCCAACGCATAAAGATGCGGACAAGGTTACGGGGGCAGTACACTCTTGCGGTCATAACGCGCAATGCGCAAGTATTTTAGGCGTTGCAGCCGCACTTAAAGAACAAGGTGTTACGGACGGGCTTTCGGGAGCTATTAGAATTTGCCTTGTTCCTGCAGAAGAACTTTTAGAAATTGAATACCGCAGTGAACTTAAAAAGCAAGGCAAAATAAAATACGTTAGTGGAAAGTGCGAATATCTTTATCGCGGATTTTTTGACGGCGTTGACCTTGCCTTTATCGTTCATACAACAGCAGGTAAATTTGGCGCACCAAAAGGCAACGCAGGTTGCATTGTTAAAAAAATAGTTTACAAAGGCGTTGCGGCGCATGCGGGCGGAAGTCCTTGGGAGGGCAAAAATGCTTTATACGCAGCAAATTGTGGGCTTAATGCAGTTAACGCTATTAGAGAAACTTTTAAAGACGGAGAGCAAATACGCGTTCATCCAATAATAACTCATGGTGGCGATATAGTTAACGCTATTCCAAGCATGGTAACGCTTGAAAGTTACGTGCGCGGTACAAGTTTTAATGCTATTACTGAAACAAACAAGAAAGTCAACCAAGCACTTATAGGAGCGGCACTTTCAATAGGAACAAACGTTGAAGTTATAGATATACCAGGCTACGCTCCGCTTACTAACGATGAAGGATTGCTTAAAGTTGCAAAAGAAACGTTTACTAACTTATTTCCAAGCGATGAATATGAAGAAACTTCAAACGTTAGTGGCGTTAGTACGGATATGGGCGACTTATGTTGCCTTATGCCTGTTATGCATCCATACGCTACGGGTGCAAAAGGCGTTGCTCACGGAAGCAATTATTACATTGCCGACCCTGAAAGTGCTTGCATTAAAAGTGCAACGTGGCAAGTTACAATGATTATAGACCTACTTTCTAATAATGCCGAAAAGGCAAGAGAAATAGTTAAAAACTACAAGCCGTTATTCAAGACGAAAGCAGACTATTTATTATATAAAGATAGTTTAGAAAGTAGCGGAGATAGAATTATATATAACGATGACGGAACTGCAATCGTAAAAATTTAAAATAGGTTTAAAAACACACTCAAGCGAGTGTGTTTTTCTTTTTGCTCCACCAAGGTGAGAACGCAGTTCGGCTATTTTAAATTAACACAAGCACAAGTCCTGCTGTCACATAGGGAATTTAAGGGAACTTATGGGGAATAAAGGTATAATATTTTTGAAAATTTTAATTTGGCTTGGTGGACTATAGGAATTGAAAAAACTGTAGTTATATGTTATAATATTTATAAGATTTTCACTAAAATTGGTGGTTTATGGCTGATAAAAAAGGAAAAAAATATTTAATTGATAACCCTACCTTAATGGCAGAATGGAATTGGAAAAAGAATAATGAATTAGGTTTAAACCCTAAAACTTTAACTTTGGGTAGCCATCAAAAAGTTTGGTGGAAATGCGAAAAAGGGCATGAATGGCCGGCAGAGGTTAAAAGTAGAAATAATGGGAATGGCTGTACATATTGTTCTGGAAGAAAAGCCATTAAAGGCATAAACGATTTGACAACTATTAATCCAGCTTTAGCAAGTGAGTGGAATTATGAAAAAAATGAGGAATTAAAACCTGAAGAATTTACTACAAGTAGTGGAAAAAAAGTTTGGTGGAAATGTGACAAAGGAGACGAATGGCAATCGACTATTAATAGTAGAAATAGTGGTAATGGATGTCCTTATTGTTCAGGGAGGTATGCTGTTAAAGGTGAAAGTGATTTAGCAACCGTTAACCCACAATTAGCAAGTGAATGGAATTATGAAAAAAATGGTTGTTTAAGACTAGAGGATTTTAAAGCAAGCAGTGGCAAGAAAGTATGGTGGAAATGCAGTAAAGGACACGAGTGGCAAGCAAGAATAGCAGATAGAAATAATGGAAAAGGATGTCCTTATTGTTCAGGAAGATATGCCACTAAAGGAGAAAGTGATTTAGCAACTGCTAATCCAAAACTTGCTAGTGAATGGAATTATGAAAGAAATGGTTGTTTAAGATTAGAGGATTTTAAAGCAAGCAGTGGCAAGAAGGTATGGTGGAAATGCGAAAAAGGACACGAATGGCAAGCACGAATCTCTCATAGAAATAAAGGTGTTGGATGTCCTATTTGTGTTAATAAAAAGGTTATTCAAGGATATAACGATTTGGCTACTATTAATCCCAAACTTGCAAGCGAATGGAATTATGAAAAAAATGGAGATTTAATACTAGAGGATTTTACTGCTGGCAGCAATATAAAAGTATGGTGGAAATGCGAAAAAGGACACGAATGGCAAGCAATAATTAATAATAGAAACAAGGGTGTCGGTTGTCCTATTTGTAATTCTGAGCGGAGAACTTCTTTTCCTGAATATGCTATTTTGTTTTATTTAAAAAAATATGGAGAAAAGGCAACACATACTTATAAAGAACCAGGCTATGAATTAGACATTTATATTCCCTCAATGAAGATTGCTATAGAATACGATGGAGAGTTTTATCATAAAAATAAAACGAAAAAGGATTTAGAAAAAAATTCAAAATGCAAAAATGATGGAATTGTATTATATAGAATAAGAGAAGGTTTGCCTTCACTAAATGATAGTTCAATAGATTATATTGTTGATAAAAATCAAAAAAATTTAGGAGAAGTTATACAAAAAGTTTTAAGTAAAATTATTGGAATTAACGTAGATGTTGACTTACAAAGAGATGCTATTGAAATAGAAAATTTGCGTGAATATAGCGAAAAATCAAATTCGCTTTTATACACTAATCCAGAACTTGCCAAAGAGTGGAATTATGAAAAGAATGGAAATTTAAAACCAGAACATATATCGGCAAATAGCGGTAAAAAGGTTTGGTGGAAATGTAAGAAAGGACATGAGTGGCAGGCAACGATTGACAAAAGAAATAAAGGTACAGCTTGCCCTTATTGTTCAAATCAGAAAGTTTTACAAGGTTATAATGATTTAGTAACAATTAATCCAAAACTTGCAAACGAGTGGAGTTGTGAAAAGAATGGGGATTTAAAACCTGAAGAATTTACTTCAAGTAGTGGTAAAAAGGTTTGGTGGAAATGCGAAAAAGGACACGAATGGCAATCGAGCATAAATAATAGAAATAAAAATGTTGGTTGTCCATATTGTTCTGGTAGATATGCTATTAAAGGTGTGAGCGATTTAGCAACCATTAATCCAAAACTTGTAAAAGAATGGAATTTTGATAGAAATGAAGATTTAAAACCAGAAGATTTTATGGCAAATAGTGGTAGAAAGGTATGGTGGAAATGCAGCAATGGTCATGAATGGCAAGCAACAATAGCAAGCAGAAATAGTGGGAATGGTTGTCCTTTTTGTTATAATGAGAAACGAAAGAAAAAGAATTAAGAGGTTTTATGTTTTTAGTTGCGGTTAAAGAAAGTATTGATATAGCATTAGAGTCTATTAACAAAATTACCAATAATGAGAAATTTAAAGAATTAAGAGAAGAGTTGTTTAGGAATATCGTTTCTGCAATACATTTTATTGCCGATTATGAGGAAAGAGTTAGGGCGATTATTGAAAAGGAGGATGCTGATTTTTTTAATGCTTTTTTATATGTAAACAATCAAATAAAGCACGATATTAATTTAGAAATTTTTTATTATGCCGTGGCGGGTGCAGCATACCCTTACTTTTATCCGATGAGGTATGGAAAACCTGGTTTGATTTGGAGCAATTTTATAGATAGAGGCAGAGAAACGGCTAGAGGAAAACGTAGTCATTATGAAAAACATTTAATGGACAAGGATGTGGCGTATACTTTAGAGAGGATTAAAAAAATTATTTTAAATCTAAGAGGATAATATGATTAAAAATAGCATAAAACTGTTCGTTTTACACTTCTATTGGCTCACCAAAAAGAAAACACGCTGTTTTAGCGTGTTTTTTATATAAGTAAAAACCCCTTGAATAGTCAAGGGGTTTTATTTATTTAAAAATATTAAAGATTTAATAATCTCATAATAACTTCCCAAAGGGAATCAAGTTGTGTAAAGATAGGAACGAATATGAGTGCTATTATAGACATAAGTTTAATTAAAATATTCATAGCAGGGCCTGCTGTATCTTTAAGAGGGTCGCCAACGGTATCGCCGGTGATAGCCGCTTTGTGCGCGTCACTACCTTTTCCGCCAAACACGCCAGATTCAATATATTTTTTAGCATTGTCCCAAGCACCGCCAGAGTTTGCCATAAATATTGCAAGCATTGTTGCGCTAACAAGACCGCCAATTAAAAGTCCGCCAAGACCAGCAACGCCTAAAATTAAGCCTGCTGCAATAGGAGCAATAATTGCAAGTAAACCAGGAGCAATCATTTCGCGAAGTGATGCTTTTGTAGAAATGTCTATACAACGGTTGTAGTTAGGAATATGTGTGCCTTGTAAAATGTCTGGGTCATTTTTAAATTGTGCTCTAACTTCTTCAACCATTTTGTTTGCTGCTTTACCAACGGAGTCAATTGTCATTGCGCCAAAAAGGAACGGAAGCATTGCGCCAACGAGCATACCAATAATAACGGTAGGGTCTTCAAGAGTTATTGCTGCGTTAGTTGATTTTACAAACGATAAAACAAACGCAAGTGAAGTAAGTGCGGCAGAGCCGATAGAGAAGCCTTTACCAATTGCGGCAGTAGTGTTACCAACAGCGTCAAGTTGGTCGGTAATTTCACGCACTTCTTCAGGAAGCCCAGCCATTTGAGCAATACCACCAGCGTTATCGGCAATAGGGCCGTAACCGTCAACGGAAACTGTAATACCAACCGTGCAAAGCATACCAACAGCGGCAAGTGAAATGCCATAGCCACCGCCAAAGAAATAAGCAAGAGCAATAACTATAACGATGCAAATAGTAGTAAGGCAAGTAGATTTCATACCAATGCCAAGGCCAGAGATAATGTTAGTTGCGTGGCCAGTTTGAGTTTCTTTTGCAATTTGCTTAATGTATTTATATTTATCAGACGTGTAAAGTTCGGCAACGCTACCAATAACTATGCCCGCGCCAAGACCTGCAATTATGCAAAGTAAGAATTTCCATTCGTTAAGGAAGAAGATGGATAAGAGAACGGAAGCCAACACTACTAAGCCCGTTGCAATATAAGTTGCAATATTAAGTGCTGTGTGTGGAGATTTCCATTTTCTTGCACGAACGATAATTGTTGAAATTACAGATGCTATAATGCCAACCGCACAAATAAGAATTGGGAAAAGCAAGAACTTGTAACTATTAGCGTTTGCGTCAAAAGTAAACAACGCCATTGTAAGGCATGAAATAATAGAGCCTATGTAAGATTCAGTAAGGTCAGAGCCCATACCTGCAACGTCACCAACGTTATCGCCAACGTTATCGGCAATAGTTGCTGGGTTTCTTGCGTCGTCTTCAGGAATGCCTGCTTCAAGTTTACCAACAAGGTCGGCACCAACGTCTGCCGCTTTAGTATAAATACCACCGCCAACACGAGCAAATAACGCAATAAGTGAGCAACCTAAACTATAACCTGTAAGAATTTGTACAGGGTAAGCAAAATCTTTTGTTATTAAGTAGGTAACAAGGAAAATTGCAACAAGACCAAAAAGACCAAAGCCTGCAACTGCAAGGCCGAGAACAGCACCACCGCTAAAAGCAGTTTTAAGCGCACCGCTCATACCTTCTTTTTGTGCTTTTATGGCTGTTCTTGCATTGGCTTTTGTAGCAACAGACATACCAATAAAGCCTGCCGCTGCAGAGAAAAAAGCACCAATAACAAAACAAATTGCGGCTTGCCAACCAATACCGTCAGAGCCTTGGAAAGCAGGAATAAAACCTAAAACTGTTAAGATAATGCCAACAATTAAAACAAAAGGAATAATTAATTTGTATTCGCGAACAAGGAAAGTGATTGCCCCGTCGTGAATATATTTTTGTAATTCTTCAACTCTTTTGTTGCCAAGATTCAAGCGTGAAATTTTGCGGAACAAAATGAAGACAAAGCCTAAAGTAATAACCGCCGCAACTGCTGCAAGTGTTAATGAAATATATATCGTTTCTTGCATTTGTAATTCTCCTTTATAATATAATAACTAAAATCTTTTTTAAAAATAATATATATTGAATAATATACACGAACTTGCGAAGAAAGTAAAACAAAAACACCCCTAAAACCAAAAATTTTTGGACGCCTTTTCACAAAAGTTTTAACTTTTATAAAAAAATAGGCATCAAAATTTTATTTTTGCAAAAATTAACCTTTAATTTTTAGATTTTTATAAAAAAAGCCTTTAAAAATACATTCGCCAATTTATAAAGTCCAAGACCTCAAAAATAAAAGACGGCTTAAAAATGAAAAGCACCACAAAAGTTAGACAAACTTTTATGGTGCATTTCAAAATCAAGCCGTTTTTAAATTATAGTTTTTTTATTTCTTTTTAAAAGCTTTTGCTATTATATTGGCGCACTTTTTAATAAAGTTCCAAACGTGTATTAAAACGTAATTCCAAACGTAGTTCCAACAGCAAGCAATTAAAACTAAAGCTAAACCTATAAGGTCAGTCCAAATTCCTGGAATAATTAAGAGTAAACCGCCAACTGCTGAAATTATTCTTGGTACTAAAGGCACTCTATTTAATGCGTAGCCTTGTAAGCCTACCGAAACGCCAAACATACCAACGAGCGCAGATACTACGGTTAAAACAACGTCATACCAAGCCGCCCCAATAAATAACATTGATGGGTTAAGCGCAAATATATAAGGAATAATAAATGCGCCTATTGCAAGTTTAGATGCGGTAAAGCCCGTTTTAAGTGGATTAGATTTTGCTATTGCAGAGCCTGCATAAGCGGCAAGTGCAACAGGCGGAGTAATATCTGCAACAATGCCAAAGTAGAATACAAACATATGCGCCGCAAGCATTTCAATGCCCATTTTTGTTAAGATTGGTGCAGTAATCGTTGCCATAATAACGTAGTTAGCAGTAGTAGGCACGCCCATACCTAAAACAATACAGCAAAGCATTGTTAAGAAGAGTGCTAAAATAACTGATTTTTCCGCAATAGGAACAATTAAAGTTATGAGTGTTGAGCCAAGCCCCGTCATAGCAACTACGCCGGAGATTATGCCCGCCATAGCACACGCAACAACAACGCCAATTGAGTTATTGGTACCGCCGTTAAAACCTTCGCCAACAAGTTTGATATCTAATGGACAGTTAATTTTAAGTTTTCTTGTAAATGCGGAGCAAATCGTGGCAACTGCCATAGCAATAAATAATGCTCTTGACGTTGGTGACGTTGTAAGTACTGAAGAAAAAATCAAGTATGCCCCGATAGGAAGAATAGCAAGACCAAGGCTTATAAGTGAAGTTATGATTTTTTGTTTATCTTTAGAAAGCAAGTTTTCAACAAGGTTAACGTCAAGTAAGCTTATTGCCATTGCAAACATAATAGCAAAGCAAGCTGAAAGTGCAGGCGTGTAACTATTCATGCAAATAACAAGTGCAACTATAGGAAGTAAAAGATAACCTTTCTTTAAAATTAACTTAAAGAAGTTTGGAATACTTTCTTTAGGAAGACCTTTAAGCCCCATTTTTTTAGCTTCAAGGTGTACCATTATAAATATGCCGGCAAAGTATAAAATTGCAGGGAGTATTGCACAAACTACAATAGTTGAATATGAAAAACCTGTAATTTGGCTCATTAAGAACGCCGCTGCACCCATAATAGGTGGCATAATTTGACCGCCCGTAGAAGCCGCCGCTTCAACCGCCGCTGCAAATTCTGGGCGATACCCAGTCTTTTTCATAACGGGAATTGTAATTGAGCCAGAGCCAACAGTATTTGCTACCGATGAGCCAGAGTACATACCTTCAAGAGCCGAAGATATAACCGCAACTTTTGCAGGGCCACCCGCTGCCGCACCAACTAAAGAGTTTGCAAGGTCTACAAAGAACGTGCCAATACCCGTTTTTTCAAGGAAAGAACCAAATATAATAAATATAACAATAAAACTTGAGCAAACTGCAACTGGAGTAGAAAAAATACCGCAGTTAAGATTATAGAACAAGTTAAATATTAAATTTCTAATAGTGGTAGAAGGGTTGTTTGAAAGTAGCCAAATTATAGCGTAAATAATAAAGCAACCTGCAACAACCATAAGCGGAATTCCAATTGCGCGCCTACAAAGCTCAAATAAGCAAAGAATAAAAAGTATACCAATTATAATTTGTTCAAGTTCAATAACACCGCCCATATATATAATTTCATTTTGTTTAATTACATAATAAAGGCAAGCGCCTAAAGAAATTAAAGCAAGTACAATATCATACCAAGGTATATAATTTTGCTTAACTGCATCTTTTTCACAAGCGGGGAACTTTAAGTAGCCAAGCACCATAATAAAGCCTAAAAAGAGCGGAAGTTTAGTAAACTCAGTCATGCTACCGCTTAAAAGTGAAACGATTAACACGTAAACGGCAAACGCTATTAACAGCCCGTTATACACGGCTTTAAAAGGTCCCGTTAAATTACGGCTTTTACTATCTTTATCAAACTTTTTCATCAACTCTTCGGCAGTTAGAGTTTCGTTTGTGTTTTGAATTTTAGTGTTTGTCATAATAATCCTTTATATTACAAAGCGGGATGCAAAAATCCCGCTTTAAATGTTTTTGTTACGTTGTTATACTAAAAATTAGATTTGAGCGATGTTTGGAACAGTGTAACCTTTTTCTTGGTAATATCTTGCAGCGCCTGGGTGAACAGGAACGTTGCCGATAGTTACGTAAGCGTAATCTGTATTCATAGTAGATTCAACGCTGTGGCCAATAGAGCCTTTGCTTTCCCACATTGCTTTTGTAATATTGTAAACAACGTCTTCACTTAAAGAGTTTGCAACAATGTAAGTTGCGCTTACGCCGATAGTTGTTATAGGAGCGTTTGCAGGGATAAAGTCGTATTGATCGTTTGTAATAGGTTGTTTAGAATAAACATCATATTGACCGTCAATTTGGTTTTCAGCAATAAAGTCATCCATAATTTCATCGTCTAAACCAAGCATATATACGCTCTTTGCAGTTGCAAGTTCAGTAATAGAAGTTGCAGGAGCGCCAGAAGTAAAGAAGAATACGTCAAGGTTGCCGTCTTTCATTGCTTCTGCAGATTTTGCAACGGAAAGGTTTCTAATTTCAATATCGTTTTCAACGTCAACACCATAAGCTGTTAAAAGTGCAAGAGCGTTTGCTTCAACGCCTGAACCTACGTCACCGATAGATACTCTTTCTTTTACTTGAGAGCCCTTAAGGTCTCCAAGAGAAGTAATGCTTGCTTTATCTGTAACGATTTGTACAACTTCTGGATAAACTTGGCCAAGAACAGAGAAGTTTGTAATAGCGCCAGTTTGTTCAAAGTTTGCTGTAAGGCCGTTAAAAGCGTTAACCATTGTATCGTTTTGAACGATTGCCATTTTGCAGTCACCATTCTTCATTGCTTTAAGGTTAGCAACTGAACCGCCAGTATCGCCAACAACGTTGTATGTATACCCCGTTTTTTTAGCAAGTTGAGTTTGTAAGCCGTTAGTAAACGCGTAGTAAGTACCGCCTGTACCACCAGTGTAAATAGTGATATTAGTACCGCCACAAGCAGTCATAGACGTTACGCCAAGTAACATAACTACAGACAATAAAAGTGTAATAAGTTTCTTCATTATTATCAACTCCTTATATAAAAAAATAAATAATACGTATATTCTATCATAAAATTTTGCTTTTGACAAACTATATTTTTAAATTTATATTAAAATATTATAATAAAAAGCTTTATTTAGTCGTTTTTTTCTAAAACCGCATTGATAAAAAGGAGAATTTTAATAAAAAAGCGGAGCAAAATGAAATGCTCCGCTTAAAATATTTACATTTACGCTATGCGCCAATAAATGATGCAAATAAAGTTTCTAACGATTCGGCAATACCCATGCTCTCAAACATTGCGTTAAGAGGGTTTATTTTGTAAATGAAACTTACAACGTCTGTTGCAAGAATTGCTTCGTTAACGGTTGTAAACAATACTTGACCTTCTAAGAACGCGTGGAAAAATGCTAATAACACAAGTACAAGCCCAATTGTAACAGCCGCGTTTACTAATGCGCCCAAAATATTGTCTAACACGCCAATCAATTTGCACTTTCTAAAGGAACGGCTAATTTTTAATATAAGTTTTCTAACAAGGTTTAAAACAATATCGTAAATAATAAAGCATAAAACAACTAATAACCCGTAGGAAACGTACATTGCAACAAGTTCAACTACCGCTTGTACTTGTGGAATTTTTGAATTTCCTAAAATTCCCATTACAAAGCCCATAGTTTCATTAAGCCAGCCCCATTTTATTAAAAATGATTCAACCGTGAATATAGACAAAATAGCTGAGCCACCTACGCACGCTAATACTAATACTACGTTTATAGTGGATTCAAAAAATCCACAAGTTGCCCCGTATATAATAAAGCCCAACACGAAAGCAATTACTAAAATATCAATTAATATGTACATAAAAATACCTCCAAGGTTATTTTTTGAATCCGTCTTTTAATGAAACTATTTCAGAAAGAATTATTTTTCCATCTTTAACCATTTTTTTGTAATAGCCCTTTCTTAATAATTGGAAGCTTAAACCTTCTTCACAAGTTTCAACGTATTTTTCAGCCTTGCCTAAAAATTTAGTAACGCTGTTATAATTCATACGCTCGCTAAAATCTTGACCTGCATATTCTGCGTCTTTTAAAAGATAATCGTACTTTCTAATTTCAACGTCAACCGCGTTATTTGCGTCAACCCAATGTATTGTGCCTTTACACTTAATACCGCTTGTGTCTTCGCCTGAACGGCTTTCTGGAACGTAGGAGCACAACAACTCTTTAATAGTTCCGTCATCGTTTAATAAAACGTCATCACACTTAATAATGTAGGCGTTTTTAAGCCTTACGTAGCCATCTTTTTTAAGCCTAAAATATTTAGGTGGCGGGCAAAGAGAAAAGTCTTCATTATCAATAAAAATTGTTTTAGAGAAGGCTATAGGGCGTTTTTTAGGCTCTTCATCATTAGGATTAACGTCAAAATCTAAAACTTCGCTCGCTTTTTCATAATTTGTTATAGTAACTTTAATAGGGTTTTCAACCGCCATTGCTCTTTCTGCATTTTGGTTAAGATAATCTCTAATAAAGTGCTCTAAATAACTAATTTCAATTTCACTATTTGCTTTGGCAACGCCAATTTCTTCACAAAAGTTTTTAAGAGCTTCTGCTGGAACGCCACGATTTCTTAATCCCGTTAAAGTAGGCATACGTGGGTCGTCCCAACCTTCAACAGCCCCGTCTTCAACAAGTTTTTTAAGATATCTTTTACTCATTACTGTGTTAGTAATGTTAAGCCTTGCAAATTCAATTTGGCGCGGTTTATGGCAAACGCCCGTATTTTCAATAGTCCAGTTGTAAAGAGGGCGGTGGTCTTCAAACTCTAAAGTGCAAATAGAGTGAGTTACGCCTTGCATACTATCGCAAATAGGATGAGCAAAGTCATACATTGGGTAAATGCACCACTTGTCGCCCGTGCGGTGATGCGTTGCCCATAAAACTCTATAAATAACAGGGTCGCGCATGTTGATGTTTGGCGAAGCCATATCAATTTTCGCTCTCAACACCTTTTCGCCGTCTTTATACTTGCCGTTTTTCATATCGGTAAAAAGTTGCAAGTTTTCTTCAATACTTCTATTTCTATAAGGGCTTTCTTTACCTGGTTCTGTTAAAGTACCGCGAGTAAGCCTAATTTCTTCCGCCGTCAAATCGTCAACGTAAGCCTTGCCGTCTTTAATAAGTTTTACGGCTAGTTCGTAAATTGTATCAAAAAAGTCAGACGCGTAATGAACTTCGCTCCACTTAAAGCCAAGCCACTCAATGTCCGCCTTAATAGCGTTTACGAATTCCGTTTTTTCTTTTGACGGATTCGTATCGTCAAAAAACAAATTGCAAAGCCCGTTGTATTTTTTTGCCGTGCCAAAGTTAAGGCACAAGCTTTTTGCGTGGCCTATGTGAAGATATCCGTTTGGTTCTGGAGGGAAACGAGTGTGAACTTCGTTAACAACGCCACTATCTAATTCTTCGTTAATAATTTCTTCAATAAAATTCTTTGCTTCCATAATTACTGCCGTTTTTTTATTTAACGCTAAAATTGCTTAGCAAATTAGCAAATAGTACCCTATTCTAGATTATCTATTATATTCTAACACACTTTTTTGTAATAATCAATAAATTTTTGTTTAAATTTATTTATAATATATCCATTGTAAAACCGCTTTTTGCTTGACATTATTAAAATAATCTAATAAAATTAAATTCAATATATATAGGTAGGTGTATTATGGCAAAAGAAAGAGCAGTTACAATGGAAAAGTTAGTAACACTTTGCAAAACAAGAGGCTTTATTTTCCCTGGTAGTGAAATTTACGGTGGTCTTGCTAATACTTGGGACTATGGTCCACTTGGTGTTGAACTTAAAAACAACGTTAAAAAAGCTTGGTGGAAAAAGTTTATTCAAGAAAACAAGTACAACGTTGGTTTAGATGCTGCAATTTTAATGAATCCACAAACTTGGGTGGCTTCTGGTCACTTGGCAGGTTTTAGTGACCCGCTTATGGACTGTAAAGAATGTCACGAAAGATTTAGAGCGGATAAGCTCATTGAAGATTGGGTTAAGGAAAACAACTACACTTTAGAAAAGGGTATTGATGCGTTCACACACCCTGAAATGAAAGCGTTTGTTGAAGAGCATAATATTGCTTGCCCTACTTGCGGTAAACACAACTTTACTGACATTAGGCAATTCAACTTAATGTTTAAAACTTTCCAAGGCGTTACGGAAGATAGTAAAAACACGGTATACTTACGCCCTGAAACGGCACAAGGTATTTTTACAAACTTTGTTAACGTTCAACGCTCTCAAAGAAGAAAAATGCCGTTTGGTATTGGTCAAATAGGTAAATCGTTTAGAAACGAAATTACACCAGGCAACTTTATCTTTAGAGTTAGAGAATTTGAACAAATGGAACTTGAATTCTTCTGCAAACCAGGTACGGATTTAGAATGGTTTAACTATTGGCGTAGTTTCTGCCACCAATGGCTTTTAGATATCGGTTTAAAAGACGAGTATATTAGACTTCGTGACCACTCTCCTGAAGAACTTTGCTTCTACTCAAAAGCAACAACTGACTTTGAGTATTTATTCCCATTTGGTTGGGGTGAACTTTGGGGTGTTGCTGATAGAACTGATTATGACCTTACTCAACACCAAAACGTTTCTAAAAAAGATTTAACTTATTTTGATAGCGAAACGGGCGAAAAATATATTCCATACGTTGTTGAACCATCACTCGGCGTTGAAAGATGCGTTTTAGCCGTACTTTCTAATGCGTATGATGAAGAACCTGTTGGCGAAAATGACGTTAGAACGGTTATGCACTTACATCCTGCACTTGCTCCGTTTAAGGTTGCAGTTTTACCGCTTTCTAAAAAACTTTCTGAAAAAGCACTTGAAGTTTATGATGAACTTTCTAAGCACTTTATGGTTGATTATGACGAGGCTGGCTCTATTGGTAAAAGATATAGGCGTGAAGATGAAATTGGTACGCCTTTCTGCGTAACTTATGACTTTGAAAGCGAACAAGACAATTGCGTAACGGTGCGTGATAGAGATACTATGGAACAAGTTAGACTTCCTATTAGCGAACTTGTTTCTTACATTGAAGAAAAAATTAAATTCTAATTTAAAAGGCGGAGAATTCCGCCTTTTGTTGTAACGTGAATATGGAAAATACTTTTCTTTCAAAACTTAATATAGAGCAATTCTTAAAAGTCAACTTTCAAGAAATTTTAGTTTTAAAAGAAACGTCTTCTACAAATGACGTGGCAAAAGAACTTGCTTTAAAAGGCGTAAACTCAGCCATTGTTGTTAGTGAAAGTCAAACAAATGGTAGGGGAAGGCTTAATCGTGAATTTTATTCGCCAAAAGATAAAGGCGTTTATTTAAGCGTATTATTAAGACCTAATATTGAGTTAAAAAACGCGCCTAAAATAACTGCGTTTTGCGGTGTTTGCGTGGCAAGGGCTATTGAAAGTTTAGCAAGCGTTAAAGTGGGAATTAAATGGGTTAACGACTTGTTTATAAACGGCAAAAAAGTTGGAGGCATTTTAACGGAATCTGCAATAAACGGCGAAACGCGCACGCTTGATTACGTTGTAATAGGAATAGGCGTTAACGTTTTTGACGATAAATACCCTGACTTTATTAAAGATATAGCAACAAATATTCAAAAGGAAAGTGGGGCTATAGTAAACAAAAACGAGCTTATTGCTCAAATTGTTAACAATTTAGCAGGGATTGAAAGCGCAGTTTCAAACAATTTGTTTTTAGAAGAATATAAGCAAAGGCAAATTATTTTAAACAAGCAAATCAAAGTAGTAACGTTAAATGAAGAGTTTTATTGCACGGCTATTGACGTTGATAATAACGGCAATTTAATAGTTGATAATAACGGCACTATTCAAACAATAACCGCCGGCGACGTTTCTATTAGAATGTAGCCATTTTTATTTGTTTTACTATTGACATTAAATAAAAAATTTATTAAAATAATATTAAAATAAAAAGAAAACGAAAGGAGTTTTATTATGGGCTTTTTAACAGGGAAAACTGCCATTATTACAGGCGCAGGTTTTGCAACTTTATCAAACGGCAAATGCGGTTCTATCGGTTATGGTATTGCAACTGCTTACGCAAAAGAAGGTGCTAACCTTGTAATTACAGGTAGAAATGTAAAAAAATTAGAAGATGCAAAAGTGGCACTTGAAAGTGCTTACGGCATTAAGGTTTTAACCGTTCAAGCAGACGTTAACGCAGGTGCAGACAATAAGCAAGTTGTTGATAGCGTTATTAAACAAACGATTGATGCGTTTGGCAGAATTGACGTGTTAATTAACAACGCGCAAGCATCGGCTTCCGGCGTTACGCTTGCAAACCACACTACAGAACAATTTGACCTTGCTATGTATAGCGGTTTATACGCAACTTTTTACTATATGCAAGCGTGCTATCCATACTTAAAAGAAACAAAGGGTAGCGTTATCAACTTTGCAAGCGGTGCGGGATTATTTGGCAACTATGGTCAATGTGCATACGCTGCTGCAAAAGAAGGTATTCGCGGTCTTTCAAGAGTAGCGGCAACTGAATGGGGTCCAGACGGAATAAACGTTAACGTTATTTGCCCTATTGCTTGGACAAGCCAACTTGAAAACTTTGAAAAAGCATACCCAGAAGCGTTTAAAGCAAACGTTAAAATGCCACCAATGGGGCATTTTGGTGACCCTGAACTTGAAATTGGTAGAGTTTGCGTTCAACTTGCTAGCCCTGACTTTAAGTATTTATCAGGCGAAACTTTAACACTTGAAGGCGGTATGGGTTTAAGACCGTAATTAAATAAACTTTAAAGAGCGGTTTACCGCTCTTTTTTTATTTCCTAAAAAATATTGACTTTTTAGTTTAGTGTAAATATAATAGTATTATTAGTTTGCTTATTTATAAGCAAGTTGTTTTATAAGGGGGACTTTATGAAAAAATTATTAAAAGGCGTTAGCGCGCTCTTGCTTGCACTTACAATTTCGTTTAGCGGTGCTTGCACGTGCGATATGACGGGCGGGCTTTTCAACGCGGCTTATTACTATTGCATAAACAAACTTGAAAACGTAGACCTTTCCTTTAACTTTGACGGCAGTCAAAGTGGAGGCGCAAGGCTTGCAAGTTTAAACACGGCAAATAATAGCGATTTAACTCACACGTTTGAACAAGGCGACTATTATTATGATGAAGGTTGGCGCACCTACCTTGGCTCGCAAACTTCTCAACTTCAAGACTTATCTTCACAAGCGCGTATGGAAATTGACATGCTTACTCAAACCGTAACCGTTTTAAACAAGTTGGTCGTATTTAACGGCGTTACCGCGCGTTACATAGGTTACGACGAAGAAAACGACGTTGTTACGGGCTTTATCGGCTATATTCATAACGACTATATTCAAGATAAAGACGAAGGCATTGATAGTGACGTTATAATGGGTGGCATCGGCTCTACCGACGGCGGTGAGTACGTTGACCCTAACGCTTTCTTGCCAAAAGATACGCTTACAGGCGCAATCTACATTAAAATTTACGACGATGAAGACGGTATTGAAGTTGTAGAATTTTCAACTTTTGAATTCACGGGTAAAGCGTATGACGGCTCTAACAGGGGAAACTACCTTTACACTTATATTAAAAGCGTTCCGTCAAAAGAATATATTATTGAGCGTTCTACCTTATACACTAACCCTTCAAGTTTAGAAATTTTAGAAAACCAAGGCACAAGTTCTAAATTTAGAGCGGTAAAACAAGACGGCAAGTTTATTGGTAGCAAGGCGGAATTTGACTATTCTAAATCTAACCCACTTGTTAGTGGTGAAGCCTTTGTTGAAGTAAACGGCGGTTATTACGTTTTAGACCTTGCCAACGAAACAAGCCGTTATTTTAGCATTGGCTATGGAAGTTATGATTTAAGCGATGAAGCCGAAGCAAATAGCGAGCATTATTTACCATTAACTATGCTTAAAGGTTGGGACAGCATAGTTCACTACGTTAAAGATAAAAACTTTGATAGTATTATAGACCAAACCGACTACGAATTAACTATTCAAAATTCAGTTGACATTAGTGGCGACGACTATATTTTACTTGATAATGGCAAAAAAATTCAAAAAGGCATGCTTTGGAGTAAAGAAGATGGTTTCATTACCATTAACAACGCCGGCGCTCCTAATGACGAGGTGTATTACACTAAAGAAGACGGCACGGTTATTCCATACACCGAATTCCAAGAATACGCAAATAACGCAGATTACAATTTTTTAAGTTTTGACTGGATTCCTATTAACCCGTTCTATGAGCAAGGACACGCTGACTCTGGAAAACTTGATAGCGGTGGTATAATGACTTCAATTTACGGCTACTTTGGTGGCGGATCTTCAAGTGACGGCGTGGTTTCTACTCCAAGTGGCTCTGGCGAAGTTCTTCCAGGCGGTGGTGGCGGTCAAGCAAACACACCTAAACAATCTACTATGAGTTTATGCTTTGAATTTATGAAAGAAAACGGGCTTACTATTAGTGGTTTTGACGCAGGCGAACTTTATTCGTATAATGAAACTGCAAAAGTAGAAAGAGACGCAATGATAAATAGCCAATTTAAAGCGGCGTTTAATTACGACTTTAATTCGCAAGGTGTTAGCGCGTTAAAAGATAGCATTGTTCAAAGCACTAAAAACTTTGTTGCTAACTGCCGTACAATTTACTCTACTTACGATAGAATGCTTAGAAAAGATATGCCTAAAATTGAAGAGGGCGCAGGATTAGTTAATCTTGAAAATTCAGCAAAAGGCACGTTTGCTATTACAAACGGCAAATTTGATTTTTCGGGCGTTTCAATAACCGTTCCTAAACACATTTTACTTCAAAAGGGCGAAACTTACGGAATTAAAGTTTACCTTACGGACGGGGGAAACAACGTAGAAATTGAGGGAGTATTTAGCACCTTTACGTATAATAAGCAAGAAACTATTTGCGTTGGCAATAGCGGTGTTGTTATTCCTGACGCAACCGAAGGTCAATATATTGTTAAAGCCGTATTTGGCAAAATTAAAAATGATAGATTTATGGAACTTTCTGGAAGCGTTTATCTTGATTCTAGTGCTTTTGAAACTATTCAAAAAACTGCAACTATTGGCGGTAATAACTACGATATAACTATTGAAAGTTTAGGCGGACGCTTTATGTTAACAAGCGTACTTAACAACGGCGGACAAAATCAATAACAAGACTATGAAAATTACTATACTTGACAAAATTTCATTTACAAACGGCGACCTTAACTTAAATTGCTTTAACGCTTTTGGCAAAGTTGAATATTACGATATTTTGCCTAAAAACGAAGTGGCTAGCGTTTTAAAAAACACCGATATTGTTGTTTGCAACAAAACTATTTTTGATAAAGAACTTATTGACAAATGCCCTACGTTAAAGTTTATAGGGCTTACTGCAACGGGTTATAACAACGTTGACACGGCTTACGCCAAACAAAAGGGCATTGTTGTTTGCAACGTTCCAAATTACTCAACAAGTGACGTTGCTCAACACGTTTTTGCCTTTATTTTAAACTACACAAATAAAATTAGCGAATATGACCAAACCGTTAAGCAAGGGCTATGGAAGCAAAGTAAAACTTTTTGCTACTTTAATATTCCGCTTGTTGAACTTGCAGGCAAAACTATTGGCGTTGTTGGTTATGGCAATATAGGAAAAGAAGTTTGCAAAATTGCAACTGCTTTTAATATGAACGTTTTAGTTTACAACCGCACTAAAAAAGAAATGCCTTATAAACAAGTTGATAAAGAAACTCTTTTAAAAAATAGTGACTTTGTTACTTTACATTGTGCGCTTAATGAAGATACGAAGTGCTTTATAAATAGTGAGAGCCTTTCTTTAATGAAGAAAAATGCCGTTTTAATAAACACGGCACGTGGTGGAGTTATTGATGAGCCTGCACTAAAAACAGCGCTTGAAAACGGCACTATAGCACACGCTTGTTTAGACGTGTTAACTATAGAGCCAATGCAAGAAGATTGCATTTTATTCGGCTTAAAAAACGTAACCTTTACACCGCATATTGCTTGGGCACCAACAGAGTGCAGGCAACGCGTTGTAGAATTAGTTGCAAAAAACATAAATGCCTTTTTAAACGGCAACCCAATAAACGTGGTTAATTAAACAATAAAAAAGACGGCAAAGTTGCCGTCTTTTTTTATTATTATATTGCATTTAAGCCGTATTGCTTTAATACGCTTACCGCGTTTTCAACTTCTTCATTTGTTGGCAAACAACTTGGCAAAGTGTTTTTAATTTCTAAACTATCGTATTTAGAGCCTGCGTAGTTATGGTATGGTAAAACTCTAACTTTTGTTATATTTTTTAATCCGCTTAAAAACTTGCCAATTTTTTCTATTTGGTTATCATTTAAATTTGGAACGTAAGGCACGCGAATTTCAATTTTTGCACCGCTTTCGTCTAAAAACTTTAAGTTGTCAAGTATTTGCTTGTTAGAATAGCCCGTGCACTTTATATGCACGCTTTCATCATACGCTTTTATATCGTATAAAAAAACGTCTGCAAAAGGCAAAACTTTTTGTAAAGCAGTTTTTGACACAAAACCGCTTGTATCAACCGCAGTATTTACGCCGTTTTCTTTTAATTTTTTTAACAATTCGGCGCAAAAATCGGCGTATAACAAACACTCGCCACCACTAAGCGTTACACCCCCACCCGAAGTTTTATAAAAATCTTTATCTTCAAGTAAAATAGGCAAGAGTTCATTTGCGGTATATTCTTTGCCGTAAAAAGTGAGAGCTTTACCTAAACAAACGCTTTCGCACTTACCGCACGCTATGCACTTTGAGCGGTCGTATTTATGAACGCCATTTTCAAAATAATGCGCGCCCGTAGGGCAAACTGAAACGCACTCTCCGCAATTTATGCACTTGTGCTTGTAGTAAGCAAGTTCGGGGCTATTTGACAAGCCTTCGGGGTTATGACACCAAACGCATTTAAGTGGACAACCTTTAAAAAATACCGTTGTTCGCAACCCGTCGCCATCGTGAACGGCAAAGCGTTTAATTTCAAATATTTTTGCTTTCATTTTCTTTTTCCTTTTTAGTACGATTGCCTAAAATTATGCCAACCGAAATAAGAACAAACGCTATTAAATATTGCCATTTAAATATATCTTCTTTAAGTAGTATTGCACCGAAAACACAAGCAAACAAAGGTTCGGCAAACTTAATTATAAAAAGGTTAGATAAGTCCGCCGTTTTTAAAACGTAGTTCCATAAAACGTAGCCTGCCATACTTGCCGTGCAAATAAAACTAAACACTAACGTGCTTTTTAAATTAAACGTAAGCATACTTCCGCCCATACAAAGCGAAACTATTATTAAAACAATTCCGCCAAAAAATTGAGAAATGCCGTTTATCCAAAACGGAGAATTGTTTTTAGCAATAACTTTATTTAAAATACTAGATACTACTAAACAAATAGACGCTAAAATTATTAAAATATCGCCCGTTGTAAAAGATATTCCGTTTGGGTTAAAATTGATTGCAACTATACCTAAAAAGCCTATAATTGCACCCACTATTTTTAAAACGCTAAATTTTTCACTTTTAAAAAACAAAAAGGCAAAGCAAACGTATAAAAGTGCGCCAAGTTGTTTTATAAGCGCCGTTTTAGAACTATCGGTTGAACTTAAACCTATGTAAGTAAAAGAATAATGCAAAATTATTGAGAATAAACCTATTATCAAAATAATGCCAACTATTTTTGTTTTAGGCGCTTCTATTTTGTCTTTTTTAAAAAACGCTATCGCACTTAAAATTAAACCGCAAATAGCAAATCTTACGCCTGCAAACATTAAAATGCTTGGAATATCGCTTCCGTTAATTGAAAACGCTTCGTATCCTATTTTTACAAAGGGATATAAAACGCCCCATATAGCCATTACGAGTAGTGATAGTAAAATTGTTTTTAGTCCTTTTAACTTGTTAATCATTATTTTCTCCATAGCGGTAAGGTTTTCTTCCTTTAACGCCTAATTTTATTAAGTGAGTATAGCCCGCGTTTTTATAATCGCTTAAACTAACGTTTAAATTTGTGGTTGTTACGGCTAAAACGTCTAAATTTTTACCGCAAAACGCGCAACTTGTAGTTATAGTTTTAGATAGCGTTAAACATTTTACTATTTTTAAAGTAGCCGTGTCAACTATTATAACGTGGTCGTGCCCCCAACAGCCTATATATAAGTATCCGTCTTCGCTTATCGTAAACCCGTCAACGCCGTGAACTTCAACTTGGCGGTTTGTAGGAGTAATATTACCCGAAGCTTTATCGTAGTTATATTCCTTAATAATGCAAGTGTCGCTATCGGTGTGGTAAAATTTAGTTTCGTCAACCGACCAGTCAAGCCCGTTAGATAAACTTAAATGGTCAAGCAAAACGGTAACTACGCCGTCTTTTGAAATTCTATATAACTTGCCGTCCAACTCGCTTTTGTTTTGCGCTTTACGAATAGTTGACATAGTGCCAACGAAAATATCTCCGTTTGGCGCAACTTTTAAATCGTTACACTTTTTAATTTGGTATTTTTTAGTATCGTAAATTTCGGTTAAAGAATTGTCTTCGTTTAATATAAAAACGCCGTTTTGAGTAGAAACTATAAGCCTATTTTTTTTATCAAACGCCATAGCAGAAACTCCGCAAGGCGTTTTTTTAGCGGTTAGCGTATCGCTATTAAAATCGTATATTAAAATTTCGCTTTCTAATCCGTTTGTAAAATATAGTTTTTGCTCTACGTCATTATAAATAGGGCCTTCGCCTATAACGGCGCGTTTTTGAGTTAAAATTTTCATAAGTATTTATTGTGATATGTTTTCCGCACGTAAAATGTACGCGTCTTGCTCAACTTTTGGCATATTATTCCACAAAACGTTCCAACCGCAAACGCGAACTTGCAAGTTTTGGTATTTTTCTGGGTGAAGTTGCGCGTCTTTAAGCGTTTCGCTATTATGAATATTAAACTGAATACTATGCCCGCCTTTATCCATATAAGTACGCATTATACTATATAAAACGTCAAGCCCCTCCTCGCCTTTAACGGTGGACGGAAGTAACGCAACGTCTAAACAAAAACCTACGGTTGTAAGAGTAGTATCTATACTCGTTACGGAATTTATTAAAGCGGTTACGCCGTTTTTATCCATGCCCGGATGTGCCGACGCGTTTTTAGAAGTTTCTTCGCCCGCCTTTCTACCGTCTGGCGTAGCCAAAGTTTTTTTGCCGTGGATAATAAACGCGCGCGCCGAGTGCATTTCTAATTCCCAAGCGTAACCACGCGCATTTTTAGAGTTGTGCAAAACGTTGTAAACGTAGTCTACTATATCTTTTGCGTAGCGGTCGGCAAGGTGGTCGCCAACGCCGTATTTATGAGAGCAGTTAAGCGCCTTTAACCTTAATTTTTCATAACCTTCCCAGTTAGATAAAAGCGCGGTTTTGAGTTCTAAAAGCGTTGTAACCTTCTTTTCAAAAACGAGTTCGTAAACTGCCATAAGCGCGTCAACCGCCGTGCCTAAACCCGAAAGCGCTATTGAAGAAGCATTTGGTATGCCACCGTCAAGCGCGTCGGTCATATTTTTTGCCGTGTATCTGTTAGCCCCCGTAAACATAAGCGAAGGGTTAACCCCGCCTATTTTTGCTTCCATTTTTACCATTTCTTTAGTAAGTTTTTTTAGCAAATACTCTAAATGTTTTAAGTAAGCGTTATAAAACTCATCAAACGATTTAAAGTTTTCAACTTCGCCGGTTTTTATGCTTAATTGCTTTTTAGAGTATGCATCGTAGCCGTTGTCAAACACAAGAGAAACGGGTTTTAATGCATTTGCCCCAAATCCGCTTATTGCAACGTGCTTGTTTTTGTTAAAATACTCGTAACAACCGCTAATACCGCTATCAAGCGCTTCTTCTTTGGTTGCACCGCATTTAAGAAGGCTCAACTCAATCATTTCGTCGTTACAAAGCACTAAACTTTTGTTTTTTTGTTGTATCATTTTTAATACTTGATAAACAAAATCTTTAGGCGTGTTTTTAGATATTTTAATTTGAATTTTAGGGTTGTATATGTCAATCGTGTCGTAAACTTGTAAAATTAGGCGAGATAAGTCGGTTACTTTTGAGTTGCCGTTTTTGTCGCGCCCTGCTAAATACATAGGTTGGTTCCAATAGTTGCCTATTGCTGAAAATTGCATTAAAAAGTATGCTAAAAATTCGGCAATTTCTTCTTTTGTAAACTTTCCGCTTTCCAAGTCTTTTTTATAGAATGGATAAAGAGACGCGTCTAAACCAAAACCAAGCGAGCGAACTTGATAGTTGTCAATATGTTCGCCAATAAAAAAGTAAAGGAAAATAAGTTGGAGCGCTTCGTAGGTATTTGTTGGAGCACCGTCACGCAAGTTTTTTAAGCACTCCGCGTAAGTTTTAGCCTTTGCGTGAGTTTTTGTAAGAGCGTAGTTATAAAGCCTATCAATTAAATTTATTATAGATTCGTAAACGGTAACGCAAGCGTTATAAATATCGGTTTGCTTTTGTGTAACGTTTCCGCTTTTTAAAAGTTCGTTATAGTTAGCGTGTAGCCTATCAACAATGCCTTTAAAACCAAGTTCTAATAAAGAGTCCCAGTCGGGAACGGTGTGGTCAAAGTCTAAACCGCCGTAAGCAAAACCAGAAGAATTATAATCGTTAATAAGTTCAACAACTTCAGGATATTCAAGTTCAACTTCGTGATACCACCTTGCAAACCACATAAGCGGTCTGCTCCATGACCAAATGCCAACGAAGTAGTCGTGCTCGTTAACGTCAATACGCGTATTTTCTAAAACGTATTTAAAATACTTTGCCTTTTGAATAGGGTTGCTATCGCCTTGTATTTTTTGTTTTAACTCGTTTAAGCCGTTTTCCATTTGCTCGTCGCTTAACCCCGTTGTTTCATCGTAAGGGTAGCCGTGATAATTCCAGCGCGAAAAAGAGTTAAACGGCTCGTTTACGTTATGATATTTGTTTTCAATAATTTTTCTATCTTGATTAAAAGTTTTAAACATTTGAAAACTCCTTTTTTTATTTTAGCAATATTAGTATAAACAAAATTCAAACAAATTGCATTGACTATTTAAATATTATTTGACTATTTCAACATAAAAGGTTATTATAATAATATGGAAAAATTGGTGCGAGAATTTATAAACAACGATAACCCCGTTACTAAAATTGTGCTTGCGTGGTCTTCGCAAAACAAAAAAAGCGGACGTAGCGTTCATAAAAACCGCCCTTCTCACGGCTTAGTTCTTATTGAAGACGGCGAATCTACTTATTCGTTTAGTTGCGGAACAACTATTATTTGCAAGGCTGGCGACTTAATTTATTTGCCTAAAAACTCAACTTACGAAGTAACAAGTGAAGTTGCGACTACAGCTTGGTGCATAAATTTTCAATGTGCAAACGACGCTCGGTTTAAGCCTTGCACTATGCATCTATCAAACGCAAACGAAGTTTTAAAGGAGTTTCAAATAGCGGAAAAAACTTGGCAACGCGTAAAGGATGGTAGAGAACTACAAGTTTATTCATCGCTTTATAAAATAGTTTACGAATTAAGGCGTTTAAGCGCATCAAACTATTTGCCTAAAACGAAACAAAATTTAATAAAGCCCGCAGTTGATTATATTCATAAGTATTACTTAACGGAACAAATTAGCGTTGAAAGTTTAGCAAAACTTTGCCTTATTAGCACGAACTATTTAAGAAGGCTGTTTGAAGCGTTTTACGGAGTTTCGCCTATCAAATATATAAACGATTTAAAAATAAAACGCGCAAAAGAACTTTTAAGTTCGGGCATGTATTCGGTTAGTGAAACGGCGTTCAACTCTGGGTTTACCGATTTAAGCCATTTTACAAGATTTTTTAAACAAAACGTTGGAGTACTTCCAAGCGAGTATCTTAAGCAGGAGTAAAAAATGGATGTTTTAGTTAACAAAAAATTAAAAAAATGGAAGCACCCTGAACTATACAGTTCAACAACTTTACGTTATCCTGCTCCTAAAGGAGTGCCAACTTTTTATAATAATAACGTTGTAAAATCTAAAATTGTTAGAACGTTTGTTACGCTTGACGAAGTGTGGAACTATAAAACGGGCGAGTTTTTTTGGAACTATAAAATTGGCGAGCATAAAATTAAGTTAGAAGATAGATATTATAATTACGACTGGTATAGGGTTAAGCCAACGGGCGTTAATTTTATTGATTATATTACGGAAAACGCTAAAAATAGCGAAGAAGTTTTGCTTTCTATAGGCAGATATGAGCGCGAGTTGTTTGATGGAGTTATTTCATTTGATTTATATATTGATGCCGTTACAAAAATTATAGAGTACTATAAAGAATTATGCCCAAACATTGTGTATATTGAGCCTTGTAACGAACCACAATCTTCTCCGTTTGGTGGGCTAACTATAAACGAGGTTGTTTCTTTATACGTTACTATTGGCAAAATTGTAAAAGAATTAAACAAAAAGCACAACTACGAAAAACCATTGAAATTCGGCGGTTACGCGCCCGCTTGCGGATATGAATTAATTGATAGTTGGGAATTGTTTTTAGAAAAGTTAGCGCGCGTTAAAAAAAGTGAACGAGTTATAGACTACTACTCTTTCCACGTTTACTCAACCAACCTTTTAGAAGTTGAACTTTACGTTTTAAGGCATAATCAAAAAATTAAAGAACTTGGGCTTCCTGCTAAACCAATTTTCGTTGACGAATTGGGCTTTTGGTACGATTCGCCTGAAATTAGTGCCAACTTAAAAAACGCCTGCGGTACGGTTGCACACCTTCTTAACGTTGCAAGGCTAAATAATGTTTATGCATTTCCTTGGTGCAGTTGGCACAACCCCGATATTCAAATGGGGTTTACGCATCTTTTTAGCAAAGACGGCGAATATATAATTACGCCAAACGGCTTTTCTATTAAACTTTTAACGATGCTTAACGATTATGAAATGCCTATTTCGTGTAATCGCCACTTTGGCGCAGTTGCAACTACAAATAAAGAACGCACGGAATTTAGCGTTTTATTTGCTAATACCTATGACGTAAAGAGAAAAGCAAGTTTTGGTTTTGTTGGGTTAAAAGACGGCGAGTATAGCGTGGAAGAATACGTTATTGATGAAAACACAAACAACTGCTTTTCATTAAACTATAACGGCAATCTTAATAAGACAAGCGAGTTTACACTTTCCAAGCAAGACGGTGTTTATACAATAGAAAAACCTTGTTTACCTTACAGCATTACATTATGGAAAATAACGCTCCATAGCCACGTTTTATGCAAAAAAGCCGAGTTAAATAAGAGTAAAAACAATGCAAATAACACCGTTATTATGACGGATTAAAACTGCTAAAACTATGGTTGCCACTTGCAAGTTAAGTAATTATAGCACTTATAATAAAATATATAAACGTTAACCTAATTAGGTAAAAGGGCGGGGAATAAATTTCCCCGTCTTTTGTTAAATTAGGCACCAATCTTTTGTTGACTTTTTATTTAAAATAGAATATACTATGTAGGCAATAGTTTGCGAGCGTTAAAAATTTTCCTTGTAGCAACAAGCGGAATTTCTTTACTTCACTCAAAATCTTTTGCATTTTATATGCCAATTTAATATTATATGGTTCCTTAGTTAAATGGATATTTGGGCTTGTCGCCCAAGGCGTTCGCCCACTATCGTAGGCTCGGCTAAACAATGCTTGTTATCTCCATTTATAAACGAATCACTCAAAAATCTTTTGCATTTTATATGCTAATTTAATATTAATGGTTCCTTAGTTAAATGGATATAACAAGCCCCTCCTAAGGGCTAGTTGTGGGTTCGATTCCCGCAGGGACTACCATAAAAGCAGCCTTTTTCATCACAAAAAAAGGCTGTTTTTTGTTGCTTATAAGTTTTCTTCCACATGCAGTAACACATTGCAATTTTTGTCAAAATATGGTATAATTATTAAACTAATAATTGGAGATGTTTCTACTTATGGACGAAAAAGATTTATTAAAGTATATTCATTTGTTTAGGGGAAAATCAAATGCAAAGAAATTAATTATTTTTGTAGGTGCAGGAGTGTCATGTAATGTTGCCAATATGCCGGATTGGAATAATTTAATAAATGAAATGGCAAAGGCAATAAAATTTTCAAGATGTGATACTTGCAAAAAGAAAGAGAAAGGGTGTGATAAAACTTGCAAACTAAAAGAAGTATATTCTAATGATGAATTCTTAAAAATTCCGCAATACGTATTCAATAAAAATCAAAAAAAATACTATAAAGTATTAGAAGCAAATATAAAACACTCTCCTAATATTGATGCTCCTATTTCTAATGCTATTTTAGATTTAGCGCCAGCTCATGTTATCACTACGAATTATGATAAATTATTAGAAAATTGCAAAAGTGTTCAAAAAGATAACTATGACGTAATTGTATATGATAAAGATTTATTAAATACGAAATCTAATAGTTACATAATAAAAATGCATGGTGATATATCTGACGCAAAAACGATTGTTTTAAAAGAATCAGATTATCTAGAGTATTCTCAAAACCATGTGTTGATTGAAATGTTTGTTCGTTCATTATTAACAGACCATACAATATTATTCTTAGGTTATTCCTTAAATGATTATAATATTAAACTAATAATTAGTTGGATTAATTATATAAGAAGTCAAAATAATTCTTTTGATAAGGATGTTAAATTTGGTTATATCGTTTTAGATGATAAAAAGATTAATAAAAATCAAAAAAAATATTTTGAGAAAAATAATATAGGTGTTGTTAATTTATATAACATGCCACTTATTGAAGATAATAGAATAAGTAATATTCCTTATGATAAGGGTAAGCGCCTTTATAGTTTTCTTAGGACAATCGCTGAACCATCATTTGATAAGAAGTTTGATGCAATACTTTCTTATGATGAGGCGGTGATGAAATTAAGAAAATACAAATACATTAGTGCTGAAAATATTTGTAGGATATTGAATGTTTCAAGATTTAGTGTCAGTAAATATACTATTAATATTTTTGATGAAGAACAATATGATAAATTAATAACCTTCATAAATAGTGAAAACCCGTTAGCCATAGAATTAAAACAAGCATTTTCTAATGCAAATATTGAAAAAATAGATTTAGTGGCATCACAGTCGAAAAGATGGTTCGAAGGGTATAATTTAACAGACGTGCATAATGATTTGTTGGATAATAAACTGTACCAATTATATTTAGAAAACAATTATCAAGAATTAAAAACTGTTTTGAATCAAAACGATATAGATGTATTCGGTTTTTGTTTTTATAATAGTTTAATAAACGGATATATAAAAGACATCTTTGAAAAAATAAAGGATATTGATGAAAAAACGCTTTATCTTCCAGACAAAGTAAGATACTTATTCAACAAGGCAATATTGGACTCTAGAAGAACATTAATATTTGATGGTAATTATTTGCGTAAATATATAGATAATATTGCAGATTTGCAGCAACAAAAATGTATGACAGAGTACAAAAAGATATTAGAAGGTAATTATAAGTTGCTTTTTGACATTAAAGAGGAATTGTCTAAATTAAAAGACATTTATACTGATGGCCATAATATTATAGGGGGAGGTAGCCTCGGCCATTTTTATAATATTCAATTTTTAGCACTTAACCAATATAATTTTTATTTCAGAAATAATTTGTTTTTTAAAGGATTTACCGATTTAAATAAAATTTTACAAGTTTATATAGAGGCTATTTTATGTACTAATGGCAAATTTAAGGATAGTATAACAACAAGTTTTGGTGAGTCAAAAAAAGATAGATATGAAATA
>JAZUAT010000007.1:0-260064 GCA_045638105.1 Christensenellaceae bacterium
AAAGAGTTTTTATTAAAAGAAGAACAAGTTAATAAGTTTAAAGAATATTATAATTTACTTTTAGAATGGAATAATAAGTTTAATTTAACGTCAATAACGGAAGAAAAAGAAGTTGAAATTAAACATTTTTACGATAGTTTAAAAGGAAGTGAATTTTTTAAAGAAAATGCAAAAGTTGTTGAAATTGGAAGTGGAGGAGGGTTTCCTTCTATTCCACTTATGATTTTAAGAAAAGACTTACATTTTACTTTAATAGAAAGTGTTAATAAAAAGTGTATATTTTTAAAAGAAGTTATAAAAAAACTCAACTTAAATGCAACCGTTTTAAATATTAGAGCGGAAGATGGTGCTAAAAATTTAACCTTGCGTGAAAGTTTTGACCATGTTACTGCAAGGGCAGTTGCAAGGCTTAATACCTTAGCGGAATATTGTATTCCTTTTATAAAAATAGGCGGAACTTTTATTGCTTATAAAGGAAGTGACGTTTTAGAAGAAACTGAGGCACAAAACGCAGTAAAAAAACTTGGTGCAAAATTAGAAAACGTAGATAAATACTCACTTTTTGATTGTGGCGAAAGAAATATTTACGTTTATAAAAAAATAGAAAAAACCGATAAAAAATATCCACGTGGAAACGGAAAAGAAAGGAAAAACCCTTTATAATGAATTATTTTGATATAAAAAAAACTTGCTGTTTTACAGGGCATAGAATATTAAAAAAAGACTTTTCAATAGAGCAAACACGGCAAGAAATATTAAAACTTTTAAGTAAAAATTATAAAACATTTTTAGTAGGTATGGCAAAAGGTTACGATATTGAGTGTTTAAAAGTTTTAATTGAGTTAAAAGAAGAAAAAAATATAGAAATAATAGCGTGTATTCCTTGCAAAAACCAACCGGAAAAATTAACAAGTATAGAAAAAGAAGAATACAACTATTTATTAAATTTCGTTGACCAAAAAATATATTTAGAAGAAAAATACGTGGCGGGCTGTATGCATAAACGCAATAGATTTATGGTTGACAACTCATCAACAGTAATTGTTTATAAGTATGTTGATAAAGGTGGAACTTACTACACCGAAACTTACGCAAAAAAGAATAAAAAGGAAATAATTTACGTATAAAAAAAGCACCGATAAGGTGCTTTTTATTATTTATTTTGTAAGGTTTTTTCTTCTTTTTTGTCTTCCTTTTTATTAAAAACGTGATATTTAAATATAGAAATTATATTTGCGCTAAGTTCAAAAACGTAAGAAAACGTTACGAATATTGCTGCGCTTGTTAAAGCGTTATAAAGAATTGATAACGCCGTTGGAAAAAGCATTGTAAAACGCACTATTTTTAAGTTTCTTATTCTAAAAATAAAAGCGTATAAACAAAGTGCAATTAAACATAAAACGTCAAGAGGTTGAGCCGTTTTTAATATTCCAAAATTTATAATAAAATACGATGCAAGCGTTAGTAGTGAAAATATAAACGACCAGTAAATTGGCGCGTTTTTTCCTTTATTTTCAAAAAAGAAAAACGTAAGCGACCTAAAAAGCCCAACCGCTAAACCAATCATAGCAAAAAATTGAACGCTAAAAAAGTAAGAAATTATTAAAAAAACAATACAAAGCGCTTGAAATAAAAGATAAAGCGATTTTTTTCTAACAAAATAAGAAGTTATTACAAAAGCCATAGCAAAAAATCCTGCTATTAAAGCAAGTACTTTGTTTTCCATAAAATTTTTCCTAAAAGTAAAATTAAGTTTATTATTTGTTTAAAGTTTTGTTTAAATCAACTAAAAGAGAGTAAAGGTCGCCACTTGTATTCCACGCAGCCATAGCGTCTTGAAGATAATTAAAGCAATCCATTACGGTTTTACATTTTCTTTGTGGGAATATAACCACTGTCATACCCATAAAAGTAAACTTAAATTTACTGTATTTTTTTCTTATCATTTCCATACCGTCTTTTGAAACGGTTAAATCTAAATCATAAATAAAAACTCTAAAAGTAGATTCTTTTTCTTTTTTATTGTAGATAAAGTTAAATTCTAAAGATAAACCGTCTTTTTTTGTTTTAATTGCAAAACCGCATTTATTTTTTTCACAAAAATTGTATGGACTAATAATATAATTGTTGTTATTTCTATCGCTATTAAGCGGAATACCGTAAGTATTCCACCAAAGCATTTTGGTTTTAACCTTGTTATAAACGTCTTCCGTTTTAACCCTGTCAAACAAATTAAATAATGAAAACATATTTTATATCTCCTTTTAAAAATTATAAATTTTTAAGACAGCTGTTTAATCTTTTTAAACACTCTTCTTTTCCTAAAATTTCTGCAATTTCAGTTGCTCCGCCAGGAGTTACAATCATACCTGTAAGCGCAATTCTTAAAATCCAGAAAAGTTGTTTTGATTTAATTTCAAGTTCCGTTGCAACAAGTGCTAAATTTTCAAAAAGTGAAGAATTTGTAAAGTCGTTAATTTCTTCCATTTTTTTAATACAAGCAGGAATAACTACTTTTGCAAGTTCAACGCTCGTCTTTTGCTTTTGATTTTCATAAAGCGCAGGGTCAACAGGTAAAGCGTTTGCAATAAATTCAACCTTTTCTGGAATTTCACTTAAAATTTCAATGCGTGACTTTATAAGTTTTGCAATTTTTTGAATATCATATTTTCCGTAAACCGCACTTTTTTCAAAGAAAGGAGTTGAAACTTCTAAAAATTCTTCATCGCTCATTTCTTTTAAATATTCGCCGTTTAACCAGCGTAATTTAACGTCGTCAAAAATAGATGGAGATTTTGAAATGCCCGTAAGGTCAAAAAGGTCAACCATTTCGCTTAGAGTCATTTTTTCTTGGTTGTTTTTTGGGCACCAACCTAAAAGGGCAACGTAGTTAATAATTGCTTGTTTTAAATAGCCTTTATTAATAAAGTCGTCAAAGTTAGCGTCGCCATAGCGCTTAGAAAGTTTGCGAGTTGCATCTTTCATAATTGTAGGAAGATGAATATAAACAGGCCTTTCCCAACCAAACGCATCGTACATTAAGTTGTATTTTGGTGTAGAAGATAAATATTCCGTACCCCTTATAACGTGAGTTATACCCATTAAATGGTCATCAATAACGTTAGCAAAGTTATAAGTTGGCATACCGTCACTCTTAATTAAAACGTTATCTTCAAGGTCGCTATAATCAACTTCAATAGTGCCGTAAATAAGGTCTTCATAAGAACTTGTGCCAACCGTTGGAATATTTTGCCTTATAACGTAAGGTTCGCCGTTGTTTATTCTTTGTTCAACTTCTTCTTTAGAAAGTTTTAAGCAAAGTTTATCGTATTTTCTATTGCCGTTTTCATCCGTTAAAGTTTCAAGCCTTTCTTTTGAGCAAAAACAATAATATGCTCCGCCAAGTTCAACAAGTTTTTTAGCGTATTCGGCGTAAATTTCTTTTCTTTCACTTTGAACGTATGGGCCAAAATCACCGCCAACGTC
This sequence comes from Christensenellaceae bacterium, assembly GCA_045638105.1. Classification (GTDB taxonomy): domain Bacteria; phylum Bacillota; class Clostridia; order Christensenellales; family Borkfalkiaceae; genus HGM11412. The sequence continues at coordinate 3,487 of JAZUAT010000007.1, forward strand.
TGGACCTTCGTCATATTTTAAACCGGATTCGTTTAAAGATGAGTAAATAACTTCAAGAGCGCCCTCAACAAAACGTTCTTTATCCGTATCTTCAATTCTCAAAACAAAATCGCCCCCATTATGTTTAGCGTATAAATAAGCGTAAAGGGCAGTTCTTAATCCGCCAAGGTGCATAAATCCCGTTGGGCTTGGCGCAAATCTCGTTTTTACTTTTGCCATATTTTAATCTCCTATTAAAATGATAGTTTAGAGTTAATTTCCTCTTTTATTTTTTGAAGTTTGTTATCGTAAAAATAACTATAAATTTCCTTTTTGCCAACAATTATGTGGTCGTAAAAACTCACTTTATGAAGCATTAATAAAGTGTAAATTCTTTTTGTTGCTTCATCGTCTTCTTTTGAAGGGCAAGGGAAATCAGTAAAATGGTTGTGTGCAATAATAACAGCGGAAGGTTTATTTGTAATTAAACCTTTTGTAAGTTCGTTAAAGTCAAGGGTAACGCTGTTTTCCTTGTTTGAGTCAATTTTAGCATACCCCGTAATCTTGTTTTTAGAGTTTAGAAAAACCATAAAAAACACTTCGTGGTCATAGCCGTTAAACAAACTAGCTATTTGGTCTTTTGCGTCCGCAATGTTTACAAGAGGCTTTTTATCCATTTTCTTTTCTAATCCTAGGCGTGTTACGTAACCTATAAGAGATAAAAAGCAAGCAGTTTTTTCTCCAACGCCGTCAATAGTGGAAAGTAGTTCTGGGTCTGCATTTAAAACTCCGTCAAGAGAAGAAAAGCGGTTTATAAGAGTGTGCGCAAGTTCGTTAGTATCCTTGCGTGCTATGGAATAACCAAGCAAAAGTTCTAAAAGGTCGTGCTCTTTAAAACTTGTTTTGCCAGATATAAACTTTTCACGCAGGCGTTTTCTATGCCCCTCGTGCAAATTTTGTGTGACTTCTTTTTCCTTCATAAAGCCATTATAACATATTTTTTAAAAAAATCTATTGTTTATATAGAGTTTTTAATAAATTTAGTGTATAATAAAATTTATGGAATTATTTAACAATCAATATTTAAACAACTCAATACAAACTTTAAAAAAATGGATGCAAATAAAAAGCGTTAAGAAGCGAAAGAGTGGTGACGCGCCTTTTGGCAAAAATTTAAAAGAAATGCTCTACGTTGCGTTACAAGATGCAAAAAATTTGGGGTTTGAAACGGTAAACTACTCAAATTATATAGGCGAAGTTATTTATGGTACGGGTAGCGATGAACAAGGGTTGGCAATTTTATGCCATCTTGACGTTGTTCCTGAAGGCGACATAAAAAAATGGAGCGTTCCACCGTTTGAATTAACAATAAAAGATGAAAAATTGTACGGCCGTGGCGTTTTAGACGATAAAGGAAGCGCAGTGCTATGTTTGTATGCGTTAAAGGAATTAAAAGATAGTGGATTTATACCAAACAGAAAAATCAAACTAATACTGGGTTTAGATGAAGAAAGTGGGTGGGGTTGTATTGACCATTACAACAAGGTTGCCATAATGCCCAAAGAGGGTTTTTCGCCAGACGGCGACTTCCCCGTAATTTACGCAGAAAAGGGTATTTATCATATTGAATACGAGTTTTTATGTGATGACGACGTTTTAGAATTTTATGGTGGCGATAGAATAAATATGGTGTGCGATAAGGTTGCCTTAAAACTTAAAAACCAAGATAAAACCTTGATTTTTGAGGGTAGAACCGCACACGGTTCAACACCTGAAAACGGAGACAATGCAATTAAAAAAGCACTTGCTTTTTTAGTAGAAAAAGGCAAGTTAAATAAAACCACTTACGACCTACTTTTTAACAACGAAAAGTTCTTTGAAAGTTTAAGCGATGAAACGGGAAAGTTGACCTTTTCACCAAACGTAATTAGAGTAAAAAATGGCAAAATTTATATAAAAGTTGACTGCCGTTATCCTGCAACAAAAACTTTAAAAGAAGTTAAAAAAGCGTTAAAAAACATTGGTAATTTTAAGGTAATTTCACATAAAAAACCGCTTTTCGTTGATAAAAATAGCAAGATAGTAAAAAGCCTACTTTCAACCTACAACGAATTTTATAAAACAGAAGAAAACCCAATAGCAATCGGTGGCGGAACTTATGCAAGGGCGCTTGAAAGCGGGGTTGCTTTTGGCCCTAGTAAAATAGGGGATAGCGTTTGCCATAATCCAAACGAATATATGACTTTACAAGATTATGAAAAGTGCTATCAAATATACAAGCAAGCAATAAAAAACTTGTGCAAATAAAAAATAAAACAGGCAAAAGTCGTTAAAAAATTTTTGCTTGTTTTTAACTTTTTAAAGAAAAAAGAAAGGTTTTTTGCTTGAACAAAAATTGATATAAAAGCCGTTTTAGTTTGAAAAAAGGTTGACAACCTTATAATAATGTATTATAATCTTTAAAAAAAGAGGGGAATTATGGTAAAAGTAAAGCAAAAACAATTTAATATTTTTACTTTTATTGTAAAAGCGGTATTGGTTTTACTTTCAATAACCATGTCTTTATTCTTGTTCTTTATTTTTGAAGAAAAGGGAATGCTTGTTCAATACCAATCTCTTTTGCCAAAGATTGAAGTTTCAATTCCAAAATCAATACCAAACATTAACATGTCTTATATAGAAAAAGAAGTTGGGCGCTTCTTATCAGGCGTACTTTTTACTTTCTTTTTAACAAGAAAGTCTGTTCGTTTATTCTTTTCTATATTTGCAATTTTATATGCAAGCCTTTTTATACTTGTTAACATTTTGCTTTCAGTTGCGTCAAAGTGGTTTGGCGGTACAAAAGTTAATTATGAAGAAGGCAAAAAGGAGTTTGATTTACCAAAAACTCCAATAGTAAGTTATAACGACGTTGTTAAAACTTTAAACTTAACTCTTACAATATAATATATAGGTGCGCATAGGCGCGCCTCGTTTGCCTTGCCGTAGTAGGTGGGGTATATCGCGGTTTTTAAAGGATAGGTCTATTTTTTAAAAATCGTTTTTTTATGCCAAAAAATATATGCTTAAACACTATGTGTTTATTTTTAAAGGGGACTTATATAAAAGGTGCTTTTATGTATCAATCAATAACGTTTTTAATTTCAATTTTAATAACAACCGCAACTCTTTTAATTTTTAAAAAAGGAAGAGAAAGTGCGTTTAATAAGTTTTTAAAAATCATCACTTTTATATTTTGTGGAGTGGGATATTTTCGTTTTTTTATTTCGGATGCGTTCATTTACGTTATAAACGGCGCTTGGTTTGAAGAAGTATATTACGAAAGTACTGACTATTTGCAAACGTTTTTACGTTGGGGCTACTTTCTTAGTTACGTTGTTTTTCCTATGGCGGTATTTTTTGATAGTAGAGTGTTTAAAAACATTGCGTGCTATTTTTGCTTGCCGTTCTCTATACTTACAACGATATTTTTTAACGACTTTATGGCATATTTCCTTTCATCAAAAGGGCATGGCTACGATTTAACAGAATGGTTTAGATACGCCTTTTTCATTTTTGAATTAGTGCTAGCAATATCTATTCCTCTTTTAATGCAAACAAAGCAAAGGCACTGCTTTAACGTAAAAAGCAAGGCGGAGTGGGTTAATTTTATAATAACGCTTCCATTTACAATAATTTTAATGATGCCTGTTTATACGGTGCAATCATTAATTGGTTATACGGCATACTTTACACAAGCGTGGTCATCTTTTCATATAGTTTGGATAATTATTTTACTTGCGTTTGTTTTAATTTTATATTACGCATTTAGGTTTAGAAGTTATAGGGAAAGATATATGCTTTGCATATTACTTACTTTAGCGTTGTTTTACCAATATAACTCAGCGTATTTAATGGGGCTTAACGTAAGGCGATTACCACTTCAACTTTGTAATATTGCTGCATATTTTTATGTAATTGCAGTTCCGTTTAAATTAAAAAAGATGTTCCATTTTTGCTTTTTAGCAAATATTGTTGGTGCTCTTGTAGCAATTTTATTGCCGGACTTTTCAGAAGGGTACTTCAGTTTTTGGAATATGTATTATGTATATGAACATACTCTAGTATTAGCAGTACCTGCGCTTGGTATGGGTTTAAGAATATTTCCAAAACTCAATCCAAAATCGCTACTATACACGTGGATTGGCTTTACCATTTACTTTACGTTTGTTTTTGTAATGGGAACAATAATAAACGGCTATTCCGACTATTTTGGGACAAGAGTTAACTATTTTTACTTGTTTGACCTTAAAACGGCGTTTGAATATTTTCCATTTTTAACGTTCACACAAGAATTTAAAATAGAATTTTTAAGGTTTGAAATATATCCGTTAGTAATTTTAATAGTATATATTGCTTATCAAATTTTCTGTTTGATTTTCTACGCAGTTACTTGCTATTTATATAAGGTAGAAGAAGACCATTTAAATTTAAGGCTTTCCGAGATTGACCTTTATGAAAAATTGACGGGCAAAAAATCAATACGCCCAAGACACTATATAGATTAATTTATTTAAGCACTAAGGAGAATTTATGGTAGAAATAAATAATTTAACAAAAAGTTACGGTAATTCAATAGTCAAAGCAGTTGATAATTTATCTATATCATTAAAAGCGGGCGAAATTTATGGATTTTTAGGCTCAAACGGAGCGGGCAAAAGTACAACCATAAAAAGTTTGGTTGGCATTTATCCTTTTCAACAAGGCGACATTTTGATTAACGGAATTTCTATAAAAACCGACCCGTTGAACGCAAAAAGGCAAATAGGTTACGTTTCTGATAACCACGCCGTTTTTGAACGCTTAACTGGTAGAGAATACGTTAACCATATGGCAAATCTTTTTAACGTTGATATGTCAGATGCAGAAGAGCGTTGCTCTAGGCTTTTAAAAGTTTTTAAACTTGAGGAGGCTTTTGACCGTCCAATAAAAAGTTATTCTCATGGTATGAAGCAAAAAATTTCAGTTATTGCAGCGCTTGTTCACAATCCAAAATTATGGGTGCTTGACGAGCCTTTAACAGGTCTTGACCCACAAAGTTCATACCAATTAAAACAAGTTATGAAGCAACACGCAAAAGAAGGAAACACAGTGTTCTTTAGTTCACATATTTTAGACGTTGTTGAAAACCTTTGCGACCGTTGCTGTATTATTGAAAAGGGAAAATTACAAGGCGTTTACGACATTAAAGAACTTAAAAAAGAGGGTCGCTCATTAGAAGAAATATTTATGAACGTAACTTCCGGCGGAAAGGGCGGTGAAGCGTAAATGGGCACCATTTTAAACCTTTTAAAGTTACAAATAGATAATAAGACGGACATTTTAAAAACAGCGTCCCCTAAAAAAATGGCAATGTCTATTTTTAAAACCGCTCTTTTATTATTACTTATAACCGTTGCAATGGTTATAGTGCTATTAAGAATATTTTCACTTGGAATAAGGATAAACGAAGAACTTATAGCAATAGTATTGCTATTTATTCAAGGCATAGCGCTATTTTTTGCGGTTGGCAACATTATAGGCACGTTATATTTAAGTAGAGATAATGAAATGTTAATTTGCTTGCCTATTACGCCAAACCAACTTTTTATATCAAAAATTTTATTGATATATCTTCGTGAAATAGCAGTTAGCGCAACAATCTCTGTTCCATTATTTATAACGCTTGGCAGTTTAGGTGGTTTGGGCTTAAGTTTTTTCTTGTCTATACCATTGCTTGTATTGCTTTTACCAATATTTCCTATAGTTTTAGCAAGTTTTATAAGCATACCGGTTATGGCAGTTATAAGATTTTTAAAAAAGCACGCGTTTCTTGCAATAATTTGTATTTTGCTTTCCGTTTCCGTTTGCCTTTGGGGTTACATTTCTTTAATAGGTAGCATTGCAGGCAGTTTTAATATTGCCACACAGCAACTTGAAACGGTAATAAAAATAAACAAAATTGTAGTAGACGTTGGCGGAAAAATTATAGTATATATTCAACTTGCTAAAGCAATGCTTAATTTTTCAAGTTGGTATTGGTACTTGGCGTTCTTACTTGTATGCGGTGCCGTATCTATCGTAACGGTGCTTGCAATACGTCCTCTTTACTTTAAGATGGCAATGTCTAGCTTAGAAAACACTATTAAGGCAAAAGAAGTTAAAAAACCATTTAAAAAAGCAAGTCCATTTTTTAGCCTTATAAAAAAGGAAACGCTTTGCATCTTCCGTTCTCCAACGGACATATTTGAATATTTTTTATTCACGCTTTTAATGCCGTTTATTGTATTTTCATACGACAAATTGCTTACTACTATAACTGTAAACCAAGCGGGTAGAAATATGATAGCGGGCGCGCACGTAATGGTTGTTGCAATACTTGCAATGCTTTCAAACATTGTTTCAGCATCGGCAATTTCGCGTGATGGCGGTAATTTTTACACGTCAAAGATAATTCCCGTAAACTATTATCAACAAATTTTTGCAAAACTTGCATTTAATGCAATATTTACAACTAGTGCAATAATAGTTACGATGATAGTTTCAATGTTTGGTAAAGACGCAGTGCCATGGCAACTTATAATGGGTTCAGTAGCAGTAATTTTTGCTTCTATTGGTCATATTGCGTGGAGTCTTGAGATGGATATAAAAAATCCTACTATCAATGCGCAAGGCGATGAAGAGTCTTCCACAACAAGTAAAAGCACTCCACAAAGCATAATAACAGGGCTTGTAATAGGTTTTGTGCTTGGAATTATAGTAATTTTATTGTCCAACTTAAAGTACTCTATTGTTCCGTATGCGTTAATTATAATTTTAGCGCTTGCGCTTGCAATATATCGTGTTTATATGTTAATTTTGCGTATAAATCTTTGCTACGACAAGATAGAGATGTGAGGTATTTATGAAAAAAACAGTAATTTTAATTTTAGCAATACTTCCCATTTTCTTAATTATAACAATAGCCTTTGCCGGCAAAATATTGTCTTTATATCAACATATACCCGTTGAGCAAGTTCAGTTTGTTGACGTGTTAAATAACCCTTACGAAGAAGACGACGTTTTTGAACTTAATATGGGCGATGAAAAAACAACAAATATAAGAATTTTACCAGAACTTGCAACAAATAAGGAAGTTACTTACGAATCTTCAAACGAAGAAATTTGTACCGTTGATAAAGATGGCAAAATTAAGGGCATAAATTACGGCTCGGCACAAATAACTGTAACCACAAAAGATTCTAACAAAAAATCGGTTTTATACGTTGCTGTTAAGGCAGATAGGGTTATGGGAATAACGCTTCCGCAAACGGAAGTTACGCTTTCCACCGGGGAAAAGTTTAAAATTATTCCAACAGTTGAATTGCCACCGGCAAAAGATAAAAACGTTACTTACGAATCAAACAACGAACTTGTTGCAAAAGTTAATATGAATGGCGAAGTAACTGCAATTGCGGAAGGCACTGCAACCATAACCGTAACAACAAATGACGGCGGATATACGGCAACGTGCACGATAACTGTTATTAAAGGAGTGCCAGCATTAGCCTTTACTCTTGACGAGCAAGACTTTATAACGGTTCAAGGCGCATTTAGAATTTCAACAGAAGCGGAAATCAACTTAAATTGCTATATTCAAGTTGACCCTAAAAAAGTGGACGAGCATTCAGTTAAGTTCTATATTCAAAGCGGTATAAATTACGCTTCTATTACAGAAGATGGCGTTATAACCTTAAAACAGCCGGATAAATTAGTAAAAGTAGTTGCATACGTTGGCGATAAAGACGAGCCTACTTATTCAATTGAAGTTATTTTAAAGTTGGCAACAACTTAACATAAAAAAGCAAAAGAAAAACAAAAAGGAGAAATGTTATGAACAGTTTAAAGAAAGTCTTTTTATCGTTGTTATTGATTTTATCTATAGCAACGGGATTGACGGCATGTGGAATGTTTGAAACCATGGACCCAGACCAAGGTAGCGGTGGTGGCGGACAACAACCACCTTCAACTCCTCCAACAACTATTACGTACACGCTCAATCTTATTCCTAATAAGAGCGTTGCACTTCGTGGAGAAGTTGTTACTTTAAACGCGTACCTTCACGCAGAGGGAAAAGATGACGTGCTTGCAGATGGCGCAACGTATTCTATCGTTGACGGCGCTTCTTACGCAACTTTAGCGGAAAACAAGCTTACCATTTTAAACACGGCAAACGCAAACTCTATAGTAAAGGTAAAAGCGAAAGTTGGCGCTACGGATTCCAACGTGGTTGAAATCAAGGTCAGCGTACCTCTTGAAAGCATTGTGGCTTCAGCAAATGGCGTTACAAACGTATTGAAAGGCTCAAGCACGGTTCTTCATAAGGAAACGTCACCAATAGGTGCAGACCTTACCGACTTTAAGTGGGAAGTAATTGAAGGCGCAAACCTTTGCTCTATTAGTGGAGACGTATTAGTTGTTAATCCAAACGCAACGGTTGGATCAATAATTAAAGTTAAAGCTGTATGCGGTGGTAAGGAAAGTAATGTTTTAGAGTATATCGTTGGATATCCGGTTACTAAAGTAACTGCTTCAGCAAACGAAGTAACTAATATATTAAAAGGCCAAAGCATTCTTTTATACAAAGAAATTTATCCTCAAGAAGCAGACAAGAGCGACTTTAAATGGGAAATTGTTGAAGGTTCAAACCTTTGCTCTATCAACGGCGACTTATTGCTTGTTAAACCAAGCGCTGTAACAGGCTCAATTATAAAAGTTAAAGCAACTTGTGGCGGTCAAGAAAGTGAAGTTTTAGAATTTATGGTTGGTTACTACGTTGAAAGCGTAAGCGCAAGTGCAAACGGTATAACTAATATAAAGAGAGGCGAAAGCGTAACTTTATATAAAGAAATTCTTCCAAAAGAAGCTGATACTGACGACTTCAAGTGGGAAGTAGTAGAAGGCGCAGGTTTATTTACAATCGCTGGCGATACTTTACTTGTTAAGGCAAATGCAACCGTTGGTGCAAAAATTAAAGTAAAAGCGGTTTGCGGTGGTAAAGAAAGTGAAGCCCTTGAATTTATCGTTGGCTACCCTGTTGAAAGTATAACTGCTAGTGCAAATGGTGTAACAAATATTATAAAAGGCACTAATATTCCTTTAAGCAAACAAATTTTACCAACAAATGCAGATATAGACGACTTCAAGTGGGAAATTGTTGAAGGTGCAGGCGCTTGCTTTGTAAACGGAGATAATTTATACGTAAACGCAACGGCTACAACGGGCACAATCATTAAAGTTAAAGCAGTTTGTGGCGGTCAAGAAAGTGAAGTTTTAGAATTTATGGTTGGTTACTACGTTGAAAGCGTAACTGCTAGTGCTAGCGGTGTAACTAATATAAAGAGAGGCGAAAGCATTACTTTATATAAAGAAATTCTTCCAAAAGAAGCTGACACTGATGACTTTAAATGGGAAGTAGTTGAAGGCGAAGGCTTGTTTACAATTACAGGCGACACGTTGTTTGTTAAATCAACTGCAACCGTTGGTGCAAAAATTAAAGTAAAAGCGGTTTGCGGTGGTAAAGAAAGTGAAGCCCTTGAATTTATCGTTGGCTATCCTGTAGAAAGTATAAAAGCAACTGCTGGCGGTGTAACAAATATTATAAAAGGCACTAATATTCCTTTAAGTAAAGAAATTTTACCAACAAATGCAGATATAGACGATTTCAAGTGGGAAATTGTTGAAGGTGCAGGCGCATGCTTTGTAAACGGAGATAATTTACACGTAAACGCAACGGCTACAACAGGCACAATCATTAAAGTTAAAGCAGTTTGTGGCGGTAAAGAAAGTGAAGTTTTAGAATTTATGGTTGGTTACTACGTTGAAAGCGTAACTGCTAGTGCAAACGGCGTAACTAATATTTTGAAAGGCGAAAGCGTAACTTTATATAAAGAAATTCTTCCAAAAGAAGCCGACACTGACGACTTTAAGTGGGAAATTTTAGAAGGCGCAACAATTTGCTCTATTAACGGCGATAACTTATTTGTAAATTCAACTGCAAAAACTGGCGACGTTATTAAAGTTAAAGCAACTTGTGGCGGTCAAGAAAGTGACGAATTTGAATTAATTGTTGGCTACCCTCTTAAATCAATAAGCGTTGAAGTTGGTGGTTCAACTAACGTTCCAAGGGGCGAAACACGTGAGTTAACGGTTACTTTAGACCCTGTCAACACAACAGAAGGCGACTATAAGTGGGAAATTTTAGAAGGCGCGGATTACTGCACTATCATAGATAACGTTTTAACCGTAAGTGAATTTGCTCCATTAGATGCAGAAATTACGTTTAAAGCAGTTGGCGTTAAAGAAAGTTCAATTATAACGATTGTTGTAACAAATGCAATTGAGAGCCTTTCTTTAACAACAAGCGCCCCTCAAATTTTAACTCACGGTGCAAATTATCCATTACAACTTGTTGCAAGCCCTAAAGACGTAAGCACAAAAGCAGTTGAGTGGGTTGTTTCTAATAGCGACTATGCGTACGTTTCAAACAATACTTTATACGTATACAATAACGTTCCACACGGTGCAGAACTTGAAGTTTATGCAAAGAGTGGTAACGTTGAAAGTCAAAAACTTGAGTTTAACGTTGGCGTTGCGCTTAAAGAATTAGAATTAGAACTTAACGGCGCAGTTAACGTATTAAACGGCAAGTCTATTACGTTTACGGTTACTAAAAACCCTGCAGACGCAACAAACGGCGAATACGAAGTAGTATTTGTTAGCGGTCAAGATAATTGCGTATTAGTAGGAAATACTATAACTATTAAAGACGAAGCAACTATCGGCGAAAAAATCATCTTTAAAGTAGTTGCAACAAATATAGCAGGCATTGAAAGTGGCGAGGTTGAAATTATAGTAGGTATTCCTGTTGAAGAGTTTACTATTAGTTTAACTGCTCCTGCAATATTAACTCAAGGTCAATATTACCCTGTTGAAATTAATGTAACTCCTGCGAACGCAACTTACAAGAACGTAACTTGGGTAGTTTCTAAAAGTGCGTACGCGTACGTTTCTAACAATTTATTATTTGTAAGGGAAAGCGTTCCTCACGGCGCAACGTTTAAAGTTTCCGCTATTATTGACGGCAAAGAAAGTTCAAACAGCCTTATTTATCAAGTAGGTGTTGCAATAAATTCTATTGCGGTTTCTACAAACGTTAAAAACGTAATTCAAGGTCAAACGGCAACGTTAACTGCAACTATTAATCAAGGCGCAACTGAAGGTTATAGCTGGGTTATTACTCAAGGCAGTGAATATGCAAGCATTTCTAACGCAATGTTATTTGTTAACGAGGGCGTAGAAACAGGCACAATAATCAAAGTTAGAGCAGTAAGTGAAAGTGGTAACGTTAAAAGTACTGAACTTGAATTTATTGTAGGTATTCCTTTAACGGCGTTAGAGTTAGAACGTAACGGCGCAGTTAACGTATTAAATGGTAACACTATTACGTTTGCTGTTACTAAAAAACCAGCAAACACAACAAACGGCGAATATAGTGTAGAATTTGTTAGCGGACAAGACTACTGCGTATTGTCAGGCAATTCTATAACTATTAAAGAAGATGCTCCTATCGGCGAAGAAATTATCTTTAAAGTAGTTGCAACAAATGCTACGGGCATTGAAAGTGACACCGTAAAAATTATAGTTGGTATTCCTGTTGTTAGTCTTTCTATTAGTTCAACTGCTCCTAAAATATTAACTCATGGCGCAAGTTATCCTATAACTTTAACTACAGACCCAGAAGACGCAACTTACAAAAACGTAGAATGGTTTGTTTCTAATAAAGACTATGCGTACGTTTCAAACAACATGTTATTTGTTACAAACGCAATTCCACACGGAGCAACGTTTGATGTTTATGCAAAAATTGGCGAAAAAGAAAGTAACGTTCTTTCTTACCAAGTAGGCGTAAAAATCAACTCTATTACAATTGAAACAAGTGCAACAAGTGTTAAAAAAGGCAATACGGCTTCGTTAACTGCAACTCTTAACGACGGCGCAACCGAAGGCTATAACTGGGTTATCACTCAAGGCAACGAATACGCAAGCATTTCAAACAACACTTTATCAGTAAAAGAAAAAGCAGAGACAGGCGCAATAATCAAAGTTAAAGCAGTAAGTGCAAGTGGTGAAGCTTCAAGTGATGAAATAGAAATAGTTATTGCTGCTACTGATATGGAAATATTAGAAAACACTTACTATCTTGTTCTTTCTTTTGACTATGCTGATTTAGATAAAAACGGCAAAACTAACCCAGTATTAGAAGCGGAAGTTTACAACCGTTTAGGTACTGAAATTAAAGATAAAAACGTAATATTTGAATTGCATAATGGTAGCGAAGCATTTGTTGGCATTGAAAAAGTTGGCAACAGCTGTCGCTTTACAGAATTAAAAGCGCACGGCACAGCGTACCTTAACGCTAAAATTGAAGGTTTAGGTGTTGTAGAAACCGTTGAATTAAACGTTATTGTTCCGCCAGACGTAATTTATCTTCCAGAAGTATTTGCGGAAAATCCAAACTTCACTTACGTTTACTCTATGGAAAATCCACTTAACCAAGAAGCGGAAAAACTTCCATTTGTAGCGTACGCAGTAACAGCTACAGCTTGTGACGATATCGTTTACTCGTTTACTCATGAAGACGGAACTACTGATAATGACGTTGCTATCTATAACTATGAAACAGGCACAATAGAGTTCCTTAAAACAGGTTTAGTTACGGTAACTGCTTTATCAAATTCAGGCAGTAGAATTGAAACAAAAGCATCTTATAAGTTTAACATTAACAAAGGCTTTAACGTTTATTCGTTTGAACACGCTAGCCAAGTTACAAGCAACAGCGGAGATTATAAAAACAATAAATACAATGGTGAAGAAATTAACTTTGTAGCCCTTGAAAAAATTGTTGGTTATAATTTTGAAAACGCAAATTATAATTACGGCTACGCATTTGTTCCACAAGTTGCATTAAAGAGCCAAGCAGAACAAAGAGGCAACATAGATTCGTATAGTGAAAATATGACTCATGATGAAAAGGTCGCGGCATACGCATCACTCCGCAATACTATGAGCAGTTCAAATAACAGAATTATTGCCGACACTAAGAACTTACACATAAACGGCAACCAACACGCTGTTGACGCTTCTAACTTATACGTTCCAACCGATACGGAAATTGAAAGATTCCGACAAATTTTTGGCTCTGATTGGTTTGCTCACGGTGGTATAATTTCGGCAGAACCATATTCGCTTAAAAAGATAACGGGCGACGTTAATTCAAAAGTAACGTTCTCTGTAAGAATTTATGACCTTGAAGTAATAGGTAACGCTCCTATGTCTTTAGCTAATAAAGAAGATGCTTCAAAAACGGTATGGGGTGTATATCTTCATGGTATTAACGTTGGTGATATTGATAGCGGTCCTAACGCTAAATATTACACGGAACTTAAAAACGTAACTGCTTCAGCAGCTAAGAATGCTATTAACATTGTTGGCGCGGTTGGCAATAGCGTTTTTGAAAACGTTTACGTTCACAACTGCTATCAAAACGGCATTCAAGCAAAATCTTCAATTTTAACAATCAAGAACTTTAAAATTGGTGCATGCGGTGCAACGGGTATAGAACTTGTGCCAGACGGTTCAACTAAAGCAGGTCTTAACAGCGACCAAAAGCAAACAATTACTTTTGAAGGCACTATTGACGCTGAAGGAAACATTCACGCAACAACTACGCCTTATATGATTGCATATAATGATGGTGCGGTTCCTAAAATTATTAGTGCTTCTATTCTATTTAACCAACTTACAGATGAACAAAAATCTCACGTGATTACAAGTGATAGCAAAATTAGTTTAGCAGTATTTATTCTTGATTATGGTGTAATGGGTGGCGATTCAAACGGTAGCCAAGCAATTTACGCGGCATATCAACAAGGCGGAATTATAGATGCAACGGAAATAAAAGGCATTGATACAACGCATCAATTTATAAATTTAAAAGTTTTTGCTGGGCAAGACATGCCATATGGCAATGCGCTTTTATACAACCTTAACTATGGTAAAACTGCATAAAAAGTTTAACTACTAAAAAGAAGAACTTGGAAGTAAAATTCCAAGTTCTTTTTCATTAAAAAAGTGGGCGAACAAAACGTTCGCTCACTTTTTATTTATATAGAATTATAAATAATTTTCAACTGATAAATATTTTTCGCCACCGTCAGGTAAAAGTACAACAATAACCTTATTTTCATTTTCTTTAAGTTTTGCAAGTTCTATTGCCGAATAAAGCGCCGCTCCTGAAGATATTCCTACAAGCACGCCTTCAGTTTTGGCTAAAAGATTGCCTGTTTTATAAGAATCTTCTTCATTAACTATAAAAACTTTGTCAATAACGGAAAGGTCTAAAATGCTAGGAATAAACCCTGCGCCTATGCCTTGAATTCCGTGGCTACCCGAATAACCTTTTGTAATAATAGGGCTATTAGCCGGCTCAATGCCGTAAACTTTTACGCTTGGTTTTTTTTCTTTTAAAAATTTGCCTACACCGCTAATCGTTCCGCCCGTACCTATGCCTGCCACAAAAACGTCAACTTGCCCGTCCGTATCCTCAAAAATTTCCTTGCCCGTACTTTCGTAATGGCATAGTGGGTTGTTAGGGTTTGTAAATTGGCTTGCAAGTATTGAGTTTTTAGTGCTGGCTTTAATTTCTTGTGCCTTATTAATTGCACCTTGCATACCTAAAGCACCATCAGTTAAAACTACTTGTGCGCCGTACGCTTTTATAAGTTTTATTCTTTCTTCACTCATAGTATTTGGCATAACTATAATGGCATTATAGCCACGGCTGGCGCAAATTAAAGCAATTCCAATGCCGGTGTTGCCAGAAGTTGGCTCAATAATGGTTGCGCCTTTAGTTAAAATCCCGTCACGCTCGGCTGAGTCAATTAAAAATTTTGCAACTCTATCTTTTGATGAGCCTGCAGGGTTAAAGCTTTCAAGCTTTGCAAGTAAAGTGCATTTTAAATTAAACGCCTTTTCAATTTTATTAAGCCTGATAAGTGGAGTATTGCCTATTAAATTTTCAATAGAATTAAAAACTTTCATAAAAATTTCCTTTATTGTATTTTAGCATAAAATTTTAAAAATGTTTAGTTTTTTTTGCAAAATTAAAAAATTTGTTTTACTAAAAAATTTTAAAGCGTAAATAAGCGCCTAATATTGACAAACCGCACGTTTTAGTTTAAACTAATATTAAGGAGTTTATTATGAAAGTTATAATGTTAAAAGACGTGAAAAACGTTGGTAAAGTTGGCGAAATTAAAGAGGTTAGTGACGGATATGCAAGAAACTGCCTAATAAAGCAAGGTCTTGCAGAAGAAGCAACTGCAGTTAAAATAAATAGCTTAAATATTAAAAAGGGTGCGCAAGATTTTCACAAGCGTGAAGAAATTAAAGCACTTACGGAAGAAGCAAAAAAACTTAATGGCAATACCGTTGTAATAAAGGTAAAAAGTGGAGATAACGGCAAAATGTTTGGCTCTGTTACAAGCAAAGAAATTGCCGATGCTATTAACGAACTTGGCTTTAACGTTGATAAAAAGAAGGTTTTGTTAAAAGATTCCATTAAAACGTTTGGTATACACGCAGTTGACGTAAAGTTTTTACCAGAAGTTGTTGCAAAAATTAAAGTTAGCGTAGAAAACGCATAAGAAAAAGCCGTTAATACGGCTTTTTTTGTCTTTTTTAGCCTATTAAAAATTAAAACGCTTATGATAAAACTTTTATATTGACAAATATAATATAAATTAGTATAATATATAATACTAATTTTAATTTATAGCATAACAAAACTTTATTATAAGTTTGCCTTTTGGCAAGGAGTATGTATGGGAAATTTTACAAGAAGAGTTATAGCCTTTATAATGGGCATGGTGGTAATGCTTGTAACGTTGCTTGGCGGTACTGCCGGCGCTATGTATTGGGCGTTTAAAAACCTTTCTTTATCAAAATTGGGGGTAATGGAAGAAGACGCGTCTGGTATAGCTGATGCCACTGTTGAAGATTTGGTTGCACTTGTTTTATTAGTTCAAAGTGACCCAGAATCTTTTACCTTTGCAAAACTTGAAGAACAAGGTATTGACGTTTTTCAAATTTTGGAATCTTTAGGGCTTGACTTGTCTAAAGCAGACAAAACAGATTATGATAGCTTAAAAAATATTAGTCCGTTCTTGCTTTTCTCTAGTGAGGGTTTATATCAAATAAGTTTTTCAACGGTATTTGCATTTATACCTAAGGGGGAAGACGGAACGTATCCATTATTTTCTGAAGGTGCGAGAGACGCGCTTCGTGGATATTCGCTTGGCTATTTGTTGGAAACTGACAATATTACGGGAGAAATGCGTTTATTTAAAGAACTTAGCACTTTAAAAATCGGCTCGTTATTCCCTTCAACGTTTACTGAAACGTACGATTCTGTTAACGGCGAGTACGTTTACCTTGCAGATAATCCTGCTATTGAAAAATTTGGTAACATTAAAGCTTCTTTCTTAACAAAAGCGGTTTCTGATACATACGTGTTTGATATTGGTCAAGAATTGCACGAGGGCGACCTTGAAGAAATTGGCAAATTAGAAGTTGCAGATTTCTTATCTGATTTAATTGCCGGCGATGATGAAGATGCAAAAGCCCAAATTAAACAAACATTTGCGTTACTTGGCAATTTATTAGTAAAAGACTTGTTTGCGTATGATGAAGAATTGGGCTCTTATGCTTTTGATATGGAAGCAATATTCTCAACTTTATCAATAGGCGGATTCTTAGGTTACGTTGGTTGTACGGAAAGTGAAGATTGTCCAATTCACGAAGGCGTTGGTTGTGATGGCGAGTGGTACCTTGCTTGTATAGACGACGTTGATTGCCCTGTACACGGTAACGACGGTTGCTTAAACGTAGACGAATATAAAAAGGTTGCAGGCGAAACTGCTGAAGAATTAATAATGTTAAACCTTGCTAACCTTAACATAAACAATATTATTGGTGGCGAGTTTGCAATAACTGATATTATTGAAGGCGTTTATCTTGGACACTCTCTTGGCTACAAAATTAAAGAAGACGCTCCTAACGGATATTGTGATAAAGATTGTGAAACTACTGAATTGCACGATGAACACAATTTCTATTGGGTAGATGCTAACGATGAATATGTTGGCGAACTTTTCAATGACGTTTCTAATACTCCACTTGTAAATGCTATTAATGGCGAGGGTATTGATTTAGAGGGCATTGTAAACGATGCAAAGCTCGGCGAATTGCTTGGCAAATATAATAAAGACGGCGATTGGTACGATGATAGCGACTGCACAATTCCTACCGCTAATGAAACGGCAATGGAAAAAATATTGCTTTCTATTTATGATAAAACGATGACGGAAATCACAAGTGACGGCGGTATTGATTTAGGCGTAATGCTTGAAGGCATCAAGATGGGCGAACTTATGGGCTACACTTACGATAACGGCGTTTGGTACGATGGTAACGAAGCGTTAGACCTTAACGAATTGAACAAATCAATTTACGATATGGAAGTTTCTAAGCTCGTTAATGGCGATATGGAATTTGATGACGTATTAGACGGCTTACTTCTTGGCGAACTTATGGGCTACACTTATGATAACGATAACGGCGTTTGGTATGACGGCAACGCTGTGTTAGACCTTAGCGAATTAGACAAGGCGTTATATGAAATTGACGTTGCAGATATTCTTAACGGCGATTTTGAAGTTAACGACGTGTTAGATGAAATGCTTCTTGGCGAACTTATGGGCTACACTTATGAAAGTGGCGTTTGGTACGACGGCACAGAGGCTTTAACTCTTAACGAATTAGATAAAGCGTTATACGAAGTTGCAGTTGCAGATATTCTTAACGGCGACTTTGAAGTTAACGACGTGTTAGACGGCTTACTTCTTGGCGAACTTATGGGTTACACAAACGATAACGGCGCTTGGTACGATGAAAATGATGCCTTATTAACTCTTAACGCATTTAACAAAGCATTATACAAAGTTGAAGTTTCAAAAATGCTTAACGGCGATATGGAAATCGGCGATATTTTAGACGGGCTTAAGATGGGCGAACTTATGGGCTATGAAATTAAGGCTGAAGTCGGCTACTGCGACGCAGGCTGTGAACTTACTGAATCACACAAAGAACACAACTTCTATTGGGTTGATGAAAACGGCGCTTCTTTAAAGCTTAACGAGTTAGACAAAGCTTTATATAGAATGGAAGTTTCTAAAATAATTGACGGCAACTTTGAAATAGGCGACATATTAAACGGACTTATGATGGGCGAACTTATGGGTTACACTTACGATAACGGCGTTTGGTATGATGAAGAAAATAGCGAAGTAACTCTCAACGCATTAGACAAAGCGCTTTATAAAGTAGACGTTTCAAAGATTGTTGACGGCAAATTTGTAGTTGACGATATTTTAGACGGGCTTAAGATGGGCGAACTTATGGGCTATACTTACGATAACGGCGCTTGGTACAAAGACGTAGAATGCAATACTAAAGTAGAAAATTCAACTGCTATGGATAAAATTATGGTTAGCATCTACGGCAAAACTATGGATGACGTTAAAGCTGGGCTTAAGTTAGAAGAAATGCTTGACGGAATTATGCTTGGCGAACTTATGGGCTACACCTTAGGCGAAAAAGACGGATATTGCAAAGCCGATTGCGACAGCGAAGAAGTAGGGCATAAACACGATTATTACTGGCTTAAAGACGGCGTAGAACAAAACTTTACAAAGTTTGATAAAACTTTATATGAAACTTTAGTTTCCGAACTTGTTACTGGCGATAAAAACTTTAAGAGTGTTTTAGGCGACCTTTACGTTGGCGAACTTATGGGTAACACTTACGATAAAGATAACGGCGTTTGGTATAAAGAAAATGGCGAAGAGTTAGAACTTGGCATTTTAGATAAAACTATTTACGAAGTTCCTGTTACAGACATTTTAAATAACAAAGTTGACTTTAAGGACGTTTTAGGCGACCTTTACGTTGGTCAGCTAATGAACTATACTGGTGGCGTTGGTACTTGGGAAAATAACGGCGTTCCTGTAAGCAATTTAAACAAAACGGTTGCAGATATTAAACTTGAAGAAATCTTTAGCGGAGAAATTAACTTTAAGTCAAAAATTGATAACTTAACTTTAGGTGACGTTATTGATATGAATAGTGCTGACACTCCTACAATCTTAAAACTTTTAAAAGATACAAAAGTTAGCCAAATCTCTTCTAAGATGAACGAATTAGAACTTGGCGAAGTTATGGGCTATACAAAATGCTCTAAAGACGCAAGTTGTAAAGTTCACGAAAACGGCATTGGTTGTGACGGCAAGTGGTATAGAGAAAACAAAATTAAATGCTCGAAAGATGCAGATTGTGAAATTCACGAAAACGGCATTGGTTGTGACGGCGAGTGGTATATAGAAAACAAATCTGTGGACGGTCTTAACGCAAAAATTGCGAACTACACGTTCAAGAAATTTGCAGACGAAGGCTTTAACCCAAACGAATTTACTTTAGGCGACGTTATTAAAGATGATGATCAATACGAAGAAGGTTCTATATTCTATCTTTTAGACATTAGCGATATGGAAGATATTGATGGCGTTGCACCAGAACGTCAAGACATTGAAAAGCGCAAGAGCATTTCTGTTAGCGAAGTTTCAACACGCACTAAATCAGGCGTACAAAATGCAAAATTAAAAGACTTAAAGAATTGTGGCGTGTTTACTTTATCTATTGAAGATTGCGAAACACTTGACAAAGCGTTTATGTTTGGATACGACACATTGCATAAAATACCTGCGGATAAAGT
This sequence comes from Christensenellaceae bacterium, assembly GCA_045638105.1. GTDB lineage: Bacteria > Bacillota > Clostridia > Christensenellales > Borkfalkiaceae > HGM11412. The sequence goes on from JAZUAT010000007.1 coordinate 23,414, forward strand.
AAATTGGCAAGAACTTACTCTTAACGAATTTATTCAATGCGTTATAGCAATGCTCCCTACAGGTGTTTAATAGTTAAAATTTAAAAAAACAACTCCCTTTACTTTAGCAAGATATTATGCTAAAATGTAAAGGGAGATTTTTTATGGCAAAATACGATGCATTACCAATAGAACTTGCAAATCAAATAGAAAGTGGCATAAAAAACGGCTTTAAAAGCGAGTATGCTTGTTTAGATGAATTTGCCTTAAGGCAAGACCAAACGCACGATAACCCAACCGTTTTACGCCCACCTTTCATACGTGACGTTGATAAAATTTTAAACTGTCCGTTTTATAATAGATATGCGGACAAAACGCAAGTTTTTTCTTTTTATAAAAACGACGATATTACAAGGCGCAGTTTACACGTTCAATTAGTTTCACGCATTGCGCGTACTATAGGCAGGGCGCTTGGCTTAAACTTAGACCTTATTGAGGCAATTAGTTTAGGGCACGACCTTGGGCATACTCCGTTTGGCCACGCTGGCGAAAGTTTTTTAGACGAATTGTATTTTAAAAACACGGGCAAGCATTTTTACCATAACGTGCAGTCTATAAGAGTGCTTGATAGCATTTTTAACTATAATATGACTATTCAAACGCTTGACGGAATTCTTGGGCATAACGGCGAAATTGAGTGTGCTGTTTACGAGCCAAAAAAACCTTGCAGTTTTGAAGAATTATATAATAATATAGAAAAGGCGCAAAAAGATAAAAATTTTGCAAAAACGCTTTCTCCGTTTACGCTAGAGGGCTTAGTTGTTAGGGTGGCGGATATTATTGCATATTTAGGTAAAGATAGGCAAGACGGCACACGCACAAAAACGTATAGTGAAAACGACTTTGTTGTAACAACTATAGGCTCTATAAATGCGGAAATTGTAAATAACTTAACCGTAAACATTATAAAAAATAGTTACGGCAAAAACTATTTAAAGTTTGATGAAGATTATTTCTTAGCACTTAAACAAGCAAAAAGTGAAAACTATAAATTGCTTTATAACAATGAAGATAGCAAGCCTGTTTTTGAGCGTGAAATTAAGCCTGCGTTTAAAGCGTTATATAATAGGCTATATAACGACCTTGTGAAAAGTAACGCATCTTCGCCAATATTTAAGCATCATATAAACTACGTTAAAAAATCTTATTATACGCGCAAAGAACCTTATGAAAATGTAGAACCAAACCAAATTGTTGTTGACTTTATTGCAAGTATGACGGACGATTATTTTATTGAAATTTACAATCATTTATTTAAAGAAAACCCTTTAAAAATTAAATATAAAGGATATTTTGACTAATAAAAAAGCACCGCTTTGCGGTGCTTTGTAAATTTTACAGGCTAATTGCCTGTTTCTAAACTAAATTTATTTAATTAAAATTTCCGTAAAATTCGTTTGAAGTAACGTAGTCAACACCCATTTCAATAAAGTTGGCAATTTCTTGCTTATCGTCAAGTGTCCAAACTCCAACTTTTAGACCTTTATTATGAGCAGTTTTAATATAGCCGGAAAACAAGTTTAAAACGGTGCTGTTAAACGATAGGTTAATTCCGTTTTTAAGTGCGTAATCAATATCAAAAAAGTTAGGAAAACCTATTAAATATTGATATGGAATACTATTATTAATTTCTTTTGCGCGTTTAATTTGAGAAAGGCTAAAATCAATAACCTCTATTTTATCAAGCGAATATACGCTTTCTACAATCTCAAAAATCTCTTCAATTTGCTCGTTTGTAAATTCCGTTTTAAATTCAATAACTGCAACCTTTTGTGAATTTTTGCAAATCTCTAAATATCTTTCAAAGGTGCAAATATATTCCGTTTCTTTTGTTGCGCCCTTTAATTTTTTAGCCGTCAATTCTGCAAGCGTGCTATTTTTAACGGTTAATTTTGTTCCATCTTCAAAAGTGGCATCGTCATCGTGATTGCAAACGTAATACCCGTCTTTTGTAACTTTAACGTCTGTTTCAATGCCGTAAAAATCAAGTGTCGCCGCTTCTAAAAACGCCGCTTCAGTATTATCAACGTTAACGTTGCTAAAGCCTCTGTGAGCAATATACAAAGTATCGTCGTTTATTGGAAAGTCTGCTTTTTTACAAGCGGTAACGGAAAAAGCCAAAATAAAGCAAAGTGTACACGTTAAAATTTGTGATAAACGTTTTTTCATTTTTTACCTACCATAAACAAAAATTTGCAACTTTATAATAATATAAAACAAAAAAAATTGCAAGTCATTTTGAGGTTTAAATAAAAAAACAACCGCTGTTGCGGTTGTTAATTTTTTAAATTTTATTCACCTTTAAATGGTAAAAGGTCAGCAAGCCTTGAAAGTTTAATAGCGCTTGCTAAAGTACGTTGGTGTTGAGCGCAAGTACCAGTCATACGTCTTGGTAAAATTTTACCGCCTTCAGTAATGTACTTTTTAAGCTTAGCAACGTCTTTATAATCAATTTTATCAGTTTTTTCTACGCAGAAAGCGCAAACCTTTTTTCTTGAAACTCTTTTTAAAGGTTTTTTAACCATAGTGGTCTTTTCTTCCATTATTCTATCTCCTTTTTAAAATGGCAAATCGTTGTCGTCCTCTACTTCTACAATAGGGCCTTTTTTAACAGGTTCACCTTCATCTAAACGATTGCCAGTTGATAAAAACTCAATTTCGCTTGCAACAATGTCAGTAAGCGTTCTTTTAACGCCGTCTTTATCTTCATAAGAGTGGTTTTGCAAACTGCCAACCACTGCAACTTTACTACCTTTTTTAAGGAATTTGCTACAGTTTTCTGCTTGTGTTCTCCAAACAGTGATATTGAAAAAGTCTGCTTCTCTATTACCGTCTGCATTAGCAAACGTTCTATTTACTGCAATTGAAAAACGGCAAAAAGAAATACCGCTTGAAGTTTCGCTCAATTCTGGGTCACGTGTTAAGTTACCTATTAAATATACTTTATTCATAAACTCCCTCCGATTACGCTTTTGTAATCAATCTTCTCATAACGCCGTCTGTTATGCCTGCAACTCTCTTAAGTTCTGCAACAACAGTTGTTGCACTTTCAAAAGTCATAAGAACATAATAGCCTTCTGTCTTATAATTGATAGGGTATACAAGTTTTTTTGCACCCCACTTATCAATCTTTTCAACAGTACCGCCGTTGTCTAAAACTACTTTTTCGAACTTAGAGATAATAGCGTCTCTTTCTTCGTCAGCAATTTCAGTTGACAAGATGTAAAGCATTTCATACTTTCTCATAATTTTAACCTCCTGGACTTATTGGAACGTTTCGCTACGTTCAAGGTTTGGCGCTTAAAAAAGCGCAAAATTTAGACAAAACGCCTAAATGTATATATATTATAGTTAATTGTTTAGTAATTGTCAACAATTTTTGTAACTACTAAATGTAAAAACAGCCAATATTTTTTGATATTTTATTAAAAATAAGTTAATTTAAACAAATTTTACGTTATTAAGGCTTGTTGTTTTCAACGTACTCTTTAAGCGAAAGTCCGTTTAAAAAACGTGCGTCTTCTTTTATAATATCAATATTGCTACCGCCGTAAATCGCTTTAAAAGCGTTTGCTAAATAGTCTGGGCGGAGCGTGTCGTTACCAAATTTAAGCGTTGCAATAAGATTTTCATTTTCAAAATTTAGAGAAACTATTTTATTGCAAACTTCTCTTTTATTGCCTTTTTTGTCTTCAACGTAGAATTCTTGCTTTGATAAAACTTCACTAACGTCAAAGTAGTTTAAACCGCTAATAACGTAAGTGGCGGTTGTAACGTCTGAAGCAACGCCAAGCCTTTTTTGAGTGTTATAACTTTCTTCACACTTAATTCCGTCAGGAGCAAAGTTGTTAAAAAGTTGTTTAAAAGTTTCGGCGTTCTCATCGCTTTCAATTAGGCAATATTCACTTTTACTTTTTAATCCAAGTGCAATAGGCGAACTCATAAAAACAAGCATATGTGGGTTAAATCCTTGCGAATAGCCTACTTTTACGTTCATACGCCTTATAATTTTTGCAAAATGTTTAAGCATATCAAGGTGCGGAATAAATTCGGCGCCGTTTAATTTTGAATATTTAATAACTATCATTTTATATCGCACCTACCTTGTAAACCACAGCCTTTACAGCCCGTTTGGCATCCGCCCGTAATTTTTCCGTCGTATGCTTTTTGCCTTTCTTTAAGTAAAAAGTTTTTAGTAACGCCAACGTCAATAAAATCCCAAGGGAGCGGAGTATTTAAGTCTTGCTCGCTCGTGTAGTCAAGTTTATTAACGCCTTCTTCTAAAAACGCTTGCTCGTAAATTTTAGGATTAAAATATTCGCACCAACTTTCAAAGAAAGAGCCTTTTTTGTATGCGTTAAGCAAAACTTTGCCAATGCGCCTGTCGCCACGGGCTAAAACTGCTTCCATTTCTGAAAGTTCGTAATCATTCCAATTAAAAGAAACGCCTTTAATATAAAGTTTTGATTTTAGCGTTGCAATTTTTTTGTCAACCTGCTCTTTTGTTGCAAAAGGCTCCCACTCAAAAGGCGTAAACGGCTTTGGAATAAAAGTTGAAACGCTAACGTTTATTCTTAATGCACGCAAACGCTTAGGGTTTTGCGAATATATTTGTTTTATTTTTTGAACAACTTGGAAGATGCCGTCAATATCTTCGTCTGTTTCCGTAGGCAAGCCCATCATAAAATAAAGCTTTATTGCAGACGTTCCAAGGTCAAACGCTTTTTGAACTCCCGTTTCAATATCTTGTTCCGTAATATCTTTATTAATAACGTCACGCAAGCGTTGAGTACCGGCTTCGGGCGCAAACGTTAAACTGCTTTTGCGTGATTCTTGTGCGTAAAAACTTTCAAAACTATCAATTCTAAGTGAAGGAAGAGCAATGGTAGTGTACTCAGGCAACTTTGCCTTCATTTCTTTTAAAAGAGTAGAAAGTTCGCCGTAGTCACTTGTTGACAAGCTATTCATACTAACGTTTTCATAGCCCGTGTTTTTAATAAGGTCGCACGCAAGGCTTGTTAACGTATTAACGCTACGCTTTCTAACGGGTCTATATATAAATCCCGCTTGGCAAAATCTACAACCGCGATAGCATCCGCGCATAATTTCAATAACGGCTCTATCGTGTACAACTTCAATATTTCCAACGGGTTGAAAACGTGGATATGGCGCGTTTTCAAGGTCTAAGCAAATGGCTCTTTTAACGCTATTGCCTTCAAATTTAACAATTTTTCCGTTCTCATATACGGGTTTTGTAAGGGTAGGAACGTAAACGCCCTCAATTTCACTCGCGCGTTTTAAGAACTCTTTTTTGTCTTTAACTTTAAGTTTAAGCTCGGCAAGTTGGCGCATTGAAATTTCGCCGTCCCCAATTACAAAAAGGTCAAAAAAGTCAGCAAGAGGTTCTGGGTTAACTGCGCAAGGTCCACCGCCTTGAATAATAGGGAAAGAATCGTCACGCTCGCTTGCCAAAAGTGGAATGCCAGCTAAATCAAGCATATACAAAATGGTTGTATAACTCATTTCGTATTGAAGCGAAAAGCCTATCATATCAAATTCTTTAAGCGGTTTTTTTAAGCCGAGCGAGTAAAGCGGAATGCCGTTTTCTTTAATCGCCGTACCAAAGTCTGGCCAAGGGGCGTAGCACCTGTCTGCTGAAGCGCCGTCAACGTTATTAATAACGTCTTGCACAATGCGTATGCCTAAGTTGCTCATTGCAACTTCGTAAACGTCAGGAAAGCAAATGCAGTAGTTGAATTTGTCTTCTTTTATTTTAGGTGCGCCGTATTCGCCACCAATGTAGCGCGCGGGCTTTTCAACCGTTTTTAAAATTTCGTTTAAAGTTTTCATTGTTATCCTTATAAATAAGCTGGTTATATACTTATAGCCAAAAACGTTTACTACATTTTAGCATATTATAAAAAAAATTGCAATTTGTTAACAAACTATTAGCGATTTTATTGGTTGTAGGTTGGATATTAAAAATTGCAAAAAGATAAAATAAAAGCAAATAACGCCTTTAAAAGACTTGCTAACCTTAAAAAAATATTGTATAATTTTTGTAAGTTGAATATTAAAGACGTTTTAGCAAATTTTTAGTATGTTAGCATTAGTTTATTTAGAGAGTTGCCGTTAGGTGCAAGGCAATTAAACCGCGTAGCAGAATTACGTTTTTGCAAGTTGCTTTTTAGCCGTTTGGGCGCGTTATAGCCCGTAGTGTTTTCACTCATAAGGCTCTATTAGAGCGAACAGAGGTGGTACCGCGATATATTCGCCCTCTTGCTTTTTACAAAGCAAGAAGGCTTTTTTTATTTTACTTAACGGAGATGTTTTATGCCTATAACCGATTTATTAACAAGAAACGCCGCTTTTTATTCGGGAGAAGTGTGTTTAGTTGAAATTAACCCTAAACTTGAAGAAGGCAAGCTTATGACTTGGCGTGAATTTTCACTTATTCAAGCCACTTCAACGGAGGCTTTTCGTAGAGAACTTACTTGGGGCGAATTTCAAAAAAGTTCTAACCGCTTTGCTAACCTTTTACTTTCAAGGGGCGTAAAGAAAGGGGAAAAGGTTGCCATTTTACTTATGAACTGCTTAGAGTGGTTGCCTATTTATTTTGGCATTTTAAAAGCTGGTGCAGTTGCTGTTCCGCTCAACTTTAGATACACGGGCGAAGAAATTGCTTATTGTTTAGACAAAGCGGACTGCGAACATATTGTTTTCGGCCCTGAATTTGTGGGAAGAATTGAAGGCATTTGCTATAAGGCAAGGAGAATTAAAACTTGGCTTTACGTTGGCGAAGATTGTCCTGTTTTTGCCGAAAGTTACGATAGGCTTGTTAACTTTTGTAGTTCTAAACTTCCAGCAATTCAAATTAGCGATGAAGATGATGGCGCAATTTATTTCTCTTCCGGTACAACGGGTTTTCCAAAAGCAATACTTCACAAACACAAAAGCCTAGTTCACTCTGCTACCGTTGAGCAAAAGCACCACGAGCAAACAAAGGACGATACGTTCTTATGTATTCCGCCACTTTACCATACAGGTGCAAAGATGCACTGGTTCGGCTCTTTAATGGCGGGCTCTAAAGCGGTACTTTTAAAGGGTACTGAGCCAAAGTGGATTATTAAAGCCGTTGCGGAAGAAAAATGCTCTATAGTATGGCTTTTAGTGCCTTGGGCGCAAGATATTTTAGACGCTATTGATAGGGGCGAAATAAATATAAATGATTACGACCTTTCAAAATGGCGCTTAATGCATATAGGTGCACAACCCGTTCCTCCAAGTTTAATTAAGCGTTGGCTTAAAATATTTCCACATCATAAATACGACACGAATTACGGCTTATCGGAATCTATCGGTCCAGGTTGCGTGCATTTAGGTATGGAAAACGTTAATAAGGTTGGTGCAATAGGTAAAGCGGGCTACGGCTGGCAAACAATGATTGTTGACGAAAACCGCAATCCTGTTAAAAAGGGCGAAGTTGGCGAACTTGCAGTTTTTGGCGACGGCGTTATGAAATGCTACTATAAAGATGAAGAAGCCACAAAGGAAATTTTAAAAGACGGTTGGCTCTTTACCGGCGATATGGCTATGGAAGATGAAGACGGCTTCATTTATTTAGTAGATAGAAAGAAAGACGTTATAATTTCAGGCGGGGAAAATATTTATCCCGTTCAAATTGAAAACTTTATTAGAAAACACGATGCGGTTAGTGACGTTGCAGTTATCGGCATACCAGACAAGCGTTTGGGCGAAGCCACTTTAGCCGTTATTCAACTTAAAGACGGAGTTACTTTAACCGAAGAAGATATTAATGATTATTGTTTAGAACTTCCAAGATACAAAAGACCTAAAAAAGTTATTTTTGCTCTCGTTCCAAGAAACCCTACGGGCAAAATTGAAAAGCCAAAACTTAGAAAGCAATATGGTAGCGATGGTTTAGTATCAAGGCAAAACGAATTGTAATAAGGCTTTGCCACTTTAAAAACTTGATTTTTTGGCGAAAAGCAATTATATTCCTTATATTTTTCTAACCAACCGCAAAACAAAGTTTTGCTAAAATCAACTATTTTCACGGTCAAAACCAAAAGGCAAAAAATTTAGCAAAACAATAAAAACATCAAATCACTAATATTACGGAGAAAATTATGAAAAAACTTATGCTTGGCAACGCGGCAGTTGCCCAAGGTGCTTATGAAGCGGGCGTTAAAGTTGTATCTTCTTACCCTGGCACTCCAAGCACGGAAATAACTGAAAATATTGTTAAATACGATAGCGTTTACGTTGAGTGGGCACCAAATGAAAAAGTTGCTTGCGAAACTGCAATAGGAGCGTCTATTGCGGGCGCGCGCGCAATGACTTGTATGAAGCACGTTGGCTTAAACGTTATGGCGGACCCCGTTTTTACGGTTAGTTACATTGGTGCAAACGGCGGTTTAGTTTTATGCGTAGCAGATGACCCTGGAATGCACTCTTCACAAAACGAGCAAGATTCAAGGCACTATGCAAAGGCTTCTAAAATTCCTATGTTAGAGCCGTCTAATTCAAGCGAGTGTAAAGAATTTACAAAATTTGCTTTTGAATTAAGTGAAAAGTATGATACGCCTGTATTTATAAGGCTATCAACAAGAGTTTCACACTCGCAAAGTTTGGTTGAAGAAGCTGAGCCAATCTCCGCTCCGTTAAAGCCTTATGAAAAGAATATTCAAAAGAACGTAATGATGCCTGCAAACGCAATAAATAGGCACGTTGTTGTTGAAAAGCGTGAACAAGACTTAAGAGAATTTGCAGAAAATACTTTTCTTAACGTGGTAGAAAACAACGGCGCTAAAATTGGCGTAATAACTTCTGGCGTTGCGTATGAGTACGCAAAAGAAGCGCTTGGAAATAAAGCCAACTACCTTAAATTAGGTATGGTTTATCCGCTTCCAACACGACTTATTGAAAATTTTGTTAAAGGGTTAGATGAAGTTTATATTATTGAAGAATTAGACCCGTTCATTGAAGAGCACGTTAAAGCACTTGGCGTTCCCGTTAAAGGTAAAGACGTGTTTAGTTTGCTTGGCGAATATAGCCAAAGTTTAATTAAGAAAGTAGTTTTAAATGAAGAAGTTAAAAATTTAACAACTCAAATGGAACTTCCTAAACGTCCACCCGTTATGTGTGCAGGTTGCCCACATAGGGGAACTTTCTACGTTCTTAATAAACTTAAAGTGACTGTTAGTGGCGATATTGGTTGCTATACTTTAGGAGCAGTTGCACCGCTTTCAAGCGTAGATACAACAATTTGCATGGGCGCGTCAATTAGTGCGGCGCATGGCATGGTTAAGGCAAGGGGCGAAGATTTTTCTAAAAAATTAGTTGCCGTTATTGGCGATTCTACTTTTATACACTCTGGCATAACTGGGCTTATAGACGTGGTTTATAACAAAAATAACAACACAATCATCATTTTAGATAACTCTATAACGGGTATGACTGGGCATCAAGAAAACCCAACTACAGGCTTAACTATTAGAAACGAGCCTACAAAAGTTGTTGACTTAGTTGCACTTTGCAAGGCTGTTGGCGTTGAAAGAGTTAGGGTTGAAGACCCGTTTGACGTTAAAGGTTTTGAACAAGCCGTTAAGGAAGAATTAAACGCTAACGAGCCTTCAGTTATTATTGCACGTCGTCCTTGCGCTTTACTTAAAGGCGTTAAGTATGACGGGAAGTATACTGTTAACGAAGAAAAGTGCCGTTCTTGCAAAATGTGTATGAAACTTGGTTGCCCTGCAATCACTTACGTTAACGGCAAGGCAAAAATTGATGCAACACAATGCAATGGTTGCGGGCTTTGCGCAAACGTTTGTCCGTTTGGTGCTATTGAAAAGGAGGCTAAATAATGAATACTAACGTAATGATAGTAGGCGTAGGAGGTCAAGGAACTTTACTTGCAAGTAGGATACTTGGGGGCGTTGCTATTAAATGTGGCTACGACGTAAAAGTTTCGGAAGTTCACGGAATGAGCCAACGTGGTGGAAGCGTTGTTACGTACGTTAAATACGGAGAAGTTGTTTCTTCGCCAATAATTGATAAAGGCGAAGCAGACGTTATTTTGGCTTTTGAAAAATTAGAAGCAATAAGAGCATTGCCATTTTTAAAGATAGGTGGAAAAATTATTTTAAATGATAGAGAGATTGCACCAATGCCTGTTATTACGGGGGCTTGTCAATATCCACAAGGTATTGTTGAAGAACTTTCTTCAAAAGCAAACGTTACTTCACTTGACGCTCTTGAGTTAAGTGTTAAAGCCGGCTCTATTAAAACTGTAAACGTTGTTTTAATTGGTGTTTTGGCAAAAACAATGAATATTGAAAAACAAGTTTGGTTAGACGTTATAAGCGAAACTGTTCCGCCAAAATTTTTAGAACTTAATTTAAAAGCGTTTGAACTTGGCTACACTTACGGGGAATAATATGAATAAAAGACTAAAAAGCACGCTTATCCTAGTTTACGTGATTTTATCAATAGGAATATTTGCAACAATGCTAATAGTTCCGTCGTTTAGAGAAGTGTTTAAAAAACTCTCCACAAATACTCCTTATATTATGGGCTTTATTAAATTTGCATTACTTGCAACAGCGGGCGAACTCCTTGCTTTAGCTATTCTTAGAAAGGAATTCGTATTGCCCGTTAAAGTATTTTGGCGCTTTATAATTTGGGGATTTATTGGCGTATGGATAACTTTTATGATGAAAGTTTACTCTATTGCAACGTCTTCAATGATGGCTTCTGGATTGCTTTTAGGCGGAGATAACGTGTTTTTGCGTGCATTATATACAAGCGTTCTTATGAATACAAGTTTTGGCCCAACGTTTATGGCTGTGCATAAAATTACGGACAAAATGCTTGAACTTTTTGCTAATAAAGAAAAGGTTACTTTGTCTAGCATTATAAAGGGTATTGATTGGCCTAGCTTTTGGGGCTTTACAATTTTAAAAACCGTACCGCTATTTTGGATACCAGCGCATACCATAACATTCTTGCTTCCAGCAGAATATCAAGTTATGATGGCGGCGGCGTTATCTGTAGCGCTTGGCATAATTTTAAGTTTAGGAAATCGCAATAAAAAGGAAAGTAAATAAATGGCTATAAGAGACAAAATAATTGAAACAATGCCACGAGAAGAACTTAAAAAACTTCAAGGCAAAAGGCTTGTTAAACAAGTTAAAAAAATGTATGAACGCGTAGAGTGTTTTAAAATGCGTATGGATGAAAAAGGGCTTAAGCCTGAAGATATTAGAGGGGTTGAAGATTTACATAAACTTCCTTTTGCGTACAAGCAAGATTTAAGAGATTTTTACCCTTACGGCTTATTTGCCGAACCTCTTTCTAACATTAAAAGAGTTCACGCATCAAGCGGTACAACGGGCAAGCGTATAGTAGTTGGATATACGGAAAACGACCTTGAAATGTGGGCGGAGTGCGTTGCAAGAATGCTTGAAGGTATTGGTATTACTGAAAACGATATTTTCCAAGTTGCGTTTGGTTACGGATTTTTTACTGGCGGGTTTGGCTTGCATGCTGGCATTGAAAAAATAGGCGCAACCGTTATTCCTATATCTTCAGGAAACACTGCGCTTCAAATTCAAACGATGATAGACTTTAAGGCAACGGCAATTTGTTGTACGCCGTCTTATGCTATGTATCTTGCTGAAGAAATTGAAAAGGCGGGCGTTAAAGACCAACTTTCTTTGAAAGTTGGCGTATTTGGGGCTGAGCCTTGGAGCGAGTCAATGCGTAAAGAAATAGAAGATAAACTTGGCATTAAAGCATATGATATTTACGGGCTTTCCGAAATTTTAGGACCTGGCGTTTCTTGCGAGTGCGAATATCAAAGCGGTATGCACGTATGGGAAGACAACTTTATTGTTGAAATTATTGACCCTGAAACGCTTGAAGTTTTGCCTGAAGGCTCTACTGGTGAACTTGTGTTTACCACAATTACAAAAGAAGGCTTTCCCGTTATTAGATATAGAACGAGGGACATTTGCTCGCTTGACTATTCGCCTTGCAAATGCGGAAGAACGCACCTTCGTATGAATAAGCCAAGCGGTAGAAGTGACGATATGTTAATTATAAGGGGCGTAAACGTATTCCCATCTCAAATAGAAGAAGTGCTTATAAGTATAAGCGATGGCAAAATTACGCCTAATTACTTAATCAAGATTGATAGAATAAACAATAACGATACGTTTGATTTAGACGTAGAAATGAGTGAAGAGCTTTTTGCAGACGACTTAAAAACTATTGCTAAAACGGAAAAAGAAATTAGTGATAAACTTCGCTCTGCATTAGGTCTTGGGGTAAAAGTTCACTTAGTTAACCCTAAAACTATTGCAAGAAGTGAAGGTAAGGCAAAAAGAGTTTTAGACTTGCGTAAAATATAAGGAGGAAAGCGTTATGATAGTTGAACAAATTTCTGTTTTTATTGAAAATAAAGAAGGTAGACTTTTAGAAGTTGCGGAAGTTCTAGCAAAAAACAATATAGACATTTCCGCCCTTTCGCTTGCAGATACGGAAGAATACGGCGTTCTTCGTATGATTGTTAGTGACCCTTATAAAGCAAAAGCAGTTCTTTTAGAAACAGGTGTTATTTGTAAGGTTACAGACGTTTTAGCCGTTTCTATTAGCGATGAGCCGGGTGGATTTGCAACGTCTTTAAAAAGCATTACCGATAACGGAATTTTTATTAAATATATGTACGCTTGCGTTTCTCATAAAAAGGGCAAAGCGCTTATGGTTTTGTCTGTATCGGACTTACAAAAGGCTGAAGAAATAATCAAGAAAAATATGGGAGATATTGAAAACCCAAACGAAATATATCGCTTAGAAAAAAAACAATAGAGCAAGGCACTTTTAAATAAAGGCGTTTACTACTTGTTAATATATAAATTTTATATTTTACTTGACATAGGCGTTAAATATATATATAATAATGTTAATTAGTAAAATGAGGTGCATTATGGAAAAATATGAAAATGAAGAGTATACAGAAGTTTTGCAACCGCAAATAGTTGTACCTACGAATAATATTGAGCAAAAAAAGTGGGTGTGCGAAGTGTGTGGGCACGCTAATCCCGAATACACCGCTTTATGCAAAAAATGTAGCAACTATTTAGAAAGGAGTTAATTATGGCAACAAAATTAAACAAAAAAACAAAAGAAGATTTATTGCAAGATTTATTGTGCGATAGAGTAAATATTAACGATTTATCTTTGATGTATGAAAATCAAAGATATGCGTTTTTTACTGCAATTGAAGAACGTCCAAACATTTTATCAAAAGTTGCAGTAGCAAACGCAAACAATCTTCTTGTTCCCGCAATTGAAAAAGACCCTGTAAACTTCATTTATTTAAAGAAAGAGCAATATACAGATGAAACTGCTCAAATATATTTAGCATACAGGTTAAGCCTTAACAAAGAAGGTTGTGATAATTTTGAGGGTTCAGAAACCGTACAAAATAAAGACAACGGCTTTTCATTACATAAAAGCGTTGATGATAAAGTAGTGCTTAACTACAACTATATGACGCCAAACGGTGAAGAAATTTATTATTTTGATAACGAGTTGCAAATTCCTATTTCAATCAAAACGAACTTCAAAATTTCTCTTAAAATTAAGAGTGCTGCAACTTTTATTGAAAAATTTGATATGCACGCTTCACAACTTGGTAGAAATAAAATTGAAAACGTTGTTGGTAGCGTTTTAGAAAACCAATTCCGTGCTATTTTTACTAGTTATATTGACAGGAATAAAATTGGCTACTATACGTTATGTGCTACTATTAGCATTTTTGAAAATGAGCTTCAAAATAAACTTAAGGCAGTATTTGCACCATACGGCATTGAAGTTTCAAACGTTTTAATTAGCAAATTTGCAATTCCAAATAGTATTCAAGAAAGAATTGAGGACCAAGCATTTGAACTTCGCCAAATCAAGGCGGAAATGTATGTAAATCACGACCTTGCAAAAAAATCTCTTGAAAACTACGAAATTAAACTTGCTATTGAAAATAGATATCCAGATGCAGAGCGTTCTTTAACTGAATATGAAAAAGATATGGCGTTAAAGAGATATATGCTTAAGAACGGCCAAATTTCTAAAGAAAGCATTGACCGCACAATCTTTATGAAGCGCAAAGTTGAACAAGCGGATAAGATTATTGAAAAAGAACAAGATGGCGTTATGTATTTCCCTCAATCTAAAAATAGCTTTAAGAGAGGGTACTTTGGCTGGCTTATTATTTGCCTTATTCTTAACGGATTACTTGCACTTTATAATGTTGAATATGCACTCTTATTTGCAGCGTTCAACGTTCTACTTTTTGGCTTAATAGCATTGTTTGGCGGAAAGAAGTTCAAAAGCCCAAAGCCTAAGTTCAAAACGAAAGTAGATAGGGAAAAAGAAAAGGCTCAAGAAAAGGAAAAAGAAGCTCTTGCTTTAGCCCAAGCAGAACCTCAACAAACTGAACCTAAAGTAGAAGCACCTCAAGAAGAAGTAGCTACTACTAAAGATGAATAAAAAATAAACTAAAAGGAGTTGCAAAAAGCAACTCCTTTTTAATGTCTTGTATCGTCTTCAAAGCATTCGCAAAACCTTCCTGAAAACGAGGGGTTTTGTCCATTTAATAAAAGATGGCTAACGTCGCCAATACTTGCACAGCGCATAAGTGCAATTCCCTTAACGCGTTCTTCCGTGTAAATTGTGGTAATTGCGGTTGGTGCAGTGCAAGCGTGTTGCCAAATGCTATAAGGCGAGCAGTTTAAAAGATGCGAAAGTAAAACGGCTGTAACGCCAAAGTGGCAAACTAAAACTATGGTGTCGTGATTGCCTTTTTCTACTTTATAATTAAACCCGTCTCTTAGGTAGCCGTGGCTTGCAAGCATTTTATCTAAATTTTTTGTAACGTAGTCGTAGTTTTTTGAAACGTTTGAATTTTTTATAAATTCTTCTTCCTTCCAAAGCGTTGGGTGGTAAATATTTTGCAAAGTATTTATATATTCAGGCAAAACGTCCCAACAACAATCAGGCTCTTTATTGTAAGGGAATAAAACGGTTGCGTCATTAAACTCTTTAAGCCAATCACAATAAGTAGCGTCCATTGAAAGCGATTTTAAAAAGGGTTTGGCGGTATCGCGTGCCCTACCAAGAATAGAGCAATAAACGCTTGTAACGTTTTCTTTTTCAATACGCTTTTTTAAAAATTCAGCTTCTAATTTTCCAACCTCTGTTAAAGTATCGTTTTTATAGTCTGGGTCGCCATGGCGAACAATTAATATTTTCATTTTTTTAACTCCTTTTTAAATTATAAATAATAAAGTTGTTAAAAGTAAGTGTAAAATAAAACATAAAATTAAATGGTTATAGCGTTTAAGTTTTCTTGCGCGTATTTTTGCCTAAACTCTTTCACCGTTATGCCGTATTCTTTTTTAAAAACTTTCATAAAATGAAGTTCGTCTTTAAAGCCGACTAATAAGGCGAGTTTTTTTACGGAAAAATTTTTTTCTTTTAAAAGTTCGCCCGCGCTTTTAAGCCTTTGTTTTACAAGGTATTTAACGGGAGTTATTCCCGTTTTATTTTTAAATAGTTTGCAAATATACGACTTGCTTATAAATAAAATATCCGCAACGTATTCAACTTTAAATTCGGGGTCTTTATGGTTAAGTTTAATAATTGATTTTACGTTTTCAACCGTGTCTAAATCATAAATAAACTCGCTGTTTTTACGGCTAACGGCAAGCCTTGAAGCTATGTTATATAATGCGGAAAGCGTTTTAAAATAACGCTCTTCTTGCGAAATACCCGCTCTATATAGCGAATTTAGCAAAATATCAACTTCTTTTGGGTTATTGTCGTGATGGATAGGGTTATCAGTTGAAAAGCCCATAGAAAGCCCAAGTTCTTTTGCTCCGCTTCCCACCATATAAAACCAATAATATGCCCAAGGGTTATCGCCACTTGGGTAATATTTTATAGGGACGTTTGGTGGTAAAAAGAAAAAATCTCCTTCATAAACGTTAAAAAATGTATCGTTTACTTGTAGCGTTCCATTACCCCTTTGAACAAAATGCAAGGTGTAACCGTCTTGCGAGTGTAAAACGTTACGGCTTTTAATATATTTAAAGTCGTGATACCCAAAGCTGGTAACGCTTAGGTTGGAAAGTGACGGCGTATTGCTAAATTTTAAATGTCTGCGCTGGTATTGTTTGTTCATAATGCCCCCTTTTTTAATAATTATAATAAAAGCGTAGTATACGTGTCAATAAAAAATAATAAAAAAAGACATAATAAAAATCAAAACGACTATTTACAAAGCGTTAAATTTCATTTATAATGTAATTATTGTAAAAATAATTTTATTAAGGAGAAATTATGAAACCTATAAAAATAGTTGTTTTAGGTTGTGGGCAACGCGGAAGAACGTTGACGCAAAACGTATTAACGAGAATTGAGGGCGTTGAAATTGCCGGACTTTGCGATACGGGTTGGATTGATAAAGCGGAACACGTTAGAGATTGTCTTAAAAAAGATTTTAATATAGACGTGCCCGTGTACGACGACCACGTAAAAATGTTTGATGAAGTTAAGCCAGACGCTGTTTTTATTGCAACCAATTGGGAATACCACGTTGACCTTGCAACGTATTCTATGGAAAGGGGAATAGCGGTTGCTATGGAAGTTGGCGGAGCGAATTGCGCCGAAGAGTGTTATAGGCTTATTGAAGTTCAAGAACGCACTAAAACTCCGTTTATGTTTATGGAAAACTGCTGTTTTAACCGCGATGAACTTTTGGCAACGAGCGTTGCAAGAAAAGGGCTTATGGGCGAAATAGTTTATTGTCACGGCGCTTACGGCCATGACCTTCGCGATGAAGTTTCTTATGGCAAATTAAAAAGAAGCTATCGTTTAAACCATTACCTTACTCGCAACTGCGAAAACTATCCAACGCACGACCTTGGGCCTATTGCTAAACTTTTAAACATCAACCGTGGCAATAGAATGGTTTCGCTTGTTTCTATGTCGTCAAAATCGGCAGGCCTTAAAGACTATATTAATGGTAGAGACGATTTGCAAGAACTCAAAGGCGTAGAGTGGGCTCAAAGCGACATTGTTACTACTCTTATTAAATGCGAAAACGGCGAACTCATTAGCCTTTGCTTAGACACTACCTTACCGCGCTTTTACTCGCGTGAATTTACCGTTCGTGGAACGAAAGGTATGTATATGCAAGATAACGATATGATGCTTATTGAAGGCGATTATAATGAAAACGTTTCTCAACTTGATTTTTTCAAGCAAAATCATAATAGTGCAAAAAATTACGAAAAATATTTGCCTGAATTTTGGAAGAACGTACCGCAAGAAATTTTAGACGCGGGTCACGGCGGTATGGACTATTTTGAATTCGTTGCTTTCTTTGACGCGCTTAGAAATGGTACTGAAATGCCTATTGACGTTTACGACGCGGCTGCATGGATGAGCATAACATATTTAAGTGAACAATCAATTAAAAATGGCGGTGCGCCAGTTGACGTGCCAGACTTTACTAACGGGGCTTATAAAACAAGAAAACCAAAAGACGTTGTGGAGTTATAAAAAATGGAATTGTTTAAGGAATTAGAGTTAGTTCTTAAAAATTTTGAAGTTAAGGGAACTCTTATAAGCGCAGAGCCTTACGGCAACGGGCTTATAAATAGAAGTTTTTACGCAGTTTATGAAGATAACGGCATTAAAAAACCGTATCTTTTGCAAAAAATAAATTCAAAACTTTTTGACCCTGTTGAAAAGTTAATGCAAAACATTGAACTTGTAACGGAGTTTAACCGCAAAAAAATAATTGAGCGCGGTGGCAATCCAGACAAGGAAAGTTTAACCCTTATAAAAACGCACGATGGAAAGGCTTATTATAAAACTGAAGACGGCGAATATTATAGGCTTTACATCTTTATTGAAGATACAATTGCTCTTCAAAAGGTTGAAAATCCAAAAGATTTTTATTATAGCGCAATAGCATTTGGTAACTTTAATAATCTTCTTGCCGAGTTTGACGCTTCTAAACTTTATGAAATTTTACCAAATTTCCACAATACAAAAGTCCGCTATCAAAACTTTTTAACCGCTCTTGAAAAAGACGAGTTTAATAGGGCAAAAGATTGCCAAAAAGAAATTGAATTTATAAAGGCAAGAGAGAGTTATTACGGCAAAATAGTTGATATGCTTGCAAGCGGTGAAATGCCACTTAAAGTTACTCATAACGACACTAAACTTAACAACGTTTTGCTTGACGATAAAACGGGCGAACCCGTTTGTGTTATTGACCTTGATACTATTATGCCGGGTTCGCTTTGTTACGACTTTGGCGATAGCATTAGGTCGGGTTGTAATTCAAGCGTTGAAGACGAGCAAGATATATCTAAAGTTTATTTTAGATTAGACCTTTATGAAATTTATCTTAAAGGATATCTTGAAGCGGTTGGAGAAAGAATTACGGATATTGAAAAAGAAAACCTTGCTTTTGGCTCAATTTTAATGACGATTGAGTGCGGAATGAGATTTTTAACGGACTACTTAAGTGGCGATACGTATTTTAGAACGCACCGCCCAGGGCAAAATTTAGATAGAACGAGAACGCAATTAAAATTAGTTGCCGATATGGAAAACGTTTTTGACCAAATGAACGCTTTAGTAAAATAAAACAACAAAACCACAACAAGCCCAATCCCTATAAGGAAGTCTGCTTGTCGTGGTTTTTAATTTACAAATTAAAAAGTAGGCTTTTAGCCTACTATTTTATTATTTTTTATTAGTTAAAATTTTCATAATAGTTGCCAAATAAATTTAGTTGTGGTAATATATAATAAAAGTTTTAAGGAGTGTTTTTAATGATTAGTAAAGAGGCCTTGTTGGCAGCAAAAAACGCATATGATATAGAATCTCAATGCATAGAAGAAATGAAAAACTATTTTAACGAAGAAGAATTTTCTAAAGCAGTTGAACTTTTATCAACGGCAACTCGTATTGGAACTTGTGGCTGTGGTCACTCAGGCATAATTTGCCAACACTTTGCTCATCTTTTATGTTGTATTGAGCGTCCTGCACGTTTTATTTCTCCTGCGGAAGCAATACATGGAGCAACTGGTTTTTTACAAAGTGGAGACGTTATGGTTTTTGCATCACGTGGAGGCGGAACAAAAGAACTTTTTCCAATAATAGACATTTGCAAAACAAAAGGCGTTAAAATTATAACCGTTACTGAAAATTTGAGTTCGCCATTAGCGTTATCTGCAGACGTAGTTATTAAGCAATACGTAAATCGCGAAACTGACAAATATAATATGCAAGGAACAACTAGCACTACTGCGCTTTGTATGTTGTTCCACGCTCTTCAAACTGCTATAATAGAAGAAACAGGCTACCAAAAAGAGCAATTTGCCGTTATTCATCCAGGTGGAGCAGTAGGAGAAAGGCTTAATAAAAAATAATAAAAAGACGATATAAAAATCACCCCAAACTAAAAAAGGGGTGATTTTTTATTTAATAAGCCAATTTATTCAAAAACATTGGTTGTGAACGTGTGAAAATCGCCTATTTTTGTTGCCAATTTCATATATAAAATGCTTTATTGTTGTTGATATTTTTTATATTCGGTAGGCGATAGTCCAACGGCTTCTTTAAACGATTTTGAAAAGTGGAATTGGTCGCAAAACCCAACGTTTAAGGCAATTTCGTTAATGCTTAAGTTTGAAGAAGTTAGCAAAAGTTTTGCTTGTTCAAACCTAAAGTCGTTTATAGTTTTTTTAGGTGCTGTATTAGAGCAGTTTAAAAATATTCTTCTTAAATGTACGGGCGAAATTCCAACTTCTTTTGCTAAACTTTCAACGGAAAAGTTTTGCTCGCGGTATTTTTTTACAATGATTTCCATTGCTTTTGAAAATATTTTATAGGAATTAGAGTACTTTTTATTTTTTGCAGTTATAAGTTCGCAATAAATGCGGTTTATAATTTCATACGCTCTAGGAGTTTTCATTGGCGTTGGGTTAAGCCAATTATAAAGCGACTTGTAAAAATCGTTTTTAGTATGCTTCATATTTTTAAGCGCTATTGGCGAAAGCCCCTTTTTATTAAAAGAAAAATCAATGCAAACGTATTTTGCACTTTCTTTAACTAAAATGTTATAATCGCCACCTTCAGGAAGATATAAAACGTCACCTTCTTGAACGCTAATAGTAACGTTTTTAAACAAATAGTCCGCTTTTCCTTTTAAAACGTAACAAAATCCGTCGTGCTTGCGTTTTTCATTGCGTTTTATAAATGCAGGGTTAAATTCGCCCTCATAACTAGCGTAAATATTTTCAATAATTAGATTGTTTTCCATATATCTACCAACGTTAAAATTTAACTAACTATTAGTTAATATACAAATATTTTAGCATAGGCAGGCAATTTTGTCAATATTAAATGTTCTAAAAACACATAATGTTTTATATGCGCATTTACATTTGAAGTTGTAAATTGATATGATAATAATGCAAAGGAGAATTATATGGCAAACTTTTTTGAAAACAGAAAATTTATTGAAAATGAATTTAAAAACGCTAATTATGATGTGGCTACCGGTAAAAGTGTAGAAGAACTTGAACAAACGCTTATTGAAATGCAGGAAAATAGCACGCTAGATGAAGACCGTGAACTTTTTTGTGCAAACGCCTATGCGTATTTACTTAAAAACGCAAGGCTTGAAATTAACGAACGCACGCCGTTTTCAGTAAAATTTGACCTTGGCGTAACCTATTTTAAACACGCCGGTTGGGACGTTTTTGACAAAATTATTTTTAGAAGACAAAGAGAAAAGGTTTTAGGCGCAAAACTTCCAAAAGAGTACAAAAAAATGTGCGATTGGCAAGAAGTTGGATTGGGAGACGTGTTTACCGACTTTTGGCATACCGTTCCAAATTGGAACAACCTTTTAAAATACGGTTTTAGCGGAATTTTAGAAAGTGCCAAACAAAGCAAGGAAAATCTTTTAAAAAATAACGACGAGCGTGGCGTTAGGTTTTTAAATTCGCTTATTATTAGGTACGAGGCAATAATTGAGTTTTTAGAAAGGGTTTATAACTACTCGTTAAACTTTAACGTGCAAAAATTTTCGCAAGCGGTAAAAAATTTAATTAGCAATCCGCCAAAAACTTTGTACGAAGTAATGCTATTTCAAGTATTTTATCTCTATTTTGAAGAAATTGGGCCAGAAAGGGGTAGAACGCTTGGCGCTATAGACGCGCTCTATTACGATTTTTACAAAGCCGAACTTGATAGCGGTACGAGTTTAGAAGAAATCAAAGATTTATTTAGATATCTCTTTATTCACTTTGTTGCAAGCAAGCGTTTTGCGCAACAACCATTTTTAGTAGGCGGTTCTAACCTTGACGGAAGCGATAGGTGTAACGAACTCACTTATCTTATTTTAGACGTTTACGATGAACTTAATATTTACGACCCTAAAATACATTTACGCTATCATAAAAACGTAGACCAAAAAGTTTTAACAAAAGTTCTTGATATGATAAGGCGTGGCAACAGCAGTATTTGTATTATTAACGATGAAGCCGTTTTAAAAGGTTATGAAAAAATAGGAATTGGTAAAGAAGACGCCATAAATTACGTTTTGCTTGGCTGTTACGAACCCGTTGTTATGGGGCTTGAAGAACCTGAAGTTGGCGTTTCTTGGCTCAATGCAGTTAAGCCTATTGAGTTTACGCTAAATAATGGTAAAGATATTTTACAAGATAGGCAAATTGGCATAACTCAAAACAGCAATTTTGCTACTTTTGATGAATTTTTTGAAGCGTACCTTAACGAACTTGACGCAATTATTGATTTTACCATTGATTTTGCTGGCAAGCAAAGTAAGTATAATACGCTTGTAAATCCGTCTCCAATATATTCTTCGTCTTTTACTGCTTGCATTGAAAAGGGGAGAGACGTTCACGAATATCCATTAAAATACAACAATATGTCAATAAAATGTTTTGGGCTTGGCACGGTTGTTGATAGCCTTGTTGCTATCAAAAAGTTTGTGTACGACCAAAAAATTATAACTTTAAAAGAATTTGTAAATGCCCTCAAACAAAACTTTGAAGGATACGAAGAATTAAGAACTAAAATTTTAAACGATAGCGATAAATACGGCAACGGCTTACCGCTTCCTGATGAAATTATGGTTAAAATCACTTCGCATCTAGGCAAAAAATATTGCGGTAAAGTTGTTAATGACAATAGGCGTTTACGCCTTGGGCTTGACTCAATAGACACGCACATTAGCAGGGGTAGGGACACTTCTGCTACGCCTTGCGGTAGAAAAGCAGGCACGCCAATTTCACGCAATCTTTGTGCAACGGCTGGCAAAGATAGGGAAGGCATAACGGGCTATATGCAAAGCGTTTTAAAAATTGATTCTTCTGCGTTTTTAGATTCCGCTATATTTGACTTTACTTTACACCCATCTGCAATAGAAGGCGACAAGGGGCTTAAAGATTTTACTTCGCTTGTAAAAGTGTTCTTTGAAAGCGGCGGATTTGGGATGCAAGGCAATATCGTTAATAAGGAAACGCTTAAAAAAGCGCAAGAAGACCCTATCAAATATTCAACACTTCAAATAAGGGTGTGCGGTTGGAACGAGTATTTTGTTAAGATGTCAAAGAGCAAGCAAGATTACTTTATTTCCGCAGTAGAGGACTAAAAAATGATTTTTGCAATTAAGAGATTTGAAACGCACGATGGTGATGGAATTAGAACAACCGTATTTTTTAAAGGTTGCCCTTTAAGGTGCGTGTGGTGCCACAATCCCGAATCGTTTAGCTTCAAAAAAGAAATGGCGTTTAACCCTGAACTTTGCGTTAACTGCTTAAGGTGTACTACTTTATGTACGGCAAATCAAGTGGAAAACGGCAAGCATATTTTTAAAAGGGAAAATTGTGTAAAGTGCGGTAAGTGCTTAGAAGTTTGCCCGTCACGTGTTTTTACGCTTTACGGCGAGGAGCGTACCGCAAAAGATATAGCTACGGAAGTACTGCGTGACAAAATGTTTTTTGACGGGTCAGGTGGCGGTGTAACGCTATCTGGCGGAGAGCCTTTAATGCAACAAGACTTATGTTACGAACTTGCAAAACTTTTAAAAGAAAACGGAGTTAACGTAGCAATAGACACGTGCGGTTACGTTGAAAAAAGCGTAATAGAGAAAATTTTGCCGTACGTTGATACGTTTTTATATGATATAAAAGCAATAGATCCTCTTGTTCATAAAAAGTGTACAGGCGTTACAAACGAAGTAATTTTAGAAAATTTAAAATTTATAGACGATGCGGGTAAAAAGATAGAAATTAGAATTCCTTTTGTTCCAAATTTTAATGACGGCGAAATTTTAAAAATGGCAAATTTTATAAAAGATTTAAAAAACATTGAAAAAGTTCGCGTTTTGGCGTATCATAAATATGCGGAAATGAAATATATTTCTCTTGGAATTTTAGACAATTCGCCAAGTGAACTTCCAACAAAAGAGCAATTAGAAAACGCGCGTAAAACTATAAAAGACGTTACGGGTTTTGAAGTTTTATAAAGGAGAGAAAAATGAAATTTAATCAAAATTGGTTAGGTTATAGAATTCATAACGGAGAAAAGAGCAAGCCTTTTAAAGTAGAAGTGCCTGGAAATATTCAATATGACTATGGCGTAGCAAACAATTTTAAGGACGTGTACTTTAATGATGGTTGCCGTCAATACGAGTGCCTTGAAGACGACGCTTGGGAATATGAATCAACCCTTAACTATACAAAAAATGACGGAGAAAGCGTGTTTTTTATAAGTGATGGTATTGACTATAAATACCAAATTTATATAAACGATACAAAACTTTTTGAAAACGAAGGTATGTATGCTCCCGTTGAACTTGACTTAACCAAATATTTAACGGGTAGTGACGTATTGTCTATTAAAATAGCACCGCACCCTAAAAGGGTTGGCGCTCCAAAAGACAGAAACGAAGCCGACCACTCTGCAAAACCGCCAATGTGCTACGGGTGGGACTGGAATCCACGTCTTTTAATTTCGGGTTTATACGCTAGTGCGTATATTGAAACGCGTAGCGAATATTATATTTCTAATCCGCAAGTTACTTATAAATTAAGCGATGATTTTAGCGTGGCTAACGTTGAGTTTAAGTTTGATAGCAAAGTTTTATCAACCATAACTTTATATGACGACTATTCAAACGTTGTTTATAGCGGAGAGCAAAAAACCTTTGACGTATTAAGCCCTAAACTTTGGTGGTGTAGTGGCGAAGGCGAGCAAACGCTTTATACTTACGTCGTTGAAAATAGAGGCTATAGTGTTAGCGGAAAAATCGGCTTTAGAAGAGCAAAACTTGTTGAAAACAACGGCGCGTGGACAAAGCCAGGCTTCCCTAAAGGTCCTGAAAATCCGCCTATCACGTTAGAACTTAACGGAAGACGCATATTTATGAAAGGCTCTAACTTTGTTAATGCAGATATATTCCCTGGTAGAACTCCATACGAACGCTACTTTGAACTTGTTCGCCTTGCAAAAGACGCTAATATGAACATATTTAGAATGTGGGGTGGCTCTGGGCCAATGCACAAATGTTTTTACGAAATTTGTGATGAACTTGGCATTATGGTTTGGCAAGAATTTATGCTTTCTTGCAACAAATATCCAAATGAAGAGCATTATTTAGAAGTTTTAGAAAAAGAAGCAAAAAGCGTAATTTTAAATTTAATTAAACACCCTTGCTTAGTAATGTGGTGCGGTGGCAACGAACTCTTTAATGGTTGGTCGGGTATGGATGAGCAAAGTTTACCACTTCGCTTGCTTGATAAACTTTGTTATGAATATAGTAGAGATTTGCCGTTTATAAAAACTTCTCCAATAATGGGTATGGCACACGGTGGTTACACTTTTTACGATGAAGTTAGATTTGGCGGAGATATGTTTAACGAATTTCAAAGGGCAAACAATACGGCTTATACGGAGTTCGGCGTTCCGTCAATTGCACCGCTTGAAGTGCTTAAAAAGATTATTCCTGAAAACGAAATTTTCCCTATTGAAGAAACTGAAAGTTATATTCTTCATCACGCTAAAAAGGCTTGGCGTGGCGATACTTGGGCTTGCACCGATATTTTAGAGCGTTATTTTGGCAAAGCCGAAAGCATTGAAGATTTAATTGCGCAGTCAAATTGGATTCAATGTGAAGGCTACCGCGCGTCTTTTGAAGAAATGCGTAAACAATGGCCAGTTTGTAGTGCTGCACTAAATTGGGTTTATAACGAGCCTTGGTACACCGCCGCAAACAATAGCATTTTAGTTTTCCCTGCAACGCCAAAGCCAGCGTACTATGCAATTAAAAGTGCGCTTCGCCCAACTATTTTTAGCGCACGCGTGCCTAAATTCAAATGGATAGAAGGCGAAAAGTTTAAAGCTGAAATTTGGCTTTTAAACGATAGCAACAAAGAAGTTGAATTAAGTGCAAAAGTTTATTTAAAAATAGGCGACAACAAGATTTTACTTTTAGAAAAGGTTAGTGGAAAAGCAAGTGCAAAAACTAACGTAGAATGTGCTTCCGTATGTACAATTCTTCCTGAAGTTCAAGGAACTGACGATATGCACCTTGTAATTGAAAGCGACAAAGAATATTCAAACGAATATCGTTTAAGATACGAGCCGTTCAAAAAAATTGTTAAGCCTAAAATTTTAAACGACGTATAAACAAGGAGTTTGTTATGGAATTAAAAGATAAAATCGTTTTATGTTTAGGAGACTCTATAACCTACGCCAACGAATATTTAGAAGAGTTAAAAAGGCTATCGGGCGCAAAAGAAGTTGTTAATTACGGCGTTGCTGGCACAACCATAGCAAAGCGCAAAAAACTACTTGGCAACCGCTACGATGAAGACTTTTTAATGCGTTTAGAAACTATGCAACAAGAAGGCGACTTAATTGTTGTTTTTGGCGGTACTAACGACTACGGCCACGGCGACGTGCCTATCGGTTTAGAAACCGACACTACGCTTGATACTTTTAGCGGAAACGTTAGAATTTTAATAAATATGTTAAGGGAAAAGTATAAAAACGTTCCTATAATATTTATAACACCGCTTCATAGAATAAACGAAGATGACGTTCACGGCGAATTCGGCTTAAAACCTACCGCTATGGGTACGCTTAAACAATACGTTGACGCGCTTATAAAAGTTTTAAAATTAGAAAACGTTAATATTTTAGACCTTTATAACGATAGTGATTTTAGTTTTGATAACGAACTTTTCCGTTCTTACGTTAAAGTTGACGGCTTGCACCCTAACGACGACGGCCATAGAGCAATAGCCAAAAAACTATATGAGTTTATATTAAAAATGTAATTAAAAACCACGGGTTTTCACCCGTGGATTTTTTATTTTATTTATGAAGTTCGTCGTGAATATAGTTAAAGTTTGAAACAAGGTCGTTTCCAATTTTGTCATAAATACGCTTAAAGTCATAAAGTACTGCTTTAGATTCCTTTAAGTTTTTAACCGTACGGCTTATATAAACGTCAACAGTGTCTTTATAAAAACCAAAGCGTACTTGTGGGTAAGTTTGCTTTAAGTGTGCTTGCGTTTTAACGTAATCTTTCATAGGTAAACCGCTAAAAATAACTTTAACAGACGTGTTGTAAACGTAAGGGCCTAAACCTTCACGTTCTTTGCCAAAAATTTTAGTTTTATAGTAGTACCTGTCTCTACTAAAAGAAGCTTCTGCAGTAAAAGTGTTTTTGTACGCTGTTGCAAAAAGATGAGTTATTGAATAAGTTGCGTACCAACCTTCGTTAGAAACTTTGCAATCAATACCGCTTTTTCTATAAGAGCGCGGAGCTTTTGCCAAATTAAAACCAGGCAAAACTTTTTTAAACATTGGAATTGCATCCATTGGTTTAATGCCAAAAATACGGCATTTTAAATTTGTAATTTTCATTTTTAAAAGTTCTTTTATAGACTTAAACATACTTAAAACTCCTATAATTTATATGATGTTGTAAAAATTATAGCACAATTAAATATGAATTTCAATACTTTTTAAAAATTACTTTGCCGTTACCGCTTTTAGTTCCCTTTGCATCGCTAAATTTTTTAACTTTTGCTCTTTTTTAAAGTTTTTATAAGCGGAAACTCCTTGCTCCATTGCCATTGGAAGTCCCCCAGGGGCGCTATTCCATTGCGAAGCAACAATAGCGTTTTTTACCCCGTTTACGTTTTGCTTATTTTTAACGGGTAGTTTGTTTTTTGGTATAACGTTAGCCATATACGCTCCGTTACTATGCCCCGTATATCGGCTATAGGAAGCTGGCGTCCACGCGTCAATAAGTTCTATTTTCCCTTGAAGGAAAGGGTATTCTTTTTCAATAGTTTTGATGCAAATTTTAGCAACGGCAAGTTTATGTTTTTGGTATTTTTGAAGGTTGGTTTTGCGTAGTTTTATCCACTTGCGTGAACTTTCAAGCGAGCAAATAAACATTGTTTCTATTAAAATTTTTCCGTTTTTTACGCTGTTTTTAATATAAGGAAAATTTCTAACGGTTAGCGTTTTTCCAATATATTTAGAATATGGTGGGTCTACTAAAAGCAAGGTTTCATCTGAAAACGGCAAATGTTTTTCGTCAATTAAAAGGGCAGTGTGAAAACTTGAAAAAGTATTATTTTTAACTTTTTCAAATTGCGTGGGCAGTTTTAAATTTAAAATTTTAGAGTATGCGGTTTCTATATCCGTACAAAATATTGCATAATCAAAATTAACTTCGCCTTTATTTTTAATCATAATACTTTCCACCTTTTTATTTACTATTTTTGCGCCTATAACCTCACTATTAACGTAAATTTTACCGCCTAAACTTAAAAATTTACGTCGCATATTGTTTGCCATTTCAATAGAGCCACCCTCTGGAATTCCGCCGTTGCCCGACACAAAAGTTGCGTATGCTATAATTAAAGCAAGGCTACTAAACTCGCCTTGAATATATCCGCCCATAACCATTTTTAAAAGTGGGTGCTTAAACTTGCTTGCTAGGTCTTCACAACTTAAATTTACGTATCTTGCTAAAGCGCAAAGCGACGTTATTTTAGTTAACAAGGAAGTGTTTTTATCGTTATTTTTGCCCGCCATATCTAAAAGGTTGACAACGCTTTTTACTGCAGATATAAAAAGTTTAATTTCACGCCTATCTTCAAGGCTAACTAATAGCATTTGGCTATAAGTTTTTTCAATATTTTTAAAAAGGCTTAAAGTCTGCTCTTTGTATTTGGCGGTAAAAAAAGCGTCCGCATAATAAATTGCAACACCGTCAAGCGCACCAACTTCTTTCCAAATTTTGTAATGTGGAGATTTTGGGTTAGTGCCCGTTAGCCAATGAATACAATTATCAATTTCATATCCTTGCCTATACCAGCCTGTAAGATTTCCGCCAACCACGCCACACTTTTCATAAAGCTCAACGTTAAACCCGTCTTTTAATAAATATATTCCTGCAGTTAGCCCCGCAACGCCACCGCCAATTATACAAACTTTTACTCTATTATTTTCCATATAAAAATTATTGACTATTATTAAAAAAACAAAACGCCAAATTTTGCATTTTTTTGTAAAATGCTGTATAATAAAATTATGAAAAATCTTAAACTTAACTTTGAAATTTTGCCATCGGGAGCATTTAATAATAATTTGCGTGCCATTTTATCAAAAAAAGCGTGGGATTTTATTAGAAAGGACGCGTACGCCCGTTATGAAAACAAGTGTTCAATATGCGGTGCAAAACCAAAAAGGTTAGAAGCGCACGAAGTTTGGAGTTTTGACCTATCTTCAAAAACTCAAACGCTTGTTAACGTTATTAGCGTTTGCCACCTTTGTCATAGCGTAATACATATTTCGCGCACGCAACTTGTGGGAGAGGAAGATAAAGCTATTCTTCATTTTAAAAAAGTAAACGGCGTAGACTTTACCGCTTACACCACCGCTCTTAAACAAGCAAACCTTAAAAACGCTCAACTTGATAAGGTTGACGCGTGGGCATTAAACCTAGATTGGCTAAAAAGATATATAAACGATTAAACTTTCCGCTTTTTAAAGCGGAATTTTTAATTTTGCAAATAAATTTGCATAATTTGTAATTAAAATTATATAATAGTATTGACAAATTTAAAATAGAGCATTACAATATATATAGATAAAGGAGCATAGAAATGTCAAAATCTTTATATAGTTTACTATTAAATGATGAAGTAGTACAAAAAATTGATAAAATGGCAAGAATAAACGGTATGAGCCGTTCAAATATGATTGAAAAATTGCTTGCAGATGCAGTTGGTTATGAAACGCCTCAAATGCGCGCGGGCAATATTTTTGAAGAAATTGAAAAATTGCTTGCAACAAGCAGTAGTATGCGCTATTTGGCAAATCAATCGCAATATATGGCGTCAATTATAAGTGCGCTTGATTATAGGTATAACCCTGCAATTAAATATAGCGTTGAGTTGTTTCCAAATTCTAAACATTTAGGTCAATTAAAGGTAACGTTGCGCACGCAAAACTCTATACTTATAGACCTTTTAAGCGACTTTTTTAATATTTACGCCTATTTAGAAAAAACGCATTACAACTCGCAAGCAATTCACTTGTTTGAAGGTAACAGATTTACAAGGCTTTTTAATTTTCCAAATACGGCAATAACAACAAAGTCTCTTGCAGAAAAGTTGACTGAATACGTTAAGCATTTTGACGAACTTTTAAACCTTTATTTTAATAATTTAGATAACAAAAATTTACTTCCTTTAATAGAGCAAAAGTTTATTTTATTAAAGCAAGGTGAAATAGTAATTTAAAAGTTAAGTTTTAATAAAAAGGAGTGGAATATGAATAGTCAAAAACTAACTCAAAAATCAATAGAAGCAATAAATAGTGCAAGTTCAATTTCACGCTCTAATCAAAACGGGCAAATAAATAGTTTGCACTTATTAAGCGCACTTTTAAACGATGATAGTGGCGTTATAGTTAGCGTGTTAAAAAACGCGGGTATAGACTATAAAAGCGTGCAAAAAAGGGTGGAAAATGCAATAAGTGGATTGCCAACCGTAAAGGGAAGCACGGGCGAATATTTATCAAGCGACTTATCTTCTTGCTTAGAAACTGCTGAAAAAAAAGCTAATGAAATGAAAGATGAGTTCGTTTCCGTTGAGCATCTTTTTTACGGCTTAATTGAAAACGGCAATACTGAAACGCAAAAAATCTTTAAAGAATTCAATATTGAAAAGCAAACTTTTTTAAAAGCTTTAATGGCAGTTCGCGGTAACACGCGCGTTACAAGTGACAATCCAGAATCAACCTACGACGTGTTAAATAAATACGGCCAAGATTTAGTTGAGCGTGCACGTGCGCAAAAAATTGATCCGGTTATTGGGCGTGATGAAGAGATTCGTAGCGTTATACGCATACTTTCCCGCAAGACTAAAAATAACCCCGTTTTAATTGGCGAAGCGGGTGTTGGTAAAACGGCAATTGCGGAAGGTTTGGCAATAAGAATAATGAAAGGAGACGTGCCAGAGCAATTAAAAGACCGCAAACTTTTTTCACTTGATATTGGCGCTTTAATTGCAGGCGCAAAATATCGTGGCGAGTTTGAAGAAAGGCTAAAAGCCGTTTTACAAGAAGTTAAAAAGAGTGAAGGAAAAATTATACTTTTTATTGATGAGCTTCACACTATCGTAGGTGCGGGCAAAACTGACGGCGCTATGGACGCAGGCAACTTGCTTAAACCTATGCTTGCGCGTGGAGAACTTCACTGCATTGGCGCAACCACGCTTGACGAGTATAGAAAATATATAGAAAAAGACCCCGCTTTAGAAAGGCGTTTTCAACCAGTATTAGTTAATGAGCCAACGGTTTTAGATACGATATCAATACTACGCGGTTTAAAGGAGAGATACGAAGTTTACCACGGCGTAAAAATTCAAGATAACGCACTTGTTAGCGCGGCAACGCTTTCAAATAGATATATAACCGATAGGTTTTTACCCGACAAGGCTATTGACCTAGTTGACGAGGCGTGCGCAAATATAAAAACGGAAATGAATTCTATGCCAAGTGAGATGGACGAGGTTTCACGCAAGATTATTCAACTTGAAATTGAAGAAACGGCGCTTAAAAAAGAGAGCGATGAACTTTCAAAAACAAGGCTTAAAAAACTTATAGACGAATTAAGCGAATTGCGTGCAAGTTACGCTAATATGAAGTCCGTTTGGGAAAGCGAAAAGAAAGGCATTAACGCCGTTCAAGATTTAAGAAAAGAAATTGAAGAAGTAAATAATCAAATAGAAAAGGCGGAGCGTGAATACGACCTTAACAAAGCAAGCGAGTTAAAGTACGGCAAACTCCCTGCGCTTAAAAAGCAACTTGAACAAGCTGAAAAAAATGGCGATAAAAAAGAGCAAAACACGTTACTTCGCGATAAGGTTACGCCTGAAGAAATTGAAAAAATAGTTTCAAGGTGGACGGGTATTCCCGTTTCTAAATTAAAGGCGAGTGAAATTGACAAACTTTTAAATTTAGAAAGCGTTTTACACGAGCGTGTTGTTGGGCAAAACGAAGCCGTTGCAAAGGTGGCAGATGCAATAATAAGGTCACGCGCGGGCATACAAGACCCTAATAGACCGCTTGGCTCTTTCTTATTTTTAGGCCCAACGGGCGTTGGCAAAACGGAACTTGCAAAAACGCTTGCGTCAACTCTTTTTGACGATGAAAAGAATTTAATTAGAATAGATATGTCGGAATATATGGAAAAGTTTAGCGTGTCACGTTTGATTGGTGCGCCACCGGGATACGTTGGGTTTGAGGACGGCGGTCAACTTACCGAAGCTGTTAGAAGAAAGCCTTATTCCGTAGTGCTTTTTGACGAAATTGAAAAAGCGCACCCAGACGTGTTTAACGTTTTACTTCAAGTGCTTGACGATGGTAGAATTACCGATAGCCAAGGCCGTACGGTTGACTTTAAAAATACGATTATAATCTTAACTTCTAACATAGGCTCGCCTTATATTTTAGACGGAATTAACGAAAACGGCGAAATTAGTTTAGTTGCAAGAGAGCAAGTTGAAAATCTTTTAAAACAAAGTTTTAGACCAGAATTTTTAAACCGCCTTGATGAAATAGTGTTCTATAAACCGCTTGCAAAAGGCGAGATTTCTAAAATTGTTGAACTTTTAATTAAATCGCTTAAAAACCGCTTAAAAGAAAAAGAACTTTATTTAGAAATTACAAAACCTGCAGTAGAATATATTATTGAAAACGGCTACGACCCAACTTACGGCGCGCGTCCACTTAAGCGCTTTATTCAAAGTAAAGTTGAAACGCTAGTTGCAAAATTTATTTTAAAAAGCAACCTAAAACCTAATTCCGTTTTGGTTGTAGACTATCTAAACGGCGAACTTTTTATAGAAGTGAAATAAAGAGCGTTAATAATTAACTGCGCGGAGCAAACGTGCTCCGCGTTTTATTTTTTTGTTGCAATAATAAAACTAGTGTGCTATAATAAGTTTGCGTTTTTAGTTGGTATAACTACAAAAATGGCATATAAATATTAATTAAAAATAAATGGAGGAAATTTTTAAAATGAAAAAAATAATATGTGCTTTATTATCGCTTGCGTTTATGTTTTCATTAACTGCTTGCGGTGAAAGCGAAGTTGAAAAGGCCACCGAAATTAAAGAGGTTATTTCTACGTACGAAACCAATTTAGAAAATGCAGACTTTTCTAAATTTTCTATAACTTATGAATTTTCTAATCGCTGTGAATACAATCACGACCTTGTTCAAGATATTTATAAATTCCGCAATATGACAATGAGATACGACGAAAGCGGATATCTTTATTATAAAAATCAAGAAGAAGAATCTGTATATAGAGAATTATGGTTATATATTGACGGAACAAACTTAATTTTAGCCACGATTAGCCATACAAATTCAAAAGACACTAAGAAATACGATATTTTAGAATTTAATTCTTACGAAAAAGCACACGAAAGATTTTTAGAAGAAGCACCAAAGAGCCTTGATAGGTTTGAAGATTGGTATTATTATTTGTATAATGAAGTTTGTGAAATTCCAGCAACGTATTGCACGAACTATTTTGAAACGGCTTCAAACTTATGCGAAAGAGTAATTAACGAATTAGACCCATCTATGACCGTTATTACAAACGATGGCACGACTCTTGACATTAAATTTTCCGATGACCAAAGATACGTTTTTGAAAACGGAATATTAAAATCTTATAACGATAGTTCTTCAGGTAGAAGGCAGTTTAATAAAAACGGCATTGGTACAGTAACGGAAACGTATGATAGAATGGAAAAATTTGATTTATTAACTTCTTGCAATATAAGCAAGCCAGACTTATCAACGTTTGAAAAAATTTATCATTAATACTTATTGTGTATAACGCAAAAAAACATTTTTAAATTAAAAAAGCCGAGTTTTATAACTCGGCTTTAACTTTTTTTATCAAATAAAAACTCCACGGAAAGTGCCGTGGAGTTAGTTGTTTATAAATTATTTATTTAAATATTCATCAATTGCTTTTGCTGCTGTTTTACCTGCGCCCATTGCAGAAATAACGGTTGATGCACCCGTTACAGCATCGCCACCAGCGTAAACGCCGTCAAGTGAAGTTTTGCCGTCTTCCGTAACAATAATACCACCACGCCTGTTTACTTCTAAGCCGTTTGTAGTATCTTTAATAAGTGGGTTAGGGCTTGTTCCTATTGACATAATTACAACGTCAACCGGAATTTCAAATTCGCTATTTTCAACGGCGATAGGGCGTCTTCTACCTTCGCTATCAGGTTCGCCAAGTTCCATTTTAATACAAATCATACTCTTAACAAAGCCGTTCATAGGGTCGCGTGGGTCATCTTTATTAATATGCGCTTTAATTTCAATAGGGTTTGTTAAAACGTTAAATTCAATGCCTTCTTCAATGGCGTTTTCAATTTCTTCGTGCCTTGCAGGAAGTTCGTTCATAGAGCGCCTATATATAACTTTAACGTTATCAGCACCAAGCCTTAACGCCGTACGAGCCGCGTCCATAGCAACGTTACCGCCACCAACAACGGCAACCGTTTTACCTTTCATAATAGGAGTTGCGCTATTTTTATAAGCCTTCATTAAGTTGCTACGAGTTAAAAATTCGTTAGCGGAATAAACGCCTTTATATGCTTCGCCAGGGATATTCATAAAGTTAGGAAGTCCAGCGCCAGAGCCAATAAATATTGCTTTATAGCCCATATCAAAAAGGTCTTCAACGTTTAACGTTTTGCCAATAACAACGTTACACTCAAACTTAACGCCGTAGCTTTCAAGTTTTTTAACTTCGCTTTTTACTATTGCTTTTGGAAGTCTAAATTCAGGAATACCGTAAACTAAAACGCCACCTTCGGTATGTAATGCTTCAAAAACGGTAACGTCGTAGCCAAGTTTGCTTAAGTCGCCCGCGCAAGTGAGACCTGCAGGGCCAGAGCCTACAACCGCCACTTTAATTCCGTTCTTTTCTTTAAGTTCAACGCTCATTTCCGTTGCATTGTCTGCAACGAATCTTTCAAGCCTACCAATACCAACTGCTTCGCCTTTAATAGCACGAACGCACTTTGCTTCGCATTGGCTTTCTTGTGGGCAAACTCTACCGCAAATTGACGGAAGATTTGAAGTTTTAGCAATAACGCTATAAGCGCCGTTTATATTATCGTTTTTAATTTCCTTAATAAAACTAGGAATATCAATTTTAACAGGGCAACCGTTTACGCAAGCAGGGTTTTTACATTCTAAACATCTATTTGCTTCTTCTTTTGCCATTTCGTAAGTGTAGCCAAGAGCAACTTCTTCAAAGTTTTTACCGCGAGCGATAGGGTCTTGCATTGGCATATCAACCTTTTTTAAACTCATATTAAATTTAGCCATTAAAGTTTTCCCCCATCTTTTTTAAATTGCAAGTTTCTTCGTATGCTTGGCGTTCAAAGTTTTTGTACGTTGCACCTCTAACCATTGCTTCGTCAAAGTCAACTTCGTAAGCGTTAAAGTCTGGCCCGTCAACGCATGCGAATTTTGTAACGCGCTTGCCATCTTGAATAAGTGTTAAACGGCAACCACCGCACATACCCGTTCCGTCTATCATAATAGGGTTCATAGAAACGTCACAAGGAATACCCGTTGGTTTTGTAGCCATTGTTACGAACTTCATCATAATAAGTGGACCAATTGAAATAACTTTATCAAACTTTTTGCCTTCGTTAAACATATTAGTAAGCGGAACGCAAACGTTGCCTTTTTCGCCGTAAGAGCCGTCGTCAGTATAAACAAAGCATTTGTTTGAATATTTTTTAAACTCATCTTCTAAAATAACCAAATCTTTTGTTCTAAAGCCAATAATACTTGTTACGTTAGCACCGCTTTCGCTTAACTTTTTAACGATAGGAAAGGCTATTGCACAGCCAACGCCACCGCCAACGATGCAAACGTCTTTTAATCCGTCAAGTTCCGTAGGTTTGCCAAGCGGACCAACAAAGTCACGAATATATTCGCCTTCGTTTTTAAGATTTAACGCATAAGTTGTTGCGCCAACAATTTGGAAAATAATGGTAATTGTGCCACGCACCCTATCATAGTCTGCAATAGTTAAAGGAACGCGTTCGCCATCATCGTCAACACGTAAAATAATAAATTGACCAGGCTCTGCCTTTTTTGCAACTAACGGTGCTTCAATTTCCATAAGAGTAACCGTATTGTTTAAACTTTGCTTTTTAAGAATTTTATACATTTTTCATCTCCAAACATTTTAAACGAGATTGTTTAAAATTTAACAAACTATTTATATTTTAGCACAAAAAATTTGCAATGCCAACAAAAACGGCTATACAACTTGACAAAATTTTAGTATTATTGTAAAATAGCAATGTTTTAAGGAGGAAACTTATGAAAATAGCCATTACTTCAGATAGTACTATTGACTTATCTAAAGAACTTTTACAAGAGTTTGATATTAAAATTAGACCACTTCAATTTACTTTGGGAGGCAATTTGTATCGTGACGGCGACCTTACTAACGAGCAAATTTTTGAATTTGTTAACAACGGCGGTGCACTTCCTAAAACAAGTGCGGAAAATGCCGAAGGTTTTAAAGAATTCTTTACTGAAATTTTAAAAGAGTACGATGCTATTATCCACTTTGACATTTCTTCTGATATCAGTAGCACGTTCAACAACGCAAGAATTGCCGCTATGGATTTTGATGGTAAGGTTGAAGTTATTGACTCTAAAAACTTGTCAACAGGCATAGCACTTTTAGCGATTTATGCACGCAAGCTTACTAAAAAAGAAAGTGACATAAAAGTTATTGCTGAAAAAGTTAGAGAAAGAGTTCCTTTCGTTCAAGCAAGTTTCGTTGTAGAAAGGCTTGACTATTTACATAAAGGCGGTAGATGTTCAAGCGTTGCATTGCTTGGTGCAAACCTTTTAAAAATTAGACCGCAAATTATCGTTAAAGATGGTAAAATGGGTAGTTATAAAAAGTTTAGGGGCCCAATGCCAATGGTCGTTTCTAAATACTGCAAAGAAACGCTTGAAGAATTTAACAATCCTGACAAGTCGGTTATATTTTTAACGTATAGTTCTGCAACACCAGAAATGATTAAAGCCGCACACGACGTTATTGACGGGTTAGGTTTTAAAAACATTTATGAAACTACTGCCGGCGGTATAGTTTCTTCACACTGTGGCGAAAACACGCTTGGCATACTTTATATTAACGACGGCAAAACAGAAGATTAATCAAAATAGCACACTTGTATTAAGCGAGTGTGCTAATTTATTGGATATATGAAAGTAATAAAAGTAGATAGCGAATTTTTTAATGCAAAAGATACGCTTGAATGTGGGCAAGTTTTTAGATATAGCGAAAGTGGCGGAGTTTACACGGTTTATAGTTTAGATAAGGTTGCAAAAGTTTATACTAATAACAATCATACGTTTATTGAAACGAATGACGTTGAGTATTTTTCCACGTATTTTGACTTAAAAACGGACTATAACCTAATTTTTAATGGTGTTTTAGCGCAAAACAGCGATTTTTTAACTAAAACTGCACGTTTAGGAAAGGGTATAAGAATACTTAAACAAAACGTTACTGAAACGGCTTTTTCCTTTATAATTTCGCAAAACAACAATATAAAGCGCATCCAGTCAACCATTGAAAAAATGTGCACGTCGCTTGGTAAAAAAGTGGTAGAAAACGGGTGCGAATTTTACGCTTTTCCGTCCGTTTCTGCTCTTGCAAGCGCAAGTCTAGATTTTTATAAAAGCATTGGGCTTGGTTATAGGGCAGAGTATATAAAAGGCTTTGCCGAAATGCTTAATAGCGGGTATAATTTAGAAGATTTACGCAGTTTGCCAACCGCACAAATTACGAGTGAACTTTTAAAGGTAAAGGGCATAGGCAAAAAGGTGGCGGACTGCATTACGCTTTTTGGCTACTCTAAAACGGATAGTTTCCCTGTAGACACTTGGATAGAAAAAATATATATTCAAAATTTAAACGGCACGCAAAAAGATAGAGTTAAAATTTCAAACGAATTGCTTGAAAAGTTTGGCGATTTGTCTGGCTATATTCAACAATACGTTTTTTATTACAAGCGTAGCCTTGAAAATAAGGAGTAATTATGATTAAAGTAGACGTTGTTTCGGGCTTTTTAGGCGCGGGTAAAACTACACTCATTACAAAGTTATTAAGCGGTTTAGATAAAAGCGAAAAAATTGCTATTATTGAAAACGAATTTGGCGAAATTGGCATTGACGGCGCTTTTTTAAAAAATTCCGGCATAGAAATTAAGGAAATAAACTCAGGCTGTATTTGTTGCTCGCTTGTTGGCAATTTTTCTCAGTCTTTAAAAGAATTAGTTCAAAAATATTCGCCTAATAGAATTATAATAGAGCCGTCTGGCGTTGGCAAACTTAGTGACGTTGTTAAGGCTATAAACGACTCGGGCATTGACGTTAAGGTAAATATTGTTTGTACCGTTGTTGACGGCGGTAAATGCAAAATGTACTATAAAAACTTTGGTGAATTTTACCTTGACCAAATTAAAGAGGCAAGCGTTATTGTAATTTCTAAAACGGAAAAATTAAGCGAAGAAAAACTCATTGAAACTTGTGAGTTTATTAAAACTTACAATCCAACTGCAACACTTATTACAACTCCAATTAATAAGCTTGACGGCAAATTGCTTGTTGAAAATTTAGAAGACGGCATAACGCTTACTGAAATGCTTATTGCCGAACTTAAAAAGCATGAGCACGGCCACCACCATCATCACCACGATGAAGAGTGCCACTGCCACGACCACGAACATGAACATGAAGAGTGCCATTGCCATGACCATGAACATGACCATGAGCATGAACAT
Organism: Christensenellaceae bacterium; assembly: GCA_045638105.1. Lineage (GTDB taxonomy): Bacteria > Bacillota > Clostridia > Christensenellales > Borkfalkiaceae > HGM11412. The sequence goes on from JAZUAT010000007.1 coordinate 62,044, forward strand.
GAAGAATGTCACTGCCACGAACACGAGCATCACCATGAGCACGGCGAAGAATGTTGTTGTCATGGTCATCATCACCACCATGCAGAAGAAGTTTTTGAAAGCGTTGCAATAGAAACTCCTAAAGCGTATTCTTTTAAAGAACTAAACGATATTTTAACTAAACTTTGCACGGACGAGTATGGTACTATTTTACGTGCAAAAGGCGTTTTAAAATCAAGCGAAGGCGAGTTGTGGCATTATTTTGACCTTGTTGCAGGCGACTTTGAAGTGCGTACAGGCGCGCCAGACGTTATTGGTAAGGCTTGCGTTATAGGCAGTAAAATTAACAAAGAAGAAATTAAAAAATTATTTTAAAAGGTAAATTATGGGAATACCTACGGTTATAATTAGGGGCATACTTGAAAGCGGAAAAACAACTTTTATTGAAGAATCTTTATTAAACGGCGACTTTGGCGACCTTGGTAGAACGCTTATTTTAATGCAAGAAGAAGGGGAAGTTGAGTTTAACGAAAGTGCTTTAAAAAAGTGTAAGGCAAGCGTTAAGGTAATGTCTAAAATAAGTGATTGGAACGACAAAAATATAAATGAAATTATACGCGAGTACCGCCCGCAAGCAGTTTTTATAGAAGTGAACGAAATGTGGGACTTTAACTCAATGCCACTTCCTAAATATTTTGACGTTCAACAAGTAATGACCATTATTGACGGCTCAACTTTTAATGCGTATTTTAACAACATGCGCCAAAAGTTTGTTGATATGATTAAAACTACGGAAATCGCTATTGTTAACAGATGTAAACCAACGGAAGAAACTTCTAACATGAAGCGCAGTTTAAAAATTATAAATTCTGCGATGACCGTTATTGCTCTTTCGGAAGACGGAAGGGAACTTAAACTTGAAACCGACCTTCCTTTTAGCCTTAAAAACGACCCTATAACTTTAAAATTAAGTGATTTTGGCGCGTTTTATATTGATTCTTTTGAAAATAAAGATAGGTATGACGGCAAAATGATTGAGTTTGATTGCATGGCGGTGTTTGATAGAACGTTGCCACCAAAAAGTTTTGTTGCAGGCAGGCTTGCTATGACTTGTTGTGTTGACGATATTCAACTTATAGGCCACCTTTGCGCGTACGAAGGCGATTTAAAGTTAAAAAACAAAAGTTGGATTAGATTAAAAGCAATTGCGCACTATATGAGTTTTAAAGGTCAAAACGAGCAACAACTTGTTTTTGAAGCGGTAGAAATTAATGAAATTCCTACCCCTAATGAAGACGAAGTTTTAGTAACGTTAAATTAAAAGCTTTCAACAATTTTGTGTCATTGCCAATTAAAAAATAAAAAGCCGTTAATTTTGAACGGCTTTAAATATTGGGGCGTCGCCAAGCGGTAAGGCTACGGACTCTGACTCCGTCACTTCGTTGGTTCAAATCCTACCACCCCAGCCACTAGACTATCAATTGAACCATATAGGTTAATTGATAGTCTTTTTCTATTGTATTAAATCAAAAAAAGTGATATAATATGACAGAAGATGTCATTATGCTTGTTTATAATAAAAGCAAAAAAGGGTTGGGAAAAGCAAAAACTGAAATTATAAAGCAAATGATTTGCAATGATATGAGCTTATCTAACCAACAAAAAGAGAATTTTCTAAACGTGATTGATTCTTATTCAAAAGTAAGCGATATTAAGGATATTTTAACTTTCTTAAATAACTTAAAAAAATAGAAAAAGCAAATTTTTATAGAAAAAACTAAACAATTACGATAGTAGAGAAAAAAAGGAGAAAAGAAAATGGCTAAAAATAAACAATCGGTAGAACCAAATATAGCAGATTTAGTAAATGGTTGGTTAAAATCATATAATTTAGATTACAAATTAGAGCAAGAATCTTTGAATACGGAAATTGACTTGGCGCTTAATGACTACTACTCAAAGAGTGGCGGAAAAGGTGGTAATAGACCAGACGCTAAACTTTTATTGCGCTCTAAAGACGGTAAAGATTATCCTATCTTAATTGAATATAAGGGTTATAAAGACAAGCTAATTAAGTTAGATAGTGAAGGCAATATTGCAAATAGATTAGCAAATGGGCAACCTGATTATAACAATATTAAATCGTTTGCAGTAAATGGTGCAGTTCACTATGCAAATGCTATTCTCCATTACACAAGTTATACAGACGTTATTGCTATAGGCGTTACAGGCTATAAAGATGATAACGGCATGTTAGTACATTCTATCGGTGTATATTTTGTTGCAAAAAGCAATTTTGGTATGGGACAAGAAGTTGCAGAATATACCGACCTTTCTTGCTTAAAAAAGGAACATTTTAGCGATTTTATAGAAAAAGTTAAATACTTATCTCTTACTAAAGAAGAAATAGAAAAATTAAAAGAACGTAGAGAAGAAGAAATAACGGCAAGCCTTGTAAAATTAAATAACGATATTTTCAAAGAAGAAAAAGGGCTCAGTGAAAATGACCGTGTATATCTCGTTGCCGCATCTATTATGGCAACACTTGGTGATGCAGATAACAAGGTTTATCCTTTAACTAAGGCAGATTTGAAATCATCTGATGAAGTCGGCAATACTGACGGCGATATTATGATAAGAAAAATTGAAGCCTTTCTTGGTGCTAAAAAATTACCGAAAGACAAAAAAGATTTGATTGTTAGAACTCTTAAAAACACTTTGACTACAGATAATATCAATAAACCTATTAGTGGTGAAAGCCAATTAAAAAGAGTGTTTATAAAAATTATTGATGACTTGGGAATTTACTACAAAATTGGCTTAACTACTGATTTTACAGGTAAATTATTTAACGAAATGTATTCGTGGCTTGGTTTTAGTCAAGACCAACTTAATGACGTTGTTTTAACCCCATCTTACGTTTCAACACTTCTTTGCCGTCTTGCTAGAGTGAATATGGACTCTTTCGTTTGGGACTTTGCGACTGGTTCAGCAGGTCTTTTGGTTGCTGCAATGAACGAAATGTTGATAGATGCAAAAGAAAAAATTCAATCGCCTGAAGAATTTGCAGTAAAATCAGCGCACATAAAAGCAAATCAATTATTAGGTTTAGAAATTCTTTCAAACGTGTATATGCTTGCCGTATTAAATATGATTTTAATGGGCGATGGAAGTTCTAATATCTTAAATAAAGACTCTTTAACATTTAATGGACATTACGGATTTGGCAAAACAAATGAAAAATTCCCTGCAACAGCGTTTGTTTTGAATCCACCTTATTCTGCACCAGGTAATGGTATGGTATTTGTGGAAAAAGCGCTTTCAATGATGAATAAAGGTTTTGCGGCAATAATTATTCAAAATTCGGCAGGCTCTGGCAAGGCTACGGAGTTCAATAGACGCATATTAAAGCGCAATACACTTCTTGCGAGTATAAAAATGCCCATTGATTTATTTGTTGGAAAATCAAGCGTACAAACTTATGTTTACGTTTTTCGTGTTGGCGAAGCTCATCAAAAAGACGATATCGTAAAGTTTATTGATTTTTCTAATGATGGTTATACAAGAACAAACCGAAAAAAAGCAAGCAAGAATTTGTTTGATAGAGATAGAGCAAAAGACCGCTATCAAGAACTTGTAGATTTAGTTCGTTATGGTAAAGGGAAACTTAACATCTTTACCGAAAAAGAATACTACGAAGGTACGATAGACCCTAAAAATGGTGCTGACTGGAATCAAACTGCACCTATTGATACGAAACCGACGCTTGAAGATTTTAAAAAGACTGTAAGCGATTATCTTGCTTGGGAAGTTTCGACGCTCTTAAAAGGTCAAAACAAGGAGGATGACCGCTTGGGAAAATAGATGCCCTGCTTAACGAGAAGCTTAAAAATGTTGAGTGGGGCGAATATGAGCTTCAAAAGTTATTTGATATCAAAACTACAAGAAGCATAGACAAAAACAAAGTGTTTTTTGCGGAAAACGGCGAGTACGATTTTATTGGAAGAAGTCGTGAGAATAATGGCGTTCAAGGAAAAATGGAAAAACTTCATTTTGAACCAAATTCTGCAAACACATTTTCATTAGCACAAGTTGGGGAAACCGTATGTTTGTTTAGGGATAAAAAATGGTATGCTTCTCAAAATATATTTATTTTATCTCCGATAAGGGAAGAGCTTGCAAAACAGTATAAATTTATTACAGCTTCAATTAATAAGGCATTGTATCCATATAGAAGTGCGTATATTTATCCAACATTGCCAGAAGTAAAAAATATTACAATTAAACTTCCAATAAAATGTGGACAAATTGATTTTGAATTTATGGGGAATTTTGTTGCCGAGCTAGAATCTCGTCGTATCGCTGAGCTGAATAATTACCTATTAGCTACTGGATTAAAAGATTACGTTTTAACAGCGGAAGAAGAAAAAGCGTTAAACGATTATCAAGACGGAAAGATAACATTGTCTCAATATTTGTTTAAGGATATTTTTAATAATATTAAGCAGGGGCGCAGATTAAAGAAAGATGACCAACTAAAAGGAACTATTCCTTTTGTTATGTCGGGTATTACAAATACAGGTGTTGTTGGATATATTTCTAATCCAATTGCAGTTTTCCCTAAAAACGCTATCACTATAGATATTTTTGGGAATTCGTTTTATAGGAATTATGAATTTGGGGCTGGAGACGATACTGGCGTATACTGGAATACAAAGGTTGATTACACGAAAGAAGCAATGTTATTCTTTACGGCTTCTATTGGTAAAGCTTTGTTAGGAAAATTTTCTTATGGCAAAAAATTAAGAAGCTCGCAAAGCCACAATTTTAAAATGTATGTTATTGATAAAGACGGCAAACCAGACTATAAGTGCATGAAAACTTTTATATCGGCGATACAAAAACTCGTCATTAAAGACGTGGCTTTGTATGCCGATTCAAAAATCGAAGCAGGTAAAGAAAAGCGCCACACTTCACACTTTTGCCCTTAAATATATGGGAACCCCATATTTAATAAAATGCAATTAAAAAGAACTTGGTCATCCAAGTTCTTTTTAATTATTTTCGATAGTTTTTTGTGAATTCGAGGGAGTTCTTTGCCTTTTCTAAAAGATTTTGATAAGTATATATTTTAATGTTGTGGTAAGAAGAGTTCAACACTCGTAAGAATTGAGCCTCTTCTACTGATAAATCACGCTCATTGCCAATTATAAGCGTTGCTTTTGTTTTTAAGTACGTTGGATTGGTGGCAAAGGCTTTTTCACACTCCAATATGTAATTCATGCATTGAGCAATGGCTTTATTTAACTCGTGTGAGGGGTAGTGGTTTTTATGAGAGTTATCAAAGTTGAAAATTTTGACCGTTGGCAACTTTAACTCTATTATATCAATATAACCATCAAACGTTGTTGGCACTAAGTCCAAAATGTTTTGAGGATTAATATAATTGTTTTCCGAGAAGAAAACATATTCATTGTTAAACATCCACAAATTGTCTTTTAAGAACTTGTTGATTTCAACCTCGTTTTTATAAGAGTCTTTATTTTGAATAATTTCTTCCAATCTCAAAACGGCTTTCTCTCTTTTTTTAATTTCAAGGATTGTATTGTAATTGTCTAGATGTTCTATATTATAAGACAGGATATCTTCAAAGTCCTTTTGTGAGACTTTTATTGTTTTTAAATCGGGAGCGCTGGCGATATATTTATCAATATCTATTTTATATTTTGAAGTTTTATTAAAATCAACAGTAAAGATAGTGTCTAAAAACTTTTTTAATTTAATCGTGGATTCAATGTCTAAGCAAATTTCTTGTCCGCCATAAACACCTTTGGCTGTTCTACGACATATATGAAGTCCTTGAGTAAAAGGAAGTCCTTGCTTATATTCTTCTATCCAACAATAAACTTTTTGTTGACCACCACCCGTTTTGTGGAGTAAAACACTATCAACAATCTTTGCAGGTATTTCTTCACCTGTTTTATATTTTTCCAACGGGACTTCATCCATATTAAAAAGCAATTCTGCATGCCTGTATTTTTTACCATCTTTAACGTTTGCTTTTCCTAGATAAATAACATTTTCTAATTTATTGTCATCATATTCACTAAAACCCATATTAACTCTCCTTAAGTTACATTATATCAAATAATTAGAAAAGAATAAAGCGTAAATAGGAATTTTACAAACTTAAAATAACGCCGATTGACCATTTATAACTAAATAGTTCAATCAAGTTAGCGTTTGTGTAGCCAAAAAGAAAACACTCATCTGTTGATGGGTGTTTTTTTGCATTGAGAAGAATATTGGGTGGAATTTGAAGTAGCGTTAAAAAATATGCGTTGAATATTTTAATTTTTTTAAATTGAAAAGGGCGGAAAATAATTTCCGCCCTTGTTTTTATTCTTTAACTATTTCATTATACGCTTTTATTATTGCGTTTGAAATTTTAAGCATTTTTTGTTTGTCTACTTTGCATACCTTTCTATCGTAAGTGTATATGCCGTTAGTTTCGTCTTCAACGTCACTAATTTGCGTGAGAACGAGTGCGCATAATTTTTCATTTTTAATACAAGGTATAACTTGGTTATAGTAAAGGTCTTCTAAATCTAACATAAAAGTTTCTTTCGTGCATTTTTTATAGCCGTACGTGTTAGATAAATTAAAACTATGCTCGTTAATTTTATATGAATATCCGCCAAACTCACTTAAAACAAGCGGTTTAACGCCGTCGTTTTTGATATTTATTTTTTTAAAGTAGACGTGCTCACTTTTAACGTCGCTTTCGCAATTATTAAACCAGCCGGAAGCCGTGTCGTAAACGCGCGTAGGGTCAAGTTCTTTAAAAATTTTATAGTGTGCCGTGGCGTTTTGTTGCCCCCAGCCTTCGTTAAAAATGGTGTAGTAAACAACGCATGGGTAACTATATAAATGCTCAACCGTTTTTTGGCTAGCTTCTAAAAACTTTTCTTTTTGCTTTTTAGTGGCTAATGACGGCTTAAACTTTTTAAAGCCAATAGTAGGTAATGCGGTGTCTATTATAAAGCTATATGCGCCGTTATTAACAAAGTCTTGGAAAACAGCCATACCTAAAACGTCACAATAATAGTAAAAAATTTCCGGCTCAATTTTAATATGCTTTCTAATCATATTAAAGCCAAGTTCTTTCATTTTTAAAATATCGTCTTTAAACCCTTGCTCGCAAGGTGGTAAAAATATTCCGTCAGGAAAGTAGCCTTGGTCTAAAACGCCGTTAAAAAAGTAGTTTTTGCCGTTGAGCGTTAAGCCGTTTTTGTTACAGCCAATTTCACGCAGGGCAAAATAACTTTCAACTTCGTCTTGCCCGCTTATAACGGAAAAATTGTATAAATTAGGCGTTTCAGGCGTCCACAATTTAGGCTCGCTAATATCAATCGTAATAGAATTTTCAAACTCGTATTCTTTGTTTTCAAATATAACTTTTTTTAACTTTTCACCGCCGTCAACTTCTATAGTAACACTAGTTAAAGTAGGTGTAACTTTAATATTTTTTATATAATTTTTAGGAACGCTTTCAAGCCAAACCGTTTGCCAAATACCGCTAACGGGCGTGTACCACATTCCACCGCGCCTATTAGTTTGCTTGCCATAAGGAAAGTTTTTGTCTAAATTATCAATAACTTCAACCTTTAACTCATTTTCGCCGTTTACAACTAAATTGCTTGCGTCAACGGAAAAGGGAATATATCCGTTCTCATTTTTATATGCAAATTTGCCGTTTATATAAATGGTTGCAATGCAGTCAACCGCTCCAAAATGAATTAGCGTTGTGCGTGACGCGTCTAAAACGTTAAACTTGCGTTTATATACTAAAAGTTCGCCCTTTTTAGTAATTCTTTTTACGTTAGAAAGGTCGCTTTCCGGTGGAAATGGTACTAAAATTGTGCCATTATAAACGCAATTTTCTTTTTTAAAAATTTCAAAACTCCACTCGCCGTTTAAGTTTGTATACTCTTTACGCTTTAAACGTGGGCGTGGATATTCGTTAAACGGAATAGTGCCAACTTCGTAATTAGTTGATAGTTTGTTTATTTTCATTTTTGCTCCTTTTTGCAAGCCAAATTATAAATGGAATTGCAATAACTATTGCAATAAGTGCCGCAAGGAATATATCTGCGGACGGAATAAACGAAACTGTACCATCGCCATTAACAATAGTGTCCGCCCCGCTTAAAACAAGTTTGCCAATGTACGGGCCTATAACGCCTGGAACTAGCACTTGTGAAACTATTCTAACGCCTTGTAGTCTTCCAGCCTTTCCAATAGGAGTGTTATCTCTAATAGTAGCACCAAATACCGCCATGCCAGATAAGTAACCGCTCATCATTAAAAGAGAGCCTATAAATACAAGAGCCTTATTTGTAAAGAAATAAAGCATTACGTAACCAAGCATTAACCATAAAATAGAAAACGCGATAGAAAATGAGAATCCCTTTTTATCATAAACTTTGCCCCAAAAGAAAGTTGCAACTGAAGCAAGTATAATAGCAGGTGCCATAACTAAAACGTAGTCTGCCATTTTAAGTGAAACTTCGTAATAAATTATTAAGTACGGCATAAAAATTTGTATTGAAATATTAAATACTATAAACGTAATAAGCGCAATATAAAGTTTTGCGTTTTGCTTTATAGTTGATGGTAAAAAGCCGTAAATAATGTTATGGAAATAGCGTGTGTTTTCTTTTTCCGTAACAGGCTCGTCAATTAAAAAGAAGCCTAAAACGCCAATTAATAAAACAACAAAGCCTATAATTAAAAATATAATAGTCCAACTGCTACTTTTATCAAGGTCAAAAGCCATAAAACCGCCAAAAACCACGAGTATTGCAACAAGTGGCATCATAGAGTTTATACCTTCTGCGCTACCGCGGTTAGTAGAGTCGGTTTTATCGGTAAGCCAAGCGTTGAAGGCAGCATCGTTTGCGCTTGAGCCAAAAAACGTCATAACGCAGTCTAAAATAATAACGAGTGAAATGCCTATGCTCGCTACGGATATTGCAGTAGGGAACATTGCGTTTAACACGTCTAATCTAATAAGTGAAAAGCAAAGTATTGAAACGCCCCAAAGTAAATAGCCACCACAAATAAAAATTTTGCGCTTGCCAATTTTATCTGAAAGTGCGCCAATGAATATTGACGTAAGCGTTGCAGAAACTGCACTCAAAGCAACCATAAGCGAAATATCGCTTGCAGATGCGTTAAAAATTTTGTAGATAAACACGTTAAAGTACATATTTTCTACAACCCAAGCAATTTGACCAGCCAAACTAAAAATTACAAGGGCAATATAAAAGCGTTTTGAAAGTTTATTAGACATAATAACTCCTTAACCATATTATTTTTACTTATTTCATTATATATTATAAATATAGAAAAATCAACGGCAAAAATTTTAAAAAAGCAATTTTTCAGTTTACAAAAAGTGCTATTTAGAATATAATAAGTTTAAATAAATCTTTGCGGAGTAAAAAAGTGGAAAAAACTATTAAAAAAGGCATAGATAAAAAAGCCATATTGCCAATTTTTTTGTGCTGGATTGCCTATACCATTGCGTATATTGGTAGATATGGCTATAGCGCAAGTATTGAGCCAATTAAAGAATTTTATAACGCTACGGAAACGCAAGCAGGCCTAGTTGGCACTATGTTTTTTATTAGTTACGGCATAGGTCAAGTTGTAAACGGCTTGCTTTGTAAAAGGTATAATAAGAGAGTGGTTGTTTCTCTTGCCTTAATAGTGTCCGCCCTTTTAACGTTTACGCTTTTTTTAAAAATTCCGTTTAAGTATATTAAATACGTTTGGCTACTTAACGGCATTGCCCAAAGTTTTTTATGGACGTCTATAATAAATTCCGTTGCCACAACGTTAAAAACCAAAGATTTGCCAGTGGCGATAATTGCGCTTGGAACTTCGGTAGGAATAGGAACGTTTACCGTTTACGGAATAACTGCACTGTTTACTCATTTTAACGCTTTTAACTTTACTTTTTTAGTATCAAGTATTTTAATGGCTTTAGTAGGCGTTATTTGGTTTGTTTTTTATAATAAAGTATTTATTTGCCAAATTGAGAAAGAAGATGAGCAAGTTGTGGAAAGTAAGCCAAACTCAAATAATGCAAGTGTAAAAGGCTCTTTAACCGCGCTTATATTAATAATGGTATTATTTGCCGTTGTTAACAACTTTGTTAAAGACGGGCTTTCAACGTGGGCACCGTCAATACTTAAAGAAACTTTTAACCTATCAAGCAGTTTTTCAATATTCTTAACAGTTTTACTTCCCCTTTCGGCAACGTTTGGAGCGGTGCTTAATACGTTTGTGGGCAAAAAAATCAAGTCGTTTATAACGCAAGGTGCGTTTTGGTATTTGCTTTCTAGTGTTGCAATGCTTATAATTGCTCTCTTTATAAATACAAACGCTTGGATAGTAGTTTTAATTTTAATTTCGTTTAACGCTTTATTTATGGCAAGCATAAATAATTTGGTAACAGCAATTGCTCCGCTATATTTGCGTGATAAAATTAATACGGGGCTTTTAGCGGGCGTAATAGACGGCTGTTGCTACGTTGGTAGTGCATTAAGTTTAGTGTGCTTTGCATTAGTAAAAGAAGTTAGTGGAACTTGGACTAATCTGTTTATAATACTAATGGTTATATGTTTAGTGCCATTCATAGTAGCGTTTGTATATAACTTAATTCAAAAAATAAAAAGTAAAAAACAAAATCTCGGCTAAAGCCGAGATTTTTTATTCGTAATATTTTGGAATTTTATCTTCGTAAACTGCGTAACTTGTTAAGTTTACACCAAGTTTTCTAAACGTTTTAACGTCCGCATGTGGCAAGAGAACGGAAGTGTGCATTTCCGCACCTTTAAGCCTTGTAAGTTGCTTTATTGCAAGTTCTGCGTTTTTGTTAGTTGCACAACTTGAAGAAAGTGCTATAAGCGTTTCATCAATATGAAGCCTTGGCGTTTGGCTTTGAAGATAATTTACTTTAAGGTCGTGTATAGGAAGTATTCTTTCAGGTAAAAGCAAAGTAACTTCATCTGGAATACCTGCAAGGTATTTAAGCGCATTTAAAAGCATTGCACTTTGGCTTTCCAAAAGTTCACTTGTTTTACCCGTAATTATAGTTCCGTCTTCAAACTGAATAGCGCTAACGGGAACGTTAACAACTTCACGCCTTTCTTTACAAGCCTTACAAACTTCTCTGTCATAAACGGAAACGTTAAGTTTGTTCATTAAAAGAAGTATTTTTTCACTTTCAACAGGATCCAAGTTGTTTCTTCTTTCATTTTCAATAGCCTTTAAGTAACGGCGTATAATTTCTTGTTTAGACGCATCGCAACAAGCCTTATCATCGCTAATTGCAAAGCCTGCCATATTAACGCCCATATCCGTTGGAGATTTATAAGGCGAAGTTCCCATAAGGCGTTCAAACAATGCGTTTAATACAGGGAAAATTTCTACGTCTCTATTATAATTAACCGCAACTTTGCCGTAAGCGGAAAGGTGGTAAGGGTCAATCATATTAACGTCATTAAGGTCGGCAGTTGCTGCTTCGTATGCCATATTAACAGGGTGTTGAAGTGGCAAGTTCCAAACGGGGAACGTTTCATATTTAGCATAGCCCGCTTTAATTCCACGCTTAAAGTCGTGATAAAGTTGGGAAAGGCAAGTTGCCATTTTGCCACTACCAGGGCCGGGAGCAGTTAAAACAACTAAGTCACGCGTGGTTTCAATGTATTCGTTTTTACCATAACCTTCATCACTTAAAATAAGCGGAATATTTGTTGGATAGCCTTTAATATTATAGTGAACGTAAACTTTATGGCCTAATTTTTCAAGGCGTTTTTTAAATGAAAGTGCACTTTCGTTGGTGCTATCAAACTTAGTAATAACAATACTGCCAACGTATAAGCCGTAACCTTTAAAAATATCAATAAGCCTTAAAACGTCAACGTCGTAAGTGATGCCAAGGTCGGAGCGAACTTTATTTTTTAAAATATCTTCCGCACTAATAACAATAATTATTTCCGCCCTGTCTTTAAGGTGAGTAAGCATTTGAATTTTGCTATCAGGCCTAAAACCAGGAAGCACGCGTGATGCGTGGAAGTCGTCAAAAAGTTTACCGCCAAACTCTAAATAGAGTTTACCGCCAAACTCGTCAATTCGTTCAAGTATTTTTTCCGTTTGAACGGAAAGATATTTTTGACTGTCAAATCCAATCTTCATAAGTACACACCTTTAAAAATCAATATAAACATTATACCAAATTAGTTTAAGTAAAGCAATAATAAAACGTAAAAAACAAAAATAAAATTCTCAACCACAATATTTGTAGTTGAGAATTATAAATTTTATCTAGTTATTTGATAATAATCTTTTCTTGTCCGCCCATAAAAGGTCTTAAAACTTCTGGAATTGTAATAGAACCGTCTGCATTTTGGTATTGTTCAACAATTGCAGGGAACACGCGTGATGTTGCTAAGCCCGAGCCGTTAAGAGTGTGGACGAATAAGTTTTTACCCGTTTGCTTATTTTTGTACCTTGTGTTATTTCTACGTGCTTGATAATCTCTTGCATTAGATACGGAAGAAACTTCTTTATAAATGCCCATAGAAGGTATCCAAACTTCAATGTCGTAAGTCCTTGCCATTGATGCTGAGCAATCGCCCGCGGCAAGTTTCGAAAGCCTAAAGTGAAGCCCAAGTTTATCCATAAGTGAGCAAGCCTTATTTACAAGTTCGTCAAACGCCTTGTCACTACCTTCAGCGGTAGTATATTGTACCATTTCAACTTTGTTGAATTGGTGTCCCCTTATCATACCCCTTTCTTCTGCGCGAGCAGAGCCTGCTTCTTTACGATAGCAAGGAGTGTAAGCAAAAATTTTGAGTGGCAAACTTTCTTCATCCATAATTTCATTTGCGTAAAGGTTAACAAGTGCCGTTTCCGCTGTTGGAAGCATAAATCTATTTTTCTTTCTATCTTCGTCAACGTCAAGCCAGTAAACTTCATCGCTAAATTTAGGGAATTGACCTGCGCCAAAACCGCAATTATATGAAAGTTGGTGTGGCGGTAAAATAAATTCGTAACCATCGCCTAAATGCTCTGAAATAAAGAAGTTTAAAAGTGCCCATTCAAGCCTTGCGCCATCGCCACGATAAGCCCAAAAACCATTACCAGAAAGTTTAACGCCCCTTTCATAGTCAATCATTTTAAGATTTGTGCAAAGGTCAACGTGGTTTTTGATTTCAAAATCAAATTTAGGCATTTCGTTATAAACTTTAACAACTTTGTTATTTTCTTTTTCTCCAGGGAGCAAATCTTCGTCCGGCATATTAGGAAGGCAAGCAACAAAGTCAAAAATTTCTTGTGAAAGTGCGTTTATTTTAGCGTCACCTTCAGCAATTTGCTCGCCAATTTCACGCATTTTTGCAAAGATTTCTTCAACGGGTTTGCCTTGCTTTTTAAGTGCGGGAATTTCAGCTGAAACTTTATTGCGCGTTGCTTTTAAACTTTCAATTTCGTATTGAAGTTTTCTTTTTTCTTCGTCTTTTTTAATAACTTCAGTAAAGTCAACGTCGTAACCCTTTTTGAGTAACGCGTTTTTTACAAAATCTGGCTTTTCAATAATAAGTTTAATATCAAGCATAATACCACCTAAAAGTTTAGTTTTATAAATTATACTAAATAAAAAAAATTTTTGCAAGATTTTTAACAACAAAAGCGTAAAACAAAATAAAATAGTTAAAAATAATTGCAATTATTAACTTTTTATGTTAATATTAACATACTATAAAGTAAACCGTTAGAAAAAAGAGTAATTATTTTAGCATTTTTTAGAGAGCAACGTTAGGTGAAAGGTTGCAATGCAAAAGTAGTGAAAGTGCATTTTCTTGTTAAGGGACGTTAATTGCGTACGGGTAGCGCCGTTACACTGCTATAGAGTAGCCGTAAGGCAAATTAAAGTGGAACCACGCAAACGGTGTAAAGCGTCTTTATATACAAGGCGCTTTTTATTTTTTCAAAAAATATTAAAGGTATTAAAAATGTTTAAAAGTTTAAGATTAGATATAGACGCGGCAATGGCTAACGACCCTGCTGCAAGAAGCAGGTTTGAAGTATGGCTTACGTATTCGGGCGTAAGGGCGCTTGAACTACATAGGCGTGCAAACTTCTTTTATAGGCATAAAATGAAACTTATTGCTCGCATAATTAGTCAAAATGCAAAATGGCGTACGGGCATTGAAATTCACCCTGCGGCAAAAATTGCACCGGGCGTATTTATTGACCACGGCGCAGGTGTAGTTATTGGCGAAACGGCGGAAGTTGAAACGGGCGTTGTAATATACCAAGGCGTTACGCTTGGTGGTACTGGTAAAGATAAGGGTAAAAAGCGTCACCCAACAATCAAGCAAAACTGCGTGTTAAGTGCAGGTGTTAAGGTTTTAGGCGGTATAACGGTTAATGAAAATTGTAAAATTGGCGCGGGTAGCGTTGTGTTAAGTGACGTTCCTGCGGACTCTACCGTTGTAGGCATACCAGGCAAGGTTGTTAAAACAAAGGGCAAAAAAGTTGTAAAAGACTTAGAACAAGAAAAGCGAGACCCTATAATTGACGAAATAAACGCGTTAAAAGAAAAAATTGCTAAACTTGAAAAGGAGTTAAATAAATGAAACTTTACAATACTTTAACAAGGAAAAAAGACGAGTTTAAAACGCAAGACGGCACTAATACCGTTAGAATGTATTCTTGCGGTCCAACAGTATATAACTACGCGCACATTGGAAACTTGCGTACCTATATTTTTATGGACTTATTAAGGCGTGCACTTAAGTACGACGGCTACGAATTAAAAGGCGTTATGAATATAACGGACGTTGGCCACCTTATGAGCGATGGTGACGATGGCGAAGATAAAATGGCAAAAGCATCAAGGGAGCAAAAGAAAGACCCTTGGCAAATTGCTGAAATGTACACAAACGTATTTATGCAAGACTTTGACAAGTTGAATATTGAAAAGCCTGAAATTATTTGTAAAGCAACTTCGCACATAAACGAAATGATTGACTACGTAGTTGGCTTATGTGAAAAAGGTTTTGGCTATGAAACTGAAGACGGCATTTATTACGATATTTCTAAATTTAAGGGCTATGGTATGCTTTCTGGCAACACGCTTGACGATTTAAAGGCAGGTGCTAGAATTGAAGTTAATAGCGATAAACGCAACCCTTACGATTTTGCTATTTGGAAAAAAGCACCAAAAGAACACATTATGCAATGGCCAAGTCCTTGGGGTCAAGGCTAT
Organism: Christensenellaceae bacterium; assembly: GCA_045638105.1. GTDB lineage: Bacteria > Bacillota > Clostridia > Christensenellales > Borkfalkiaceae > HGM11412. The sequence continues at coordinate 77,366 of JAZUAT010000007.1, forward strand.
CCAGGTTGGCATATTGAATGCTCTGCAATGTCAAGAAAATATTTAGGCGATATTTTTGATATTCACACGGGCGGTGTTGACCATATTCCTATCCACCACGAAAACGAAATTGCACAAAGCGAAGGTTTAACGGGCAAAAACCCTGCTAAATATTGGCTTCACGGCGAATTTATGCTTGTTGACGGCGGTAAAATGAGCAAATCACTTGGCAACACTTATACTATTGAGCAACTTGAAAAAATGGGTTACAGCCCAATGGTATTTAGATATTTTTGCTTAAATGCGCATTATCGTAAAAAGTTAAACTTTACGTTTGATACTATGGATGCGGCAAAAACTTCTTACGAAAGGCTTTGCGGACTTTTGTTAAAACATAAAAATTCACAAGAAAAAGCCGATGCGCAAAAACTTAACGCATTTAAACAAGAGTTTAAAGAAGATGTTTTAGACGACTTAAATATTCCATCTGCTCTTGGCGTTTTATGGACTATGCTCAAAGAGCCATATTCCGTAGAAATCTACAACACTGCACTTGAATTTGATAAAGTTTTTGGTTTAGGTCTTGACAAAATTAAGGAAGAAGCGTCAAGCGATATTCCAAGTGAAATTATTTTAAAGGCTGAAGAAATGCAAAACGCTCGTAAAGAAAAAAATTGGGCGGTTGCGGACGCATTAAGAGCGGAAATTAACGACCTTGGCTATATTGTAAAAAACACCAAAGATGGTTACGAAATTAGTAAAAAATAAACTACATTACGTTTAGGGAGTAAGTTATGAAAAAATTAACTTCACAAGATTTAAGGCAACTTTTTTTAAAGTTTTTTGAAGAAAAAGGGCATAAAATAATACCATCGGCATCGTTAGTTCCAGAAAACGACCCGTCCGTTTTATTTACAACTGCGGGTATGCACCCACTTGTTCCTTATCTTTTAGGCGAAAAGCACCCTGCGGGAACTAGACTAACTGACGTTCAAAAATGCGTTAGGACGGGCGATATTGACGAGGTTGGCGACGCATCTCACTGCACTTTCTTTGAAATGCTTGGCAACTGGTCGCTTGGCGATTATTTTAAGGAAGAAATGATTGCTTTTAGTTACGAGTTTTTAACTAGTGAAAAGTATTTAGGCATACCTGTTGAAAAACTTGCGGTTTCCGTTTTTGAAGGCGATAACGACGCCCCACGTGATGAGTTAAGTGCAAGTTGCTGGCAAAAAGCGGGCATTCCAAAGGACAGAATTTTCTATCTTCCTAAAAAGAACAACTGGTGGATTGCAGGAAATACCGGCCCTTGCGGACCAGATACGGAAATGTTTATTGACCGTGGCACGCCAAAGTGTAGCGAAAATTGTAGCCCTGCTTGCGATTGTGGCAAATACCTTGAAATTTGGAACGACGTATTTATGGAATACGAACGCCACCAAGACGGCTCTTATACAAAATTAAAGCAAAAGAACGTTGATACGGGTATGGGTCTTGAAAGAACGCTTTCTATATTAAACGGCGTACCAACTGTATACGATACGGACGTTTTTGAGGGCGCAAAACAAGAAATTGAACGCCTTACAGGCAAAAAATACGGCGACAGCGAAGAAGTTACTAAAGCGTTTAGAATAATACTTGACCACGTTCGTACCGCAACCTTTATGCTTGGCGACCCTAAAGGTGTAAAGCCGTCAAACGTTGACCAAGGCTACGTTTTAAGAAGACTTATTCGTAGAGCGGTTAGATACGGCAAGCAAATTGGTTTGGAAAGCGGTTCGCTTTCTCTCATAGCAGTTAAATACGTTGAAAAATATAGTGGCGTTTATAGTGAACTTATTGACAACAAGCAAGTTATTATTGATGAACTTAATAAGGAAGAAGAAAAATTTAGTAAAACGCTAGTGGACGGGCTTAAAGAGTTTAACAAAGTTATAACTTTTTTAAAAGGCGATATCTTCCCAGGAAAAACTGCTTTTAGGCTTTTTGATACTTACGGCTTCCCAATAGAAATTACAACCGAACTTGCTAAAGAAAAAGGCTTTACGGTAGACAAGCAAGGTTATGACGAAGCATTTAAGGCTCATCAATTAAAATCTCAAGCAGGCTCTGAGCAAAAGTTTAAGGGAGGCTTAGCGGAAAATAACGAAACAACACAAAGGCTTCACACTGCAACGCATTTACTTAATAGCGCGTTAAAAGTAGTTTTAAACGACCCTAACGTTAATCAACGTGGCTCAAATATTACCGTTGAACGCTTGCGTTTTGACTTTAGTTTTGATAGAAAAGTTACGCCGGAAGAACTTAAACAGGTTGAAGACCTTGTTAACGAGGCAATTTCTAAAAACATAGAAGTTAAAATGGAAGAAATGCCTATAGAACAAGCAAAAGCGCAAGGCGCGGTTGGCGTGTTTGATAATAAGTATGGTAGCGTAGTTAAAGTTTACACGATAGAAGGTTACAGCAAAGAAATTTGCGGTGGCCCACACGCTAAAACAACGGGCGAACTTAAACAATTCAAAATTGTTAAAGAAGAAGCAAGTTCCGCTGGCGTTAGAAGAATAAAAGCAATTATTATTGATAAATAATTTAAAAGCATAGCGTAGGCTATGCTTTTTAGTTGTGAGGGCGGATATGGAATCCGCCCCTACGAATATATAATAGGGTTAATTTAACACCGTAGGGGAGCATTCTATATGCTCCCTAAATAAAAGGGCGGATATGGAATCCACCCCTACGAATATATAATAAAGAAAATTTAATACTGTAGGGGAGCACTTGGTCTGCTTTCGCAGACAGTTATATAAATCCTATCGGATTTGTGAAATTCGTGTAACGACGAGTGAAATTGCCTAACGGCAGTGAAATTCGCCTACGGCGAGTTATGGATTAAATTTTTATATAACATTTATATGCTCCCTTGTAAATTTAAAATTGTAGGGAGTTATTTTTTATGCTCCCTTTTATTTGCGCTTTATACGGCTTCGTAAGTTTTAGCGCTTTCATTTACAGCATCAATTATTTTTTCATTTGGCTTGGCGGTCGTTAAAAGCGTTTCAAGTTTTTTTCCTTCTATGGCTTTTGAAACTTCGCCACTGTTATTAAAAACAAAAAACCTGTAATATTTGCCCGTTTCCATAACTCCGTATAGCGTTTTTATAGTGGCGGTGCAAGGCAAAACGTATTCGCAAACAGGAGTTGGGCGTTTTATGCTAAAAACAAAACTAGAAAGCGTTTTTATATACGAATTTTGCTTGTTTTTATCTATTGCGCCAACAAGTATAAAGCACGCAAAAAACAAAACGGAAAAGTTAACTTGTGTAAAGCAAGAATATATAAAAAGCGCAAGTATTAAAAGCCCTATAAAAACGCCTAAAATTCTCGTAATTAAAACTGCAATATTTCTCTTTATAAAAAGGCTTAAAGTTGAGCTTAAAAACCTACCGCCATCAAGCGGGTGGCAAGGTAGCAGATTAATTATTGCTATTGAAATACTTGCAAAAAACGCAAGTTCGGTATACGGGTAAGTAGATGGAAAAAACCACCAAAGCCCTGCAAAAAATAGAGCGGTAATTGTGTTAACAAGCGGTCCTGCAAGTGCAATTAGCGCTTCGTCTTTATAACTAACGTCTTCTAAATTTCCGCTAATTAAAGCACCGTACGGCATTAAAACAATTCGGTTTAATTTATAACCCAATTTAGAAGATGCGTAAAAATGCCCGAACTCGTGCATAACTGCAACAAGCGTATATACTAAAAAAGAAAATACTTTGCCAATAAAGGCAAAGTATAGTCCAAAAATAAAAAACAAAGGGTGTATAGTAAATTTTAATTTATCCATACAATTTCTTCGCCGTTTAACGTAAACGAAGTTAATATAGCGTCACTATTAAACATACAAACGCTCATTTCGCCTTCGCTATAACCTATAGGAATAGTTGCATAAACGTTTTCTCCAACGTTGGCATAACAAAGGGAAAGTCCGCTAATTACGGTAGAAAACGTGTCGCTATGCTTAATTGTTAAAGTGTAAACGTCATTTTCGCTAGAAACGCTTTCAACAACGCCGTCACAAGGGGAGTAGATTGAACCGCTTGAAACTTTCATTACGCCGTTTTCAATAGTAACGTCCTGCGTTTTTGAAGGGCTGACTGCGTTAAAACTTGTATATACGGCGTCGTTTGTTGTATTTTGGGTATAAAACACTTGCTTTAAAAGGTTGTTCATACCGCTATCTTCCCAAAAAATGTTGGTTAAAATAATTCCAACAATAAGCGCAAAAATAGCAACCACTTGAACGGAAATAATATCTAACTTATTATTTTTAACGCTTTGATGCTCTGCCTTCACGGGCTTTTGAAGTTTAACGGCAGGGCTTGCGGTTTTTTCATTTTCTAAATTAACTTTTTTAATAACCTTGTTTACAACGTCTTTTTTTCTGCGCCTACTATTCCTTATAACTATATCGCAAGAGTTTACAGGAATTTCAAGCATTTTGCAATATTCAACATCACTCATAAAAAATACTCCTTGATTTTTTTGTACGTTATAGACTATGAGTAAAACTAAAAAAATAGAACGTGTTTAAAGCTAAAAATTTTTTGTGCCAGTTACATTAATTTAAAAAAACTACGCAAGATATTATAGGAGGTAAGTATGGAAAAGAAAAAGAACTCTTCTAAAAATTCTAAAACTTCTACAAAAAAGTCATGCGGTCAATCAAAAGATTGCAAGTAAAAAGCGATTTTAAGTCAAATTTTGACCCTAATGGTTCTTACACGGGCGTTCCAGAAAACGAAAATGAAAAACCCGTTCAAGATGCTGATGACTTATAACAATATTTATATATTGTAAAAATGCCGATATTTTAGTAAAAACTCTAAAATATCGGTTTTTTTATTAAAAACTCCGCCATAAAATATATTTGTTTTTTAAGTGGGAAAAGTTTAAAAATACTTTGCTAAAATCAAACGTCTTTTGTATTTTTGCCTTAAAAAATTATCAATTCTACTACGAGTAGAGTCATATTTTTAAACTCTACTAACTAAAAAAACATATTATAATTAAAAAGAGTTTAAATAGGGAGCAAAATTTAAGCAAGCATATTATACTTATACTAAAAGGAGGCGTTATTATGGCTTTTAAAATTTTTACTGACTGCGCTGCAGACCTTACCGAAGAAATTATTAAAGAATTTGATTTAAAAATTATCCCACTTTCATACGTTAATGCTGGAAAAGATTACGAATATTCACTTGGTAGCGAAAAGGAAGCAAAAACGTTTTACGAATTTTTACGTGCTAAAGATAGTTTGTCAACGTCTTGTGCTAACGAATATACTTTTATAGAGCATTTTGAACGAGAGCTAATTAATGGAAACGATATTTTATATATAGGTTTTTCCTCAGGGCTTTCTCAAACGTATAACAATGCGGTACTTGCTAAGGGCGTTCTTTTAAAAAAATATCCTGAACGTAAAATTATTTGTGTGGACTCGCTCCTTGCTTCATTTGGGCAAGGACTTATGGTTCACTCTATTTGCAAATATAAGCAGTCAGGTGCGTCTATTGAAGAGTGTGCGGAAAAGGTATTAAATACACGCCTTAACGTAAATAGTATTTTTACAGTTAAAACACTTGCTAATTTAGTTCGTGGTGGTCGCATTAGCAAACTTACTTACGCAATAGGTACGGCAATAGATATTAAGCCTATTATGTACGTTAATGAAGAGGGGAAATTGCTTTCATTTGCTAAGGTTTTAGGAAGAAAACGTTCAATATTTTCACTTGCTGATAAAATTGCAAAAACTATTGAAAATAGTGAGGAGCAGTACGTTTATATCTCTCACGGAGATTGTTTAGAAGAAGCCGAGTATTTGGCCAATTTAATTAGTAGTAAAATTAAAGTTAAAGGCTTTATATTTAATTATATTGACCCCGTTATTGCAGTTCATAGCGGTCCAGATACTTTGGCGGTATTTTATTTTGGTAAAAACAGGGAAGATTCTATTAAACAAGGCACTAATAATTTATAAAGTGTAAAATTTAAAAACGTAGGAGCGTGGCAAATTAAAAGCCACGCTTTTTTATTTTGCAAAACACTTGAAAAATATTTTACTTTATAGTAAAATAAAATTATGAAAAGTTTTGGAAAAGGCAATCAAACTAAAAGTTTAGGCTTTACAGCCGCTAATGCTGGCAACGCATTTTCGTTGGCAGTTGTTTTTTTGCTCTTTTTTTCAATTTTTACGTCAATTATAATTACAGCTTTAAAAATTGAAGGGGACTTTGCGTATTTTTTAAATTATATTCCTGCACCCGTTTCTGTAATCTTTGCTATTTTAGCCTTGTACTTGCGTGGGCAAAAGGACTGTTTTAGACTTTTAAAGCCCAATAAGGCGGCGGGCTATAGTGTTTTATCAGCATTACTTATAATAGTTGGCTTGCTGTTTGGGCTTTCAAAACTCAATGAATATTTTATTGAATTTTTAGAGTTGTTTGGGCTTTCAATAAACGAGCCTACACTCCCTAAATTTTCTTTGCAAAATTTAATTTGCGCAATAATTTTTATTTGCGTAATTCCTACTATTACAGAAGAGATTTTAATGCGTAAAATAATTTTAGACGGGCTTAGTGAAGCTAGTGAAGTTTTTGCTATATTTATAGGCGGTTTTATCTTTTCAATTTTTCATATGAACCCAGCGCAAACGCTATATCAGTTCATTGTTGGGTGTGCGTTTGCTTACGTGGTTTTGAAGGGCGGAAATTATTTTGTTACTATGATAGCGCACCTTTTAAACAATCTTTTTATAGTTTTAAACTATTATTTTTTCAAAATAAACTATTATGGTGTTTTAGAGGTTGTAATTACGATATTAGGCATTGCGTGCTTTATTATTGGCGTAATAATTTTAGGTTTAAAAGGTAAAAAACTTAGCGTAAATATAGATAAAAAGAAGGCTATAGACTTTTTAATAGGTTCAATAGTAGGCGTGTTAGTATGCATTTCTATGTGGATTTCTTCTCTTATGGTGTAAAATGTTTAAAATAAAAGTAGTTGCCGTTGGCAAAGTTAAAGAAAATTATTTTTTAGATGCTATTTTAGAATACAAAAAAAGGCTTTCACGCTATTGTGAGTTTTCTATCGTAGAAGTAAAGGAAGAAAATTTTATAAAAGAGCCTAACGATAGCGAAATTGAAGAAATATTAAAACGTGAGGGCGAAAGCATTTTAAAGGAACTAAAAGGCTACGTTGTTGCTATGGCTATTGAAGGCAAAAAGTGCTCTTCTAAAAGTTTGGCAACACTTATTAAAAATCAAGTAGATAAAGGACAAGAAATAACCTTTATAATTGGCGGTTCTTACGGCTTAAGCAGTGCGGTTAAAAAGAGGGCGGACTTGCTCCTTTCTTTTTCGGACGCAACTTTTCCACATACTTTATTTAGAGTTATGCTTTTAGAGCAGGTGTATCGTGCATTTACAATTAATGCAGACGCGAGGTATCATAAATGAGTGAAAATAAAAAATATATGCGCCAAGCGTTAACTCAAGCAAAAAAGGCGTTTGAAAACGGCGAAGTTCCTATCGGTGCGGTAATAGTTTATAACGGAAAGGTTATAGCACGTGCGTATAATAAAAGAAACGCGAGTAAAATTGCAACCAAACACGCCGAGATATTGGCAATAGAAAAAGCGTGCAAAAAACTTGGAGATTGGCGTTTAGACGGGGCGGAAATGTACGTTACGTTAGAGCCTTGCCCAATGTGTGCTGGTGCAATAGCCAATGCACGCATAAAAAAAGTGTATTTTGGCGCTTATGAAAGAAAGAGCGGTGCAGTTTTTTCTAACTTTAGAATACTATTTTCAAGCGGGCTTAATCACGAAGTAGAGGCGGAGGGAGGTTTGCTCAGCGATGAGTGTTCAAGTCTTTTAAAAATATTCTTTGAAAATAAAAGAAAAGGTGTATAACACTGCCTAAATAAAGTTGACTGATTTAACACCTTATTATATAATGTATACAGTATCATTTTACAAATTTGGAGGAGTTTATGATAACACACGGAACGGAGATAAAACTTTTTAGCGGTAATTCTAATAGGCCACTTGCAGAAGCAATTGCTAAAGAACTTGATATGGAATTAAGCATTGTTGAATGTGGCACGTTTAGCGATGGTGAAATTAGCGTTCACCTTGGCGAAACTGTAAGAGGTAGAGACGTATTTATTATTCAATCTACTTCCCAACCTGTTAATGACAACTTAATGGAATTACTCGTTATGATTGACGCGGCAAAGAGAGCGTCTGCTGGTCGTATTACTGCAGTTATGCCATACTTTGGCTACGCAAGGCAAGATAGAAAGGCTCGCCCACGTGACCCTATTACGGCAAGATTAGTTGCAGACCTTATTCAAACTGCCGGCGCAGATAGAATTTTAACAATGGACCTTCACGCACTTCAAATCCAAGGCTTTTTCTCTATTCCTGTTGACCACCTTGTTGGCGGTCCACTTCTCTTTAAATATTTTGAAGACAAAGTTGATGAAGATTTCGTTGTAGTTTCTCCAGACGTTGGCTCAGTAACAAGAGCGCGTAACGTTGCTGCTAAACTTGGTTGCAATATGGCTATTATTGATAAGAGAAGGCCAAAGGCTAATCAACTTGAAGTTATGAACATTATTGGTGACATTAAGGGTAAAAAATGCTTAATGGTTGACGATATGATTGATACTGCAGGCACAATTTGCCAAGGTGCAGAAGCACTTTTTAAAAATGGTGCAAAAGAAATTTACGCTTGCTGTACTCACGCAGTATTCTCTGGCCCTGCTATTGAAAGAATTCAAAACTCACACATTACAAAACTCGTAGTTTTAGATACAATCAATATGCCAGAAGAAAAGAAAATTGACAAAATTGAAATAGTTTCTGCGGCAAAATTGTTCGCATTAGCTGTTGAAAACGTATATCTTGACAGAAAAATGTCAGACCTTTACAAATAAGAACGTATATTTAAATAAAAGGAGTATTTAATTATGATTATCAATAAAGTTGCAGATAGAATTTCAAACATTCACTCAGATATTAGAGGACCTGTTTTCTTCAAAGCGTTAGAAATGGAAAAACAAGGTCAAAAAGTTTTAAAATTAAACACTGGTAACCCAGCAGCTTTCGGTTTTAAAATGCCTGATAGCGTTAAAAACTATTTAATTGAAAACGTAGACAAGAGCTTAGGCTACTGCGGTATTCGTGGTATGATGCCTGCATTAGAAGCAATTTGCGAATATGAAAAAACTAAAGGTATTCAAAACATCACTACTGACGACGTGTTCATTTGCAACGGCGTTAGTGAAGCGGCTAATATGGCTGTAACTGCACTTGTAAACGCTGGCGAAGAAGTTTTAATTCCAAGCCCATGCTACTCACTTTGGACTAACTCTGTTTACCAAGTAGGCGGTAACCCAGTTTTATACGTTTGCGATGAAGAATCTAACTGGAACCCAGACCTTAAAGATATTGAAAGCAAAATTACAAGCAAAACAAAGGCTATTGTAATTATTAACCCAAATAACCCAACTGGTGCTTTATACCCAGATGAAATTTTAGAAGGTATTGCTAAAATTGCACGCGAACACAACCTTGTTGTTTTCTCTGACGAAATTTACGATAGATTAGTTTTAGACAATTTACCACACACTTCATTTGCAAAAATTGCTCCTGATTTAACAGTTGTTACTTTCAACGGTCTTTCTAAATCACACTGCTTATGCGGTTTTAGATGTGGTTGGGCAGTATTAAGCGGTGAAACTGAACTTCGTGCTGAATTAAGAAAAGCGTTTGTAACGCTTGCATCAGTTCGCCTTTGCTCAAACGCTGCTATGCAACTTATTATTCCAACTGCTTTAAAAGATACGGAATACACTAAACAAATGATTTCTCCAGGCGGAAGAATTTACGAACAACGCCAAGTTGTTATGGACGCTATTAATGAAATTGACGGTCTTTCTTGCGTTAAAACTCAAGGTGCGTTCTACTGCTTCCCTAAAATTGATACTAAACGCTATAACGTTACAAGCGACAAAGAATTTGCTTACGGCTTATTAGAAGCTAAGAAAATTTTAATAGTTGCAGGTAGCGGTTTTGGTTGGAACACTAACGACCACTTTAGAATTGTTATGCTTCCAGAACCAGAACAACTTAAAAAAGCAATGTACGAAATGGGCGACTACTTACAAACTCTTAAGAAATAGGCTCAATCATATCATACGCTTGCTTTTTTGGCTGAAAAATTCTACGAAATACTTTGCGTTTTGTTTAGTTACATACCTTACAGGTATGCGCCCTCACAAGAACGCTTGTCTTTCTTGCATTTTCCTAGCCAAACCGTAAAAATGAATTTTTGCTAAAACAATCGTATTCTATGATATCGCCAATGATAAATAGTTGCATATCATACGCTTGCTTTTTTGGCTGAAAAATTCTACGAAATACTTTGCGTTTTGTCTAAGTATTCATACCTTACAGGTATGCGCCCTCACAAGAACGCTTGTCTTTCTTGCATTTTCCTAGCCAAACCATAAAAATGAATTTTTGCTAAAACAATCGTATTCTATGATATCGCCAATGATAAATAGTTGCATATCATACGCTTGCTTTTTTGGCGGAAAAATATATAAATAAAAACTCGGCTTTTTAGCCGAGTTTTTCTATTTGCCAATATTTAAAATATCATCTGCAGAGCAGTCTAAAATAGTGCATAATTTAGAAAACGTTGCAAGCGTTGGTTGCGCTCTGCCTGAAAGATATTGCGAAACGGTTGCTTTTGAAACGCCAATGGCGCTTGCAATTTCGCTTTTCTTTAAGCCAGATTGCTCAATTTCTCTTTTTAAATTTTCCGTTATAATTAAATCTAAACTTTTATTCATAATATAATTATATTAGGTAATGCCTAATTATTGCTTGACAATTAGGCAATGCCTAACTATAATATGTATATAAAATTAAATTTTAGCAAAAAACTATGAAAATTTGTTGTGTAATAGGTCATAGAACTATTAAAGAGTCAAAAACACTTTTTGAATTAGTAGAAAAAAACGTGGTGAATTTAATAGAAAAAGAGAACGTTACAACTTTTTTGTTTGGAAGTGCAAGCCAATTCACGTATTTTTGTTACGACGTAATATCGGGTCTAAAAACGCGCTTTCCTAATATTAAGCGAATTTACGTTAGAGCAGAGTATCCTATTATAAGCAACGAGTATTATAATCACCTTAAAAATTTTTACGAAGACAGTTATTTTTATAGCAAAAAACTACTGTCAAACACTTTTAGTTATATTAGAAGGGATAAGTTTATGATAGATAAAAGTGACGTTTGCTTATTCTATTATAACGCCAACTATTTGCCAAATAAGAAAACGAAAAGTGGAACGTGTATGGCGTATGAATATGCCTTAAAGAAAAACAAAAAAACTTTAAACTTGTATAATGAAAATAAAAACTCGGCTTTTTAGCCGAGTTTTTTTTGTTACGGATTTTAGCAAAATTGTTATAATTATGTTCAATTTATAGCCAAAATATCACAATAGAACAAAAAGTATATCACATATAAAGTAGAAAAGCGCACTTTACAATGTTAAAATATATATAATATTAAAACTTATTATACGGGAGATATTATATATGAAAGTACTTGTATTGCCGTTTGGCTACCCTGGATATCCACAAAAAGAACTTAATGAAAAAATTGACAACTCTATTGCGTATCTTAAAGATATTGGAGTTGACGTTGCCGCTGCACCAAGCGTTATAACTTTAAACGACTGCGATGAAGCAACAAAATTTGCAAATAGCGGTGACTATGATTATTGTATAGTTTTAGTTGCGTCTTGGATAGAATGTCCTAACGCGCTCCGCGTAATTTCGGCGGCAGGCATTGAAAATATGCCAATACTTTTATGGAGCCACGACAACGTTTACGATGAAAAAATAAACGAATACATTTCCTTTGGCTCGGTTGCAGTTGCCGCAGTATTAAGAGAAGCGTTTGAAGAATTTGGCTACACGTTTAAATTCGTTGTTGGCAACGATTACGATAGCGAACTTACTAAACAAATTCTTGACTTTGACTGTGCTGCAAAATGTATTAAACGCCTTAAAAATACGCGTATAGGTATGATAGGCTATGCTTCTATGGGTATGTATACAGGTCTTGGCGACCATATTAAAATTAAAAAATTGCTTGGTACGGAAGTAGTGCAACTTGACCAATACACACTTGTTTGCAAAGCACAAGCAATGAGCAAGGAAAGAATTGAAGCATATAAACCTACTATGCAAAAAGAGTGGAACATTTCCGCGGACGTAACCGAAGCCGATATTGAAAAAACAATAGCGTTCTATTTAGCCCTTCGCGATTTGGTTGAAGAACATAAACTTGACGGCGTTACGGTAAAATGCCAATACGAACTTTCTATAGAATACGGCTTTACGCCTTGCGTAGCACTTTCAATTCTTGGTGCGGAAATGCCTGTTTCTTGTGAGGGCGACGTGTATATGCTACTTACTCAAATGGTTATGAACTACATTTCTAACGACACCACAACTTACGGCGACGTGCTTGCCTTCCAAGGAGACTCTATTATTTCCGCGGCTTGCGGTTTTGCACCAAGATGCTTTTTAAATGCTGCGCGCCCTTGTATCAAGCGCCACACTGCGCTTTATAGCGGTCTTTTAGTAACAACGGGCATTAAAGGCGATATGCCTGCCACGGTTGGTAGAATTGCAAACTGTGGCGACGGGTTTAAAATGCACGTAATAAAAGGTAGAACGGAAGAAATTAACAACTTCCACGAAATAAACTGCCCACCATACCCAGGTGCAAGAATACATCTTCTTAACAAAACGGGTAAAGACTTTGCAAACGAAGTTATGAGCCAACACTACGTTATGGTGTTTGACGACTACGTTGATGCAATAGAATTATTCTGCGAACTTAAAGGTATTAAAAAAGTATAAATTATTAAGGAGCGTTTAAGTTTATGAAAAATGAAAAAGCGTTTGTAGGTAATAGTGACCAACTTTTAAAGGCAAGGCGTATTGCTTTTCGTGACGGAATGGCTGATGGCGTAAAAGCAATAGAACTTCAAAACAACAGCGGTTTATTTGCAACCGTTATTGAAGACCAATGCCTTAACGTATACGATTTTTCTTACAAGGGAATAAATTTTGCTTTCCAAACTAAAAACGGGCTTGTTTCAAACCATTATTTTAACGGCGGGGTAAACGAGTTTAGTTATTATTGGCCTGCGGGCATGCTTTACACTTGCGGCCTTGCAAACGTTGGCGAGCCTAACGTGGACGGCGGTGTTTACCACCCACAACACGGTAGAATTGGTATGACGAGCGCAAGTAACGTTAGCATTGATTATTTAGATAACGGCGTTATGATTAAAGGAAGCGTAAAAGATACGTTATTTTGCGGGCATAATTTAGAACTTAAACGCCAAATATTTTTTCCTAAAAACGGCAAAGAAATAACTTTTAGAGATAAAATTGTTAATTTAGAGCCAACGGCAGAAGAATTTATGTTTATGTACCATTTTAATTTTGGCTATCCTTTACTTTCCCCTAACGCACGTATGGTTAAGGGCGAGGGCAAAATTGTTGACGTAATAGGCACGGCTTTCCACCCTGAAGACTGTTCTAAAGTAACCGCTCCGCACGATGAAAAGAAGGAAGAAGTGTACTTACACACCGCCACGCCTGATAAAAACGGCTATGGCTACGTTGCTCTTATTAACGATGAGTTAAAAATTGGTGCATACGTAAAATATAAAATGGACACCTTGCCATATATTGCTCAGTGGAAAAACTTTATTTCGCACGATTACGCAATGGGCATTGAGCCAACCAACTGCTATATTTTAGGTAGAAATAAAGAGCGCTTAAACGGAACTTTACCTAAAATTGACGGCTACGGCACTTTAACTTACGAGGTAACGCTTGGCGTTTTAGACGGCGAAGAAGAAATTAAAAATTTTGAAAAGAAGTTTAAGTAAAAATAAAAAACTCGGCTTTATAGCCGAGTTTTTTAACGTTTATTTATAATCTTGTATTAGTTTTGCAACGCGTTTAAAAGTTGACAAAATTGCTTGTTCGCTCTCTTTAAGTTCCGCGCACGGGGTGCTAAATAATTGTTTAAGCGGGCGTATTCCCCAGCCCGTAACAAGCATACCGGGCAATAAATTTTTCTTATTCAACTCTTCCGCCGTTTTTAAAGAGTGTTTCCAAAACGCCTCGGCGGCATCGCCGTTAAACCAACAAGACGGCCAAACTTTAAAGCCGTGGCTTAAAAGTTCGTTAGCGGACGGGTAAGTTTCTTCTAATTGATAATGCCAATCGCAAATAATAATATCTTTGGGCAGTTTATCAATACATTTAGCAGTGCCAACGTTTTCAAAGTCTTTTTCATATCTTGCGCGGTGCGGTCCGTCTTTGCCAAGTAGTTTATTTGCGTCAAGCAAGCGGTCGCCCCAAATCATTACTTTTACGCCCTTTTGTTTAAAGTAGTCGTAAAATTTAATAAGGCTATTACTAAAAAGGTCGGCAGGGTCTAAACCCTTGCACCTTTCGCATTGACCGAATAAAAATATTTCGTCCATGCCAAGGTGTATAGTTTTGCATTTGGTTGCACTAACGAGTTCGTCTAATGCGGGAATAACCACGTCGTAAACTTTCGGCTCGTTACAACACCAAGCAGGGGTGTAGGTAGATAGCCACTTATAACCGACGCGCTCGTGCACGGGGGCAACAAGTTTTTCGTCGGGGATATCGGGCGACTCGTCAAACTCGGGATAGGCTTTAAGTAGTGAATTTCTTTGTTTCCAACCTTGGTGCCCCACGCAGTTATAAAGCGGTATAGGCTCTATACCCGCGCTTCTTAACGCGTCGCAAGCGTTAGAAAGTGCGCTTGCAGTAACGTTAGAACAACTAATTTCGGGGTGTGTGGCAAATTTAAAATTGTTGTTAATTTCAATTATAATATGAGTTAAGCCAAGCGGGGCAAGGTATTTAATGGCACCGTCCACGTTGTCAATAAGAGATTCATTGTTGCTTGCTATAAAATGATAACCAAAAAGTTTCATAATAAAAACTCCAAATAATTTCTAATATTTTAGCATATTAAAAAAGTGTTTTCAATAGAAAAACAAAAAATTTTAAAAATAAAACTCGGCTAATAAAGCCGAGTTTTTTTGTATTAAAGTAGTGGCACAAGAAGTAGGAAAGATACGCCGTAGTAAACGCAAACTGCAACAAAGTCGTTAACCGTTGTAATAAGCGGACCTGACGCAACTGCTGGGTCAATGCCTATCTTTTTAAAGAAAAGTGGGGTAAGCGTTCCAACCAAACTTGCAATAAGCATTGCAATAAAAAGTGAAAGCCCGATGCACGCCGAAATTATAAAGCCCGAAATTCCCACTTCGGCAATAAAGCCCGCTTCAAAAAATTGAAGATACGCGCCTATCAAAATAAACGCAACCGTTCCAATAAGTAGGCCGTTACAAGCACCAACGCGCAATTCTTTAAATACGAACTTATACCTTTCTTTTAAAGAAAGCGTTTCGTTACTAATAACGCGAATAGTTACTGCAAGGCTTTGAGTTCCCGAGTTACCGCTCATACCGAGTATTAAACTTTGGAAAGTGTAAAGTATTAAAAGTGAAATAGGAAGTAGCGTTTGGAACGCTTGTATAACCGACGCCACTAACACGCCTAAAACAAGTAAAGTTACAAGCCAAGGAATACGCTTTTTGATACTTGTAAACACGGGCTCGTCTAAATCTTCTTCACTCGTTAAACCTGCAAACTTAGCGTAGTCGTCACTCATTTCTTCGTCAACCACTTCAACAATGTCGGAAGCGGTAATAACGCCCATAATTTTCATATCGCTATTTAAAACGGGAATAGAGTCTTCGCTGTAATCTTTTAAACTTTCAATACACTTATCTATCGTTTCGTGGTCAAAAAGGTAAGGGTAGTTAGTAAGTATAATGTCTTCAAGCGGGGTAGTGTTGCGCGCAATAACAAGGTCTCTAAGTTCTATTGCGCCGTAAAAACAATCGTCGTCGTCAACGGTGTAAATGGTGGTAATGTTATCGTTATCCGCCGCTTGTTTAATAACTGAACTCATTGCCTGCTTTATTGTAAAAGACTTTTTAATGGTAATGTAGTTAGTAGTCATACGGCTACCAATCTCATCTTCTTCGTAAGAAGTAATAAGTTCAATTTCTTTTTGAGTTTCCGGCTCAATTAAAGGCAAGAGTTCATTTCTTTGCTCTTCCGTTAATTCTTCTAAAACGTCAATAGCGTCGTCAACGTCCATGGACTCAATAATGTCTGCAACTTTTTCATTATCAAGTTCAGCTAAATAGTCTTCTACGTCATCCAAGTACGCAAAAACGTTGGAAACAGCTTCGTTACCTAAAATTTTATAAAGCGTTTTTCTTTCTTCTTCGGAAAGAAGTGGAATTACTTCAGCGATATCATTATCGTGATATTCGCTTAATTTTTCACGTTTAACGGCTTGCTTATCGTTGCTTTTAACAATAAGCAAAATCTCTTCAGTGTAATCACGTTTTTCTAAAGGTTGAATTTCTTTTTCAACAATCTTTTCCATTTCGTCCATTTTGCACCTCACTAAACGGCATTAAAAAATGCCCGATACTTTACGCACCGAGCATACGGACTCTTATATAATATATATAGAATCGCGCGTGTATATAGCGCGCGAGAAGGCACGCTAAAACTTAAGCTGGGCGTAAATAATTTGTTTTATAAATTCTTTTACTAATGCGAATTTAAAGTTAAAAAACTTCCAACTTCGCGGATTACCTTCTGTTGACATAATTTTCTCCTTTTTTAAAGTGTAGCACATTTGAAAGCATTTGGCAACAATCAGCGGTCAAAAAATAATTTTTTTAATGAATGAATACTTTTTTTTGCCAAAATTTTGTATAATAAAGCAATTTTAAGCCCGCTTTTAGTGGGCTTTTTTCTTTACACAACTATATATTGTGGTTTAAAAAAATATTTAAAAATTATTTGAAAAAACGCTAAAAAATAGTTGACATAAAATGCTAATTAGATTAGAATAAAAAGGCTGTGTTTATATTGGGTTGATACGAAAAGTTACTTAAACTCAAATTTTAAGCGAATCCGGAACTCGCTTTTAATAAAGAGAAGATAATTTTCGTTGACAAATGTGGGGGTTTAACTCCCGCGACTAACCGTGCAAGAAATTAGGAATCATTCGCAGCAAAATAACACAGTAGCGAATGTTTTTTTATTTTTATAAGCACGACACACACGGCAATGTTGACTACATTAACAGTTAGTATAAAAAAAGGAGTAGAAAAACAATGGCAGGACAAAAAATTAGAATCAAATTAGCCGCATACGACCACAAAATGGTTGACCAAGCAACTGAAAGAATCGTTGAAACAATGAAGAAAGCAGGCGCTAAAATAAGCGGACCTATCCCACTTCCTACTGAAAAGGAAATCGTTACTATTTTAAGATCTCCTCATAAGTACAAGGATAGCAGAGAGCAATTTGAAATAAGAACTCATAAGAGACTTATTGACATTTACTCTACAAACGCCAAAATACTTGACAGTATTCATTTACCAGCAGGTGTTGACGTAAAAATTAAACTTTAATTAAAAACAAAAATCATACAATTAAAAATTGTAAATAATATGGAGGTGAACTTTATCAAATGAATAAAGCAATCATTGGAAAGAAATTAGGTATGACGCAAATCTTTTCCGCAGACGGAAAAGTAATTCCCGTTACCGTAGTTGAGGCAGGTCCATGTCCAGTAGTTCAACTTAAAACAGTTGAAAAGGACGGATACCAAGCAATTAAACTTGGCTTTAACGAAGTTAAGGAAGCAGAACTCAACAAACCAGAAGCAGGTCAATTTAAGAAAGCAGGCGTTGCTTGCCAAAAAGTTCTTAAAGAATTTAGACTTGAAGATACTTCTTCTTACGCAGTTGGTCAAACTGTAACTGTTGAAGTGTTCAAAGAAGGTGACAAAGTTGACGTTGCCGGCCAAACAAAAGGTCACGGTTTTTCGGGTGTAATCAAAAGATGGAACCAACAAAGGCTTAAAATGACACACGGTGTAGGCCCTGTTCACAGGGAAGTAGGCTCAATGGGCTCAATAAGCGCACCATCAAGAGTGTTCAAAAACAAGCACATGCCAGGTCAATACGGTAACGAAAAAGTAACTGTACAAAACCTTGAAATCGTAAAAGTCGATACGGTTAGAAACGCATTACTTATTAAAGGCGCTATTCCAGGTCCTAAGGGCGGAATCGTTGCTATTAGTGATAGCGTTAAAGCATAAAGGAGAGTTATTCTATGCCAAGCATTAAAGTTTATAATATGAAAGGCCAAGAAACTGGCTCTATGGAACTCAGCGAAATCTTCGCAATTGAATACAACGAACCTTTAATACACCAAGCAGTAGTAACAAGACTTGCTAATGAACGTCAAGGTACAAAAAGTACTTTAACTAGGTCAGAAGTAAGAGGTGGCGGTAAAAAACCTTGGAGACAAAAAGGTACTGGTAACGCACGCCAAGGCTCAACAAGAGCTCCACAATGGATTAAGGGTGGCGTAGTATTCGCACCAAAATCAAGAGATTTCTCTAAGAAGATGAACATAACTGCAAAGCGTGTTGCTCTTTTTAGCGCACTCTCTAAAAAACTTGCAGACAACGAATTCTTCGTTATTGACAATCTTGCTGTTGAAAACGGCAAAACTAAAGAAATGGTTGCGTTTATGGACGCATTCAAGTTTGACAAAACCGTTTTAGTAGTTATGGGCAATAATGACGTTAACGTTATTAGAGCTTCTGCAAACATTCCTACGCTTGAAACTATTCCAGTAGAGCAATTAAACACTTACGACGTTGTTAAAAACGCAGTAGTAGTACTTGCTCAAAGCGCAGTTGAAAAATTAGAGGAGGTTTACGGAGAATAATGAAAGAAAGAGATATTATTATCAGACCTCTTTTAACAGAAAAGAGTTATGCTGATATCGCTACAAAAAAATATGTTTTTGTAGTAGCAAAATCAACGAACAAAACAGAAATCAAACTTGCTATTGAAAAACTTTTTGACGTACAAGTTGAATCTGTAAACACAGTAAATTGCCGTGGCAAATTAAAGAGAATGGGTAGAAACGAAGGTTTCACTCCATCTTACAAAAAAGCTATCGTGCAATTAAAAGCAGACAGCAAAGGCATCGAGTTCTTTGATTCAATGGCTTAAGGAGGAAACATAAATGGGTATTAAGAGATATAAACCAACTTCTTCTGCACGCCGTTTTATGACAGTAAGTTCTTTTGAAGAAATTACTTGCACAACACCAGAAAGGTCACTTTTAGAAGACCAAAAACACAAAGCTGGCCGTAACGCGCAAGGTAAAATTACTGTAAGACATCACGGTGGTGGTAATAAGAGAAAATACCGTATTATTGATTTCAAAAGAGATAGAGACGGTATTCCAGCAATTGTAAAAACAATAGAATACGACCCTAACAGAACTGCAAACATTGCACTTTTAGTTTATGCAGACGGACAAAAGAGATATATTCTTGCTCCTGTAGGCTTAAACGTTGGCGATAAAGTTTTAAGTGGCGCAAACGCAGATATCAAACCAGGTAACGCACTTCCAATTGAAGCAATACCAGTAGGTACAATGATTCACAACATTGAACTTCAACCAGGAAAAGGCGGTCAACTTGTTAGAGCTGCTGGTATGGCTGCTCAACTTATGGCTAAAGAAGGTAAATACGCACAAGTAAAAATGCCAAGTGGCGAAATGCGTCTTATCCTTGTTAAGTGTAAAGCAACTGTAGGACAAGTAGGTAACCTTGATCACGAAATCATTAGAATTGGTAAAGCTGGTAAGGTTAGACATATGGGCATTAGACCAACAGTAAGAGGTTCCGTAATGAACCCTTGCGATCACCCACACGGTGGTGGTGAAGGTAGAGCGCCAATCGGTAGGTCGGGTCCTGTAACTCCTTGGGGTAAACCAGCCCTTGGTTACAAGACAAGAAAGAAGAAGAACAGAACCGACAAGTTTATTCTTAAGAGAGTAAACTAATTTGGAGGAATATCAATGAGTAGAAGTGTTAAAAAAGGACCTTTCGTCCAAGAAAGATTATTAAAAAGAGTAGAAGCACTTAACGCAGAAAACAAAAAGACTGTTTTAAAAACTTGGTCAAGAGCATCTACAATATTCCCTCAAATGGTAGGACATACTATTGCTGTTCACGATGGTAGAAAACACGTTCCTGTTTACATTACTGAAGATATGGTAGGTTGTAAACTTGGTGAATTCGCACCTACAAGAACTTTCAAAGGCCACTCTGGCTCTAAAACGTCTAACTCTAAGTAGGAGGAATTAAAATGGCTAAGAATATGAAATTAAAAACTCAACGTATTGAAGAAAATAAAGATAAAAGAGCAAAAGCTGTTGCTAAATTTATTAGAATTTCTCCATATAAAGTTAGAGTTGTTCTTGATAACATTAGAGGTAAAAGTGTAAACACTGCCCTTGCTATTTTAGAAAATACTTCTAAAGCAGGTGCAGAACCTATTAAAAAGGTAGTTCTTTCTGCCGCTGCTAACGCAGAACACAATTTAGGTATGAATAGAGACGACCTTAAGGTTGCAGTATGCTATGCTGACCAAGGCCCAACTTTAAAGAGAATGAGGCCAATGGCTCACGGCAGAGCATTTAGAATTTTGAAGCGTACAAGTCACATCACTGTTATTTTAGATGTGATGAGCAAGTAGGAGGCGGTTATGGGACAAAAAGTAAATCCTCATGGATTAAGAGTTGGCGTAATCAAAGATTGGGATACTCAATGGTACGCAGATAAAAAAGCGTTCGCATTAAATCTTAAAGAAGATTACGAATTAAGAAAATATATTAAAAACCAATACTATCAAGCAGCCGTTTCTTCTATTAGAATTGAAAGGGCAGCTAACAAAGTAACCGTTACTGTATTTACTGCTAGACCAGGCGTTTTAATTGGTAAAGCTGGTGCAGAAATTGAAGTAATGAAAAACAGCCTTACAAAAATTGCAAAGGGCAAGCAAATTGCCGTAAATATCGTAGAAGTTAAAAAACCTGATTGCGATGCTCAACTTATCGCTGAAAACGTTGCTTCTCAACTTGAAAAGAGAGCTTCTTTTAGAAGAAGTATGAAACAAGCTATTTCAAGAGCAACAAGACTTGGCGTTAAAGGTATTAAAATTATGGTTAGCGGAAGACTTGATGGTGCTGAAATTGCGCGTAGTGAACAATATCACGAAGGCTCAATTCCACTTCAAACTCTTCGTGCAGACATTGACTACGGTCTTGCAGAAGCACATACAACGTTTGGTATTATCGGTATTAAAGTATGGGTTTACAAAGGCGAAGTTTTAGGCGGTGCTAAAAAAGTTACCGAAGGAGGCGAGGCTTAATATGTTAATGCCAAAAAGAGTTAAAAGAAGAAAAGTTCATCGTGGCAGAATGACTGGTAAGGCTAACAAGGGCAATATTATTGCTTACGGTCAATACGGTCTTGTTGCAATGGAACCATCATGGATTACTTCAAACCAAATTGAAGCAGCCCGTGTAGCGATGACAAGATTTATTAAGCGTGGTGGTCAAGTATGGATAAACATCTTCCCACACAAACCTATTACACAAAAACCTGCAGAAACTCGTATGGGTTCTGGTAAAGGTTCAGTAGAATATTGGGTTGCTGTAGTTAAACCAGGCAGAGTATTATTTGAAATGGCTGGCGTTGACGAAGTAACGGCAAGAGAAGCAATGCGTCTTGCAGGTCACAAATTACCTATTAAGACGAAGTTTGTAGTTAAAGAAGTTTCACAAGAAGGCGGTGAAGGTTAATGAAAGCAAAAGAATTAAAAGAAATGACTAATGACGAATTAGTAGCAAAACTTGAATCTTTAAAAGAAGAATTGTTTAACCTTCGTTTCCGTCATGCAACAGGTCAACTTGAAAATCCTAACATGCTTAGGTTTGTTAAAAAGGATATTGCAAGAGTTAAGACTATTATTTGTGAAAGAGAAAAGAAGGCGTAATGGAGGATAGTTATAATGGAAAGAAATTTAAGAAAAGAAAGAGTAGGTTTAGTAGTTTCTGACAAAATGGATAAAACCGTTGTTGTAGAAATCGCCGAAAAAAAGAAACATCCTCTTTACAAAAAGACTATTACTAGAAGCGTTAAATTTAAGGCTCACGATGAAGCAAATGCTTGCGGTATCGGTGATAAAGTAAGAATAGTTGAAACTAGAAAGTTATCCAAAACTAAAAATTGGAGAGTTTCTGAAATTATTGAAAAGGCTAAATAATAGGAGAATGCGAAAATGATACAACCACAAACAAGATTAAAAGTAGCAGACAACTCTGGCGCAAAAGAAATTATGTGTATTAGAGTTTTAGGCGGTTCTTTCAGAAGATGTGGTAACATTGGCGACGTTATCGTTGCAAGTGTTAAAACCGCTACTCCTGGTGGCGCAGTTAAGAAAGGCGATGTAGTTAAGGCTGTAATTGTTAGAACTTCAAAAGGTCTTAGAAGACCAGACGGCACACACATTAGATTTGATGAAAACGCTGCCGTTGTTATTGACAACCAAAAACAGCCAAAAGGCACTCGTATTTTTGGACCTGTTGCAAGAGAATTAAGAGAAAAAGACTTTATGAAGATTGTTTCTCTTGCTCCAGAAGTGCTTTAAGGAGATGAATTATGAAAGTTAAGAAAAACGATACCGTTGTAGTTATTACAGGTAAGGACGTTAAAAAGACTGGTAAAGTTATTGCGTCTATGCCTAAATTAAACAAAATTATCGTAGAAGGCGTAAACGTGCAAGAAAAGAACCGTAAGGCTCGTACAGCACAAGAAACTAGCCAAAAGATTAAAAAAGAAGGTCCTATTGACGCTTCTAACGTATTGGTTATCTGCCCTAAATGCGATAAAGCAACTCGTGTTGCATACGCTATTGTTGACGGCAAAAAAGAAAGAGTTTGCAAAAAGTGTGGCGCTCCTCTTGACATAAAAGAAGAAAAGAAAGCACCTGCAAAGAAAGCAAGCAAAAAAGCTGTTAAAGAAGAAGTTGCAACAGAAGAAGTAGCACCTGTAGAAAAGAAGACTACTAAAAAGTCAACTAAAAAAGCTACAGAAGGCGAAGTAGCAGTAGAAAAGAAAACTACTAAAAAGAAAGCCGCAAAAAAAGATGATGCGGAAAACGCTTAAGCGTAAATTTATTTAAGGAGAACTTATTATGGCAAAAACGACTCAGGTTGCTAAAGTAACTGCAACCGATTCCGATTGCAGAGTAAGAGAAGCGTACAAAACAGAAGTTGTACCATATCTTATGAAGCGTTTTAACTATAAAAACGTAAACCAAGTTCCAAAGTTAGTAAAAATCACTATTAACGGCGGTCTTGGCGATTGTAAAGACAACGCTAAAAGCGTTCAACTTGTAGAAAAAGAACTTTCACTTATCGCTGGTCAAAAACCTGTTCTTACAAAAGCAAAAAAATCAGTTGCTAACTTCAAGGTAAGACAAGGTATGAACGTTGGTATTAAAGTTACTTTAAGAAATGATAGAATGTATCAATTCTTTGACAAGTTTGTATCAATAGCACTTCCACGCGTTAGAGACTTTAAGGGTGTTCCTGACAAGTCTTTTGACGGCAGAGGCAACTACGCAATGGGCATTAAAGAACAACTTATCTTCCCTGAAATTCAATACGACCAAGTAGAAAAGATAAGAGGTTTTGATATTTGCTTTGTAACTACCGCTAAAACGGATGAAGAAGCGTACGAATTGCTCAAAGCAATGGGCATGCCTTTCAAGGCTTAATTTAAGGAGAACGGTCATGGCAAAAAAAGCAATGATAAATAAACAACAAAAAACACCTAAGTTCTCGACGAGAGCTTATACAAGGTGCAGTATTTGTGGTCGTCCACACTCTGTACTTCGTAAATATGGTATTTGTCGTATATGTTTTAGAAATTTGGCTTATAAAGGACAGATTCCCGGCGTGAAAAAGTCGAGTTGGTAAAAGGAGGAACGGATAATGACAGATACAATAGCAGATATGCTTACACGCATTAGAAACGCCTTAACTGTAAAACACGACAGCGTAGAAGTTCCAGCATCTAAGATTAAAAAGGAAATTGCTAGAATTTTATTACAAGAAGGTTATATTACAGCGTATGACGTTGTTGAAGACGGCGTTCAAGGTAAAATTGTTATAACACTCAAATACGGCCCTAACGGCGAAAGAGTAATTAGCGGTCTTAAAAGGGTTTCAAAACCAGGTTTAAGAATTTACACAGGTTGCGATGAACTTCCAAAAGTTCTTGGCGGTCTTGGTATAGCAATTATTTCTACTTCAAAAGGCGTTATGACTGATAAAGAAGCAAGAAAGAGCAATCACGGTGGTGAAGTGCTTGCTTACATCTGGTAAGGAGGGTATAGAATATGTCAAGAATTGGTAAGGCACCTATACAAATCCCTGCTGGTGTAGAAGTAAAAGTAGCAGATGGTATTCTTACTATTAAAGGCGCTCTTGGTGAATTAAAGCAAAGTTTTGATAGCAAAAACATTGGCTTTAAATTAGAAAACGGCGTTTTAGAAGTTGTAAGATACAATGAAGAAAATGCAACTAAGTCTAAGCACGGCTTATATAGAGCACTTGCTTATGATATGGTTGTTGGCGTTACAAAAGGTTACAAGAAAACTCTTATCGTAAACGGCGTTGGTTGGAAAGTAGCTCAAGTAGGTAAAGACTTAAGTCTTTCAGTAGGCTTTAGCCACCTTGTTGAATTCAAGGCAGTTGAAGGCGTTAAACTTACTTGCACATCTCCAACAGAAATCGTTGTTGAAGGTATTAATAAAGAACTTGTAGGCGCAGTAGCGGCTAAAATTAGAGCAATTAGAAAGCCTGAACCTTATCACGGTTACGGTATTCGCTTAAGCGATGAAGTAATTGAACGTAAGGAAGGTAAGACTGCAGGTAAATAAGGAGTAAACTGATATGATATCTAAAATTGATAAAAATGCGGATAGATTAAAGAGACATGAAAGAGTAAGAAACAAGGTTTCTGGCACTCCAGAACGTCCAAGACTTTCTGTTTATAGAAGTCTCAACCACATTTACGCTCAAGTAATAGACGACGTAGCAGGAAAAACTTTAGTATCCTGCTCAACTATGGATAAAACTATTGCCGACACTATTAAAGACCTTACAAAAACTGAGGCTGCAAAAGTTGTTGGTCAAGAAGTTGCAAAACGCGCGCTTGCTAATGGTATAACTGAAGTTGTTTTTGACAGAGGCGGTTATATTTATATGGGTCGCGTTCAAAGCGTAGCAGACGGCGCAAGAGAAGCCGGTCTTAAATTCTAAGGAGGACTTATAAAATGGCAAGAGAAAATAAAGCTCCAAGAAAGCAAGAAGAAAAAGACGGTCTTTGCAAAAAACTTATTTCCGTTAACCGCGTAACAAAAGTAGTAAAGGGCGGACGTAAAATGCGTTTTGCTGCACTCGTTGTTGTTGGTGACGAAAATGGTAGAGTTGCTTGCGGTATGGGTAAAGCAAACGAAGTTCCAGAAGCAATTGATAAGGCAACTGCACAAGCAAAGAAGGCAATGAAGAAAGTTGCGCTTGTAGGCACTACAATCCCTCACGAAACTATCGGTAAGTTCGGTAGAGGTTCAATAGTAATGCTTCCTGCTGAAGAAGGTACTGGTGTTATCGCTGGTGGTCCTGTTCGTGCGGTTATGGAAGCAGTTGGTATTAGAGATATAAGAACAAAATCACACGGCACTTCTAACCCTATCAATATGGTTAAAGCGGCTATTGCTGGTTTATATGGTCTTAAATCTATAGAACAAGTTGCGGCTCTTCGTGGCAAAACTGTTGAAGAAATTAAAGGTTAAGAAGGAGGAAGATATGAATATTAAAGTTACTCTTGTAAAAAGTACAATATCTTGCTCTGCTGCTCAAAAAGGTACTGTTGCAGCTCTTGGCCTTAAGAAAGTAGGCCAATCAAAAGTATTTGCAGACAGTGCTACTTTACAAGGTCAACTCAAAGTAGTTAGCCACCTTGTAAAAGTAGAGAACGTTTAAGAGGTGCAGTATGAGAATTAATACATTACAACCTGCTGAAGGCAGCAGAACATCAGTAAAAAGGCTTGGTCGTGGCATTGGTTCAGGACTTGGCAAAACAAGTGGCAAAGGCCACAAGGGACAATGGGCTAGAAGCGGCGGCGGTGTAAGACCTGGTTTTGAAGGCGGTCAAATGCCACTTACTCGTAAAGTTCCAAAAAGAGGTTTTAACAATTACTTCAGAAAAGTATATGCAATCGTAAACCTTTCAGTTCTTAACGAATTTGAAAGTGGTGCAGTTGTAGATTTTGAAACGCTTTACAGCGCAGGTCTTATCAAAGAAGTTAAGAACGCTGTAGGACTTAAAGTTTTAGGTAACGGAGAACTTAAAGTTGCTCTTACTGTAAAAGCAAGCAAATTCACAGCTTCAGCTAAAGAAGCTATTGAAAAAGCAGGCGGCACAGCAGAAGAAGTTTAATATTTCTCTAATTATCAAAAACGGCGGAGGTAAAAAATGTTTGAAACATTAAAAAAAGCGTTTAAGATAAAGGAAATTCGCGTTAAAATATGGTACACCTTATTATTCCTTTTAATATATAGGGTTGGTTCATATATTCCTATTCCAGGCATTGGTGACAAGTTGCTTGATAGTGGCGCTCTTGAGAGTTTAACTTATCTTAACATAATGAATATGATGACGGGTGGTTCCCTTGCACAAGGTACTTTCTTTGCAATGGGTATTGGCCCTTACATCAATGCATCAATTATTATGCAACTTTTAGCCGTTGCTATTCCATCACTTGAAAGGCTTTCTAAGCAAGGCGAGGAAGGAAGAAAAAGAATTTCGCAATATACTAGATATTTAACTATCTTGCTTGCAATAATTCAAGCAGTTGGTATCTTGGTTAACTATGGCGATTACGTTTATACAAGTACGGATTCTACGTCACTTTCCACAATTTTAGGTGGTCAAAATTGGCTTGCATTTATAGTTGTAGTTTTATTCTTCACTGCAGGTACTGTTGTTACTATGTGGATTGGCGAAAGAATTACTGACTATGGTATCTCAAACGGCATTTCAATGCTTATTTTTGCAGGTATCATTGCAACAGCAGGTCAAACGTTTATTCAAATGCTTGGCAATATTACAGGCGATGAAGGACTTACTTATTTCTGGAAGTTCGTTATAATGGTAGTAGCGTTACTTGCTGTATTCGTATGTATTATTACGGTAGAACTTGCCGAAAGAAAAATCCCAGTACAATACGCTAAACAAATTAGGGGTCAAAAAATGTATGGCGGTCAATCCACAGTTATTCCTATTAAGGTTAACTCAAATGGCGTGCTTCCACTCATTTTTGCTTTCTCTATTTTAAGCTTCCCTGAACTTATTATGACGCTTTTCGGCGTTAATATGGCAGAAGGTTTTGGCGGTTGGTGGGCAACCTACATGGGTGCAGATTCTTGGGTATATCCAATAGTATTAAGTTTGCTTATTATATTCTTTGCATACTTCTATACTTCAATTCAATTCAATCCAGACGATATATCAAAGAGCATCCAACAAAACGGCGGTTTTATTATGGGTATTAGACCAGGTAAACCAACAGCTGACTACTTGAGAAAAATAAGTGGCAGAATTACACTTTTCGGTGCTATATTCCTTGCTCTTATTGCTCTTGTTCCTTCACTTGTGTTTAAAGCAATTGACGCTTCAAGTTACGGTGCATTTACAGCAACAGGTATGCTTATCGTAGTTTCCGTTGCTCTTGAATTTAACACTGCACTTGAATCTCAAATTATGATGAAAAACTATAAAGGATTTTTAAAATAAAATGCGAATAATACTTCTTGGCGCACCTGGTGCAGGCAAGGGTACGCAAGCCAAAAGGCTTTCGGAAAAATATAATTTACTGCACATATCTACTGGCGATATTTTTAGAGAAAATATAAAAAACTCTACTGATATTGGCAAAATAGCAAAGTCTTTTATTGATAAAGGTCAATTAGTTCCAAATGACGTAACTGTTGAAATTGTTAAAGAAAGGCTTGAACAAGAAGATTGCATTAATCAAGGCTATTTGCTTGACGGGTTTCCTAGAAATATTGAGCAAGCAATAGAACTTGATAAGTTTTCAAAAATTGATATAGTTTTGAGTATTGACGTTGATATTAATAAACTCATAAAGCGTATAACAGGTAGGCGCGTTTGCCCTAAATGCGGGGCGTCGTACCACGTGACAACGCTTAACGGCAACACGTTATGCGAGCGTTGCAAAACGGAACTTGTATTGCGTGACGATGATAACGAAGAAACCGTTACAAAGCGCATTGAAGTTTATAACAAGCAGACCGCACCGCTTATAGAATACTATAAAAATCAAGGTAAACTTATAGCGGTTGACGGAAACCTTGGCATAGAAGAAACGTACAATCAAATTATTAAAGTATTAGGCTAAAATGATTTACATTAAGTCAGATAATGAATTAGAGTTGATGCGTGAGCCTTGTAAAATTGTTCGTGACGTACTCTTACTTGCAGAAGATAAGTTACAAGCGGGCATGACGACGGGCGAACTAAACAAAATTTTACACGACTATATAATTGCTTCAAAAGCAAAACCATCCTTTTTAGGAAAGTACGGGTTTCCCGCTTCTGCTTGCATATCTATTGATAACGAAGTAGTGCACGGCGTTCCCGGCAACAGAGTTATAAAGGAAGGCGAAATTGTTTCCATTGACGTTGGTGCGTTTAAAAACGGTTATCACGGTGACGGAGCAAGAAGCTTATACGTCGGTAAAATATCTCCCGAAAAAAAGAAGCTTATTGACGTAACGAAAGAAAGTTTCTTTAAAGGGATTGAAGGCATTTGCATAGGAAGCGCGCTTGGCGACATAGGTTATCAAATACAAACCTACGTTGAACAAAACGGCTTCTCGGTAGTGCGTGATATGGTAGGCCACGGAATAGGCAAAGACTTACACGAAGACCCACAAGTTCCAAATTATGGAAGAAAGGGTACGGGAGTTAGGCTTAGGCGCAATATGACGCTTGCAATTGAACCTATGGTAAATATGGGTTCATACCACGTTATAGTGGACGGGTTGAATTGCGTTACGCGTGATGGTTTGCCATCTGCACATTATGAAAATACCGTTGTAATAACCGATAACGGAGTTGAAATATTAACGGTATAAAATCCTTATATGCTTAAACGCTGGTGGTAAAAAGCGTAAACTTTATGCCTTAAGGAAGAAGCAAAAGCATATATGGCGATAGCGGGAATTTCCCGTATGTTTATAAAATGGAGGTATTACAGTGTCAAAAAATGATGTAATTGAAGCCGAAGGCGTTATAGTTGAGGCTTTACCAAATGCTGCATTTAAAGTTAAATTATCAAATGGATTTATGATAACGGCATATATTTCTGGAAAGTTAAGAATGAATTACATTAAAATTATTCCAGGTGATACCGTTAAAATAGAAATGAGTCCGTATGATTTGACTAAAGGCAGAATCGTATGGCGCAGTAAAAACTAATTTTGTAAATACAAAAATAATCGGAGGATAATAAAATGAAAGTAAGACCATCAGTAAAACCTATGTGCGACAAATGCAGAGTCATTAGAAGAGAAGGTAAAGTTATGGTAATTTGCTCTAAGAACAAAAACCATAAACAAAAACAAGGTTAATTACTTCTAAAAAACCAATCTAACAAAAAAATATAAAAAATAAATTATTTAAAAATAATTCGGAGGTTTAAAAAATGGCTCGTATTGCCGGTGTAGATTTACCAAGAGAAAAGCGTGTTGAAATAGGTATCACATATATATACGGTATCGGAAGACCAACCGCAGTAAAAATTTTAAAAGCAACAGGAATTAATCCTGACACAAGAGTTAAGGATTTAACAGAAGAAGACGTATCTAAACTTAGAGAATATATCGACCATAACTACAAAGTAGAAGGCGAACTTCGTTCAGAAGTTAACCTTAACGTAAAAAGACTTATGGAAATCGGTTGTTTCCGTGGTGTTAGACATAGAAAGGGCTTACCTGTAAGAGGTCAAAGCTCTAAGCGTAACGCAAGAACTCGTAAGGGTCCTCGTCGTACGGTAGCAAAGAAAAAGACCGCTAACAAATAATTATTGAAGGAGGAATAATATAAATGGCTAAAACAGTCGCTACAAAGAAGCGTAAAGAACTTAAAAAAGTTGATAAAGGTCAAGTTCATATTCAATCTTCGTTCAATAACACTATTGTAACGGTTACTGATATGAACGGTAATGCAATTGCACATTCCAGCGCAGGTAGTCTTGGCTATAGAGGTTCAAGAAAGAGCACTCCATTTGCTGCACAACAAGCAGCAGAAGTTGCTATCAAAGCTGCAATGGAACACGGACTTAGAAGTGCAGAAGTGTACGTAAAAGGTCCAGGTCAAGGTAGAGAATCTGCAATCAGAGCGTTAGGTGTTTGTGGTGTTGACGTAACTTTAATTCAAGACGTATCACCAATCCCACACAATGGTTGCCGTCCACCAAAGCGCCGTAGAGTATAATAGGAGGAAATTAAAATGGCTAAATATACAGATGCAAAATGTCGTTTATGCAGAAGAGAAGGTTGCAAACTTTTCCTTAAAGGTGAAAAGTGCTATAAAACTTCTTGTCCATTTGAAAAGAGACCAGTTGCTCCTGGCCAACACGGTGCAGGTAGACACAAGGTTAGTGAATACGGACAACAACTTCGTGAAAAACAAAAGACTAAGAGAATATATGGTGTTCTTGAAAAGCAATTTAGAGGCTATTTTGACGCTGCCGACAGAATGAAGGGCGTTACGGGTGAAAACATGCTTTCACTTTTAGAAAGAAGACTTGACAACGTAGTTTATAGACTTGGCTTTGCTCCATCTCGTTCAACTGCACGTCAACTTGTAACTCACGCTCACTTTACTGTAAATGGTAAAAACGTAAATATTGCTTCTTACCAAGTTAACGCAGGCGATGTTATCGCAGTTAAAGAAACTAAGAGAGACAGCAAATATTTTGAAGCGTTCAAGAGCACTGAAAAAACTACAAACGTTCCTAAATGGCTTGAATATGATGCAGAAAAACTTGCAGGTAAAGTAGTTGCTCTTCCAAAGAGAGAAGATATTGACAGTCAAATCCAAGAATACATGATTGTAGAATTGTATTCAAGATAATCTTTATAGCACTTGCTGTAAAAATTAAAATTGCTAAAAAATTAGCAACTATCAAATAAAAAATTAGGAGGTAGTTTTTTATGATGGAAATAGAAATGCCAAAGATTTCGGTTGAAGAAAATGAAGACAGAAGCTATGCCAAAATAGTTGTTGAACCACTTGAAAAAGGTTTCGGTATTACAATTGGTAACTGCTTAAGAAGAACTTTATTGTCTGCGCTTCCTGGCGCTGCTATTCAAGGCATCAAATTCGCACCAAGTCTTGACGTAAAACACGAATTCTCTACGATTAAAGGCGTTAAAGAAGACGTTACTGAAATAATTCTCAATTTAAAGAGCATTGCAATTAAAACTGCAACTACAAACGTTGATTTTAAAAAGATTTTAAAAATCTGCAAAGAAGGTCCAGCTGTAATTAAAGCAGGTGACATTGAAGTTGATGCAGAAGTTGAAATTCTTAATCCAGACCAATATATTTGTACCGTTGATAATGACGGCTACTTTGAAGTTGACCTCACTATTGGTAGAGGTAGAGGCTACAAAGGCGCTGAAAACAATAAAACGGGCGAAATTGGCTATATTGCAATTGACTCTATTTACACACCTGTAACAAAAGTTAGTTACAACGTTGAAAATGCGAGAGTTGGTCAAAATATTGATAGAGATAGACTTATTTTTGAAGTGTGGACAAACGGTGCTTTTACCGGCAAAGAAATTGTTTCCCTTGCCGCTAAAATTATTCAAGAACACATTAGTATTTTTGTAAACCTTTCAGAAGTTGTTACAGGTTTAGGAATACTTGTTGCACCACCAACTGACCCACTTCCAAAGATACTTGAAATGAGTATTGAAGAAATGGATTTATCAGTTCGTTCGTACAACTGCTTGAAACGTGCTGGAATTCACACAATAGAAGATTTAACAAAAAAGACCGAAGAAAATATGCTTAAAGTTAGAAACTTGGGCAAAAAATCACTTGATGAAGTTATTCTTAAACTCAACAGTTACGGTCTTAAATTAAAGGAACAGGAGGAATAAGAAAATGCCAGGTAATATGGGTTTAACTTCAAAACAAAGAAAAGCAGTTCTTCGCAACCAAGCATCTAACCTTTTATGGTATGGTAAAATAGAAGTTACTGCTGGCCACGTTCAATCTTTAAGGTCATACGTTGAAAAAATCATAACTTTAGCCGTAAATACTTATGCTGATACTGTTGAAACTACTGTTACAACTAAAGACGCTAAGGGCAAAGAAGTTAAGAAAAAGGTTATTAAAGACGGCGCTAAAAAACTTAACGCAAGAAGAAAGATTATGGGCTTAGTATATGATTTACAATTTACTAAAGAAGCTAAGGAATCTAAAGCAGAATTCCGTGCAAGAGTAAAAGGTATTAATCACCCACTCGTTGAAAAAATCTTTAATGAAATTGCACCTAAGTATGCAGAAAGAAAAGAAGAACTCGGCCAAGGTGGCGGTTATACAAGAAAATATCTCAAAGGCGAAAGACGTGGCGATGCTGCCGAAGTAGCAATTGTAGAACTTGTTTAATTAACTTAAAACGGCTTAGACCGAAAAATAAAAAGCACTTACACTATCGTGTAGGTGCTTTTTAAGTTAAAAACATAAAGGGAAAGGTATTAAACGCATAATGAGTGCGTTATTTTTTTATAATTACAATGTCGTTCATTGATTTTACTATTGAATTTTCGTCTATTACGCCCCTAACTGACGTAAGCGGGTAAACTCTACTATTTTTTCCTATTATCGTACCGGGGTTTAAAACGCAATTACAGCCGACGTCCGCCCCGTCGCCAAGTATTGCGCCAACCTTTCTTAAATTGGTCTTAAATTCCGTTTTACCGCGAATAACAACGTTGCTTTTGTCCGCCTTTAAGTTAGAACAAATAGAACCTGCACCTAAATGAGAGTAATTTCCTAAAATAGAATCGCCAACGTAGTTGTAGTGCGGAACTTGAACGTTATTTAATAAAACGCAGTTTTTTAACTCGCTTGAATTTCCTATAACGCAGTTTTCGCCTATAATAACGTTGCCCCTTATAAACGCACCAGGGCGAATTTCCGTATTTGAGCCTATAATAACGGGCGCAAGTAAAGTTGCTTTGTCACTAATTTTTACGTTGCTACCAACAAGTACTCCGTCAGCATACTCTATAAAGCCCGCAGGCACGTTGTTTAGCAGTTTTAATATGTATTCTTTTATTTTAGGCAGTATTTCCCAAGGGTATTCGCAACGGCTAAATAAGTCTTGCAGATATTCTGTCTTAACGTCAAAAAGGTCGCTTATTTTTATATTATTCAACGGCGTAGCCCCCTTGTTTAATGGCGTTGTTTATTTCATTTGCGCACTTTATAGAAAGTTCTAAACTTTCGCTTTCAACCATAATTCTAACAACGGGCTCAGTTCCGCTTTCACGAAGTAACACTCTACCTTTTTTATTTATAATATCTTCAACGCGTTTTTTTGCGAGTATTACGTTTTCGTCGTTTATCGTGGCTTTTTTATCTTTAACCCTTACGTTTATAAGATATTGCGGGTAGAATTTTATAGGCGACTTTAATTGCGCCAAAGAGCATTTACTGTCTAAAACTTCTTCCATTATCATAATTGCGGTTAAAATGCCGTCGCCTGTGGTGGAATATTTTTTAATTATAATATGGCCAGACTGTTCTCCGCCAATTCCGTAGTCGTTAGACTGCATGCACTCGTAAACGAAGCGGTCGCCTACTTGTGTTTGAATAGTTTTTATTCCTATTTCTTCAAGGCTTTTAATAAAACCGCTATTTGACATTATAGTAGCAACTATCGTATTGTCGTTAAGCATACCCCTTGATTTAAGGCGCTTTGCTAAAATATACAACATACTGTCGCCGTCAACTACGCCCCCGTTTTCATCAACGGCAATACATCTATCGGCATCTCCGTCAAATGCAAAGCCTAAGTCAAGGTGTTTTTCTTTAACTAATTTGCAAAGGTTTTCTATATGAGTAGAACCGCAGTTTTGGTTGATATTTAAACCGTTAGGCTCTGTTCCAACAACTTCAACTTGTGCTCCAAGCGCGCTAAAAACAGATTTTGCTATCATATAAGACGAGCCGTTAGCGCAGTCTAAACCTATTTTTAAATTTCTATACGAGTGCGAAGCAAGAGAAATAAGATAACCAACGTATCTGTTTCTTCCTGACGCATAGTCTGTTATAAGCCCTATTTTATCTCCGCGCGCAAGCGGTAAATCCGTGCCCGAAACATCAAGGTTTTCTAAATTGCCGTCAATATAATCTTCTATTAGCGAAGTTACGTCGTCGTTAAGTTTTTCGCCGTACTTATTTATTATTTTAATACCATTATCGTAGTAAGGGTTGTGCGAAGCGGTAATCATAATACCGCAATCAAAACCGTCTTGACGGGTAACGTACGAAACGCTTGGCGTAGTTGTAACGTGTAGCATATAAGCGTCCGCTCCCGAAGCGGTTAATCCCGCAACGATAGAATATTCAAGCATATAACTTGAACGCCTTGTATCCTTGCCGACCACTATTTTAGGTCTGTTTGGCAAAGTTTCCTTGGAAAAATACCAGCCTAAAAATCTACCTATTTTATACGCTTGTATAGATTGCAAGTTTACGTTGGCTTCTCCACGAAAACCGTCAGTGCCGAAATATTTATTTTTCTTTTTTGTGCAGTTTAAAGTAATTTCTTTTTTATCAATTAAGAGTTCGTCAGTAGAAATTTTAAAAAAGTTACACAACTGTATTATTTTATCAATTTGCGGAAGAGTTTGGTTTGTTTCCCAGCGAGAAATTGCTTGCCTTGAAACAAAAAGTTTATCGGCTAATTCTTCTTGCGATAAATTTTCCCTTATTCTAAGGGTGGTAATTTTTTCACCTAACGTCATAATAATCTCCTTTACATTAACTATTAATATTATATATTATTTTATGCCGTGTAACAACTAATTAATCGTTGCAAGTTTTAGCAACCACAAGTTGCATTTCTTATGTGTTTTACAAAATTTACTATATTTTTACATAAAATTACATTTTATTAGTTACAATTTGTTTACATAAAAAGCAGTAGCACCCTAAAATAAAAATTGTTTTTTAAACTAACAATTGGGCAGTAAAAAAATAATTATAAAATTTTAAAAAGTAGTGCATTTCAAAATTATATATGATATAATAAAGGCGTGTATAATAAAATTTACAAAGGATGTTATTATGAGTATTGTTAAAAATGAACCAAAAAACAAAATGAAACTTTTACAAGCGATTAGAGAGCAATTAGAGCACCGTGCTCTTTGGCTTTATTTATTATGTGATGAAGCAAAGAAAAGAGGTTTAGACCCAAAAGATTTTGCAAGTGATGCTATTAAACGTTGCGGTATTATACAAGGCGGTAGGCTTGTTGAAAAGGGCAAAACTGATAGTTTAAAGGGCTTGAAAAAGACGTTGTTTACAAAAGCCGCTCAAATGGTTTTTGAAATGAAAGTTTTAGAAAGTACAGACGATAAACTTTCCATTGACTTTGGCTATTGCCCACTCGTTAAGGCTTGGCAAAAAGCGGGTTGTAGTGATGAGGAAATTGCTATGCTTTGCGATATTGCAATGTGTGGCGATAACGGCATTGGCGAGTGCTATGGTAGCGTTTTAGACCTTCCTAAATGCATTGCTAAAGGCGATGACCGTTGCTCTTTAAGATATCATAAAAAAGACAAATAAGGAAAGTTATGAAAATAAAATTTTTAGGCACAAGTCACGGCAGGGCGGAAGTAGGTAGATACTGCACGTCTTATATGTTTGAACATAATGGAAAAAATTATTTAATTGACGTTGGCGCACCCGTTGAGTATTTATTAACCAATATGGGCTTAACGCTTGATAAAATTAACGCGTTTTTTATAACGCATATGCATTGTGACCACGCAAGCGAACTTCCAACCATAATTAAAAATTTCGTTCATTATAACAAAGGCAAAACGACTATCTATATGCCCGATAAAAACGCTATAGAACCGCTTTTAAATTGGTCGCAAGCAATGGGCGAGGATAGACAAGCGGTGCTTGAGCATATTACTTTTAAAACTATTAAGGAAGGCGTAGTTTATAATGAAAACGGCATAACTCTTACCGCTATTAAAAACGACCATTTATTAGGGCTTCCGTCTTTTTCGTTTATGGTTGAAACGGACGATAATAAGAGTATTCTTTTTACAGGCGACCTTGCTACAAATCATAGAGATTTTCCTAAAATTGCCTATGAAAAAGATTTTGACTTAATCGTTTCGGAATTTGCACATTTTGCTGACGAGCCCGAATTTAATTCAATGAAAAGCGTTAAAAGCAAGCAAATAATCTTGGCGCATTTGGGCGCAAAACATATAGCAAAACTTAACGAACTTAACCCCGAATTTGCCTGCCCTTATATAATTGCAACAGACGGGCTTGAATACGACGTTTAATTGCTTGAAATAACTAAACTAATATGCTAAAATAAAATTATTCTACTTTAAGGAGACTTACTATGTACGATTTTGACAAGGTTTATACAAAAAGAGAGCCCGGCAACTGCAAGTGGGACGTTGAAAAAGGTTGCATAGCCCTTTCCGTTGCGGATATGGACTTTGCTTCTCCACCAGAAGTTACCGAAGCACTTATTAGCCGTGTTTCAACGGGTTTATACGGATATGAAATGATGACCGAGCGTGATTATCAAGCCATTATTGATTGGCGTTTTAAACGTCACGGCGAAGTTATTAAAAGAGAGCATTTAATGGCAACTCCGGGCGTGTTAAATACTATGCGCGCCGCACTTTATGCTTTAACTAATGAGGGCGATAAAGTTATAGTTATGCCACCGCTCCATACTCCGTCAATTACGTCTGCGTCAATGCGCGGTCGTGTTTGCGTTGAAGTTTTAATGAACGACGATGGTAACGGCTACTACACCCTTAACTATGAGGGCATTGAACAAGCTTTTAAAGACGGGGCTAAGGTTTTAATGTTCTGCTCGCCGTCTAATCCGTCAGGCAGAGTTTGGACAAAGGAAGAACTTGAAAAACTTGCTCAAATCGTAATTAAATATAACGGCTACGTTATTGCCGATGAAATTCACGCCGATATCGTATATAAAGGGCATAAATTTATATCACTTAGGTTAATTGAAGGTATGGAAGATAGAAGCGTTTGCGTATTTTCGCCTTCAAAATCGTTTAACTTTGGCGGTTTCCACATTGGTTCTGTTGTTGTTAAAGACGATGCTTTAAGAAAGAAAATCAAAGATATTTTATACGAAACGGGCAACGTTTGCGGTAGGCCAACCGCTATGTCAATTTGCGCGCAAACTGCCGCATATACAAAGGGCGGTGCTTGGCTTGACGAACTTTTAGAGTATTTACAAGGCAATATTGACTTTGTATGTAAAGAATTAGAAGGCACACCGCTTAAAGCGTATAAGCCTGAAAGCACAATACTTATGTGGATTGACTGTTCGGCACTTAACTTAACAACCGAAAAGTATAACGAACTTATGAAAAAAGCAGGCATTATGCCTGACCCTGGCCACTACTATTGGATGGACAATCATAAAATTGACGCATACAAAGGGCTTCAAGACCATATTCGTATAAACATAGGCGCACCACGCGCAACGCTTAAAGAAGCGCTTGACCGCTTAAAAAGCGTTCTACTTTAAAATAATTTAAATCATTTTAACAAACTCTTACCTTAAAAAGTAAGAGTTTTTCTTTTTTAGTGCTATTACGCAAAATATTCAATTTTGCCGTTAAAATGTTTGACACAATTTCTTAAAATCTATATAATAACAAATGATAATAAAAAAAATTTAACGCAAAGTTAATTAATTTGGAGGAACAAAAAAATGGCAAATGTAAAAGTTGCAATTAACGGTTTTGGTCGTATCGGTCGTTTAGCATTTAGACAAATGTTTGACGCTGATGGTTATGAAGTAGTAGCAATTAACGACCTTACAAGCCCAAAGATGCTTGCTCATCTTTTAAAATACGACACAATGCAAGGTAACTATCTTGCTAAAGGTCACACTGTTGAAGCTACTGATAATTCAATTATCGTTGATGGTAAAGAAATTATCATTTATGCAAAAGCAAACGCTGCTGAACTCCCTTGGGGTGAAATCGGTGTTGACGTTGTTTTAGAATGCACAGGTTTCTACACTTCTAAAGCTAAAGCTCAAGCTCACATTGACGCTGGTGCTAAGAAAGTTGTTATTTCTGCTCCTGCAGGCAACGACCTTCCTACAATCGTATTCAACGTAAACCACGACACTTTAACTAAAGAAGATACTATTATTTCTGCTGCTTCTTGTACTACTAACTGCTTAGCACCTATGGCTAAAGCACTTAACGACTATGCTCCTGTAGTTTCTGGTATTATGACTACTGTTCACGCATACACTGGCGACCAAATGATTTTAGACGGTCCACAAAGAAAGGGCGATTTAAGAAGGTCACGTGCTGGTGCTATGAACATTGTTCCTAACTCAACTGGCGCTGCAAAAGCAATCGGTTTAGTTATTCCTGAACTTAACGGCAAACTTATCGGTTCTGCTCAACGTGTTCCTACTGCTACTGGTTCAACTACTATTTTAGTTGCAGTTGTTAAGGGTAAAGACGTTACTAAAGAAGGTATCAACGAAGCAATGAAAGCACAAGCAACTGAATCTTTCGGTTACAACACTGATGAAATCGTATCTTCTGACGTTATTGGTATGAAGTTCGGCTCACTCTTTGATGCTACTCAAACAATGGTTTCTAAAATTGACGACGATACTTACCAAGTTCAAGTTGTTTCTTGGTATGATAACGAAAACTCTTACACTTCTCAAATGGTAAGAACTATCAAATACTTTGCTGAAATCTAATATATAAAAATTAAACTCGGCTTAAAAGGCCGAGTTTTTATTTTACGTTGCTTTCGTAAAATTGTTTATGTTATAATAATTATATAGGAGGTATTTAATGAGTATAAAGTTATTCTTTAGCGCAATTTTAAAGTTTTTATTGGGCGTTTTGCTCGTTGGCGTTTTAATATTTTTGCCCGCAGGCACGCTAAATTATTTTAACGGCTGGCTTTTAATGGGCATATTATTTATTCCTATGTTTATGGCTGGAATAGTTATGATGATAAAAAGTCCTAATTTACTAAAAAGCCGACTTAATGCAAAAGAAAAATTAAAAGAACAAAACCTTGTAATAAAGTTAAGTGGGCTTATGTTTTTAGTAGGGTTTATACTTGCAGGTTTAGGCGTAAGGTTTAATTGGTACGTACTTCCAAAAGGCGTTTCAATAGGCGGTGCAGTTGTCTTTTTATTAGCCTACGTTTTATACGCTGAAGTTTTAAGAGAAAATGCCTATTTAAGCCGAACTATAAAGGTTGAAGAAGGGCAAAAAGTTGTTGACACGGGCTTATACGCTATCGTGCGCCACCCTATGTATAGCATAACCTTGCTGTTATTTATTTCAATGCCAATAGTTTTAGGCTCACTTTACTCGCTTATCGTATTTTTAGCGTATCCGTTTATAATAGCAAAACGAATAAAGAGCGAAGAAGAGTTTTTAGAAAAAGAACTTGACGGCTACGTTGAATATAAAAAGAAAGTTAAATACCGCTTAATACCGTTCATTTGGTAAAAAATTAAGGCTAACGAAATTTTCGTTAGCCTTTCATTTTTAACTCATAACTTTGCTTTGCAAAATATAACTGCTAAACTTAGTTTAGCAATATAACAAATTTGCTTGCTAATTTATATAACTATTGTTTAAAAGCAATTTATACAGGGTCGCTATCTCTTAACTTTAAAACGAGTGGCATTATAATTCCGCCTATAAAGTTTCCAAGTATTGTAAGGGCAATATATCCTACAACGCGCCAAGAAAATTCCTTTAAGCAGTAAAAGTAAAACATATTTGCAATAGAGTGGTCAAAACCGCAAAATACGAAAACAATGATAGGGAACATTACGCCTATGCTTGCGCTTAAACCTTTGTGGTGCGAGTGGTCAACGCTTAAAACGGAAAGGGTAATTAAAACACCGCATAAAATGCCGGAAGAAAGCGCACACCAAGCCCAATTTTCAAGGTTGAGTTTATTTTTAATTAACTCTGCACCAGAGGCTAAAACTTTATCTGCAAAAAACGTTTGTGAAACGAGTAAATACACGATGTAAACGCCTATCAAGTTTCCAATTAAGCAAACAAAAATTTGCCAATAAGAGCGTGGGTTAGTGTGTGGAATTTTTGGAATTAAGCCCGTAAAAAGCTTCATTTCAAACGCAAGTATTACAAACATACCAAGCGAAAATAAAAGTGCGCCAACAATTCTGCCGTTTTCAACTACTGCGCTTGCCGTTAGCGATGACGTTGCGCAAATGCCTATCATAGCGCCCGAAAGTAGCGTCATTAAAATAAAGTGAATAAAGTCGTGAAAAGAACTGCGATTAAATTTTTGTATCATATAATATTCCTTTAATTTATTTGTTAATATTTTATCATAAAACGGCAAAAATTTCAATAAAAACTTTAAAAAAAGGCTAACGTAAATCGTTAGCCTTAAATGTTTTTATGCTTTAAGCCCTGCAACGTCGTCAACAGGCAAGGTAAATACAATGCCTTGCGCATCGGTAGAAGTGCCTATTGCGCTATATAAACCTTTCATAATAGCGTCAACTACGTCGTTTTTAGCAAGAATCATAACAATTTCCTTTTCGGGCTGAATAGAAACGTTAAAAAATTTTTCCGCCTCCTTTGATGCCGTACCCCTTGCTTCAAGTATTGTTCCACCCGTTGCTCCGCACGCTTTAGCCGTTTCCATAGCAAGGTCGGAAAATCCTTCGTTAATTATTGCCAATATACATTTATAACCTTTTTTCATTATTTTTTTCCTCCTTCCTTAACGGTGCGGTCGTTACTTAATAATTGATAAGCGTAAACGCCTATAATGCTGTCAAGCGGAACGGTAAAAGCAATGCCTTTGCCGTTTCTAACAACTGCAAATTTTTCGTTGAGCGTTTCAAGCGCGTCCTTAATTTTATCTTCTCTAATAAAAGAAATTATAACTGCTTTATCGCTTTCTATTAGCCCTAGCAATTTAAGCATTTGCGAATTTGCAGAGCCTTTTCCGTATAAAACGCTATGCACGTTAACTTCAAATTGTTCAAGCAAATCAACGTAAAAAAGTGCTTTACTCTTATCAACTATGGTTATTAAAATTTTAAGTTTTCTAACGTTAGAAACCTGTTTTTTATTAGTGGTTTTAGTTTCCACGCGTGGTTTTTTAATTGGTTTTTCCATAGTTTTCTCCTATAAAAACCTTATAATTTGGTCGTCTTCTTCGCCCAAAATTTTGCGCATTGCAAGTTTTTGTGAAAATTGCCTTTTAGAAAGTGAAGTAAAGCCCAAAAGTTGAATTGTTATAAGTGGCGTCATTGCAACCATTGCAACTATGCCAAAAGCATCGCTTAAAATATTTCCGCCAAGGGAAGCGCATACACCTATTGCAAACGGCAAAATAAACGTAGACGTAAGTGGACCAGATGCAACACCGCCAGAGTCAAAAGCAATGGCAGTATAAATTTTGGGAACTAAAAATGAAAGTCCAAGTGAAAGTAGATAGCCCGGTATTAAATAATATAATATTGAAAAGCCAAAAATTATTCTAATAACGGACAGGCATATAGACAAGCCAACGCCCACGCTCAATGCAATTAGCATTGATTTTTTAGAAACAACGCCGTGAGTAATATCTTCTACTTGTTTGTTTAAAACGTGAACGGCAGGTTCTGCCAAAACTACTACCAAGCCTAAGATAAATGCAATTATAGAAACAGCCAATGGCGAGCTTTGTGAAAGTTCTTTACCCATTTTAAAGCCGATAGGCATAAAGCCAACGTGAACGGCTGTTAAAAATACAATTAAACCAACAAAAGTAAACGCCGTTCCAATTAAAATTTGAACAATTTTCTTTTTGCCAAGTTTTAAAATAGTAAAATTTATTATAAAGAAGAATACTACAACTAAGCCGAGCGCTAAAGAAACGTCTTTTGTTGTTGCTAAAAGTGTTGAGAGCGTAGAGCCTAAAACGTTGCTTGGCAATAAATAATCGTCTAGGTTTGGAGCGGAAATATTGCCTTTATTAATAAGTGATAGAATTAAAACGGCGAGTATTGGCCCAACAGAGCACATTGCAACTAAGCCAAAGCTGTTTTCACTTGCATTTTTACCACCGAGTGTTGAGGCCACGCCAACGCCAAGCGCCATTAAAAACGGAACTGTTATAGGTCCTGTTGTAACACCGCCAGAGTCAAAGGAAAGCGGTATTAAATTAAAGTTGTTTGGGTCAACGGCAAGCGCAAGTAAAGCAAGAGCAAATAAAACCATATAAAAGTAAATAAGCATACTTGCAAGGTCTTTTTTAAATACTATTTT
This sequence comes from Christensenellaceae bacterium, assembly GCA_045638105.1. Lineage (GTDB taxonomy): Bacteria > Bacillota > Clostridia > Christensenellales > Borkfalkiaceae > HGM11412. The sequence goes on from JAZUAT010000007.1 coordinate 120,227, forward strand.
TAATATTGCTAAAACTAAAAATATACCAACGCCAAGAGCAACGAATAAAATTATAGTTTTACTACCTACTTGGTCTGCAAGTACCGTTAAATCAGGCTCTGCAATAGTTACAAAAAAGCCAAGTGCGAAGCAAACTAAAACTAAAAGAGTAAGGTTTTTTGATTTTGTTAAGCCAGCACCTACTTGTTCGCCCATAGGCGTCATAGCAACGTCTGCCCCTAACGTAAAAAGTCCTATTCCCAAAATTAAAAATAACGCTGAAATTGCAAACGTTAAAATTTCGCCCGCAGTTAAATTTAAAAGGGGCGTAAAGTTTAAAATTACAACTATAAGCGTTACGGGTAGTATTGAGAATAACGATTCTTTAATTTTATCAAAAAACAAATTTTTCATAGCCTTTTTCCACTCAATTTATTTTATCATAAAATCATAAAAAATAAAAGGGTGTTTTTGATTATTTTTAACAAATTTTAATATTTTTTTAATTTGTTTGTTTTGGCGAAAATCCGTACTTTTTCTTAAACACTTTTGTAAAGGCGTTTGGCGAAGAGTAGTTAAGTTTTTCCGCAATTTCGTAAATTTTTAACTTATTTTCATTTATAAGTGATTTTGCAACTTCTAACTTTCTATTTAAAAAATATTCACGAAGTGATATTTTAGTAACCGATTTAAACATTGAAGATAGGTAACTATAATTATACTTAAAAACTTCACTAACAACACTTAAACGCTCAATGTCAAAAATATTAAAGTCAATATAATTCATTATTTGAGTGCACAAAATTTCCTTGCTGGAAACGTTTTCAAAATCGTTGTAGGTTTGCTTATTTTTAAAGTCGCGAATTACGTAAACTATAATAGTGTTAAGTAGGTTTGCAATAACTTCGTCATCGTGCTCGTTTTTATTTGCGTATTCGGCAAGTATTAAAGACATTAATCTTGAAATTTTATTGTCGTTAATAATTCTATCGGTAGAGTTATGGAAATTGTTTAATATATAATCCATATCGCTATTAAAATTTGCATTTTCTATAAAAAATGCAATGTGGTCGTATTTTAAAGGTGTTTCGCTAGATGAAATTATTTCGTGCCTATCAAGAGGAAGCGACAAGTAAATGTCCCCACCTTTTACGTTTGCTGGTATATTGTTAGTTTTAATTATACCTTCGCCATCTGTAACAATGGTAAGTTCAAAAAAGTCCGTATGCAAATGTTCTTTTATAATTCTGCCCTTGTTACAATAATATCTTCCCGCTTGGAAAACTTTTATTCCGTGATACGTCGTGGGGTTTGTTAGATACTTTTCTATTTTATATTCGTCAAAATTGTTATTCATACCTAAATTTTAACCCTATTTTTATATATTGTCAATAAAAAAGCTAACAATTTTAATGGTAAAATATGCCAAATCTAAAAAAATGATAAGTTTTACGCAAAAATAGTTTATTGCAAACGCTTTGAAAAAGTTATAAAATAATAGTATCAAAGTTTAAGGAGTATTTTATATGAAAGTTATAGCAGTTATTGGTTGCGGAAGAATTTCAAATAACCACTTCCCAGCACTTCAAGTAAATGAAAACGTTAGAATTAAATATGCGTGCGACATTATTTTAGAAAAAGCACAAAAAGCAAAAGAAAAATTTAGCAAAATTGAAAACGTTATTGAAGATTACAATATAGCTTTAAACGATAGCGAAGTTGATGCAGTTTACGTTTTAACGCCAAACTACAAGCACTATACAATAACAATGGCAGCGTTAAAAGCAGGTAAGCACGTTTTCTGTGAAAAACCTATTACGATTAACTATGAACTTTCTTTAGAAATGGCTAAAGAAGCAGAAAAACAAGGCAAAATGCTTAACATTGGCGTTGTAAACAGATATAACAAGGCCATTGAAGAATTAAGGTCTATGGTAGAAAACGGCAAATTTGGTAAAATTTACCACGTTTACTGCTCGTTTAGAAATAAGAGATGTATTCCTGGTTTAGGCGGTGCGTTCACAACTAAAGCGGAATCTGGCGGTGGCGTTTTAATTGACTGGGGCGTTCACTTCTTTGACCTTATCTACTACGTATTAGGTGGCTTTAAACTTAAAAATATTACTTGTGACGCTTATAGCGAAATGGCTAAAGATATGAAGTCATACGTATATGAAAAGGGCTCAATGTGGGCGGAAGACACTTCTGATATTGAAAACGGCGTTAACGACGTTGAAGACCTTATTACAGGTTATATTAGAACGGATAAGAGCAGTATTTCCTTTAACGGCGCTTGGGCACAAAATATTGACACTAACGAAATGTTCGTTGACTTTTTAGGCGATAAGGGCGGTGCAAGGCTTTCTTACGGCGGTAACTTTACTTTCTTTGATGGTTCTAACATTACTGCAACAGAATCTACTATCGCATTTGACCCTGTTACTGAATTTGGCATTTCTGATATGTTCTTACAAGAAAACAACGGCTTTATTGAATGTATTACAACGGGCGTTAAGGCAAGAAATAATATTGAATACGTTTTAGAAAGTGCTAAACTTTTAGACGGATTATATAAATCTGCAGACGTTAAAAAGGAGATTTCTTTCTAATGAAAACGATTGGTTTTATTGATTATTATTTAAGCGAATGGCATGCAGACAACTATCCACAATGGATAAGTAATTACACAAAAGAAAACGGGCTTGACTATAAAGTAACGCACGCTTACGGCGAAATTGACGTTTCTCCCGTTGATGGCGTAACTACGGACGAGTGGTGCGAAAAAATGGGCATTAAAAGGGCGTATTCTATAAAGGAATTAGTTGATAGTGTTGACTACGTTATTTTACTTGCGCCAACTAATCCTGAAACACACTTGCCACTTTGCCAAGAAACTTTTAAGTACTTAAACGGAAAAAATATTTATATTGATAAAACTTTTGCACCAAATTATGAAACTGCACTTGTAATTTTTAAACTTGCAAAAGAGTACGGCGTAAACTTTTTCTCAACTTCCGCACTTCGCTATTCGCCAACTTTAATTGAAAATATGGACCAAGCAAACGTAGTTCCATATATGGGCGGTTCAAATATTGATGAATACATTATTCACCAAGTTGAAACTATCGTTAAGTTTTTTGGCGTAGGCGCAACGAAAGTTAAGGCGGAAAACGTTGACGGCGTAGTTAAATTTGAAGTAGCGTTTAGTAGCGGTAAAACAGGCTATATGAATTATAGTACTGCTTTTGGTTACGATGCGGAAATTGAAAAGTTAGACGGCACTAAGGAAAAAGTTGACCTTATAGGTGGTTGCTTCCAAAATTTAGCTAACCACATCATTAAATTTTTTGAAACGGGTAAAGCTGATTTTGACAATGCTGAAATTTTAGAAGTTATGAAAATTAGAGATGCTTCTTTAATAGCAAAGGACAATTTAGGAGTATGGATACAAATTTAAAAAAACTAAAAGTAGCGTTAGTTGGTTGTGGTAGAGTTTCTATAATGCACTTTGCCGCAATGGAAGCGCTTAAAGATATATGCACTTTAGTTGCCGTATGCGACAATAAAACGGATAGGGCGGACGCGTGCGCTAAAAAATACGGAGTTAAAGCTTATTACAATTACGAAGAAATGATGGACAAGGAAGAGCTTGACGCAGTGCATATAGTTTTACCGCACTACCTTCACGTTCCTTGCGCAGAATATGCAATAAATAAAAGCATTAAAGTTTTATGCGAAAAGCCTATGTCCGTTGACTATGAAAGCGCTGAAAGAGCAACTAACCTTGCTAAGAAAAAGGGCGTTTTATACGGCATAATTTCACAATGCAGATACAACAATTCTGCTAAACTTGTTAAAAGCACTATAGAAAGTGGCGAACTTGGTAAAATTATTTCTGCACGCTCTATTTTAACTTGGTCACGCGATGAGGATTATTATAAGAGTAGTGACTGGAAGGGAACTTGGGATAAAGAAGGTGGCGGTGTTGTTATAGACCAAGCTATTCACTCTATTGACCTTGTTCATTGGATAGTTAATAGTAAAGTTAAAACGCTTACTTGCAGTATGGCAAATAGGGGGCACTCTTTTGTAAAAGTTGAAGATACGGCGGAGGGTTTGATAACTTACGAAAACGGCGTTAGATATGCGTTTTATTGTATGAACAACTATGGTTGTGACGAGCCTATTGAAATTAGATTATACTGCGAAAACGGCAAGGTTGTTTTTGGTTATGACGATGCGTATATCTACTTTAATGACGGTAGGGTATTAGAAGCGCACCAAAATGAAGATGCAGTTGACGTTGGCGGTAAAGACTATTGGGGCTTCCAACACGAAAAGCAAATCAAGCAATTCTATAACGCTTGTTTAGGTTTAGAAGAACTTGATATTAGTGCAGAAGAGGCATTAAAAACACATAAGTTAATTTGCGATATTTATAAAATAGGAAAGGAGAATTTTTAAAAATGAAAATTGGTGTTATTACTGATTGTATGAAAAAACCTTTGGACGTTGCCATTAAGGAAATTGGCGCACTCAAATTTGACGGTGTGCAAATATATGCAACAACGGGAACTTTTTCTCCAGACGTCTTAACAAAAGAAGCCAAAGAAGAATTTAAAAAACTTTTAAGTGACAATGGTTTAGTTGTGTCCGCACTTTGCGGTGACGTTGGTGGTCACGGCTTTGAAATTGAAGAAGACAACGCTATTCAAATTGAAAAGAGTAAAAAAATAGTTGATTTAGCAGTTGAGTTTAACGCAAAAGCAGTAACTACGCACATTGGCGTTATTCCAAGTGATGAAAATAGTGAAAAGTTTAAAGTTATGTTAAAAGCTTTAACTGAACTTGGATTGTACGCTAAGGAAAAAGGCGTAACTTTTGCTATTGAAACGGGCCCTGAAGACGCTAAAACGCTCTTAAACTTCGTATCTAAAACACAAGGTGGCGTAGGCGTTAATTTAGACCCTGCAAACTTTGTAATGGTAACCGGTCAAGACCCTGTTGAAGCCGTTTATATGCTTAAAGACTATATTGTTCACACTCACTTAAAAGACGGAAAAATGCTTATTAAAACCGACCCTAAAATTATTTACGATTATTTTGCAGAAGGTGGTATTGAAGCGCTTAACGTTGCGGACTTCTTTATTGAAACTCCTGTTGGCGAAGGGGACGTTGATTTTGTTAAATACGTTCAAGCACTTAAAGACATTGGTTACAAAGGTTTCTTAACCATTGAAAGAGAAACGGGTGCCGACCCAGCTAGCGATATTTTAAATGCAAAAGCATATATAGAAAAACTTATATAAATAGCAAAGACTAACGCGTTGCGTTAGTCTTTATTTTTTTATTTTAATTTTAAATTCCTTCTGTTACGTTTACGCTTTTAATAGTGTATTCTATAAAGCCCATATTATCATTTAAAGCGGAGTAACTCTTTATAAGCCTATGGCGGTGAGTGGTTGTATCTACAGCGTAATAAAGTTCAATAGGTGCGCCAGAGAACGTGTCGTCAATAGCGCTATATAAACGATGTGTGTTAAATCCGCTTTCAATAGTTTTTTGCTCGCCGTTAACAACGTAATCATAAGTTAAGTTTTCAAAAACTTGTACCGAAACAGCGCTTGAAGTTTGAGAAACCGTGTAAAACATTTTTTTAACGTCGTGCGTTGGTACGTCAATAGTAGTAAACGTTTGGTAGAACGAGTCCTTTAAATCAAATGCACGTGGTAAAAACGTTAATAAGTTATTGTCAATAAAAGCACCGCTATCGTAGCTGTTATAGGTAAACGTTTCTTCAATAGTTTGTTCTTCTATAATTTCATTAGTATCTTCGTCGCGTATAAGAGTGCCGTAAACAAGATTAGACTTTGCATTTTTACCGTCGTATTCTAAAGAATATTCGTAACTTAAATGGCTTTCAACGTATCCGTCCATATAGGAATAAATAGACGTGTTATAATGCTTAGTTTGTGTTGCCTCGTTATAAGTTGTACGCATTGAATAAATTGGCTTAAAAGAGTTTTCACGACTTTCAAATTTTGTATAAGTTTTTAAATAATCGTCAACAGGAACAATTTCAGGTGTTTCTACCGAATTATAGCCAAGCACGTATTGCCCCTTAATTTTAAGCTCTGTTTCAAGAACGTAATAATTTACTTTTGCTAAAACGCCCGTCAATTTAACGGTGTAAGTACCTTCTTCAATTTCTAATTTTATAAAATCGTTTTTAACTTCATTTTCGTAAGACGGAGTTAAAGAACTAGTAGTAACGTCATACACAATTGTTTCTTCAATTGCTGTAAAGGTAGACGAATTTTTATTCCAATACTCGCCATCGTACGTTATAGATGCCCCTACGCAACCCGTAAAAAAGAAGGTGGAGGCTAAAAGCAATGCAAAAATTGCCATTAATTTTTTCATACATCACCTAAAATATGTTTTTTATATGCTTATTGTATCATAAATTTCAGCAAATGTAAAAACAATTTGTTAAACATTTATTTATATGTTATACTAAATATAGCAATATTAGTAAAATTTCAAAATTCTGTCACACAGTTGTCAATATTAAAGTTGTAAACTTTAAAGTAAAGGAGTGTAAGCGTGAAAGTTATAAAGGTTTTAACAATAGCAGAGTGCATTAAACAAACTGCGCTACTAGCTAAAAGGTTTAATAAACAAGAAAACTTAAATTGCATAATTTTTAGTGAAGATAAAATTACGCTTAATATTGAAACCGAAACGGCAAAAGCTTGTGGTGGCGGGTTTTTAAATATTGACGTTACAACTTTTAAAAGATACATATCTTCAATAGTTCCGTTTGAAAACGTTTTATCTAAAGAAAGCTCTGTTATGCTTGTTAGAAAAATTATTATAAAGCACAAAAAGGAACTTCAATGTTTTTCCGGTTCTATATCTCGCCCTAATTTAGCGCTTACTTTATACGAACTTATTTCTCAACTTGAAAGTGCAAACGTAACGTATGGCGACCTTAACGTTTTAATACAAAACCATAGCGATGAAAGTGCGCTTATTAAAAAAGTTAAAGATATTGCATTTGTTTATCAAAAGTACGTAGAGTGCTTGCAAGAAAGCAATCTTAAAGATAGCAACAACTATTTTTCACTTATGCCAGACCTTGTTAAAGCAGATGAAAACGTTAAAAATTCCGTTGTAATTTTAAGCGGATTTTCAACTATTACTGAGCAACGTGCAGACGCTATACGTGCCCTTAAAGATACGGCAAAAGACGTTTACGCCATTGTTTTAGACGGAGAAAATAGTGACGTTTACACGGGTGAAACTTTTGATAAAGTTACTAAAATATTAGGAAAGGTTGACGCTATGGCGGTTAAAAGCAATAATAGCGAAGTTAGTTTTCTTTCTAAATATTTATTTAACCCTATCGTTTTTAAAAAGAACTTTGAAGGCTTAGATACTAAAAACGTTAGCGTAATGGAATATTCTTCACCAATACAAGAAGTTGAAAATACTGCAAAAATTATAAAAGACAGCGTGATAAACGAAAACTGCCGTTATAATGATAGCGTTGTTGCGGTAGGCAATTTATCGGCGTATGCGCCAATTATAAAAAGGGTGTTTAGCGAGTATGAAATACCTTGCTATATTGATGCTAAAACAATGCTTAACGAACACCCAATATGTTCATACATTATAAACTATCTTAATTTTTACAGGCGTGGGCTAACGGTTAAGGACTTTTTAAAATTCACTTCAAATTCGCTATTTTGCTTAGATAAAGAGGTTACGGATAGGCTTTACGTGCATATTTCACAACACGCTTTTTCTAGAAATGCTCTAAAGAGAGAAATTGTTGTGGAAAATGAAGACGTTTCTTTATTAGAATCCTTGCGCTTAAAAGCGTTTGAAGTTGCGTCTTACTTAGAAAATGCAAAAACCGCAAACGAGATAGTGGACGCAATTTTAAAAATGCTTGAAGAAACTAACGCATTTTTAAATATGCAAGAACTTACTAAAAAACTTACAAGCGTAGGCGAAGTAAAGTATGCAGATTATAACGATAAAGTTAAAGAAAAACTCCTTAACGTATTACAGCAAATATCCTTTGTTTTAAACGGAGAAAAAACTTCTTTAATAGATTTTATAAACATTTTTACAAGCGGTACGTCTGCAACAAGCGTAGGGGCAATCCCTCTTTTTAATGATGCGGTTTACGTTGGCGAAATGCAAGACGTTAAAATTAAAAGTGCAAATTATTTATATGCGCTTGGCTTAAATGGTGACGTGCCTTTTGTAAAAAGTGACACTGCTCTTTTAACCGACGGCGACCTTTATAAACTTGATAACTTTAAAATTATAATTGAGCCCAAAATCAAAATTGTTAACAAGCGTGAAAAAGAAAACGTTGCTATAGCACTTATGTCGTTTAAAAATAGGCTAATAGCATCGTATTCAACGTCTTCATCAAGTGGGGAGCAAGCAATTAAAAGTGACGTTATAAATTATTTATTAAACATTTTTAATCTTAACGTTACGCAAGTAAATAAAAAAGAAGATTTTAATAAGGCGATTTACGCTCAGGCAAGCGACCTTTCTCTTGACTATACGTCCGTTAAACCGGCACTTAAAAAAATTGCCAAACTTTCCTCAACTTTTAAAGAGGGTAACGGGCAAGCAAGGTGTGAAGTGGCGTCTTTTTATAATGCGATAGAAAATGAGGATTTTTCTATTTTAAAAAATAATGCAGACGATATTTTAACAAGAACTCACGAAAAACAAAATTTGACAAGCGGTATGGAACTTTGCTTTAATAACGGGCAAGTTTCTGCAACAACGCTTGAAAAGTTTTTTGCATGTCCTTATGCAAACTTCGGGCAAAACTTATTAAAACTCAAAGAAGAAGTGACGGAAAATTTAAAGAGTAGTGATTTAGGTTCACTTTTACATAATGTTACGGAAAATTACGTTAAACAAATTGATAGCGTTACCAATAAGGAGACGAGTGACAAACTTGTTGAAAATATTTGCCTTAACGTGTTTAACGAGGGCGCTTATAAAGATTATCAAGACAATCCAGAACACAACTATCTTTTTACAAGGCTTTTAAAGGAAGGCAAGAGAGTTTGCTATGCAATTTATAATTCTTTTACTTCTTCAAGTTTTAAAAAGTTTTTAGTTGAGGAGCCTTTTAACGATAATTGCGAGAAGTTTAAGGCTATTAAACTTAACGCTAAAAACGGAACTTACAAGGTTCAAGGTAAAGTTGATAGAGTTGACTTATTTAATGATAAAATACGCGTTATAGACTATAAAACGGGCTCTATAAAGGCGCAAGACGAGTATTTTTATACAGGCAATAAACTTCAGCTTTATTTATATATGAACGCCTTTTTAACTGATGAATTTAAACCTGCAGGTGCATATTATTTTCCGGTGCACGATTCTTTTAGTGAAGCGGGTGAAAAAAATTACGTAATGCAAGGAAAAACTGTAAATACGGAAGAAATAATTAACGCCACAGACAATAATTTAAAAGAAACAAGGTCAAGTAGTTACGTTTCTCTTAAAATGAATGCGGACAATTCAATTAGCAAAACTTCACAAGCACTTGATGAGCAAGATATGCAAAGCTATCTAAAGTACGCCCTTAAAATTTCTGAAAAAGGCGTTGATGAAATAAATACGGGTTTTATTGCGCCATCGCCATACGAAGGCAGTTGTACTTATTGTCCGTACGGTGGAATGTGTGGTGCAAGTGAAGAAAGCGTTGTAAAGCGCAAGGAAAAGGGCGTTAGCCAAAACACGATAATAAACGCTGTTGAAAATTTAGAAAAAGGAGAATAGTAATGCGCGATTATACTACTTTAACAAAAGAGCAATATAAAGCAGTGTTTCACGATGAAGGCAACGTTATAGTTTCCGCTTCTGCTGGCAGTGGCAAAACGCACGTAGTTATTGAGCGCATTATAAGGCTTATAACTCAAAAAAACGTACCCGTTGAAAGAATTTTAGCCGTTACCTTTACAAAAGCCGCCACAAGCGAAATGAAAGAAAAGTTAAAAAAGGCGCTTACAGAAGAATATAACGAAAGTGGAGATAAGCGTTTTAAGCTTGAACTTGAAAAGGTTAATATGGCAGACGTTAGCACAATTCACTCTTTTTGCGCTAACCTTTTAAAAAAGTATTTTTACGCTTTAGGGCTTGACGCATCTTTTGTTGTTTTAGACGAGAAAAAGAGCAAAAAATTGCAAGCGAAAGCAATGTCAAATTTATTTGAAAAGCTTTATTTGGAAAACAGCCAAGAGTTTATAAACCTTGTAAATATTTTTGGAGGAAAGCGTAAAGATAAAGGTTTAAGGGAAATAATTTACAAAATTTACGATTTTTCTAGCAGTGAAATTAGTTTAGAGTGCCTTAAACAAAAATCTATAAATAGTCACAACTCTATTATTCAAATTATAAATGGTAGAGTTTTTGAGTATTTTAAAGAAGAGGCGTGCGAATACGCTCAAGTTTTTGAAGATTTGAGCAAGTGTTTTGATTACGATGAAAAGCGCAAGGAAGTTTGCTTAGCTTATTTTAGCGTTCTTAACGCACTTAAAAACTCCACAAATTTATTTGAATTTGCTAAAAATTATAATAATTTTTCTATTGTTAAGCCTCGCACTAAAAAAGATAGTGATGAACTTGTAAAGATATGCGATGCGTATATTGAAAAAGCCAAAAAGATGCTTGAAGGTATTTTTAAAGCGTTTTTATGCGGGGAAGAAGAGTGCAAAAAGATGGTTGAAAGCAATATAGAAATTGTTAACGAGCTGTTTAATTTAGCATATTTATATGAAGATGAGTATAAGGCGCTTAAAAGCGAAGAAAACGGCGTTGACTTTTTAGACCTTGAAAAGTACACAGTACAACTTTTTGAAAAAGAGGAAATTTTAAAAGAAATTTCTAATTGTTACGACTATATTTTTGTTGACGAGTATCAAGACGTTAACGCTTTGCAAGAGCAAATTATAACTAAACTTTCACGCAATAATGCTTTTTTGGTTGGAGATAGCAAGCAAAGCATTTACGCATTTAGAGGTTGCAATCCTAAATTTTTTATTGATAAATATAACAAGTATTTAAAAGGCGAGGGCGGTTCTGCCATTTCGCTTGACACTAATTTTAGAAGTGCAAAGAGTATAATAGACTTAACAAACAAGGTTTTTTGCGACGTATTTACCCAAAAATTTGGCGGTCAAAATTACAAAGAAAATCAAATGGTATACGGCAAGGGGTATAGGTCGTTTGTTGGGGAAACGGGCATTCACTTAATAGAAAGTGCAAATAAAGAAAAGCAGGAGGCAAAAGGCGGGGTTTATTCCGTTATTCAAAATAGCGTTTCTACGCAAAAAAAAGAATATAGTAAGCAAGTTATTTTAACCATACAACTTATTATGGATTTGCTTGAAACAAAGTATTACGACATAAAGGAAAAAGACGAAAATAAAAAGTACAAACAAGTAGAATTTAAAGATATTTGCGTGCTTGTTCGTGGGTTTTCTGGCTATGGGGAAGAACTTGTTTCCGCACTATATAGCGTTGGTATTCCTGTTACTTCTAGCGCTAGTATAAAAGTTGCTAATTATCCAGAAATTAAGGCTTTAAACGACGTTATTAAGGCAATTGTAATGCCACGTCGCGACATACCGCTAGCATCTACTTTAATTAACTTTGCAGGTCTTACTGAGCAAGAACTCGCCACTATAAAAGGCGCAAACGCAAAGGAAAAATCTTTTTATAATTGCGCTTTATCTTACGCTAATAAAAATGATGAGCTTGGTAAAAAACTTAAAAACTTTTTAAATTGGTTTGGCGGTGTTAGGCTTATTGCAGAGTATGCGTCCGCAAGCGAAGTTTTATATAAAGTTATTGGCGATACGGGCTATGATGCTAAGTTATTATCTATGCCGTTTGGCGAAGAAAGGTTAAAGCGCGTTGAACGCTTTATAGCAGAAAGCATTTCTCTAGAAAAAAGCCTTACTATTAGTGAGTTTAGCGAATATTTAGAAGAGTCAATAAGCGAAATAAGTATGAGCCAAACCGCAGGGGACAATACCGTGCAAGTAATGACGGAGCATGCGTCAAAGGGTCTTGAATTCCCAGTTGTTATTATTGCGGATTTTGAAAAGTCGTTTAATTCAAGCGATATTACGGGCGACGTAATTTATAGTAAAGAGTTTGGCATTGTTCCTAAAAACTTTAATTTAGAAGAAATGACGTACTTTGAAAACCTTTTAAGGTACGCTTCAAAACTTGAATTTAAAAAAGAAAGGGCGGTAGAAGAGGCAAGGCTTTTTTACGTTGCTATAACAAGGGCAAAATATGCCGTGCATTTTATTGCGGATACGAGCACTTTATTTGAAAATCGTTTATATTCAAACTTTAAAATTGCGGAAAATCAAAAGTGTTATTTGGCAGTAGACGATGCCCCCGTAACAACGCATTTAAACGACAATTTAGTTTTAAACAGCAATGAAAACGGCACTATGATGGCAGGCAATCAAATAGATGAAAATTTAGCCTTAAAAATAAAGCAAAACTTACTTTTTAAATACGCTCATATTGAAGATACTTTGTTGCCACTTAAGCGCTCTGTTTCCGAAGTGAACAAAAAAGACGATGAAGAATATTACGACACAACCAACTTGTTCGGCTATTCAAGTAACGAAACGGGCACGGCATATCACAAGTTTTTAGAACTTTGTAACTTTTATGGCGAAAGTGCAGTAGAGCAAAAAAATCAAATGCTTAAAAACGGTCTAATTACAAACGAGCAAGCAAAATTATTAAGCGACGATAATTTGCAAGGTATTTTAAATTTACCTATCTTTGAAAAAATTAAAGGCTTAAAATTTTATAAAGAGCAAAAATTCTGCGCTTTGTTTGACGCTAATTTACTTGGCTATTCTAATTCTAAAGAGCAAGTTTTAGTTCAAGGTATTGTTGACTTGCTTGCCGTAAACGGAAGGGAAGCCATATTAATTGACTTTAAATATTCAACTATAAAAAACGATGAAGATTTAATAAAACATTATTACACTCAACTTAAACTTTATAAAGAAGCGATTGAAAAGAGTTCTAATTATAAAGTAACAGAAGTTTACCTAGTAAATATTTTACAATTAAAGTGCATTAAAGTTGACGTATAAGTATAAAAAAATAAAACCTGCTTAATAATTTAAATAGTTATGGAGCAGGTTTTTAAATTTATAATCAATTTTTTAAACGAAGTTTTTTTTAGCAAGTATTCACTATTTATTATATGCGGGCTTTTGATTGTGCCGTTTATATCTTTTTTAATTGAAGTAATTTTAAATATAGTTTTAAAAAAGAATACTAGGGGGGAAGTGTCAAAAAGTACTTCTATAATTTCGGTTTTGCTGTCTACTATTTTTAGCACTTCTAATTATATTAGTGGCTCTCGGGTGTTTTTAAGCGTAAAGGAAGTTGTATTTTATAATTTAACGCTTGCATTATTATGCTATATTTTATACAAAACCGCAAATATAGTAGGTCAATTTTGCACTAAAAAAACAGCAAGTTTGGTAGATTTTATAGAAAGTGAATGTAAAAGTGAAGTTTTGCCACCAACAAACGTAAAACGCATTGTTGAAACTATAACTTGTAAAACGGCAAACAAAAACGAATATTCTGGATACTTAAACGTTGACTATTTAAAGGAGTTAATTTCACAGCTTAAAAAAAGTGAATTAGAGCCTAAAGACTTGTTTGAAGTTGAAGAATTAGAGGTGTATTTATTAAATTTTGTAACACGTCAACCAACTAGTGAAGAAAGGCAAGTGCTTTCAAATCACATAGGATTGTTGTTTAAAAAATTAGCAAAATATAACGTTGTAAACGAGTAAATAGTTAAGCGTAAGCAGAACTTATTTTACTTATAATTTACGCGTTAGCGCGACTGCGTGTGGCAAAGTATGTTCGCCACCAAAAATCATATATTATTTTAAGCGAATATTGAATTTGTTTATATAAAATATAATTTACAAAGCCTATAATATGCCGTAGGGGAGCATTCCATATGCTCCTTATAAAAAAGAGTGTGCAACAAGCACACTCTTAATTTTTATTATTTTATTTCTTTAAAAGTTTTTTAGGTTTTTTGATGCGGTTAAGTTGTTTGTTCATTTTTAAAAGGTCTTCTTTTGTAAATGAAACGTTAACCATACCAATCATAGAAGTAAGCCTTAAAACGGTAAATCCGCCAAGCATACCCATAACGTCTTTCATATTAACGTCAAATCCGGCAGGTTTAGCACCTTTGCCTTTGCCTTTCTTGTTGCCCATTTTCTTCATAAGGCCAATGCCTAATTTAGCAACCCAAAGTTTACCGCAGAAAGTTGACATAATGTCGCTCATCTTATCGTTAAGTGAAAATCTTCCTTCTGGCGCTTCAACGTCAAACCAGTTAAGAATTGCGCCCTTTTCTTTTAAGACGTAGTCTTGGTTCATTTCCTCAACTTTTCTTATTATGCTTTCATCGCTAAATTCTCCAGCCTTTGCAACGAGTTTAGATTCGCCTTCGTTTTTAACGGTAAAGTAGAAGAAGTGATTGTCGCTTGTTTGTTTGCCAACGCTTTCGCCGTTAACAAAAAGTTCAACTTCAGGAAGGTTAGAGTAAATTGTAACTTTAGTTTCGCTTTCAACTCTATCAATATAGCGTTTAGAGCAAAGGTGAACGAAAGGTTCGTCAGAAAGCCAAGCCTTGTATGCGTAGAACGCGTCTTTTTTATACTTTCTATCAATAGTAACTAAACCTTTATGGTTTTGGCCGTTTTCGCCACCTTCCGCACGCGCGTCTGCACCAAAGTCAAACATATTCCAAACGTGAGTAGCCCAAAGATACTTTCTTGTAAACAATTGCTTAATAAGTTCTTCGTGGTAGTATGCTTGGTATTCTTCCGTATAGTCGCCTTGCATAGGGTTAGAAGTGTGCCAATTAAGTGCTTCACAACCATATTCAGATACGCCAATAGGAATGTTTGGGTGCATAGCGTGGAATTTATCAAACCAAGGTCCGTTCATATCAGTGTCGCCACCGTACCAGCCAAAGTAGTGGTTGTATGAAACAACGTCAGGAATTTTAACGTATTCCGCAGTCATTGGGCACATAGAAACGCAGGCAATAGTAGTTAAGCGTGTTTTGTCAATGCTATGAACAAGGTCGTTTAATACGCGGTGGTTGTCAATAAGGTCAGGGTCTTTATCGCCGCCCATTGTAATTTCGTTTGAAAGGCCCCATACAACGATAGATGGGTGGTTGTAGTTTTGGTAAACAAGTTCTTTCATTTGAGAAATTGTGTTTTCTCTGCCGTTAGGAAGGTGTTTAGAAATGTAAGGAATTTCCGCCCAAATAACTAAGCCCTTTTCATCGCAAAGGTCGTAAAAATATTGGTCGTGTTGATAGTGTGCAAGCCTTATTGTAGTTGCGCCAACTTCTAAAATAAGGTCAATATCTTCTTCGTGGTGTTCTTTTAAAAGAGCGTTACCATAACCAATTCTATCTTGGTGGCGTGATACACCGCGAAGTGGATATTCCTTGCCGTTTAAAATAAAACCATTGTTTGGGTCAATTTCGTAGTAACGGCAACCAAATTTTGCTTCAACGTTATCAATAACTTCATTGTCTTTTACAAGGTTTACTACCGCTTTATAAAGATATGGGTCAATTCTTCCGTTCCAAAGGTGGCAGTTTTCAATTACAAAGTTAACTTTAGTTTCCGCAGTTTTTTCTTTGTAAACAACGTTGCCTTCTTTATCGTAAACAACAAATTCAATAAGGTCAGCACCTTCAATATTTTTAACGTAAGTTTCAATCTCAACTTCCGCATTTGCGCCTTTAACAATAGGTGTAACGGCAATGCCAGGTGCGCCGTAATATTCTAAATCAAAGTGAGTTTGGTTAACGGCTATTAAATTTACGTCACGGTATAAACCGCCGTAGAAAGTAAAGTCCGCCATTTGTGGGTAAACAAAATCGTTTGGTGCGTTGTCAACTAAAATTGTAAGAACGCTATTTTCAGTTAAATAAGGCGTAAGGTCAACTCTAAAAGTAGAGTAACCGCCATCGTGGTGGAAAATATTTTTGTCATCCATTAACACGTCGCAAGAAGAGTTTGCACCGTTAATTTCTAAAAAGTATTTGTCCGCTTTTTCAAGTTCGTTAACGTTTAAAACTTTTTTGTATGCACAAGTGCCACGGAAATAGTCGTTACCGCCGTCAATACCGTCAATATTGTTCCAAGTGTGTGGAAGAGAAACGGTAACCGCACCTTCTTGCGCTTCCGCTCCGTAATTTTTAATAAACTCCCAATTATTGTTTAAGCTAATAATTTTTCTCATATAATATCCCTTTTATAATTTAGTAAACGCCCGACAAAGTTTTATCGGGCGTTTTGTTTTTAAGTAACGCCAAGAACTTGGCTGTTTTTATGCTTCAACTGCTTCTGGAGCTATAGCGTTTTCAGCATCGCGCTTTGTTTTAAGGTCGCCTTCCATTTTAGCAAGAGTTTTCTTGTCAAGGTTGTAGATAACCGCAATACCAATAAATTGTAAAATTGCACTAAACATATAAAGCGCTGCAACTAACCAGCACATATTAAGTGCGGTTTGAGATGATTGAAGAAGCGTTCCGTATTTAGCTTCGTAACCAAGCCAGCCCATTATTAAGAGAACCATTGAAGGACCAATACCTTGTGCAAGTTTTCTAAAGAATGAGTGGATAGAGTAAACTTTACCTTCTTCACGAGTGCCGAATTTCCATTCGTTGTAGTCAATAGCGTCGCCCATCATAGCCCAAGATACGCAAGTGTAAATACCCATACCTACACCGAATATAGAAAGTGCAAGAACAAAAAGAACTAATGCAATCGTTTTGTTAGGAATAAGCGGGAATACAAACATCAATAAAGCACCGCCAATAGAAACTAAAGTTCCTACAACAGAAGATTCTTTTTTACCGTACTTTTTAACTATTTTAGTAATGAACGGCATAAATAAGAGCATAGGTACAAAACCAATCATTTGTACTAAACCAGAAAGTTCAGCCATTTTAAAGTGAATAGCAAACATAATAGTAGTAGCGGTAGAAGCTGCGTTCATACCAAGGAACATACCCATAGCGGCAAGAGTTGCACCAACAGCAGGGCGGTTCTTTACAAATTTGCCAAACGCGCTAAACAAATTGAACTTTTCAGTTTGTTCGTTAGTTTTAACTGAATTTTCATCTACGCGAATAGTAATAGTTTTAATCATAAACATAAACGCAATAAAGCCAATTACGCCCATAATTAAAGCAGCCCAGAACACTTTTTCACCAAGGAGTATTTGTAATTTTTCACCAGTTGCTGGGTTTAAAACGTTATCGCCAGGATTGTATGGCAAGCCTGTTTCAGGGTGTTTACTTAAGTTTTCAGGCGTAAACAACCACGCTATATCTTCAGGAATTACAATATTGTTTAAATAACTTGTAGTGCCATCGTAAGTTACGGTTTTCCAAATGAGAGAAGGAAGAAGAACCATAGGCAAAATGTTACCTATCATAGAGCCTATTGAACGCCAAGTTGAAAGTTGTGCACGTTCGCCGTTATCTTCAGTAATAAGAGAAAGCATTGAACCATAAGGCACGTTTGCAATAGTGTAGAAAGCATCCCAAATTAAATAACCGCCTACAAAGAGAACGCATTTAACCCATAAATCTGCTTTAGGGAAAGGTAAAAATACCATTGCGCCACCAACAAGTAAGCCTAATGCGCCTATAAAGATATAGGTTTTAAATTTACCCATTTTATACTTTCTTTTATCATTGTCAATTAAGGTGCCGATTAACGGGTCGTTAACAGCGTCCCAAATTTGAACGATAAGTAAAAGTATAGAGAGTAATCCCGTTTCAAGCATCATAAAAACAAGCCAGAATGTTTGCACGGTGCTTTTAAGCGAGAAGCTCATGTTGCAACCGAGGTCGCCGGCAGCGTATGCGAGTTTGTCCATTATGCCAAACTTGCGCTTGCCGTTTGCATCTAATTGTACTTCTTTTTTCATAAATATCTCCTTAATAAAAATATTATTATAATTATATTATAATATACTTTAAAATTTTTACAATAGCCCAAAATTAAACATTTGTGACACTTTTGTGAAATTTTGTTGACCAATTTGAAAAAAATGGTTATAATAATATAAGTATTTGCGTTATTTTTATAATTATTAATTATAAATTTAAAATTAATAGGATGTTAAAAATGTACAAAAAATGTAAAACGGCGCCGTCTATTATGCGCCAAAAGGAAATAGAAAGCGTATTTTTAAAATTGCTTGATACAAGAAGTTATGAAGATATTACAGTTTGTGAAATTTGTGAAAGGGCTGGAATACCAAGAAAAGCGTTTTACAGGTATTTTGACGGTAAAGAAGGTTTGCTTAAAGCCTTAATTGAACATACTTTGCTAGGATATCAGGACTTTTACTTAAACTTTAAAAGCGGTAGGCGAACTATTAAAGGCGAACTTGAATGTTTTTTTGCTTTTTTTATTAGCGAGCCACAAATGACTTTTTTAAACGTTATGATAAAAAATTCTCTTGTAGGGCACATATTAAAAAGTTCGCAAGGCTCGCACTTACTTAAAAACGTTGATGCGGAAAAATTTTTGCCAAACGAAACGGATAGCATGCGCACTCAAATTTTTAACTTTGTAATTTCTGGGCTTATGACGCTTATGCTTGACTGGTTTAACGGCGGGCATAAAGAAAGCCCAAGCGCTATGGCGGAAATGGCGTGCAGGTTAATACAAGAACCGCTTTTTCAAAATTTAGAAAGAGTTGGAATATTTTAAAAAAATAAAAGTAGCATATAATGCTACTTTTTTTTAATTAAATTTTACCTTTTGCATCAAATATAACGTTGCAAATTTCGCTTGCAAAATCGTGCTCGTGGCTAACGAGTATTATTGCGCCTTCATAATCTTGCAAAGCTTTTTTAAGCGCTTGTTTTGCGCGCACGTCAAGGTGGTTTGTTGGCTCGTCTAAAATAAGTACGTTAGACGGAGTGTTGTTTAAAACCGCAAGTTTAGTTCTAACTTGCTCGCCACCGCTCATATTTGAAATAGGCTTTAAGGAAAGGTCGCCTTTAAGCCCAACTTTTGCAACTTCTCTTCTTTGGTCTTTAATATTCGCCCTTGGAAACGCTTCGTTAAAATATTGAACGGCACTCATACTAGGGTTATCAAAATCAAGTTCTTGGTTTAAAAGTGCAATTTTTGCGCCAAGGTGGAAGTTGTAACTTCCTTTAAGTGCGGGAATTTTGCCCGTAATAGTTTTTATAAACGTAGTTTTACCAACACCGTTTGTACCGCGTATCCACAACTTATCTGTAGAAGACATATGAATATTAATTGGTGGAATAAGCGTTTTATTATACCCAACTTCTAAATCTTTAACAATTAAAAAGTCCTTTGAGTGCAGTGGTATATTAGGAAAGTTAAATTCCGCATCGTATATAGTTGCGGGTTTTTGCATAACGACAATTCTATCAAGCATTTTTTTACGCGAGTTAGCCATACCCGCAGTTGCCGCACGCGCTTTATTTTTATCTATATAAGTTTGCATACGCTTAATTTCTTGTTGTTGGCGGTTATACTCTTCTTCGTATTGCTTAGCGTTCATTTCGTGTTGTGCTAAAAATGAGGAATAGTTGCCCGAATATTTTTTAATATTGCCGTTTTCAATGCTAATTATAAACTTACAAACGTTGTTTAAAAAGGAAGTATCGTGCGAAATAACCAAAAACGTCTTTTTAAAAGCGTTAAGGTATTTTTCAAGCCAAGCAATATGCTCTATATCTAAAAAGTTGGTAGGTTCGTCAAGAAGCATAACGTCAACTTCTTCTAAGAGCAGTTTAGAAAGCATAAGTTTTGCACGCTCGCCACCGGAAAGCCTTGAAATAACCGTGTCATAGCCTAAGTTTCCTATGCCTAAACCGCCTGCAACTTTTTTAATGTTAGACTCCAAGTCGTAAAAATTGGCATTGTCTAAAATTTCTTGCATATTAGAAGTTTTCTTAATTAGCCTTTCCATTTCTTCGTCGCTTTCCGCAGTTGCCATTTTTTCATATAGGGCTTGTAATTTTGCGTCTATTTCATATAGATATGTAAACGCACTTTGCAAGTATTCCATAATGGTTAAAGAGCGGTCAATTTCAGCGTGTTGGTCAAGGTATGCCCACCTAACGTTTTGTTGGCGTAAAACTT
The DNA here is from genome assembly GCA_045638105.1 of Christensenellaceae bacterium. Classification (GTDB taxonomy): domain Bacteria; phylum Bacillota; class Clostridia; order Christensenellales; family Borkfalkiaceae; genus HGM11412. Next base: position 140,497 of record JAZUAT010000007.1, read on the forward strand.
CGCCTTCGTCTTGCGTTAATGTTCCTGCAATTATATTTATAAACGTTGTTTTGCCTGCGCCGTTTAAACCAACAACGCCAATGTGTTCGCCGTTGTTTACTGATAAAGATGCGTTGTTAAACAAAAACCTATCGTCAAAGCGGTGAGTTAGTGAACGAATTTCTAAAATACTCATAATTAATTCCAATAATAGTAAAAATAATAGTAATATGATATAAGATTTATAAAAAATAGTCAAGTTTATTGTCTTTGCTTTTTTATTGTGATATAATAATGTAAATAAATTAAAGAGAGATTTTATATGAATAAGTTTAGGTATAAGTTTACGCGTTTAACAATGGGGTTATTGATAGGCGGTATAGCGCTAGCAATTGCGTGCATAGTGCTTAACGTAATTAGGTTTGTAAATATTGTAAATAGTAATTTGGAACTTGATTTTTATAACGTTTCTTCCCTTATAATAGCAGTAACGTTATCAGTAGCGTTTATTGTGTTTGCAATTTTTGCTTTTTTCACTTCTCGCTATAAAGTTACGGATAGTGGTGTAATTTTCAATTTTGGTTTTATAAAAACTAAAATCAATGCAAGTGAAGTTAAGGAAATTAAACTTGAATGTTTAAAAAACAGGTTAGAGATAGTTTTTTTAGACGATAGTTATTTTATTATTACGATAGACGTTAAAGAGTACGAACTTTTTGTTGACGAGTTTCGCGCAAGGTTTACAAAAATTCCGTATATTCAAATAAGTGAGCCTATAGATTAAAAAAAGAACTGCAAAAGCAGTTCTTTTCTTTTTAAAAATAATTGATATTGCATATAATCAAGTATTATGATATAATAAATTTAAGATATAGGAGGGTAAGAGTATTGAAAAAGATTATCATAACTATTTTATTCGTGTTTACACTCTCGTTTTTTTCGGCAGGATGTATTTTCGGTTCTGATTCAAACAATGAAACACCGCCACCACAAAAATACTCCATAGAATACCAAACCACTACTATTGATGGGATTAAGGGCGTAAAAGTTACAAAAATAAACATAGATAAAACTGTTTTAGAGCAAGACTCACAGTTTTTAAACGTAACTATTCCTAACGAAGTTAAAGGCTTTAAAGTTATAAGTATAAAAAATGGAGTTTTTTATGGTTTAGATTGTATTTCTTCTGTAACTTTACCAAATTCCATTATTGAAATAGGAGATAGTGCTTTTTACAATTGTGGATTTTTACAAACTATAAATATGCCTTCTTCGCTAAAATATATTGGAATGCAAGCGTTTATGGATACTAATTTAGAGGGTGAACTTGTAATACCGTCCAGCGTAAAAAGTATAGGAAGCAATGCTTTTTCTAAAACGGAAATTACCAAGGTTACAATTCCGTCAACGATTAAAGAAATTGGTTATCAAGTGTTTAGCGATTGCGCAAAATTGCAGTATAATACGTACGCAAACAGCAAGTATTTAGGAAATGAAGAAAATCCGTATTACTTATTGTATACCCCTTATTTTTCTAACGGGTTTATTATACATAAAGACACAGTTATTTTAGAAAATATATCACAAAGCAATGTTTTTGACGATTATTTTGACCGACATTATTCCACCGTTGAAGAAATTATTATTCCAGATAAAGTTGAATATATTGGCACTAATTTTTTTCAAAGTTTAGAAAATTTAAAAACCATTAAATTGGGAAAGGCGGTAAAAACCATTGCAAGCGAAGCGTTTCGCGAAGCGAGAAATTTAACTAACGTTTATTTAAACGAAGGCATTGTTGAACTTGCCCCTTCGCTTTTCCGCGATAGCGAAAAATTAAACGTTTACTATAACGGAAGCATTGATAATTACGTTAAAATTTCTAAAATTGGAACTTTGGCTTACCCTGAGGAAACTGCAATATATACAAAAGTCAACGGCGAATATAAACAAGTGGAAAGTGTTGTATTTGATGCTGACGTAAACGCGAATTTATTCGTTGGTTGCACTTCTTTAAAAAGCGTAGAATTTACAAACAACGTTACCGCTATTAACGAAAACGCCTTTTATAACTGCGTAAACTTAAAAGAAGCAATTATGCCTAACACCATTGTAAAATTGGGCGATAGCGCGTTTATGGGGTGTAAGGGCTTGCAAAAGGTAGTGATAAGCAATGGTATTAAAACTATATCTAAAAATTGTTTTAGAAATTGTGAAAATTTAGAAGAGATAGAATTGCCTAATGCCGTTGAAAGAATTGAAAGCGATGCTTTTGGCTTTACTAAAATTACTTCTTTAGATTTTCCTATATCTCTCACGTATTTAGGGGACCACTCGTTTGGTTGGTGTAAAAGTTTAGAAAGCGTAGATATAAAGGCTAACGTAAATTATTTAGGCTATCAAGTATTCGCAGGTTGCGAGAACTTAAAAACCTTAAATATAGCAAATGAAAACGTAAAGGTAGAAAGCAATATTATTGATTTTCAAAATTTAACTTTAAACGAGTATAAAAACGCTAAATATTTAGGTGCGGGAACTAACCCTTACTGGTTTTTAGTTGATTTTATAAATAAAGATATTGCCGTTGAAATTCACAAAGACGTTAAGTATATTAGATACGGCGCATTTGATGAGTACGTGCAGGAAATAACTTTTGAAGAAGATTGTAATTTATTAGAGATAAGCGAAGGTGCGTTTAAAGGCTATTTAGGGTCTTCACTAATTATACCAGAGTCTATTAAAACAATAAGGCACGGTGCGTTTGCGTATAGCAATATTAAAAATATGATACTACCAAATTCAGTAAAAATTATTGAAGATTTTGCTTTTGGTGGTTGTAACGAACTTGCAAATTTAGTTTTGCCATCAAGCGTTGAGTTTATTGGCGATAGTTTGGTTACTCAAAATATTTTTAGTTACGATCCGTTCAGCATGATATTTGAAAAGTACGAGGGTGGTTTGTATATTGGAAACTCCGAAAACCCTTATTTCTATTTATATAAATTAGAACAGCCTTATACTGAAAACACCGTTTTTCATAAGGATTTAAAATTTATTGGTTCAGAATCTATAACTGTAGAAAGTGACTGTGAAATAATATTGCCAGAGGGCGTTGTGAGTATTTCTGGCTACGCCATAACGGCAGGTATAGAAGTAGAAAATTGCAAAATAAATCTTCCGTCAACGTTAAAATATATAGGTTATTATGCGTTTGACGTGCCTACTATGGAAGTTATAACAATTCCTAACGGGGTAGAGGTTATATTGCCAGGGCTTTTAGACGGTGGCGGGGTTGTTGTTTTAGGTAGCGGAGTAAAGAAATTGTTTGGTGGAATTAGATGTGACAAGTTGTTTTACTGTGGAACGGAACAAGAATTTAACGAGATTTTAAAAGCCGACTATTACAACTATTACGAGGAAGAAATAAATGAAATTTATTTCTATAGTCAAACAAAACCTACTCAAGACGGCAAGTATTGGCACTACGATATAGACGGAACTTCTGTAAAAGTGTGGAGTTTTGCTGACGTTTACGGCGAATAAAAATTAAAAAAGAACTGCAAAAGCAGTTCTTTTTCTTTTTATTCAAGTTTTGTAATAACAATGCCAATATCGGTATAGGTTAAAGTGTCCGTACCCGTGTTGGTTAGCGTTAAAGTTGTTGCGGTTGGAGAGTAAACCATTAAAGTTTTTTCAAAAGTATCGTTTATTATTGATGCAGATGAAATAGTTGATATCTCGGCACCGTTTTGATTAAGTGATAAGTCTAAGTCTATAGACGAGCCGGTTAGTGAATAGGTAACTAAATAGTAGCCCGAATCAATAGTTATAGTGCCGTTTGTAACGTCGGTTGTGTTTAATGACGTTTCAAGTTCCGTTTCTACTGGCGCGATGGCACCAGGAGTTAACGTGCCGTTTTCAGCCGTAGCGTAAACGGAGTTAGATAGACCTGCAGGGCCTTGTGGACCTATAGGACCGATTGGACCTTGTGGGCCTGTTGCGCCCGTAGCACCTGTTGCACCTACAGGACCTTGTGGGCCGGTTAAACCGATAGGACCTTGAGGACCTGTTGCGCCTGTAGCACCTGTTGCACCCGTAGCACCTACAGGACCTTGTGGGCCTGTTTCACCTTGCACACCTTGTGGGCCTTGTGGGCCTGTTGGACCAACGGGACCACGTGGACCTACCGTAGAAACTATTACTCGTTGGTTTCTATTTTGGCAGTTGCTATTTGAGTTAGAGCATAAATTAAAACACATAAGTTAAAAAATCCTTATAATTATTTGACCGTGGTGGTCAATATTAATATATGTATTGTCAAAAAAAAGTGTTAAAAAGTTTGTAATTTTTTAGTTTTGTGATAAAATGTTTAAAAGGGGTAAAGTTATGCAAAACAATTATAATAAAACTTTATACGCATGCTGTTTTGGCTATATTGTTCAAGCAACGGTAAACAACTTTTTACCGCTTTTATTTGCATACTTTGCATCTTTTTACCAAATACCTTTTTACCTTATATCTTTTATAGTTTTTTATAATTTTGGGCTTCAAATTATCGTGGATAATTTTTCTGCAAATTTAACCTTAAAAATTGGTTATAGGCAAACGGCAATACTTGCTTGTTTAATAGCACTTTTAGGTTTACTTGCTATAGGCATAGTTCCGTTTTTTACAATAAATTCAACAATAATTTACATATCTATCTTAGTTTCCGTAACGCTTATGGCGGTTGGCGGTGGTATAACGGAAGTAATACTTAGCCCACTTGTAGAAGCGTTGCCACTTAAAAATAAAGCGGCAAAACAAAACTTTTTGCACTCCTTTTATTGTGTTGGCCACGTTTTAGTTGTGGTACTTGCAACCTTGTTTTTTAAGTTTATAGGCATAAAATATTGGTATATATTTTCGCTTGCTTTAGGGCTTATTCCTATACTTGGAACGCTACTTTTTATAAATTGCCCGATAGTAAAACCGCAGGGCGATGATAATCCCGTTAAAAAAATTGAACTTTTTAAAAATAAAAATTTTATACTATTCTTTATAATAATGATAATGGCGGGAGGAGCAGAGCAAGCCGTTGCGCAATGGATAAGTTATTTTGCTGAAGAAGGCTTAGGCGTAGATAAGCAAACAGGCGACATTATAGGCGTATTAACTTTTGCTATTTTCATGTTTATTTCACGCTTGTTTTTTGGGTTAAAAAAGAACGACTTTAACGTGGGAAAAGCGCTTGTGATATGTTCGCTTTTAATGGTTTTAGTAATGCTACTATCAATAGTAAGTACGCAAAAATGGCTGGCGCTTGTATTCATTAGTTTAACGGGCTTATTCGTTGGTTTAATGTGGCCGGGAACGTACGCTTTTGCGGGGCAAGAGTTTAAAAATGGAGGGACAGTAATGTTTGCAATTTTAGCGCTTGGTGGAGATATTGGCTGTACGTTAGGCCCTACTTTCGTAGGTGTGATAGGCGAATTTTTTAGCGTTGAAATTGGAGTTTTTGCATCCATTATTTTTCCATTGATTTTGGCAATTTTAAGTATAATTTTACTAAGAAATGGTAAAAAAAGTAACCAAAAAATCATTAAAAATTAGTTGTATAAACACGCTAAATTATCCTTTTTTAAGGAAAAAATAGCGTGTTTTTTACTTGCTTTTTTGATTTTTATATTTTTTTCAAAATATAATGGTTTTTAACAATAATTGCAATTTGTTTTTAAATATGCTAAACTATTTACGCTACTATTTTATAAAAATAGCCCATTAACTATATGAAAAAGACATTAAACAAAAAATATGGCATTTTTATCTATTTAACGTGGCGCAAATATAAGTTATAATAAGTACTATAAAAATTAGTGTAAAATTGCAATGCTTACATTAAGGAGAAGAATTTTATGGAAAAATTGCATATTGAAAGAAAGGCTAGTGACAACAAATATTTACATAGAGATTTTCATTTGGCTGTAGACAACGGGCTCCGTTACGTTGGCGAAAATTATGGAGATGAAGGTATTAAAGAGTATTTAAACCAATACGCTTTAAACTTTTATAAACTCATTGTAAAAGACGTTAAAAAAGACGGCTTAATAGTTTTAGAAAACCGTTTTAAAACTATTTACGAAAAAGAAGAGTGGAGCGAATATTTGCACACCACTTTAACTGAAAACAAGTTGGTTATTAAAATTGATAAATGCCCTGCGCTTGCCTATATGAAAAGTCAAGGCCACGTTCCATCGCCTTGGTATAAAGAATTAACGTGTTACGTTTACGACGTGTTTGCAAAAATGTGCGACCTTAAATTTTTTGTTATTTCTTATAACGAAGAAGACGGCTGTGCAGAATTAGTGTTTGAAAAATAAGGAGAAAAGTTATGGTATCGTGTACGGAATTTATGCCTTTGTATAGTGAACTTTTTAAATATTTAGAAAACAAGGGCGGAAAAGAAGAAGTAATTAAATATTGGAATTTTATTTCAGACGAATACGTTGAAAAAAGCCTTGGCGAAGAAATTAGAAATCACGGGCTTAAAGGTTGTTGGAACTATTGGAATAAAAGTTTAAACGAAGAAGCGTGCGAATTTAATATGACGTACGATGAAGAAAACAACTTTTTTGAAATTGATATGAAAGGTTGTCCTTCAAAAGGTATGATAAATAAACTTGGGTATATGAATCCGTATAATGATTATTGCGGTCATTGTGACGTTTTGTATAGTAGAGTTGCTAAAAAATACGGCATAGAAATTAAGGGCGATTATGAAAATGTTGATAAGGCTTGCTGTAGATTTGTGGCAAGAAAAGTTAAATAAATATTGTGCTTTGCAAAAATACAAGAACAATAAAAGGATAACTAAATATGGACATATCTTTGTTTGAAGTGTTCGTGCAAGGTTTAGGATTTGTGGCGGTTGGCGTAAACGTTTGGGCGGTACAATTTAACAAGCACTGGCAAATAATTTTATTAAAAACAATAGGCTCGTTTTTATTCGTTGTTCAATACTTCTTTTTAAAAGCGTATACGGGCATGGCTATGGATGCTATAGGTGTAATTAGAAACCTTCTATTTATATTCTCCGTAAAAAGTAAAAAAACGACGCTACCTTGGATTATATTGTTTTCAACATTAACGCTTATACTTGGAGTTGTAACGTATGAAGGGGCTATAAGTTTACTTGTAATAGTTGCAAAATTATTATCTTGCATATCGTACGGAATGAAAAACCCACGTGTTATAAGAGGTATAAATTTACCTTCAAGCGCACTATGGCTTACGTACAATGCAATATATTTTTCAATGGCGGGAATAATGAATGAAGTTTTACTAATATCATCAATTATTATTGCGGAAGTACGCCTTTATAATAAAGAAAAAAAGGAATCAAAAAAATGAAAACGGTTGCAATAGACCTTGGAACAACTACTATTAAATGTGCGTTGTATGAAAACGGCAACAGAATAAAATATTTTGGTAAAGAGTACGAGTTAATACATAAAAACGGAAGAATTTATCAAGACTCGCAAGATTGGGTTAATCTTATAAGCGAAGGTATTAAAAGTTTTGAAATTAGCGAAAAAATTGACGGAATTTGTATAAGTTCGCAAGGGATAACCATTTTGCCAATAGATAAAAACGGCACTCCGCTTTCTTATGCGGAAAGTTGGCTTGACGTTTCTGCCACAAGCGAAATAGAACAAATTAAAAATGAGTTTGGTAAAGATTATATCTTTAATAAGACGGGTAAAAAACTTTTGCCTTACTACTCAATGCCAAAAATAATGAGATTAAATAATGAAGTTGGTGGTGTGTATAAGTTTTTAATGCCGTCTGATTACATTTATTATTTACTTTGCGGTAACTACGCTACTGACTATACTATGGCTAGCGGTACTATGCTTTTTGATATAAATAAAAAAGAGTACGATAGTGAGTTGCTTTCTTTTAGCAAGGTTACTAAAGAGCAGTTATCAAACGTGGTTTTATACGGCACGCTTATTGGTTACGTTACAAAAGAAGCGCAAGATTTGTTTGGTTTGCCAAAAGGAACTCCCGTAATAATGGGCGCTCAAGACCAAAAATGCTCCGCCATTTATTGCGGAATAGAAGATGGAACTGCAACTGTATCCGTAGGAACGAGCACGGCAATATCAACCTTTTTAAAAGAAGACGGGTATTCGGCGTTTGCATTTGATGACAAAAACATTATTTACGAACACGCAATAGGCACTACGGGCGCGGCTATAAAGTGGGTTAAAAACCTAGCCTTTAATAGTTATGAAGAAATGAACGAAAGTGCTAAAGAAGTAGAAAAAATAGAAGGTGTTGAATTTGATACGGATTTTGAAAACGGCGCTTCTATCAGCGGTTTAACGTTATCTGTAAAAAAAGAGCATCTTGCATATGCGGTGTTTAAGGGAGTGGCAAAAAAAATTGCTGAAGCGCTACCTAAAAGCGTTAATAAAATAATTTTGTTTGGTGGCGGGGCTAAAAGTTCCGTTTTAGTAAGTGAAGTAACCAAACAAACGGGCGCGCAAGTTGTTGTTCCAAGTGACGTTGAAACTGCGCTTGCAGGCGCAAATCGCATCATAGAGATATATTATGAAAGGAGTAAACAAAAATGTTAAAAGCTGGCGTAGCAATTAAAGACATATCGCCAAAATTAGGCGTTGAACTTGCAGGTTATCCACACGCTCCAAGAAACAATACGGGCGTTCACGACCCTATATATGCAGCGGTTATTTATTTAAACGACGGCAAAACCGACGTTACCTTTGTCGGTATGGATTTACTTTATTTTGGCAAGGAATTTTGTGCGGAATTAAGGCAAAAATACGGCCAAAACGTAATGACGTTTACAACGCATACTCACTGCGCTCCTTGGGCTTCCGAACTTTTATCTTCCGAAAGGCACGAGGGTTTAGAAGTAAACGCGGAATATAAAGAGTTTTTATTAAGTAGCATTTGCGAAGCTATTGATGAGGCAAAATCAAATCAATTTGATGCGGAATTTGGTAGCAGTGTTGGTAAATGCGGTAAAGAATTTGGTATAGGTGGTAACAGGCGTGATTTAAACGGCCCTGTAGACGATAGCCTTAACGTTTTTGCGGTTAGAGACGTGGCTACAAAAACAATAAAAGGCATATTTTTAAATTATGCATTGCATCCAACGTTTTTGCACGAAGACGTAACCGAAGTTTCAGCCGACTACCCAGGTTACATAAGAAGATTTTTAAACTTTGCTTATAAGGATGCGGTTTTTGCTTTTTCACAAGGTTGTTCTGGCAATCAAAGTACAAGGTACTTTAGAGTTGCGCAAGATTATGAAGAAGCTGCAAGGGCAGGCACTACGCTTGGCGTAGAAGTTAAGCATGAAATAGACAAAATGAACTTTACAAGTCAGTTGCCTATAAATATAAATAGAACGGAAGTAAACTTTCCGTTAAAAGAATTTGAAAGTGAAGAGGAGGCGTTTAAAAAGCGTGCCGAAGCAGAAAAGGCTTTTGAAGCAGTTAAAAACGAAGACTTTTTAACAAGGTGGAACGCCGAACTTAAACTTTTTGGCGCGCAAAGTAACTATAACTTTGCAGTTGATAAAAAGGCTGGGTTTGTTTCAAAAGAAACTCCTAACGAAGTTGTGGTTATAACGCTAGGCGACTTAACGGTTGTTGGTATTCAGGGCGAAATTTTCGTTGAGTTTGATTTGCAAATTAAGGAACTTAACGATAATAAAAAAACTTTTGTTTGTGCGATGATGAATGGTACTGCGCCAGGCTATCTTTACACGAAAGAAGAAGCGGAAATAGGCGGATATGAAGTAGGTAACTCAATGTTTTCAAAAGAAGCAGGGGACGTGCTTTTAGAAACCGTTAAAGAATTATTAAATAGTTAAAGGAGAATTGAAAATGTTTGAATTTAAAATAGCAGATTTTGTACCTTACAAAAATAAAGAAGTTTTAGAAAAAGTTAGAAAAATGAGTGGCGAAGAACTTACAAAACACCCTAACCCTGATTTTAAAATTAAAATTGTAACAGACCCAAGCCTTGTTTGGGTTGCGGATATGATGGCGCGCATAGTTAGGTCGGATTTATTAGATGAAAAATGCGTTATGATTTTACCTAACCCATGCCCAGTAATTTACGAAAGCGTTGCGGCGGAAATTAATAGAATGAGAGTTAATTGTAGAAACGTTCACGTTTTCACTATGGACGAATGGGCTGATGACCAAGGCAACATCGCTCCTATTGATTATAAGGCAGGTTTTAGCTATTCTCAACTCAAATATTTTTACGGCAAAATTGATGAAGATTTAAGAATGCCACTTTCAAATATTCACTATCCTACTACGGAAAATATTAAGTACTATTCTCAAATGCTTCACGACGAAGGCGATGCAGACGTATGTTATAGCGGTCCAGGTTGGGCAGGCCATATTGCGTTTATTGACCCTTGCGTACCTGAGTTTAGCACTAATTTAGAAGAGTTTTTAAACCAAGGTGCAAGAGTGGTTACGCTTAACCCTATGACCATTATGCAAAATTCATTGCACGGCGTATTCGGTCAAAGCGGTGATATAGCAAGCGTACCGCCAAAAGCGGCAACTATCGGCCCACTTGACGTAAAGAGAGCAAAAAATAGGTTAGAATTCCACGCTTTAACAACTTCAGGTGGCTTCTCTTCTTGGCAAAGAATGGTTTCACGCCTTATTTTACAAGGCGAAGTTACACCATTAGTTCCAACTTCAATACTTCAACTTATGAAGACGGACGTGTTTATTTCCGAAGCTATAGCCGCTCCTATTGAATGCAAGGAAAAAGTTGGATATTAAAATGAAAAAAGTATATCAAGGTAACCTTGTTTTAAAAGATAAAATTTTATACGATAGTTACGTTTGCGTAGAAAATGGTATTATTACCTATGTTGGCAAAGAAAATCTTAACTTTGATAACGTTCAAGTTTTAGACGGGTATATTATGCCTGGATTTATAGATATTCATTGCCATGCGGGTGCAACTTGCGCTACTGATGAAGACCCTTATAAAGTTGCGGAGTATCACAAAGAGCACGGCACAACTTCTATGCTTTTAACGTATTATAGAAGTATTCCGCACGATAAACTTTTAGATTGTTTAGAGCAAGTTAAAAAAATGGTTGACGAAGGCTCTAACGTTGTTGGTGCACACCTTGAAGGACCTATTTTAAACGCTAATTTAGGTTCGGGTATGGGCAACGTGCAAGACTATCCTAAAAAGGAAAAATACGATGCGTATATAAATAGCGGAGTAGTTAAGCAATGGACTTCCTCCCCTGAAATTGACGGCGTTTTAGAAATGATTAAAGATATGAAAAATGCGGGCATTGCTCCTGCAATTGGTCATAGTAAAGCGTCATATAAACAAGTGGTAGAAGCGTGCAAAGCGGGCGCTAAAATAGTAACTCATATTTTTGACGCAACTGGAACTACGATTGATAAAAACACTTTAATGGGCACGCAAGATATGTCTTTTGACGAAGCGTGTATGCTTATGGACGATATGTTTTACGAAGTTATTTGCGATAAAAATTGGGTTCACGTTAAAAAAGAAAAACTCGCTTTACTCGTAAAAACCGTAGGTATAGATAAGATTGTTGCTATTACAGATTCTTTTACTAGCGACGGAAACGAAGAAAGCGATATAAACGTTTTTGAAGGTAAAAACGGAGCCGAACTTTCGGGCAGTAAACTAACTATGGATGGCGTTTGCGTAAACTTATTTAACGCTGGTTATAGCCCTTGTGAAGTTGCTAAAATGACGGCGTATAACGCATCTCGCGCTATAGGTTTATATGACCGTGGCGAAATTGAAATAGGCAAAAAAGCGGATTTAATAAACGTTGATAACAATATGAAATTTATAAAAGTGATTTAGTAAATTTTAAAAGCAAATTAAAGCGGGGAAAACCCCGCTTTTGTTTATTTTAAATAAAGTTTTTATTGCTAAAAAATTGAAGATATGCTTAATTGGTTTTATATAAAATTTGCAAGTTTTTAATATGTATATTAAAATTTCAACTTTTTACTTTGTACAATTGACACTTGTGTTTTTTTGAGTTATAATTACAATGGTTATAAATAGATTATAGGAAACAAAATGTTAGATATTACAAAAAAGTTAAATGCTTCAACTCAACAAGAAAGGCTTTCAGCACTTGAAGAAGTTTTAAAAGTGGAAAGTGAAAAGCCGATTTTTCGTGAAAATGATGCAAATAATCATATTCACACAATTTACTCTTTTTCGCCATACTCCCCAACGCTTGCAGCTTATAAAGCGTATAGTGCAGGGTTAACTAGCGCAGGTATTATGGACCATGACTCGCTTTCTGGCGCAAAGGAATTTAAAAGCGCTTGCAAAATGCTTAATCTTGGCTCAACTTGCGGTGTTGAAGTTAGGGCAAAGTTTAATAAAGGCTTTGGCAAAATGAATCACCCAGACCAAAACGAGTGTATTTATATGGCGGCTCACGGTGTGGCGCTTCGCTACGTTGACGAGTTGAATAATTATTTAGATTTTTATAGAAAGAAGCGCAATGAAAGAAATGCGCGCATGTGCTCCTTAATAACTCAAAAATACGAAAAGTTAGGTATAACGCTAGATTTTGAAAGTGACGTAAAGCCGTTATCTAAACAAGCAGAGGGCGGTAGCGTTACGGAAAGGCACTTGCTTTATGCCCTTGCTATAAAAATTTCTAACAGATATCAAAACAGAAGCGAACTTTTAGAATTTTTAAAAGACGGGTTAGGCTTGTCCGTTTCCGAAAAAATCAAAGGCTATATTTTAGACGAAGATAATCCGCATTTTTTATACGACCTTGTAGGCGTACTTAAAGCGGATACTAAGTTTTTTTATATTGACGCAGATGAAGAAATGCCTATTTGTGAAGATTTTATTAAAAAGGCAAAATCACTTGGCGCAATTCCTGCATACGCATATTTAGGCGACGTTGGCGATTCCGTTACGGGCGATAAGAAAGCGCAAAAGTTTGAAGACGATTATTTAGAAGATTTATTTGTTGAACTTAAAAAGGCGGGCTTTTTGGCTATAGCGTATATGCCAACAAGAAACACACCAGAGCAACTTACAAGGCTTCAAGCGTTATGCAAAAAATACGGAATGTTTGAAATTAGCGGGGAAGATATAAACTCTCCACGCCAACAATTTTGCTGTAAGGCGCTTGCATTAAAAGAATACGCACACCTTATAGATTCAACTTGGGCGCTTATCGGCCACGAATACAGCGTTGAAAAATATGGTGTGGAAAGCGGTATGTTTTCAAATAAGGCGATAGAAAAAACGCCTGACCTATATAAAAGAATTAAATTGTATGCCGAAATAGGCAAACAAACAATATGCAATAAAAAATAAACGGAGATATACAAAAATGGGTAACATTAATTTACAAGGTAAAGTAGCGGTAGTAACGGGTGCAAGCCAAGGTTTAGGCGAAGCACTTGCATTAAGGCTTGACAAAGAGGGTTGCAAAGTGGCTGTTTTAGACGTTAATATTGAAGGTGCTAAAAAAGTTGCAGACCAACTTAAAGACGCAATTGCTATTAAAGTTGACGTAACAAAGTTTGAAGACTGCCAAGAAGCAGCAAATCAAGTTCTTGCTAAATGGGGTCAAGTTGACATTTTAGTTTCTAATGCGGCAGTAGTAAAAAGCGGTGATATTTTTAGCCTTACGCCAGAAGCGTTCAAGTTTGTAACGGACATTAACCTTAATGGTTACTTTAATACTGTAAAAGCGTTTGCTCCATCAATGCTTGAAAGAAAGAGCGGTAGCATTATTCAAATTAACAGCAAGTCTGGTAGAAAAGGCTCGTTTAAAAACGGCGCTTATGCAGCAAGTAAATTTGGTGGCGTAGGCTTAACTCAAAGTTTAGCACTTGAATTTGCTGAAAGTGGCGTAAGGGTAAATTGTATTTGCCCGGGCAACTTGCTTAACTCTCCACTTTGGGTAAATAGTTTATTTAAACAATATGCTCAAAACCAAGGCATTACGGAAGAACAAGTAAGAGAAAAATATATCAACCAAGTACCAATGAAACGTTCTTGCGAATACGTTGATATTGAAGACGTTATGGTTTTCCTTGCTTCTGACTATTCAAGTTATATGACAGGTCAAGCAATCAACGTAACCGGCGGACAACAAATGTAATAAAATTAAGAAAGACAATATAAAACGTAATTTTTTGTGTCTATAGGCGCAATTTAAGGAGATAAATATGAAAACGAAAGCGGTTAGACTTTATGGTAAAAATGATTTAAGATTAGAAGAATTTGACCTTCCTGAAATTAAGGAAGATGAAATACTTGCAAGAGTAGTGTCAGACAGTATTTGCATGTCAAGCTTTAAGGCTGCAGAACAAGGTGCAGACCATAAAAGAGTTCCTAATGACATTGCACAAAACCCTATCATTATAGGTCACGAATTTTGCGGTGATATCGTAAAAGTTGGCGCAAAATGGAAAGATAAATTTAAGGAAGGCGACAAGTTTGGTATTCAACCTGCTATTGACTATAAGCCTGTTATGAACGGCCTTGGTGCACCAGGTTATTCATACCAATACATTGGTGGCGACGCTACTTACGTTATTATTCCTAACGAAGTTATGGAAAAAGATTGCTTAATTCCATATTACGGCGAAAGCTACTTTAAGGCATCACTTGCAGAACCTATGTCTTGCATTATTGCAGGCTATCACGAAAACTATCACTCTGTTTACGAAACTCACTCACACGAAATGGGTATTAAAGAGGGTGGCGCTGTTGCGATTTTAGCAGGTGTTGGCCCTATGGGTCTTGGTGCTATTGACTATGGTATTCACTGCGATAGAAAGCCTTCATTAATGGTTGTAACTGATATTGACCAAGCAAGGCTTGATAGAGCGGCTTCACTTTTAACTGTTGAAGAAGCGGCTAAAAACGGTGTTAAATTAGTTTACGTTAACACTTCTAAAATTGAAAACCCTGTTGAATATATGAAAGAACTTAACGGCGGTAAAGGTTATGACGACGTGTTCGTTTACGCCCCTGTTTCAGCACTTGTTGAACAAGGCGACCAATTACTTGGCGAATATGGTTGCTTAAACTTCTTTGCAGGCCCAATGAATAAAGACTTCTCTGCAAAATTCAACTTCTATGACGTTCACTATGCGTTCCACAGAATTACAGGCACGTCTGGTGGTAACAAAGCCGATTTAAGAGAAGCAGTTCAACTTGCAAGTGAAGGTAGAATTAACCCTGCAATTATGATTTCACACGTTGGTGGTCTTGATTCAGTTGTTGATACAACTTTAAACCTTCCAAACATTAAGGGCGCTAAAAAACTTTGCTACACTCAAATTTCAATGCCTATGACTGCAATTGCAGATTTTAGAAAGTTAGGCGAAACTGACAAGTTCTTTAAAGACCTTGCAGATATTTGCGACAAGAATAACGGCATTTGGTCTGACGAAGCAGAAAAATACGTTCTTCAAAACGCTAAAAAAATCTAAGCTTATAAAAAGCACTAAAAAAGCGGGGTTTAACCCCGCTTTTATTATGTTTTAAACTAAATTATTCTCTTTTAAAAACTCTTCTAAAATTTCGCACGCGTCCCCGCAAAGTTTGTTGCAAGGGCGTTTTTTATAATATTCTTCCGTGCGTTTTTCGGGTACGTAGCCACAGTTTTTATTTGTTAAGCCTAAAAGTTCGCCACATATATAACTGCCGTTCATTTCCTTAAATTTGTTCATTAAAAGTTGAACGTTTTTGTATAATTCCATTTTTTTAAAATTATCGCTTGCATCAGCGTACCCTATAAAACTATTAAGTACAAAAATCATACCGCTAACCGCACCGCAAACTTCACGCATTCTACCAAATCCACCGCCAAAGCCAGACACTAATTTTAAAGCGGTTTCTTTATCAAGTTTTAATTCGTCAATAAATGCAAGCGTTACTGCTTGTGCACAATTATAGCCTTGTGTAAAATAATTTTCTCCTAATTCTCTTTTTGTCATACCTGTTCCCCTTTATTAAAAGCAATATCTTTAATAATTTCGCCACTCATAATAAGCCCCATTACGGATGGAACAAAGGAAACGCTTGCAATGGCAGATTTTTCGCCCTTTTTAATAGGCTCATTAGAGTTGAAATTTGAAATAGGTTCTTCTTCACTATATACAACTTTAACGTTATCTATTCCTTCATCTTTAAGTAGTTTGCGCATAATTTTTGCAAGAGGGCAAACTTTAGTTTTAGAAACGTCTACAACTTTAAAAGCCGTAGGGTCAAGTTTGTTGCCAGCGCCCATAGCACTTATAACTTTTACGCCGTTTTGGCGTGCTTTTTTAATAATTTCTACTTTGCTTAAAATGGTGTCAATAGCGTCTGCAACGTAGTCAAAAGCAGAAAAATCAATACTTTTAATAGTATTTTTATCAATAAACAAATTATATTCGTAAACCTTTAAAGAAGGGTTAATTTCTAATAAACGTTCTTTTGCCACGGCTGTTTTTTGTTTGCCAACGGTTAAAGTTGTTGCAAATAATTGTCTGTTTAAATTTGAATTGCTGTACGTATCGCCATCAAAAATAGAAATAGTGCCAACACCGCTTCTAACCAAACTTTCAACTAAAAAACTGCCAACGCCACCAAGCCCAAAAACCGCAACGTGCGCGCTCTTTAAATTATTAACGCCCTCTTTTTTAAACGCCAATTCTGTTCTACTGTAAAAATTTTCCATAAAACACCCAAAATATTTGTTAATGTATTATAGCATAAAAGAGTTTTAAAGGCAATGTTTTATGATTAATTAGACAAATTGCGATATAATATAACAAAAAGTTATTAACATTGTGGATAACTATGTGGATAACTCTTTTAAACTTTTATTTAAAAAAATTAATAAAATAGTTGAAAATTTATTAAAACTAAAATATAATATTTGTAATACGCAATTGCAAGTAGGCTATAATTATAAGCAAGCAGGGTGGAAATTTATGAAAAGAATCGTTACAATTTTAATATGTATATCATTTATTTTACTGCTTTGCAATTGTGCTTCAGTTTATGATAAAAGCGGTTGTTCAAATTTGCCTTTAACTTCTTGCTCGCAAGACTATAAGGGGGAGATAACCTTTAAAATTCATAAGTGGGACGAATCTATAGTGAGTGCAAAGGGGATTAGAGAGCCCGGCAAAACGGGAAGTATGATTTTTTCTAACGGAGAGTATGAAACTTTTGGCTCGTATAAAATTGATACGAGAGTTGGATTTACTTTTGGAGGATTGCAATATTTAGCAAACGATGGTTATTACAGGGAAGTTATGGACTATAGAAGGTACATAAATTACGAAAATTTATGGACTATAACTAACGGCTCTGTAGTTGACGTGTATGAAAAGTGGACTCCTATTGAGTACAGGGTAACGTACGTTTCAGATGAAAATGAAGATAACTCTGAATTGGTATATAATAGTTCGTATTATATGGGCGACCAAATAGTTCTTACAGAAGAAATTGAAGCAGTTTTAACAAAAAAAGCACACCCAAGAAAGAAGATAGTGGGCTATACAGCCTTTTTTACTAGCGTACTTAATGAAGACGTTAGTTTTGACTGGACTTTTGGTGGCGAAATAAATGAAAACGTTATAAAATATTTTAATCAAGTTCAATATGGAAGCAATAGAATTTTCATAATGGCGAACTGGGAGTCTGAAAAGGTAAAAGTAGAATTTAATTTTAATTATAGTGATGGCAATGATAACGTAATTGAGCCAAAAGTAATTGAAGTTGGGTATGATGAAAACCTTTCTAAATATTTTAGCGAGTACGTAAAAGACCAAAGCGTAGAGTTTTTTGGCTGGTATATAGATGAAAATTTAACAATTTTAGCACCGCAAGAAATTGGAGATGAATATAAAAACACACCGCTTTCATTATATGCAAAGCATTTAGAATTTAAGGCTATACAAATAGATTTGCAAGACGGAAAAAGCCCTTTAAAAGTTCGCATTTATGAAGATGGTACGCTATCTGTAAATTTAGATAAAGAGGATAAAAAGTTTTTAGGTTTAAGTGCAAGTCAAAATTTGGTAAAGTTAGAGTACGAAAAAATTATTAGCGGAAAAACGTATTACGCAATTTATTCTAATAACGGCTAGTAAAAAGTATTAAAAAAGTGGCAAAATTTTGCCACTTTTTTCTTTTTTATTAGGTTGTAAAACAAATTTTGTTTTTAAGCTTTTTTTAAAACAATTTACTAACAATTTCTTCTTTAGTTGCACCCTTAATATAGTTTTCAACTCCATTAAATGCTAAAAGTAAATCATCTTTTATATATTTTTTACCATTTAAATTTTTAGCAAAATCTAATACGCCGTTACCGCCAAAAAAGTCACCGAAAATTTCAGCGTTTTTTATTATTCCGTTTTCAAGGTCAAACGCAAGCGTCAAAGTTCCAAAACTGCACCTTATATCAACGCGGTTACTGCCTTTTAAAGATGCGCCAACGTTCCACTCGTAAGTAGAATATTTTTCGTCAATCAATTTATTTATATTTAACTTGTCTTGCCTTGAAAGTTCGCAAGTTTCAAACCCTGCTTGCAAGTAATTTTTTAACCCTTCAAAAAAGGTGGCACTTGAAATGGTAGTGTATTCTTTAATATTTGCAACGCGCGCTCTAATGCTCTTTACACCTTTTGCCTTAACCTTAATTTCGTTTTGAATAAGCACTTTTTCAAGCACTTCCAAATTAGTGTCAAACAAAAGAGTGCCATGATGTAGTATTCTATCCTTATATACAACTTGTGCATTGCCGGAAATTTTTTTGCCGTCTACCGTAATATCGTTTCTTCCGCTAAATTCCGCTTTTACGCCTATTGAATTAAGGTATTCAATAACAGGGGCACAAAACTTATTATATCCGTCTTCTTGGGCGTTATACGGTGCTATAATAGAGTAGTTAATATTGTTAAGGTCGTGATAAACCGCACCTCCGCCAGATAAGCGCCTAACAACTTTAACACCCAATTTTTCACACTCTTTAAGGTTTACTTCAAGCAACGTATTTTGGTTGCTACCTATTATAACCGACGGCTCGTTTAAATATAGGCGAATATAATATCCGTCTGCTTGTTTAAGTAAATACTCTTCGCACGCAATATTAAAATACGGGTCGTTATTTTTGTGGTAAATAAATTTAAAATTAGTCATAAGCATAATAAAAGGGGGAATTTAATTCCCCCCTTAAATATTAAACACCTTTCTTAGATTTTCTTATAAATTCAGCATCGGAAGTGTTAGTTGCACTTACGTGGCCTTTAAGTGGAAGAATCTTATCGTTGATGTAGTCAACAATCCAGTTTGCTTGTGGGAAGAATTCCGCATCAAATTCAAATGGAGGAGTAATCCAGTTTTTAGCACCGCATACAACAGGAGGAGCATCTAAGTAGTCAAAGCAAAGTTCAGTGATGTTAGCTGCCATATCGTTAAGGATAGAACCTCTTGTACAAGCGTCGGATGCAAGAATAATTCTACCAGTCTTTTTAACGGATTCAACAACTTTTTCGTAGTTAAATGGAACAATGCTTCTTGCGTCAATAATTTCAGCTTCAACGCCGTATTTTTCACTTAAAATCTTAGCTGCTTCAACTGCTTTATAAAGAGTAGCACCGATAGTTAAAATTGTAACGTCGCTACCAACTCTCTTAACGTCTGGTTCGCCAAGTGGAATTTCATAATAACCTTCTGGAACGCCCGCCTTGTTAAATTCTTCGCCCTTGTCGTAAATTCTTTGGCTTTCAAAGAAGATAACAGGGTCAGTGCCGTTAAGCGCTGCGTTCATTAAGCCTTTTGCATCGTATGGAGTTGCAGGGAAGCAAACTTTAAGTCCAGGAACGTGTGCAGGAAGTGCAACCCAGTCTTGTGAGTGTTGAGCACCATATTTAGAGCCAACTGATACGCGGAGTACGATAGGCATTTTTAAAATACCAGAACTCATTGCTTGCCATTTAGCAAGTTGGTTAAAGATTTCGTCGCCCGCTCTACCCATAAAGTCAGCGTACATAAGTTCAACGATAGCTCTACCACCGCACATGCCATAACCTACTGCGCTTGAAACGATAGCAGCTTCGGAAATAGGTGAGTTAAATAATCTGTGGTATGGAAGCGCTTCAGTAAGTCCTTTATAAACTGCAAAAGCACCGCCCCAGTCACGTACGTCTTCACCGTAAGACGTTAAAGTTGGGTCTTTATAATATCTATCAATAATAGCTTCAAATAAACCATCACGAATATTGTAACGTTTAAGGTTAGATACAGGAGCGCCCTTTTCGTCAAACGCATAGCGAGTTTTACCAGCAATTTGTTTAACTCTTGGGTTTTCCTCCATAGGCATCTTAACGTCTTTATCTTCGCCAATTTCAATAGGTCTAGGGTCCATTGATTCAACTTTGCCGTTACTAAACATTAAGTTTTCAACGTAGTAAGGGTCAGTTTTAAAGTCAAGGTATGGAGATTCGTTAGTGTCAGAAGCGAGTTTGCAAAGTCTAAGCATTCTTTCGCTAATAGAAGCTAAGATATCATCAAATTTGCCGTCGTTAGCAACTTTAGCATCAACGAGTGCTTTTCTATACGTAACGATTGGGTCAAATTCTTTCCAAGCGTTAACTTCTTCAACTGTACGATAACTCATAGAGTCAGATGGAGAGTGACCGCCGTAACGGTAAGTAACAACGTCTAAAAGGCAAGGGCCTTCGCCTTTAAGAAGAATTTCTTTCTTTCTATTTGTTGCTTCAATAACTGCAAGTGGGTTAAAGCCGTCAACACGTTCAGCGTGGAGTTGAGTTGGAGATACGCCTGCACCAAGACGAGCAAGGAAGTCGTACGCCATAGTTTCACCACGAGTTTGTCCGCCCATACCATAGCTGTTGTTAAAGAAGTTAAATAAGATTGGTAAGCCACCTTTCTTTTCCCAAAGTTGTTTCATTTGGTCCATAGCGGCGAAGTTCATAGATTCGTAAACTACACCACAACCAACAGAGCCGTCACCTTGGTTACTAATTACGATACCAGGCTTGTTGTTGTTCTTTTTGTAAAGAGCAGCACCAAGTGCAACAGGAGCAGCACCACCAACGATAGCGTTGTTAGGATAAATACCAAATGGCAAGAAGAATACGTGCATTGAACCGCCCATACCTCTATGGAAACCTGTTTTACGAGCAAAGATTTCGCTCATAAAGCCGTAGAGTAAGAAGTCAACTGCTAAATCTTTTACGTTGCCAGTTTTGTTGAACTTTTCAACAGGAGCGAGAGTTTCGCCACCCATAAAGTTTTTCATAATTTCGTAAAGTTTATCATCAGGAAGTTGGTGGATAGAACGAAGACCTCTTGCTAAAACTTCACTATGGCTACGGTGAGAACCGAAAGTCATATCGTCAAGGTCAAGTGTGTATGCTTGACCAACTGCAGCAGCTTCTTGGCCGATAGATAAGTGAGCAGGACCTGGATAGTTAGTTTTAAAGCCTTGATATTCTTGCTTAACTTTAATATCCATAATCATACTTTCAAATTCACGCAATACTGCTATGTCGTTGAAAATACGAACAAAGTCGTCGTTAGAAAAGTTTTTCTTTTCATCTTCAATAGTTTTGTTGTATACGTTTACAGGAATATCTTCAAAAGTGATTTTGCCCGCTTTACGTAATTCTATTGGGTCTACAAATAATTGTTTACTCATTTTTTAATTCTCCTTTAATTAAATTTGGAATATTGCTTCACGCACGATTTCGCACACTGTTGGGTGTGGGAAAACTAATTTCTTAATGTTTTCAATATCAACTTCAAGGTCAATCATAGCTGAAACTGCAACTATGTATTCGCCCGCATAAGAGCCAATAATATGAGCGCCTATTAAAGTATTAGTCTTTTTATTTACAACAATTTTGCAAATGCCGTTAAGGTCAGTATTTTCAGCAACGTATCTACCAGAGTAGGTAAGTGGTATATTTACGCATTTAACGTCAAGTCCTTTTGCTTTTGCGCTTTCTTCAGTTTCGCCTACGCTACCAACTTCAGGGTTAGTATAGATAACTGATGGAATAACGTTATATCTCATAGTGTCTTTCTTGCCAAGGATTGTATTGATAGCAACTTCGGCTTCTCTATAAGCAGTGTGAGCAAGCATAACTTTGCCGTTAACGTCACCAACTGCGTATACGTTTGCAACGTTAGTGCGCATTTGCTCGTCAGTTACAATTGCGCCTCTTTCTAAGTTAACGTTGATGTTTTCTAAGCCAAAGCCTTGAGTAACGGCACGTCTACCAATAGAAAGTAATACTTTTTCGCTTTCAATTTTTTGAGTTTTGCCGTCTTTTTCATAAACAACGCCGTCTGCTTCAATTTTAGTAACTTTTGCGCCTAAATTAAAGATAACGCCTTTTGCTTCAAGAGATTTTTGTAAAATCTTAGAAACTTCTTCTTCTGTAGGGCCTGCAATTTTGTTGAGCATTTCAACAACCGTAACTTGAGTGCCAACAGATGAGAAGTAACTTGCCATTTCAAGACCAATTACGCCACCGCCAATGATAGTTAAAGTTTTAGGAATATAATCTAAATCTAAAACTTCGCGGTTTGTCATAACGTAGCCAGATTCAACGTTTTGTTTTAAACCTTCAATAGGTGGAACAACAGGCATAGAACCCGTTGCAATAATAAGCCTTGTGCCTACGTATTGTTCGCCGTTTACTTTAATAGAGTAACCTTCTGCTACTTTACCTTCAATAAACGCTTCGCCACTAACCATTTTAACTTTGTTTCTTTTAAGTTGGGCTTTAACGCCGGAAACAAGCATTTTAACAACGCCGTTCTTTCTTTCAACAACAAACTTTTGGTCAATAGAAGTTTTGCCTTCAACGCTAACGCCGTAGTTTTTAGCGTGGTTAGCGTAATCTAAAACTTTTGCAGAGTTTAAAAAAGTTTTGCTTGGAACGCAACCTTCGTTTAAGCATACGCCACCAAATTCGCGTTTTTCAATAACTAAAGTTTTTAAGCCTGCGTGTCCAGCTCTTTCTGCGGCAAGATATCCACCAGGACCGCCACCAATAACAACTAAATCAAAAATTTCCATAATCTACTCCTTAAATGTTACCTTCTGCTAAAAGGTTAAAACTAAAGTTTTCTAAATATTCTTTGAGTTCTTTTAAGAATCTGCCCGCAGGTGCGCCGTCTAACGCTCTGTGGTCAAACGTAAGTGATAAGTTCATTGCCGTATATGGAATAACTTCATCGTTTTTACCAAGTTTAACTTTTGTTTCAAGTGCACATACGCCTAAAATGCCAGTTTGTGGTGGGTTGATAACAGGTGTAAAGCTTTCAATGCCCATAGTACCAACGTTAGAAACCGTAAACGTGCCACCGCTTAAAAGTTCAGGGTTAATGTTACCTGCAATTGCCGCATTTGAAAGTTTTTTACTCTCAACAGCAATTTGAGAAAGCGTCATTGTGTCAGCACCAAAAAGTGTTGGAACAAGTAAGCCTCTTGGAGTGTCTGTAGCAATGCCCATATTTACGTGTTCAAAGTAACGCATTGTATCGCCGTTTACAAGATGAGCGTTTAAATCTTTGTGATTTTTAAGCACTCTTGAAAGCGCGTAAATAATAATGTGGTTAATAGTAATTTGTGGAAGACCAAGTTTTTCTTGGTTAGCCTTAAAGAATTTGCGAAGTTCGTTAATGTTTGTGCAGTCAAAGGAAATGTTCATTGTAAGTTGAGCCATACCTTGTAAACTGTTCATCATGCTCTTAGCAATAACTTTTCTAATATTAGGCATCTTTTCATCTTTAAACGCCTTAAAGTCAACGTCTTTAACTGGAGCAACTTCTTTCTGAGGTGCAGCTGCAGGAGTGGCAACAGGAGCAGGGTTAACGCTTGCTTTTCTAACGTCACTTTCAATAATTCTGCCGTTTGGTCCTGTTGGAATTGCAGTTTTTAAATCAACGCCAAGTTTGATTGCTAAATTTTTTGCTCTTGGAGAAGCAAAAATTCTTCCGTCGTTATTAGCAGGTGCAGTAGTAGCTACGGCTTGAGCTTCAGCCTTAACTTCTTCTTTCTTTTCTTCTACTTTAACTTCAGTAGCGGCAGGTGCTGCGCCTTTAGGGTTAAGTGCAGAAACGTCTTCGCCTTTTTCGCCAATAGCGCAAACGTTTAATAAAACGGGAACTTCGTCACCTTCTTCATAGAAAAGTGCTAAAACTTCGCCGTCAAATTCGCTTTCTTGGTCAAAAGCAGACTTGTCAGTTTCGTAAGAGAATAACACGTCGCCTTTCTTAACAACGTCGCCAACTTTAACGTTCCACTTTGTTAAAATACAACTTTCTACCGTGATGCCTTGTTTTGGCATTATTACGCCTTTTGCATTAGACGTAGAAACTATAGTAGGTTGAACTTTTACTTCTTCTTTCTTTTCTTCTACTTTTACTTCAGCAGTAGCAGGTTTAGCTGCTCCGTTTGGGCAAAGTGAAGAATAATCTTCGCCTTTTGTGCCGATAGCGCAAACGTTTAATAAAACGGGAACTTCGTCACCTTCTTCATAGAAAAGCGCTAAAACTTCGCCGTCAAATTCGCTTTCTTGGTCAAAAGCAGACTTGTCAGTTTCGTAAGAAAATAAAACGTCGCCTTTCTTAACCGTGTCGCCAACTTTAACGTTCCACTTTGTCAAAATACAACTTTCTACCGTGATGCCTTGTTTAGGCATCATAACACCATTTGCCATTTTGTGTTCTCCTTATTTATATTGAATTTTATTTATATTATATTAAGTTTATATATTCTAACATATATAATTTTTTTTGTAATAGTTTGCAAAAAGATTGCAAAATGATTTTATTTATGATAAAATATGAGTAAATATGAACGCAAATGAACAATGTAAAAGGAAATAGACTATGTTAACGCTTGAAAGGCAGGAAGAAATTTTAGAAATTTTAAACCGCAACAAATCTGCAACCGTAGATTTTTTAGCAAATAGCTTGTACGTTTCTGGTGCAACCATTAGGCGTGACCTTCGCGCAATGGAAAAAAAGGGTATGATAATTCGCTCTCACGGCGGTGCTATGCCGTTTAGGTCGGCATCTATAGAAACGTCGTTTATAGTAAGGGAGCAAAAGGATACGGTTGCAAAGCGCAAGATGGCAGCTCTTGCAATTAAACTTATAAGAAACGGCAATTCTATTTTTGTTGACTCGTCTTCAACAACGGGTTACGTAATGGAACTTTTAAGGGACTTTACAAACCTTACCGTAACCACAACGGGCATTAATAATGCAACGATATTATCCCAAACGGATAGCGTTAAGGTGTATATTGCGGGCGGTTTAGTAGAAAATCACTCTAACTCTATTACGGGTACGGACACTATGGAATATATTTCTCGCATACACGCCGATATTTGTATACTTTCTTGTACGGGGGTTTCGCTTGAGGCTGGCATAAACGACGCAAGTTTAGAGCAGTCCAAACTAAAGCAATGTATGTGTAAAAATTCAAGTAAAGTTGCCGTACTTGCAGACTCAAGTAAGTTTGGCGAAACTTTTATGTGCCACGACTTTTGGTTTGATGAAATTGACTATTTGATTACGGAAAAAGAACCGCCAATAGAGTTTGTTAACGCAATTAAAGGCACAAAATGTAAGTTAATAACGCCAAATAGCGAATTATTTTAAAATGCAAAAATAACTTAAAAAAGCACAATTTTACGCTTGATTTTAATGTGTTGATAGTGCTATAATAATTAAGGCTCTGTCGCAATATCCGTTTGTTTTTTTTGACGTAAAAATCCTACAAAATACTTTGCGTTTTGTTTAGTTACATACCTTACAGGTATGCGCCTTCACAATAACGCGTGTCTTTTTTGCATTTTTCTCGTCAAACCGCAAAAATGATTTTGCTAAAAGCACTCGGCTTTTGTGCCATCGCCTAAAAACAAAAATCTTTTAAAAAGGGAAAGAATTATGAAAAAATTTATTATGTACGGCGCTGGAAATATTGGCCGTGGCTTTATTGGTCCATTATTTTCAAATAGCGGTTATTCTGTAGGCTTTATTGATATCAATATGGAAGTAATTTCAAAACTTAATAGTGACCACGAATATCCTGTAAACGTTGTTACAACGGAAAATAACGTTGAACATATTATTAAAAACGTTTACGGCATTGATGGAAAAGACCTTGAACTTGTTGCAAATGAAATTGCCTCGGCAGATGCAATGGCAACCGCAATCGGCGTTAACGTATTAAAATTTATTGCAAAACCTATTGCCCTTGGTTTAAAAAAGCGCTTTGAGCAAAATGCAAAACCTTTAAACATTATTATTTGTGAAAACTTAATTGGGGCAGACGAGTATTTAAAGGGCTTAATTAAGGAGCAAATACCAGAGTATAGCGAACAAATTGATAAAAATATCGGCTTTGTTGAAGCAAGTATTGGCAGAATGGTTCCCGCTCTTCCAGAAGATAAAAAGCAAGGCAACTTCTTGCGCGTTGCCGTTGAACCATACGATATTTTACCCGTTGATAAAGATGCGTTTAAAGGCGAAATTATTAGTGACGTAAAGAATTTATATCCTTTCTCTCCGTTTAATTTATTTATTCAAAGAAAGTTATTTATGCACAATATGAGCCACGCAACTTGCGCATATTTAGGCTACTTAAAAAATTACGAATACATTTACGAAGCAGTAAACGATTATGAAATTAGATACGTTGCATATAGGGCGTTAACGCAAAGTGCACTTGCACTTTCTATTGAAAATAAAGTTGACGTTAAAATTTTACTTGAACACGCAGAAAATTTACTTTACCGCTTCCAAAACGTTGCCCTTGGGGACACTATTGCTCGTGTTGGTAAAGATGCTATTAGAAAGTTAAGCCAAAACGACAGGCTTATCGGCGCATTAAACTTATGTGAAAAACACGGCGTTAGCGCGGATATGCTTTGTATAGCAGTGGCTTCCGCAATGTTCTTTAACGTTCAAGATGATGAACGCAGTTTAGAACTTTGCGCTTATGCAAAAGAAAACGGCGTAAAATCAACGCTTGAAAAATACTCTAACTACACGGGCGCAAAAGTAGAAGTTATTGAAACTTTATACGATATGCTTAAAAACGGCAAAACTCTTACAGACCTTATTAAATATTGCGATGATTTAAGCGGTAAAGAAACAAAGGTTTAATGATTGGGCTTTTCCACTTCAGTTGTTTGGTTTTTTGACGGAAAAATCCTGCGAAATACTTTGCGTTTTGTTCGGTTACAGACCGCACGGGTATGCGCCCTTACAAGAACGCTTGTCTTTCTTGCATTTTTCTCGTCAACCACAAAATAAAATTTTGTTAAAAACAACCAACTTCTGTGTTAAAGCCAAAACTAAAAAAATAAAAAGACTAACAAAAGTTAGTCTTTTTTATTGTTTTAAATTTTATAAATTTAATAGTACTATACCAATTACTGCGGAAATTAAGCCTAAAATCATTCTTTTTGTTGGCTTTTCCTTATCTAAAATGCAGTTTAAAAACATAACTAAAACCATTAAAGTTGCATTTGTTACAGGCGAAACTATGTAACTTGGAAAGTGCTCAAACGCAATAGCCATAACCAAGTTGTAAATGCCAAGTGCAACGCCAATTACAAGTGCAACTGTTGGCAACTTCCAATCTTTTTTAATAGTGATAGGGTCTTTTTTAACCTTTACGTTAAATAGTGTTAAAAGCGAACATAAAACAAGTGCTACAGCAAAAAATAAAGTAGTGTATTCAGGTTTGTACGCGCTAAATTCGCTACGAGAGAAGAATAGCGTAACAACACCGCCTAAACCACCGAATAAAAATGTAAGTGTAATGAAAAACGCCCATTTTAAATTAGCCTTTTTATCCCCGCCTTTTGCAGGAAGTAAGTAAAACGCCGCTGCCATAAACACAAAGCCGATAATTGCGTAAATTGACCAACTTTCCTCAAAGAAAATTGTGCCTGCAATCAATATTAAAACTATATTAAACGAAGTTATAATTACCGTTGGCGCAACGGGGCCGTTTCTAAATGCTAAAGTATAAAACGTTTGAAAGAGTATTGATAATATACCGCTTAACGACGCATATAAAAATACTTCAATAGGTGGCATTTGCCTTAAAAATATTATTGCAAGCGTTATAGTTGCTACTAAATAAGTGGCACTATTATAAAGCAATAAATCTGAAAAAGTTTTAACGTTAGATTTTGAATATCTTCCTTGTAGCGTTGTTTTAATAAGCGCAAGTATTGGCATTACAATAAATACGTACCACATTTTATAACTGCTCCTAAATGATTACAGGCATATAATACTACTTTAAAAATTATTTGTCTAACGTTTTTGTGTTTATGCTTGTAAAAAAATAAAATTTATAGTAAAATATTCGTATTAATTAAAGCGTTTTGCCTAAAACTAAAATATTATGAAAAGAATAATAATTGCTTTTATAGTTTTAATATCAATTTTTTCTCTTGGTGGGTGTAAAAAAATGGAAAATTCTACCGTTTATATGGAAGCGCGCATTTTAGAAGTTAACAATACTTTGCTTGTTTCCGTTACTAAAAGTGAGTACGCTTTTGGCGACTATATTTTGCATATAAGCAACGAAACTAAAATTTACAATAAAGAAGGCAGGCAAATTGCAAAAACTGATTTGTTGGTTGGCGATAATATAATGGTAGAGTATAGCGGGCAAGTTATGCTTTCAATTCCGCCACAAGTAGTTGCTCATAAAATAGCCATAATATAAAAAGGATTTTACACAAATGAACTTAAAGGAAAATAAAATTTTTAGTTACGCTATCGTGGTTATAGCCTACGTTTTAGCAACCATAGTGGCGGTTATTGTTTATAACGCCTTGCCGTTTAAACCATATTTAAACCTTTTAATAGCTGACGTTTTGGCAACGATAGTCGTATTTATTTTTAGCGTGGCGATTAATAACGCCTCCGTTTACGACCCGTATTGGAGCGTTCAACCTTTTGTAATAGGCTTGTTATTCGGCATAAAATGCGGTTTTAATTTATACTCTTTAATTTTATTTATTGCCGTTTCCATTTGGGCGGTTAGGCTTACAATAAATTGGATGTTTGAATTTAAAAACTTAACTTATCAAGATTGGCGCTACATACACTTAAAAAACACAACGGGCAAATTTTACGGAATAATAAATTTTGTGGGCATACATTTAGTTCCTACTCTTGTAGTATATACTTGCACTTTGCCACTTGTTTACTCTATTATAAATAAGCCAACGCTCAATTATTTTAGTTTAATTTTTATTGCCGTTTGCTTGCTTGCAGTTGTTTTGCAACTTGTGGCGGACTCTCAAATGCGTGAATATAGAAAAACTAAACCAACCACGTTTATTAGGGTAGGGCTTTGGAAATATAGCCGTCATCCAAATTATTTGGGCGAAATTTTAATGTGGTGGGGTGTTGGGCTTGCAACGCTTATTTCAGCGCCGTCTGCTTGGAATTTGCTTTTAGGCGCAATTCTTAACACGTTACTTTTCATATTTGTAAGCATACCGCTTCAAGATAGTAGGCAATCAAAAAAACCAGGGTTTAACGAATATAAAAAGCAAACGCACGCACTACTTCCTATATATAAAAAGGCGTAATGAAAAACTATATTTTTAAAGTAGAAGAACAATTTAATAATTGTAGCGTTTTAAACTTTTTAAAGGCAATAGGCTTGTCGCAAGAAATTATAAAAAACGTTAAGTTTAACGGGCTTTTTGTAAACGATATAAAAATTACAAACATTAACGATTTGTTAAGCGTTGGCGACCAAGTTAAGATAGTTTTTAACGACGAGTTAAACGAGTTTGCTAAAAAAGAAGTTGGCGAATTAAAAGTTGTGTATGAGGACGATTATTTGCTTGTAGCATATAAAGAAAGCGGAGTTTTAACGCACTCGTCACGCTATAATAATTCGCCGTCATTAGAAGGTTTGGTTTATAATTATAATAAAAATTCGCCATATACTTTTAGGGCTATAAATAGGCTTGATAAAGATACGCAGGGCTTGGTTTTAATTGCCAAAGACGAGTTGATTGCAAGTCTACTTAACAATGAGTTAAAGCAAGGCAATATTGAAAAACGATATATAGCAAAAGTTAAAAACAAGCCTATAGACGCGCATTTTATAGTAGAAAAGCCTATTGCGCGCCAAAGTGAAAGCGGTATAAAGCGAGTTATTAGTAATGACGGGCAGTATGCAAAAACGGAGTTTTATTATTTGGGCGAAGATGAAAACGGCTTGCATATTTTAGAAGCTTTACTCCACACTGGTAGAACGCACCAAATAAGAGTTCATCTAAGTAGCGTAAACTTACCGCTTTACGGAGATAGTTTATACGGTGAAAAAGTTGAAAATAAAACCTATTATTTAAACGCATATAAATTAACGTTTACTCACCCAATATTAAATAAAAAAATGGAAATAATTGCAAAATAAAAAGCACTTCAAATTGAAGTGCTTTTTTGTTATAATAAATCTTCATTATAAACGGCTCTTATTCCGCCAATAAATTTTGGCCTTGTTCGTGCGCAAGATAAGTGCGCATAACCAACGCTATCTACGCTTATTCTAAGTGGAACGGCAACGGCTTTAAGGTGCATGCCAATAAAAGTATCGCCAATGTCAATGCCGGCGTCCGCCTTAATAGTTTCAACAACGGCAGGGTTTTTAAAGGAATTGTACGCAACCGTTGCAAGCGAGCCACCCGCTTTTTTTTGCGGAACGACGTTAACAATTTCTTCCCTTATTACCGCTTCACGCTCAATAACTATAGCTCTATTTAAGTGCTCACAACATTGAATTGCTAAATACACTCCAAATTCGTTTGCCGCTTTATATAAGCCTTCAAAAATTTGAGTTGCCGTATCGTAATTTGAATTAGTGCCTATTTTTGAGCCTTCAACTTCACTTGTAGAGCAACCCACAACTAAAATTGAGCCTTTATTTAATTTTGATTTTTCAATAACTTCTTTCGCTACATTGTAGCATTGTAATTTAATATCCATAGTATTATTTTATAACTTTACTAAAAAAATGTCAAATTTCTTAATATTTTTGTTTAAGTAAATTTTCAAGTTTTAAAAAGCGCGCGCTATTGTCAAAACATTTGTCAATAAATTTTGAAGAAAGCGATATTAAAAATGAGTTTATAATAGTTGTAACAATAGTGCCAAGCCCTATGCTATGAAAACTTGTTTTATAAATAGTTGTAAAGTCAAAAGTTAAAACGTCGCCAAATAGCGTAGTTGCTAAAATTATAGATAAAAACAAAAGAGAAAAGTCAAAAACGCGCTTAACCTTTGTAATTTCAAGCTTAAATTTATTGGAAATTGCCGAAACAAAAAGTTCGTAAACTTGAAGTGGCAAATAAGTTTTAAAACAACACGCCACACCAAAAGCAACTAAAATATCGCCAACTAAAAGCATAATCCACTTAACTATAACGCTATTTATAACGATAGGTGAAAGTGCCCAAATAAAAAAGTCTAAAACGTAGCCGTAAATAAACGCTACCACAAAGGAAAGTAAAAACACCCAATTAAATTTGCGAATTATTAAGCAAAGAATTATAAGCATAACGCCTTGGAACAAATATTCCGTTACTCCAACCGTGATAAACGGAAAAAATGAAGATAAAAATTCCGCAATAACGAACGCCGGAGCGGCAACCATTGAAACGCCTAAATTAGCCTTATCGCAAACGGCAACGCCAAACGCTATAAAAACTATTCCAAAAATCCATAATAATTCGCCACAATTGTTTAATTTTTTCATAAGTATATCCTTTATTTTTTTTAATTTTGCACAAGATATTTATACGTGCCTTTAAATTGGCAAAACGCCGTTAAACTTTAATAAATTTTTCACTATGCTTGCCGTTAAAAAACTCTTTTAAATTAGCGTTAGTTATAACGTAGTCAACTTCGCTAATATTGCAAAGGAAAAACGGAGAATGTCTATCAATCTTTTTATCGTCGCATAAAAAAACTTTAACGTCTGCATTTTCCATCATTGTTTTTCTTAAATAATTTTCCTGCTCGTAGCAGTCGTAAATATTGCCGTTACTATCTATTGATTGTGCGGAAAAAAGCGCAATATTGGCGTGCATTTTTTTAGTAGTTTCAATAGCAAGTTGGCCAATTAGCGTAGACTTATTGTCGCTTGAAATAACACCGCCCGTAGAATAGCCCAAAACGCCGTTTTTAGCAAGCAAAGATAGCGTGTCTATACCGTTTGTTAAAACGCGAATATCGTTAAATTCTTTTAAATACTCGGCAACTAAATATGATGACGTTGAGCCGTCTAAAAAAACAAGGTCGCCGTTCTTTATAAGTTTAATGGCGGAAAGTGCAATTTTTCTTTTTGCCAAACTGTTTGTGTGAACGCGCAAATCAAAACTTGGCGCCAAGTTATTAGCGTCGTTTAACTGTGCACCGCCGTGCGTTCTTATAACCAAACCTTTTTCTTGAAGAGTGGTAAGTTTACGCCTAACCGTTGCCGTACTAACGAAAAGAGCGTTTGCAATTTCATCAACCGTGGAAAATTGCTTAACTTGTAAAATAGTTAAAATTTCTTGTTCAATTTTTTCCTTCATAATAACGCCTATTTTGATTAAAATGAGCAAAAAACCTTGTTCATTTTGCAATATTTATAAAAATATGATTAAAACGAGCAAATATTTTGCTTGTTTGATTATTTATAGTATAATTAAAAGTGTAAATAAAGTCAAATAAAATACATATAAGGAGCAAAAATGTTTGACGTTTTAGTTATTGGCGGCGGCGTTGTTGGCGGTTTGATACTTCGCGAACTTACAAAATACAATTTAAGCGTTTGTATGGTTGAAAAATCAAGCGACGTTTGCATGGGCGCAAGCAAGGCAAATAGCGGTATTGTGCACGCGGGTTTTGACGCTAAAATAGGCAGTTTAAAAGCAAAATTTAACGTTTTAGGCAACGCACTTATGTATAAAACTGCAAAAGAATTGGGCGTAAAATGCGTAAATAACGGCTCGCTCGTCGTGGCTTATAGCAGTGAAGAAATCTCAACTTTAAAAGAACTTAAAGAGCGTGGCAAGCAAAACGGCGTTACGGGTCTTGAAATTTTAAATGCGGAAGAACTTTTTAAATTAGAGCCAAACGTTTCTAAAACTGCGGTTGGTGCGCTACTAGCTAAAACGGGCGGCATAATTTGCCCGTACTCTTTAACAATTGCGGCAATTGGCAACGCAATGGACAACGGCGCAAAACTCCTTTTAAATTTTGAAGTTTGCAATATTAAAAAAGAAAACGGCAATTTTACTATATCAAGCACAAGCGGTGAAGTGGTAAACGCTAAAATAGTTATAAACTGTGCAGGGCTAAACAGCGGAAAAATAGCGGCGCTTGCGGGCGACGATAGTATAGAAGTTAAAGGTAGAAAAGGCGAGTATATTTTACTTGATAGAGAAAGCGGCAACTTTGCTTGTCACACAATCTTTTCTTGCCCAACGAATAAAGGCAAAGGCATTTTAATTTCTAACACGGTGGACGGCAATATTATTTTAGGCCCAACCGCCAAAGAAATTGAAAACAACTCAACTTCTACAACAAGTGGCGGGCTTAATGAAGTTAAGCAAAAGGCGTGCTTAATGGCAAGTGGCGTTCCGCTTTACAATGCAATAACGTCGTTTGCGGGCATTAGGGCGTACTCAACGAAAGGCGACTTTATTATTGAAGAAAGCGCTAAAATAAAAGGCTTAATAAACTGTGCAGGCATAGAGTCCCCAGGGCTTACGGCATCGCCTGCTATTGCAAAATTCGTTGTTGAAGAACTCGTTTCTAATATCTTGCCACTCGCAAAAAATAAAGAGTTTAACGGCATTAGAAAGCCTGGCGATTTTTTTAAAACCCTTACTATAGAGCAAAAAAACGAACTTATTAAACAAGATAGTTCTTACGGTAAAATTATTTGCCGTTGCGAGCAAATTACGGAAGGCGAAATTTTGCACGCTATTCGCTCTAACCCAAAAGCCACCACGATAGACGCGGTTAAGCGTAGAACAAGGGCGGGTATGGGTAGGTGTCAAGGCGGTTTTTGTCAAATAAGCGTGGCGGAAATTTTAGCAAAAGAATTAGGCACTTCATTTGAAAGCGTATTAAAAAACGGCAAAGATAGCGAACTTGTAATAGGAAGAACAAAATGAAATTAAGTTACGATATAGTTATTATAGGCGGTGGTCCTGCGGGGCTTTCTGCAGCGGTAAAAGCCTATGATAGCGGTGTTAAAGACGTTTTAATAATTGAAAGAGAAAGTAGAACGGGCGGTATTTTAAACCAATGTATTCATAACGGCTTTGGTCTTAAAAGGTTTAAGGAAAGTTTAACGGGCCCCGAATACGCTTATAGGTTTAAAGAAAAGGTTAAACAGCGCAATATTAGCGTTGTTACCGAAACCACCGTTTTAAGCGTTAGTAAAGATAAGCACCTTACTGCTATAAATAAGGAAAGCGGAATTTTTACAATAACTGCAAAATCTATCATTTTAGCAATGGGTTGTAGAGAGCGTAGCCGTGGAGCGTTAAACATTGCGGGAACGCGCCCCGTTGGCGTATATTCCGCGGGTGCGGCGCAAAAAATGGTTAACGTAAAAGGCTTTATGCCGGGTAAAAAAGTTGTTATTTTAGGTTCTGGCGATATAGGCTTAATAATGGCGCGCCGTATGACGCTTGAGGGCGCAAAAGTTTTAGCCGTTGCGGAAATTATGCCGTATTCTTCAGGCTTAAAGCGCAACGTTGTTCAATGCTTAAACGACTTTGATATTCCACTTTATTTAAGCCATACCATAACTGAAATTAGGGGCGAAAATAGGGTTACGGGCGTAACAATTACGCAAGTTGACGAAAACAAAAACCCAATTTTAGGCACGGAAAAATCTTTTGAGTGCGACTGTGTTTTATTTTCCGTTGGCTTAATTCCTGAAAACGAACTTACAAAAGATATAGGCTTGCAATTTTCGCCTAAAACAAGGGGCGCGGTTGTTGACCAAAATAGGCAAACGGAAGTGGACGGAATTTTTGCTTGTGGCAACGTTTTACACGTTCACGACCTTGTTGACTTTGTTTCCGAAGAAGCCGAAATTGCAGGTTTAGCCGCGGCAAACTACGTGTTAAACGGCGCTAATAAACCTAACTATATAAGCGTTTTAAATGGTAAAAACATAACCTACGTTTTACCGCAAAAAATCAACAAAAACACAAGCGAAAATATAACGCTATTTTTTAGAGTTGATAACGTTTATAAAAATTGCAAAATTATAGTTAAGGGTAAAAACGGCGTTATAACCCAAAAATCAAAGCCTATAGTTTTACCTGGCGAAATGGAAACTATAACGCTTAAAAAAGAACAAATAACCGCGCTTGATAGCGATTTAGAAGTTTTAATGGAGTTATTATGAGTATAAAAAACCTTACTTGTATAGAGTGCCCTATAGGGTGTGAAATAGAAGTTGAGTATAAAAACTTTAATATAATAAGCGTAAAAGGCAATACTTGCCCGCGCGGAAAATTGTACGCGCAAAATGAAGTTATAATGCCAAAAAGGGTAGTAACTTCAACCGTTAAAAGTAGTTGCGGAAAAATGGTGGCGGTTAAAACTAATAACCCCGTGCCAAAGGAGCAAATTTTTAGCGTTATGCAAAAAATTGCAAGCGTGAAAATAAACTTGCCTGTTAAAATGGGTAGCGTTATAATAGAAAATATAGTTGACGGCGTAAATTTAATTGTTGCCGACGACCTTAATTAAATAGGGGTGTATCAATGGTTTTAGACTTTTTAGGTAAAGATTTTTCACGTTTAAAAAATAAAAAATTGTTCCTTTTTGATATGGACGGAACAATATATCTTGGCTCAAAAATTTTTGATGGGGTTTTAGAGTTTTTAGACCAAATTAAAAAAAATGGCGGGCATTTTGTTTTTATAACAAACAACTCTTCAAAATCAGTAAGCGACTATATTTTAAAACTTAAAGAAATTGGCATAACTGCAAATGAAGATAATTTTTTAACTTCTACCCAAGCAACCATTTTGCACTTTAACAACTACTATAAAGGTCAAAAGTTTTACGCGCAAGGCACAAAGTCTTTTGTAAAAGAACTTAAAGATGCAGGCTTAAACGTTACCGACGAGTTTGATAGCACCGCTTCCGTTATTGTTGTTGCATACGATAACGAACTTACAAGCCAAAAAATGTTTACTACTTGCAAAATGCTTACGGAAGTTAAAGACGCTAAATATTACGCCACTAATCCAGACTGGGTTTGCCCCGTTGACTTTGGTAGCGTGCCAGACTGCGGTTCAATGTGTTTTGGCTATGAAAAGGCCACGGGTAGAAAGCCCGTATTTATTGGCAAGCCAGAGCCTGCTATGATAAATATTGCAATGCAAAAGTTCGGCTATACAAAAGAGCAAACGGTTGTTTTTGGCGATAGATTATATACTGATATTGCTTCGGGCAACAGTGCAGGCGTTGATACGGTTTTAGTTTTAAGTGGCGAAGCAACCATTAACGACTATAGCGAAAGCACGATAAAATCAACCTACGTTTTACAAAGCGTAAAAGATATGCTCAAACTTTATAAATAAGGGTATATAGTAAAAAAAGAGAGTTCGCGTTTGAACTCTCTTTTAAGTTTTTAAATATTTACTTGGCGTAACGCCTATATGTTTTTTAAAAAAGCGGTTAAAGTAGTTAACGTCTTCAAACCCGCAAAAGTTGGCAATTTCTTTAATAGAATAGACTTCTAACATAAGGTAATCTTTTGCGTAAAGTAGGCGTAAACTATCTCTATATTCCATAGGTGAAGTGTTTAAAGTTTTAGTAAACAAATGCCTAAAATGTGAAACGCTTAAATTGCACTCTTTTGCTAAAATTTCAAGCGAAAGTTCTTTATTCCAATTTTTTTCTATAAGTTTAAGGGCAGGTTGTATTTTTTTAGCCTCATTACTAATGTTGTCTAAAACGTAATTTTTAATAAAGGCTAAAATTAATTTATTTGTTATAGATATTGCTTGAACGCGGTAACCAAATTCCTTTTGCTTCCATACGATGGCAAGGTTTTCAAACGTGTCGGCAAAAAACGAACTTTCTAAAATAACGGGGTTTCCGTCGTCTAAAAAAATCTTTTTGCAAACTTCTCCGTCTAAAAAATCTTGGTGCAAATTAAAGTTAACGGTGTAGTGCGTGCTTTCAGTTTTAGAATAAGAAATATACTTGTCGCTCGGTTTTAAAAGTATAGTGTCGCCCGTGTTTAAAAAAATGGTTTTGCCGTCCAAAAAGTTAAAGCACATTTGTCCGTTTAATATATGAACAAGCCCGTAACAATTTCTGCCGTTTTCGCAACAAAAAGTGCTATTTTTTGAAAACGTCCATTTATGCGCTACTAGTATATTTGATATAGAAAAGTTAAAATCATCTATTTGATACTTCATATTTCACCTAAAACTATTATAATAACGCATCAAATAAAAGTCAACAATAAAAGACATTTTGTGCTTAATTAAAATGTTATAAAAAAATTATAGATTTTTGTCGTTTTTTGAAAAATGGGGGTTTACAAAACTTCTATATTTTGATATAATAATATTAAGAAATAAAAAAAGGAGTGTATATTATGGGAGCGTTTATTATTAAAAAAACAAACACAGGTTACAATTTTAGCCTTATTGCAAACAACAAGCAAAAAATAGCGGTGTCTTCACAAGTTTACACCACTAAATCTGCTTGCAAAACGGGCATGGCAAGTATTGCTAAAAATGCGCAAAAATGTATTCAAGAAGATAGAATTGAAGATAAAACTCTTAAAAAGCCAACAACAAGCACTTGCCCTAAATTTGAAATTTATTTAGACAAAGCTGGAGAGTTTCGTTATAGATTAATAGCAACCAATGGCGAAAGTATAGCAATTAGTGAAGAAGGCTATAAAACAAAAAGCGGTTGCATTAAAGGTATGGAAAGTGTTGCCGTAAACGCCGTAGATGCCGAAGTTATTGATGAAAGTGCAAAATAACATTGCCTTTTATATAAATAGCGTGAAGTTCAAATTTGTAAAATACATATAAAAAGTGGCTATTTGCCACACAAAAAATAATAACTATAATTATAGCCCGACTTTAAAACGTCGGGCTTTTTTGCTTAAAAAATTTGTTAAAAGGGTAGGTAAATAAAACCAATACTTAACACAATATTGTTTTTGCAATGAAAAAAGAACGATAAAAATCGTTCTTTTTGGCGGGCAAGTGGTGCTTGCGTTCTAAATTTTTCAGGTAATTGTTTTTCTCATTTTAGGTATTATTTTACAGTTTTTTCAAAAATACTATCTGGCACAGTTATCTTGGCTGAAACGAGTTTTACATCGTTTAAAAAGAACATTTTCGTTTTTTCAAAGGTCAATACATATTTTTTCATTTTATTAAAAGAACATCTATTTACAAAAAACAATTCTTCTTGAGATTCATTTAGAAAAATAAAATAATTAACACGCTTGGCTTTTTGTAAAACATCAATTCCAAAAGAGAAATCAAAGGGATAACAAATTTTATCCATTTTTCTATTCTTAAATGCGCCAAAAATTGAGGTATCTTCAATTATAAATATATACTTTATAATTGTTTTATCAGTAATAATTTTTTTGGAAATTAGATTATTTCTATAATCTTCTAATTTTAAATAGTGTTTATCAAAAGCACTTATAAAATTGCTTTTCCATGAATTCTTATCTTGCTTATAATGAATGCCCTTTGATATTGCTCCATAATTAGTAATTTCGGTTTCACTTGGAGGATTATTTGACATTTTGTCTTCAAATTCATGTTTTATTTTAACTCTTGTTTGATGTTCCGCTCTTTTAAACATACTACCTTTTTTCGCTTTGTTAATTGAAGCATCAAACTCAAAATGTTCACAAATATAACATATATCGTTTTCAATATAATAGAAATCTGGACGTTCGCAACAAATAGCATTTTTTAATATTTTTAATAATTTTTTTGATATTATTTTACTATAATAACCATAATAATTATCTGGTTTTAGATATTTATATTTAATCTTTTCTAATTCGTTTTTCA
This sequence comes from Christensenellaceae bacterium, assembly GCA_045638105.1. Lineage (GTDB taxonomy): Bacteria > Bacillota > Clostridia > Christensenellales > Borkfalkiaceae > HGM11412. Next base: position 179,688 of record JAZUAT010000007.1, read on the forward strand.
TTTTTTACTTTTTGCGACCTGAACAATACGGGCAACCATGTCCTTTATTTCTACTTGCTATTACTGCCTGCCACTCGTGTCCCTTGTTGCACTTCCACCATACTTTACTGTGGGCATTGATAGTAAAATCTTCTGGCTTTAAGTTGCCGTTCTTTTCGCAATTCCATTCTTTTGCCAAAGTGGGATTTAATGTTGTCAAATCGGTTTTCCCTTTAATAACATATCTACCAGAGCAATACGGGCAACCATGTCCTTTATTTCTACTTGTTATTACTGCCTGCCATTCGTGCCCTTTAGAACATTTCCACCATGCTTTTTTATTGCTTCCCGCAGTAAAATGCTCTGGTCTTAAATTGCCATTTTTTTCATAGTTCCATTCAATTGATAAAGTTGGATTAATGTATAAAAGAGAGTTCATTTTTTCGGTATATTCACGCAAATTTTCAATCTCAATATTATCTCTTTTTAAGTCAATATCTATTGAAAACCCTACTATTTCACTTAAAACTTTTTGTAAAACTTCTTCTAAATCTTTTTGGTTTTTGTTAATAATATAATCTATGGAACTATCATTAAGTGATTCTAAACCTTCCCTTATTCTATAAAGGGTAATGCCGTCATTTTTACATTTTAAATTTTTATCTAAATCGTTTTTTGTTTTATTGCCATGCCAAAGATATCCATCATATTCAATAGCAATTTTTTTAAATGGCATATAAATATCTAATTCATACCCCTTTTTCTTTATATGAGTGAATAGTTTTCACGCCGTTTTTTTTAAGATAATATAGAATAGCATATTCTGGGAAAGATGTATTTCTTTCGGAATTGCAAATTGGGCACCCATTACTTTTGTTTCTATTCTTAATAATTGCCTGCCACTCATGTCCTTTTGAACACTTCCACCAGACTTTTTGATGACTGCTTAAAGTAAAATCTTCTGGTTTTAAATTGCCATTTTTTTCATAATTCCACTCTTTCGATAATTCTGGATTTAAGGCTAATAAATCATTCACACCTTTTATAGTATTTCTACCTAAACAATACGGACAGCCAATACCATTATTTCTACTTGCTATAGTCGCTTGCCATTCGTGTCCTTTTTCGCATTTCCACCATACTTTCTTATTGCTCCCTGCCGTAACATTTTCTGGCCTTAAATTACCATTTTTCTCTTGATTCCATTCTTTTGCTAAATCGGGGTTTATAGTTCCTAAATCATTATAACCTTTTAATACTTTTTTATTATCGCAATATGGACACCCGCCCCCTTTGTTTCTACTTGCAATTATTGCTTGCCATTCGTGCCCTTTGTCACATTCCCACCATACTTTTACACCACTATTTGCGGTAAAATCTTCTGGCTTTAATTCTGCATTTTTTTCATGATTCCATTCTTTTGCCAAATCGGGATTAAGCGTTAGTAAGTCGTTTTCACCTTTAATAGCATATCTACCATAACAATATGGACAAGCATTTCCATTGCTTCTATTCTTAATAATTGCCTGCCACTCATGTTCTTTTTCGCATTTCCACCACGCTTTTTTGCCACTGCCACAAGTGAAAGTATAAGGGCCTAAACCTAATTCGTTATTTTTCTCCCAATTCCATTCTGCCATTAAGGTAGGGTTGTCTATTAAAAATTTCTTTTCTTTTTTATCAGCCATAATAACCTGCCTAAACAAGATTTAACTACATTATAACATAAAATATTGCAATTTATCTCCCACCCCTTAAAAATTTTTTTAAAAATATTTTTGAATTAAATTTGCAAAAGTTTATAAAATATTTTGACTTTACCATTTTTATATGGTATTATGTTAAGGCTAAAAAGTGTTTTGAGTGCTTTACGCAAGGCAATTTTAGTTAAAATTTAATAATATTTAGTTTTGAGTTATGGAAAAGTACCCAAGTGGCTCAAGGTCACTAACGTGCCTGCTCCAAACATAGTTTGTTCGCCGCTTTGTCTACAAACAGTTTACCAAACTGTTTGCTTAACGAGTCGCGCCCCTGCTTCGGTTCCCTTATCAGTGGAGCCCCACAAGCAATTTTAGTTAAAATTTAATAGTATTTAGTTTTGAGTTATGGAAAAGTACCCAAGTGGCTCAAGGGGCTCCCCTGCTAAGGGAGTAGTGTGAGATAATCGCAGCGCGGGTTCAAATCCCGCCTTTTCCGCCACAATAAAGGACACCAATTACGGTGTCCTTTTTGCGTGTCGTCAATGCGGTATTTTCACCAAGGTTCAATCGCTAGCCGCGGACGGCAAACCCCTCGCAAACAAAGTTTGCCTTCCCCTTATCAAGGGGCAGAACGCCCGCCTTTTAATCGGGGAATAGGGCAACCCTTTTGTCGCCTTGCGACATTTCCCCTAGCAGGGGAATTACCCGCCTTTTCCGCCAAACATATAACACCACGCAAAGTGGTGTTTTTGTTTGCTTATAATGCCGTAAAATGTAAAAATGTTGGCAATTTGCAAAAATAATGTTGAAAGGTTATTGACATGTATTATATAAAATTGTATAATTAACTCACAAATATAGAGGCGCAATGGTTATGATAAACGCAAAAAAGGGGTTTTAGTTTTTGCGTGGTAAAGGAATCGTTGCCGAAGAGTGTAAAATCCCCAAGTTTACATATCTGGGTGTAAAGAAAATATCTTTACAACTGTCACGCTTAAAAGGCGTGTTGAGCTATTAAATATGCAAAACTAATTTTCGCAATATTTAATAGTATTGCGAATTTTTTATTTAAGGAGTGTGTTATTATGTTTAACGCAAAAAAGTTTTTTAACAAAAAAACTATCACGTTGCTTGTATCCGGCGTAGTAATTTTAGCATTACTTATAATTGCCGTAGCAACAAATGCAGTGCACAACTTGCTTGACTGTCCTGACTGCGTTGATGGCGTATGTGCTAGTTGCGGTGGCCTTGCCGAAGCAATTGCAGAACATGGCTGTGACGGATTGTGCTCTACTTGCGGTGGTTCAGGCGTAGTTGAAGGCTCACTTTGGGCTCTTTTACCACCGGTTATTGCAATTGGTTTAGCGCTTATTACCAAAGAAGTATTTAGTTCACTTTTCATCGGTATTTTATCAGGCGCAATTCTCGCTTCAGACTTTAACTTCTTAAAATCTATTGACCACACAATTAACACTGGTTTAATTAGCGCGGTTTCTGGCACGGCGGGCATCTTTATTTTCTTAATTGAGCTTGGCATTATAGTTTCAATTGTAAATAAAGCAGGTGGCTCTAGAGCGTTTGGCGAGTGGGCTAAACAAAACGTTAAATCAAAAGTAGGTGCTCAACTTTGCACTTTCGTACTTGGCGTTTTAATTTTTATTGACGACTACTTCAACTGCTTAACGGTAGGCTCTGTAATGCGTCCTATTACGGACAAGCACAAAATTTCCCGTTCAAAACTTGCATACTTAATTGACGCAACTGCTGCGCCTATTTGTATGATAGCGCCAATATCGTCTTGGGCGGCTGCGGTTTCTGAATACGCTGCAACGGGCGAAGGTTTAAAACTCTTCGTTATGGCTATTCCATTTAACTTCTACTCGCTTTTAACTTTCGTATTTATTATTGCGTTAGTGTTAATGAAGTTTGACTTCGGCCTTATGAAAAAACACGAAGAAAACGCTGAAAACGGCGACCTTTTCTCTGGTAGAAAAATTGAACAAGAAGTTGTTGAAGCAAATTCAAGAGGTAGGGTTATTGACCTTATTATTCCTATTGCGCTTTTAATTGTATGCTCGGTATTCGCTCTCGTTTACGTTGGCGGTATATTTGACGGAGCATCATTTATTGATGCGTTTGCTAATACGGATGCAACCGTTGGTCTTCCTTGGGGCGGACTTGTTGCGCTTGTTATCACTATTATATATATGGCAATAAGAAACGTTGTTACGTTTAACGATTCTATGAAGAGCATTCCACAAGGCTTTATTGCAATGGTACCTGCAATCTTAATTTTAACGTTTGCAACTGCTCTTAAAGAAATGACAAGCGTTTTAGGTGCTAAATACTTTATTGGCGACCTTATGAAAAACGGCGCGGGCGTTTTAGGCTACTTCTTACCGGCAATAATCTTCTTAGTTGCTTGCTTACTTGCATTTGCAACGGGTACTTCTTGGGGTACGTTTGGTATTTTAATTCCTATTGTTACGGCTATGTTCCCAGCAGACAGCACAATTATGGTTATTAGTATGTCTGCGTGCCTTGCAGGCGCTGTTTGCGGTGACCACTGCTCACCAATTTCAGATACTACGATTATGTCTTCTGCGGGTGCGGAATGCGAGCACTTGAACCACGTTACAACACAAGTTCCTTATGCGGTTAGCGTTGCTGCAATTTCGTTTGTAATGTACATTTTTGCAGGCTTTATACAAATTGTTTTACCATTTGGTTGGGCGGCTGCGGTTTCACTTGTTTTAGGTTCTGGCTTAACAATAGGATACTTATTCGTAATGAAAAAGTTGTCTACTAAAAAGAACTAAAAAATTAACAACTTAACTTTTTTATCCGCTTGTTATAATTAGCAAGCGGATTTTTTTGTAGAGGGAGTTTGATAACGTTTGCTTGTTTTTTTGCTAAAATCAATCGCATTTTGTGGCGACGCTCTAGATTTTATAAACCTATTCAAAATACTTGATATTTATATAAATATATATAATTTTTTTGCAAATTCGTTTAAATTAAGTTTACAAATATATAAAAATGTGCTAATATATCAAAGATAAAATTCACACTGGCGTATTTCGCCGCACACTGTACTTTGCAAAAATAAAAATTAACGACGACTGCAAAGCGCGCGGGCTATAACGAATGCCAGGAGGAATAACGGAGGTAAAAAATTATGGCAGTATGTTCTATGAAACAATTGCTTGAAGCTGGTGTTCACTTTGGTCACCAAACAAGCAGATGGAACCCAAAAATGAAAAAGTACATCTATGGTGCGCGCAACAATATTCATATTGTTGACTTACAAATCACTGTAGAAGAAATTGAAAAGGCTTACAAATTCGTTGTTGACGTTGCTAAACAAGGCAAATCACTTTTATTCGTAGGCACAAAGAAGCAAGCTCAAGAAGCTATCCAACAAGAAGCTGAAAGATGCGGTCAATACTACATCAACTCTAGATGGCTTGGCGGTACTTTAACTAACTTCAAAACTATTCGTTCAAGAGTTGATAGACTCAACAAACTTGACAATATGGAAAAAACAGGTGAATTTGACCTTTTACCTAAAAAAGAAGTTATTGCATTAAAGGCTGAAAGAGAAAAATTACAAACTATTCTTGGCGGTATTAGAGATATGCACACTCTTCCTGGTGCACTTTTTGTAGTTGACCCACACAGTGAAGAAATTGCTATCAAAGAAGCAAAGAAATTAAACATCCCTGTAGTTGCTATTACTGATACTAACTGTGACCCAGACAACGTTGATTACGTTATCCCTGGTAACGACGATGCTATTAGAGCCGTTAAACTTATTGCATCTATTATTGCTGACGCTGTTATTGAAGCTAACCAAGGCGCTGACGCTGTTAACCACAACGTTGACGAAGAAGTTGTTTCTATGGACGAAGCAGTAGAAGCTAAAGCGGAAGAAAAAGCAGAATAATTTATTAAGGAGAGTTTATTATGAGTTTTACAGCACAAGACGTAAAAATGCTCCGTGAAAAAACGGGCGCTGGTATGATGGACTGCAAAAAAGCACTTGAAGAAACTAACGGCGATATTGAAAAAGCAGTTGACTATTTAAGAGAAAAAGGCATTGCTAAAGCTGCAAAAAAAGCAACTAGAATTGCTGCAGAAGGTATTGTTGATAGTTATATCCACATGGGTGGTAAAGTTGGCGTTTTACTTGAAGTAAACTGCGAAACTGACTTCGTTGCACGTGGTGACCAATTCAAAGAATTAGTCCACGATATTGCTCTTCAAATTGCTGCTGCTAACCCACTTTATCTTGCAAAAGAAGACGTTCCAGCAGAAGTTATTGAACATGAAAAAGAAATTTTAAGAGCGCAAGCACTTGCTGAAGGCAAGCCAGAAAAAATCGTTGACAAAATGGTTGAAGGTAGAATTAAAACTTACTACGATGAAAACTGCTTACTTTGCCAAAAGTTTGTAAAAGACCCTTCTAAAACTGTTGAAGAAATGGTTGTTGGCGCTACTGCTACTATCGGCGAAAAGATTTCTGTAAGAAGATTTGTTCGTTATGAAATGGGCGAAGGTTTACAAAAGAAAACTGAAAACCTTGCTGACGCTGTAGCTGAACAAGTTAATAAAATGAAAAACTAATTGCTAAAAAAAGGAACTACTACGTTCCTTTTTTTTTAAAAAAGGCTCTATCACGTCAGTTGCTTGTTTTTTGACGGCAAACTACTACGAAATACTCCGTGTTTTGTTCGGTTACAGACCGCAAAGGGTATGCGCCCTCACAACACGCGTCTTTCTTGTATTTTCCTCGCCAATCGCAAAATGTATTTTTGCTAAAAGCAACTATCTTCCGTGACATAGCCTTAAACGAGCACTTTTTAATAGGGAGGCAATATGGCAGAATTAAAATATAAAAGAGTTATAGTAAAAATTAGTGGCGAAGCGTTAGCAGGTGACAACGGCTTTGGTTTTGATATGAACGTTGTTGATAACGTTGTTGGTCAAATTATTGACGTGCACAATTTGGGTGTAGAAGTTGCTATCGTTGTAGGCGCAGGTAACTTTTGGCGCGGTAGGCAAGGTGTAGATATGGATAGAGCCACTGCAGACCATATGGGTATGATAGCAACCGTTATTAACGCATTATGCTTGCAAGACGCTATTGAAAGAAGGGGTGTTGACGTAAGAGTTCAAACCGCTTGGGATATTTTGCGTGTTGCCGAACCATACGCTCAAAGGAAAGCAGTTAGCCATCTTAAAAAAGGTAGAGTGGTTATATTTGCTTGCGGTACGGGCAATCCGTTCTTCTCAACGGATACTGCAGTAGCGTTAAGGGCAGCGGAAATTGGTGCAGACGTAATACTTCTTGCTAAAAACGTTGATGGCATTTACGATAGCGACCCTAAAACTAATAAAGACGCTAAAAAGTATAAAGAAATTAAGTATATTGACTTTATTTCACAAGAACTTAAAGCAATGGATACTGCCGCCGTTGCAATTTGCAAGGAAAACAAAACTCCAATACTTGCCTTTGGTTTAAATGAAAAAGACTCTATTGTTAGAGTTGTTAAAGGCGAAGAACTTGGAACTTGGATTAGATAATTAAACAAACAACAAAAGCGAGCATGGTTGTGCTCGCTTTTTTGTATTATATGCTTAAAAAATGTTTATGCGGAATTATTCTTGTGTGCCATCGGTGTAAACAATTGTATTTACAGTATACTCAAATATTAAATCTTCAAATTCCTCATTATATATTTTTACGTGATTGTCCATAAATTGATTAATATCAAAACCGATACCGTTAAACGAAACGAACTGATTAGCATTTATTGTTTTTCCTGTAAAATCACAATTTAACGCCATAATTTTAACACCAAACAAATCTTTAATAGTTAATACTCCTTGAATACCTTTTATTGGTTTTGCTGTTAAGTTGGATACTTTAAAATTAAACTCTACTCTAGGAGAGTAACGATTAGCGTCGTAGTTAACTGGTAAATTATACTTGTCTAGTACTTCTATTTTTACTTTTGATGATTCCGTTGTGGTTTCACTTCCAATATTGTCGTTAGCATAAACAACGCTAGTTATTTTATATTCGTAAATCATATCGGAGTAATCTTCGTTATAGAGTTTTAAATGGTTATCCATAAATTGATTAATATCAATTCCTATACCCTCAAAAGTGGTAGACTGATTAGCATTTATTGTTTTTCCTGTAAAATCACAATTTAGTGCAATAATCTTAATGCCAAATAAATCTTTAATGGTAAGTACGCCTTTAATACCTTTTATCGGCTTTGAAGAATTGTTTTTAATTAAAAATGAAAATTCAACACGATTAGAATATCTATTTTCGTCATAATTAATAGGGAGATTTTTTTTGCTTGTAACTGTCACATTAATATTTGAATACTGACTTTGATTATTGTTTTGACTTTGATTTGTATTGTTATTATTTGGGTTTGTTATGTTAGTATTATTGTTTGTTGTGCAAGCAGCTATTGTTAATGTGGTAATCATGCTTAAAAGTAAGATAAATATTTTTTTCATTATTTCCTCCAAAAGTAAATATTGAATAGTACGCAAAATAAACTATTTTCGCTTTTGCCCCCTAATTATAGTATAGAATATTCTATATGTCAAGTATTTGTATAGAAAATTCTATATACTAGATATATGGAAAACAATTTTAGTGAAATTTTAAAAGAATTTTTGCAAGAAAATAATTTAACCCAAGTTGCATTTGCCAAAAAAATTAATGCAAAGCAAAGTCAGGTAAGTGAGTGGATTAAGGGAAAGGCAAAACCAGGTTATGACATTTTAAAAAATATGGCGATTGCGTTTAATGTTACTGCTGATTACTTTTTAGGCATTACAAATGATTATTAAAAGTTTAATATAAAAAATTACTACAATAAATTTTTGTTTACTATTAAATATATCAATATACAATAAAAAATAGCACGGGAAAATATCGTTATCTATGTACGATAAAGCGCCGTGCTATAATTTTTATGTAAAATATTAAATTTAATATATTTTTTTAAGCGTTTTAAGATTGGGGTGTGGACAAAAAACTTTCAATCTTTTTTAATTTGTACAGATTCTTCGCTTGGCGGATAGCCAAAATATTCTAAATAATTACGGTAAAAAGAAGTGTATTCGTTAAACCCGCAATAAAGGTAAACTTCCGTTGGTTTTTTACCAAGTAACAACATATTTTGGGCGGCAAGTAGCCTTTTTTCATTTATATATTTTTTGGGGGATATTCCCATTTCTTTTTTAAATAATCTATATAAATACGTTTCGCTAACAAGTAAATCTTTGCTAATTTCTTCAATAGAAGTTATTGTAAAAAGTTTGTTGTTTATTATGGAAAGGGCTTCTTTTGTAAGAGTGCTCAAATTGTTTGAATATTCGTTTTTTCTCTCCGTTATAATTTTGAGATTGTAAAAAAGTTCTTTTAATAAACAATGGCTAACTTCAATAAAGTCATTTATTGCAAGGTTATATGAATAGTAGTCAAGTTTTTTAAATATATTCAAAATTATTTCATTATTTGCAACGTTTATAACGCTTGCTTTTTCAACAACCTTAAAAACGTCAATATCCGAAATTGCAGATGGGTAAAACGTAACGTTGTACCTTTCATAATTCGTTTTGCCGTTAGGTATTAAACAATGATTTGTGTTTGGAGGGGTTAAAATAAGGTCGTTACGTTTAAGCGGAATTGAATTTTCGTCGGCAACGTATGAAAAATTGCCGTCTAAAAACAAAAGCAATTCAAAATAAGCGTGGCTATGAATATCGTCCGTTTTTCTATCGTTCAGCCCTTTTGATTTGTAATAGTTAAAAATAATTTTATCCGTAGATACGGAGTTGTGTAATTTTTCTTGTTTCATAGTATACCTTTTATAAAAATTATATAATAATGCAAGAAAAAACACAATAAAAAACGCAGTGTTTTTAAGATTTTTATTAAATTTAGTTTATAAAATGCAATGTTATTGTGTAGTTTTTGGTATTGCAAAAGGTTTTTTAAAAGGTGTATAATTAAAATAGATTAAAAAAGGCTTAGGAGGCTTAATATGAAAAAATTAAATTTAGCAATTATTGGTCAAGGTAGAAGTGGCAAAAGTATACACGGCCACTACTTTACTTCGGAAAATAACAAGTATTGGAACGTTAAATACGTTGTTGAAGAAGACGCTTATCGCCGTGAAGTTGCATTAAAAATGTATCCTGGATGTCAAGTGTTTGCTAGTTACAAAGAACTTTTTGGCATTAAGGATATTGATATTGTTGTAAACGTTTCTTATTCAGACCAGCATTATGATATAGCAAAAGATTTACTTGAGCACGGCTTTAACGTTATGAACGATAAACCGCTTGCAAGAACTATATACGAGTGTGAAACTTTAATTAAAACTGCAAAAGAAAACGGCGTAAAAATTATTCCGTTTATGCAAACTTTCTACGCTCCAATCTACTTTAAAACAAAAGAAATTTTAGATAGTGGCATTATTGGTAAGGTTGAACAAATTTCACTTTGCTACAATGGCTTTAGTCGCCGTTGGGACTGGCAAACTTTACAAAAACGCCTTGGCGGTAATATTTACAACACGGGCCCACACCCAATTGGTATGGCTGCAGGTTTCTTAGGATTTGATAAAGATATGAAAGTAGTTTATTCTAAACTTGATTTAACACCACTTTCAGCCGGCGATAGTGACGACTACGCTAAAATTTTAGTAACTGCACCAAACAAACCGCTTATTGACGTTGAAGTAACTTCAACAGACGCTTTTGGTAACGGCTACGTTATTAAGGCTCAAGGTACGCACGGCACGTTTAAATGCGGTTTCTTTGAATATGAAATTCAGTACTACGTTGACGGCGAAAACGTTGAAAGAAAACCTATTGAAACTTTCCTTGAAGATGCGGATAAAAACCCTGCATATTGCTCTGAAGACTTTATTACTCATACAATTAACGGCAAATATGACGGCGAGCCATTTGAATTTGGTACTGCCAACATCTACGAGCAACTTTACTTCTATTTAACTGAAGGCAAGCCAATGATGATTTCGGCTGAAGACGCTAAATGGGCAATTTACATTATTGAATCTGCTCATAACCAAAACCCACTTCCATTAAAGTTCTAATTATAACGGAGATTTATTATGAAAAAAATAGTTATTTTAGGTTGTGAAAATTCACACGCAGATATATTTTTAAGATTTATTAACCAAAACCCTAAATATAGTGACGTTCAAGTTTTGGGCGTATATAGTGAAGAAAGTGAGCCACCAAAGGTTTTAAATGAAAAATTTGGCGTTAAAATTATGGATAGATACGATGAGTTTGTTGGTCAAGTTGACGGCGTTATTAACGTTGCAAGGCACGGCGATAATCACTATAAATACCTTAAACCATATATTAAAGACGGCGTTCCAATGTTTGTTGACAAGCCTGTTTGCATTAGCGAAGAAGAAGCAGTTAAATTTATGAAAGAAGCAAAAGAAAACGGCTGTAAAGTTACGGGCGGTTCTTCACTTAAGCACGATGGTGGCGTTCAACTTATTAAAAAACAAGCCCTAGAAAATTACGACGGCAAAACTTGCGGTGGTATGGTAAGAGCGGCTATTGACTACAATAGCGAATACGGCGGATTCTATTTCTATGCTCAACACTTTGCAGAAATTACAATGGAAGCGTTTGGCAGATTCCCTAAAACTGTTACTGCATATAAAACAGGCGGAAAAGAATTTAAGAAAGGCGACTGCGTAACTATCGTTTTAAAATATGATGATTACTGCGTAACAGGTATTATTGGCGAAGATATTAACCACTACTACATTGCTCGTGCGTCTGAAACCAAATTTGAAGGGCACGACATTATTGTTGACGTTCCCGTATTTAAAGGCGAATTTGACGAGTTCTATGAACTTTTAGACGGCAAAGACCAATTTATTTCATATAAAGAATTTATTGCTCCTGTGTTTGTTATGAACGCTATTGAACGTGCTATTAAGAGTGGTAAAGAAGAAAAGGTTAATGAATTTGACGTGTAATTTGAGGAATTTATGAAACAATTTAAAAAAGATGAATTATTAGTTAAAATTTTTGAAACTCGCCAAGAAATGGGCAAAGTTGCCGCTCTTGACATTAAGGCAAAAATTAAAGAACTTTTATCTACAAAGGCCGAAATTAATATGATTTTTGCGGCGGCGCCATCTCAAAACGACGTGTTAAAATCGCTTGCTGAAGATAAAGATATTGAGTGGAATAGAGTTAACGCTTATCATATGGACGAATATATTGGGCTTTCAAAAGATGCGCCACAAGGTTTTGGCAACTTTTTAAAAGACCATATTTTTGGTTTAGCACCATTTAAGAGCATAAATTATATTGATTGCACTGCAACTAACCCAGAAGAAGAGGCGGAAAGATATGGTAAACTTTTACTTGATAACCCAACCGACATTGTTATTATGGGTATTGGCGAAAACGGCCACATCGCGTTTAACGACCCACCCGTTGCAGACTTTAATGATAAAAAGGTTGTAAAACCTGTTAAACTTGATGAAATTTGTAGAAATCAACAAGTAAACGACGGATGCTTTAAATCAATTGACGAAGTTCCAACTCACGCCCTTACTTTAACCGTTCCAACGTTAATGAAGGCCCCATACCTTTTTTGCATAGTTCCTGCTCCTACAAAGGCAAATGCAGTATATGCAACAATTAACGGTGAAATTGGTGAGGTTTGCCCTGCAACAGCATTAAGGCTTCATAAAGATTCTATTTTATATTTAGACGGCGATAGTTCAGCAAAACTTTAAAATTAAAAGGCAAGTTATGTTAAAAATTAAGAGTGACAAAATTATAATAGGTAATGAACTATTCAGCGGTTACGTTTACGTAGAAAACGCAAAAATTGTTGACGTTACAAGTGAAGATAAAAACGGCTGTGAGTTAGTTGACTATACGGGTAGTTACGTTTCCGCAGGTTTTATTGATATTCATACTCACGGTGCTGGCGGTTACGCATTTATGAACTCAACCGTTATAGACGTTGTTAACGGCTGTAATTTTCACTTAAAGCACGGAACAACTACTATTGTTCCTACTATTAGTGCGGGCGAGTTTGAAACTATGAAAAAAGCCGTTATCAATATAGATAAGGCTAAAAAGCATAAAGACTTAAAGTCTAACGTATTAGGCGCACATTTAGAGGGGCCGTATTTATCAAAAAATCAAGCGGGCGCACAATGTCCTGTGTTTATTTCTCCGCCTATAAAAGAGTGTTATGAAAGCTTAATTAAGGAATACGGCGATAGCGTTACAAGGTGGACTTATGCTCCAGAAAACGATACGGACGGCGAGTTTTGCAAGTTTTTAACGCAAAACGGCGTTATAGCATCTGCTGGGCATACGGACGCAAAATACAAAGATATGTTAGTGGCTATTAAAAATGGTTGCAACCTTATAACACATCTTTATTCTTGCACGTCAACTATCACGCGTGACCATGGTTTTAGAAGCTTAGGCGTAATTGAAACTGCTTATTTAGAAGATGATATGTACGTTGAAATTATAGCCGACGGCAAGCATTTGCCACCAGAACTTATCAAGTTAATTATTAAGCAAAAAGGTCAAGACAAAGTTATTTTAATAACTGATAGTTTAGAAATTGCCGGAACAGATATTAAAGAAGGCGTTATGAGCGGAACTGAGTTTATTGTTGAAGACGGCGTTTGCAAACTTAAAGACAGGTCTGCTTTTGCTGGTAGCGTTTCAACGAGTGATAAACTTATTAAAGTTTTAGTAAACGAATGCGGTTATACTATTCCGTTCGCAGTTAAAATGATAACTGAAATTCCTGCCAAACTTTTAAACTTAAACAAGGGTAAAATTGAAAAGGGTAAAGATGCCGACATTATTGTGTTTAACGATGATATAAACGTACAAAGCGTTTACGTTGGCGGTATTAAACAATATTAAAAAGAAAAGCGAGCAAAATAAATTTGCTCGCTTTTTGTTTATCTTTCAAAAGTTTCAACGTAGCAGTCAATGTTTTTAGCAATTGTTTGCTCTGCAACTTCGTGCGAGCCAACTTCTAAAACTTTAACCGTTTTATTTTCAAGTTGCTTGTACACGTTTAAGAAGTGTTTAAGTTCGTCAATTATATGCTCAGGCAACTCGTGAAAGTCTTTATAACAGTTATATTGCGGGTCGCCAAAAGGTATGGCAATAATTTTTTCGTCTTCTTCTTCACCGTCTTTCATAAATACAACGCCAATAGGATAGCATCTAACTAAACTCATTTTTTCAATAGGTTGGCTACACAAAACGAATACGTCAAGCGGGTCGCCGTCGCCAGAAAGAGTGCGTGGAATAAAGCCGTAGTTCATAGGGTAGTGAGTGCTTGTATAAAGAACGCGGTCAAGTATAATAAAGCCCGTTTCTTTGTCAAGTTCGTATTTGTTTTTTGAACCGCACTCAATTTCTATGTATGCAATAAAATCTGTTGGTTTTATTCTTTTAGGGTTAATATCTCTCCAAATATTCATAATTTCTCCTATTGTTTTAATTTAAGTTTTAAAAGCAAGTCTTTGTTTGCAAGCACCTTTCCTGCGCCAATAATAGAAGAAAGGTCTGGTTCGCTTGCCATTTCAATTTTAAAGCCAAGTTTATTAAACATATAATCTTGAAGCCCATAAAGGTTAGAACCGCCACCCGTTAAAATAATGCCGTTTCTACTAATTTCAATAATACTTTCGTTAGGAAGTTTATTAAGTACCATTGAAGCAACTTCCACTATTTTATTAACGAATTCCATAACAGGCTTATAAATCATAGATGCAGAAATAAGCATACTGCGTGTTTTTCCTGAAGTTGTTTCTTTACCGCTAACAACGGTTTTAGTGTCATCATCTTGCACTAAACTTGCAACGCATTTTTTAAGAGCTTCTGCTTGGCTATCCGTTATTGTTATATTAACTTCTTCTTCTAAATGTTTAATAATATTTTTATTTAAGTCGTTTCCGCCAAAGTCTATTGACACGCCCGATATTACGCCGTTAAGGTTAAGTACGCAAATGGTGGTTTGACCGCCACCAAAGTCAATAACTGCGCTTGCACTTGTTTGTGAAAGCGTATTGCCAACGCCTAATACGGATAAAACAGGAGTTTCAACGGAATTAATATTATATAACCTTGCCGATTGAAGTGCGTTTTCAAAACGTCTTATAACTTCGCCGTCAGAACCGCATTGAACGCTTAAAAGTATGCGAGAAACGCTTTCAAAAGGTTTTAAAATTTTATTTACAAACGCCGTTATAAGCGAAGTTAAAGCGTTAAAATCTAAAATTTCAACAGCGCTAACGGGCTTGATAATTTTAATGCCGTTTGCCGTTTTGCCAACTAATTTTAACGCGTCGTTACCAACTGCGTAAGGTTTTTTATAGTTGCCGTTTTTAATGGCAATAATTGTAGGCTCGTATAAAACAACGTCGCATTTAGCTTTGTATATTTTTGTGTAAGACGTGCCTATTTCAATAGCAATTTCCGTTCTCATTATTATCCTTCGGCGCTATCATTTTTGTGATATTGCCTTTATTTATTTGTTATTTTGCCTAAAATTTCTAAAATTTTATTTACGGGTAAGCCTACAACGTTATTATAGTCACCATCAATGTTTTTTACAAGTTCGTACCCGTCTTGAATTCCGTAAGCCCCAGCCTTATCAAGTGGCAAACCGCTTTTAACGTACTCGCTAATAAGCGTAGGGGAAAGGTTGTTAAACTCTACAATCGTTTCTTCATAACCGCTATAAACGACGCCGTTTTTAATTATCGCATAGCCCGTTATAACAAGGTGTTTACTATTTGAAAGTTTAGTTAGCATACGTATAGCGTCGTTTTCATCTTTGGGCTTGCCTAAAATTTCGCCGTTAAAAACAACAATCGTGTCAGCCCCCAAAACAATGCTATCATCGCCATTATAAACGCTTAAAGCCTTATTTTCCGCAAGTTGCTTGCAGTAAAGAGAGGGGCTTAAACCGCAATTTTCTTCCTCTTTAAAATTAGACGGAATAACTTTAAAATCTAACCCCGCATTTTTTAAAAGTTCTTTACGCCTTGGCGAATTGCTTGCTAAAATAAGTTTCATAGCATAATTATATAACTTTTACGTTTATTTGTAAAGTCTATTTATAAATTAAAAAAACGCCCTTTGCTAAACTTTTAGCAAAGGGCTAATACTTTATACGTTTTCTTTTGCAAGGAAATAAATTTCTTCCGTAGCAATGGATACTTTTGTTAAAATGTCTTTTTTATCAAGAGGGCTCATCCAAATGCTATCGCCTTGAATAGAGAAGTCAAACATATCGCGTTCAAGTTTATAGTTGTATTCAATATGTACGCTTTCAAGTTGAGTGCCTTTATATTCAATAACTTTATCTTCGCCGTAAAGGTTTACAACTAAACGAGTGCCGTTAGAGTCTTGATACAATTTACCTTTGCCTTGTTTAACAAAGCCCATAGAACTTGGAAGGGTAAACACTTCGCACTCGGCCTCCATTTTATAAGTGCCGTTTCTAACTTCTTTTCTAACGTTTTCACGTTGCCACTTAAACCAGTCAGGAATATGTGAAAATTCCGTTTCGCTGTTAATTGCAGTTAAAGTTCCGTCTTCATTTAAATTCCAAGACTTGTTGCAGTGCGTACAAGTAAGCACTGTACCTTTACCAACCATTTTATGTTCTTCTTTACATCTAGGGCATTGGTATAAAAGAGCATTTAAGTTATTAGCGCGGTTTTTATTTGTAATCTTATGCCCGCTTTCTTTAAGCCACTTCCAATCGTCGTAAACAAAAATGTCTTTAATGCGGTTGTTAATTTCGTCAACTGAAAGAGATTGAACTTCTTCAAGCGTAATAAGTTCAGTTACGGTAGATTCCATTGGAATATAGTTTGCTTTATACTTATTCCATTGAGGGTCACTAACGTAGTTGCCTTTTAATATAATAGAATATACTGGAACGTTTAAAAACTTAACTAATTTACCAAGCGATTCCGGTAAAAAACTCGTAGTACCATCTAAACTATATCTTGCTTCAGGATACATTATTACGGCGTTGCCAAGTTCGTGAATAGTGTATTTCATATTCTTCATAAGTGCAAGGTCGCTAATAAATTTACGCTTTGCAATAGCGCCTATGTTACGCATAAGCCAGTTAGACATATCGTTAAACGCGTCTAGAGCAACTATATAGTTTAAATTCATAAGTTTAATAGACTTAAACAAGCAGTAAAAGTCGTTAAACGAAGCGTGGTTACCTAAAAGCAAGAACTTGCCCTTTGGTTTTTTGCCTACGTAATTGATTTTAATTTTTCTACCTATACAAACGAGCCATACTAAAAAATGAACGAGCCACATAAGTGATGGTCTTTTTGGTTTTACTCTAAAATTATAGTGCCTAACGTTTTTGCCTTTTGCTCTTAAAATTTTCATCTACAGTGTTCTCCTAATATCTATATTATAATATATTTTCACAATCTATTCAATAGGCGATAAGCAATATTTTTAAATTGTGCAAATGCACAATAAATAATTAAAGTAATTTTGTTATAAAACTTGTCAAAAATAGTAATTAGTGGTAAAATAAGTAAAAGGTGGAATTATGATTGATTTAAGAATTAATAAATTGGCAAAAGGGTTAGTTAACTATTCGGTAGAACTTAAAAAAGGCGAAAAGTGTTTAATAGAAGCATTTGGTATTGACAGCGCACTTGTCAAAGCTCTTGTAAATGAAGTGTACTTGGCGGGCGGATATCCTTTCGTTCAGTTAAGAGATAGTTCGGTTACCCGTGCTATTATTGGCGGAGCAAGCAAGGAAAGCATTGAATTAATGTCTAAGTACGATAGTTTTATTATGCAAGAAATGGACGCATACATTGGTATTCGTGGTGGGGACAACTGCTTTGAGCTTTGTGACGTTGACGGGGCTAAAAACGCGCTATATCAAAATATTTATAGTAAAACCGTTCATAGTGACATACGTGTTAATAAAACTAAATGGGTGGTATTAAGATATCCAAATCCTTCAATGGCGCAACTTGCTGGAATGAGTACGGAAGCGTTTGAAGATTATTATTTTAACGTTTGCACGCTTGACTATAAAAAGATGGATATTGCTATGGATAGCCTTAAAGAACTTATGGAAAAAACGGATAAAGTAAGGCTTAAAGCAAAAGATACCGATATTAGTTTTTCAATTAAAGGTATGCCTGCTATTAAGTGTTCAGGCTCACGCAATATTCCCGACGGCGAAATTTTTACCGCGCCTATTAAAGATAGTGTAAACGGCGTTATTACGTATAACGCTCCGTCTATTAAAGACGGGCACAAATTTGAAAACGTAAGGCTTGAATTTAAAAATGGTAAAATTGTAAACGCAACGGCAAATTATACGGAAAAATTAAACGAGATTTTAAACATTGACGAAGGCGCAAGGTATATAGGCGAATTTTCATTTGGGGTTAATCCATATATTGACAAGCCTATAGGCGACATTTTGTTTGATGAAAAAATTTCCGGTTCTATTCACTTTACTCCAGGTTCTTGTTATGAAGAATGTGACAATGGTAACGAATCTGCACTTCACTGGGATTTAGTTTTAATCATGACGGAAAATTACGGCGGAGGCGAAATTTATTTTGACGACGTTTTAATTAGAAAAGACGGGTTGTTTACGTTAGATAGTTTACAATGTTTAAACCCAATAAATTTAAAATAATCAACGTTTAAGGAAAATATGAGATACGCTACTATTTATGGTATTGACGACAAAGTTTATATTAAAATTTTAGACGGAGAAGAATTCGTTGAAAAATTAATGAAAATTGGCTATTTAGAAACCGACTTGGTTTACAAGGTTAAACTTACGGGCGCAGAACTTTTAAAAGAGTTTGATTTGTGTGAAGAAGATAAAAAACTTATCTCTATAAATAATTTATATGAAATAACCGCTTACGATTGGTAAAAATAAAATCGCCGTGTATCTACTAGATATCACGGCGATTTTTTAATTGTCTTTATATTTTTCATTTTTAATTGCAATTTCTAAAACTTCATAGAACATATACGCGGTAAATAGAATAGCGCACGCATTATAAATTATCTCAAAAAAAATAATAGATGTGCTAACGGATATAAGCGCGTTTATAAGCAAGCAAGTTATTATAATTAATAGATTTGAAGTTCTATTTTCACTTGCGCGCGTCTTTTTATTAAAATAGTAATTTAATGAAAATGCTATTATTACGTTTAGCGATACGAATATTAAAGGTTGATATAGGCCGTAATAGCCAATGGTTTTAAAAAGCGCACTTATACTTCTAGTTGCCCAATTGCCAGTATTAACTATAGCGGCAACCGAAAGGCTTTGTCCGTCAAATATTTGAATTTTTATAAATAGGGAGTTAAACATTGTTGAAAAACTTTTAAAAGCTGAAAATCCGCTTGCAACAGTGCAAGCAATAAGCATTAAAGTCATAGCCCCCGTCTTTTTATTTTGAGCGTAAAATAACGTCGTCATAATAATTATTGCTAGCATATCTATTATACATCTTGCAAACGTTATTAAGTAGCCGGAAAAGTTAGTTATTTCTATAAAATAATTATATAAAGCATCTAATAAACAATAGGCTAACGCTCCAAACCCAAACATTTTTAATATTGACAAAAGCGAAAAATTGCTTTTTGAGTCAAGTTTGCTAAAAAAGAAAATGAGTGATAAAGGTATTGTTAGCGAGCATATTATTGCCAAAACAACGGCATATAAAATATCTTTTGTTTTATTGCAAAAAAGTGCTAAAGCAACAATGAGTAGCGCTAGGGAAAAAGCCAAGAGAATAGTCGTAAAAATTTTAGGCTTTGGCATTATAATTGCATTGTTTGCCAAGCTATAGTTATCTTTGAACTCGTTTTTAACAAGAGTTGATAGTGAAGTTTTTTTTGCATTTATTAAGTTGTTGTCTGTATCATTTTTAAAGTGAGAAGAGTTTACGCTTTTATCAGCATCTTTAAAATTTTCTACACGTAAAATATCGTTATCCATATTATACCTTTAAAGAGTGTTCGTTAACAATATCAAAAGTCATATAAAAGTTGCTACCTAAATTTTCTTTACTAATAACGCCAAAGTCAGCGTTTTGGTTAGTTAAAATTGCTTTTACTATAGAAAGACCTAATCCAGAGCCTTTAATTTGGCGTTGGTGAGTTTTTGAAGAGCGGTAATATTTTTCCCAGATAGTATCTATTTTATTGCTTTCAATACCGCGCCCTGTATCAATAATTTCAAGCGTAGCCTTGTTATTTTTTGTGGTTAAATATACTTTAACAATTTTGTCTTCACCAGTATAGTTTACAGCGTTAGAAAGTAGGTTATAGATAACTTCTTCAATTTTATCTTCGTTTGCGTTAACGTACACGTTAGGCACTAAATCTATAGCTATATTATAACCATCTTTTTCTAAAGCCGTGCAAAAGCGAGTTGTAACGCTCTCTACGAGTTGTGAAAGGTTAAATGGTTTTTTATCTATTGGAAGGGTTGTTGCCTGTATGTGAGATAAATTTAAAATATCGTTTACAAGAGTGGTTAACCTATCTGCCTCGTCTATAATAATTCCGGTGTGTTTTAAGCGTTTTTGCGTGTCGCTACCAGAAATATCTTGTATCATTTCGGCATACGCCTTAATCATTGTAAGCGGGGTTTTAAGATCGTGTGTAATATTTGCAAGAAGGTCACGTTGAAGTGTTTGGGCTTTAGCTTTTTCAGCTTTAGCATAGTTAAGCGCTTTTGCAAGTTCGTTTATTTCAAGATACCCACCTTCTGTAAACGTAACGCTTTCATCGCCACGAGCCCACTTATTAGCAACGCTACTCATCTTATCTATAGGGGCACTTAATCTGCCTGCAATAAGCCAAGATATGAATATTGAAATAAATAAAACGATAATCGTGGTTAATATAAGTTGAAAGCGAAGAACGCTCATAGTGCTTTCTAATTGAGACATATTACAAATCAAAAGTAAATAACACTCATTGTTGTAATACGTTATTTTTCTTACGTTGTAAATATAACGAAGACCATCTTGAGTGGCTTCTCCGCTCAAAGTGTCAACGCCTTTTTTAACCAAGTCGTTTATGGCTGAAGTATATACGTTAAAATTTTCGTGTTGTTCTGCAATTTGAGTTCTTACAGGGTATAAAATTTCTATAGAAGAAACTTTAGGTTTGGTTAAAATTAAAGTTTCCACACCAGAATCTTTTAGCGTTGTAACGGCGCTTTCGTTTACCGTATCGCTATGAATTGCGGAATAGGCTATAATTTCAGCGTACGTATTCATTTTTGTTGCGTGAGAATTTTTATATTCTGCTTCAAAAAATACCGTTTGTAAAATCCATATAATGAATATTAACACAACGGTAAAAATAATAAAGTAAATAAAAAGATTTACACGCAGTTTTTTTAAGTTATCTTTTATTTTCATAATTCAAATTTATAACCAACGCTTCTTAAAGTTACAATAAATTTTCTATAATGCTTTAAATTACTGCGTAGCATTTTAACGTGAGTATCTACCGTTCTATCATCTCCGTAAAAATCGTAACTCCATACGTCGTGAAGCAATTTTTCGCGCGAGAGGGCAACGCCCTTATTTTTTACAAGATAGAATAAAAGGTCGTATTCTTTTGGGGTTAAAATTGCCTTTTCTCCGTCAATATAAACGTTTCTTCCAGCAAAGTCTATTTCTAAGCCTTCAAACTTGGCTATTTCATCATTAGATTTTTCCAAACCGCTGTTACGTTTTAATATTGCGTTTATACGCGCCATAACTTCTTTTGGCGAAAATGGTTTAACAACGTAATCGTCAACACCAAGTTCAAAGCCAAACAATTTGTCGTATTCTTCCATTCTTGCACTAAGTATTAAAATAGGCGTGTTTTTAGTTTTTCTAATTTCTTTAATGGCAGAGAATCCGTCTAATTTAGGCATCATAATATCCATTATTATAATGTCAAAATCATCTTCTTTACACATTTTAACGGCTTCAAAACCATTGCTGGCTTCAAAAACTTCGTGTCCAGAAAATTCGGCGTACTCTTTTAAAACTTCCCTTATATTAACTTCATCATCAACAATCAAAATCTTATACATCATCAAGCCTCCTTTGTACACTCTAATTTAAAACTTAAATTAAAGTTCGTTTTTAATAATTTGACCGTCCTTTAATAAAATATTATAAGCTTTTTTGCCTGAACTAATACTTTTTGTAAAGTTGCCGTCAATAAACTCCAAGGCGCAGTCGTCTTCCACTGCGTAAGACGACGTTATGTTATTGTCAATTATCGCCTTATCAAAGTCTTTAGTTCTAACGTTATAGTGAGGGCACATTGTTCCCTTTAACACTCCCAATCCGTTGTAAAGCCTATAATCTTCTTCATTTCCGTTTAAAAGTTCGCTATCCGTATACATAGTGTCAAACCAGCAAACTGCACCTGCAGAGCGACCTACTATTGTAACGCCACGCTCGTAAGCTTCTAAAATTTTATCAATCAATCCCGTTTCACGCCACTTTTGAAGCATAAAGCCCGTGTCGCCACCGCCAATATAAATAAAGTCCGCTTTAGAAAACTTCTCATCAATTCTTTCTTTAGGAGTATCTACGTAAACGGTAAGCAAACAATCCGCTTTTATGTCAAAAACAGAAGTGTAAGTTTTTCTAAAAGTGTTAAAAGCTGGCATAAAATCGTGCGAGGCAGTGCCTATAAACAAGCCGTATGCACGCTTATCGCCCGCATGTTCTTTTGCAAGTGACGCCACGTATCTATCTATTTCAATGGTGGTTTTTTCCTTCATATCGCCACCGCCGATAACTATAATTCTTTTCATTACGCAATACCTTTTAGTCCTAAAAGGGCAACTCAAATCAAGCCCCATTATGTAAATTATATAATAAAATATAATTTAAGTCAATATCTAATTTTTTAAAATTTTAGCGCAGA
Organism: Christensenellaceae bacterium; assembly: GCA_045638105.1. GTDB lineage: Bacteria > Bacillota > Clostridia > Christensenellales > Borkfalkiaceae > HGM11412. The sequence goes on from JAZUAT010000007.1 coordinate 202,436, forward strand.
TAAAAAGTGATAAATGGTTGAATAAAAGAGCGTGTTGTTGTATAATGATAAAAAATGCAATTATCTTTTGTTTTTTAGGATTTATTATGAAGAAAATTTTAATAGCACATTTTTGCCACGAAACAAACTCGTTTTGTAGTAAAAAAGCAGACTTTACGGCGTTTAAAAATTGTTGCTTTAAAGAAGGTCAAATAATAATTGATTCGCAACGCGGTAATGCTACTGACCTAGGCGGTTTTATAGACGCCGTTTTAAAGCGTAAAGATATTAAACTTATTCCTACCGTTTCGTTAGAAGCACCGCCAAGCGGGCCCGTAACGGAAGACGTTTTTAATTTCGTTTTAGATAGCGTTTTAAAGGCGATTAAGGAAAATTTGCCACTTGACGGCGTATTTTTTAATTTCCACGGTGCAATGGTGGCGGAAAACCATTTTGATGCGGAAGGCGATATTAGTGAAAAGATAAGGGAAGTTATAGGCGAAAACGTTCCTTTTATGGCAACGCTTGACCTTCACGCTAACGTTACCGAAAAAATGGCTAAAAACGTTGACGTTTTAATTCCTTACGATTGTTATCCGCATACCGACTGTGCAGAAACGGGCGAAGCGGTTGCAAGAATAATGCTTGACACGTTAGACGGAAAAATTAAGCCCGTTATGAAGTTTGTAAGCGTAAACCATCTTCTCCCACTTTTTCCAACGGAAGAATTATCAATTAAGCCTTTATACGAAAAAGCGTTTAAAATGAGAGAGAAAAGAGGTGTTTTAAGCGCAAGGTTTGCGCACGGTTTCGCCCCTGCCGATATCCCAGAAATGGGAATGAGCGTTATGGTTGTTACTGATAACGACCCTGAACTTGCTAAAAATTTGGCTACCGAATTAAAGGACGCTATTTTGCAAAAAGTGCCTGAACTTACAATAAATTATCCAAGTTTAGACTATGCTTTAGATAGGGTTACGTTAGAAGGAGACGGCCCCGTGGTTATAGCCGACTCTTCCGATAACCCAGGTGCTGGCGCATTTGGCGACACAACTCATATTTTAAAAAGGGTGTTAGAGCGTAAAATGACAGGCTTTGCATTTGCAACGATTATTGACCCGGAAAGCGTTAAAAAATGTCAAAAGGCAGGCGTTGGCAGTTACGTTGATTTAAATTTAGGCGGTTGGAGTGACGTTAAATATTCTGGCGGACCAATACCTGTAAAAGCGTACGTTAAAATGCTTAGCAACGGCATTTACACTTTTAAAGGTAAAATATATACGGGAAATATCGCAAGGCAAGGCGAAACGGCAATTTTAGAAATTGAAGGCAACACGGTTATAGTAAATTCACTTCCACGCCAAGCGTTTGATTTAGAAGTGTTTAGGTGTCACGGAATACGCCCAGAAGAGAAAAGGGCGTTAGTAGTTAAGTCGTCGGTTCATTTTAGGGCTGATTACGGCAAAATTGCAAGAGAAATGCACGTTGTAGCGTTAAAAGGCGTGGCTTCGCCAGACCCTAAAAATTACGTTTATAAAAATTATAAAGGCAAAGTATAAAAAATTTAAAATAAAAACGATATTTAAGGTAAAAAATGGAAATAGTATTACTTACGGCTCTTGGCGTTGGCGGAGCAACGGTTGTAGGCGCAATAATAGGTTTTTTAACACAAAAAATTTCACATAAGTTTAGCGATTACGTTTTAGGTTTTGCCGCGGGCATAATGCTTTGTGCGGCGGTTGTTGGTTTAATAATGCCGTCGGTAGAAATAGGCAACGTTTACGTTGCAATAGTTGGCGTTGTAATAGGTGCGGTGGTTTTAAACCTTATAGACCTTTTTACCCCGCATTTGCACAATTCTTCTATAGAAGAAGCACACCCGCAAAACAATAAAAAGCTTAACAAAATTTTGCTTTTTGTTTTGGCTATTGCTATTCATAATTTCCCTGAAGGCGTTGCTGCAGGCGTTGGTTTTGGCACGGGAAATAATGCAGACGCTATAACTATTGCAATAGGTATTGCGCTTCAAAATATTCCCGAAGGTATGGTTATAATTGCGCCTATGGTTGCGGTTGGAATTTCAAAGAAAAAGGCGTTGTTTATTGCCTCACTTACAGGCTTAATTGAGGTTATAGGCACGCTTTTAGGCTATTTTGCAGTTACAATTTCAACTGCAATACTTCCTTTTGCACTTGCTTTTGCTGGCGGAACAATGCTCTATATTATTAGCGATGAAATGATACCTGAAACACACTCGCACGGCAACGAAAGGGGTTCTACCTACGCAATTATTATAGGTTTTTGCTTAATGCTTCTTATAGACGTGTTGCTCGGTTAAAAAATTAAGTATAAAAACTTTTTAAATGCCAATACTTTACTTACTTGCCGTTACATAGGAGAAATTTTTATGGTAAGTAAAGTTGAAATTTGCGGAATAGACACTTCCCGATTAAAACGCATAACTAAAGAAGAAAGTGAAGTTTTACTTTGCAAAATAAAGCAAGGCGACGAAAGTGCAAAAGAGCAATTTATAACGTCAAATATGAGATTAGTTTTATCTATAGTAAAAAGATTTCCAAGTGCAAAAGTTAGTAGTGACGACCTTTTTCAAGCAGGTTGTATAGGGCTAATAAAAGCAACTGAAAATTTTGACGTTAAATACGGAGTTATGTTTTCTACCTACGCCGTGCCTATGATACTTGGCGAAATTAAGCGCGTTTTAAGAACGGCAAATAGTTTAAGGGTTTCACGCTCTATACGAGATACGGCGTATCAAGTGTTAAAGGCGAGAAGCGAGATAGAAAAAACAGATGACGTTGCCACAACTTCTCAAATATCTATAAAACTAGGGATTGCTGAAGAAGAAGTTGCATACGCTCTTGACGCTATAAGCGACCCCGTTAGTTTATACGAGCCCGTGTATAGTAAAGAGGGTGAAGAACTTTATTTAATGGACCAAATAAGCGATGAAAAGCAAAACGATGAAATTTGGGCGGAAAACGTGGCGTTAAAAAATGCCGTTAGTCGTCTTGGCGAAAGAGAAAAAAAGATTTTGCTTATGAGGTATTACGAAGGTAGAACTCAAACGGAAATATCATCTTCCGTAGGGCTATCGCAAGCGCAAGTAAGTAGGCTTGAAAAAACTGCGCTAAAAACGCTAAAAAACAAAATAGGTTAATATAAACCGACGGTATTGATTTCCGTCGGTTTTTGACGTTTTATGGAGAAAAATTGGCTAAAAACGCTTATTTTTTAGTAAGTATTGTGAAATTTAAGTAAAATTTTTAGCATACAATTAAAACAGGTTGACAAAAACTTAGTTTTTGTGCTATTTATTTGGTAATAATTAGGAGGAAAATCGTGTTAATACTTAAAGATATTGTAAAAGACTACTATGCAGGTGGCGAAGTGGTTCACGCTTTAAAAGGCGTAAATATAAACTTTAGGAAAAACGAATTCGTTGCCGTTTTAGGTCCTTCGGGCTGTGGCAAAACAACGCTTTTAAATATTGTTGGCGGTCTTGATAAATACACTAGTGGCGACCTTGTGATTGATGGCGTGTCTACTAAAAAATACGGCGATAGAGAGTGGGATTTATATAGAAATCAGTCAATAGGCTTTGTGTTCCAAAGTTACAACCTTATTCCGCACCAAACGGTGCTTGGCAACGTTGAACTTGCTTTAACTATTGCGGGCGTTTCTAAAGAGGAGCGTATTCGCCGTTCAAAAGAAGCACTTGATAGAGTTGGTTTAAAGGACAAATATTACAAAAAGCCAAATCAACTTTCAGGCGGTCAATGCCAACGTGTTGCTATAGCGCGTGCGCTTGTAAACAATCCAGAAATTTTACTTGCTGACGAGCCTACCGGCGCTTTAGATAGCGAAACTAGCGTTCAAATTATGGAGCTTATAAAGGAAATTTCTAAAGAACGCTTGGTAATTATGGTTACGCACAACCCTGAACTTGCAGATAAATACGCTTCGCGTATTGTTAAAATGCTTGACGGGTTAGTTATTGAAGATACTATGCCTTATAGTGACGAGGCTCTTGCAGTTGACGAAGTTAAAGAAAAAGAATTTCAAGAAGCAAACGTAGAACAAACTAATCGCATTAAAAAGAAAAAGGAACAAGCCAAAATGTCGTTTGTTACGGCGTTTAAACTTTCGGCAAGAAACCTTATAACTAAAAAGGGTAGAACTGCACTCGTCGGCTTTGCGGGCTCTATTGGCATTATAGGCATTGCGCTTGTTTTAGCGTTTTCTGCGGGAATTAAAGGTTACGTTGCCTCTATGCAAGACGATATGCTTTCCGGCAACCCTATAACCATAACTGAACAAACGTACGACCTTGAAGGCTTGAAGGATATGATGGACGGCGAAGAAAAGTTGGAAATTATAAAAGAGCCTAATAGAGTTTACATAAATTCTATGGTTGAGTATTTTATTAAAACGGGCAAAACTACTGAGAGCATGCTTATTAAAAACGATATTACGGACGTGTACGTTAACTATGTAAAAAATATGCCTAGCAACCATTATTCAGCAATGAATTTATCTTACGGCATAAACGTTCACAATAATATTTACACTACTGTTAGAGAAAGTGGTAAAAGTCAAGATACCGCAATTTCCATAACGGCACTTACTACACTTTACAAGGAAATGCTTAAAAAGACCAACTATGAAAAATATTCAACTTTCGTTGATATGTTTATTCCAGAAATGGCACAAGCACCTAATAGCAAAGAGTACATAGAGTCTCAGTATGAAGTTTATGGAAATATTGCAACTAATAAAAATGAGATAATGCTTGTTATTGATAAAGAAAGCGAATCTTCAGACCTATTGCTTGCAAGGCTTGGCTATTACACGCAAGATGAGTTTTTAAATCTCATATACAAGGCCAATAATGATGAGGCTAAAGACTACGTAGACCCAAATTATAACGTAAATTTAGAAAAAGTTTTCTTTACATACGAAGAAATAATGAACGAAAAAACGTTCTATTGGTATCCAAACTCTACTATTTACTCCAAAACAGGTGGAAGCGGTTTAATGAGTGCGCCTTATGATTACAATGCGTATTCACAAGACGAGTGGAAAACGGGTGACAATGCCGTTGAGCTTAAAGTCGTTGGCATATTAAAGCCAAGGCAATCTATTTCTTACGGATGTTTAACTTCAGGCGTTTATTACACAGAAGCGTTAACGGAACATATTTTAAACGTATCTCAAGCGGAAACGGATGGAATTAAAGAATATTACGAAGGTTTATCTACAACAGGTAGTTACTTAACAACAATAACAAAAGCAACGCTTAAATACGACTTATCATACACTTATCAAGGCGTTACGGAAGATACTAAGCAAGACCTTTCACTTGCTACCTTGGGTGGTTTATTCCAAATGATAGGTGGCGGTGAGCTCAAGGCGGAAGACGTTATTGATTCTGTTTTAAGAAGTTTAGGTTGCAATAAAACACCTAACTCTATAAGCATTTACCCCGTTAGTTTTGATGATAAAGATTTAGTTACCAACTATTTAAAAGATTGGAACGAATATGAAGGGATTATAGAGGTTGATGGCGTTGAATATAAAAAGGCGGACCGTCAAACGATAAAGGCAACGGATACGCTTTCACTCGTTATAAATTTAATTAACACTATGATAGACATTATTTCATACGCTTTAATTGCGTTTACTTCCGTTTCTCTTGTAGTGTCAACCGTTATGATAGGAATTATAACGTACGTTTCCGTTGTTGAAAGAATAAAAGAAATTGGCGTTATTCGTTCGCTTGGCGGGCGTAAAAAAGACGTTAGCTATCTCTTTAATGCCGAAACGTTTATAATAGGCTTGCTTGCAGGAATAATAGGTGTGGTTGCTACGTATTTAATTTCAGAAGTGGTAAACTTAATTTTATTCCCATTAATAGGAATTAGAAGAATTGCTATGCTTCCTATAAGCAATGCAATAACAATGCTTTTATTAAGTATTGGCTTAACGCTTATTTCTGGCTTAATACCAGCAAAGAGTGCTGCAAATAAAGACCCTGTTATTGCTTTAAGAACAGAATAATGTAAAAAAGTGACAAAACCGTGCTGTAGCGCGGTTTTTTCATATTTTTATATAAAAATATTGCAAAGAGTATAATGGGCTGTTTAAAGTTTAAAAAAATATTGTAAAAATTTGAGTAAAAAGTATTGAAATATTTTTAAATGTGTGTTATCATATCAATAATTGTAGTAAATATAACTAGTTAATTAATTGGAGGCTCTCTCAATGAAGAAATTTATTCTTGCGGTATCGGTGTTAATAGTGGCGCTTATGACGTCATTCGTTTCGCCTACGTTTGTGAGGGCTGATTCTCAAAGTGCAGTTTTTATAGATAAGTATAATTACCTTATGGCAACTACGCTTGATGACAATAATGCTGATGAATATGCACAAATAGTTGAAGATGCTATTATTCTTGCAGAGTCTATTGATAGAAATGATGCTGTAAAAGCTCAAATTAAGGACTTTGATGAAAAAAGTTTAACTATTTTAAAAAAATATCAGCTTTACGTTATCAACTATAAGCTTTGCAAAGCATATAATCTTGATGACTACTCTAATTCGGAAAACGGCAAACAATATCTTTTAAGCGAGCAATCTATTGCAAGGTACTCTATTGAAGTTGCAGTTAACAAAAAGCAAGTTGACGATGCTTATGAAAATTTTTACAATCTTATAAAGATGGATATATTTGCAAAAAATATAAACGTTGTTAAAACTGTTGACGGTGGCAAATTTACTGCGGAAGCAGTTGTGTTAGACGGCACTTTATGTTTTTCAACAGATGATTATATAACAATTTCTCAAAAGAGCGATGCTGCAGTTATAAAAAATATAAACAAGGCTATTTTAGCAAATACGAGCACTAAATTGACAGATGGTGGCGTTGCGTATTACTTTGATGTTCAATTATGTAAAAACGGCGCGCTTGTCAATGATTTTGCAAAACGCATTTCATTAAAAGTAAAATTAGATGATTTAGGCTTAACGGTGCTTGATGGTTCGGCTATTCAAATTGCAAAATACAACGGCAATGAAAAGATTACTTTAATTGATGCTGAAGTAGAAAACGGCTACGCTGTTTTTGAAATTGACGAGCTTGGTGCTTACGCTATTTGTTTAGATGGTTATAAGATAAGTGAGGAAACTTTCTTTACTAAACTTGATGCATATAAAGGCTACTTTATTCTTGCGTTAGTGGCGTTATTTATAACAATAGCACCAATACAATATGGTCGCAGGTTAAAAAGAAAGCAACTTAAGGTAGAAAAACAAGAGTTTAAAGCTTACAAGTTCTATCAAAAACATTTAAAGAAAAGGAAAAATAAAAATAAAAAATAATATATTTAATAAATAATTAAACAAGGAGAAAAAATATGTTAGACAAAATCATTGAATTCATAAAAGGATTCGCAAGCTCAGTAAAAGAGAGTATTCAAGGCATTGGTTGGTTAAACAATATATATGAAGCAGTAAGAACTGCATGGGAACCAATCCAACCTGTATTTCCTTTCGTATACGCAGCTTTACTTGCAGTGGTATTAGTTATTGCTTTAATAATCACTTTAATTTGCTGTCTTATTTCTCACGGCAAAAAGCGCAAAGTTCGTTTTTACGTTGATGGTGAACTTTATGCAACTTCAGTAACAAAACTTGGTAAGAAAATTGTTTTACCAGAAGACCCATCTAAAGAAGGTCTTGACTTTGCTGGCTGGTATGCAGACAAAAACTTTAAAAAGAAGGCAAGAGCAAAATTAAACAAGAAGAAATTAAAGCTCTATGCTAAGTTCGTTGAAAAGGTTGTTGAAAGCGCAGTTGAAGAACTTGCTGTTGAAAACGATGCAGAAGCTAACGGACAAGAAGTTGCAGTTAAATCTCTTGTAAATCTTGGTTTAAACGATGATGCAACGGCTAAAACTGGCATTGTTGAAGAATCTCTTGATGTTTCTAATATAATATCTCTTGGCACTTTATATGATGATATCCGTTATGAAATTCTTTGTTATGAAAGAGCAGAAACTTTCAAGAAAATGGGTGTTGTAAGAAAACAAATCGTTGCTGAAATGTTTGAAAAAGACGGTCAAATCAACTTATACCTTGCTGCAGACCCTACTCTTATGCAATTAAAAGGATATAACGTTGAAGCATATACTCAACAAGAATTTGAAATTGTTCCATGTAAGAAAGTTATTAAAACTAAAGAAGATGCAGAAGAAGCAATTGCTCTTATCGCAGAAGTTATGACGTTAAATCACCTTGTTAAGAGTGACGTTATCTGCTTCAAGAAGAGCGTAAGCGATGAACAAACTAGAAAGAAAGGCTTTGTATTCTCTGTTAAAAACGACGTAGTTGTAACTACATCTTCTGATTACTACAATATGTTAAGAGCTATCGTATTAAGCTACAGCGAATCAAAAGTTCGTAAGTTTGCAGACGATATTGAAGACAAGATGATTTTAAAAATCTTCAAGAAAGATGAAAACATCTATTTATATATGGCTCTTGATGCTGAACAAACAGGTTTAGAATTTGTAGGATATGATAAGAACTTTGCTGAAACTCCTGCTATGTTTACTATCAACACTGCAGAAGATTGCTTAAAGGCAAACGAACTTATTGACAAATTGATGTATGTTTACGGTATGGATAAAGACCCTATGCAAGCAGAACTCACACTTGATGAAGTAGAAGCAAGTTGTGGTTTTGGTTACAGAGTAAGACGTTAACAATGAATCGGGAAATTTGCGGAAAGCAGATTTCCCGTTTTATAAATATAGGAGTATAGTAATGGAAAAAATAATACTTACTGAGCAAGGCAAAAAAGAACTTGAAGCTAGGCTCAAAGAACTTAAAAACGAACTTATTCCTGAAGTGGTTCAAAGAATTAAAGTGGCAAAAGAACAAGGGGACTTGTCTGAAAATGCCGAATATCATTCTGCGCGCGATGAACACGCTAAACTTGAAGGTGAAGTTTTAGAAATTCAAAATATTCTTAAATTTGGCGAAGTGTTCGTAGCTACGGAAAAAAATATAGTTCAAATAGGTTCAACTATTAAATATCTTGATATTGATGAAGATGAAGAATTTACTTTTACAATGGTTGGTACGACTGAAGCTGACTTAAGCAAAGGTAAAATGTCTATAGAATCGCCAATCGGTAGCGCAATGCTTGGTAAAAAAGCTGGCGATATAGTTGTTGTAAAAACTCCAAAATGTGGCGAATATAGTGTAAAAATTCTTGAAATAATGGACTAATTTAAAAGGCTAAACACTATGAACAACAAGATAACAAAACAAAGATTAAAAACTTTTTTAGTATATGATTTAGTTAAAATGGTGGCTATAACCGCCATTGTTTTGTTATGCACTATTATTATATTTAATTGGGTGGGGAAGCGTCCTAACGAAGGTCAAACTTTTAGTGTTTTAATTGACGGAACGGAAGTGATTTCTGGCGATGGGCAAGAAGAGTTTTACACTAAGGTGTCAAACGGCACGCAAGGCAAACGATATAAAGGTTTGTCTTACTCAATTTTGACGGGTAACGTTACTACAATTTCACCTACGAGTGATAGCCCCATGGAAATGCTTGTTCAAACGTATATTAAGCTTAAAGATGATGATGTTTTAATTGCAGGCAAAACAGTTGCCAAATACTATCTTGGAAGAAACGCGGCTATGGATTTTGATGATTTTATATTGCATATAGACGACTTCTTGTACGAAAATAATGGTTTTTACACGTCTAAACAAGCTAGTAGTGATGATATTAATGAACAAGCAGTTAAAGAATATTATTTAAAAAATAATTCAAACGCTTTAATATTTATGACTGAAAGTCAAAAACAGGAAAGCATACAAAGAGAAATAGAGCGCATTAAAGGGTATAAAATTAATAGTGATTTATTTAAAAAATTGCTTGAAGTTTGCCCAAATATTATATCTACTGACGAAGAACTATCTTCTTATCAACTTGGCGAATATAAAAGAAGTGGTAAATTTGCTTTAAATCTTGGAGTGCTTGGCGATGGTTTTATAAACGTATATAAAACTAAGCAAACTGTAAATAATGAAGAAGTTGACACTACAAATGGTGTTTATTTGCTTTTAGGTAATCATCTTCAAGGCGATAACGATATGGTTTTTGAAACACTTTCGTTTATTTTAACTTTAGCAGAAGAGTATTCTAGCGTATTTGGCGGTTAAACTTATGAATAAAGGAAAATTTATTACGTTTGAGGGTTGTGAAGGTAGTGGAAAATCTACACAACTTTCAATGTTTAAAGATTATTTAGAAAAAAACAACATTGATTATATATTTGTTAGAGAGCCTGGTGGCACTGATATAAGCGAAAAGATAAGAAAAATTATCTTAGACGTAGACAATAAAAATATGACAGATGAGTGCGAAGCTCTTTTATATGCAAGTGCACGTGCTCAACTTGTTAAAGAGAAAATTTTGCCCGCATTAAACGAAGGCAAATTGGTTTTTTGCGATAGGTTTATAGATTCTTCTTTTGCTTATCAAGCTTACGCAAGAGGGCTTGGCATGGATTATATAACGGCAATTAACTCGTATGCCGTAAACAATTGTATGCCAGATTGCACCTTGTTTTTAAATATTTCGCCCGATGAAGCGTTTAAGCGTAAAGGTGGGGCTGATGCTAGTGATAGATTAGAGCAAGTTGGAATAGAATTTCATAGAAAAGTGTTTTTTGGCTATACTGAGATAGCAAATAAAAACGCTGATAGAATTGAAAAAATAAATTGCTTGGGAACAAGGGAACAAACGCATTTAAACATAATAAATGCACTTAAAAAACGCGGAGTTTTATAATGGACGTTAAAGGGGTACTTTCAAATACTAATGCTTTTAAAATATTAAAAGCAGATAAAGAAAATAAGACGTTGTCACACGCTATTTTAGTTGTGTGTGACGATGCTTTTATGCTTGAAACGTACCTAACGTATTTTGCAAAACTTATAGCTTGTAAAGAAGTAGAGCCTTGCTTAACTTGCAGAACGTGTCAATTAGTAGAAAAAAGAAGTTTTGTTGACGTTATTTTTTACCCTTTAGGTAAAAAAATTTTGGTTCAAGACGTTGATGATTTAATTGAAAAAAGCTACTTTAAGCCACTTGAAAGCGAAAACAAATTATTTGTTTTATTAAATGCTCACGAAATGAATGCTCAGGCTCAAAATAAACTTTTAAAAACGCTTGAAAACCCGCCTGCAAACACTATTATACTACTTGGTGCAACAACGACTAACACGTTACTTTCTACCATCTTATCACGAGTTAAAAAACTTGAAATTCCAAAGTTTAGTGACGGCGAGATTGTTGACGCGTTAAGTGGAGAATATACTGATTTAGAAAAGCTTAACAATGCCGTAAAATTGTCTTTTGGAAAGGTTGGGGAAGCTATCAATAGATATAATCAAGAAGATGGAAACAAGGCGTATAATGCAAGTGTAAAGGTTTTAACTGAACTTTCAAATAGTAGGCAAGTTGCTATGTATAGCTCTTTAATTGATGGCGAAATTTTAAGCGACTTTATATCTATAACGTCAAGGCTTATAGAAGATGCAATACGTCAAAAAAACGGCATCGCAAGCCAAGATAAAAACATAAATTTAATAGCTAACAAATACACCTTAGGCGCGCTTATATTTATACAAGATAAATTGCGCGAGGCTGAAAAATCTCTTTATTTTAACGGCAATGCAACTGCTGTAAAAGATGCGCTTTTATTTGGTGTATTGGAGGGAAATTATAAATGGTCAAAATAATAGGAGTTAAATTTAAAAATTCCTGTAAAGTATATTATTTTAATCCTAACGGGGTTGATTATAAAAAAGGTGAGGGTGTAATAGTAGAAACTTCACGCGGGGTGGAATATGGCGTTGTTGCTATTCCTACAAGGGAAGTTGAGGAAAGTAAAATACCTCAAGAATTAAAGCCTGTTTTAAGGCGTGCTACTGAAAAAGACCTTGCCAAAATGAAAGAAAACGAGGAAAAAATTCCACAAGTCATATTGACGGCTCAACAGGAAATTGAAAAGAGCGGGCTTGAAATGAAAATTGTAAGCGCGGAATATCCTTTTGATAATTCTAAAGTAATAATTTACTTTACAGCGCCAACACGCATAGATTTTAGAGAACTTGTAAAATCGCTTGCGTCAGTATTAAAACAAAGGATAGACCTTCATCAAATTGGCACTCGTGACGAAACTAAAATGCTTGGCGGTATTGCGCCTTGCGGAAGAGTTTGTTGCTGTAATAGCTTTTTGCCAGACTTTAAAAAAGTTACTATAAAAATGGCAAAAAACCAAGGGCTTTCACTTAATCCTGCAAAAATAAGCGGGCTTTGTGGTAGGCTTATGTGTTGTTTAGAGTATGAAAATGAGCCTTATCAAGAAGCATATCAAAAAATGCCTAAAATCGGCTCGGAAGTAACCACGCCAGATGGTAAGGCAACGGTAATTTCTAACAATATGCTTAAAATGCTTGTTAAAACTAAATGCGCCTCAAAAGACGGTGTTATAACTTATAAAGAATACAAGCTTGAAGAGCTATCTTTTAAAAAGCCTAATAAAGAAGAAATTAACGAAGATTTAAAAGAAGAAAGCGAAGAGGTATAATACCGCCTTTATAGTAAAGTGCGTCTTTCTTACGTTTTTTATCAATCGTAAAAATTAAATTTTTGATAAAATCAACCAGCTTTTGTAACATCGTTATTAAAAAACGCTGTACAAATAAAAAATATTGTGTTAAAATAAAGTTGTATTAAATTTAATTAGTAAATACGGAGGGAATTATTATGGCATTCGTAATTAAAGATACTTGCATATCTTGCGGCGCTTGTGTTGACATTTGTCCTGTACAAGCAATATCCGAAGGTGAAACTCAATACGTTATTGATGAAAACGTTTGCATCGGATGTGGAGCATGTCAAGGTGCCTGCCCAGTTGGTGCACCAGAAGAAGAATAAGAAATAAAAAAAAGTGGCATTGCCACTTTTTTTAATAGGTAATAGTTTTGGAAGTTATAGAAGATATCTTAATTGACAATTTAAAAATCGTGCAAGACGATACTTTGTATCGCTTTACTAGTGACGCCGTTATTTTATCTAAATTTGCGTCTTTTAAAAAGGGTGACGTGGTTGCTGATTTTTGTAGCGGTAGCGGAATAGTTGGTATTCACTATTACGCACTTAATAAAAATTTAAAGAGCGTGGATTTAGTTGAAGTGCAACAAGAACTTGCTATTTTATCTAAAAAATCTATAGATTTAAATGGTTTAAACGATAAATTTTCCGTTTTAAATATGCCAATACAGGACTTGGGGAGCGAATATAACCAAAAATACTCGCTAATTCTTTGTAATCCGCCATACAAAAAATGTGGCAGTGGGGAAACTAATTTAGATAAAAAAATTGCAATTTGCAGGCATGAAGTTTTAGTTACTCAAGAAGAAATCATCTCTATTTCAAGCAAAAAACTTAAATATGGCGGTAGGCTTTGTATGTGTCAACGCGTTGAAAGGTTAACGGAAATGATATGCTCGCTTAAAGAGTATGGTTTAGAGCCTTCACGCTTGCAGTTTATAGTTACTAAAAACAACTTAAAGCCGTATTTATTTTTAATTGAGGCGGTTAAGGGCGTTAAACCGCAGTTAAAAGTTTTAGAAAATTACGTAAACGGAGCAAGATAAATGGTATATTTTATAGCAACGCCTATAGGGAATTTAGACGATATAAGTTTTAGAGCCGTTGAAACGCTAAAAAGCGTTGACGTTATTGCTTGTGAAGATACAAGGCACTCTTTAAAACTCCTTGACCATTACGGCGTAAAAAAGCAACTAATTTCATATCATAAATTTAACGAAGCAAAGAGTGCGGAGTATATAGTTGAACTTGTAAAAAGCGGTAAAAACGTTGCCGTTATTAGTGACGCGGGCATGCCCGTTATTTCAGACCCCGGCAATATTTTAGTTAAAGTTTTAATTGAAAACGAACTTGAATATACCGTTGTTCCGGGGGCTTCCGCTTGTTTAAGCGCGCTTTTACTTTCTGGGTTGGATAGTTCGCGTTTTACTTTTATAGGCTTTTTACCCGAAAAAGCAAAAGACAAAGCTGAACTTTTAAAAAATTACGCCAATTCTAAAGAAACTTTGATTTTTTATAGTGCCCCGCACGACGTTAACGATTATATCAAAGATTTATATACCGCTTTTGGAAGTAGAAACGCTTGCGCGGTTAAAGAGATAACCAAAATGCACGAAACGGTGTATAGGTTTAATTTAGATGGTGGCTTTATAAATGAGCCGAAAGGCGAATTTGTTTTGATTGTTGAAGGCGTAAAGGCGCAAGAACAAGGTTTTAGCGAAGAAGAAATAATAGAAACTATTAAAAACTATATTTTAGACGGTCTTTCTAAAAAAGACGCTATTAAAAAAACTTGCGAAATTTTAAACGTTTCTAAAAACGAAGCATATAAATGTTCGCTTAAAATTAAGTAAAAAAAATGAGTGGCTTAGCCACTCTTTTTTTATATCTAGTCGTTGAATATAGCCTTAAAAGTTTTAGAAAACTTTGCGTTTGGCGATTTGCATGCAGGAATTATAACCTTTTCGCCATTTAACGGATTTACGCCGTCTCTTGCTTGTTTGTCACGAAGTTCAAAGGTAGCAAAGCCGGAAACGTGAACGTATTCACCATTTTTTAAGCATTCAGTTAAGGTGCTAATAAAAGTTGCAAGATTATTTTCCGCTTCTTTTATAGTTACGCCTAACCTATCAGCATAAACTTTTGTAAATTCGCTTTTGTTCATAAAAACCCTCCAAAATATGCAAAAAATGCATTTATTGTATATATTATACCATATTTTTTTACGTTTTCAATAGTTTTATTAAATTTGTTTGTTATTTGCGCTAAATATTGACAAATAATAAAATAAATATTAAAATATGTATATAATAGGGGCGTGTTTATATGTATAAAGAATTGCTTATTAAACATTTAAATAGCAAAAGAAGTAGAACTAGGCGTTTTTGTTTAAAAAACCTTGTAAAACTTCAAAAGAGTTATGGTGATGAGGCGCCTTTAAAAAAGAGCGTTGCTCCTCTTCATTATGTTTCTAATTTTTACAATTCGCCATATACCCCGTTTGCTTGTGCGTACGAAGCGTATAGGTGTGGCTGTGCGCTAATCAGCATAAACGATTACGCTACTTTAAATGGCGGTGAAGAATTGTCACAAGCGTCGGCAATATTAAAAATGCCGTATTCTATTGGCTATTTTGTTGATTGTATGCCACTTTTAAAGGAAAAGCAGTCCGCATTATACGCATACGGAATTTCTGTAAAATACGCAAAAGAGATTGACGAAAGGCTAAAATTTTTACGTCAAGAAAAGTTAAAGCGTGTTTTTAGCGTTGTTGATGAAGTTAATTTTGAAATTAAAAAATACGGCTTAGAACTTACTAAAAAAGAAGTTTTAAAAACGTCAAACTATAAACGTGGCGGTGCTTTAACTGAAAAGCATATTGCCATTAGGCTTGCTGAAAAAATTTGCGACAAATACACTAAAAATGGTGGCGTTGAAAATTTTTTAACCAACAAACTTTTAATAGAATTGACTGATGATGAAAAGTTTTTTATAAGCACTAAAAACAATAATTACTACACTACTTATTTGGCAAACGTATTGTATAAAAAATATTGCTTAAAAAAGAAAAGGCCGTTGCTTGTAAACGCCTCTCAATATATAACTATAAATATGCAATATGGTGTTATATCTTCTTATAAATTAGATATTGCAAAATACGATGATGGCGAGCTAGAAAAGGCGTTTGACTTTTTAAGAAAGTATGGTTTTGGTGGCGTTACGTTTGATTGTCAAAGTATAAGCAAAGAAAGGCTTAATAAGATTTGCAACTTAGCAATATCTAAAGAGCTTTTTGTGTTTGATTTATATAATTTAGGCTTGCCAGGTCAAATTGTAAAGCAAAGTGAAGAAAATGAATATCTTTATAAATTTGCAATGTGTACGGCAGGTAATAGTGTGGCTACTTCTTATGACGTAAACGATGGTTTTTTTGGCAAAAATATGCAAAAAAAATGTAAAGATATGTTAACGAGAATTAGTGTTTTTGAAAATATAGGTAAAGAAGGTTATAAAAACAAATGAAGCAAAAAATTGAATTTGACATAATTCAAAATATGCAATATTTATCTGCGGATAGTTTTTTTGGTCAAGGTACGGAAATTTGCGCAAGCGAAACCTACGATGCGGTTTATTCTATTGCTATAAGATATAGTAGAAAAAGAATAGCGCAAGTAGTTTGTCGCGAAAAAGATTTTGAGCTTGTTGGCGCTACCGTAACAAAGGCTTTAAAAGACGCTAATGCCGAGTTTACCACACTACTTGTTGAAGACGCAGATTTTAATAATGATAAAGCAAGTTCAACCTTCCGTTTTGACGGCGGTTACGTTATTGCCGTGGGAGATAGCAAAACGTTATCGCTTGCTCTTTATTACGCAACTAAATATGGTGTAGATTGTTATGCTTTACCTACTGAGCCTTATTTTGAAAACGCCTTTTCTAAAAAGGTTAAAATAGCAACTAATAATATTCCGTTAACCGTAAAGGTAAAGCCTTTTAAAACGGTTATATATGATTTGGAAGTTATAAGGAAAGCGTCTAACAAAGCTTTTGCTACGGCGTACGTATCGGTTATGAGCAAACTTCTTTCCTTAATTGACTATAAAATGCGTGTGTATCTTGCAGATGAAACTTTTGACGAGTCTAGTTACAACGCTATTAAAAAAGTAGTTGCAATGGTTGCTAATTTGGCAAACTATAAAAACGTTAAAGACGTGTTAATTTATGCCGAGGCATTAATCTCTTTAATAAAGGCAAAAAACGAGCAATTTACTAATTTTGCAGTAGAACTATTTGCAGACTCTTTAAATTTATCGCCTTATATAATGAGTGAAGGGGATAGGTTATTGACGGCGTTTTTAAAGTTGGTTCCACTTTATAAAATGTTTTTTACAAATGATTTTTCAGGGCTTTTATCTACACCCAACTATTTAAAAGACGTGCACGAACTTGAACAATTAACGGGGCAGTTTGCAGGTAATTATACAAAAAACATTAAAGTTCCAAGCCCTCAAAGGCTTAATCTTATACTTGAAATGCTTAACAAAACGCGAGATTCGTTTAACAATGAGATAACCGCTGTTTTAGCTATAGCAAACTCTATTGAAAAAGTATACGCCAATATTTTAAAAGATGACTTAGGCTTTAAATTTCCGCCTTATAGTTATTTAAAGCAATCGCTCAAGTTATGCACGTATTTAACTAATAAGCAAAGTGTTTTAACCGTGTTTAGAGATTTAGGCGTTATAAATTGCGTTGATTTATAAAATTTTAAAAAAATGTATAAAAATTAAATAACAAGTCAACAATTCCTACAGATAGTTTTATTTGTAGGAATTTTTTTATGCTAAAAAAAGTTGCAAGCTTAATATGTTTATTTTCTATATTTATGCTTTACGCTTTTAACAATATTCCACGCTTTAACGTAGAAATAACTTATGGTAAAAAGTCTAATTGCATAGTTCAAAACGTTTTTATAGCAACGTTTTACGATAGTGTTTCCGTTACGCTAAAAAGGGATTTTAATTATGACGGCATAATTAAAAAAACAGAGGCAAAACTGCAGTTTATAGAAGAAGTTAATGGAATTACAAGTTATTATTACTATTCTAAAAATCTTGCAAACAAAGAAGTTGTAAACGGGTTAAAAGTAAACTTGCAAGTTGTTGTAGGCACTAATTATATAAAGATAGGTTCGCCAATTATTTACGGCGGTTTTTAAGTACATAATGGAGGTTTAATATGTCAAATAATAAAGCAGTAAATTTTTTAAGAAAAAACGTGTATTACTTTGTTTTCGTTTTATGTTTAGCGGTACTTTCTATAGTTACAATCGCATTTGTTGCTAATCAAAACAATAGTTCTAATCAGCTTGGAAACGGCGGTGTAATAGAAAATCCTGACGATAGTGCTAACACCGGCAATAACCAAAAGCCTAATGACGATGATGGCGATAACAATAAAAATGAAAATGAAGGTCAAAATCCACCTGCAGAAGATAATACGCCGGTTGTTACGGTAGTGGTGTTTGATATGCCCGTTAACGGAACTATTATAAAAGAATACGTTGGCGCAAGCGTAGTATATAACCAAACTTTAGGCTTGTATACAGGGCATAAGGCGATAGATATTTTAGCAGAAGAGGGTGCGCAAGTTAAGTGCGTATATAACGGCGTTGTAGAAAGTATTACTACTAGCAGTTTAGAAGGAACAACTATAACAATAGACCACGGCAATAATTTAAAATCGGTATATAATAGCGTAGAAGTGGTGGAAAATTTAACTGAAGGTCAAAACGTTTCAAAAGGCGAGGTTATAGCTACCGTATCATTAAACAATAGAACGGAATATAAAGACGGAGCGCATTTGCATTTTGAAGTAATTGAAAACGGCGTTAAAATAGACCCGAACAAATACCTTTTACTAGAAGAAAAGTAGTTTAGTCTACGCCACTTTGAGCGTCCGCTATTTTTGGCGGAAAAATGCTGTGAAATACTTTGCGTTTTTTTCGGTTACAGACCGCTCTTGGGTATGCGCCCTCTAAACAACGCGCGTCTTTCTTGCATTTTTCTTGCCAAAGCGCAAAACGGAATTTTGCTAATAGTGCCGTCTTTGTGGCGTAGCCTATTAGTGAGTTGCCACTTTGAGCGCCCGCTATTTTTGGCGGAAAACTATAGTTATATAACTAAAAGTAATAATAAATAAAGCTTCCAAGTATTATATATTGGGAGTTTTTATTTTTATGAAAAAATTACTATGCTTATTTTTATGTACTTTTTTTGTCACGTTTAACACAGGTTGCAAAAAAAGTGAAGTTCGTTTAAACAAATATGAAATTTCTATTACGTTAAACGAAGATATGACTTTAGACGGGGAACTTACTTTAAACTATTTTAACAATACTAAAAGCGAAGTTGACGTTTTAGAGTTTATGCTATATCCTAATGCGTTTTCAAAGGGAAGTAAAATAAAACCAATTTACAGCAAGTACGCCACCAAGGCGTTTGAAAGTGGTATAAGTTACGGCGGTATAGAAGTGATTAGCGTTAAGGACGAAGATAGCGTTTTAAATTTTGAAGTTGTAAACGAAGATAGCCATTTTTTAAAAGTTGATTTAGAAAAAGCGTTAAAAAAAGGCGAAACTATAGAAATTAACGTTGACTTTTTTTTAACACTTCCAAACGTAAAACATAGGTTTGGCTATGCCAAAAACACTATAAATTTAACCGGATTTTATCCTATACTATGCCCACTTGAAAACGGCGAGTTTTATAAAAGCGTTTACCACCCTTCAGGCGACCCGTTTTATAGTGAAGTTGCTAATTATAAGGTGGATTTTAAAGTGCCGTCTAATTACGTAATAGCCTCGTCAATGTCGCCAACGGGCGTTTTGGTAGAAGGTCAATTTACAAGTTATTATTACGAAAGAAACAGCGTTAGAGAGATTGCTTTTATACTTTCAAAAAACTTTAACGTGGTTAAAAGCACTATAAATGACGTTGACGTTTTTTATTACTATTTTGAAGATGAAAATGCGGAAAATTCGCTAGAAACTGCTATAAAAGCAATATCGTTTTTTTCAAGTAAAATTGCAAAATATCCATACGATGAGTACGTTTTTTGCGAGGCGGATTTTATTTACGGCGGAATGGAATACCCTTGCCTTACAATGATAGATAGTAGCCTTTATGGTTTTGAAAGAGATTATACTATTGTTCACGAAACGGCACATCAGTGGTGGTATGGCTTGGTAGGCGTAAACCAAAATGAAAACGCGTTTATTGACGAGGGGCTTACCGAGTATAGCACAACGTTGTTTTTTGACAATTTTAAGGAATATGGCAAATGTAAAATAGAACTTTTAACCGCCGTTTATAACGCTTATTTTGAGTTGCGTAAAAACCTATCAAAACAGCAAAGCGTAACGCCTAAAATGAATAAGAATTTGGGCGAATTTAGTAGCGATATAGACTACGTTTCAATAGCGTATTATAGGTCGCAATTAATGTTTAATGAACTAAGTGGCTTTATGGGCGAAAAACGCTTTAATGCCTTTTTAAAAGCACTTTGTAAGGAGTATGCGTATAAAAATTTGACGCTAAATAATTTTTTGCTTTGCGCAGAGAAATATAAAAGGGGCGCAAAGACTTTTTTACTAAATTACATAGACGGAAAAAGCGTTGTAAAAGAGCCTAAAAATTATTGACGGCTAATAAAAGCGTGCAAATTAAAAAATAAGGGTATTTTATGTAATAAAATAATCAAAAGAATTATTGACAATATTAACGCAAAATGCTAAAATATATAAAATGATGATTAAAATGCGTATATAATGCGCTTTAAGGAGTAGGCTTTTCAATGAAGAACTTTTTAACAAAACTTATTATACTTGTTTTAACACTTGCTTTATCCGTTACTTTTATCGCTTGTGATAAAGATGGTGATGGAGACACTCGCGAAACAGGCAAGTACGAATATAAGGTGATGACTGGTACTAACGATGACGGCGATACTTACAAGTATTACGCTATAACAGGCTACCAAGTATCAAGCGAAGATGCTGAAAGCATTTCTAATAACGATTATAGCAAAATTGACGCTAAGTATCGTGAAATAACAATACCTGCAATTGGAACGGAAATAGGCGCTCCAGAAAGTTACCCTATTGAAGAAATTGCGGCAGGCGCTTTTAGCGGTGCTAAAATTTTAACTAAAGTAACCGTTGGGGACAATATTAAAAAAATCGGCTCTGGTGCATTTGCTAATTGTACTAACCTTGTAGAAATAGACCTTCCATTTACAGGAAAGGCTTTAGATGCTACTAACCAAGAAAAACATTTTGCGTATATTTTTGGTTCTGCTTCAACAGAAGATGGAAACGTTGAAATAACGGCAAAGCCAAACGCATATAAAAATGCAGATGGCGAAGAACTTTCTACTGCAGACGATATTAAGTTTACTTTACCAGTATCGCTTACTAAAGTAACCGTAAGGGCAAGCGTTATTAAAAATAGTGCTTTCTATGGTGTATCTACTGTTAAAGAAGTTGTAATTCCTAATGCTACTGACGTTGAATCTCACGCATTCTACGCTTGCACAATGCTTCGCAAAATAGATTTAACTACTGTTAAAAATATTTATCAATTTGCTTTTAGTGAATCTACTTCGCTTTATAGCGTTAAGTTTGGCGAAGAATTAAAACTTATTGAACATAATGCATTTAACAACTGCCTTAAACTTTGTGATGCTCCTGCTGGCATGGCTATAGAGCCATTAAAACTTCCAGACTCTTTAGAAAGTTTAGGTAAAAAATCTTTTGCTTCTTGCGCTAAAATTCAAGTTGTTATAATTCCTGCATCTATAACTGAAATTCCTGAATCTTGCTTTGAAGCTTGCAATTATATGACTAAACTTCAAGTTTTAGGCGATAGCGTTACTTTTAAAGCAAAGGCTCTTGCAGATTGCTCTTTACTTGACAAAAACGTTGTTGATAAAGACGGCAACAAAATAGAACTTGACAATTCTGTGTTTGGAATAAGCAAATAAACGATAACGCGAAGATATTTCTTCGCGTTGTTTTATAAGTTTTTTAATTATTATTAAGATATATTTATAAATTAAAATGAAAAAAGGTTTTATTATTATAAACGGATATTCAACGCTTTCAACGTCACTTAATCAAGCAAAAAGGCTTAAAGAAGAATTTGAAAAGCTAGGGGTAGAAATATCCGTTATTAAAAATAACGAGTTTTTATGTGCTATTAAAAACTCTAATATAAGTTGCGCTGTTAAAGATTACGATTTTTGCATTTATTTAGATAAAGACAAATACGTTTCTAAAATGCTTGAAATGGCTGGCGTAAGGCTTTTTAACAGCCATGAAAGTATAAGAGTGTGCGATGATAAAATGGAAACGTATATAGCACTTGCAGGTAGTGGCGTGCCAATTGTGGATACGCTCCCAGGGCCTTTATGTTATACGCAAGGCGTTAAGGTTGAAACTTCGCTACTTGATAAGGTTGAAAACGAGCTTGGCTATCCCGTTATAGTTAAAAGTAGTTACGGCTCGCTTGGAAGTGGAATTTTTAAGGCTGATAACAGGCTAGAACTTGAAAGTTTAAGCAACAATTTAATTGCCGTTCCGCATATTTTTCAAAAGTTTATAAAGGAAAGTAGCGGGCTTGATACGCGCGTTATAGTGATTGGCGGTAAAGTGGTTGCAAGTATGGAAAGGCGCTCTACAACTGATTTTCGCTCAAATATTGAACTTGGCGGAAAAGGTTACAGCGTAGAATTAAGTGGCGAAAATAAACAGGTTGCAGAAAAAACTGCAAAAGTTTTAGGTCTTGACTATTGCGGAATAGACCTTTTGCACTCAAGTAGTGGCGCAGTTGTGTGCGAAGTGAATTCTAACGCATTTTTCGGCGGTATAGAGAGTGTTACTAAAGTAAACGTTGCAAAAGCCTATGCCGAACATATATTAAACGTTATAAAATCTTAAAGGAATTTTCTTTTAAGATTTTTTTTATTGACAAACACTTTATTATATGGTATTATTATGATATCAAAATGATATTATAATTAAAGGAGATTATATTATGCAAGAAAAAGTACTTAATTATAAAAATAATGGTTTTATCGCTTTAATTTTAACGCTATTACTTGTAATTGCGTCACTTGGCGTTTTAATTTGCGGTGGTATTGTGCTTGATAATAACGGGCAAGAAGACGGCAACCCTATTATGTTTTTAATAGGCTTATTATTATGTTCTACGTGCTGGATTCCATTTTTAGGCTTAAAAGTTTTAAAGCCACAAGAAGCACTTGTTTTAACGCTTTTTGGTAAATACGTTGGAACTTTAAAAAAGGACGGATTTTACTTCGTAAATCCTTTCTGCGTAGCGTTTAACCCTGCCGCACAAACAAAACTTAAACAAAGTGGTGACGTTAATAGTAATAGTTTAGTTAAAACTAACGTTTCCGTTAATGCGGACGGCAATATTAACGTTCAATTAACAAACAAAACTATTTCGCTTAAAATAATGACGCTTAATAACAACAAGCAAAAAATTAACGACTGTTTAGGTAACCCTATTGAAATTGGCATTGCGGTTATGTGGAGGGTTGTTGATACGGCAAAAGCGGTGTTTAACGTAGATAACTATAAAGAATATTTATCGCTTCAATGTGATAGCGCTTTAAGAAACGTTGTTAGAACTTACCCATACGACGTTGCTCCTAACGTAGATACGACTGGTGACGGCGTTGCTGATGAAGGCAGTTTACGTGGTTCAAGTGAAGTTGTTGCTGAAAAAATTAGAGCGGATATTCAAGAAAGAGTTAAAGAAGCGGGTATTGAAGTTGTTGAAGCGCGCATAACTTATCTTGCATACGCGCCTGAAATTGCGGCGGTAATGCTTCAAAGGCAACAAGCGTCTGCAATAATTGACGCGCGCAAAATGATAGTTGACGGCGCAGTTGGAATGGTTGAAATGGCGCTTGAAAGGCTTGAAAAGAACAACGTTGTTGAATTGGACGATGAAAAGAAGGCTCAAATGGTAGCAAACCTTTTAGTTGTTCTTTGCGGTAATCATGATGCACAACCCGTAATAAATTCAGGCTCTATCTATTAAGATTATGGAAGATAACAAGAAAAAGCAAGTGCCCTTGCGCATATCTAAACAACTTTACGACGATTTAATGAAATGGGCGGAAGACGAGTTTAGGTCACTTAACGGGCAAATAGAATATATTTTAAGTGAAAGCGTTAAAAAGCGTAAAAAATCAAAAGAAAAGTAAAATAAAAGTGTAGCCGTTTTGGCTACACTTTTTTAGTGTTTAAAATTATATATCAAAAACGTCCATAGCCATTAAAAACCCGAATTTAAACCCTTCAATATAATAGTGTTCGTTTTCTATTAAATTAAGTTTGCTAATAGCGCCGTCTAATTTTTTATAAATTTCTAAAATTTCAGGTTTTTGGCTCAACTTTTTTAATAGTTTATCTTCATTTTCGGTAATGACCTTTAAAATCAAGGTTTCGGCATTTTTAAGTCTGATTGTATCGTGTGTTCCACGATTTCCATAATACATTTCCTTTATAGCAGAATATTTTTTCATAATTTCTCCTTATTTTTTTATAATTGCACCTATATAGGAGCAATATTATAATACAATACTGCTATAATAATGTCAAGAAAATTGCACTTATATAGGAGTAAATATTTTGAATAATATAATTGAAACGGCAGTAGGGAATAATATTCGTAAGTTAAGGGAAAGGGCAAATATTACACAAGATGCACTTGCTACTAAATTGCAGTTACTTGGTTGCAATATTACACGTAGTGCTCTTGCAAAAATTGAAGTAGGGCAACGCCACCTTTATCCCGATGAAATTTTACATATAAAGAATATATTAAAAGTTTCTTATGAAGAAATTTTTGACGTAAAATAGGCGTGTTTTTTGTAACCACGCTTGCAATTAAAAAATAAAAGTGTAGCCGTTTTGGCTACACTTTTTTCATTTCATAATCATTAAGTTTTGTTTTTGTTGCTATTTGATATACGCTATTTGCGTAGCAGTCTTTTTCAAAGCATTTAAGCGCGGTGGCGTTTAAATTAAGTTCATCGCCTTTGCGTGTAATAAGCGGGTAAGCACTGTTTGACAAAACTTTTAAAAGGTCAAGTCTGCCACTATTTATTGCCAAAACTTTAAAGTATAGGTCGCTATTTAACGAGTCTTTAATAAGGTGCTTGTCTATGCCGAGTAAGCAGTTTATTAAAATTCGTTTAATGCGTGTTTCGGTATATCGCTTGCTTTTTATTTTTTTAACAAGTTCATTAAAGGAAAAAGCGTTTTTAGCGTGTTTTTTAACGGCGTTTTCTAAACCTTCGGTGCAGTCTTGAACTGCGCTTAAAAAGTCAATTTCGGCGTTTAAAACGCTTTGTAAAACTAATCCGTCTACACTTGGTAAACTGCTTGGTAAATCGTTATAAACGTAAGGTGGAACGCTACTTTCAATATCTTTGATATTGCCGTTTTCAATTGCCGTTCTAATTGCAAGTGCGGAAGATAAATTTTTACAAACCTCGCTATCGTTAAACGCACCGCCTTGCCTTTTAAGAGTGTAAACTTTAATATCGCTACCGCTTTGTTTAATTGCTTTAACGTATTCTATTGCTAAAATATTGTTTGGCGTAGATATGACTTGTTTATTAACGCCCTCAACTTTTTCAATGGTAGTTGCGCGCGCTTTTGCATAAGAAACACCGCTTTTAAGTTGTTTTAAAAGTTCACGTTTAAACTCCTCACTTTCGTTTAAACTTAAATTGCTTGCAGTCATTATTTCTTCAACGCTTCCGCTTTCACTGCCAAAGCAAAGCATCTTTTCACAATTAACCGCACTTATAAGTTTAACTGCGCCCTTTGCAAAAATTTCCGCATTTGCGGTTGCAAAAACTGCGGGGAGTTCAATAACCATATCCGCACCCGCTTTTATAGCGTGGGTTGCCCTTACGTATTTATCTAAAACGGCAATATCGCCACGCTCGGTAAAATTTCCGCTTAAAATAACTACAACTGCGTCCGCCCCTAAATTTTGCTTAATATATTCAATATGTTTTAAATGCCCGTTGTGAAAAGGGTTATATTCACAAATTGCAAAACAAATTTTCAAAATTATCTCCTTTAAACCTTAATTATTTATTTACTTTTGTAAAATATTGGTATATAATAATAGGTGGTTTTAACTTTATAGTTATATAATACACCAAAATTAAAAAATAATAAAGCAATAGGAGCGTTTTATGAAAGATATTTTACAAGATATTAAAAACAGAGCGTCAATACTCAACAAAACAATCGTTTTACCAGAAGCGGAAGACAGCCGTGTTGTAGCTGCAGCAGTAAAAACTGTTAAAGAAAATATTTCCAAAGTAGTTTTACTTGGTAATGAAAGTGAAATTTTAAAAAACAACCCAGGCGTTGACCTTACAGGCGTTATAGTTATTGACCCTGTAACTTATGAAAAGACTGGTGATTATGCTCAACTTTTATTTGATTTAAGAAAAGGCAAAATTAATAAAAAGACGGGGCTTGACGAATACCCAACTGTTGAAGATGCTAAAAACTACATTTTAAAAGACTATACAATGTATGGCGCTTTAATGCTTAAACTTGGCGACGTTGACGGTATGGTATCCGGAGCTTGCCACTCAACTGCAAACACTTTAAGACCTGGACTTCAAGTTATTAAAACTGCACCAGGCGAAAAGATGGTTTCTGCATACTTTTTAATGATTGCTCCACCTTGTGGCAATAAATATTGTGAAGATGGTTGCTATATTTACGCTGATAGCGGTCTTGTTCAAAACCCAACGAGTGAAGAACTTGCTTACATTGCATTGTCTTCTGCTAAGAGTGCAAAAGTTATTGCAGGTTTAGAGCCAAGAATTGCGTTTATCTCTCACTCAACAAAGGGCAGTGCAAAACACGCTGACGTAACAAAGGTTGTTGATGCGGTTAACTTCTTTAAAGAACTTGCTCCTGAATATAATGCGGACGGCGAACTTCAATTTGACGCTGCTATCGTTCCAGAAGTTGCTAAATCAAAAGCACCAAACTCAACCGTTGCAGGCCATGCAAACGTTATGATTTTCCCTGACCTTGACACGGGTAACAGCAACTACAAAAATACTGAAAGATTAGGTGGTTTCCAAGCAGTAGGCCCACTTTGCCAAGGCTTAGCAAAACCTATTAACGACTTATCACGTGGTTGCGGTATTGAAGATATAGTTGCAGCAGTTGCTATCACTGCTTTACAAACACAAAATTAAAAACGTTTAAGGAGTTACTATGAAAGTTTTAGTTATAAATGCAGGTAGTTCATCACTTAAATATCAACTTATTGATATGGAAACGGAAGGCGTTATTGCAAAAGGTCTTTGCGAACGTATAGGTATTGACAAATCCGTTTTAAAACATAAAGCAAACGGCAAAGAAACGGTTATTAACCAAGATATGCCAACTCACCAAGAAGCAATCAAGCTCGTTTTAGACGCGCTTGTTAGCAAAGAATACGGCGTTTTAAATTCAATGGATGAAATTAGCGCTGTTGGTCACAGAATAGTTCATAGTGGCGAAGTGTTTAGCGGTCCTATTTTAATGACTGATGAAAACATTGAAAAATGTTTATCTCTTACAGAATTTGCTCCACTTCACCAACCTGCAAACATTGCTGGCGTTAAAGCGTGCAAGCAAGTTATGCCTAATACTCCAATGGTTGGCGTGTTTGATACTACTTTCCACAACACTATGCCTGAAGAAGCGTACATTTTTGGTATTCCTTACGAAGCGTATGAAAACTACAAAATTAGAAGATACGGCTTCCACGGTACAAGCCATAGGTTCGTTTCAAGCGAAGCAATTAAATACCTTGGTTTAGAAGGTAAAAATAGTAAAATCGTAACTTGCCACTTAGGTAACGGCTCTTCTATTAGCGCTGTTAAGGACGGCAAGTGTATGGATACAAGCATGAGCTTTACTCCACTTGGCGGTGTTCCAATGGGTACAAGATGCGGTGATATGGACCCTGCTATCATTGAGTTCTTAATGAAGAAACTTGATTGTGATATTGCAAGTGCAATTAACTACTGCAATAAAAAGTCTGGCGTACTTGGCGTTTCAGGCGTTTCAAGCGACTTTAGAGATTTATCTGCCGCTTCAAGCGAAGGTAACCATAGGGCTCAATTAGCGCTTGATATTTTTGCTTATAGCGTTAAAAAATACGTTGGCTCATATTCTGCCGTTATGGGCGGTATTGACTGCTTAGTATTTACTGCAGGCGTTGGCGAAAATGACAAGACTATTAGAAAAGAAGTTTGCAAAGATTTAGGTTATTTAGGCGTTGAAATTGATGAAGAATTAAACGCTCAATCCAATAACGGCAAAATTAGAGATATTAGCAAAGCTGGTTCAAAAGTAAAAGTTTTAGTAATTCCTACAAACGAAGAACTTGTTATTGCAAGAGATACTTTAGCGGTTGCTTTTAACAAATAAAAGGCAAAAAAGGCAAAACAAATTGCTTTTTAACCTTTAATAAAGTTGACAAGTTAAAACAAATATTATATAATTTGTAAGCAATACAATGAAAATTGACGTAATTAAATTAAAATACAGCGGTAAACAAGAATCGGACTATGCCTTTTCATATACGGCAACGGAAAGTTTACTCCCTGTTGACGATGCCGTTATCAACGGCCCAATAAACGTAAACGTTACGGTAGAACTTCACAACGGTAGCGTGTACGTAGACGGCACGATTGATTGCATAATTGTTGGTAGATGTGCAAGGTGTGTTAGCGAAGCGAGGTATAATTTTTCAACCGATTTAAGCGTTAGATACGTTTTAAACAACCCTGAAGAAGACGATTATTTGTATAAAAGCGGTGTTGTTGATTTAACAGATGCTGTTAACGAGCGTATTATAACCGAAGCTCCAGCTGTAATTTATTGTAAAGATAATTGCAAGGGCTTGTGCCCAAAATGTGGTTGCAATCTTAATTTAGAAGATTGTAATTGTAAGTTTTAAAAGAGAGGTGTTTAAAAATGGCAGTTCCAAAGAGTAAAGTTTCCAAGTCTAGAGGCGCAAAAAGATTTGCAAGCAACTACAAAGTTAAAGTTCCAACTTTAGTTGAATGCCCACAATGCCACGCACAAAAACAATCACACAGAGTTTGTGCTAAATGCGGTTACTATGACGGTAAGCAAGTTGTTGTAATGAATGAAAATAACGACTAATTAAAAAATAAAGTATAAAGCGAAGTAAATTTTACTTCGCTTTATTTTTTTGTAAAAGCCCTTTTATTTTTTACAAAATTTTTATAAAAAAGTTAACAAAACCCCTTGATTTTTAAAGTGTATAGAGTTATAATAAATTAGCACTCTACTACCAAGAGTGCTAAAATCAAAATTAAAAGGAGAGTAATTATGAAAAAATTTAAAACTGAATCACAACGCGTGCTTGATTTAATGATTAACTCAATTTATACTAATAAAGAAATATTTTTAAGGGAACTTTTATCAAACTGCTCAGACGCTATTGATAAACTTTACTACAAATCTTTAACGGACAATATTTCTGGCTTAACAAGAAACGACTTTTTTATTGATATCAAGTTAGATAAAGAAAACCGCACTCTTACAATAACTGATAACGGCATTGGTATGACTGCAAGCGAACTTGAAACTAACCTTGGCACTATTGCGAAATCCGGCTCGTTTGATTTTAAAGCGGATGAAAAGTTAAAAGAGCAAGACATTAACATTATAGGTCAATTCGGCGTGGGTTTTTACTCTGCGTTTATGGTGGCTAAAAAGGTTGAAGTTTTATCTAAAGCCTACGGCTCTACCGAAGCAAATTTATGGACTTCTAACGGAGCAAGCGGTTATGAAATAGAGCCTAGCACTAAGGAAACAAACGGCACTCAAATTACTTTATATATAAAAGACAATACAGACAGCGATAATTTTGACACGTATTTAGAAGAATATACTATTAAAAATTTGGTTAAAAAGTATAGCGATTATATAAGGTATCCTATTAAAGCGGAAGTTACAAAATACAAGCAAAACGAAGACAAAAAGCAAGAAGAGTATAAAGAAACGGAAGTTTTAAACTCAATGACGCCTATTTGGAAAAAGGCTAAAAGCGAAGTTAAAAAGGAAGAGTATTCGGCTTTCTATAAAGAAACTTTTTACGATAATGAAGAGCCTATTAAATCTATTCATATGTCTGTTGAAGGAGCGGTTGATTTTAAGGCGCTTTTGTTTATTCCTAAAAAAGCACCATACAACTACTACTCTAAAAATTATGAAAAAGGACTTAAATTATATACTAACGGCGTTATGATTATGGAAAAGTGTAGCGACCTTTTAGACGATAGTTTTAGTTTTGTTAAAGGTTTAGTTGATAGTGAAGTTACCCTTAACGTTTCACGCGAGGCGGTGCAACAAACACGCCAAATTAAAGCCATTGCAAATAGCATTGAAAAAAAGGTTAAAAGCGAACTTTTAGACCTTTTAAAAAATGATAGAGCAAGTTATGAAGAATTCTTTAAGGCGTTTGGGCTTCAATTAAAGTACGGCATTTACCAAAGTTTTGGTATGAATAAAGAACTTTTACAAGACCTTTTAATGTTCTATTCTTTAAAAGAACAAAAACTTATAACGCTTAAAGAATACGTAGAAAACGCTACAGGGGATACTATTTACTACGTTTGCGGAAAAACGGAAAGCGCTGTTAAAAACTTGCCACAAGCCGAAAACTTGCTTGAAAGTGGTTTAGACGTATTACTTTTAAGTGACGAAGTTGACGAATTTGCCCTTAAGTTTATTGGCGAATACGATAAAAAGCAATTTAAAAACGTTACGGACGTAGCAAGTGAAAGTGTTGACGAAGCCGTAACTGAAGAAGATAAGGCGGTAATAAGCGCAATAAAAGACGTTTTAGGCGATAAAGTTTCAAAGGTTAAAGGCACAACAAAACTTAAAAATCACGCAGTATGCTTATCAAGCGAAGGCGAAGTATCACTTGAAATGGAAAAGGTTTTATCATTTAACGTTAACCAAAATCAAGTTAAGGCAAACAAGGTTTTAGAAGTAAATTTAGTTCACCCACTTTTTGCTAAATTAAAGAATTTAGAAAAGGGAAGTGAAGAATTTAAAAAATTATGTAACATTGCGTACTCACAAGCACTTTTAATTGCAGGTTTACAAGTTGAAAATTTAAGCGAAACGGTAGACACTATTTTTGATTTAATTTCAAAATAAAATAGGATTTGCCAAATAAAAACAATTAAAAAACTCGGCTATAGCCGAGTTTTTTTTGTTTATTGTTTAATTAAAATAAGTTTTTTGCAGTTTCGTAAACGTTTTTACTTGTAATGCCGTAAAGTTCAAATACTTCTTTAGCAGGGCCTGAAAGACCGAACTTGTCAATACCTAAAACTGCGCCGTCAATACCAGCATACTTATACCAGCTGTAAGAAGAACCTGCTTCTACGCAAACTCTCTTTCTAACGCTTGTAGGAATAACGCTTTCTTTGTACTTCTTGCTTTGTTTTTCAAAGAGTTCCATACAAGGCATTGATACAACGCGCGCGTCAATACCATCTTGTTTAAGCATTTCTTTTGCAGTCATACAGCATTCAACTTCTGAACCGCTTGCAATTAAGATAACGTCAGGTGTTTTCTTTTCGCTATCGCTTAAGATGTATGCGCCTTTGAATACGTTTTTGCCTGTGCCTTCATAAGATTTTAAAGTTTGTCTTGTTAAAATAATTGAAGATGGACCTTTTTGGTTTACTGCTGCAAGGTAAGAAGCTGCAGTTTCTCTACCATCGCAAGGGCGGAACACTTTCATATTTGGAATTGAACGAAGTGAAATAAGTTGTTCAACAGGTTGGTGTGTAGGGCCGTCTTCACCAACGCCAATAGAGTCGTGCGTTAAAACGTAAATTACGTTTAAGTTCATAAGTGCGGAAAGCCTTATAGCGTTCTTCATATAGTCAGAGAATACAAAGAAAGTTGAGCAGAAAGGAATAACGCCACCGTG
Source organism: Christensenellaceae bacterium (assembly GCA_045638105.1). Lineage (GTDB taxonomy): Bacteria > Bacillota > Clostridia > Christensenellales > Borkfalkiaceae > HGM11412. The sequence continues at coordinate 234,251 of JAZUAT010000007.1, forward strand.
AACTGCAAGACCATTACAAATAGCGCTCATTGCGTGTTCTCTAATACCAAAGTGTAAGTTTCTACCTGCTCTATTTTCAGGAGAGTAGTCACCAAGACCTTTAAGGTAAGTTTTAGTAGATGGGTTAAGGTCAGCAGAGCCACCAAAGAGTTGTGGAACGCTTTTAGCAAGTTTGTTAATAACAATACCGCCAAGGTTTCTTGTAGCATCGTCTTTTTCAAACACGAATAAATCTTCATCTTCAACGTTTAATTGTTTACCACTTGTAACTTCAAGGAATTGTTTAGCAAGTTCTGGATATTGTTTAGAATATTCGCTAAACATCTTTTTCCAAGCTTTTTCTGCACGTTTACCGCGGTTAATAGCCTTTTTAGTATGAGCGTAAACTTCGCTAGGAACTTCAAATGGAGCGTAGTTGTAATTTAAGTTTTTACGCATTGCTTCAAGGTTAGCAGCGCCAAGAGGAGCGCCGTGAGTATCGGCAGAACCTGCGTTTGGAGAGCCTTCGCCAATTCTTGTGTGGCATACGATAAGTGATGGTTTTTCTTTTTCAAGTTTAGCCTTTTTAATTGCTTTTGTAACTGCGTTAACGTCACTACCATCTTTAACGTCAATAACTTGCCAGCCTTGTGCTAAGTGGCGTTTAGCAACGTCTTCTGTAAAGGCGTTACCTGTGTTACCTTCAATAGTAATGTTGTTGCTATCGTAAATAACAATGAGTTTGCCAAGTTTTAAAGTGCCTGCTAAAGAAGCGCTTTCGTATTCAATACCTTCCATCATACAACCATCGCCACAAAGTGCGTAAGTGTAGTGGTCAACAACGTTAAAGCCTTCTTTATTATAGATAGAAGCAAGGTGAGTTTCCGCAATAGCCATACCAACTGCGTTTGCTATACCTTGACCGAGTGGGCCTGTAGAAGTTTCAACACCGTGAGTGTGGCCGTATTCTGGGTGACCTGGTGTTTTAGAGCCTAATTGGCGGAAATTCTTAATATCTTCAATGCTCATTTTAAAGCCGTATAAATGTAAAAGAGCGTAATTAAGCATTGAGCCGTGACCTGCAGATAAAACGAATCTGTCACGGTTAGCAAAGTTGCTATTGCTTGGGTTAAACGTTAAAACGTTTTGCCATAAAGCATATCCCATAGGAGCAGCGCCTAATGCAATGCCAGGGTGACCAGATTTAGCTTTTTCAATCGCATCTGCAGAAAGGAAACGAATTGTATTTATTGTTAATTGAGAGTGGTCCATAAAAAAACTCCTTAAAATTTTAATTTTATATATTGTAGCACATATTTTTTATAAAATAAAGCATAAAAGCGTAAACTTTTAAAAAATTTATGAAAAATAAATGAATTTTTAAGCATATAAAGTTAAAGTTTGCTTTACATTTACAAAAATGCTTTACTTTTATAGAAGTAACAAGTATAATATATACAAATTTTGCATAAAAATTTGCATTTACGGAGAAGAATTATGGCAAAAAATAATCAATTTGTTACTGAAATTGCAGATATTGAAAAAGACTTTCCTCAATGGTATACTGACGTAATCTTAAAAACTCAACTCGTTGACTATGGTCCTGTAAAAGGCACTATGGTTATTCGTCCTTATGGTTACGCCATTTGGGAAAACATACAAGCAGAACTTAATAAAAGGTTTAAAAAAGCGGGTGCAAAAAATGCGTATTTCCCACTTTTAATTCCTGAAAGTTATTTAAAAAAGGAAGCGGAGCACGTTGAAGGCTTTGCGCCGGAAGTTGCAGTTGTAACTCACGCTGGTGGTGCAAAACTTCAAGAGCCGTTAATTATTAGACCAACTAGTGAAACTATCATTTGCGATATGTACGCAAAATGGATGGAAAGCTATCGTGACTTGCCAATTATTATCAACCAATGGGCAAACGTTATGCGTTGGGAAAAAACTACTCGTCCATTTTTAAGAACGAGCGAGTTTTTATGGCAAGAAGGCCACACAGTTCACGCAAGCCATGAAGAGGCGGAAGAAAAGACGCAAGAAATGCTTAACGTTTATAAAGATTTTGCGGAAAACTGCTTGGCAATTCCTGTTTTAACAGGTAGAAAGACTGATAAGGAAAAGTTTGCAGGAGCAGTGGCTACTTACGGTATGGAAGCCATGATGCTTGACGGCAAGAGTTTACAAGCAGGCACTTCACACTATTTAGGTCAAAACTTTGCTAAATCTTTCAATATGAAGTTCCTTGATAAAGACGGGGCTTTAAAATACGGCTACTCAACTTCTTGGGGTGTTTCAACAAGGCTTATCGGTGCGTTAATTATGGCTCACGGCGACCAAAGGGGTTTAGTAATTCCACCTGTAGTTGCTCCAATTCAAGTTGTTATAATTCCTGTATGTATGCATAAAGAAGGCGTTTTAGAAAAAGCGCAAGAACTTTACAATGCGTTTGAAGAAGCAGGCGTTAGAGTTGAACTTGACAAGCGTGATGCAACGCCTGGTTGGAAGTTTAACGAGTGGGAAATGAAAGGTGTTCCTGTTAGAATTGAAGTTGGCCCACGTGATATTGAAAACGGCAAAATGATGGTTATGCGTAGAGATACTCTTGTTAAACAAGAGTACGCTTTAGGCGACGTTGACGCTATTAAAGAATTGCTTGACCTTGTTCAAAAGGAAATGCTTTTAAAATCAAGAGAAAGGCGTGACGCTAAAATTAAATGGGCTGACAACTTAGAAGAAATTTTAGAAGCAGTTGAAACTAAGAACTTTGTTAAAGCGCCATGGTGTGGCGATAGAGCGTGTGAAGATGCTATTAAAGAATTTTCACAAGCGTCTGCAAGAATAATTAGTGACGATTGTGCCGATAATAAAAATTGCGCGGTATGCGGTAAAAAGGCTCAAAAAGTAGTTGTTTTTGCTAGAGCGTATTAAAAAGGTGAAAAATGTTAGGTTCGTATATTAATTTAATGGAATCACTTACGCAAGAAGAATATTATTCCGCAATGCTTTTTGGCGATATAATAGGTATTTTATTTACAATAGTTTGTTTTGTTTTTAAAGGCTTGGCAATTTATTATATGGCAAAGCAAAAAGGCTTAAAAAAATTATGGATTAGTTTTGTTCCTTTTTTAAACTACTATTTGCTTGGCAAAGTTTTAGGCAAGGCTATAATTTGGGGCAAGCCTATTAAAAACGTTGGGTTATGGGTTGCAATAGTTTCTTTAGTGCAATTTGTTTTAAACACACTTTTAAGCGTTGGTTATTATAACGCCATTATAGAGTATTTAGGTTACTCTGTAGAGTACACTTCTAAATTTTTTGAAAATTGGGCAAAAGGCGAAGGTTGGCTTTACACAATCGTTAGTTTAATAAGTATGGTTGTTGACCTTGCTTACATTTTATTCCACGTAAGCATAGTGTTCTTAACGTTTAGAAAGTACAATCCACAAAGAGCGCTTTTATTCTCTATTTTATCTATATTTATAGATGGGCTCTTCGGCATTTTACTTTTCGTTTCAAGAAAGAATAAGCCTTTTAGTTATGAAGACTATATTCGTATGCAACAACGTTCTTATTATGGTGGCGGTTATTACGGCGGTGCATATAATCCAAACAATCAAAATGCAAATCAAGGCGAAGCACCTAAAAAACCTGAAGACCCGTTCCCTGAATTTAACAGTGACAACGATAAAAACGATAATAATTTTTTTAATTAAAGAATAATATATTATGGAAGAAATTATTTCCGCAATAGCCACCGCAAACGGCGTTGGTGGCGTTGCAATAATAAGAGTTAGTGGAGAAGGTTCTTTAGAACTTGCAAGCAAAATGTTTACTCCGCTATCTAAAAATATACAAGTTAATAATTTTGAGCCTTATAAAATGTACGTGGGCGAAATTGACGGCGGAACTTTTACCGACTTTGGCATGGCGGTTTATTTTAAAGCGCCAAGAAGTTACACGGGCGAAGATATGGTTGAATTTCATTGCCACGGCGGTTTAGCAATTACAAGGGGCATTTTAAAAAGGACTTTTGAACTTGGCGCAATACCCGCAACGCGTGGCGAGTTTACTAAGCGTGCGTTTGTAAACGGCAAACTCTCGCTTGACGGGGCAGAGGGTTTAATTTCTATGATTAACGGCGAAAGCGTTGCAAGCGTTAAAGCCGGCTATAATTTATATAGAGAAAAGTTAAACGCCAAAATTCTTTCTCTTCAAGACGATTTAACTTACTCACTTGCAAGTATTGATGCGGATATTGACTACCCTGAAGAAGATTTACAAGCCACCGCTATTAAAGACGTTGAAACTGCACTTACCAAAACTTTAAACGAGATTGAAACACTTATTAAAAAATACGACGGCGGTGCAAAAATTAAAAACGGCGTAAAGGTTGCTATTATTGGTAAGCCTAACACGGGCAAATCTTCAATACTTAATATGTTACTTAACTATGATAAAGCCATAGTTTCTTCCGTTGCGGGCACCACGCGTGATATCGTTGAAGGCGAGCTTGAAATTAACGGCATTAGTTTTTATTTTTACGATACTGCGGGCATACGCTCTACAAGTGATGAAATTGAAAAACTCGGCATAGAAAAGTCTTCTAAAATTTTAAAGAGTGCAGACATTGCCTTAGTTGTTTTTGACGGCGCTAATTTAGATAGTGAAGATGAAGAAATTTTAAGCGAAGTTAAAACTGCGGAAGTTATAAAAGTTTATAATAAATTAGACCTATACGGCGCTAAATATGACGGCGGTTTAAATATTTCCGCAAAAACGGGCGCAGGGCTTGAAGAATTAAAGCAAAAGTTGTTTGATTTAGCCTTTAAAGAGGGCATTGATTTAAACGGCGAATTTATTACTGAAGAAAGGCATTTTAACGCATTAAATAAGGCAAAAAAATATACTATAGAAGCACTTTCTAACCTTAATTTAGTTCCGCTTGACTTAGTTGCTGAAGACGTTAAAATGGTGTGGGACAGTTTAGGCGAAATAACCGGCAAAACTGCAAGTGAAGAAATTATTGACGAAATCTTTAAAAAGTTTTGCGTTGGAAAATAAAAAACACCGCTATTTAGCGGTCATAAGCGGATATGGCGAAATTGGCAGACGCGCAGGACTTAGAATCCTGTGGGCGACCGTGCAGGTTCAAGTCCTGTTATCCGCACCAAAAAAAGACTGCAATTTTGATACAAAAGTGCAGTCTTTTTTAACTAAATCCGCCTGCGTCGGAATAAATCCTTTTCGTGGATGAAATCGCTACGCGATGAAATCTTGCTTCGCAAGGTTAAAGAGAGGCGGATTTGATTTCATCTGAGGCGGCACGCCGAAGATTTCATCCAAATTCGTTTGGATTTCATCCTGCAAAGCAGGATTTCTCTATTGCGTTTTAAAACAATTAGAGTTATAATAAAACTAAAAAGGAGTTTTTATGAGTAAGAATATTCTTGCCGATTTATCTATAGACTTTGCTGTTAACGTTTTAAAATTAACCGACAATATTAAAGGTCATTATTCACTTATAAATCAATTAGAACGTAGCGCTACTTCTATAGGTGCAAATATACGTGAAGCTAAGTATGCTCATAGTAAAGCCGATTTTGTTTCAAAATTACAAATTGCACTTAAGGAGTGTTATGAAACTGAATATTGGTTAGAACTTTTGCAAAAAGCAGAAATTTTATCTAACGAAATTACTAAAAATCTTGCTCACGATTGTGGTGTTATTAGGCGAATGTTAATATCTTCTATAAACACCACTAAAGAGGGTTTAAAAGAATAACTAAAACTCTCATTTTTCGTTGGTGCTACAGTCCTTGAACCTACGGTTCAGGCGTTAGCACGCCGCAACCCTTTTGTCCTTACGGACATTTCCCCTAACAGGGGAATTGTCTGTTATCCGCACAAAAAAAGCAGGTCAATACGGCCTACTTTTTTTGTGCGGTAAGTAGGAATTAAGGCGTGGTTCGTGGTTGCCGAGTATTTACGGGCGGACGGTGTTTTATAGGCAATGTAAATAATTTTTCGTGGGGGGAGCATTCTATATGCTCCTTTTTCATAAATTTATTTAATATTGACAAACTATATTAATAAATGTTAAAATACTTACATTATAATAATATGGTAGGTTATTTATGCAAAAAGTAAAAAGATTTTTGCCTGCAATTATTGCCGTTGTTTTATTTGTGGCGGTGTTTGCGGTGTGCACGGTTTACGACTTTCAAATTAGTTTATTTTTAGCCGATTTAGAAGACGGAGAATACCTTTCAACCAATATTTTTGGTAGAATTTTTGAAGTTATTGGCGAGCTTCCCGTATACTTATTTATGGCGTTTGCTTTTGCCGTTTTAGTTAGAAAATTCGGTAATTTTAAAGGCACTACGTTAGGCAAAATCGTATCAATTTTTTGTGCAATAATTGCGGTTGTAGGCTACTTTTTAGCGTTAAACGAAGGTTTAACTTATATTTTTGAATACGCTAAAATTGACGCTTTAATGGAAGAAGTTTTATATGACGAAATTGGCGAAGTTTTAGTTTCTATAATTCTTTACTTTATTAATTATAAAGTAATAAACAAGTTCTCAATTAAAACTATTGACCGCTTAGTTGCCTTTGCCGTAATTATTATAGTAACGGCGGTAGTTTCGCAAGTTATAACTAAAATTGTTAAAGTTTTTGCGGGTAGAGCAAGGTATAGAATGATGCACCTTATTACAACTTTAACCGGCGAAGATGCGTTTACTTACTACACGCCTTGGTATGTATTTAATATGGGCGCAAAAGTTCCTGATGAGTGGCTTTTACTTGGAGTTCCTAAAAACGGGTTTAATTCGTTCCCGTCTGGGCATACGAGTGCGGGTGCAACAACTGTAGTTTTATTTGCACTTCCACTTTTATTTGCAAACTTAAATAATTTAAAGGGTAAAATTTTATGCTACGGCGTTGGTGCAGGATTTCCGCTTATAGTAGCCGTGTCACGCGTGGTGATGGGCGCTCACTTTATGACGGACGTTTTGGCGGGCTTTGCCATAACTTTAGTAACCTACTTTATAGTGACGGCAATCTTCAAAAAAACAAAACTTTATAAAATTTTAACCGAAAGTTAAAAACCACTTGTTAAAACACTTGACATTTTTTATTATAAAAATTATAATAAATAAAATTAATTATCTTTAAGCGCGATACTGTGATGTCGGCAAGGTAAACCGTATAGTTTTTTAACTGTGCTCATTACGCTTGCCAAAAAATAAGGCAAGCGTTTATTTTTTAGGGTTATGGAAGTTTTAAACGTAAGAGAATTTGCAAAACAAAATAATCAATTTAATAGCATTTTAAAACCAATTTTATCGCAAAATAACTGCGATAATACTTTTGTTTTTCCAGGATTTTGTGACGTGCACGTGCATTTTAGAGAACCTGGATTTTTTTATAAAGAAACGATAAAAAGCGGTAGCCAAAGCGGAGCAAGGGGCGGATATACAACGGTATTTACAATGCCAAACCTTAACCCCGTACCCGATAGCTTAAAAAATTTGCAACTTCAATTAGATGCCATTAAACAAGACGCCGTTATTGAAGTTTTGCCTTACGCTTCAATAACAAAAGGGCAACAAGGAAACGAACTTAGTGACTTTGAAGACTTAGCACCTTACGCAATTGCTTTTTCTGATGATGGCAAAGGCGTTCAAAATAGAGAAATGATGAAAAGCGCAATGCTCAAAGCAAAAGCACTTAACAAAATTATAGTGGCGCATTGTGAAGATAATTCGCTTTTAGACGGCGGATATATTCATAAAGGCGACTATGCTTTAAAGAACGGGCATAAGGGCATTTCAAGTGAAAGCGAGTATATGCAAATTATGCGTGACGTTGAACTTTTAAAAGAAACTGGCGCAAAATACCACGTTTGCCACGTTTCTACAAAAGAAAGTGTTGAAATTATTAGAAATGCTAAAAAGTGTGGCGTTGATATAACTTGTGAAACTGCACCGCATTATTTAGTTTTAAACGATAGTATGCTTAAAGACGAAGGCAGGTTTAAAATGAATCCGCCAATTCGCGGAGAAGAAGACAGGCTTGCTTTAATTGAGGGCATAAAAGACGGAACTATTGATATGATAGCCACCGACCATGCTCCGCATTCTAAAGAAGAAAAGTCTAAAGGTTTAAAGGGAAGTTTAATGGGAATAGTTGGTTTAGAAACTTGTTTTCCTATCCTTTACACTCATTTAGTAAAAACTAACGTTATAACTTTAGAAAAACTCATTGAACTTTTAACAATTAACCCACGCAAAAGGTTTGGAATTAAGGAGCAGGGTTTTACGGTTTGGAATTTAAACGAAAGTTATAGTATTGATAGTTCAAAATTTTTAACAAAAGGCCGTAGCACGCCGTTTGAAAACTACAAAGTTTTTGGCAAGTGCTTGCTCACGGTTTGCAATAATAAAATAGCGTATAAAGAATAGGAGAAAACAAAATGGCAAAAAGAACGGATATTAAAAAGATTTTAATTATTGGCTCAGGCCCTATCGTAATTGGACAAGCAGCGGAATTTGACTATGCGGGAACGCAAGCCTGCCTTGCTTTAAGAGAAGAGGGCTACGAAGTGGTTTTAGTAAACTCTAACCCTGCAACAATTATGACGGACACCACTATTGCAGACAAAGTGTATATGGAGCCGTTAACACTTGAATACGTTGCAAAAATTATAAGACACGAGCGTCCAGACGCTATCGTTCCAGGTATTGGCGGTCAAACGGGCTTAAACCTTGCTATGCAACTTTCTAAAAAGGGCGTTTTAAAAGAATGTAACGTTGAACTTTTAGGAACTAGCAGTGAAAGTATTGAAAGGGCGGAAGATAGAGAACTTTTTAAAGAGTTATGCCAAAGCATCGGCGAGCCTACAATTCCATCGGAAATAACTTACTCACTTGAAGAGGCAAAAGAGTCTGCAAAGCGTATAGGCTACCCCGTAGTTTTGCGCCCAGCGTTTACTTTAGGCGGTACGGGTGGCGGCTTTGCCGATAACGAAGAAGAACTTATTGAAATTGGTTTAAACGCATTTAAACTTTCTCCCGTTCATCAAGTTTTAATTGAAAAGAGCGTTAAGGGCTATAAAGAAATTGAATTTGAAGTTATGCGTGACTCGTTTGATACTGCAATAACTATTTGCGGTATGGAAAACATTGACCCTGTTGGCGTACATACGGGCGACTCTGCGGTTGTTGCGCCTATTATGTCGCTTAACCAAAAAGATTTAAAAATGCTTAACGATAGCGCAATCAAGCTTATTAAAGAATTGAAAATTGAAGGTGGTTGTAACGTTCAATTTGCGCTCAACCCTAAAACGAGCGAATATTATTTAATTGAAGTAAACCCAAGAGTATCACGTTCTTCTGCACTTGCAAGTAAGGCGAGTGGATATCCTATTGCAAGGGTTACTGCTAAAATTGCAGTTGGCATGGCTTTAAGCGAAATTAAAATTGCCAACACTACCGCTAATTTTGAGCCAAGGCTTGACTACGTTGTTGCTAAACTTCCACGCTTCCCATTTGATAAATTTACTAACGCTTCAAACAAGTTAGGCACTCAAATGAAAGCCACGGGCGAAGTTATGGGCATAGGCTCAACCTTAGAAGAAGCACTTTTAAAATCAGTTAGGTCACTTGAAATTGGCGTTTGCCACTTCTATATGCCTAAATTTGAAAAAATGACAACGCAAGAACTTTACGACTATTTAGTTGACTTTAAAGATGATACGCTTTACTGCGTAACGGAACTCTTTAGGCGTGGCGAAAGCGTTGAAAGTTTACATAATAAAACGGCTATTACCGAACTTTTCTTAGAGGCTATTTTACGCATCGTTGAAATGGAAAATATCTTAAAGGAAAAGTTTGATATTAAAACTTTAAAATGTGCAAAAACTTTAGGTTTTAGCGATAAGTACATTGCAAAATTAGTAGGAAAAAAAGAAGTTGAAATCTTTAACTTAAGAAAGGAAAACGGCATATTCCCATTCTATAAAATGGTTGACACTTGCCACACTAACGCGTATATTCCGTACTTCTATTCTTCATATATTGGCGAAACTCAAGTAAGGTTTAGCGATAAAAAGAAGATAGTTGTTTTAGGCGCAGGCCCTATAAGAATTGGTCAAGGCGTTGAGTTTGACTATTCTACCGTACACGCCGTTTCAACTATTAGAAAAGCGGGCTATGAGGCCATTATTATAAACAATAACCCAGAAACAGTATCTACTGACTACACTACTTCCGACAAGTTGTATTTTGAACCACTTACGCCTGAAGACGTAATGAATATTATTGAACTTGAAAAGCCATACGGCGTAGTTGCGTCGCTTGGCGGTCAAACTGCAATTAACCTTGCAGAGCCACTCAATAACTTTAACGTAAACATAATTGGTACGGACTGCGCCGCTATTGAAAGGGCGGAAAATAGAGATGCGTTTGAAAAGATTTTAACTTCTCTTAATATTCCACAACCAAAAGGCAAAGCCGTAACAAGCATTGAAAAGGGCATTGAAGCCGCAAAAGAAATTGGTTACCCTGTTTTGGTTAGACCAAGCTTCGTTTTAGGCGGTAGAGCAATGCGTATAGTTGGTAACGAAGAACAACTTAAAAGCTACCTTAAAACTGCCGTTGAAATTGATGAAGACAAGCCTGTTTTAGTTGATAAATACATTGTTGGTAAAGAAGTTGAAGTTGACGCTATTTGCGACGGAAAAGACGTTTTTGTTGCAGGTATTATGGAACTTGTTGAAAGGACGGGTATTCACTCTGGCGACTCTATTAGCGTTTACCCATCGTTTAGCATTTCAAACAAAGTTAAGCAAACTATTTTAGAATACTCTAAAAAACTTGGCTTGGGCATTGGAATTGTAGGTTTATACAATATTCAATTTATCGTTGATAAAAATGAAGACGTTTATATTATTGAAGTTAACCCAAGGTCTTCTCGCACTGTTCCGTTCTTATCAAAATCAACGGGCTATAGCTTAGCGGATATTGCTACGGAAGTTATACTTGGCAAGTCCTTAAAAGAACAAGGCATTAACACTATTTATCCAGAAGAAAAGAAGCGTTGGTACGTTAAAGTGCCTGTATTCTCATTTAACAAAATTCGTGGTTTAGACGCGTACTTATCTCCTGAAATGAAGTCCACAGGCGAAGCAATTGGTTATGACGATAAGTTATATCGTGCTTTCTATAAAGCACTTCAAGCATCAGGGCTTAAAGTTCAAAACTACGGCACGGTATTTGTAACCGTTGCAAATAACGATAAGGAAGAAGTGTTGCCACTTATTCGCCGTTTCTATAATTTAGGCTTTAATATTCAAGCAACGCGCGGTACGGGTATGTTCTTAAAGGCTAACGGAATTCGCACGCACATTTTAGGTAAAATTAGTGAGGGCAGTGAAGAAATTCCTAACGCAATTAGGCAAGGTCACTTGGCTTATATCATTAACACAAGTGATATTTCTACTGCTACTTCAACTTTCCACGACGGATACGAAATTAGAAAACTTGCAACGGAAAACAACGTTAATATTTTCACTTCGCTTGACACGGTTGCAACGCTTTTAGAAGTATTAGAAGAAACTACGCTTTGCATATCAACTATTGATGCGTAAGGAGAGATATGAAGCAAGGAATTTTTGAAATAAAATCAAACGAAAAAATCGCCGAAAACGTATATAAAATGGTACTTTTTGGCGATACGAGTGCAATTACAAAAAGCGGTCAATTCGTAAATATTTTGATTGACGGATTGTACTTGCGCCGTCCAATTTCCGTTAATGACGTTAGTGAAAATTTGCTTACAATTATCTATAAAGTTGTGGGTAAAGGCACTAAAATTTTAAGCACTTTAACTGAAGGAAAATTGGACGTTTTAACGGGTCTTGGCAACGGCTATAGCCTTGATTTTGAGGGCGAAAACGCACTCTTAATTGGTGGTGGCGTAGGCGTTCCACCCCTTTACAATTTAGCAAAAAATCTTATAAAAAACGGCAAAAAAGTAACCGTAATTTTGGGTTTTAACACCGCAAAAGAAGTGTTTTTTAAAGAAGAATTTGAGCGTTTAGGCGCAACGGTTTTTGTAACAACGGTTGATGGTAGCGTTGGCATAAAAGGCTTTGTAACTAACGCTATGGAAGGCTTAAATTACTCATATTTTTATACTTGTGGTCCAGAACCTATGCTTAAGGCGGTATACAATGCAACTACAACAAGCGGTCAATTTAGTTTTGAAGAGCGTATGGGTTGTGGCTTTGGTGCGTGTATGGGTTGTTCTTGTAAAACTTTATACGGCAACAAGCGCATTTGTAAAGACGGCCCCGTTTTAGTTAAGGAGGAAATTATATGGGAAAAATGAGTGTAAATTTATGCGGAATTGAACTTGATAATCCCGTAATTCCAGCAAGCGGAACTTTTGGTTACGGCTACGAATTTAGCGAGCTTTACGACATAAATATTTTAGGCACGTTCTCATTTAAAGGCACAACTTTACACGAGCGTTTTGGCAATCCTACGCCAAGAATTGCAGAGTGTAGTAGTGGTATGATAAACGCAGTTGGGCTTCAAAACCCGGGCGTTGACAAGGTTATTAGTGAAGAATTGCCTAAACTTAGAAAGTGTTTTAATAAAAAAGTAATGGCAAACGTAAGCGGTTTTTCTATTGAAGAATACGTTGAAACTTGCCGTAGGCTTGACGCGTGCGAGCAAGTTGGCTTTTTAGAAGTTAACGTAAGTTGCCCTAACGTTCACGGTGGTGGTATGGCTTTTGGAACGAGTGCAACTGCTGTTGCAAGCGTTGTTGAAGCGGTAAAAAAGGTTACAACCAAGCCCGTAATTATGAAACTTTCTCCTAACGTAACGGACATTGTTTCCATAGCAAAAGCGTGTGAAGATAGCGGTGCAGACGGCGTAAGTTTAATAAATACTATGCTTGGTATGCGCATTGACATAAAGTCAAAAAAGCCGATAATAGCTAACAAAATGGGCGGTTTTTCTGGTAGGGCAATTTTCCCAATAGCACTTCGCATGGTGTACCAAGTTGCTAACGCCGTTAAAATTCCCGTTGTTGGTATGGGTGGCGTTTCAAGTGCGGAAGACGTTATTGAAATGATGCTTGCAGGTGCTACTGCAGTTGAAGTTGGTGCGGAAAATTTAGTTAACCCTTTTGCGTGCAAACAAATCATTGAAGATTTGCCACGTGTTATGCAAGAGTGTAAAATTGAAAACTTAAAAGATATTATTGGGAGTGTAAAATAATGGAAAGAGACGTTATTATTGCATGCGATTTTGACAGCAAGCAAAAAACTTTAGAATTTTTAGATTTATTTAAGGGTAAAAAACCTTTTGTAAAAATTGGTATGGAACTTTACTATGCGGAAGGTCCGTCAATCGTTAGCGAAATTAAAAAGCGTGGGCACAAAATATTTTTAGACCTTAAACTTCACGATATTCCTAACACCGTTAAAAAGGCAATGGCAGTTCTTTCACGCCTTGACGTTGATATGTGTAACTTGCACGCGGGTGGAACAATTCCTATGATGAAAGCCGCTATTGAAGGTTTGACTAGGGAAGATGGAACACGTCCGCTTTTAATAGCCGTAACACAACTTACTTCTACCGATGAAGAAACTATGAAAAAAGATTTACTCATAGACAAGCCTTTAGACGAGGTTGTTATGCACTATGCTAAAAATGCGTTAGAAGCAGGTTTGGACGGCGTTGTTTGCTCTCCGCTTGAAAGTGGAAAAGTGCACGGCGTTTGCGGAGAGAATTTTTTAACGGTTACTCCGGGCGTTAGATTTGAAGATAGTAGCGTTGGCGACCAAAAGCGTGTTACAACTCCAAAAATGGCAAAGGAGCTTGGTTCAAATTTTATTGTTGTTGGTAGGCCAATTACAGGCGCAAGTGATCCAGTTAAAGCTTACGAGCGTTGCTTAAATGAATTTTTAGGTTGAAATAAATCTAGCAAAATTGCTCATAATTATAAAAAAAGCATTAATTTTAGCCAAAAAGAGAGAAAAAATCAACATTTTTAAAAATATATATTGACAAGCACTTTCATTTAGTGTATAGTATAAATACTATCAAAGGGGCGTATTATGCTCTTTTACTAAAAATTTTGCATTTATTAATTAAGCAATGAGGTAATACAATGAAAACAAACAAAATTATTAAAGCAATTGTGTTAGCGGTTTTAAGTGTTGTAATGGCACTTGGAGCAATCGCTTGCGGAGGCCTTGGTGGCGGCGGCAATGGCGGTGGCGGTGGAGAAAGAAAGTTCACTGTTACGCTTAATGCTGATGGCGGTACTATTCCAGGTGGTGCAACTTCTGTTGAAGTAACACTCAACAAAGATTACACTCTTCCTACTCCTACAAAAGCTGGTTATGATTTCGTATCTTGGCAACAAGGAACGAGCGTTATTCCTACAACTGGTAAGTGGACTATTGAAAGTAACATTACCGTAAAAGCTCAATGGACTGCAAAAAAATACACCATTACGCTTGATGCAAATGGTGGTCAAGGACTTGCGCAAACATCAATAACTAACATTAAAAAAGGTGATTATTACACTTTACCAACAAACCTTACTAAACCAGGATTTGATTTTGCTGGTTGGACTTATAACAATGCTCTTGTTGATAACGTTGCTGCTTATAATTACGATAGCGACGTAACGTTTGTTGCTAAATGGGTAGGAAAAACTACTCAAGTTACTATCAGCGCAAATGGTGGTCAAGGTCTTGTAGACGAAGTTGTTACCGTTGCTATTGGTGACGTTTTAAATCTTCCTACACTTACAAGAGAAGGTTATACGTTTGCAGGTTGGAAATTAAATGAAGAAGATTTTGACCCTTCAACTCCTTGGGCTCTTGAAGATGCAACTGCAACTATCATCGCACAATGGACTGCAAATTCTTACACTGTAACTATTGACGTAAATGGTGGTAATCCTTTAACAAACAACACTATTACTGTTAAGGTTGGTGAAGTTATTGCATTACCAAACGTTACAAAAGATAACTGCCAAATTGATAAATGGCTTGTAAATGGAAACGAAGTTGACGTTACAGCTCCTTGGGCTATTGGTGAAGACGTAACAATCGTTGCACAATGGATTAACGCAAGAATGGAAGTTGCTTTTGACGTAAATGGTGGCGAAGCATTAGATAGTGATACTGCAATCTTCGCTTATAGCGAAGCAATTACGTTACCTACTACAACTAAAGTTGGTTACAACCTTGTTGGTTGGGAATATAACGGAAAAGTTTACGTTACTGGCAATGCTTGGGACTATAGCTCTGGAGATATCACTCTCGTAGCCGTATGGGAAGCAAAAGAAATTGCTGTAACTTTCAACGTTGATGGTGGTGTAGCGGTTGCTGATACAACTTTCACTTATGGCGAAAAACCATATGCAACTGTTGAAGAAGTTCCTACAACTACTAAACAATACAGCGTATTTGCTGGTTGGACTTATAATGGTGAGGCTATTGACCTTACTGCTGTATGGACGCTTGACGTAGATGAAGTTGAAGTTAAAGCTACTTGGACTGCAAAAACTGCTACTGTATCGTTTGATGCAAACGGCGGTGTTGAAGTAGAAGAAACTGCTACGTTTACTTGTGGCGAAGTTGTAGTTTTACCAACTACTACTAAAGTTGGTTACAACCTTGTTGGTTGGAAACTTGGCGAAACTGTTTATACTGAAGAAAGCGTTTGGGCTTATGATGATACTTCAGCAACTTTAGTTGCTGTTTGGGAAGCAAAAACTATTCCTGTAACGTTCAATACTTTTGGTGGCGAAGCTGTAGCAGACACGGTATTTACTTATGCTGAAGCTCCTTATGCTACTAACGACCTTATTCCTACAACAGCTAAAACTGGATGTACGTTTGAAGGCTGGCAATATAACGGCGAGGCTATTGACCTTACTGCTGTATGGATGCTTGACGTTGATGCAATTGAATTAACTGCTGTTTGGAGTGGTGCTGAATCTACAGTTACTATCAAGTATGGTAATGAAGACGTTATTAAGACTGTTGTTTACAACGCTAACTACGACTTCTCATACGAACGCACAGGCTACGTTTTAGTAAAATTTGTTATTGAAGGTACTGAAACTGAAGTTCCTGTAATTGGTGATAGCTGGACGTTTGAAGGCGCTCAAACTTTAGTTGCTGTATGGGAAAAATTAAAGTTTACTCTTACAATAAAAGACCATGATGGTTCTATTATTGCTACTGGCGTTGAAGTAGAATATGGTTCAGAAGTTGACTTGGCTAAATACATTAATAAAAATGACGTTGTTTACAAAGAAGTACAAGTTCCTGTTTATGAAACTGAAAAAGATGCTGATGGCAAAGAACAAATCAAATTAGACAAAGATGGTAATCCTATAGTTTTAAGGGTAGACAAAGTTATGAAAGAATATAGCTTTGACGGCTTTAGAATTGCAGGTACAGAAGTTAAATTAACAAGCAAGAATTTTGATAAATTTGTTTGGGAATACAATAGCGAAAATACTGAAATTGTTTTAGTTGCCGCTTATGAAACTGAATCAAAATATATCTAATAGTTAAAAACTATTAAACGCACGGCGCAATGCCGTGCGTTTATTTTTTTGTCTTAAAACATAGAAAAAATAATAAATATATAAAAAATCTATTAAATTTATTATACAACTATAAACAATTTTAGTAATAGTGTTGACAAACGCACGCGCGTGTTATAAAATATAATAACAGCTATTATTATATTATATATAATATTTATTTTAATTTTTGTAAGGAGTGACAAAAAATGAAACTCAAAAAACTTTTAACAATTGTTGTGTTGGCTATGTTGAGTTTAACAATGGCGCTTTGTTCTACGGCATGTACAGATGGCGAGAATACCGGTGCTACTTATACCGTTACGCTTGACGCTAATGGTGGCTCAATAGCAAACAATATTACAACGATAGAAGTTACTGTCGGTAAAAGATACGTTCTTCCTACTCCTGAAAGAGAGGGGTACACTTTTGACGTGTGGCAAAACGTAGGTAATGACGT
The DNA here is from genome assembly GCA_045638105.1 of Christensenellaceae bacterium. GTDB lineage: Bacteria > Bacillota > Clostridia > Christensenellales > Borkfalkiaceae > HGM11412. The sequence continues at coordinate 251,319 of JAZUAT010000007.1, forward strand.
TGCGATTAGTGGTATTTGGAAGATTGAAGGCAACGTATACTTGATAGCTAAATGGAATGAATTGGTTACCAACGTTCAACTTGATTTAGCAGGTGGTGAGTATGATGGCGAAACGTCAGTTCAAGCTTCATACGGCAAAACATTATCGCTTTCTACACCTACAAAGGAAGGTTACACTTTCACTGGTTGGACGCTTGATGGTAAAAAATATGACGTTAACTCTATATGGACCAATAAAGAAGCCGAAGCGACTTTGGTTGCAACTTGGGCTGTAAAGACTACTCAAGTTACTATAGACGTTGCTGGTGGCGAATACGAAGGTCAAACAAAATTTACTGCTACATACGGCGATGTATTATCACTTTCTACTCCTACTAAAGTTGGTTATACTTTTGCGGGTTGGACAATTAATGGTGAAGCCTTCAATGATAAAAACAATTGGGAATTAGACCAATCTACTGCAACAATCGTTGCTAACTGGGTTGCTAAAACAACTCAAGTTATCATTGACGTTGCTGGCGGTAATTATAACGGCAATCTTTCAACTACGGCAACTTATGGTAAAGTGTTAGAACTTTCTACACCTACAAAGGTTGGTTATAATTTTGCAGGCTGGATGCTTAACGGCAAGTTCTTTGATGAAGAAAATGCTTGGGCTCTTGAAGCAGAAGAAGCAACGCTCGTTGCTACTTGGACTGCAAAAACAACTGTAGTTACGTTAGACTTAGCAGGTGGTACGTGCGTTGGCGGTACAACACTTACTGCTACTTATGGCGAAGCGTTAGTTCTTCCTACGGTTATAAAAGTTGGTAATAACTTCAAGAATTGGAAACTTGGCGACGTTATATATGACGTTGAAAGTGTTTGGGCTCTTGAAGATGAAGAAATTACGCTCGTTGCTGAATGGGAACTTAAAAAATCTGAAGTTACCATTGACGTTGCTGGCGGTCAATATGAAGGAAATAACCTTGTTGACGTAACTTATGGCGACAAGATACAACTTTCTACTCCTACAAAGGTTGGTTATACTTTTGCTGGATGGTCTCTTAACGGAAAATTCTTTGACGAAACAAAGGCTTGGTCTCTTGAAGATGAAAAAGTAACGCTCGTTGCTACTTGGAAAGCAAAAACAACTATGGTTACTTTAGATTTAGTTGGCGGTGCATGTGTAAGCGGAACTAAATTCTTAGCAACGTACGATGAAGTGTTAGTTCTTCCTGAAGTTGAAAAAGTTGGTTATGCTTTTGCAGGTTGGAAGCGTGGTGGCGCTACGTTTGATATTACTAAGGCTTGGTCTCTTGAAGATGAAGAAGTAACTCTCGTTGCTACTTGGACTGCAAAAACTACTAAAGTTATACTTGCGGTAAGTGGTGGTCAAGGTGCGGAAGAAACAATCCTTACAGCTACTTATGATAAAAAGTTAGAACTTCCTACACTCACAAAAGTTGGTTATAACTTTGCTGGTTGGACTTATAACGGAGAAGCGTTTGATACAGCAAAAGCTTGGAACATTGATAAAGAAGAAGTAACTCTCGTTGCTACTTGGACGCTTAAAACAACTCAAGTAACACTTGATTTAGGTGGTGCTGAGTATAATGGCGAAACAAGCTTTAAAGTAACTTACGGAGGTATCGTAACACTTCCTACACTTACAAAAGTTGGTTACACTTTTGCAGGTTGGACGCTTAACGATAAAGCGTTTGACGCAACAAAAGCTTGGGCAGTTGAAGATGAAAAAGCAACACTCGTTGCTACTTGGACTGCAAAAACAACTCAAGTTACGCTTGTGTTAAACAATGGTGCAGAAGATGAAACTATTACTGCAACTTATGACAAAGCGTTAACTCTTAAAGATTATTCAAAAACTGGTTACAACTTTGTTGGTTGGACGCTTAACGATAAAGCTTTTGACGTAACGAAAGTTTGGGCTCTTGAAGATGAAAAAGTAACGCTTGTTGCTATTTGGGAGCTTAAAACAACGCAAGTAACGCTTGACTTAGGCGGTGCTGAATATGATGGTGAAACAAACTTCACTATAACGTTTGGTGATGAAGTAACTCTTCCTACACTTACAAGGGTTGGTTACACTTTTGCAGGTTGGACGCTTAATGATAAAGCTTACGAAGAATTAGTTTGGGCAGTTGAAGATGAAAAAGCAACGCTCGTTGCTAATTGGACAGCAAAAACAACTCAAGTAACACTTGAATTAAATAACGGCAAAGAAGATGAAGTTGTTACTGCTACGTACGATGTAGTATTAGAACTTCCTACTCTTACAAAAGTTGGTTATACGTTTGCTGGTTGGACGCTTAACGATGAAGCGTTTGACGTAACAAAAGCTTGGGCTCTTGAAGCAGAAGAAGCAACACTCGTTGCTACTTGGACTGCAAAAACAACTCAAGTTACGCTCGTATTTAATAACGGCAAAGAAGATGAAGTTGTTACTGCTACATACGATGTAGAATTAGAACTTCCTAGTCTTACAAAAGTTGGTTATAACTTTACTGGTTGGACGCTTAACGGCGAGGCTTACGACGTAGATAGCACTTGGGCAGTTGAAGATGAAAAAGCAACGCTCACAGCTACTTGGGCTTTAAAGACAACTAAAGTTACTATTAAAATTAACGATAGCGGAATGAATATCATCGTTACTTACGGTAGCGTTTTAGAACTTCCTGCTCTTACAAAAACTGGATATAATTTAACTGGCTGGCTTCTCAACGGGGAAGAATTTGATGAAAGCGCACCTTGGGCTCTTGAAGACGAAACTGCAATAATTGAAGCTGTTTGGACTTTAAAGACTACTAAAGTTACTCTTGTAACAAATGGTGGTGAAGGTGCAAATGAAACTGAATTAGAAGTAACTTATGGTCAAGATGCTCAAATTCCTACACTTGTAAAGACTGGTTATAACTTTACTGCTTGGACGCTTAACGATAAAGCGTTTGACGTAACAAAAGCTTGGGCACTTGAAGATGAAGAAGTTACGCTTGTTGCTACTTGGACTGCTAAAACAACTATTGTTACTCTTAAATTGGGCGAAGGCGGTTATGATAGCGATATCACTGTTGTGGCAACTTACGATAAGGTGATTGAACTTCATACTGTAGGAAAAGTTGGTTATAACTTAACTGGTTGGAAACTTAACGGAGAAGAAATTGACGTAACAAAACCTTGGGCTGTTGAAGAAGCAACTGCAGTGTTAGAAGCTACTTGGGCTTTAAAAACAACGGAAGTTACGCTTACTGGAGTAGAAGAAGAAACTATTCTTACTGCAACTTATAGCAAAGAATTAGAACTTCCTACTGTAGCAAAAGTTGGCTACAACTTTGCTGGTTGGACGCTTAACGGCGAAGAATTCGTTTCTGGCTCTATTTGGACATTTGAAGATGAAAAAATTTCAATTGTTGCTAATTGGACTGCAAAAACTACAAACGTTACGCTTGTGTTAAACAATGGTGCAGAAGATGAAACTATTACTGCAACTTATGACAAAGCGTTAACTCTTAAAGATTATTCAAAAACTGGTTACAACTTTGCTGGTTGGACGCTTAACGGCGAGGCTTACGACGTTGAAAGCACTTGGGCTATTGAAGACGAAACTGCTACTTTAGTTGCTACGTGGGTACTTAAAACAACGCAAGTTACGCTTGTTGGAGTAGAAGAAGAAACTATTCTTACTGCAACGTATAGCAAAGAATTAGAACTTCCTACTGTAGCAAAAGTAGGCTACAACTTTGCTGGCTGGACGCTTAACGGCGAAGCATTTGCTTCTGGAACTATTTGGACTCTTGAAGATGAAGAAGTATCAATTGTTGCTAATTGGACTGCAAAAACTACAAACGTTACGCTTATTATTAATAACGGCGTTATAACTGAAAATACTATATCAGCAATTTATGACGAAGTATTAATTATTCCTGTATATACAAAAGTTGGTTACAACTTTGTTGGTTGGACGCTTAACGATGAAGAATTTGACGTTGAAAGTGCTTGGGCTATAGATGCTCCAACTGCAACGCTCGTTGCTAATTGGGAAGCTAAGCAAACTCAAGTTACAATTGCTGGCTTAGATGAAGAAATTACTTTAACAGCAACTTACGATAAAGCATTAGTTCTTGATGAAGCTGTAAAAGTTGGTTACACTTTCGTTAACTGGACGCTTAATGGCGAAGAATTCGTTTCTGGAACTATTTGGGCTCTTGAAGATGAAGCTGTAACAATCGTTGCTAACTGGGAAGCTAAACAAACTCAAGTAACGCTCGTATTTAATAACGGCGAAGAAAACGAAGTTGTTACTGCAACTTATGATGCAGTATTAGAACTTCCTACTCTTACTAAAGTTGGTTATACTTTCGTTAACTGGACGCTTAACGATGAAGCATTTGCTTCTGGCTCAGTTTGGGCTCTTGAAGCTGAAGAAGCAACAATCGTTGCTAACTGGGTAGCTAAGCAAACTCAAGTTACACTTGCTGGTTTAGATGAAGAAATTACTTTAACAGCAACTTATGATAAAGAATTAGTTCTTGATGAAGTAGCAAAAGTTGGTTACAACTTTACTGGTTGGACGCTTAACGGCGAAGCATTTGCTTCTGGAACTATTTGGGCTCTTGAAGATGAAGCTGTAACAATCGTTGCTAACTGGGAAGCTAAACAAACTCAAGTAACGCTTGTATTAAACGGCGGTCAAGGTGCTGAAGAAACTACTCTTACTGCTACTTACGATGTGGTATTAACTCTTCCTACTCTTACAAAAGCTGGCTACAACTTTATTGGTTGGACGCTTAACGATGAAGCATTTGTTTCTGGCTCAGTTTGGGCTCTTGAAGCTGAAGAAGCAACAATCGTTGCTAACTGGGTAGCTAAGCAAACTCAAGTAACGCTCGTATTTAATAACGGCGAAGAAAACGAAGTTGTTACTGCTACGTACGATGTAGTATTAGAACTTCCTACCCTTACAAAATTTGGTTACAACTTTGTAGGTTGGACGCTTAACGATAATGCTTACGACGTAGAAAGCACTTGGGCACTTGAAGCTGAAGAAGCAACAATCGTAGCTAACTGGGAAGCAAAAACAACGCAAGTTACACTCGTTCTTAATGGCGCTGAATATGACGGCGAAACAACGTTTGATATTGAATATGGTCAAGTATTAAATCTTCCTACTCTTGAAATATATGGTTACAACTTTATTGGCTGGACGCTTAACGGCGAGGCTTACGACGTTGAAAGTGCGTGGGCACTTGAAGATGAAACTGCAACCTTAGAAGCAGTGTGGGAATTAAAGGTAACTGAAATTACTCTTGAATTAAACGGCGCTGAATATAACGGAGAAACAACTTTTGTTATAACTTATGGCGATACGTTAAAACTTCCTACAATCAATAAATATGGTTACAACTTTGTTGGTTGGACGCTTAACGGCGAAGCGATAGCTTCTGAAACTATTTGGACGTATGAAGTTAAAACAGCTACTATAACTGCAGAATGGCAACGTAAAACAACTCAAGTTATACTCGTTCTTAATAGTGGCGTAGGAGCTACTGAACCTGTTCTTACGGCAACGTACGGCGAAGTATTAGAACTTCCTACTCTTACAAAAGTTGGTCATAACTTTGCTGGTTGGACGCTTAATGGCGAGTATTATGACGTTGATGCAATTTGGGAATTAGAAGACGAATCTGTAATGTTAGTTGCAAACTGGAGCATCAAAACTACTATCGTTACTCTTAAATTAGAAGGCGAAAGTGGCGGTGGATTTACAGTTAAGGCAACTTATGGTCAAGTATTAACTCTTCCTGAATTTACAAAAGTTGGTTATAACTTCTCTGGTTGGACTCTCAATGGCGAAGATTATGACGAAACTAAAGCTTGGGTTATTGAAGATAAGACAGCTGTTCTTGTTGCAAAATGGACTGCTAAAACTACTAAAGTTACACTTATAGTTAATGGTGGTGTAGGTGCTACAGACACTGTTATTACTGCAACTTATGGCCAAGTGTTAGAACTTCCTACTATTACAAAAACTGGTTATAACTTTACTGGTTGGAAATATAACAGCGAACCATTTGATGCTAATTTAGCTTGGGATATTGAAGAGCCTACTGCTACCTTAGTTGCAACTTGGGCTATAAAAACTACAACAATAACTCTTAAAATAGATTCAGACGTTAACAATGACGTAACCGTTAAAGCAACTTACGGTCAAGTATTAAAACTTGTTGAACCTGCAAAAGTTGGTTATACGTTTGCTGGTTGGACGCTTAACGGCGAGGTATTTAACGCTGGTGACGTTTGGATGTTTGAAGATGCAACTGCAACTATCGTTGCAAATTGGACACCTAAAACAACAATAGTAACGCTTAGGTTAAATGGTGGAGAAGCTGAGGGTGGAAACACTATTACGGCAACTTACGGTCAAGAATTAGAACTTCCTGTAATTACTAGAGAGGGTTACGTTCTTGTGGCTTGGATGCTTAACGGCGAAGAATATGATATTAATAGCGCATGGAATATTGAAGATGAAACTGCAATATTAACTGCTGAGTGGGCTATTAAGGAATCTATTGTTACACTTGATTTAAATGGTGGCGTAGGTGCTACAGAAACTACTCTTACAGCAATTTACGGCGAAATATTAGTTCTTCCTACACTTACAAGAACTGGTTACACGTTTGCAGGCTGGACTCTTGATGGCGAGGCTTACGATGTAAATTCTGCTTGGAATATTAAGGGTGGTTCTCCAGTACTCGTTGCTAATTGGACTGCTAAAACAACAACGCTCTACCTTGAATTAAATGGTGGCGTATGTGATGGGGAAGCTGTTGCTACAGCTGTTTACGACCAATTATTAGTTCTTCCAAAAGTTGAAAAAACAGGCTACAACGTTGCTTGGATGCTTAACGGCGAAGAATACAATATGGATATTGCTTGGACGTTTGAAGTTGAAGAAGCTACATTAGTTGCTATCTGGACTTTAAAGACAACTCAAGTTACTCTTAACGTTAACGGCGGTATCGGAGCAGACGTTACTGAATATGAAATAACTTATGGTGACGTTGTAACACTCCCATTACTTACAAAAATTGGTTACAACTTTACTGGTTGGACGCTTAACGGCGAAGAATTTGCTTCTGGCTCAGTTTGGGCTCTTGAAGATGAAACTGCAACAATCGTTGCTAACTGGGAAGCTAAGCAAACAGTGATTACACTTGCTGGTTTAGAAGAAGTTATTACTTTAACAGCAACATATGACGAAGCATTAGTTCTTGATGACGTTTCAAAAGTTGGTTACAACTTTAGTGGTTGGACGCTTAACGGCGAAGAATTTGTTTCTGGCTCAGTTTGGGCTCTTGAAGATGAAGCTGTAACAATCGTTGCTAACTGGGAAGCTAAACAAACTCAAGTAACGCTCGTATTTAATAACGGCAAAGAAGATGAAGTTGTTACTGCTACATACGATGCAGTATTAGAACTTCCTTCTCTTACAAAAGTTGGTTATACTTTCGTTAACTGGACGCTTAATGATAATGCTTACGACGTAGAAAGCACTTGGGCACTTGAAGCTGAAGAAGCAACAATAGTTGCTAACTGGAGTGCTAAGCAAACTCAAGTAACGCTCGTATTTAATAACGGCGAAGAAAACGAAGTTGTTACTGCTACTTACGATGTAGTATTAGAACTTCCTACTCTTACAAAAGTTGGTTATACTTTCGTTAACTGGACGCTTAATGAAGAAGCTTACGACGTAGAAAGCACTTGGGCTCTTGAAGATGAAGAAGCAACAATCGTTGCTAATTGGGAAGCTAACAAAACAACAATTACTATCGTAACAAATAACGGTGAAGACAATATTGAATTAGTTGTAGCTTACGATGAAACGTTAGTTCTTCCAGAACTTTCTAAAGTTGGTTACACGTTTGTAAATTACACGCTTAACAATGAAGCTATTGAATCTAATAGCGTTTGGAAGATAGATGTTGAAACTGCTACAATCGTAGCTAACTGGGAAGCTAAGCAAACAGTAGTTACACTTGCTGGCTTAGATGAAGCAATTACTTTAACAGCAACTTACGATAAAGCATTAGCTCTTGATGAAGTTACAAAAGTTGGTTACAACTTTACTGGTTGGACGCTTAACGGCAAGGCGTTTGTTTCTGGAACTATTTGGGCTCTTGAAGATGAAGCTGTAACAATCGTAGCTAACTGGGAAGCTAAACAAACAGTAGTTACACTTGCTGGTTTAGATGAAGCAATTACTTTAACAGCAACTTACGATAAAGCATTAGTTCTTGATGAAGTTTCTAAAACTGGTTACACGTTTGCAGGTTGGACGCTTAACGGCAAGGCATTTGCTTCTGGCTCAGTTTGGGCTCTTGAAGATGAAGCTGTAACAATCGTTGCTAACTGGGAAGCTAAACAAACTCAAGTAACGCTCGTATTTAATAACGGCGAAGAAAACGAAGTTGTTATTGCTACGTACGATGCAGTATTAACTCTTCCTACACTTACAAAAGTTGGTTATACTTTCGTTAACTGGACGCTTAACGATGAAGCATTTGTTTCTGGCTCAGTTTGGGCTATTGAAAGCGAAACTGCAACACTGGTTGCTAACTGGACAATAAACTATTATGACATTACGTTTGTAGACGTTCAAAATGGTAACGTTCAAATTGGCGAAGTATTAAATTTACAATACAATTCTTCAAATATTTCATTGCCAGAAGTTCCTGCTGGTTATGAAATT
>JAZUAT010000008.1:0-1035 GCA_045638105.1 Christensenellaceae bacterium
GCTTTTGTCAGATAAAAATATGAACCACATATTCTATTTTTTGTGGGGTAAAGCAATAAAACGTGAACTTGCAACAAAACATCAGCTTGATGTTAATCCTGCCATTTCTTTAGGCGAGGATTTAAGCTGCATAGTTCCTTGCTACTTAGAAGCACAAACAGTTTATATGAGCAAAAAAGCCATATATCTTTACACAATAAGAAATGATTCCATTTCAACAGATTTTAAAACGCATCAGATTTCGCAGATAGCGGATGTAATTTCAGGGCTTCGTGGTTTAAATATAGAAAAACCGAAAGACTTTGATGAACAGATTTCTCGTTATTCTTGTTTTATGTGCTTTGCAATTTTAGCGGCAGATGCAGAGGGAAATCACCTTAATTCGGTGGGAAAATTAAAGGAACTTAAATTAGGTTCTTTACATAAAGAAGAAATTAAAAAGGCTTATTTTGAAAATGTTACCTTTAAGAGCCGTGTTGCAATATCTTTGATGAAAAAACAAAAAATCAGATTAGCATTTTACTTTTTGTATTTCTGTAAAGAGTTAAAGCGTATGAGAAAGGGTGGTAATGAGTGAATACAGCACCTAAAATATCTTTAATAATGAGCGTGTATAATGGCGAAGATTATTTGCGCGACGCAATTGAAAGCGTCTTAAATCAAACTTTTAAAGATTTTGAGCTTATTGTTATTAACGATTGTTCCACCGACAAAACATATGATATATTAAAAAGATTTGCAGAACTTGACAAGCGCGTAAAAGTACATACCAATGAAGTGAATTTAAGACTTCCATCATCTCTTAACAAGGCTATATCACTTGCACAAGGTAAATATATCGCAAGAATGGATGCAGATGATATATGCCTACCGGAAAGGCTTGAAAAACAGTATAAATTTATGGAGAATAATCCGGGTGTGGCTCTGTCATCGTGTAGATTTATGACACTTAAAAACGGAGTAATATCTTCAGGCGGATGCGGAGGAAAAAGCGACAATGAGTCTATAAAAGCTTTGCTTTTGGTTACAAATCCG
>JAZUAT010000009.1:0-1002 GCA_045638105.1 Christensenellaceae bacterium
TACTCACCAGTCCGCCACTAACCGCTCTCAATCGTAAAGAATGAGTTAAGTCCGTTCGACTTGCATGTCTTATGTGCGCCGCCAGCGTTTATCCTGAGCCAGGATCAAACTCTCTTGTTTAATGGTATCTATATTTTATAATATAAATCAATTTGAGTTTGAGCTAAAAGCTCGATTTTTTTAAAATTATAATTTTGGTAGTTTATAACTACCGCTTGGTTTCTCTTAAAGGATATTTATTGTTTACTTTTCAATGTACTTTTCTTGTTCACATTTCCCGTGAACGAGTTTTATTTTAACACACATTATAGATACTTGTCAACACTTTTTTAAAATATTTTTTAAAATATTTTTAAGTATTAATTTTATCTATTTTTATATGTTAAATTTCAATGTTGATTCTTCGTGTTTGGCGAAGAACTTTTTATATTTTAGCACCTTTGTTTTTACTTGTCAACACATTTTTTAAATATTTTTCAAAAAATTTTTAAAGAATAGCTTAATAAGCAATTATTAAAGCCAAAAGATTAAATTAACTTGATTTATAATAGCGAGAAATCGCTACAATATAAATACCATAAACAAGAGAGTTTGATCCTGGCTCAGGATAAACGCTGGCGGCGCACATAAGACATGCAAGTCGAACGGACTTAACTCATTCTTTACGATTGAGAGCGGTTAGTGGCGGACTGGTGAGTAATACGTAAGCAACCTGCCTATCAGAGGGGAACAACAGTTAGAAATGACTGCTAATACCGCATATGCCATATGGACCACATGGTTCAAGTGGGAAAGGAGTAATCCGCTGATAGATGGGCTTACGGCTGATTAGCTAGTTGGTGGGGTAACGGCCTACCAAGGCGACGATCAGTAGCCGGACTGAGAGGTTCAACGGCCACATTGGGACTGAGATACGGCCCAGACTCCTACGGGAGGCAGCAGTCGGGAATATTGCGCAATGGAGGGAACTCTGACGCAGTGACGCCGCGTATAGGAAGAAGG
>JAZUAT010000010.1:0-1146 GCA_045638105.1 Christensenellaceae bacterium
ACTGTGCTGCCCCTCGACTTGCATGTGTTAAGCCTGTAGCTAGCGTTCATCCTGAGCCAGGATCAAACTCTTCATTGTAAAATATCTTATGTACTATTGCTAGTACGTTTTAATCTGCTCAAGAACCAAATCTATCAATTAGTTTATTGACGGTTTCTGTTTCTTACTTAAAGTAAGAATTGTACTACTTGCTTGTTCATATCTAAATCTTTCAAAGAACTCTTCTTTAAACACTTTCTTTTCGAAAGCGGATGCAAAGGTAAGGCTTATTTTTGAACCACCAAAACTTTTTGAAGTTTTTTTCAAAAAAAAGTTTTTTTTGAAGTGGAAGTCCGTTTTTCCGTCCCTTTGTTCAGTATTTCAACTCATCTGCGTTTCTCTCTCGAAAGCGGGTGCGAAATTACTGCTTTACGACATATCCTCCAAACATCAGCAACTCTTTTTTCATACTTTCTTGCAGTTTTCCCGCTAAGTCATTGATTTTCAAAATATGCCGTAGAGCAGATTTTCAAGTCCCTTTTTACCTCCAATAGAGTGCCCTACCTTAATATTTATACGCGCGCACGTATATACAGGGGATTTCCCGAAACAACCTGCATTTCATACACTGGGAAGACAAGTTGCAGACTCACAATAAATAATGGTGTATGATATACGGGAGATTTCCTGCACACATCATACACTCCAAAAAAGATGACCGTCTTTTTTAAAAACATGACCGCGTTTTAAAAAAAGATGACCGCGTTTAAAAAAAACGCGGTCATCTTTCAAACCCAATGTCCGGGTGTAGGAAAACCCAACCGGTGCAGGAGGATTATACATCCCAAACACCTACCAGCCAATCCATTAATCAACGGGTGTATAAAATGCAGGTATTTTCGGCAAATTCCCTGAAAAAAACAAGAAAACATTTTGTTTATATTATAAACTAAATTATATTTGCAAACAAGAAAGTGGGAAGAAACGCTAGCAACACCAACTTCCCACTTTTTAAGGCCACCGGTGGTTTATAAAATAAACTAATTTATTCACAACAAACCAGAAATCGAAACAATGAAGAAAAAGACTTTATCGGCGACAATGGCAGCTTGTTTCTTTGCGATGAATATGGTTGCCCAAAATCATGCATGCATCAGCATCAAAGTG
>JAZUAT010000011.1:0-97175 GCA_045638105.1 Christensenellaceae bacterium
TTTTAGTAAATGTACAATTTATGTTTGGTAATTTAATTATATAATGTTATAATATCTAAAAAAGGTAGATATTATGAAAAATAAGGCTAATAAATTTTCTTTTATTATTGTTATTTTAGTTTGCATTTTAAATATTTGTTCTTGTAGTTTATTTTTGAAAAATTTAAATAATAGTTCTGCAAAACCTATAAATTTTTCTCAATTGAAATATTTGGCTTTTGGCGATAGTATTACTCATGGCAATTATTTAGAAAATTCATACCCTAAATTAGTAGTTGAAATATTAGGTTGTAAAAGTTATTTAAATAAAGGTGTTGGTGGTTCTACATATGTACATAAAGACGGACGTAATTGTATTGGTGATGATGTTCCGTATTATTTAAATAAAATAGGTCATTATGATATAATTTCAGTTGCTGGCGGTGTAAATGACCATGATTTATCTTTTCCTTTAGGTACAATAAGTGATACAACAACTGAAACTATTTATGGTTCGCTAAATATAATTGCTCGTACATTAAAAAGTACTGATTCCTTTGTATTTTTTATTACGCCTATAAAATATGATAGAGATAGGGTCAATTATGAAAATTATGAACTAAAAGATATTGCTACAGCTGTTATAGAAGTTGGAAAAAAATATGATATTCCAGTTTTAGATTTATATTCTACAAGTCAATTTGAAATAGTTGGTTGTGGTATGAATAATAATGAATGCGATGGAACACACCCTATACAAGAATATATGACTGACTATATGGCTCCTAAAATAGCAAATTTTATAAAAGATAATTATAAAAACTAGTTTAATAGTAAAAAGTAAAAAAGTATTTACAATTTTTTGTAAATGTGCTATTATATTTAAGTTCCAAAAATCATTATTTTGCAAATTAAAATACAAAGGCGGTATTTTTATGAAATACGATATTATTATAATTGGCGCAGGTCCTGGCGGTATATATTCAGCGTACGAACTTTTAAAACTTAACCCAAACGTTAAAATTGCCATATTTGAAACGGGCAAAAGTTTAGAAAAGCGCAAATGCCCAATAGACGGCGAAAAGGTTAAATCTTGCATCAACTGCAAAACTTGCGCTATTATGAATGGCTTTGGTGGCGCAGGTGCTTTTTCAGATGGTAAGTATAACATTACCAATATGTTTGGCGGAACGCTTTGCAATTACATAGGCAAAAATAAGGCTCTTTCACTTATGAAATACGTTGATGAAATTAACGTTAAAAATGGTGGCGAGGGCACTAAACTTTACTCAACGGAAAACACTAAAATTAAAACTTTATGTTTAGAGCACGACCTTCACTTGCTTGACGCGTCAGTTCGCCATTTGGGTACGGACATTAACTACGTTGTTTTAAAAAACCTATATAATATTTTAAAAGAAAAAGTTGATATGTTTTTTGAAACTCCCGTTAATTCTATTGAAAAGGAGGGAGATGATTATTTAGTAGTAACTAAAAATGAAAAATATTCAGCAAAAAACGTAATTGTTAGCGTTGGTAGAAGTGGTAGTAAATGGATGGAAAAGGTTTGTAACGACCTTGAAATTAAGTCAACTTCAAACCGCGTAGATATAGGCGTAAGAGTTGAACTTCCTGCCGAAATTTTCTCTCATTTAACCGATGAACTTTACGAAAGTAAAATTATGTACCGCACGCAAAAGTTCCAAGATATGGTTAGAACGTTTTGTATGAATCCACACGGCGCAGTTGTTAATGAAAATACCAACGGCATTGTAACTGTAAACGGTCATAGTTATGAAGACCCTGCTAAACACACGAATAACACCAACTTTGCGCTTTTAGTAAGCAAGCACTTTTCAGAGCCGTTTAAAGATAGTAACGGCTATGGCGAAAGTATAGCAAGGCTTTCAAATATGCTTGGCGGTGGCGTAATTGTGCAACGCTTTGGCGACCTTGTTAGGGGTAGACGCAGTAATCAATCCCGCATTGACGAAAGTTTTGTTGTGCCTACTTTAAACGCAACACCGGGCGACTTAAGCTTAGTTATTCCTAAACGTATTTTAGACGGAATTATTGAAATGATTTATGCTCTTGATAAAATTGCGCCGGGTACTGCTAACGACGATACGCTTTTATACGGCGTAGAAGTAAAGTTTTATAATATGCAAGTTGAAATTGACAATAATTTAATGACAAAGCACAAAGGCTTGTTTGTTATTGGTGATGGTAGCGGTGTAACCCACTCACTTTCACACGCATCTGCAAGCGGTATTTACGTTGCAAGATATATTGCCGAAAATTTACTTTAAAAGGCTGTTTCACAATAGCCGATGATTTTAGCAGAAATTTTATTTTTGCTATAGTCTCGCCTTTTGCATAGTCGCCTATAAGACAAAAAATATAAAAAACCTTTCCACTTTTTATGGAAAGGTTTTTTGTTATTTTAATTTAGATACTTTATAAGGTTTTCTTTTTTCAAAATAGTAGTAGTCGTCAAAACCGCAGTCTTTAAGTAGTTGTTTTCCACGTTCTATACCGCTTGAAAGTAAATGTGCTTTATGTGCATCACTACCTAAAGTTACGTATTTACCGCCAACTTCTTTAAACATATTAACGTAGTACGCACCGGGTAAAAATATCCCCATTTCGTCCGCATTTTTTGTGTTTACTTCAATAGCCTTACCCTTTTTAGCAACTATTGTTAAAAGTTCTTTAATGGCGGTATCGTGCAAGGTCGTATCGTAACCTTTTTTGTAAATTGCGTTAGCGTAACGAAGCGGATAATCAAGGTGAGAGAGCACGTCAAAATCCGTTTCCTTAACCGTTTTTAACAAAATGTCAAAATAATCAACTAAGTAGCGGTTAATTTTTTGATGCGACCACATTGGAATATCTGCATAGCAAACGTCGTACTCATAGCCAAATGATTTTACAAAGTGGCAAGATGCTAAAAACACGTCAAATTCGCCAATACTGCGAATTTTTTGTGCTTTTTCAGGCTCAAAAATTTCTTCGCCCATTTCAGCACCCATTAAAATTTTAATTTTGCCGTCGTACTTTTCCTTAGCCTTTAAAAAGTCGTTATAACATTTTTTAGTGTTTTCATAAATATGCCTTTGTTCAAAAAGAAGCATATCAATATGGTCTGTTAAAGCAACGCCTTTCATATTTTGCGCCATTGCGCCTTGTGCAATTTCATCTACTGATGAAAACCCGTCGTGCGAGTAAATTGTGTGATTATGTAAACTAAACATGTTATTTTTTTCCTTTATTTAATATTAAAACAATATAAAAAAAATGTCAACTACAAAAAAGCGTAAAAAAATTATATTTTTTTATTAAAATAGGTTGAAAATTTGCGTTTTAGCATTTATAATTATATATATAATTACACAAGGTGGCGCTATTATAATGGTTGACGTAAAAAGAATTAACGAACTTGCTAAAAAATCAAGGGAAGTAGGTTTGACGGAAGAAGAAAAAATTGAACAACAAAAATTAAGGCGCGCTTATCTTGACGCTATTAGGGCGAACATCATTTCGCAACTTGGCGACCCGGAAGATTACAAAAATAATAAAGGCGGTACAAAAAGTTGACAAGTAGTAAGGGAAACTACGAATACGTAGAACAAAAACTTCAAGAATATAGGAAGTGCAAGTTTACTTTAAAATCCAACCAAAACCGCCTTGAAAAATTAAAGGACGAGTGTGCCGAATTAAGAAAAAAGACGGTGTCAAAATCTAACGTTGACGAAATTAATAAATTAAAATTATTAAATGCTGAAAGAGTAGAATTAAAAGAAAGCATTTCCACAGGCAAAAAGCAAGTTAAGAAGCTTTATAGCGAAGTTGAAACTTTAATTTTAACAAGCATTACAAGTGAAAATTACGAAGTTTACGAAAACCAACTTTCGCGTCTTTACGGCAAAAAAATTGACGTTTTAACTTTGGAAATTGGCGATAATTTTGATTTTGAAACTTGCAATCCCGTTAGCGTTATTATAACGCATAAAAAAAGCCAACACGGCAAAGTTTTAAATATGCTTGACTTTGGCTTAAAGGATAGGGAATTAAACATTGTTGATAAAAAAATTGACGTTGAAATTTGTTGGTACAACCGCAAAATTCCTGCCGGCACCGTAATGCAATACGACAATTTAATGTTTAGAAAAATTTAAAAGATTGAGCGTAAAAAATAAGCTCAATCTTTTTCTATTATATTTAAAATTGTATCGTTTTTAATTTCAAGTTCGTAAATAGAAAGTTTATTATCATACAGCGCAATAACTTCGCTTTTGCAATAAGGGTTTAAAAATACGCGTTTTACCTTGCCTATAAATTCTCCAAGTTCGGCTTGCTTTTCATATAAATTTTTGCTTAAAATTTCACTGGCGTTTACCCCGTTTAAAATTAGGTCAAAAAACAAAAGTGGAATTAAGTTTTTGCTTACGCTAAAAGCGCTTGTATTTTTAATTGCAGTTTTATTTAAAAGAGTAAAATTCGTGCCCAATTCATACCTTTCTTCAACTTGAATTTCCACCACGTTTTTATAAATTGTTTTGGTTGAAAATTGGTTTTCTAATATAAATTCATCTACTAAATTTTTATAGCATAAACAAGCGTTTTTTAGGCTATAGGCGTATATTGCCGTAGTTTTTCCGTAAAAAATTGCAAAAATATAGCCGTTTAAGTATTCTAACTTAGAAGAACTTGGAATAAAGGGAAGTTCATCGGTTACACAAAAATTCCCGTCTATATAAAACTTAATAGAGCCGTCAATTAGCACGGTTAAAGCGTAAACGTCGCCGTTTATTTTATACTTATTTTGGCTTAAAATTTTATAGGGGAAAGTGCGTTTTTTTTCGTAATCAATATGGTAAAAAACGCCGTTAAATAGTGGGTATCTTTTAACTAATGCACCGCCTTTTTCGCTTGAGTACGTAGGCACGTAGTTTGGGTTTTTTGGCAAAAATTCCAGCAAACTGCTACTAGGCACGTCAGCCGTTTTTAAGTTAGGGTTAACTTCGCCTAAAAACTCTCCGTTACATTTTAAATAGGCTTCTTTACTGCTATAAAAAAATGCTTTCATATAAAAATTATATTACAAATTTTTTATGCGTATGTATTATAACTAAAAAATGCGTCAATAATTTTTTTAAAGGAGAAAATAAGTATGAAAGGTTTTAATGAAGTTGATGCAATTGAATTAATTAAAGATGTAAAAGAGGCTAAAAGCAATGGAAAAAGTTTGCTTTTTGTGTTTAACGAGTATGCGCAAAAAAAGCAAAAGTCAATGGGCTCGGTTAGAAATTATTATTACAAAACGGTAAAAAAATGCAAGCAAAGCGAAAGTTTAAAACAAAAACTTGGTTTAGACGAAAGCTTGTATCCCGCATTTATTATAGAGTTTAATTTAAGTGAAGAAAGGACGCTTTTAAAATGCGTATTAAGTGGAATAACGCAAGGAAAGTCTGTAAGAAAAGTTATTAGCGAAATAAGTTATGGCAATGAAAAATTAGCGCTACGCAACCAAAATAAGTACCGCAATTTATTAAAGACAAAACCTCAACTTGTTAACGAGGTTATATTAGAAGTTGAAAAAGAGCTTGGAAAATGTAAAAATCCATACCTTGAAATTAGTAACAATTTAGCATCAAAACTAGCACTTGAAGAGAGTATTAACAATTTAATTTTAGACCTTCAAGACAAAGAAATAACCGAAAATTACGCTTTAAAAAAGAAGGTTAAAGAGTTGTCTATACAAAATCAAAAGATGAAAGATTTGTTAAAAAAAGCTTTGAAAAATCACGATATAACAAAGGAATTTATTAAAAAAGTGACCTAAAAAACGTTAGCCACGCCATAAAAGCGTGGCTTTCACAATATTTTCACATAGTTTTCATTGCTAAAAACTTATGCGGTATGATATACTTTTTGTGGTGTTTAATATATATTTAGTATATATAAAACTAATTTTACACTAGAAAAGGACAGAATGTTAGAACTTATAAACGTAAAAAAAGTATATACAACAAAAGCTGGTGATACTGCTGCTCTTAACGGCGTAAGCATCACTTTTCCTAAAACCGGAATGGTGTTTATTACTGGTAAAAGCGGTAGCGGTAAAACCACTATGCTTAACGTAATTGGCGGGCTTGATGGTATTGACGAGGGAGAAATTGTTATAGAGGGCAAAAAGTTTTCCGAGTTCACTAGTGCAGACTATGATAGTTATAGAAATACTTTTGTTGGTTTTATATTTCAAGAGTATAATCTTTTGCCAGAATATAGCGTTGCTAAAAACATAGGTATGGCAAACGAGCTTCAAGGCAAAAAGGTGGACGATTTAGAACTTGAAAATTTACTTGAGCTTGTAGACATTGCTGGTTATGGTACGCGTAAAATATCCCAACTATCTGGTGGTCAAAAGCAAAGGGTGGCAATTGCGCGTGCTCTTATTAAAAATCCGCAAATTATTATGGCGGACGAGCCTACTGGCGCCTTAGATAGTGTTACTGGCATTCAAGTTATGGAAACACTTAAAAAGCTTTCAAAGCAAAAACTTATTATAGTTGTTTCGCACGACCTTGAATTAGCTGAAAAGTACGGCGATAGAATAGTAAAACTCGTTGACGGTCAAATTGTTGAAGATATTTCTTTGGTAGACGTTGAATTTAATGGTAGCTTATATGAAAATGACAGCGAAGTTACTATTAAATCTGGTGGCGACTTAACTCAAGAAGAAACGGAAACTTTAGTTGGCGCTATTAAAGCCCAAAAGAAAATTACTATAGCAGATACTATTGCTATAAGGGAAAGGCGACAAACTAAAAAAATTAAAGCAGAAGTTCCTAAAGAACCTGTCAAATTAATTAACAGTAAAATGAAGTTAAAAACTGCCGTTGACCTTGGCTTAAAATCTTTGTTTGTTAAGCCTGTTAGGCTTGCTATTACTGTGTTTTTATCAGTTATAGCATTTGCGGTATTTGGGCTTTTTGACTCTGTTGCATCGTTTACGGGAAGTCGTATAGTGGCAAGTAGTTTAAAAAATGAAGCATATCCAACTATCACTCTTAACGCAACTATAAATGGTGGCGGATATTCGGGTGAAAAATTGAAGCTTTCTCAAAGTTATATTGATGAATTAAATAAAAAAACGGGCTATAATTTCCGTGGTGTTTACGATATAAACGATTCTGAAAACGTTGACCTTATGACGGGTCGTCCTTACGTAAACAAGACGTATTCTATTCAAAGTATTGTAATAAGTAGCCCAGGCACAAGGGGTATAGACAATCCTCAAGGCGTTGGCTTAAATTATTACAATTTAAAAGTTTCAGGTTACGTTGAGTTTAAAAATAGCGAAATCAACAAGGAAACAGGCGTTATTGACGAGGGTGGATTTAACTATAAAATTATGGACTATGAAAATAGTGCATATCCAGTGTATTCTACTAATGACAATAATTTAGGTAACGAAGCAGACCCTAATGCAGTAAAAGGTGAAATACTTCAAGTTGCTATATCTAACCATACTGCAGATGCTATTTGCTATTGGCATAACAAAATGGGTAGATACGATGAAAAACTTGAACCTAAAGATTTAATAGGCAAGCATATTTTCCTTTCTTCTTCTAGCAGTAAAGCGCATTTAATTACCGCAATTATTGATTGTGGCGAAATTCCTGAAAAATATGACGTTTTAAAAACTATAGTTTCAAGTGATAAAACTCTTATGCTTGAAAAAGACTTATACACTTATTTAAATAGTTGCGGTTTTTTAAATTTATTCGTTGGCGAAGGTTTTATTGAGGGCGCACAAAGAAAAAATAATAGGGTTGTAACGTACATTGATAGTTACTTAGACACTCAATATTCAGCTAATATCAGCGGTCCTTCAGATAAATCTCACATTTCTTCTTTCCGTTATTATAACGAAAATGAATTTACAAGTGAAAACGTATTGCTTTTTGACCTTGGAAAAGATAAAAATCCAATAGCCCCTCAACTTAAAGAAGATGAGGCACTTATTCACATAAACAATTTAGAAGCGCTATTTAAAAATGAATTTAACGTGGTTTATGAAGAAAGTAAGTATAGCGAAGCTTTAACTTTAGCGTTGCGTGCTATTACTACGATGAGGAAATCTGCGGAGTATCCTGCAAAAAGAGAAGCGATGAACACGTTTAACGAGCAATTAGATATTCTATTTGAATATTTAAACGACAGAATGCCAGGCTTATATGATAACAATAATGACAATGCTCGTGACTTGAAAACCATTACTATTCAAACGCGAATTGACGGCGATTTGATACAAGAACAAACAAAAGTGTTTAAAATAAAAGGCGTTTATTTTAACGTTAATAATGATTTAAGAGTATCGCCAACAAATAGGTCTAACATCGGTGCGTTAGTACTTTCTGAAAAAGCCTTAAAGTCTATTGGGGTAACTTTAGAACAAGGTCATTTTTCAAAGATTATTGCTCCAAGTATTCAAAATAATAAATCTACAAACGCCCTTGCATCTTATATGACGATTGATGATGGAATTAAACTTAATTGGCATGAAAATAACGTTCTTAATTCTGTTGAAGAAGCAAGATACGTTGTAAAACAATTTAGCGACTTGTTCTTATATGCAGGGCTTGCACTTGCGGTATTTGCAGTGTTTATGTTGTTTAACTATATTTCAACTAGTATAATTTCTAAACGTCAATCTATAGGCATATTGAGAGCACTTGGTGCGGACGGCAAAAATATATTTGAAATGTTTATAACTGAAAGTTTAATAATTTCTATTATAAATGGCATTTTTGCATCTATAGTGGCGTATTTTGCTTGTCAAATAGTAAATGATTACGTAGTAAACATTATGAATATTCCATTGACGTTTGCGCTTTTTGGATTAAGACAAGTAATAGTTATAGTATGTGTTAGTTTAGTTACTGGTATATTGTCATCACTTTTACCTATAATCAAAATTGCTAGAGAAAAGCCAGTTGAACTTATTAGAAAAGTTTAAAGGAGTTTTATTTTGAATCACGTTTATCTTGACCATGCTTCAACAACTAAATTAGATGCAAGAGTTTTAGATAAAATGATGCCGTATCTTGTTGATGATTACGGCAACGCAAATTCTACGCATTTTTTTGGTAGACAAGCAGTAAAAGGGCTTGATGAAGCAAGGGAAATAGTAGCATCGTTATTAGGTGCAAAGTTTAATGAAATATATTTTACTTCCGGTGGAACAGAGAGTGATAATTGGGCTTTAAACGGCGCTATAAAGGGTGGTAGCGTAAAGCGCGTAGTTTTATCAACTATTGAGCATTCTGCAATGCTTGCCACTGCAAAAAGCCTTGAAAATAGCGGAGTGGAAGTCATATACGTTAAGCCAGATAAAAACGGCTTTGTCTCAGCAAGCGATTATGCTAATTTTTTAGATAAAAACACTTTGTGTTCACTAATGCTTGCAAATAATGAAATTGGCACTATACAGCCTGTTAAAGAACTTGCAAGTATTGCACGCCATAAAGGGGCTTTAGTTTACACGGACGCTGTTCAAGCAATGCCTGCCTTAAACGTTAACGTTAACGAATTGGGCGTTGATATGCTTGGCTTTTCCGCTCATAAATTTAATGGTCCAAAAGGTGTTGGCTGTGCTTTTATTAAAAACGGCACTAAAATAGCCCCTTATATAAGTGGCGGTCATCAAGAAAGGTCACTTAGGGGCGGAACTTCAAACGTTGCAGGAGCTATTGGGCTTGCATACGCATTAAAATACACTCGTGAAAGTTTGGAAAATGACGTTAAGTACGTAACTTGTTTAAGAAATGCGTTTATACAAAAAGTTTTAACTGAAATTCCTAATTCTCGCTTAAACGGAAGTAAGGAAAATAGGCTTCCAAATAACGCTAATATTATGATTGATGGAATTAACGGAGATTCGCTTTTATATCAACTTGATTTAAACGGCGTTTCGGCATCACTTGGCGCGGCGTGTTCGGCAGGCTCTATAGAGCCGTCACACGTGCTTAAAGAGTTGGGGCTTACCGATAAGCAAGCATTTTCATCAATAAGATTTACTTTCGGCAAGGAAAACACTATGCAAGAAGTAGATTTTGCAGTTTCCGTTTTAAAAGATTGCGTTAACAAATTACTAAATAAATAAGGGCTTAAAAAAAGAACGCTTGGCTAATAAAAATGAGCAAAGCGTTCTTAATTTACTTTTAACGCAGAGTTAAAGCGTTAAAAATCAGTCTTTTTTGTCAGATTTAGGTTGCTTAGCGTCAAGCTTTTCATTACATAACTCTTCGGCTTTACGCATAACCTCGTCTTGACCGTTTTTAATCATTGTTCTTACCTTATGTGAATTGATGGCAAGTAATGCACCACCCATTGCACCAAGGGCAAGCCCAACGATAAACATTTTTCCTTCCATATTAACTCCTAGCCTTAAAAGGCTAATATAAGTATAAATAGTTTTAAAAATTTTATACAAAAAATGACGAAAAAAGGTGAATTATGAAATTTATTGCATTTGATATAGGCGATAAGCGCATTGGCGTTGCCGTTAGTGACCCGTTTGGAACTATGGCGCTTCCACTTGAAACGTACTATCGCAAAAACTTTGAAAAAGACGTTAAATACCTTGCAGACCTTGCAAAAAGTAGATATGCCGACGTTATCGTTTGCGGTTTACCCCTTAACTTTGACGGAACTGAAAGCGAGCAAACGTTAAAAACAAAATCTTTTGTTGAAAAATTAAAAACGGTTACGGATATTAAAATTATGTTTGAAGACGAGCGTTTTACAACGCTTGAAGCGCGTAGGGTATTGCTTCAAGGCGACGTTAGCCGTGCGGATAGAAAAACGGTTATAGATAAAATTGCGGCTTCATATATATTAGAAACTTTTATGCAAAAAGTAAAAAACGGCACTATAAAAATTTAAAAAAGCGGGTTATAACCCGCTTTTTTATTGTTTTTTATTCTTCTTCTGTTATAAAGGTTTTTAAAACTTTGTCATTTTCAATATATTTTATAAGTTTTTCGTTTTTTGTTTTCAAGCACTCTTCTATAAGCTTTTCAATGTTTACGCCAAGTGAAGTGTAGCCTTCGTTGTTTATATAAGATACTGCAACGTATTCTAAACGCTTTAATACTTTTACTTGTGCTTGTTCTTTTAAATCAAACGTTAAATAGTTATCATAAAAGTCTAAAACTGCGTTAAACTGTTTTGTTATGGTTGACACTGAAAGGAACGTTGTTAATATAATAAAAGTTACTGCAAATACACCAATGCAAATAAAGTCAACAATCAAGTTATTTAAAATAAGTGAAAGTATTAATAAAACACCTGTTATAATAGCCGAAACGGGAAGTGCAATTTTAGTAAACTTGTAGCGTTTTTCACGCGTAAAATGCTTTGGAATACCGTCTTTTAAAATGGTTTCAACACGTTGCTTAATGCTATCGGCTTCTTGGCGTGAATATTCTTCAATTTCGCTTTCGTCAACGTGGCATTTTTTATAGTAGGGCTCATACAACTTTTTAATTTGCTCTTTTTGCATAGTAGTTGCAAAATCTAACGCCTTTTTTAAATATGGTATGTGAGTAGTGTCTTTAAGGTCGGTAAAATTTTTAGTTTTTAAAATTACGGCGTTTAAGTAAATTCTAAAATCGGTAGTAGTTATTTTAAGTGCTTCGTCAATTTCTTTTTGCGCGTTTTCGTATTCTTCGTTATCTAAAAAGAATTCTATTTTGTTAATTAAAACGTCAACCTTATTATACATTTCGCCTAAGGCGACCTTTTTTTCTTCGCTTTCAAGCTTTTCAAAACTTTTTAAGTACTTAATTCCTTGCATAGCTAAAAACTGTTTGTTGCAAAATGGGCAAGTAACAGTTTTTTCTTCCTTTTTAGTTGTAAATTCTTTTCCGCAAAGCGGGCACTTTAAGTTTACGTTTTCCATATTTTTTGTTATGAAAAAAGCCCTTAGGGCTTTTTCTCATTCCCACTCAATAGTTGCAGGTGGCTTTGGCGTCATATCGTAAAGCACGCGGTTAATCATAGGAACTTCTTTAAGTATTCTATCGGTAATTTTTTGTAAAATTGCCCAATCAATTGTTTCTATAGTAGCGCTCATAGCGTCAACCGTGTTTACGGCACGGATAATTACAGGCCAGTCAAAACTGCGTTTGCCATCTCTTACGCCCGTGCTCTTAAAGTCAGGAACAACGGTAAAGTATTGCCAAACTTTGCCAGCCAAACCGCTATTTTTAAATTCTTCACGCAAGATTGCGTCACTTTCACGTAATGCTTCAAGCCTATCACGCGTAATTGCACCTAAACATCTTACGCCAAGGCCTGGGCCTGGGAATGGTTGACGGAATACCATTTCATCTGGAAGACCAAGTTCTTTACCAACAACCCTTACTTCGTCTTTATATAAAAGCCTAACAGGTTCAACAAGTTCAAATTGCAAGTCTTCTGGAAGACCACCAACGTTGTGGTGTGCTTTAACGCCGTCACTTTCCAAAATGTCAGGATAAATTGTGCCTTGTGCTAAAAAGTCAATGCCTTCAAGTTTTCTTGCTTCTTCTTCAAAAACTTTAATGAATTCACCGCCGATAATTTTTCTTTTTGTTTCAGGGTCGCTAACGCCTTTAAGTTTTTCTAAAAACCTATCGCTTGCATCAACGTAAACAAGGTTAGCGTTAAGTTGTTTGCCAAAAACTTCAACAACTTGTTCAGGTTCGCCTTTTCTTAATAAGCCGTGATTAACGTGCACGCATACGAGTTGCTTGCCAATAGCCTTAATTAAAAGCCCTGCTACAACTGATGAGTCAACACCGCCAGAAAGTGCAAGTAAAACTTTTTTATTGCCTACTTGCTTGCGTACAAGTTCAACTTGTTCGTCAATAAACTTTTTGGCTAAGTTAGAGTTAGTGATTCTTTCAAATGATTCTGGTCTTAAATTACATTCCATAAAATTAAATTCCTTTGTTAATTTTACAATTAAAACAGCTTTAACTGTTTAAAAACTCGTTTAAAAGTGCAAGGTCGTTTTGAATAACTTGTTCTTTACTATCCTTGCGGTTTTGTAGGTTAGTGCAAATTTTTACAACTATATCCTTGTTATTTTCTTCTATAGCCAAACTTGCAACAAGCCTAATAGGATTTGTTTCAGTATAAGTTGAAGTGTTTAAAAACGCGCTTTCAACACTTTTTTCCTTTTGCCCATTTTCGTAAAGTGCTTTAACGTAACTACCAACAATATAATATAAATATCCATCGTCTTGCAAGTTGCAATAGGTAACAAAATTTTCGCTGTTAGTAAAAATTGCGCCATATTTAATAACGTAAGTTTTATTTTCAGCCCAAATAGAGCGCTCAACTAACGTTGCAAGGTCTTCTTGCTTTAACGTTTTATTGTATTGTTTTTCACTATAAGTTACGCATGCGTTTTTATTGCCAAGTTGAAAAGAAACGTCTGCCACGTATTTAGGAAAAAACGCCGTAACAACACACGAAAACGCTATTGCAATTACAGCAATTATCGTAATAGTGATTATTGTTGATTTTATAACTAATTCTTTCATACTTTACGCCTTTAAAATATAATATCAAAATGATTAAAAAAAATCAACTAAATATATAATTTTGCATATAAATTTTAAAAAAAATATCATACTTTTTTATTTTACTAAATAAAATAGCCTTGTAATAGGTGAGATTTATGAAAAAAACTTTTTTTATGGCTTTAATTTCTATATGCCTTGCATTGCTATCTTCTTGCGCGTCGTCTACTACGCTTTCAATGTACGTTTCACAGCGTAGAACGGGTGTTTATAGCGGTAGCGCGGAGGAATATAGCGTAACGGTTTACGCCGAAGAACGTGAAACTCCTTTTATAACCGACGGCTACGTTGGCGAAATAAAAAACTATTTGATTGTTAGGATTGAAAAACAAGGTACTGCGCTTGATAATGCAAGTATTTTTATTTCTTACGACGACGTTTTAGTTGATGCGTCCTTTACTTATAACCCGCTAAACGGCAAATATACGCTTGAGCAACAAGTTGATAGGTTGCCTATTAGCAAAACTTTGAAAGTTGAAATTGCCGATAAAGAAAAGCGTGTTGAAGTTACTTTAAATAGCCTTGTTTTAGATGAAGTGATGGACGTAAATAAGGTGCTAAAATGCGTGCAAAATTATGATAAGCAAGTTGTTAATTCTCTTTTTAAAAACGGGCAAATAGGCGCGGAAATAAGGGTTAGATTGCTTTGTGGCGAGGGTAGAAATTACTATTACGTAGGCTTTGCAAACAGCAAAAAAACCATTGCGTATTTAGTGGACGCTTTGACCGGTGAAGTGCTTGCTAAAAAAGACGTGTAAATACAATAAATATATGTGCATACGTTTAAATTTTTTATACGTATGCGCATTTGTAACAAGTGTGAATATATAATAATGCCCTTTTGCAAAGCAAAAGGGCAAATTTTTTATTTTCTTTCTGGCAAATTAGTTTTATCGCCGTAAATTTTAACTCTTGCAAGTTTAAGTGAAAGTGCGGCAGATTTTGTTGGTAGCGTCTTAGCGCGGTAGTCAAACGACATTGTAAAATCGTTTAATTGTTTTAATAAATCGTTTGTAGAAGCAGTTTGTTTTTCGTGCAAGTCAGTTAAAAATTCTTTACTATGCTTGCCTGCTTTGTGCGCGTAATTTATAAGGTTTAAATAGTCGTTATAACATAAGCCGTGAATGCTTTTAAAAGCCACCTTTCTAAACCTTTCATCATCGCTATATAGCCTTGCAATAGTTTCGTAATAACGTTCCATATTAAAGTTAAGGGTATTGCAAATTACGCAAGTTTCAAGCCTTCTTTTTATTGCTTTTGCGTGTTTTTGCGCCTTCTTAACGTCCGTATAATTTTTTACAAGTGAATTTATCGTTTTAATGCGCGTTTGCATTTGGAGGGCAAGCCCTAATTTGTTAGTGCCTAAATGCAAAAGGTCGTAATGCTCTTTGCAAAAGCCGTATTTGTTTACTTTTTTGCGCTCTTCATTTTCCATAACTGCTTCGGTTAAATACATTTCAGATATATCCGCGTCTGTTTTTTTGCGAATTTCACAAACGGGGCAAACGCAGTTTTCGTTAAAGAAGCGCCATATATGCATTGTGGAAATATTGTAACTCATATTTTAATTATAGCACACTTTTACGCTTAAATAAAGACTTTTTTATACTTTATTCTCAAAAAAAATAGGCTTGACAATAGTATATAATTAAATTATAATATAATTTAGCAAGATATACGCAAATAAAAAGGGTGTTATAATGAAAAGTAAAAATTTTAACAATTTATTATCAAATATAGGCGGGCGTGGAATTGCATTTTACTTAATGACTATTCTTGCCGTTTTTAATAGCGTTTTTAGCGTATTATTTGCTTTTTGTGTTAAACTTTTAGTAAATGCGGTTGAATATAAAAAATCTACTAAGGAAATAACGCTATTTGCAGTGCTTGTTGTACTTACGGTTATAATTTCCTTTATTTGTGGCGTATTGTATAAAATTTTGCACGCAAAAAGTGCTACAATTGTAGAATTAAAACTTAGAAAGTACGTTTTTAATTGCTACTTAAAAGGCAGTTATAAAAACGTGACTTCATTTAAAAGTGGTGACGTTATTTCTAGGCTTGAAAGTGACGTTCAAAAAGTTGCAAATACTCACGTTGCGCTTTTGCCAAGTGCACTTTCTACTATAGTTCACGTTTTGGCAGTGTTATTCGTATTGTTTTTTATGCAACCGCTCTTTACGTTAGTTTTACTTTTATGTGTTGGCGTTGCGTTTGCAGTTTCGTATTTTATACGAAAAATAATTTTCAAGCTTAATTTAAATACGCGTAATAGCGAAGGTAAAACGGCTTCGTTTATATCAGAAGTTTCTAACAACGCTCTTTTTATTAAATCAACGTCAGTAGAAAATAGCGTTTTAAATTTGGCAAACGGCAATTTTAACGGAGTTTATAATAATAAATTAAAGGCGCGCGTATTTTCTGCAAGTGCGCTTTCGTTAATTTCGCTTTGCTTTACTTTGGTATACGCAGTTACTATAATTTGGGCAGTTTTAAAAGTTAATAGCGGTGTTAGCGGTATTGACTATGGCACGCTTATTGCCATATTGCAACTTGGCTATCAAATAAAAAATCCTATTATGAGTTTAAGTGCGTACGTGCCTGCGTATTATGAAATGCAAAGTTCATTAAGTAGGCTTTGTGATATTTGCTTTGAAGAAGAAAATAGTAAAATTGACGTTTCTAATTTTGAATTTAAAAAGGCAACGTTTAGTAACGTTACCTTTGCTTACGATAATAAAACAGCCGTATTAAACGGCGTAAATTTAGAAATTAATTGCCTTGATTCCGTTTTGATAAAAGGTCAATCAGGCATAGGAAAATCAACGCTTTTAAAACTTTTGACGGGCGTTTACGAGCCTACGAGTGGCAGTATAGTTTTAGAATTTATTGACGATAGTAAAAAAACTATAAAATTAGAGCCTAAAAACGTCAAGGGCTTATTTGCTTTTGTTCCGCAAGGAAATATGCTTTTTGCAGGCTCGCTATATAGCAATTTAACAATGCTTAACGAGTGTGCAAGTAAGGAAGAAATTGAAAGTGCTATAAAAACCGCCGTCTTACAAGAAGTGGCGCAAAACGGGTTAGAAAGCGAAGTCGGTTCTAACGGCAATTTACTTTCGGAAGGGCAAGGGCAAAGAGTTTCTATTGCACGTGCCTTAATTGCAAACTACAAAATAATTGTTTTTGACGAGGCTACTAGTGCGTTAGATAGCGAGCTTGAAAGTAAGATTATAAATAATCTTAAAGCTTTAAAAAACGTTACTATTATTGCCGTTTCTCATAAAAAAGAAATTGAAAAAATTTGCAATAAGAGTTATGAAGTTTTAAGTGGAGAGCTTTTAGGTGACAATTAGTGCTTTCTGTTTGCGGAAATAAGGGCGGTTATAATAACGCCAACGTTTGTGCCTAAAAACAGGCCTATTATAATACCAATTAAAAGTTTCATAGTGTAATTTTTGACAAAATCGTATTATATTATACGCAAAATTTTGTTAAAGTGTTAAATTTAAGGATAAAAATGAGAATAATAGCAGGAAAGTTTAAAGGAAAAAAATTAAAAGAATTTAGCGGTACTTCCGTTCGCCCAACTTCAGATAGGGCAAGGGAAGCGCTTTTTAATATTTTATCTTTTGACGTTGTTGAAAGTTCGTTTTTAGACCTTTTTTCAGGAACTGGTGCAGTTGGTTTAGAAGCCCTTTCACGCGGGGCGAATATGGTTGAGTTCGTTGATAGTTCTAAGCAAAGTTTGGAAATTATAAAGTTTAATATAACTTCTGTAAAGCAAAATATTGAGCCTAAATTTAAGGATGCAAAAAGCTATTTAACTCAAACCAATTTAAAATTTGACTATATATTTTTAGACCCGCCTTACGCTTTTACTGAAGAAGAGGAATTATTTAATATCATTAAGTCAAGGCAGTTACTAAACCAAAACGGAACTATTATTTTTGAACATAAAAGCGATAAGTTATCTAAAAATTACAATGGTTTTTCTTTAACCGATTCCCGTAAATATGGCATAGCAATTTTTGATTTTTATAAGGAGAGTTTATGAAAAAGGCAGTTTTTGCAGGCACTTTTGACCCGCTTACTTTAGGGCATGAAAAAATCATTGAAAAGTGTACTAAATTATTTGATAGCGTTGTTGTTGCACTTTGCGTTAATGCAAGTAAAAAAGCGCACTATAGCGTTGAAACTCGCCTTGAAATTATTAAAACAGCGTGCAAAAAATATAACAACGTTGAGGTAGTTTATCACGAAGGCTACCTTGTTGACCTTATGAAAGAAAGAGGCATTACATATACCGTTAGGGGAGTTAGAAACGATAGTGACTACGCTTACGAAGTTAATATGCACAATGTAAACAAAGGGCTTTATAGTAAAGTTGAAACCATTTTTATTCCTTGCGATAATGACCTTGTTTCCGTTAGTTCTACCGCAGTTAGAAATGCGATTGAAAACGGCGAAGATTTAACAAAATATTTATCAAGCGAAGTTATTGAAGTTCTTAATAAAATAAAAGCATAAGGGCGTAGCAAAGTAAAAAAGAAATTAACATTTGAATAATCTTTTGCAAAATAAAGAGCAAGGGTTTTACTTTTGCCTTTGATAAAAATACTATTGACTGCATTATTATTGAAATTCCGCCAAAAGAGCAAAGGGCAGTCGTTAAAGCTACGGTTAAAGCATTAGTGCCGTAAATAGATAGGTTTTTTGCTCCACGCGTACATTCAATAAGACCGTAGGTAAACGCTTTTGAAATGTTAAGCCCGTCGTTAAAATTTTTTAAAATTAGCGACAATAGTTTTTCAATAAAAAACAGCAAATTAAAATTTGAAGCTATTTCGCTAAACACGTAAAAAACGCTAATAAATCCGCCTACAATTAAACAGGAAACAACCGAGCTATACATGCTTGTGTATAAAACGTTATTTACTTGTTCATTGTTAAGTTTTACGCTAATTTGAGGTTTTTTGCCATAATTTTTAAAAAACAGAGCGGTAATAAACGCGCCTAATACGTGTGAAAGGTAAATGATTATTCCACAAGTTCTACTTTTAAACATGCTAATGCCTACTGCGCCTATTATAAATAAAGGCCCAGAAGTTGAGCATAAAATTGCCATACGCGCACTTTCGCCTTCGTTTATATATCCTTTTTCATAAAGTTCGCTTATAATTTTACTGCCAACGGGGTAGCCCGAAAGAACGCTCATAATAAAACAATAAAAAGCCACGCCTTTTAAGTTGAACAGCTTTTTTGCTATTTTGTTAAACGGCGAGCAAATTTTTAATAAAACTCCCGTACACGTAAATAAGGCGGTTAAAAAGAAGAAAGGCAAAAGTGACGGAAGTACTACAACCGCCCAAAGTGTTATACCTTTTAAACAACTATCAAGATATTTATTAGGGAAACACACTAAAACCGTCATTAAAAAGCATAAAATTAATAAAATTATGCCTTTTTTGATATAATTAAATTTTAATTTTGCTTTTATAATCATAATAAAATATAATCGCAAAAAGGTAAAAATATGTACACTCTTTTTGATATTGACAACAAAGATAAATTAAAAAATGCTCCACTTGCAGAAAGAATGCGTCCAGAAACCTTAAAAGAGTTTTTAGGTCAAAGCGAAATTGCAAGCGAGGGAAGCCTTCTTCGCCGTGCAATTATGCTTGATAGGTTAGGTAGTTGCATATTTTACGGCCCTCCGGGAACGGGTAAAACTACTCTTGCTAAAATTATTGCAAATTCTACTAGTGGTAATTTTACGGAATTGAACGCTGTTACAAGTGGTGTTCAAGACGTTAAAAAAGCCGTTGACAAAGCGCGTGAGGACCTTAAGATATACGGCAAAAAAACGTATTTGCTTTTAGACGAGTGTCACCGCTTTAACAAGACGCAACAAGATAGTTTACTTCCGTTTATTGAAGACGGAACTATAATTTTTATAGGCTCTACAACAGAAAATCCTTATGCGGCAATGACGCCCGCAATAGTTTCAAGGTGTAGAATTTTTGAGTTTAAAAGTCTTTCAACTTCCGTTATAGAAAGTGCGCTTAAAAAAGCGCTTACAAACACGCAAAAGGGCTTAGGCAAAATGAACGCAAACGTTAGTGAAGATGCAATTAAGCATATTGCTGAGGTTTGCGGTGGAGATTTAAGAACTGCATATAACGCCCTTGAACTTGCCGTTATGACAACGCCTGTATCTAGTGATGGAACGCTTAACGTAACCTTACAAGATGCGGAGAATTCTATTCAAAAAAAAGCACTTTCTATTGATGAAAACTCATACTATCATTTACTAAGTGCATTTTGCAAGAGTTTGCGCGGTAGCGATAGTGACGCTGCGCTTTATTATAGTCAAAGGCTTATAAAGGGTGGGTGTGACCCGCTAATTATTGCGCGCAGGCTCATAGTTCACTCAAGTGAAGACGTAGGGCTTGCCGACCCTTACGCCTTAGTTATTGCAACGTCTACTATAACGGCAATTAAAGAGCTTGGCGTTCCAGAGGGATTAATTCCTTTAAGCGAGGCTATAATTTACGTGTGTGAAGCGCATAAGTCTAATGCCGTAATAGAAGCTTTAGAAGGAGCTTCAAAAGATGCTGAAATAGTTAGGGACGATGACGTTCCGGGGCATTTAATAAACCCGTCATACTTAAGTAAAGAGGGTAAAAAAGAGAGTGCAAAATATAAATATCCGCACAGCTACGGCGGTTACGTTGAGCAACAATATTTGCCAAACAAGCTTAAAGACAGGGTGTATTTTAAGCCAAAAGGCAACGGATATGAAAAGGAAATTTTAAAAGTGAGAAAGGAAAAGGGGAAAGAATAAAATTTTCCTTTTCAAGCCAAAATTTACAAAAAATAGGCGTTTTTAATTAAAAACTGCTTATATTATTATATTATTTAATAAAACACTATTGATTTTTGACCGCGCACATAGTATAATAAACTAATAATTATTGCTTTTTGATGTTGCTACTTATTAAAACAATTAAAGGAACAAAAACAAAAAATGTCAAGAAAGAATAACTTATGGAAATTTGAAAATTACGAAATAAATTATTGTGAGCCGTATGAAGATGAGTTTTATCAAGAGGTTATTGCTAATTTTCAAAAGAATACTAAAAAGAGGCTGTTTTATAAGTTTGTTAAAAGGGCTTTTGATATAGTTGCTTCTCTACTTGCGCTTATTTTGTTATCGCCTTTGCTTTTGGGAATTGCAGTTGCAATAAAAATTGATTCAAAGGGCCCAGTACTTTTTAAGCAAAACCGCATAGGTCTTAATGGTA
This sequence comes from Christensenellaceae bacterium, assembly GCA_045638105.1. Taxonomy (GTDB): domain Bacteria; phylum Bacillota; class Clostridia; order Christensenellales; family Borkfalkiaceae; genus HGM11412. The sequence continues at coordinate 20,927 of JAZUAT010000011.1, forward strand.
AAATTTTTACAATTTACAAGTTTAGAAGTATGCGCATAGACGCCCCTCACGATAAAGATACGGAAGGTTTTGCTGATTCTAATTGCCATTGTACAAAAGTAGGTATGTTTTTAAGAAAAACTTCTTTGGACGAGTTTCCTCAATTTTTAAATATTTTAAAAGGGGATATGAGTTTTATAGGATATAGACCTGTACTTGTAAGTGAAGAAGCATCAAAAAATTGCAATGAAATACGCTCGTCGTTGGGTGTTTTTAAAATGAGACCGGGAATATCAGGCTACGCTCAAATTATAGGAAGAGACGACGTGTATCATAAAAATAAAGCATTAATGGACGCGTATTACGTTAAAAACGCGAGCATTTTAATGGATTTAAAACTTATTTTTTCTACGGTTAAAGTAGTTTTATGTAGGGATGGAAATAATTCGTAAAACGAATAATTAAAAATATTTACAATTAATGGGAGGAATTATGGAAGAAGAAAAGGTTGGAAGGTCATTATCCTTATCAGAAATTTTACTTGTAGTTCGCACTAACATTATATGGATTTTGCTAATAATAGCAGTTTCTATATCGGTGGGAATTGCGTATATAGAGTTGATTCAAACAACAACGTACACAGCTACTGTTGGTTTTTACGTAAATGCTGAAATGGCTTATAAGGAAGAAGGCATAAACATATCTGAGCACACTGCTTATCAATATTCTGCACTCATTGCTCCTGAATACGAAAAAGTGTTAAAATCTAAAAATATGAGGGAGTATATTAACGAAAAGTTTAAAGAAAATCAAGATGCTGATATTTCCGCTTTGAATTTTTCAAACATTAAGTTCGTTTATACTGAAGGTTCAGCGTTTTTTGACATAACTTACTCTTATAGTATTCACGACGGAGATTATGAAGCTATTGCTAGAAAAATTTCTAAAAGTTTAAACTTTTACGTTAAGAACGCTGTAGAAAAACTTGATAACGACACTATTGATAGAAATAGTGATAGCAATGCAGACGGGTATAAATACGGCGTTTTAAGAAACAAATTAGTTGTAATTGCCGATGCGGATGAAAGTACGGTAACACAATCTTCAGGCACTTTAAAAACGTTGTTTTTAGCTTTTGCTATAGGAATTGTTTTTGCTGCTATTTTCGTTCTTTTAGTATACCTTATTGACGATACGATTTCCTCTCGTGAAGATATTGAACGCGTGATAGACGTTCCTACTCTTGCTTATATAGATATTAGCACTAACGCAACTTTATCTAGCGAAAAACCAAAATCAGAAGCAGTGTTCTATGCTAATAAGGGAGGTAAATAATATGTCAATTTTTAAAAGAAAACGCAAAGACAATTTTGATACTGACGTTCCTAAAATTGTCGTAGGTAGAAAAGTTGGAAATAGTGAAAGCTATAATAGGCTTAAAGATAACATTATTTACGGTAGTGATAGCGGGGATAAAAAAATATTCCAAATAGAATCATCTATTTCAGGTGAAGGTAAATCTACAATTGCAACTAACCTTGCAGTTGCACTTGTAAAAAGCGGTAAAAAAGTTTGCGTTTTAGACCTTGACTTTAGGCGCCCAAAAATGCATAGAGCGTTTTCTATTCCAAACTTTAACGGACTTGCCGAATACATGCTTGGCGAAAGTAAAAGAGAAGACCTTATTAAGAAAACTGCTTACGGCGTTGACGTAATTAATCGTGGTAAAGCAGCACAAAACGCATCTATTATTTTCACATCTAATAAATTTAAAGCCTTAATAGAAGAATTAAGAGAAATTTACGATATTATTTTATTTGACTGTCCTCCAGTACTTTTAGTATCAGACTATATGCATATATCTAAACTTTCAGACGAGGTTATTTTCGTTGTTTCAGCTGGCGTTACTCGCCGTGCTCAGTTTAGAGAGGCTGTAGAGCTTTTAAAACGCAATGACGTTAAAATTTTTGGTGTAGTTATGACTTATCATAATAGTGGAAAGTTTGCAGTTAAATACGGTGGATATTATAACGGCAGGTATTATAAAGGCGCAAAAAACCGTTATTTATCGGAGAGATAATGTATGATAGATATGCATTCGCACGTGTTGCCGTTTGTTGACGATGGTAGCAAGTCTATAGAAACGTCGCTTAAAATGCTAGAAAAGGAAATTGCAAATGGTGTAAATACGATTGTTTTTACACCGCATTATAAGCATAACGTATATGACGTGCCTTTTAAAGAATTAAATACTATTTTTAAAGATTTTAAAAAGAATATTGAAGAAAAAAACATTCCAATAAACGTGCTTTTGGGGCAAGAAATTTATTGCACCAATAAAATATATGAACTACTTAAGGAAGGCAAGGTTTCAACAATAAACGGCACCAACTGTATTTTGTTAGAATTTAATTATTATGATGAGCAAGATATTCAAGACTACGTGTACAACCTTAAAACTATGGGATATGCGCCTATTATTGCTCATATAGAAAGATACGTTTATCTTGATTGGCATAGTCTTTTTGATTTAAAGCAACTTGGCGCTCTCATACAAGTGAATGCTTCAAGCATTACTGGAGAGGAAGGCAGAACTATAAGGCGTAGGGTATTAAAGGCAATAAAACAGGGCCTAGTTGATTTTGTTGGAAGCGATGTTCATCACGATAGGGAACTTACCATGAAAAGTGCTTATAGAACCATTTGCAAGGTTGCAGGGGTAAAAATTGCCGATAACGTATTTAAAAATAATGCAATAAAATATTTTAATATCGTTTTATAAAACAAAAAAGCGTTAGCAAATTGCTAACGCTTTTAGTTTGTTTAATTTTAATACATTCCGCCCATACCGCCTGCGCCTTGTGGCATTGGCTCGTCTTTTTGAGCGTCTGTTACGATGCTTTCAGTAGTTAAGAGAGTTGATGCAATAGACGCCGCGTTTTGTAATGCTGACCTTGTAACTTTAGTAGGGTCAATAATACCGCATTTAACCATATCGCAGTATTCGTTTTTGTACGCGTCAAAGCCGTAGTTCTTGTCGCCTTTCTTTATAATTTCGTTTAAGATTACAGAGCCATCTAAGCCTGCGTTTACGGCAATTTGTCTTACAGGTTCTTCAATAGCTTTTAAGATTATTGCAGCGCCCGTCTTTTCATCGCCTTCAAGTTCGTTTACAAGTTCTTTAAGGGTAGGAATTGCAGTTAAAAGGGCAGTACCACCGCCAGGCACGATGCCTTCTTCAACGGCTGCTTTAGTTGCGGCTAAAGCGTCTTCAATTCTAAGCTTCTTTTCCTTCATTTCAACTTCAGTTGCAGCGCCAACGTTAATAACTGCTACGCCACCTGCAAGTTTAGCAAGGCGCTCTTGTAATTTTTCTTTATCGTAATCACTTGTAGTTGCGTCAATTTGTGACCTAATTGCCATAACTCTTGCTTTAATTTGGCTAGGGTCACCGCTACCTCCAATGATAGTTGTATTTTCTTTATCAACCTTAATTTGAGCCGCTTTACCAAGCATATTAAAGTTAACGTCTTTAAATTCAATGCCAAGGTCTGTAGAAATTACAGTACCGCCTGTTAAGATGGCAATATCTTCAAGCATAGCTTTTCTTCTATCGCCAAAGCCAGGAGCCTTAACTGCTACGCAGTTAAATACGCCTTTTAATTTGTTTACAACAAGCGCTGCAAGAGCATCGCCTTCAACGTCTTCAGCAATAATTAAAAGTTTTTGACCTTGTTGAGCAATTGGTTCTACGATAGGTAAAATTTCTTGAATAGAAGAAACCTTTTTATCCGTAATTAAAATGAGTGGGTTATCGTAAACTGCTTCCATTTTATCAGTATTAGTAACCATATAAGCAGAAGCGTAGCCCCTATCAAATTGCATACCATCAACCGTAGTGAGTTCGGTTTTCATAGTTTTGCTTTCTTGAATAGTAATAACGCCGTCTTTACCAACTTTTTCCATTGCTTCGCTAATGAGTGCGCCAACTTCTTCATCGCCTGCTGAAATGGACGCTACTTGTGCAATAGACGTTTTGTCCGTAATAGGTTTAGAAATGCCTTTTAATTCCTCAACGGTTTTATCAACTGCTTTTTTAATACCTTTCTTTAAGACGATAGGATTTGCGCCTGCAGCAAGGTTTTTAAGCCCTTCGCGAATAATTGCTTGTGCTAAAACTACAGCGGTAGTAGTACCGTCACCAGCAATGTCGTTAGTTTTTGTAGAAACTTCTTTAACGAGTTGAGCGCCCATATTTTCAAAAGCGTCTTCAAGTTCAATTTCTTTTGCAATTGTTACACCGTCGTTAGTGATGAGCGGAGCGCCAAACTTTTTATCAAGTACAACGTTTCTACCCTTTGGACCAAGTGTAATTTTAACAGTGTTAGCAAGCGTGTTAACGCCCGCTTCTAAAGCCTTTCTTGCTTCTTCGCCATATAAAATCTTTTTAGCCATAATCTAATCTCCTATTATTCAACAATGGCAAGGATATCGCTTTGTTTAATAATTGTAAATTCCTTACCATCAACTTTAAATTCACTGCCAGCGTATTTAGCATAAAGCACAACGTCGCCAACCTTTACTTGCATAGTAACTTCTTTGCCGTCAATAACGCCACCTGGACCAACGGCAACAACCGTTGCAGTTTGTTGCTTTTCTTGAGATGCGCTTGGAAGTATAAAGCCAGTTTTTGTAGTTTCTTCTTTATTAGTTGCTTCAACAACTACTTTATCAAATAATGGTTTAATTTTCATAATTCCACTCCTTCATAATTTGCTTATATGTTTAGCACTCTTAATGCGTGAGTGCTAATTTATATTATAGTCATATTATTTATTTTGTCAATAGAATAATGCCAATATTTTAAAAAAAATGTCAAATTGTTAAGTTTAACTTAATTAAAATATTGCAATGGAAGTAAATTTATGTTAAACTTTATATATATAGTTTAACTAAGGAGTATTTTATGAATAAGTGGGATAAACGTTTTTCAGAAATGGCAGATTTTGTTGGCGAATGGTCAAGTTGTTTTCAAGACAATAGGCACGTTGGCGCAGTAATCGTAAAAGATAAAAGAATTCAAGCAACGGGCTACAACGGCGCACCTTGCGGTGTTGAAAGTTGTAAAGATAAAGGCGAGTGTTTAAGAAAAAAATTAAATATTCCATCAGGAACTCGTCACGAAGTATGCTATGCCGTTCACGCAGAGCAAAACGCTATTGCACAAGCGGCAAAACTCGGTGTTTCGGTTGAGGGTTCTACTATTTACGTTACGCACCAACCTTGCACAATTTGTACTAAAATGATTATAAATTCAGGTATTAAAAAGGTAATATACAAGCACGGCTATCCAGATGATTTTTCAATAACGTTGCTTAATGAAGCGGGCGTTGAACTTGTAAAAGTTGACGACCTTGACAAATAAATTTTAAACTATAGAAAAAAGACATAGTAATTTGATTATGTCTTTTTTATCTATTTAAATAAAATAAATATAAGTTATAATAAATAAGGGAGCAAAATTATGAGCGAAATTAAAAATCCACAAGTAACAATTTTAATGAATAGTGGTGACCAAATTGTGGTAGAACTTTATCCACAAATTGCGCCAAATACGGTAAACAACTTTATATCACTTGTTAAAAAAGGCTTTTATAACGGAATATGTTTCCACCGCGTTATTGAAGGCTTTATGATTCAAGGCGGGGACCCTAATGGTATTGGCACGGGCGGTCCAGGGTATTCAATTAAGGGCGAGTTTACGCAAAACGGCTTTAAAAACACTTTAAGCCATACCCGTGGTGTAATTTCTATGGCTCGTTCTATGATGCCAAATTCGGCGGGCTCGCAATTCTTTATTATGCACGCAGATTCTCCGTATTTGGACGGACAATATGCGTCTTTTGGTAAAGTAATTAGCGGTATGGAAGCAGTTGATAATATTGCAACTACGAAAACCGATTGGCACGACAAACCTTATGAAGACCAAATTATGAAGCAAGTTACGGTTGAAACTTTTGGGGTAGAATATAGCGAACCTATTAAAGTTTAAGGAGATTTTAAAATGAAGGTTATTGGTAAAGACGTTGTTTTTATAAGAGCAAACGAAGCGCACGCAAGGCAGGGCGAGGGCGATTTTATACGCCTTAAAAACGGCGCTATAATGTATGCGTATAGCGAGTTTTTAAGCGGTAGTGGTGATTTTGATAAAAGTTTAATAACCGCCATATATTCTTATGACGACGGCGAAACTTTTACCGACAAGCGCGTTCTTTTTGACTTAGAAGAAGGCGAAACGCAAAATTTGTGCGTTAGTTTTTTAAGGCTTAAAAACGGCGATATAGCCATTTTTTACGGCGTTAGGGGCACAAAACAAGACGTAATGATGCGCGTAAGTAGCGACGAAGGCTTAACGTTTTCAAAACCAACGCCTATTATAAATAAAGAAGGCTATTACGTTTTTGAAAACGGCAGAGTTTTAAGGAGTAAAAGCGGTAGAATTTTAATTCCGCTTAACAAGCACGAAATTAAAGAAAACGGCGGAATAGGCGCTGGGCATTTTACACTTTTTTATTCTGATGACGACGGCAAAACTTGGATAGACAGCAATAACTATATAAGCCACCCAGACGGCGAAATTTGGCAAGGCTTACAAGAAACGGGCTTAACTCAGTTTGACGACGGAACTTTATTTGCTTTCTCGCGCACAAACTGTATGGCGCAATACGAGTGCTTTTCTTATGACGATGGTTTAACGTTTACAACACCGCGTTCAAGCATAGTATTTTCTTCTCCACTTTCTCCAATGACTATTAAAAGGGTAGAAGATAAATTTTCGGTTGCGGTTTATAACCCTGTGCCAAGTTATGCGGGCAGGAACTTTATTCAACCTTGCCACGAAAGCGGTAGAACGCCTTATATGATAACCGTTGTTGATGGCGACGGGTCTAATTTTTTTGAAACGTGTTACCACCGTAATTTTTTACTTGAAGACGATTTGGAAAACGGCTACGCTTATGCAAGCGTGTTTACTGGAAAAGACTACCTTTTAGTTGCTTATTATCATAGTGACGGAAATAAAAAAGGCGTGTTAAAATCATTAAAAATTAAGAAAATAGCGTTTAGCGAGTTAGAAAACGCTTAAAAGGTTATAATAATTTTATGGAAACTATAAAAGCGTTTGAAACTTGGCTTGAAAACTATTCAAAAGAAAATAATTTTTTTGGCGCGGTTCAAATTTATAATAAAGGCGAACTTATCGTTGATAAAAAGTTAGGCTACCAAAACGTAAAAGAAAATAAAAAAATAGACGAAAACACCGTGTTTAAATTTTACTCAATTTCTAAAACTTTTTGCGCTCTTGCGGTTATGAAGCTTTACGAAGAAGGGTTAATAGATTTAAATGCTCATCCTTCAAAATACTTGCCGTATTGCAAGAATTTGGATAGTCGTTTAACGCTAATAAATTTACTTCAACACACAAGTGGTTTAAAAGATATTGCAAGTGTTATAGAGTTGGCTAGTACCATTTCTATTCCCGTTGAAGAAGCTATAAAGAATATTGAAAACGAGCCTTTAAAGTTTAAGCCGGGCACGGTTGAAGATTATAACAATACTAACTACATTTTACTTGGAAAAATCGTTGAAAGCGTAGCAAAAATGCCATACCCGCAATATTTAGAAAGCGTTGTATTTAAAGCGCTTGATATAAAAACTGCCAAGTGTATGTATAGCGACACTAAAATTGACAACTTGGCGCAAGGCTATTCCTTAGAAGACGGCAAACTCGTAGAGTGCGGTTTTGCTAATATGACAACTATGTTTAGCGCGGGTTTTTTGACGGGAACTATTAAAGATATTCAAAAACTTTACGAAGCGGAAAGGCAGTTAAAGTTTTTAAAGAAAGAAACTTGGCAAAAAATGCTTACCCCTAATTCAATAGGTAGGTTTGCTTGCGGGCTTCAAGTTTACGTGTGGAATAGCGAACTTTGCTATATGAGCACGGGTGGTCATTTAGGGTTTAGAACGCTTAACCGCTTTTTACCAAAGCGTGATTTTAACGTTATAATACTTTCAAACACGGGCTTTGGCGATGCGCGCGCCGATATTAGCAACAAGGCGTACGAGTTATTTGTTGATAAAAACGTTGACTATGCCTTTAAAGTTGAAATGGATAAAGGCTTTGTATGAGGCTTAAACGCGTCACTTTGTTGGTTTTTGACGTAAAAATACTGCAAAATACTATGCGTTTTTTTCGGTTACATACCCTCTAGGTATGCGCCCTTTAAAGAACGCTTGTCTTTTTTGTATTTTTTAGTCAACCGCTAAAACAAGTTTTTGCTAAACTCAACACGTTCCGTGTTTTAGCCTTGTTTAATTTTCACTTTGTTGATTTTTGACGTAAAAATACTGCAAAATACAACTATATTCCGTGCTATAGCCTTGTTTAAGGCTTATTATAACACTAATTTTACTAACAAAGGAGATTTATGAAAAAAGGAAATATGGCAAAGGGCTTAATGGCAATTTCTATGCTAATATTTGGCACGCTTGCGCCCTTTGTTAGAAATATAAGCGTAAGTTCGCAAGAACTTGCTTTATATCGCGCGGTTATGGCGGCGGTACTTGTTGGATTATTTTTGCTAATCACAAGGCAAAAAATATCTCTTAAAAGTATAAAAAAGGAGCTATTACTCCTTTTAGTTTCGGGTGCTGCTATGGGCTTCAATTGGATATTTTTATTTGAAGCTTATAAATACACAACCGTTTCGGTTGCAACTTTAAGTTATTATTTTGCTCCCGTTATAGTGATGTTTGTTTGTCCTTTTTTATTTAAGGAAAAACTTACTAAAAAACAAATAATTTGCTTTGTTATGGCAACTATAGGCGTGGTTTTAATTACCGGAACGGCAGGTGGCGGTAAAAAGGACTTATTGGGCGTAGCGTTTGGTTTAGGGGCGGCAACGCTTTATGCAATGGTTATGCTACTTAATAAGTTTATAAAAGGCGTTACGGGGTTACATCGCACGTTTATACAATTTTTATCGGCTATAGTCGTGCTCTTGCCATACGTTTCATTGACGAGTGGTTTTAGTTTAGGCTCGCTAAATTCAAACGGCTGGATATGCCTTTTAATAGTGGGTATTGTTTATACGGGCATAACTTATTGTATGTATTTTACCGCATTAAAGGAACTTCCTGGCAGGGAGGTTGCAATATTAAGTTACATAGACCCGTTAACCGCGGTGCTTGTAAGCGTTATTTATTTAAGTGAGCCAATTACGATTTTGCAAATTATAGGAGGCGTTCTTATTTTAGGTTTTACACTTTTAAGCGAATTAAATATTAGCAAAAAAAATAAAGCATAAATAAAGGCAAGGCGTTAACGCCTTGCCTTTATTATTATTGTTTTAATTCAAAGTCACTTTTTGGATGTTTACAAAGTGGGCAAACCCAATCGCTTGGCAAATCTTCAAACTTAACTTTTTCTTTGGATTCATCATATTCGTAACCGCAAACTTTACATACGTAAACTTTTGCAGTTTCCTTTTTAGAAAATAGTGTTTTTGACGCATAGCATAATGGGCAAGTCCAATCGCCATCTAATTCGCTAAATTTAGTGCCTTCTTTTGCCTCAACGTATTCATATCCGCAAAGACCGCAAACGTAAACGTCACCTTTTTTAGATTGTGGTTTTGGTTTAATATTATTTAAATAATAGTCGTAAGTTGCACTCTTTTTATCGCTTAAAACTTTGCTTTCCGTAACCAAACCAACAATTAAGCAATGCGTGCCAACGTCTAAAATTTCTTCAACTTGGCAACTAAAGAAAGCATTAGTGCCGTCTACAACGTATTTAACTCCGTTAGCCGCGATAGGAGCAGGGAAGTTTTCAAACTTATCAACGTCTTTACCACTTTGGAAGCCAAAGCGTTTAAAAAGGTCAAATTTAGCGTTTTCCGCAATAACGGAGAGGTTAAACGCCTTTGAATTTTTAATAAGTTCAAGCGTGTAATTATTTTTGTTAATTGCTATGGAAACTTTAAGCGGGTCGGAGGTAACTTGAATTGCAGTGTTGATAATGCAACCGCTTTGTTTACCGTAATTTGCAGTTAAAACGAATAATCCGTATGAAAATTTGTAATTTGCTTTACTATCAATTAAATTGCTCATTTATATTTACTCCTATATATTTTTAAATGTTTCAAATTTACTACTTTTTAAAAATTTTGTTATTATTTTTGGCGCAAGTGATGGAAAAAACCTATATAAAAAACTCATAAAATGCGCGTCTTTCCCAATAACTATACGCCCCTTATTTTTACTTGCCTTTTTTAAAATTGTGCTTGCAACTTTAGATGCATCGGCAGAAATAAAATCTATTATTTTACCTTCCTTTGAAGGAATTTGTTGTTTATTTAAAATGTCAGTTTTAGTAAAGCCTGGCATAACGGTTACAATGCGCACGTCTTTATTTTCACACCTTAAACTTTCGCTAAACCTTTGCGTGGCGCTCTTTGTTGCGGTGTAAGTACTTATGCCTGCAAAAGGGCAAAGGGCGGAAGAACTTGAAACGTTAATCATAAGCCCGCTTGTTTGCTTTAAGTATGGCAAAAACGTTTTTGCGCTATACACAAGTGATAAAAAGTTTGTGTTAATAACGCTTAAATAGTCCGTATTTTCGTTAAAACTTTCAAATTTAGGTAGTATGCCCGCGCAGTTTATTACAATTTGAGGTACAATGCCGTTTTGCTTTAAAAATTCGTCAAGCTTTATAAACCCATCAAGAGTGCCAACGTCAAAATTAAACGGGGTAAACAACTCGCTATTTTTAAGAGTTTGTTTAAATGCGTTAAGCCTTTCTAAATTGCGCGCAACGCCTATAACTTTAACGTTATATTTATCAACTAAAATTTTAGTTATTTCCGCACCTATTCCGCTTGATGCGCCAGTGACGACGGCGGTTTTATTAAAGTAGTCAAATTTTTTCATAATAAAAGTATAGCATAATTTACAAAAATTGCAATTACGTTTTTAAAAAAATACTTGATTATTTAGTTAAAATAGTATATAATTCCTATACTTATTATAATTTATATACTTTTTGGAGTAAAAATGATAGAAAACAACGAACAAATTTTAGACGCTCAAGTTATTGAAACTAATTTAGAGTGCGGAATTCCCACTATTGCCGTAAGGGGCAAGGTAATATTCCCAAACGTTTTTACCACGCTTGACGTTGGCAGAATAAAAACGCTTAACGCAATACAAAAAGCGCTTAAAGGCGATAAGCGCATTTTTGCCGTTTGCCAAAAAGATATTAGGGTAGACGAGCCAACTTCTCAAGACCTTTATAGCGTTGGCACAATTTGTAAAATTGGCACGCTTAATAAACTTGGTCAAGACAATTTTAAACTGACTATTGAAGGTTTGTACCGCGCCGAAGTTGTAAGCGTTACTGATTTGGAAAATCACTTTGTTGCAAACGTTAAAAAGATTGAAAATACAAACGAAAACGAACTTGAAACGGAAGCCCTTTTAAGAGTAGCAAAAGATGCGTTTAAAACTTTAACCGATAAGTTAGTTAAACCAAACCGTGAAGCAATTAACACAATTTTATCGCTTGAAAGTGCTGAAGCGTTTTTAAATAGCGCAACGTTTAATTCTCCGCTTAAAGAAAACGATAAGCAACGTGTTTTACAAACTTATTCGCTTAATAATAGGCTTGAAATGCTCGCTTCGTTATTAAATAATGAAATTGAAGTTTTAGGCATTGAAAAAGTTATTGCGGAAAGGGTTAAAAAGAGCATTGATAAAAATCAAAAAGAGTTCTATTTGCGTGAGCAAATTAAGGCTATTCACGAAGAACTTGGTGACGACGTTAAGGAAAACGACCTTTTAAAAGAAGCAATACTTAAAAAGGGTTTAAGTAAAGAAGTTGAAACTAAGGTTTTAGAAGAGTTAAAAAGAATGTCTAAAATGGCGCCTTCTTCGCCAGATTACACGGTTTTAAGGTCTTATTTAGATTGGATTTTAGACCTTCCGTTCAGCGTTGAAAGTGAAGACACAAAAGAACTTTCCGTTTGCAAAAAAACGCTTGAAGAAGACCATTTTGGGCTTGAAAAAGTTAAAGAGCGCATACTTGAATATCTTGCCGTATTAAAACTTACAAAATCGCTTAAAGGCCCTATTTTATGTTTAGTAGGCCCACCGGGCGTTGGTAAAACTTCGGTTGCAAAATCAGTTGCACGCGCACTTAATAGAAAACTCGTTAGAATGAGTTTGGGTGGCGTAAAGGACGAAGCCGAAATTCGTGGGCATAGAAAAACGTATATTGGCGCTATGCCGGGTAGAATTATTTACGGTATGAAAGAAGCAGGAACTATTAACCCCGTATTCTTGCTTGACGAAATTGATAAACTTTCAAGCGATATGCGCGGTGACCCTGCAAGTGCGCTTTTAGAAGTTTTAGACCCAGAGCAAAACGAAACTTTCCGCGATAGGTATTTAGAAATTCCTTATGACCTTTCAAAAGTTATGTTTATAACAACTGCAAATAGTTTAGATACTATTCCTGCTCCGCTTTTAGACCGTATGGAAGTTATTGATATTGCAGGCTACACCGAAGAAGAAAAGGTTGAAATTGCAAAAAGGTATTTAATTCCTAAAAACGCGGTTAAAAACGGATTAAAACTAAAAGATATTAGTTTTGATGAAAACGCTATTAAAGAAATTATACGCGGTTACACGGGCGAGGCAGGCGTTAGAAAACTTGAACAACAAGTTAACGCAATTTGTAGAAAGGTGGCGGTAAAGCACGCTGAAAACAACTTAACTAAAAAAGAAAAAATCTCTAAAAAAACCGTTGCTAATTACTTGGGAATAAGGCGCTATGGCGTTGATAATCAAATAGAAAAGAACGATATAGGCTCGGCAACGGGCTTGGCGTGGACGGCTATTGGCGGTACGACCATTACAATAGAAGTTGCCTTAATGAAAGGTAAAGGCGCGCTTAATTTAACGGGAAAACTTGGTGACGTTATGCAAGAAAGTGCCAAAACGGCAATTAGTTTTATTCGCTCACACGCAAAAGATTACGGCATAGATAGTACCGTTTTTGAAACTACGGACGTGCACGTTCACGTTCCAGAAGGCGCAACCCCTAAAGACGGGCCAAGTGCGGGCATAACTATTGCAACGGCTTTACTTTCCGCATTTACAAACAAAGTTGTTAAGCGTGATATTGCAATGACGGGCGAAGTTACTTTAAGGGGCAACGTTTTAGCAATTGGCGGGCTTAAAGAAAAGTCGCTTGCAGCGTATAGGCTTGGAATTAAAAAAGTTATTATTCCAAAGCAAAACGTTAAAGATTTAGAAGAAGTTCCAACTGATATAAAAGAACAAGTTAAATTTATTGCCGTTTCAAACGTTCAAGAAGTATTTGACGCGGTTATTGAGGGTTTATGATTATTAAGAACGCCGAATTTATAACTTCGGTAGCAAACAAAAAGCAATTTATAGTGCCAAACAAACCGCTTATTGCAATATGCGGTAAGTCAAACGTTGGCAAAAGTTCGCTTATCAACACGCTTGCCAACCGCAAAAAACTTGCAAAAACTTCGGTTACGCCAGGTAGAACAAGGCTTGTTAACTACTTTGACTTTGGCTCGTTTATTTTAGCCGATTTGCCGGGCTACGGCTTTGCAAAAGTTTCGCAAGCGGAAAAGGAAAAATGGGCGCATTTGCTTGAAGATTTTTTTGCTTATAGTAAGTTAATTACGCACGTATTTTCGCTTGTGGATATTCGCCATAAGCCAACGAGTGACGATATTCAAATGATAAACTATCTTCATCACTACGCTTTGCCGTTTACCATTGTTGCAACAAAAGCAGATAAAATTGGCAAAACGCGCATTAAAGAAAGGCTTAAAGAAATTGGCAACTATTTAGCAGTTGGCGAAAGTTCAATATACCCCGTATCAAGCGAAACGGGCTTTGGTAAGGACAAACTTTTGCAAAAAATTGAAAGCGTTTTAGAAATTTATAATAGTGACTTTTTTAATAGTACTGACGAGGAAGAATGCGAAGAAGAGCAAGAATAATATGACAAAACAAAAAGCAACGTAATGTTGCTTTTTTTTGTGCGTTTTATTTCATTTTTGGCGAAGTTCCAAACATTTTAAGATATGCTTTATAAAAAGACGAGTAGTTAGAATATCCACACGCTTCGTAAACTTCGGTAGGAGTATAATTTTCTAAAAGCAATTTTCTTGCGTATATAAGGCGTTTTTGCACAATATACGAGTGTATTGATATGCCCATTTCTTTTTTAAACGAGTGCGTTAATAGTGATGCCGAAAAATTTAAATTTTCACTAATAGTTTGCACGCTTAAATCGTTTGACAAATTGTTTTCAATATACTTTATGCAATTTGCAATAATAGGTTTTGCTTGTTTTGTATAGTAAAAGTCGTTTGCCGAACTTGAAAATTCGCATAATATGGTTAGCAAAGCACCGTACAAAAAAAGCCCGTCAGCGTTAGATTGTTCTTCTTTATTTAACAAATCGCACGATTTTTTTAGTAATGATAAAACTAATTCGTTTGGACTTGTTAAAACGTTTACGTTTTCAAAAAATTCTTTTGGCAGTAAAGAAAGGTGTTCTTGGTCGGGTATAGAAATTTTTAATCTTTCAAAATCTTGGTTGTTTTTAAGTGTAAAAACGTGGAACTTGCCTTTAGGAATAAAAATAAGAGAATTTTTTGAAAGTTTTTCCGTAAACTTTTCCGTTTTTAACGCTATTCCACCGCCCAAATAAAATAAAAGTTCGTGGTAGTCGTGCATTTCACGCTCTTGTATATCAGCGCCTTTTACTAAGCTAAAATTGATATTGTTAAATAATAAATTGCCCATAACTTTATTATATCACTCTTTTGCCAACTTTTCAATGTTTTATGCTAAAAAGTACATGTACATTTCAAAAAATATATATTAAAATATATTTAATAGTTAAAGGAGTAATTATGAATATAAATAACGGTTTATTATTTGAAAGCGATTTTCAACAAAGTTTAAAAGAAAAGTTTTGGTACGCCGATGCCGACCCTTATTATGGCGAAAGGCTATTTTTTGAAAATTCAGGCGGTTCTTTGCGCCTTAAAAAATGCGTAGAAAAAAAGGCGGAAATAGAGGCGTTTCCTGATTGCCCAGAGCGTATTCACGCTCGTTCAGTATATCTTAAAGGGCTTGTTGAAAAGGGAACAAAAGAGATATTAGAAATAGTTTTTGGTGCAAAAAGCGGAGCGTTAATAACGGAATTAACCGCCTCGCAAACTATGTTTCAAATGGTTGGTATGATAATGGAAAACGTTGGTGGTACTAACGCCGTTGTTTCTTCAATAGAACACCCGTCTGCATTTGATGCAATTGAATATTACTGCAACAAAACGGGCAAAGAAATGCGCGTTGTACCTGCAAACAAAAAAACGGGCGGAATTGACGTTGATGAAGTTATTAAACTCGTAGATAAAAACACAACTTTATTAAGCATAATGGCTGCGTCTAACATTTCAGGAAACGTTATGGATATTAAGGAAATTGTTAAGCGCGCAAGGGAAATTAAGCCCGATTTATATATTATTAGCGATATGGTTCAACACGCGCCACATTGTGGTATAGACGTTGAAGATTTAGCGCTTGACGGAGCGAATATTGCGCCTTATAAATTTTTTGGCGTGCGCGGTTGCGGGTTTGCTTACGTTTCGGATAGGGTTGCAAAATTTCCGCACCATAAACTATTAGCCAAACCGCAAGAAACTTTTGAACTTGGCACAAGCGCCCCTGCAAATTTTGCCGCAATGATGGAAGTTATAAATTACGTGTGTGAAATTGGCGAGCATTTTATAGGTAAAAAATCAAGAAAAGAAACTTATAACGAAGGTATGCGCCGTATTCATTTACAAGAACGCGCGCTACTTCATAGAATGCTTGAAGGCACGCCCGAAGTTAAAGGGTTACGATATATTGACGGCGTAACGGTGCACGTTGACACAAAAGATTTAACGCAAAGAGATTTAATTGTTGCAATGAGTATTGACGGGGCTGACCTAACCGAAACGGTTGCCGAATATCAACGCCGTGGAGTTACCGTTTACGAAAGGGTAAACACAAGCATTTATTCAAAGCGCATTGTTGAAGCAATAGGAATAAAGGGCGCAATAAGAGTTTCTCCGCTTCATTGTAACGGGGTAGAAGATATTGATAAATTCTTAAAAATAACTGCTGAAATGGTAAAAAATTATAGGAGCAAATTATGAAACAATCGGAAATTTTAAACTTTTCAGTTCAAATTAACGACGGATTTACACAAACAAGCGCAGACGGCGCAAGTTTGGCTTTTGACACAAAATATGGAATTATGTTTTGCGCGTATATGCCAGGGCTTCAAGGTAGTTATGGCGAATCGCGTGGTAAAATTGCTTTAACTTACTTTCCGGCATCACAACCAACAAATTCAAAAACTGTTACCGTTATAACGGAAAAAGACGCTTACGTTCCTAATATAATGAGTTTGGGCGATGGAAAGGTTAGAGTTTTTTATGAAAAAAATAGCCGTGCCGATTGTGACCATTATATTGGATATAAAGACTTTGATTTTATAACTGAAGTTTTAAGCGAAGAAAAAATAGTTATGCTTAAAAAAGAAAACGGTGAAGTTGTTCCGCTTACGGGTAGCGAGCAATTTGCATACCTTAAATCTCACGGATTTACAAATCAAGAATATAAGTGTACTGAACAAATTAGTATTGGTAGCCATACTATTTTTAGCGGGCAAGACGGATTTGTTTACGGCGCAATAACAAGTTATTTTGCAGAGCCTATTTTGTATCGCTCAAAAGACAATCTTGCAACGTTAGAGTTTTTTGCAATTTGCCCATATTTAGCCCAATACGAAATGGATTACAAGTTTTTAAACGGAAAAATTTATGGTGTATTTAGAACCCCACCGGAAAGAGATTCTATCTATTTTGTAACAAGCGAAGATAACGGCAAAACTTGGAGCGAGCCTTATTTAATTAAAGATAGCGTTTCTTGTAGGCCAAGATTAATTAATTATTCAAACGGCGTACTTGTGGTTGCAAATCATTATAATGATGATACGGGCAACCGCCCCGATATTCAACAAGCAAGAACAAGTGTTAGAATGTATTTACTTAAAGACGGCGAACTGCCTAACGAAAAGACTATGGTAAAAGAACTATATAGCAAATGCGGAATTGTAAACGTTGCCATTTGCAACGTTTTAGGCGACGCGTATTTGGCGTATAGCACAAGCGAGTGTGCGCTTGAATATCACAACGGCAATCCAAAAGTTCGCGGTAAAGACGCTATTAGATACGTTAAACTTGGCGATTTAGAAGAAAATTAACGCATAATTAAATTTACAATATAAACTTATTAATTAATAGAAAAACGCACTTGCTAAACGGCAAGTGTTTTTTTGTCGGAAGCGTGTGAAAGGTAAAACTACTTGGGTAGAATAATGCAAATAAGCCCACCCAAAAGATTAAAATTTATAGGTTTACGCAACCCTCCCCGACTTTATTTAAATATTTTCCAGTGTTTATCCGTTATACTATTTACATTTTTTATAAAAAGTGTTATAATAGTTTCAATATTAAGGAGAGGCGTATTATGAGCTTTGCAGAAAAGGTAAAATTTGTTCGCAGTGAACTAAAATTATCGCAAGAAGATTTAGCGAGAGAACTCGGTGTTAGCTTTGCTACAATCAATAGATGGGAAAACGGAAGTTATAATCCAAGCCGTTTAGCTAGAAAGGCTTTTGAGGATTTCTGTGAGAAGAAAAATGTTGCAAAGGAGGAAAACTAAGATGGCTGATAATGGCGGATATATTTATGTTTTAACAAATCCATCCTTTCCTGAATACGTAAAAATTGGGTATGCAGACAATGTTGATGAAAGAGTTGCTCAGTTAAACCGTACTGAATGTACTCCTTTTGCATTTAAGAAGTATGCAGTGTTACACGTCGCAAGTAGGCTCGCTGATAAAAACGTGCACAAGCTTATAGATAAGTTTAAGCCCGAACTTCGTGCAAAAGAAAACGTAAACGGCAAAATGCGCATTCGTGAGTTCTTTGCAATGTCTGCAAAAGAAGCCGTTGAAATATTAGACACGATAGGCAGTATTTATGGTGAAGCCCCTATAATTTTTGAGCAAACTATTGAAGAAAAGAAAGAAGAACAAATTGCTGAAGAGACAGCAATCGCTTCAGAAAGGAAATCTCCGTTTTCGTTCTATAGATGCGGAATCAGAAATGGCGAGCAAATTGTATATGTTCACGATACAAACATTATTTGCACAGTTGCTAGCGATAGAGAAATTCTTTTTAACGGAAAAAAGACTTCATTAAGTGCCTTAGCTAAAAAATTATTAAACCGCAAATGCGGTGTTCAAGGAACGCTTCACTTTACATATAAAGGAGAAGTTCTTTCTGCATTAAGAAAACGTCTTGAAGATGAAGGGAAATACAATCAAGGGATTTCCAGCATAGAAGAACCATCAACGACAAATGATGATATTCTATATTTTGTTATGGACAAATATAAGGCAACTTGCCAGCGCCAAGAAAATGGATATTTGTTATTGAAAGGTAGTCAAATATCTAAATCTTTTTCTAATAGTTGCCGTAATAGTTTAAAAAAATTAAGAGAAAAGTATTCTTCTAGTATTTCTGATAATTTTATTTTAATAGAAGATATTTTATTCAACAGTAGCTCTACTGCTGCAGAATTTGTTGCTGGCACAAGCAAAAACGGTAAACTGTATTGGAAAACTAAAGACGGTATACTTTTAAAAGAGTTATTAGAAAAAGGAGAATAATATGAATTACATTGGTTCTAAATATTCTTTGATAGATTTTTTGGAAGACTCTATTGATAAAACGTTAAAACTTTGCAATGAAACTAGAAAACCGTCTGAAATGGTTTTTGCTGATTTGTTTGCAGGGACAGGCGTTGTTAGTGGTTCTTTTAAGAAACAAGGTTATTCTATTATTGCTAACGACATTCAATATTACAGTTACGTAATAACAAAGCACATGATTGAGAATAACGGCAACCTTGATAAAGAACGTTGCAATCAACTTATTGCAGAACTTAATTCTTTAGATGGCGTAGAAGGCTTCATATATAAAAACTACTCTTATGAAGGAACGGAAGGACAAGAATATAGAAGATTGTATTTCTCCGACTTTAACGCTAAGAAGTGTGATGCTATAAGAATTACTATTGAAGATTGGTTTAATCAAGGCAAAATCAACGAGAACGAATATTTCTTCTTGCTTGGCTCTTTGATTAACAGTATAGATAAGTGTGCAAATACTGCATCAGTTTATGGTGCATATCTTAAAAAATTAAAAAAGTCCGCATTGAAAGAGATGGAATTAAAAGCTCTCCCTATAATGCAAGGTACTGTTGATTGCAAAGTTTATAATGAAGACATAAGTGAACTTATTAAAAATGTTTCGGGTGATATTTTATATCTTGACCCACCTTACAATGCAAGACAATATTGTTCTAACTATCACATGCTTGAAACGATTGCAAAGTATGATAACCCTGAAATAAAAGGAAAAACGGGTTTGCGTGATTATGCAGACCAAAAAAGTGTTTTTTGTATTAAAAATAAAGTTGCAGATGCCTTTGCTGACCTTATTAAAAATGCTAAATTTAAGTATATTTTCTTAAGTTATAATAACGAAGGGTTAATGTCTTTTGATAGTATTGAAAAGATTATGAAGAAATACGGCAAATATAAAGTTTATATGCAACAATACCGTCGTTTTAAGGCTGATAATGCAAGAGATGCTAAATCAGATTCAACGATTGAGTATTTACATTGTTTAATTAAGGAGTAAATTATGGAAGAATTAGAAAAATATTATGAAGATAATGAATTTAATACTAATGAAATAGACGAAACTACTATTAGTATTAAAGACCTTGAAAATCTAGTATCTATTCCTATGGATTTATCAATAGAGCTAATTGATGAATGGAAACGTAAAGGTAAGCTTGTTTTAGATCCTAATTTCCAACGTAGAGAGGTTTGGGATGCAAAAAAGAAAAGCCAATTTATAGAATCTTTAATTCTAGGACTTCCTATACCTTCTATTTTGCTCGCAGATGACAGAAGGAATAATAAATATATTGTAATTGATGGCAAACAAAGATTAAATACTATTGTCGAATTTTTGGCTAGCGAAAAAAATGGGAAAGGGTTTAAATTAAAAGGACTAGAAATCTTAAACAAGTTAAACAATTGTAACTACTATAAATTGTTGACAGAAGGAGATTTAGTTCTATATTTATCCAAATTCCAAGACGCAATACTTAAAGCTTCTATAGTTAAAAACTACACAGAAGACCAATTATACTTTATATTTAACAGATTAAATACTGGAAGTGTTCCACTTTCAACTCAAGAATTAAGGCAATCCCTTTTCCCTGGAGATTTCTTAAATTATATTAATGAATTTTCCTATGGCAATGAACAAATAAAGAAAGTATTAGGCATTAAAAATCCCGACAAAAGAATGAAAGACGTTGAATTAGTTGTTCGTTATTTTTCTTTTAAGCATTTTAGAAATGAATACTCAAATAGCCTTAATGACTTTTTTAATTACACGTGCAAGTATTTTAATAAGTATTGGAGTGAAAAAGAATCATTAATAAAAGAAGATTGTGAAAAATTGAATACATCCATTCAATTTGTTTTTGCTCAACTTGGAAACAATGCTTTTAGGGCATATTTACAAAATAAAGAAACTAAAGAATGGAAATTTGGTCCTACAAATCGCCCCATGTTTGATTTACTATCTGTTGTTTTCTCAGAAGAAGAATATAGAAAAAAAATTATAGATAACAATATCAACTTAGAGGCATTAATAATAGAGTTATTTACAACAAACGAAAAATTCTACGATGCATTTTTACCAACAACTCATAGTAAAGAAAAAACTGAACGTCGCTACAACTTGTTTTTAGAGCGTCTTAATAATATATGAGAATAAACAAATGACAAAAGAATACATAAAATTAAAGAAACGCATCGAAGAAATTAAGGGAAATTTTTCCTTCTTTGTAGAACCTTATCCAAAAGAAATAAACAATAAAAACCAGGATTTGATCAAATCTTTTATATTGCTTTGTCACACAGAACTAGAAAATTATTTTGAAAACATTTGCATACGTATAATTTCTAATAGTAAAGCTACTTATGATAAAAACCAAAAACTATTCCCATCATTATTATCTTTATCTTTGATGACTGATAGAAACTTTAACGACAATGAACAAGACTTCACTACCCCTAAAAGTAGGTTGAACAAATTATACACTAATTATTTTGCGACAATAAATAACAATAATGGAATCAAAGAAAAAGACTTGCGAAAACTTTTACCAATTATTGGCATTGAAATGACTACGATTGATGATACATTGTTATCGCAATTAAATGCTTTTGGGACCAAAAGAGGTCAAACAGCTCATACTACAAAAAAACAAATTCGTAGATTTAAAGAAGAAGTTGAGACCGTGGATAATCTTATTGTAGCTTTAGAAGAATTAGATAAAATTTTCGAGAATACAAAATGAGTAAAATTAATGACCTTGATATGACAAAATGGAAAGAACTTACCGACGTTTGGACGGATAGCCTATGGATTATTCCACAAAGAGATAATTCGGGCGCTCACGACGGACATTATCACGGTAATTTCGTGCCACAAATACCTCATCAACTGTTGACTCGATATACAAAAGCAGGTGATTTTGTTTTAGACCCTTTTGCGGGAAGTGGAACAACTCTCATTGAAGCACAACGTATGGGCAGAAATTCTATTGGAATAGAATTACAACCTGATGTGGCAATGGAAGCTATTGGAAGAATTCACTCTGAGCAAAAGGATGGCATTATAGCCGATACCTTTGTAGATGATAGTAGGACGTTTGATACTAATAGAATTCTTGACACATACAAGATTAAAAACGTTCAGTTTATAATCTATCACCCACCGTATTGGGATATAATCAAGTTTAGTGAAGATTCTAACGACTTATCTAACTCTAAAAATTTAGAAGAATTTATAGACAATTTCCGTCAAGTAGTTAAAAACACCTCTGCTATACTTGAAAAAGGAAGGTACTGTGCAGTAGTTATTGGTGACAAATATGCAAACAGTCAACTTGTACCACTTGGCTTTTATTGTATGCAAGCAATGCAACAAGAAGGCTTGACTCTAAAAGCAACAATAGTTAAAAATTTTGAAGAAACTAAAGGAAAAGCAAACCAAAAAGCACTTTGGAAGCAACGAGCTTTACAAAACGGTTTATATCTTTTCAAACACGAATATATCTTTTTATTCAAAAAGGAGAAGTAGCAACTTCTCCTTTTTGTCATTTATGTAAGAGTATAACGTAACAATATGTTTTGAAAAGTGTTGTTTCCCCATTCGAAAAATGGTATTCAAACTCAATTTCAAGTGGTTGTCGAAAATCAATTTCGGCAAGTGAATTTTCAACATCTTCTGTTGTTAAGTCGGAATCTAAATAAGCAATTAAAAGCCTAGGCTCATATCCAAATCGTTCTTCATCTTGGTTTTCATATAAGCTAATTGCAACCAAATCTGGGTTATTAATAGCGATTTCACGATAGTTTTCCCCATATTCTTCAATAAAAGCTCTTCCAACGCTTCTGCCGACTTTTTGGTCGAACGGTTCGCCATTTATATAGAAATCTATTCCTCTAGAATTGCCAAATGTAGGGAGAACCTCATTACTATTTGCAAAAATTAGATATTCGATGTAGTCATTACGTAGCGTGTTTATATCTTTGATGCGACGATACTTAATTGCATCCAAAGCGATTATATCATCTTTTTCACGCTCTGTATAATCACATCTGTTTAAAATATGCACATGATTGTCAAACATCTTTGGAGCGAATGGCCAATCAAGCTCGCCCAAGTTTAAATCTCTCCATTCGTATATCAAAGCATCAATTCTATTTTTGCTTTGTTTGTTTTCAGCGCATTTGTCCGTAGAGAAAAACATATCTCTTAATATATTTTTCGATAAATCATAATTCCAAGTTTCAATAATGGCATTATCGAGGGCTGCATTTGTGCGAATTGTAGCCAAATTTATCGGTACATATTCTGATAAAAGTTCAAGATATTTTCTTTTATTAAAGCTGTTAGCAAAAATCTTCTTTATCTCTATTGGTGATATACCATCAAATAATGACATTGCATTTCTCCTTATTTCCCAGGTATTAAGTGTTTTTTGAACTCAATTGGGTCATACCAATAACAACCTTCACAAGCATTTTCTTCGTTGTTGTGATTTGCTCCACCTTTGTAATATGACATAGGGTAACCTAATTTTTTAGCGTCGTAACGGATACCCGTTCTGCGACACTCTTTACAATATTGACGTTTTGCATCATTAGCTGCTTTACTTAATGGTTGAAAATCTTCTAATCGTTGGTCTTCGTTTCGCATAACACGATCTTCATTTTTCATTCCGTTCTTATGGTCAACTTCAGGATTAGACGTTCCCAACACAACACAACGTTGAGCCTTTATCGCTCTCTTTATATCTGCTCTTATATGTTGAGAGTAGTCGCCGTTATTAAGGCCGTTTAGGCGTATTCTATCTATGCCGTTACCGGGAGTGATGCTTTTATCAAATTCTATAATATATTTTTTTGCAAGCGTAGACTCTTTTCTCGCCCAAGATGCTCCGTTACCAAAAGTCAAGCAAGCATATTCGCCTACAAATTCACTTATATCTACCCAACGACTAACGCCGTTTTCATCAGGCTGTGCAAGGTTAATAAATAATTCTGTTTTTGTCATAAGTATCTCCTTATCATCAATTATTCTATAATCAAATTATCTAAATTAAATTTCTCACAAGCAAAAAAATCGCTCACAGAAATATTAAAAGCAGTAATTATTTTCATAAGTGTTTTTAAATTGCAACTTTGATACCGTCCACTCATTATACAAAGCATAGTGTTATGGGTAAGACCTGAAAGTTGTTCTAATTTATATTGCGACATATTGTTTTGAATCAATAATTCCCTTATTCGGGATGAAATGGCTTCATTTAATTTCATAAGCACCTCGATTGTTTTTATTAAGTATATTTTAACATACTTAATTGTAATAAATAAGCCAATAAAAACAATTATTTCACATTTTATTTAGTAGCATTATTAAAATCAAATAAAGGATTATTTAAATTTAAATTTGGCACTATGGTGTGTGCTTGTCTTAATACAAGTCGGCTCATAATAAAAAAGAAAAGCCCTTACAAAAGGACTTTATAATAGAAAAATAACCTAACCCGATTTGAGTTCGGATTAGGTTACGATTGGCGGAAGCGGTGGGTTTCTGCCCCTTGATAAGGGGAAGGCAAACGGAGTTTGCGAGGGGATAGTCGTCCGCGACTAGCGATCGAACCTTGGTAAGAATTCCACTGCAAGCAAAAACGCACCTTAACATAGGTGCGTTTTTTTGGCGGAAGCGGTGGGATTCGAACCCACGATACGTTGCCGTATACCTGATTTCGAGTCAGGGCCGTTATGACCTCTTCGATACACTTCCATTTAACGCTTAAATATTAACACAAAATTTTAAATTTTACAACAAATTTAAGCATTTTCATTAAAATAAAAAACCGCGTCGGCTGTGAAGCAGGGCGCGGGTTGGAACGTTACGTTGACGTTCCTGCCTAACTGGCAATTTTATTATATGCGATTTTAGAAGTTTTGTCAACAAAAATTAGTTAAGCCCTTTTATTATATCAAACGCTTGTTGTTGAAGTTTATTAAGCCTTTTATTTTTGTGAATTATTAAGTAGTTAGTTTGTTTAGCAACTATATCGCTAACTTCAATTTCTTTAAAAACTCCTCTATCTATATATTCTTGAACGTAGTTTTCAGGTAAAAAGCCTATACCCACGCATGATTTTATTGCCGTTACTATGGCTTGGTTGTTTGACGAGTCAATTTTAGGCGAAAGAGTAACGTTTCTTTCTAATGCTAACTTTTCTAAAAAGTCCCTTGAAGACGAGCCGTGCTCTCTTATAAGTAATGGCTCAGCTACTAATTCCTTAAATGTAAGGCTATTGTTTAAAGGGTAGTCAACGTGGCAAATAGCAACGAACTTTTCGTGTGAAATTGCTATGCCTTTTAAGTGTGGAGATGAATAGTTGCCACTTATTACGCCAAAATCAAGGTTACTTTCTTCAATTTCTTGTTCAATTCTTGTAGACTGCCTAATTAAAATTTGTGGGGATATATTATATTTTTCCTTTTCTACAATTTCTAAAAATTTAGGAATAAGCGTTTGCCCAAGCGTAAGCGACGCGCCTATTCTAACGCGTGGATTTTCTCCGTTAGACATAGCAAGAGCTTCAAATTCTTCAAACCCCGCCAAAATTTCCTTTGCTTTTTTGTAAAGTTCCTTGCCAATTTCCGTCAAAATTAAGCGTTGGTTAACCCTTTCAAAAAGCGATATTTTATAATATTTTTCAAGTTCGGTTATAGAGTGAGATATCGTTGGCTGAACAATGTATAGCGCCTTGCTTGCTTTTGTGGTAGAACCGTATTCACATACCGCAACAAAAATTTTTAAATGCCTTAACGTCATAATACACCTATATAAAATTCTTATAAACTATATTAAATTATACTATTTTTAATATAATGTGTCAAGCATATAAAACGTTTTACAACAAAAAGTATTTGGTGCTATAATAAAAACGTTAGAACAAAAAGAGATAAATTTTATATAGATTACATTAGGAGAAATTTTTTATGTGGCTTAGTATTTTAACGCTTTTAACGGGTGTTGGCGTGTTCTTAGTTGGTATGAATATGATGAGCACTGGGCTTGAAAAGTGTGCGGGCAAGGGTATGAAAACCTTGCTTGGAAAAATTTCATCAAACCGTTTTGCAGGCGTAGGCACGGGTATTGCGGCTACGGCTATAATACAATCGTCTTCAGCAACGTCAGTTATAGTAATAGGTTTTGTTAATGCTGGAATTATGACGCTTGCGCAAGCAACTTCAATTATTATGGGTGCAAACGTAGGAACAACCATTACAAACGCACTCGTAGCGCTTTCGGGCTCAGATTTTGATATTGACGTTTATATGATGGCTCTTGCGTTTGTAGGCGTTGTTATGAGTTTCTTTAAAAAAGAATCAATTAAAAACGTCGGCACAATTTTAAGCGGTCTTGGCGTATTGTTTATTGGTCTTGACCTTATGAGCGGTGCATTAGGCGGTGCGGAAATTAAAGCTTTCTTCACAAACTTATTTGCCACTATTAACTTTCCATTACTTTTAATATTATTAGGCGTTGTGTTTACTGCACTTGTTCAATCATCTTCTGCGGCAACGGGTATCGTAATAGTTATGGCAGGCCAAGGCGTTTTAGGCATTGGCGAGGCAATGTTCATTGTTTTAGGCGCAACTATAGGTACTTGTATAACTTCAACGCTTGCAAGTTTAGGTGCAGGCTTAAATGCTAAGCGCACGGCGTTTATTCACCTTTTAATGAACGTTGTTGGAACGTGTGTGTTTACGGCTGTTATTTGGCCACTTAAATCTGTAATTGCAGGTTGGCTTTTAAATATTAACGACCCTATGTGGCAAATAACTATTTTCCATATAGTATATAAAGTTCTTTTAACAATAGTATTATTCCCGTTTGTTAATCAATTAGTCGCAGTAGCGTTAAAAGTGTTTAAAGACGCTCCTAATAAGGAAGAAACTTTAAAATTAAAGTTTGTTGACGACCTTCTTTTAAAATCTCCAACAATTGCTTTAGCGCAAGTTAAAAAAGAAATTAACTATATGATGGATTTGGTTAAAGAAAACGTTTCCGGTTGCTTTACTGCAATGGAAACGGGCTCAACTAAACTTAATGCAAAGTTAGCAGAAAATGAAAGAATTATTGACTTTACAAACGGCGCATTAACAAAATTCCTTGTTAAGTTATCTTCAATGGTTGAAGAAAGTAGTGAAGTTGTAATTGGTAGTTACTTCCACGTTTTAAACGACTTAGAACGTATTGGTGACCACGCTGAAAACTTTGTGGAAATAGGCGAAGAAATGAGCGAAAAAGGCTTAGAATTTTCAAGCTTTGCAAAAGAAGAAATTATCGCTATGCGTAAAAACGTTAACGAAATGTTTGAATATGCAGAAAAGGCGTTTAAAGAATTAGATACGACAGTTCTTCCATCTCTATTAAAATTTGAAGAAGTTGTTGACGAGCAAAAGAAGGCTTTATCTACAAGCCACTACAACCGTATGGCTGAAGGTAATTGTACGTTTGAATTAAGCCCTTACTTTACTTCAATTATATCTGGTTTAGAGCGTGTTGCAGACCACTTAGTAAACGTTGGTTATAGTATTGTTAACCCAACGGGCGACGAAGAAACTAAATAAGAAATAAATTAAAAATCGTTAGCAAGCGTTTGCTAACGATTTTTTTACGGGGAAAGTTTAAGTTTTTTAAAAGTTTTTAATGCTATGAATATTTGAAATAAGTGAGAATGGGAAAATGATTATAGATAGGAATATTGTTACGAATAAGCCTATTATAAACCAAGCAATAGAAAGTAAACCGCAAATTACCCATAAAGCAAGTTTAACGGTTAAAAGCCATAAAATGCCGTCTAAACTAAGTTCAAAAATAAGGTTAAACGGGGCTCTAAATGAACGGCAGAAGAAAAGGAATACGTTTATTAACGCACACTCGCCATCGTCAGAGCGGAAGCCCCAAATGAATTGGGAAGTAATTGCAAGGCCTGCAATAGTTAATATAATAGGCGATGCAATGGTAATAGAAGTATCTTGTGCGTAACCTGTAAACGATAAAGCGCCAACTATTGCCATAACTATAAAGCCCCAAATAAGGCCTAACCAAAAAGTCTTTTTATTGTCGTATACTTTTTGTTCGTATTTTGCTTTATTTTTAATAGCCGTTTCTTTTTGTTTTAAAGCGGTTAATTCACTGTAGCACTCGTTACAATAAGTGTTATAATCAACGCTATTTACTACTTTATTATTAACCGAGCCTGCGTTATATTGTATTTTTGCATTTTTAAATTCGCCCGCGCAAACGGCTTTGTTACATTTTGCGCAGTAACCTAATATTGCTTTAACGGGTTGGGCTGCAACTTCCGTTTTTACTTCTTCTTTAACTTCTTCTTCTTTTGCAGTGTTGAGCCCTAAAAACTCATCAACTGACACTTCAAAAATTTCGCACATTTTTCTAACGGAATCAATATCAGGCTCGCTAAGGCTGTTTTCCCATTTAGAAACCGCTTGTGCGGTAATGTTAAGTTTAGCGCCAAGTTCGGCTTGCGTTAAACTTTTGCTTTTTCGTAACTCAGCAATTTTTTGACCGTAATTCATATATATTTCTCCTTGGATATTTAGCGGGGCGGTATCGCCCGCATTTCATAATATTATTATACAAAATAAACCTCAAGTTGTAAGCATTTTTTACTCAACGATTGGTTGAAAAACGGTTATTTTTGGTTGAATTTTAAAAAAAATGCAAAAAAGTGTTAAATTTTGCTTGCAATTACATTATAACAGTAAAAAGGTAAAAATTAAATAGTAAAATAAAAAAAGGAGCATTTTTATTTGCTCCTTTTAATTTTTAAGGGTTTCTTGTTCAAATGACTTTAATTCGTCTATATACGTTTTAGGCTCTTTGCAGTAGCATAAGCCGTGCCCTGTACCTTTAACTATAACAAGGCGTTTTTTAGAAGCGCACGCGTCGTAATTAATTTTACTCATTTCACACGGCACGAAAGCGTCATTATCGCCGTGAAAAAATATTACGGGAATTTTACATTTTTTAACCGCGTCAACGGGGTTTAATTCATCTAAATTAAACTTTCCGTAAATTTTTGCACCAAGTTTAATAAACGGGTAGGCAAGGCGTGGCGAAATGCCCATTTTTTTAACTACGATACTGATAATTTCTTTTATGCTTGAATATCCGCAATCTGCAACGACGCCTATAACGTTACTTGGCAAATCATAACTTGTTGCCATAAGTATTGTTGATGCGCCCATTGAAACGCCTGCAAGGTAAATTTGAACGTTGCCGTCAAATCTATTATTAACGTATTCTATCCACTTTAAGCAGTCTTTACTCTCGTTTATTCCAAAACTTATAACGTTGCCTTCGCTTTTCATACTTGCGCGTTGGTCAATAAGTAAAACGTTCCTGCCAACGTCAAAACTTCTTTGAATACCGCCACACAAATCTCTTTCCGCACTACCGCGATAACCATGAAACATAATTTCTACCGGCGCACCTTTTATGCCTTCGTAATATTTTGCGTGAAGTTTAAGCCCGTCAAATGAAGTTATGTACACGTCCTCACTTTTCATATCGCGCATTTTTTGCATCCAAATTTTCATTTGGCTGTGGAACGGCTCGTAAATTTTGCCGGGTGGCATATCGTATTCTTCCTTTAATTTTTTGTCTTCATTTTTAACGTAAAACGCCATATAAAAGCATATAAAAGGTATTACAAAAACAAAAATTGCTACTAACAAAAGAAGAATAATTGTAATTAAAATTATATTTTCTATCATAAGTATTGTAAAAATAATATTACAACTTTTATAAAATTTTGTCAACCTAACTAATGGCAAAACACTAAATTGTTAAAATGCTTAAAAATGATTAATATTTTATAAAACTATTTTATTTTTGTTGTTGAATTTGTTATTTTTTAATGGTATAATTTATACAAATAATTACTTTTAGGAGTTTACTATGGTTAATTTAAAAGATTTTATTAAAGGCGATGAAGTAATGCACACGGAAGTGTTCCAACAAGCGGTAGATTACTGCTATGAAAAGGGTGGCGAACCTTTATTTATTCCTTTTGGAACATATTTGCTTGGCACGGTTATTTTAAGAGATAATACTACTATTATTTTTGAAGACGGCGCAAAACTTTTAGGCTCAAAAGACATTGATGACTTTTTAGTTGACGACACGCCTTTAAACGAATACCAAGATATGTCGCACAGTAGTTATACAAGGTCGCTTTTTTACGCTAAAAACGCTAAAAACATAACTATTAAAGGTAACGGCGTTATTGATATGCAATCTGCTTGGGACCATCCAAATAAGCGTGATTCAAGCCACCGCGGTGCAAAGGTAGTTGCTTTTGACCACGTTGACGGCGTAGTTTTACAAGACTTTAAACTTCTTTACGCAACTGATATTGGCATTTTACTTGGCAGATGTAAAAACTGCTTTATTAGGGGCTTATATATTGAAACTCATATTGACGGCATTAGTCCTGACGGATGTGAAAACGTTGTTATTTCCGATTGTATTTTAAAATGTGGTGACGACGGTATTGTATTTAAAACTTCATACTACGATAACGAACGCGTTGCTTGTGAAAAAATTACGGTTACAAACTGCGTGGTAAGTAGTAGATGTTCAGCAATTAAATTTGGTACTGAATCTAACGGCGACTTTAGGTATATTACAATTTCTAACTGCGTAATTAACGATACGCGTTGCATAGGTATTGCCTTAGAAAGCTGTGACGGGTCTAATATTTACGGCATTAACATTGATAATATATCAATGCACAACGTTGCTTGCCCACTCTTTATCTTCTTAGGTCTTCGTATGCGTGGACCAAAAGAACTTGAAATTGGCTCTATTAACGATATTTTCATTTCTAATATTTATGCAGACTGCCACGAAACAAAATACAAGTCAATTGACTTCTATTATAACTACATTAAAGAGGGTAGCGAATACGAAACTAACGTAAACTCTCCAAGTTTAATTATCAACTATACTGATAAGGAAATGAAAAACATTAACTTATCTAATATGAACATTAAGTGCTTTGGCGGTAAAAAACTTGAAAATGCAAACTTTAAAGATAACCCATATGGCGGTCCATCTCACGAAATGTTTGGTTTCCACCTTCCTGCATACGGCTTAATTGTTAAAAAATGTGATGGTTTAAAACTTGAAAACGTTAAGTTTGAACTTTTAAACGACGATGAGCGCCCAGAATCAATTATTGAATAAGTTTTTGTTACAAGCTTTTAAAGAACAAGTTTTTCACTAAACTTGTTCTTTTTTATATGTAATTTAGTTTAAAAGTAAAAAGTTAGTTGAAAATTATGTTAAATTTACACAAAATGATTGAAAAAATGTTAGGAATAATATATCATATATATTAGAATATTATAAATAATGGCAAAAACTGCGATTTTTGATTTTAAGGAAGATTATGGCTACAAAAAGAAAAGGTATTTTTACAAGATTGGTTGAAGGCCCGGAAAGGTCTGAAGAATATGCAAGAAAAACTTTGCCTAAAAACAGGTGGGCACTTGGTTTTAGCATATTCACAACAAATTTTACAAAGTTATTAAAAATTAACTTGTTAATTTTATTGTTTGTTTTTCCTATATTTTTAGCGTTGTTTTTTAGAGAGGCGTTAATAAGTTCGCAAGCAAGCAATTCTCCATTTGCGCAAAATTTAGGATTTGGATATCCGTTTATTCCGTCACTTGTTGGTCGTGAAGAAGAAATAATGATTTATTCAAATGTTATTACTTGCATATTAATAACGCTATTGTCGTTTGTTGCTTCAGTTGGTATAGCAGGCGGTATTTACGTTATGCGTAATATGGTTTGGACGGAAGGCGTTTTTGTTGGTGCGGATTTTTGGATTGGCGTTAAAAAGAATTACAAGTGGGTTATGCTTACAACGCTTACCCTTGTTTTACTTATATCCTTAGCAATTTTTTCAATAAATTTAAGCGATTATCAGCTTGCCTATGGCTCAAAGTGGGACGTGGTGTTTGTAATTTCTAAAATAATAGCATACGTTTTAATTGCCTTATTTACTATTGTGTACGCGTATACGTTAACTATGGGCGTAACTTATAAAATAACTTTTTGGCAAAACTTAAGAAATGCCTTAATATTAACGGTTGGCTTAATTCCTTTTAACGTTTTCTATTTTGCATTAGGTGCATTGCCATTTTTATTAATTTTAACAAATGTTGGTTCTATAACTTTTTCTATTGGCGTATTGCTTGTAATATTTATATCCCTTTCATTCTTCTTATTGGTATTTACAAATTACAGCCATTGGGTATTTGACGAGTTTATTAACGATAGAGTTGCAGGTGCTAAAAAGTACAGGGGTATTTATAAGCAAAATGCTTCTAAAGAAGTTGAGCGCTTCGTTTATAAAAAATCTAACTTTGCTAAAAAACCTGTTAAGCCTATTACGGATACGGAAATTGAAATTGCGGTTTTACCAGAATCATATTCGCGTAATGACCTTATTAAACTTCAAGAAAGTAAGGAGCGTATGATAGAAGACAGCGCTCAATACGAAAAAGAGCATATTAAAGAATATCTTGAATCTCAAGGCGAAGAAGTAAGTGATAATGAAGTGGAAATTAAAAAGGAAGTTTCTACAAAAAAACCAACTCAAAAAGGTAAGAAAAAAGGAAAAAAATAAAAAATGAGCACGCCGTATAGCGTTCTTGCACGCTTTTATAACAACTTAATAGAAGATGAAGATTATAAGCGTTACGCAAAGTACGTGGCTAAAATTATAGGCGAGCATTCTAAATGTAAAACGGGCATTGACGCAGCTTGCGGTAGCGGTACAATTACACGTGAGTTAAAAAGAATCGGTTATGACGTTTTGGGTGTAGACATTAGTGAAGAAATGCTTAAAACTGCCAAAGAAATAACTATTAAAGAGCGTTTGAACGTGCAATATTTAAAGCAAGATATAACGGCGCTTAAAACTTTTAATAAAGTGGGGTTTATAACTTGCATTAACGACGGGCTTAATTACGTTAAAAGTAAAGACCTTTTAAAAACTTTTAAAAGTTTTAACAAGTGTTTGTTAAAAGGTGGCGTTTTGGTGTTTGATGTTTCTACGGAAAGCAAGTTCAAAAACGTTTTAAACGGGCAAATGTTTGGCGATAATGGTGAAGATTTATCGTATATGTGGTTTGGCGATTATAATGAAAACGATAAAAAAATTGCCATAACTTTAACCTTTTTTGAAAAAAACGGGGCAGTTTACAAGCGCTATGATGAAGAGCAAGTTGAGTATGCTCACAGCGTAGATTTTATTTGCGAAGAACTTAAAAAAGCGGGCTTTAGCCTTAAAAACCTTACAAATGAATGTGGCGAGCAATTTAAAAACGAACATCAAAGAGCCGTATTTACGGCTATTAAAGAGTGATTATGGACGCTATTTATAAAACATTGATTGAAGACGGATATATTTCATTAGCCGTTTTAGAAACTACAAAAATAGTTAATAAAGCAATTAAACTACATAATTTAACTCCACTAACTGCCGCCGGTCTTGGAAGGACTATGACGGCATCTTTATTTATGGCGTCAACAATAAAAAACAAGCGTGATAGAATTTACGTAACTATTAGTGGGGACGGCGTTGGCGGTCATATTGTAGTTAGTACGGACGCATCTTTAAGCGTGCGCGGTTATATAGACAATCCAAGGGCAACTTTACCGCTTAAACCAAACGGAAAGTTAGACGTTAAAGGTCTTGTAGGTAACGGCAAACTAACCATAGTTAAAAGTATGGGGTTAAAAGAGCCATACACGGGTTCAAGCAATCTTGTTAGCGGTGAAATTGCAGAAGATTTTGCTTATTATTACACCGTTTCAGAGCAAACGCCTACCGCTATGGCACTTGGCGTAAAAGTTTCTAAAAGCGGTAAATGCGTTGGCGCAGGTGGCGTTATTATGCAAGTTTTGCCAGGTTGTAGTTTAGATAAAATTGAAAGGGCGGAAAAAATTATTTCGCAGTTTAGTAACGTTAGTTCAATAATTCAACAAATGGGCGCGGAAGGGTTGTGCAAAGAATATTTTGCAGGCTATAATTTTGATAAGTACGAGCCAAAATATAAGTGTATTTGCTCTAAAAAATATATTGACGGAATAGTTGTTTCTCTTGGCAAAAGCGAGGCGGAAAACATAATTTTAGAGCAAGGGCAAATTGAAGTTGTGTGCCCTTATTGCAGTAAAAAACATATTTATAAGCAAGAAGATATAGATAAATTATTTATTAGATAAATGTGCAAAATTTACGATATTACAAAAGACAATTCAATTTTAAGTACTCTGTACGCTAAAAAATTAAACGATAATGACTATGATGGCGCTTTAAGCATTGTTAGGCGTTTAGATAACCAAAAAGTAGATAGGGAAAGCGTTTATTATTACTACGCAAAAACTTACTATAGTGCAAAATTGTATCAAGAAAGTATAAACTATTGGTTTAGTTTTTTATCCGTTTGCAGTAAAAAAAGCATGGCTATTGCCTACAATGGTTTAGGCGCGTGCTTTTTTAATCTTGGCGACGTTAATAAGGCAGGTTACTACTTTAACTTGCAAATGTCATATAAGCCTAAAGATATATATCCTTATGATGACGTTTTAAAAGAATTTTATCAAGAAGTGACGGACGTTAAAAAAGTGTACACTCTTGCCTATCCTTATGAAAAAGCAGACTTTACACCGCTACTTGATAAATGCTACGAACTTACTAAAGTAGGGAAATATGAAGAAGTTATAAAAGAACTTCAAATTATTCCAAAATCTTCTAAATTTTATGGTCAGGCTTGTATGCAAAAAGCCATTTGCTACATCTTTTTAGAAGATAAGCAAAACGCAGTAGAAAACGCGCTTATAGCAGTGGAATTGGAGCCTAAAAACGTTAATGCGCTATGTAATGCAATTAGTATTTTAAATGCTTGTGATATGCCTAATATTGCAAAATCTTACGTAGAAGACTTAAAGAAAATTAGCGTAGATATTAGCGATGACGACGCTGTAAAAGCCATAATGATTTTATGTGACTTTGGCGACTATGAGTTTGCTAAAAAAATTGCGTATAGTTATTTAAAAAGAGTCAAATTTGACGTTCACGTATTTTTTACTTTGGCTATAATTGAATACAATTTATCTAATTTTGAAAAGGCAAGAGAGTTGTTTTTAAAAAATTATAGAGCAACAACAAGTTTAGTTTCTAAGTATTATGCAAATTTATGCGAAGATGCAATTAAAAAACAACTTGCAAATAAAAGAGTTAAAAAATTGCAATTAAATTACGATTTGCCAGATGATGAAAAGTTTAAAATTTTAGAAAAACTTGCTAAGATTTCAACAAAAAAAGTCAAAAAATTGACGGATGAACTTAAAGAAATTTGCGAGTATTGTTTTTATTCTGCGTCCGAAAAAATGTCGTTTTTAGCAATAAGTATTTTGTTTGATATAAAATGCAAAAAAAGCGAAGAATTTTTAAGGCAAAAACTGCTTTCTATAAACGTTTACGACGTGTTTAAAAGAGCAATAATTTCTTGCTTTATTTTAGATGCTTACGTTGGCGAGTTGAGCGTTGTATTAAACGGAAAATTTAAAAAATTGAAGTTAGAAAAGGTTGACTTTTACGGTGACAACGCATCTATTTTTACAAGCGCATACGCATATTTAGTTTCGGAAGCGTGCGCTATTACTGACGATTTAACAAAGTTAAAAGATGCCGCCTATGAAGTTTACGGCGCTTTAGTGTTTAGTGGTAGCGACGGGCAAATTGACGATTATAAAGCGCTTGCCGCCGTAATGTTTGAAGCTTCTAATCTTATTAAAAAAATAAGCAAAAAAGAACTTGCTTTATATTTTAATACTACTACTAAAAAAATAAAAAAGGTTAGGGACCTTTACTCGGTTGCTTTTAAGGAAGAGCCTTTAATAGAAGAAAATACTAAAAAAATTATTGAGGAAATTTACGCCGAAGAATAAAAAATGCTAACAATTAAGTTAGCATTTTTTTTATTATCGTTTTCTAGTTATATAACGTTCAAGCATAACAACAAGAGCATACATTACGCCTGCAAGCGTGCATAAAATTACGGTGCTAGCCATTACTAAATCAAGCCTAAAAACTTGCCCGCCGTAAACTATCAAATAGCCTATACCTTGTTTTGAAACTAAGTATTCGCCCATAATAGAGCCTATCCACGCCATGCCAACGTTAATTTTTAAACAAGAAACAAACGTTGGAATAGAGGAGGGTATAACTAGTTTTAAAAGCGTTTGCATTTTAGTAGCACCAAGCGAATTCATAAGCAAAATTTTGCTTTTTTCCGTTGCTAAAAAGCCGTTTTGCATAGTTATTATAGTTACAATAATAGTAATAATAACCGCCATAAAAACAATGGAATTAGTGCCTGCACCAAACCAAACTATAATTATTGGTCCAAGTGCAATTTTAGGCAAGCTGTTTAATACTACTATGTAAGGCTCTAACACCTTTCTTAAAAACTCGCTCCACCATAAAATAAGGGCAATAATGGTGCCTAAAATGGTGGCAATTAAGAAGCCTAAAGACGTTTCGTAAAGCGTTGTAAAAACGTGTGTTTTTAAGTTGCCTGTTAATATTAAATCTTTTATTGTAATTAAAATTTTTGACGGACAACTCATTAAAAACGTGTCTATAACCTTGAATTTGGCTAAAATTTCCCACAAACCAAGGAAAAAAACTAAAATTCCAAGCCTTAAAACAATTATAGTAATTTTAGTGTATTTTTGTTTTTTTACGTAAAGCAATCTTTCTTTAGATAGAGTGTTATTCATTATAGTTTAGCTCCTTCCAAAGTAAGTCAAACCACTTTGCAAAGTTTTTATCTTCACGCCGTTTAAGCGGTGTTTTAGACTTGTCAAGGTCTAAAACGTGCCGGTTAACGATTGTTGCTGGACGCTTTGATAAAACTAAAACTTCGTCTGCCATAGAAATTGCTTCGCTAATGTCGTGCGTAACTAAAATAGCCGTCTTTTTTTCTTCGCTAATTATAGAGTAAACGTCGTTACAAACGTTTAGCCGTGTTTGATAGTCAAGTGCGGAAAAAGGCTCGTCTAAAAGTAGAATTTCGGGATTAAAAACAAGCGTTCTAATAAGAGCGGCACGTTGGCGCATACCACCAGAAAGCTCGCTGGGGAATGCTTTTTTAAAGTCTTTAAGCCCGTATTTTTCAATAAGACTATTTGCGTACTGTCTATTTTTGCTGTTGTTAATTTTCTTTATTTCTAAAGGTAGAAAAACGTTATTTTCAATAGAGCGCCAAGAAAAAAGTTCATCACGCTGTAACATATAACCAATATGTTTTGTTGTTGAAACGTGTTCGCTTCCTTTAAAAAAAATTTTACCACTCGTTGGTTTAATCAATCCGTCTATAAGAGATAGAACGGTAGTTTTGCCACAACCAGACGGGCCGATTATAGCAATAAACTGTCCTTTATTAACGCTAAAAGACAAGTTTTTTACTGCTTGTGTTTCGCCAATTTCGCTTTGATATGTTAGCGAAACGTTTTCAAGTTTAAGTATTTCTTCCATAACGTTTTCCTTTGTAGAGTGTTTTATTGCAATTACAATTCCTTGTAAACTTGCATTGCTAAAGAATTGTCAACAACGTTATTAAACGTAATTCCGTCAACGTTCTCGCCCGCATTTTTAATTATAGAAAGTAGGCTTTCAAACATAGGCTTGGTAAGAAGCATATCACTGCTCCAAGTGTCAACGTTTTTATAGTTTGTAAGTGAACTTGCAACTGCATTTACGTCACTGCCTGTAAAATGTTTAACTAGGTAGTTTGCAACTTCTAAACTGCTTGCATTTTCTACGTAGTCAATGGCCTTATACATAGCCTTTAAAAATTTTTTAATTTTTAATTCGTTATTTTTTAAGTAACTTGATAGTGCTATAAAGGAAGTGTAAGGCACTTCGCCACTTTGAGTTCCAACACTTGCAACGATATATCCTTTACCTGCGTTAACAAACTCTGTTGCGGTAGGCTCAAATAGTGTAACGTAATCGCCCGTGCCACCATCAAAAGTAGGTGCCATTAGCGGAAATTGAATATCTTTTCTTAACGTTAAGTCAACTCCGTCAACAAGCCCTAAATTGCTAACAATGTACTGAAAAGTCATAGCAGGAAGCCCGCCTTGGCGACCAATTATAACTTCCTTGCCTTTTAAATCGCTCCATTTAAAATTAGGTTCTTCTTTGCGTGAAATTAAAAAACACCCGTCACGCTTTGTCAGTTGGGCAAAAACTTTAGGAGCGTCTTTCTTGTTTTGCCTAGCAACGTAAACTGCGGTTTCCGGGCCTGCTAAGATAATATCCGCCCCGCCTGAAAGAAGCGCCGTCATAGAAACGTCTGAACCACCGCCGTTTGTAAGCTCAATAGTTAAGCCTTCGTCTTTAAAAAATCCTTTTTCTATAGCAACGTAAAACGGGGCATAGAAAAACGAATCCGTTACTTCATTTATGCGTAAAACGCCGTCGTCACTTTTTTTACAGCCTGTAAAAGGGAAGAGTAAAAAAGTAATGCTCATAAAAAATAATAGTAATTTTTTCATATTAACTCCTTTTAAAATAGTCATTATATTATATGTTGGTGCAGTTTTGTTTGACAATAAGTTACAAATAATATATAATATTAAAACGTATTGCTAATTTTACAGTTTAAAAAATTTGGAGGCTGTTTTCTATATGAATATGTCAACGACGTATAATCCTAAAGAATTTGAAGAAAGATTATATAAAGAATGGAATGATAAAGGCTATTTTAAGGCAAGTCCAAACCCTAAAAAAGTTCCTTTTACTATTGTGATTCCACCACCAAATATTACGGGTCAACTTCACATGGGCCACGCACTTGATAACGCTATTCAAGATAGTATTATTAGATACAAGAGAATGCAAGGCTATGAAACTTTATGGCTCCCTGGTACAGACCACGCGTCTATTGCTACAGAAGTTAAAATTGTTGACGCGCTTAGAAAGGAAGGTTTATCAAAAGAAGAAATTGGCCGTGAAGAATTTTTAGTTCGCGCTTGGGCGTGGAAGGAAAAATTCGGCGGTAAAATTGTTGAGCAATTAAAAAGGCTTGGTTCTTCTTGCGACTGGTCACGCTTGGCGTTCACTATGGATGAAAGGTGTTCTAAAGCGGTTAGGGAAGTTTTCGTTAACCTTTATGAAAAGGGTTTAATTTACCAAGGTAGCCGTATTATTAACTGGTGCCCAACTTGCAAAACTGCACTTAGTGACGCGGAAGTTGAGTATGGTGAAGAACAATCTAACTTATGGCACGTTCGCTACAAGGTTAAGGGTGAAGATAAGTACGTAACAATTGCAACTACTAGACCTGAAACAATGCTTGGCGATACGGGCGTTGCTGTAAACCCTAAAGATAAACGCTACTTAGGTTTTGAAGGAAAAACACTTATTCTTCCTATTTGTCATAGGGAAATTCCTATCGTTATGGACGAATACGTTGAAATGGACTTTGGTACGGGCGCAGTTAAAATTACTCCAGCGCACGACCCTAACGACTTTGAATTGGGTCTTCGCCACAATTTAGAATCTATTAGAACTATGAACGATGATGGTACTATGAACGAAAATGCGTTCAAGTACGCTGGTCTTGATAGATTTGAATGCCGTAAGCAAATTGTTAAAGATTTAGAAGAAGAAGGCGCTCTTGTAAAAATTGAGCCTTACGTTCACAACGTTGGTCATTGCTATAGATGTAATAGTAGTGTAGAGCCTATTATTTCTAAACAATGGTTCGTTAAAATGGAACCGCTTGCAAAACCTGCTATTGAAGCCGTTAAGAAAAAGAGCGTTAAATTTACGCCTGAAAGGTTCTCAAAAACGTACTTTAACTGGATGTACAACATTAAGGACTGGTGTATTTCACGCCAACTTTGGTGGGGTCATAGAATTCCTGCGTTTTACTGTGACGAATGCGGTCAAATGACGGTTTCTAAACAAGATATTACAACTTGTCCAAAATGTAATAGCACTAAAATTAGGCAAGATGAAGACGTTTTAGATACGTGGTTTAGTTCTGCGTTATGGCCTTTCTCTACGCTTGGCTATCCAGACAATACAGAAGATTTAAAATACTTCTACCCAACTGACGTTTTAGTTACGGGTTACGATATTATTTTCTTCTGGGTTGCAAGAATGATTTTCTCTGCTTTAGAACACACTAAACGCATTCCGTTTAAAGACGTGTTAATTCACGGCTTAGTTCGTGATGCGCAAGGTAGAAAAATGAGTAAGTCGCTTGGTAACGGTATTGACCCGCTTGAAATTATTGACGAATACGGTGCCGACACTTTAAGATACACTCTTTTAAATGGTATTGCTCCTGGTAGCGATACTAGATTTAGTAAAGATAAATTAGAAGGTGCAAGAAACTACATTAACAAAATTTGGAACGCTTCACGTTTTGTTTTAATGAACTGCGAAGGCAAAAAAATTAAAAATATTGAAGACTGCAAACTTTCTACCGTAGACAAGTGGATTATTGCACGCCTTAACGATACCGTTAGAAAAATTACGGTTAATATGGAAAAATTTGAAATAGGCATTGCGCTTTCACACCTTCAAGAGTTTGTTTGGAACGATTTTTGCGATTGGTACATTGAACTTTCTAAACCTGCTTTATATGGTGAAGACGGGGATAAAAAAGATACCGTTTTAAGCGTTTTAGTTTACGTTTTAACTAATACTTTAAAACTTTTACACCCTTATATTCCATTTATAACTGATGAAATTTATAAAAATATTCCAGGTGCAAAAGGAAGTATTATGGTGGCGGAATATCCAAGATATAATACTAAACTTGCACGCAAAAAGGACGTTGAAAATACGGAATATTTAATGAGTATCATTAAAACTATACGTCAAATTAGGCTTGAAACGGGCTGTGCAGTTAGCAAAAAGGTTGAACTTTACGTTGTAAGTGAAAAGGCTAAACTTATTGAAAAATGCTCCGTTTATATTGAAAAACTTGCGGGCGTTTCAAAAATCAACTTTATTAAGTGTAAAGATGAATTAGAAGTTAAAGTTGTTTCACAAGTTTTAGATAAAACTGAACTTTATATTCCACTTGGCGAACTTGTTGACGCGCAAAAAGAACTTTTAAGGCTTAAAGGCGAACTTGAAAAAGTTGAAGCGGAAATAGCAAGAGCAAGCGGTAAACTTGCAAATAGGGGCTTTTTAGATAAAGCGCCAAAAGCACTTGTTGATGCGGAAATGGAAAAG
This sequence comes from Christensenellaceae bacterium, assembly GCA_045638105.1. Classification (GTDB taxonomy): domain Bacteria; phylum Bacillota; class Clostridia; order Christensenellales; family Borkfalkiaceae; genus HGM11412. Next base: position 62,192 of record JAZUAT010000011.1, read on the forward strand.
CGCGAAAAATACATTGAAATGCGCGCTAAAATTAACGCAAACATTAAACAAATTAGCGAACTTTAATTATTAGAGGCTCTGCCTTTAACAAAAACTCCAAAGCAATAGCGTGATACTCCGTTAAGGGTATCACGCTTTTGCTTTGGGGTTTTTAAATCTAACACTTGTTAAATTTATATCTTTTTCTATGATTTTATTGACAAGAAACGTATGAAAATATATAATATTTTTACAATTATAATTGTAAAAGGAGTAATTGTCTTATGAAAAAACGACTTTTAACTTTAATACTTTTAGCAATTTCAATTTTAACTTTTAGTTTGGGTTTAGTAGGCTGTCAAATGATGCCGTCAACTGACTCTAAAAAGAAAGTTAATTTTATTGTGGACGGCGAAGTTTATGCTACCGTTAAAACTAATGGTAATGAAAGTATAACTTTGCCAGAAAACCCTAAAAAAGTAAATTATACTTTTGACGGCTGGTATTATGACGAGTTCACTTGGCAAAACGAGTTTAAAAGCAATAGTTTAGTGGCAACGGAACTTACAAAAAACGTTGCAGTATACGCAAAATTTAGCGTTGAATTAGAGCATAACTATATAGAAACTTTAGTATTGCCAACGTGTGAAGAACAAGGCTACACTATTTTTACGTGCTTGTGCGGTCATACGTATAACGGAAATTACGTTGATGCTTTAGGTCATAACGGCGTTTACGTTCCAAATAGCAATGGTACGCATACGTTAATTTGTACTAATGATGCTACGCACGTTATAACGGAAAACTGCTTTGGCGGTGAAGCTACTTGTACTGAAAAGGCAGTTTGTGAAAAATGTAACGCTAGTTATGGTAGTGTTTTAGGCCACGATTATAGCATTTATGCATCAAACGGCAATGGCACACACACTTTAACTTGCGCTAATGATAATACCCACGTTTTAACGGAAGATTGCGCTGGCGGTGAAGCCACTTGTACTGAAAAGGCAAAATGCTTAGTATGTTTAGGTGAATACGGCACTTTAAAAGCACACGAATATACTGAACTAAAGAGCAATGGCGTTATGCACTGGAACGAGTGCGTTTGTGGTGACGTTATTAATGAAGAAGCCCACTTTGGCGGTGAAGCTACTTGTACTCAAAAAGCAGTTTGCCAAGCTTGCTTAACTGAATACGGCACGTTAAAAGCGCACGAATATACTGAACTAAAGAGCAATGACGTTATGCACTGGAACGAGTGTGTTTGCGGTAGCGTAACAGGTGTTCAAGGTCACTATGGTGGAGAAGCTACTTGTACTGAAAAAGCAGTCTGCACGCATTGTAAAAATGGCTACGGCGAAGCTTTAGGGCATAAATATGGTGATTTTATATCAAACGGCAATGGCACGCATACAAAAACTTGCTTTAATGATAATACTCACGTTATAACGGAAGATTGCTTGGGCGGAGAAGCAACATGTACTGAAAAGGCAGTTTGCGAAAAATGTAACGCTCAATATGGCAATGTTTTAGAGCATTCTTATAATGAAGTTGTAACTGCGCCTACTTGTGAGACTCAAGGTTACACAACTTACACTTGCCATTGTGGTAATAGTTATATAGATAATTACGTTGATGCTTTAGGTCATACATATAATGAAGTTATAATCGCTCCTACTTGTACTGACCAAGGCTTTACAACGTATACTTGCACTTGCGGATATAATTATAGTGATAACTACGTAGACGCTTTAGGCCATACGTATAATGAAGTTGTAACCGCTCCTACTTGTACTGACCAAGGCTATACAACGTATTCTTGCACTTGCGGTCATAGTTACATAGATAACTATGTTGACGCTTTAGGTCATACGTATAATGAAGTTATAACCGCTCCTACTTGTACTGAACAAGGCTATACCGCTTATGCTTGCCATTGTGGTGACGGTCTTTTTGATAATTACGTAGATGCGTTAGGTCATAATTTTACAAATTACGTAAGTGATAATAATGCAACTTGCATGCAAGACGGAACAAAAACGGCTATTTGTAATAATGTTGGATGTAAAGAAACGGATACCCTAACTAATAGTGGTAGCAAAGTTGAACATGATTATGAGAGTATGGTTTGTGTTTATTGCGATGATTGCTTGTTGAATCTTGAATTAAGCGTGAATGAAGATTATTATTATGTTGTTTCTTTACGTGACACCACCTGCACTGATATAGTTATACCTTATGCGTATAAAGATTTGCCAGTAAAACATATTGATGACAATGCATTCAATAATAACACGTTAATAGACAGCATAACAATACCAAATAGTGTTACAAGTATAGGTTATAACGCCTTCTATTCTTGTTCTAATTTAACAAAAGTAAATTATTTAGGCACTATTGACGAGTGGGCACAAATAGAATTCAATAATTATGCTTCTAACCCATTAAATTATGCTAAAAAATTATATATAAATAATGAATTAGTAACGGAAGTAGCTATAACGTCTGCAACTAAAATAAGTGATTATGCTTTCTATAATTGCAGAGCTATTCAAACTATTAAAATAGGGGAAAGTGTAACCACTATAGGTGCTAGTGCATTCTATTATTGTAATTTAGTAACTGAATTAACGTTACCTAATAGTATAAATTACATAGGATGTGGAGCGTTCCAAGAATGTGATGCACTCAAAAAAATTACACTCCCTTTTATAGGCTCTAGCAACTCCCCGGGGTCGGGTTACAAACAGGTGTTTGGATATATATTTGGTTATTCTACAAGCAGCTCATATTATTCTAATAAAGATTTTTTACAATACAATACTGAAACTACTTATTATTACTACTACATTCCATATTCATTAAAAACCGTAATTATTGCAGGGCAAACAAGTATTAATGAAAGTGCTTTTTATAATTGCAAAATGTTAAACAGCGTTATAATAAGAAACAAGGTAACAAGTATAGGTGATGATGCGTTCCTTAATTGCGACTCACTTACAAGCATAGAAATACCAAATAGCGTAACAAGTATAGGTAATTATGCGTTCTATGGTTGCAACTCGTTAACAAGCGTAACAATAGGAGACGGCGTAACAAGTATAGGTAAAGAAGCGTTCAATTATTGCGACTCGTTAACAAGCGTAACAATAGGCGATAGCGTAACAAGTATAGGTGATGATGCGTTCTATAATTGCAACTCGTTAACAAAAGTAAACTATTTAGGCACTATTGACGAGTGGGTGCAAATAGAATTCAATAATTATGCTTCTAACCCATTAAATTACGCTAAAAAATTATATATAAATAATGAGTTAGCTACAGAAGCAAATATAACAACTGCAACTAAAATAAATGCTTGTGCGTTCGCTTATTGCGACTCGTTAACAAGCGTAACAATAGGAAACGGCGTAACAAGTATAGGTGATGATGCGTTCTCTGGTTGCAACTCGTTAACAAGCATAACAATAGGCAATAGCGTAACAAGTATAGGTCATTTTGCGTTCTATGGTTGTTCAAGTTTAACTGACGTATATTATAATGGTACAGAAGAAGATTGGGCAAAAATTGAAATAGGCCGTTTTAATACTTGCTTAACAAATGCAACAATCCACTATTTTAATGAAGATGAAATTGATTATAGCCAAGGTTTAAGGTATTCACTTAATGAAGATGGTTTAGGCTATACCGTAACAGGCATAGGCACTTGCACTGATGTTGACTTAATTATTCCATCAACTTATAACAACTTGCCTGTAACAAGTATAGGTGAAGAGGCGTTTATGTATTATTACGATATAGTAAGCGTTGCAATACCTAATAGTGTAATAAGCATAGGGTTTAATGCGTTCTTTGGTTGTAGCAGTTTAGAAAGCGTAACAATAGAAGAAGGTTTATTAAGTATAGATAATGGAGCATTTTACAATTGTTCTAAATTAACAAACGTAAAAATACCTAATAGCGTAATAAGTATAGGTAAAGAAGCGTTTTGGGAATGCTCCTCTATTCAAAGCGTAATAATAGGCAATAGCGTGGCAAGTATAGATGATACTGCGTTCGCTTTTTGCACCTCACTTACAAGCCTAGTAATTGGAGATAGCGTAACAAGTATAGGTAATGGTGCGTTCTCTTATTGTTCAAGTTTAACTGACGTATATTATTGCGGTACTGAAGAAGACTGGGCAAATATAGAATTTGACTATGGCAATGATTGTTTAATAAATGCAACGCGTTATTATTATAGTGAGGTTGAGCCAACTACTATTGGCAATTATTGGCATTATGATGAAAACGGCAACGTTGAAATTTGGCATTTTCATTTGTATACTAGTGCTATAACTGCACCTACTTGTTTAGAACAAGGCTATACAACGTATACTTGCACTTGCGGATATAGTTATATGGATAATTACGTTGATGCTTTAGGGCACACTGAAGTAATAGATAACGCCGTAGAGCCAACATGTACTGAAACTGGCTTAACTGAGGGTAAGCATTGTTCAACTTGTAAAGAAGTTTTGGTTTCGCAAGAAGTAGTTGATGCGTTAGGACATAATTATGAAAAAAGTATATGTACAACTTGTGGTTTTAGTTATTTAGAATTTACTTTAAATAATGATAAAAGCAGTTATTCAGTTACCGGTATTGGTAAATATGCTGAAAATGACGTTGTAATACCTGACACATATAATGATAAACCTGTAACAAGTATAGGTAATCAAGCGTTCTATTATTGCAAATCTCTAACAAGCGTAGTAATACCTAATAGTGTAACAAGCATAGGTTCTGATGCGTTCGGTTATTGCTCCTCACTTACAAGCGTAACAATAGGAGATAGCGTAACAAGTATAGGTGATGATGCGTTCCGTAATTGCGACTCACTTACAAGCATAGAAATACCAAATAGCGTAACAAGTATAGGTTATAATGCGTTCTCTTATTGTGACTCACTTACAAGCGTAGTAATACCTAATAGCGTAACAAGTATAGGTAATGGAGCGTTCGCTCACTGTGACTCACTTATAAGCATAACTGTAGATGAAAATAACCCTAATTATAAATCAATAGACGGCAACTTATATACTAAAGACGGCAAAACTTTAAAGCAATATGCAATAGGAAAAACGCAAACTTCGTTTACAATACCAAATAGCGTAACGAAAATAGAAGATAACGCGTTCTATGGTTGCTTATATATTCAAACTATAGAAATACCAAATAGCGTAACAAAAATGGGTTATAATGCGTTCTCTTATTGTGACTCTTTTACAAGTATAAACTATTTAGGCACTATTGATGAGTGGGTTCAAATAGACTTTTTTAGTTATGATTCTAATCCTTTATATTACGTTAATAATTTATATATAAATAATGAGTTAGTAACGGAAGCGAATATAACAACTGCAACTATGATAAGCAATTATGCTTTCTATAATTGCACGTCTCTTCAAAGTCTAACAATTGGGGATAGCGTAACAAGTATAGGTGATAGAGCGTTCTATGGTTGCGATAGTGCATTATATACTACAGAAAACAATTTAAAATACGTTAAAGCAAATGGTAATAATTATTGTATTTTAATTGGAACTACGAATAAAGAATTATCAACGTATCAAATAAATGAAAATACAAAACATATTGCTTATGCTGCATTTGGCGGTTGTGAATTGCTTACAAACATAACAATACCAAATAGCGTAACATGTATAAGTAATTCTGCGTTCTCTAATTGCAACTCACTTACAAGCGTAGAAATGCCAGATAGCGTAACAAGTATAGGTTATCAAGCGTTCTATAGGTGTGCCTCACTTACAAGCATAACTTTGCCATTTGTTGGTGCAAGTTTAAACGGCACTTCTAATATGCATTTTGGCTACATATTTGGTGCAACCAGTTATTCATTTAACGATGCTTTTGTTCCAACTTCATTAAAAGAAGTAATAATAACGGGTGGTGCAAGTATAGGTAATTATGCGTTCTCTGATTGTGACTCACTTACAAGCGTAGTAATTGGAGACGGCGTAACAAGTATAGGTCATCAAGCGTTCTATCATTGCGACTCACTTACAAGTATAGTAATACAAAATAGTGCAACAATTATAGGCAAAGATGTTTTCTATGGTTGTAATGAGGCGTTATATTATACGGAAAATGATTTAAAATATTTTAAAGCAAATGGTAATAGTTATTGTATTTTAATTGGAACTACGAATAAAGAATTATCAACGTATCAAATAAATGAAAATACAAAATATATTGCTTATGACGCATTTTACAATTGCAAAAGCCTTTCAAACATAACAATTCCAAATAGCGTAACAAGTATAGGTGAAGAAGCGTTCTATAATTGCAACTCACTTACAAGCATAACTGTAGATGAAGACAATGCTAGCTATAAATCAATAGACGGAAATTTATATAGTAAAGATGGTAAAGTATTGGTGCAATATGCAATAGGGAAAACGCAAATTTCCTTTACAATACCAGATAGCGTAACAAGTATAGGAAATAATGCATTCTATAATTGCTCCTCACTTACAAGCGTAGAAATACCTAATAGCGTAACAAGTATAGGTAATTATGCGTTCTATGGGTGCAGTTCTCTTCAATTTATAAATTACGAAGGCACCCCTGAACAATGGGCAAGTATTAATATTGGCTCTAACAATTCAGTTATAGGCAAAGCAACTATAATTTATACGTCTGAAGATGAAGCAAATTATAGTGATTGCTTAATATTTGAACTTAATGAAGATGGTGAAAGTTATTGCGTTACAGGCGTTTCATATAAAACAGACACCACTATAATAGTTCCAGCAACGTATAATTCAAAGCCTGTTACAAAAATAGCAGGTGGCGCATTTAGTGGTTGCTCAAATTTAAAAAGCATTACGTTGCCATTTGTTGGCTTAAGTTTAGATAATAGTTTGGCAACTCATTTTGCTTCAATTTTTGGAACTACTTATTATGAGGGTAGCACAACGGCAACAATGTCTTCTACGTTAAAATATTATTTACCTGCGAATTTAACAGGCGTTATCGTTACGGGTGGGAATATTGCTTACAATGCTTTCTATTCATGTTCTAGATTAACAACTATAGTTATAGGAAGTGGCGTGGAAACTATAAGCGATTATGCGTTTAACGGATGTTCTGCTCTTCGTAATGCAGCATTTGAAGATACTTCTGGTTGGTACTATATTAACAAGAGAGATGCAAATGCTTATGAAAATTGGCAAAACAAAACTGGTGGCACTATAGTTGACGTAACAAACACTTCAACAAACGCTACTAACTTAACGTCAAATTGCCGTGAATATTACTGGTACAAAATTTAACAACAATTTAATCATAAAAGGCGGTACGGTGTATCGCCTTTTATCTTTTTTTGTCGAAATTAAAATAGAGTTATTAAAAGGCTTAGCTTAAACGCTTTTTAATTTTGTTTACAAAATTTAGTGAATATGTTAAAATAATACGGTAAATAATACAATTAACTACAAAGTTTAAGGATATATATGAAAAAACAAAAAAATTCAATAAAAGTCCATTTTTTAGGTGGCGTTGGTGAGATAGGTAAAAATATGACCGCCATTGAATACGGCAATGACATTATTGTTATTGACGCTGGCCTTACCTTTCCAAGCCAAGATATGCCCGGGGTGGATTTAGTTATACCAGACGTTACTTTTTTAGTCCAAAATAAAGATAGGGTGCGCGGAATTATATTAACGCACGGGCACGAAGACCATATTGGAGCTCTCCCTTACGTTTTAAAGGACTTAAAAGTGCCTGTTTACGGCACAAAACTTACTCTTACGCTTTTAGACCATAAAATTCGTGAGCAAAAAATAAAAAACGCAAAGTTATGTAACGTAGAGCCAAAATCTACTATAAAACTCGGTGCGTTTTTAGTGGAATTTATAAACGTTAATCACTCTATACCAGGTGCGGTTGCTCTTGCCATTTATACTCCCGCAGGCACCATTTTCCACTCGGGCGATTTTAAGGTTGACTTAACGCCTATCGGCGGTGAAATTATTGATATTGCACGCCTTACGGAAATTGGCAAAAAGGGCGTTACGCTTATGATGTGCGAGTCAACTAACGTTGAGCGCTCCGGCTATTCTATGAGCGAAACTGTTGTTTTAGAAAATTTAGAAAGGTTATTTAGCCAAAACAAATACCGCAGAATTATTATTGCAACGTTTGCTTCTAACGTTTATAGAATTCAACAAATTTTAAATATTGCTTATAAAAACAGGCGTAAAGTTGCCTTTAATGGTAGAAGTATGCTTAACGTTATAGACGCTTCTTCAAAGATAGGCGAACTTAACGTACCGCCAAACACTATAGTTGATATAGACAAAATTAAAAATTATGCTGATAAAGATTTAGTTGTTGTTTCAACGGGCTCTCAAGGCGAGCCTATGAGTGCTTTAACGCGTATGGCAATGGGCGAGTCAAGCCAAGTTACGGTTGGCAAAAACGATACTATTTTAATTTCAGCATCTCCAATTCCAGGCAATGAAAAAAGCATTTATCAAGTTATAAACAACCTTTATAAAAAGGGTGCGGAAGTCGTTTATGAATCGCTTGAAAATATACACGCTTCTGGGCACGCTTGCCAAGAAGAACTTAAAATTATGCACTCAATAATTAAGCCAAAATTCTTTATTCCCGTGCACGGTGAATATCGCCACCTTGTAAAGCACGCGGAACTTGCAAAGTCGCTTGGTATGCGTGATAGCAACGTTTTAATTGCGGAAAATGGGGACTCTATTGAAGTTACTTCAAAGTCAATTAAGCGTCGTGAAAAAATTGTTGCGGGTAGCCGTTTGGTTGACGGACTTTTTGCTTACGAAGAGCAAAGCGTTGTAAAAGATAGAAAGCATCTATCTAGCGAAGGTATTATTGTTGTGGTTGCTTGCGTTTCAAGCGACGGTGGCTATATTTTACAAGAGCCAGACGTTATTTGCAAAGGCGCAGGGCTTAATGATAACCAAATTTACGAAATGAAGAATATGGTTATAAACATTATTCAAGAATATAACGTAAAATCTGCCGGCATTTATAGGGATGTTACTAATATAATTAGAAAGCGTTTAAAAGATTATCTTTATAAAAAAATTAAAAAGAGCCCTATGATATTGCCAATTATAACGGAAGTGTAAAAATGGTAAACGAATACACAAAAGAACTAACGGCAAAAAACTTTAAAAACAACGTAATTTTAGAACTTAAGCAAATGCAAGAAGAATACCGCAAAAAAGGTGTTCCCACTATTTTAGAAGACGGGCTTAACGAACTCTTATTGATTTTATCAATAAAGCAACCAAAAACCATACTTGAACTTGGCACGTCTATGGGGTGCTCTGGTATAGCAATGCTTAAAACGATTAAGGACGCAACGCTTTTTACTGTAGAAAAAATACCTGAAGTTAGAAAAGAGGCACTTTCAAATTTTGAAAAGTACGGCGTTAAAGATAGGGTAACGTCTCTTATTGGGGATAGCTTAGACGTAGTTAAAAATCTAACCAAAAAATTTGACTTTATCTTTTTAGACTGCAACAAGGCGGCGTACGCAACGCTTTACCCATTACTTAAAGACTTGCTTAACGACGGCGGCGTTATTTTTGCAGACAATATTTTGTTTAGAGGCTACGTTGCAAAAGAAAAAGAGTGCCCAAAAGAATATAGAACTTTAGTTCAAAAAATTGATAATTATAACCAAATTGCATCAAACGATAATGAAATGATTACTTGCTTTTTTGACGTGGGCGACGGAATTGCGGTTTCTTATAAAAAGTAGGGCTATTCCGTATTAACCAATAAAAGCAAAAAGGCTATATAAACAATAAAAATTAAAAGGTAACTTATGAAAAAGGTTGAATTACTTGCGCCTGCGGGCAATTTTTCAAAATTAAAAACTGCGCTTTATTACGGGGCGGACGCCGTATATTTAGGCGGTAAAAACTTTTCACTTCGCGCATATTCTAACAACTTTACAAACGAAGAACTTAAAAGCGCGGTGGAATACACGCACGCTTTAAACAAAAAGGTTTACGTTACGGTTAATATTTTTGCACGTAATGCGGACTTTTTAGAACTTGCTGATTACTTTAAATATTTGCAAGAAATTAACGTTGACGCCGTTATAGTTTCTGACCCTGGCGTTATATCAATTTGCAAACAAGTTGCGCCTAAACTTCCTATTCACTTATCAACTCAAGCAAACACTTTAAACAAATATAGTGCAAAGTTTTGGGTTGAAAGCGGGGTTAAACGCTTAATTTTAGCGCGTGAACTTTCACTTAACGAAATTGGCGAAATTTATGATGCCGTAAGTGGCGATGCTGAAATAGAAACCTTTATTCACGGTGCAATGTGTATAAGTTATAGTGGTAGGTGCTTGCTTTCAAACTATTTTTCAAAGCGTGATAGCAATCGTGGCGAGTGCGTGCAAGCGTGCAGATGGCAATACGACCTTCGTGAAACAAGCAAGGGTGGCGAGTTCTACACCATTGAAGAAGATGACAAAGGCACTTACGTTTTAAATAGCAAAGACCTTAATATGATAGACTACGTTAGTGAAATGGTAAACTCTGGTATATCTTCATTTAAAATTGAAGGGCGTATGAAAGGCGAATACTATTTAGCAACGGTTATAAACGCTTATAGGCGTGCTATTGATGCTTATTATGAAGTGGGCGAAAGTTACAAGCAAAATCCGCTTTATTTAACGGAGTTAAAAAAGACTTTCCATCGCGCGTTTACTACCGCTTATATGCTTGGCGATAACGATGATACGGTTAATTTAACCGGTAGCCAATCAAACGGAAATAGCAAATTTATGGCTAACGTTTTAGGCTATGATGAACAAAAAGGCGCTATTATTTGTGAAATGCGCAACCGCTTTAAAGTGGGGGACGAGTTAGAAGTTTTATCTCCAACTAGCAACTTTAACAAAAAGTTTATTGTTGAAAAAATGACTGACGAAAACGGGCAAGAAGTATTAGACGCTAAACTTGTTCAACAAAAACTTTATATTTATTCTTCGCTTAAACTTCAAGACGGCGACATTTTGAGAAAAGACCTTATTTAACAAAGCCTTAACAAATTTCTACAAAAAATTACATATTTTTACAAAATAAAACATACATTTGCTTTTAAGGAGCATTTGTATGTTTTTTGATTTTTTAAACTTTATTATTTCAAAGGTACTATTTTTTTGCGGAAGTGTTATTGGCGATAGTTTTCCTAAGCCACTCACTCGTGAAGAAGAAGAGAATTACTTAAAACTTTATAAAGAAACGGGCGATACTTTAAGCCGTGAAAAGTTAATAAAACACAATTTAAGGCTTGTTGCACACGTTGTTAAAAAGTATCAAAGTGCCGAAGATACTGACGACTTAATTTCCACCGGCACTATAGGCTTAATTAAGGCTATAGACTCGTTTGACGCTTCAAAAGGCGCAGGGCTTGCAACGTACACAGCACGTTGTATAGAAAACGAAATTTTAATGCTACTCCGCGCCAATAAAAAATATCAAGGCACGGTATCGCTTTCAGACGTAATTGGCGTTGATAAAGAAGGTAACGAACTAACTCTTTTAGACCTTTTAAGCGACGACGGCGAAAGCGTTTTTACAAAAGTAGAAAAAAAGACGGAGCGTAAAAAACTTTTAGAAGTTATTAAAAAATGCTTAAATGAAAGGGAATACAAAATTATTTGTCTTCGCTACGGGTTAAAGGGTAGCGTTCCACTTCCACAACGTGAAGTGGCGTCCTTTTTAAAAATTTCACGCTCGTATATATCTCGCATTGAAAAGCGGGCGATAGAAAAAATTCGCTTAGAAATTAAAAAGAACGCAATTGCTTTTAACTAATTGCTTTTAAATTAATATATTTAATATATTAACCTTTACAATTTAAAAATGATGTGCTAAAATATAGCGTAAGGAGTAATATTATGAGTTACGCAGATAAAGTGTTTATTGAAAATTGTAAAGACATTATTGAAAATGGGTTTTGGGATAAAGATTTAAACGTTCGCCCTCATTGGGAAGATGGTACGCCAGCGCATACCGTTAAAAAGTTCTGCATAGTTAACCGCTATGATTTATCTAAGGAATTTCCTATTTTAACAATAAGAAAAACTTTCTTTAAATCCGCCGTTGATGAAATTTTGTGGATTTGGCAAAAAAAGAGCAACAACGTTAAAGACCTTAACTCTCACATTTGGGATAGTTGGGCTGACGAAACTGGCTCAATAGGAAAAGCTTACGGCTATCAACTTGGCGTTAAGCACAAGTATAAGGAAGGCGAAATGGACCAAGTAGATAGAGTTTTATACGACCTTAAGCACAACCCGTATTCACGCAGAATAATGACCAATATTTACACTTTCCAAGACCTTCACGAAATGCACTTATATCCTTGCGCTTACTCAATGACTTTTAACGTGTCAGGTGGAAAGTTAAACGGCATTTTAAACCAACGCTCAAACGATATGGTTGTTGCCAACAACTGGAACGTAGTGCAATATTCAGTATTACTTATGATGCTTGCTCAAGTATCTAATTTGGAAGTTGGCGAACTCGTTCACGTTATTAGTGACGCGCACATTTACGATAGGCACATACCTGCGCTTGAAACAATGTTTAAAAACGAGCAATTTGAGGCGCCACGCCTTGAAATTAACAAAAACGTTAAGAATTTTTACGACTTTACGGTTGATGATTTTAAACTTGTTGATTACAAGTCAACTCCGCTCAATACTAAATTGGAGGTTGCTATATAATGAAAGCAATAGTTGCGGTAGATAAAAAATGGGGCATTGGCAAGCAAAACGACCTTTTGTTTAATATACCCGAAGATATGAAGTTTTTTAGGCAAAAAACGGCTAACAAAACCGTTTGTATGGGTTACAACACTTTACTTTCTTTTCCTAACTCAAAACCGCTTAAAAACAGGGTAAACATTGTTTTAGCGCCAGATGGCGTTGAGCGTGACGATTGCATAGTCGTTCACACGCTTGAAGAACTTTCAAAAGAACTTAAAAAGTATGAAGACGTTTTTGTTATAGGCGGTGCTATGTTTTATAAAACTATGCTTCCTTACTGCGAAGAAATTTACGTTACAAAAGTTGATGCGGACGGCGAAGCAACAGTGTTCTATCCAAATTTAGATGAAAACGCTAATTTTGAAATGATTTACGAAAGCGAAGAGTTAGAAAGCAACGGCTTAAAAATTAAATTTACAACTTATAAAAATAATGCGGTATTAGAATTTTAATCCGCTTAAATAAAGGAGAACGATATGAAGAATTTAGTTGGCGCGTGTATGTTTGCACAATCGGGCGGTCCTACTTCCGTTATTAACGCAAGTGCTGCAGGCGTATTTTACGAAGCGTTAAGGCAAAAAAATATTACTAAAGTTTACGGGGCGGCGTATGGTATTTCCGGCGTATTAAATGAAAATTTTTACGACATTTCAAAAGAAGATGACATTGAACTTGAAATGCTTAAATACACTCCGTCATCTGCACTTGGCTCTGTTAGATACAAGCTTAAAGATTATAAAAAAGACGATACCGATTATAAGCGTATTGTAGAAGTGTTTAAAAAATACAATATTCGTTACTTCTTCTATAACGGCGGTAACGATAGTATGGACACTTGCAATAAAATTTCTAAATACATTAAAAAGTCTGGTTGGGATTGTAACGTTATAGGCGTTCCAAAAACTATTGACAACGACCTTTACGGCACTGACCATTGCCCGGGCTTTGCTTCCGCTGCAAAATTTATTGCAACAACGGTTATGGAAATTAACATTGACTCTACCGTTTATGAAACTCCTGCAATTTGCATTATTGAAGCAATGGGTAGAAACGCAGGTTGGCTTACGGCTTCTGCCGCTCTTGCTGGCACTACGGGTTATGGTGCAGACCTTATCTATTTACCTGAAGTTCCTTTTGATATTGATAAATTTACAAATGACGTTTTAGAAGTTTGCAAAAAGAAAGACAACAAATGTATTGCAGTTGTTAGTGAAGGCGTTAGAAATGAAGAAGGCGTTTTAATTAGCGAATTATTTGCTAAAGGCGCAGTTGATAGTTTTGGCCACACTCAACTTGGTGGCGTTTCACACAACTTGGCAAACATTTTAAAACAAAAAACGGGCTTTAAAGTTAGAGCGTTTGAATTAAGCCTTTTACAAAGATGTGCTTCTCACCTTGCTTCAAAAGTTGATATTGATGAAGCGTTTAAAGCGGGTAGAACGGCAGTTAAAGCAGCGGTTAGGGGCGTAACCGATAAAATGGTTGCTTACGAACGCGTTGAAGGTAAAGAATACAAAATTAAGTATAAAATGGCAAACCTTTCACTTGCCGCTAATACGGAAAAAACAGTTCCTATTGAGTGGATAAATAAGGACGGCAATTACGTAACAGACGAGTTTATTGACTACTGTATGCCACTTATTCAAGGCGAAACCAAAATGCAATACAAAAACGGCTTGCCAAGATTTGCTAAACTTAAAAAAGAACAAGCAGGTAAAAAATAGGCGACTTTACAAAATATAAAACAAAAATAAAAGACACTTTTGAAAAGTGTCTTTTTTTTGTGCCCCAAGGCATTTTAAATTTGAACCTTTAAAACTTTAAAATGTTATTGCGATAGGGGTATATTTATTAAAATTAGATGTTAAAAACGGTAGATTTCTAATCTACCGTTTTGTCTTTAAAATATAACTCTTTTAACTTGATTATAATGTTTGTGTTTTATTTAAATTAACTATTACTTCAACTCTACATCGTAGCCACCAGCAAGATAACGTCTAATAAGTGTTATATCTGTAGTGTTTACTCTTCCATCCTTATTAACGTCAGCTGCCTTTGTTATAATTTCGGTGTTGTAACCACCAGCAAGATAACGTCTAATGAGAGTTATATCTGTTGTATTTATTCTTCCATCTCCATTGACATCGCCTGGCTTATAGTCAATAATTTGAACTTGACCATTTGCAACAGCCAACTCAACGGGTTGTAAATCGGAATTAATTATATCGCCAGCTATATAGGAAACAGATATATCGTAAAAGCTGTTCAATTCTGCTTGCTCAGACACCACGAAGGTTAAATTTAGCATTATGCCATCTTCTGTGTTGTTTGTATCAAGTCCGTCCCAAACAAAATTGCAAGGCGTTGATAAAACGTTAGGCATTGTAAAATTTGAGTTTGACATTGCCGAGCCTTCTTCGACCTTTGTCAACGTTAACGCTGAAGAATCATAATTCAATGTAATCAATGCATTCATTACGCCAGGATTATTCTTAATAGATAACGTTATAACAATAGTTTCTCCAGCAATAGTAGAAGTGCTCGATAAAGCTAATTGAGGGTCCGTTTCGCTAGGTAATTTAGAAATAGAATAAGAATCTTCACACGAAGAACACTTATAAGTAATCGAAGTTACAGTTTCACTTAAAACCTTATAGTCGTGTTTAATTATTGGCGTTTCAACTTGTTCAACAAGTATTGTTTTACAAACACTACAGTGCTTACCTTCAGTCAATCCTGTTTTTGTACAAGTAGCAGGGATAGATTCATCTATAACTTCCGTATGAGCAATTTTTTCTATTATATTACCTTTTTTAAGTTCTGCATTACAACAAGCGCAATATACGTCACCAGTATAGCCTTCTAAAGAGCAACTTGCTGGAACTGAATTTCTTAATTCCTCATTATGTCCAACTGTAACTTTATATAAAGCTGTAAATATGCCATAATTAACAACAACGTTTTGCTCTCCACATATTGAAGAATCGAATGAATAACTAAGTGTTTCTCCACTAATTTCTTCCGTAGAACCATCAGTATAATTAAGAATTATAATAGGATAAGAAAACTCTTCATTAAATTGATATTCAATTTTAGCAGAACTTTCATCAACTGCAATGCCACAAACTTCTTTTTCAATTACCGTTACAGGAATAAGTTTTTTACCACAATAAGTATTTGCACTATATAACGATACTTCTACCATAGCCGTTCCGGTTTTGCTAAAATCATACTGAACACTATTTATAACAACGTCAGTATTTGTACTAAAATCTTCAGCCTTAAATACGTCTCCATTATAATATAAATCTTTATTTATGTTGATAATATGAATTCTATCACTAGCCCAAGTCGGTGCATTTTGTGTTGATATGTGTGTGTTCCCAGAGCCAATAATATTTTCTATATAAACTGCCCATTCATCATACTTTGTTTGTCCCAAATTGCTTTGTGTAACTATTTGTCCAATTTTACCTGTAGATCCAGCACTTGCTTGCGTATTAGCATACGAGGTACCATCACTACCTTTATTACTCTTATTTGGTCCAATTCCAGAATATCCTTGTCCACCGCCACCACCAGCACCTCCAAAGCCACCAGTTCCACCTGCGCCAGGAATTCCAACTTTACCTTGCATTAAATTTAGATAATATTCTCCATGTATAGACTGGCATATGACTGGTATTCCTGAATTTCCGCCATCACCGCCATCACCGCCATCACCACCAGCACCACCATCGCCACCTTTGCCACCAGTTGAACTTGTAAATTTCCAGCAATATTCTCCATGTCCACCAGCACCACCTTTACCGCCATTACCACCAGCGCCACCTGTACCGCCATTGCCAGAAGTGGCACTTATCATAGAAAAAGCTTTGAAAGTGTTTGTAACAATTGCACTGCTACCATTACCACCATTACCACCATTACCACCAGCACCACCATCGTCACCTTTGCCACCAGCGTTGCCTGTTGATTTTTCATTTTTTTTGTTTGCCCCATTATTAGTTGTATAGTTTGGTGATCCAGTCTCACCATCTGTTCCAGTATAGCCTAAAACACCACTACCTCCGTCACCACCAACTGCTGTTAATTTCGCCTCTCCAATATTTACTTGTAAGTTGCTACAAATGATGGCTACGCCTCCGTCATATCCAAAATCACCCGAAGAAGAACCGTTAGCACCATTTGCACCAGTAATTGTTAAATCTGCAGTACCGTAAATAAATAAATCATTAGATATATTAACTGTATAAGCAGTAGAAGAAACTGTTCTAGTTTCTGATATGGCATTTTTTGTTCCTTCAGAAATTAAATAAACATTTCTATTATTTGATAGTAGTGCGCCATTGCTTGAACTATTAGCATAATTCATATTTTTAAGAGAAATAAAACAATCTTCACCAGTAGAACCATTTACAATAATGTTTAAACCATTATATATTTTACTAGAATCTCCGATTAATCTAATAGCTTTTGCTCCTGCATTAATTGTAATTGTTTTATTAATCTCAGTAGTAGTCAAATTACTTAAGTCAATAACACTATTGGCATTAATTGTACTTGGAATATTTGAAATACTAGTAATATTGTATACTGTTGCACCTTCAAATAAAGCATTTGTATATTTTGTTACGTCACTTGTAATATTAACTTTATTATTACAATCTAAAATTGTTCCATTGTTTTGACCTATAATTCCACCAACGGCACATTTATCGTAAAGTTCTTCAACAAATATATTGCCTTCAACCTCTAAATTTTTAACTGTACCACTAGTTCCGACTGCGCCAAACAATCCATAACAGCCATTATTTGATTGGTTTATATAAAGTCCTTTTATCGTATTGCCATTACCATCGAAAATTCCCCAAAAAGGATTCTCTTTGTTTCCTATAGGAGTAAAATTAACACCCGTCATATCTATATCGCAAGCAAGCACGTATTTACCAGATAAGTTGTTTTTAACCTTTAATAAATCGTCTGCATTATTAATGACAATATAGTCGTTATAATCTGTTTCTATGCTTGTATTATAAATATAGTCCTTATAGAATTCTGCGTTATCTTGAGATACCTTTTCATTAAAATATCTTTGTAATTCTATTTTTCTCGCACCATATTCTACTGGAAGTAAATCCCAGATAGGAACCATTTCAAGTGAACCATCCGTTAAAGGAAGAGGCCCACAATTTTGCTCAGTAAGATTAGCAACCCATGCATTTGCTGCTTCAATATCATTATTAGAAATACATTCCCCACCAAAAGTATAGCCCTCATCGGTAGCAAAAGATTCAAAATTATCTGCCATAGATAAATATGCATCACGTGTAGA
The DNA here is from genome assembly GCA_045638105.1 of Christensenellaceae bacterium. Classification (GTDB taxonomy): domain Bacteria; phylum Bacillota; class Clostridia; order Christensenellales; family Borkfalkiaceae; genus HGM11412. The sequence goes on from JAZUAT010000011.1 coordinate 80,347, forward strand.
GGTTTCCGCTTTTACTGATTGACCTTTTATAGTTACACCTAAACCAAGTTTCAATTGATTTTCTTCACTCATACTTTCATATTCTTGCGAAGAAATAAATGAAGAACGATGAATAAACATACCTCCGTTTGTATAACTCGTTAAAATATGTGTTCCGTAATGTTTAAATAATTCTTCTATGCTTCCACTTTTTAAGTCTTCATAAAATTCTTCACTTAAATTGTTAATATTATATAAATCCTCAACCCTAGTTAACGTATACTTTCCTTTTGTTGATATGTTTTTATATTGTGAAAATCTTGTAGTTTTTGCTTCGGAATAAGAAAGTTTTTCGTTATGAGCAAACGAAGTCTTTATGTTCATCTTAAAAACTAAAAAATCTACGTTAGCACTTACGCTACCACTTAAATTAACGCTCGATTCTTCTGCAAATTTATAAATGCTTTCCGTTTGCATATATTCCGTTCTACTTTGATTTAACGAGGTTTTTGCATATCTAACGTTAATATCTTCTTTAAAAATAGATAATTCATAACCCCATTTATCTGAAAGTAAATTAACGCCATGTCCTAACTTATGTAGTTGTTCTCTCGTCGTTGCAGTATCTGCTTTTACTGTCGTTTTATTTTGAAACATTAAAGCGAATCCACAAGTTAATGAGATTACCATAACAAAAGCACAAGCAATACAGCTTATTTTTCTAATCAAACTCATCTTTTTCATAAGTCATCTCCTTATTTTATAGTAATTTTCCCGTTAATTGTATTTAAGGTTAATTCATCTAAATTACCATCTACAATATCGCCTTGAACATAACTAAATTCTATGCTATATTCCGTTCCCGACGTTGCATTTGAAGAAGTTTCAAACGTTAACGTTAAAATAACGCCATCATCTGTATTTGAAACATCTAAACCATCATAAATAAAATTGCATCCAGAAACTAAATATTTTGGTTTAGTTAAAGTTGAATTAGATAATGCAGGTCCATTTTCTGCTGTTGCTAAGGTTAATTCAACATCGTTAAACGTTAAATTGAGCATAGCGTTCATTATGCCTGGATTGTTTTTTACTGTCAAAGTAATAACCGCATTTTCCCCAGCATTAACTTTTGCTGACGTGATGATGAAAGTAGGTTCTGTAATTTCCGTATATACAGCAGTTATAGAAATATTTTCCGTTACGTTATCAAAAGTTTTATCCCAACCTGTAAAAGTATAACCCCATCTTGTTGGATTTTCTGGCGCGGTAGCAGATTCTCCTTTTGCAACCTCTTCTACTTTTAATTCAGTTGTGCCATCGTAATCATAGAAAGTTACAGTATATTTTTCTACAACTGGTGCAGAAACCTCCACACCAACGTAACCAGCATCTATTTTCATTCCGTTTGTAAGCTCTATCCATAAATGTAAATTCTCATCAACGTACGCATTTTTAACGCCTACACCAGTAGCTCCAGTTTCACCTTTATCGCCCTTGTCGCCTTTTTCACCATCTTTTCCGTCTTGACCATCTTTACCGTCAGTACCATTTGTACCGTCAACGCCGTCTTTGCCGATTGCTTTATATTCAGTTTTAGTGCCGTTAATTATCCAATAGCCGTCTTCGCTAATTTCAATGGTAGGAGTAACACCGTCCACGCCGTTGGTACCATTTGTGCCATTTGTTCCGTCAACGCCGTCTTTGCCGATTGCTTTATATTCAGTTTTAGTGCCGTTAATTATCCAATAACCATCTGCACTAATTTCAATAGTTGGAGTAATACCGTCCACACCGTTCGTGCCGTTTGTACCATTTGTACCGTCAACACCATCTTTGCCAATGGCTTTGTATTCGGTTTTAACACCGTTAATTATCCAGTAGCCGTCTTCACTAATTTCTATAGTTGGAGTAACTCCGTCTTTACCGTCAACACCGTCCTTACCGTCTTGACCATTAGTACCGTTAGTTCCATCAACGCCGTCTTTACCAATGGCTTTATATGATGTTTTAACACCATTTATAACCCAGTAACCATCATAACTAATTCCAAGTGTAGGGGTAACGCCATCCTCACCTTTATCGCCTTTTATGGTTTTAAGCCAGTCTTCGTAGGAAAGGGGAGTGTCGCCGTTTGCTTCCGCATTAGCAACGTAAAGATTATATACAGCTACTATTTGCGCGTCCTCATTATTATTTCCACCTAAATTGCCCAAATTACCTAAATTGCCTAATATTCCGCAACCAGATAACGTGAAGCAAAGTGCACACGCAAGCATAATAGTTGTTAACGTTAAAAGTAATTTCTTTTTCATAAAAGCCTCCTAATTAGGTAATAATTATATTATAGTCATTATTATGAGTATAGTCAAGTAAATGATTATAGTATATAATTAAATTATGATATCATACAAGCCTTTTTTTGATACGTTGAAAAAGAAAAATATTTCTACTTATACGCTAATTTATAAATACGGAATTAGTTCTGCAACAATAGACAGAATTAAAAAGGGCGGGGGAATAACAACAGCAAAATTAAACGATTTATGCAATATTTTAAACTGCAACGTTGAAGATATTATAGTTTTTAAAAAAGAAAGTTAAATTACAAAAAACCAAGCAACACGCTTGGTTTTTTAGTTTGGCTATAAGGTTTTATTATACTGTGGTTATATACACGCTAAAGCGTGATTACATACCAAGCCCTACAATTAATTAAAATCAAGGCGTACGCCTTGCATATCACCAAAACGCAGTTTTGTATATCATCATTGCGAAAGAATATGCAACCTGCGGTTGATGATATACACGCCTAACGCGTGATGATATACGCCTAACGGCGATGATATACCATTGCTCTCGCAATGGATAAAAAAAAGAACTTTCCGTAGAAAGTTCTTTTTTTGGTGCGGTCAACAGGTTTCCGCCCCTTAAAAAGGGGAAAGTAAACAAAGTTTACGAGGGGTTAGCGCCCTGCTAAGGGCTGAACCGTAGGTTCAAGGACTGTAGCACCAACGAAAAATGCACCCCGTTTAGGAGTGCATTTTGTTGGTGCGGTCAACAGGACTTGAACCTGCACGAGAAAGTACTCATAAGATCCTTAGTCTTATGCGTCTGCCAATTCCGCCATGACCGCATTTATTTAAAGCATATGTATTTTATCATAATCTTAATAAAAGAGCAAACGAATTTAAGCCCTTTTTAATATTTTTTTGTAAAATTTTTTATAACGGGCTTTTTGCCTTAATTTTAGCGCCTTTTTATATGAGTTGGCGCGTTTTTGATTGTTTACTTGTTTTGCTAAATTCTTCTTGCTTTTTTTGCTTAACTAAACTTATCATATCGTAATTTGATTTAATAGAATTGTTTTTTACTGCAAAGAAAATAGCATATTTTTTAACGCCTAAACTTAAAGCCGTTTCAAGCGCACCAACAACTCCGTCAATATTACTATAAATTACGTTAGTTTGATTTTTTTCATTTTTATAAAACACGTCAAAACAGCCAAAGTATTTATCTTCCGGCTTTATATTTTTAATTTCCTCAATAGTATTAAAGTCTAACTTGGAAACTTCGTAAGAAGGAATATCTATTGTAACTTTTATTGAAGATATTTCTTTTACGTTTAAAGTTTTGTTTTTAAAAATAACTAAGTCGTTATCAAAAGTAACTATCGGCTCGTGTTTAATAGGGTGATTTTTAAATGCCGATGGAAGTGCCGTTATAGGAACTATTAAGCCAAGCAAAAACATTGCGCCAATAATAGGGCTTCCGCTTGCAAAAAATACAGATGCCGTTCCGCTAAAGAGCAAAAAGGCTATTACACTTAAAGTTAACGCCTTGCGCCTTTTAAGCCTATTATATTCAAGGTTTGCAAAATATTCTTTTTTCATATTAACACCTTTACATAAGTAAATACTTTCATATATAATTTTATAATGTTAAACATACTTTGTCAACCAATTTTAAAAAGAGCTTTGTTACTTAGTGCCTATTAAAATTTTTGAGTTAATTGCCTTGTAACTATCGCTTCTAATTTTAACGTTTTTAATGCGGGTTTCTCCAACGTATTCAATAAGATATCCCTCGCTCTTAATTCCGTTTTTAGCCTTTCTAACTTCAACGGCTTGACCTTTTAATAAAGTGTTATCTTCTATTGTTTCTACTATTGTAGGCTCGGTTTCGCCTGTTATAACGGATATTCTTTCGTATCTTTTTTCTTGCGGTTTTCCATAAATAGCCACGCATAGTGCGTTTCCGTCCGCTTTGGCAACAATAAACATAGGGCTTTGCGTGTTGTTAAAAAACTTTAAATCACTGCTATACGAATTTACCATTGCGTCAAACGACGGCTCTACGTAATTAACTTCTAAACTATGGCTATGTTGCTCGGTAATTTTTAGCCCCGCCAAAAGTGCTGCGTTATAAAGCGTTGTGGAAACTTGGCAAACGCCACCGCCAACACCGTCTGTATACTCGCCGTTAAGAATTATTTTTGCCGTTTTAAAGCCGTTTTCTTCCGTTCTTACTCCAACTATTTGGTTAAACGAAAACTCGCTATACGGCTCAATTTTAACGCCGTTAAGTTTGTTTACAGCAACGGAAATATTGTGCTTTCTATTTTCAATAGAAGTTGAGTAGTAGGTAGTAAAGCGCGAGCGCAAATTGGTTAGTGAATACGCCTCGTTTTTAGTAAAAGACGGCGCTACAGTATAAAGTTTAGCGGTAACGCTTTTTTCGTTATTATTTAAAGCGTTTATAATTTGGGTTTTTAGTTCGGCTTTGTTTATTTGTTGTCCGCTACTTTCGCTAGTAATCTTAAATTTATCGTTTATCGTGTCGTAGTTTATGGTTGCGTCTTTAGGGCGAACAACCGTATCTAAAAAAATGCCGTCAATAACGCTATCTATACATTTAAGTGTTTTTTTGCCGTTAACAACCGCAATTTCCGCACTGCAAAAATCGTATACGTTATCTTTAGCATAAATTTTAAAAGTGCTATTTGTTGCATAGATAGGCGTAACCGAAAACGAGCATAAAAAAAGAACGGATAAAAAAATGGCCGTTCTTTTAAAATATTTAATTATAAGGTTAGTAGTTTTAGCCATTTACATAAAAAGTATGTATAAATTTAATCTAAATATACTCGTTATTAATAATGGTTACTTGGCGCTTGTTAGATGAAATTATGCCTTCGTCATTAAGTTTTTTAATTTCACGCATCATAGCAGAGCGGTCAACGCATAAATACTCGGCAAGGTTAGTGAAAGACATTGGAACAATAAACGAATTGCTATTATTGTTGCGTGCAAGCAAACTGAAATAGCTTAAAAGTTTGTCTTTTATAGATTTGTTAGACAAAATTTCAATGCGTTCCGAAAGGATTTTTGACCTTTTTACAACGTAAAGCATAAGATTTTGCATTAGAGTAGAATGTTCTTCGCAAGCCTTTTCACAATGCTTAAAAATGCAAGTAACGTCTAAAAAAAGTACGCTAGTTGGCTCTAAAGCGTAAACTGAAATATAGTTAGCGTCCGTAGCGGTGAAGGAAAGAGTGTCGCTAAAAACGCTGTTTTTAGTAAGAGTTTCTAATATAAAAAAGTTGCCGTTGCTGTCTAACTTTTTTAAATGCGCCCTTCCGTTTAAAATAACGCCAAATACATTTGAACTTTTATTAAAAGAGCAAATTTCTTCACCGGCAGTATATTTAACTTCTTTAGCACTAAGACAATTGAACAAATTTTTTAGTTGAAGTTCGGTTATTCCGTCAAATAAAAAACAATTGTATAATTTCATAAAAACCCCTAAAATTGTTGTAATAGCAACAAAATATAGTAATATGGTAGCATATAAAGGCGTATTTGTAAACACTTTAATTAAATTTTTTATATAAATGTATTTTTGTTTGACAAATTGATATTGGTATTATATAATAATAAGGCTTTTGAATAAAAAGTTGCTAAAAAACAAGCAAAATAAATGCGCCGTTAGCTCAGCTGTAAACGGTGTGTGGCATCAGGTTAGCCCGTCAATCGTATTTCCTTACTGCGTGCGGGGCACAGAGCGTTTGCAACGCTCCATCCAGCCATTAGCAAACTACTTAATTAAGTTTAAAGCAAATAATAACAAAATAAACAAATGCGCCGTTAGCTCAGCTGGATAGAGCGTTGGTCTACGGAACCAAAGGTCAGGAGTTCGAATCTCTTACGGCGCGCCAAATAAAAAAGGATAGGTACACGCCTATCCTTTTTTATTGCTTGCCGTAAGTATCTCGCAACAAGCGCCAACAAATACGGGTTACCCTTTTGGGCAACCCGTATTTGTTTATGCTTCGTAAGAGATGAGAACGAAAGTTCGGCCGTCATATGATGTGCTATCAAAGACGGGCAAAGGTCAGCCAGGGTGTCCCTACTTGTAGGGTGTGGCTGTATGTCTTAATGTGTGCAAATGAAAAAGGGAGTAGTTATACTACTCCCTTACATATTAAATAAATTATTATTTTTTTGTAAATTCTTTACCATTTATTAAATAGTCTATTGAAACGTTAAAATAATTAGATAATCTAATTAACATGTCGATATCAGGGCTTCGTTTTCCGTTTTCATAGTAAGAGATTGCTTCTCTACTTATGGATAAGTCCATAGATACTTTTAATTGACTCAATTTATGTTTTTTACGAATTTCTTTCAAACCTTTTAATTCCATACTTAAAACCCTTGACTTTATTGTAACATATTGTTACAATGTTAAATGTAACAAGTTGTTACATATTTAAAAATAAGGTAGGCATTTTTTATGAAGCAAAAGAGAAAATTAATTATTTTAACAATTTTATTAATGTTGTTACTTAGCACGTTGGGTGCTTGTGGGCAGGGAAACTTATCAGTTCCGGGCTCTACACCTGGTGTTGTTCCTCATACGCATAGTTATAAACAAACCATTATTAAAAAATCTAGTTGTTCTGAAAAGGGTAGAACAAAATTTACTTGCAGTTGTGGTGATACTTATACAGAAGATGTTGATGCTATAGAAATGACGTCTTCGCAAGTATTTGAAGAAATGAAAACAAGTGTTGGCGAAATTATTACATATAATAAGAGTGGTCAAGAGTTGTCTTTAGGAACTTGTTTTGTTTATAGTACTGATGGTAAATTTATTACAAACTATCACGTTATAGAAGACTCATATACAGCAAAAATTAGTATAAATGGACAGACTTATACGGTTAATAAGATATTAGGCTACGATAAAGACGTTGATTTGGCGGTTTTAAAAGTAAATGCAAATGGTTTAAAGGCAGTAAAAATTTGTACTAAGGAACATTCTGTTGGCAAAATGGTTTTTGCTATTGGCAGTTCTAAAGGCTTAACTGCAACGTTTTCACAAGGTATAATTACATGTGCTAATCGTGAACTTGCAAATGTTAATTATGTTCAACACGATGCTGCAATTTCTAACGGAAATTCTGGTGGGCCATTAGTTAATACTTATGGCGAAGTTATAGGCGTTAATACCTTAACTATTAAAGATTCCCAAAATTTAAATTTTGCTATAATGGCAAGTGAAATAAATGGCATAAGCTTATCAAATCCATTAACGTATGCTCAATTCTATGAAAAGGAAGCAGATGCCTTTAAAAAGTTAAAAAATTATATAATAAAATATGGCTCTTATGATGCGTCAGACAATGAGTATTCAGTAACTTTTGCAAATAAATATTGGAATAGTACTCATAAGTATAATACAGGGGCATATTATGATGTAGAAAAAGACAGAATACAATTAACTTGTTTTGTTTTTAAAAATGACGTTTCTTTTACTACAATGACTTTTTTATCTATTTATGATAATACTAGCATGTACGAATGGTCTATTGTTGACTCTTATGCTGATTATATGATAGGAAATATATATCCCTCAACTTTTACTTCAAGCACTGTGCTTAGTTATACTTCACAAATTGGGTTTACTTATAGTTTATATTCAGCAAGGGAACTTGCAAGTAACATGATATATCAAACGCTTGTAGATATGAAAACAAATTATTCTTCAATAGGGGTTAAAGCTTCTGATTTTGGGTTTATTTACATAAATTAAGTGTATAAATATTGCATGTAAATTAAGTATGTTAAACTGAAAATTTAGGCTTTAAACATTATAAAAAATATTAGCATAAAAGGCTACCTTGTAAATAAGGTAGCCTTTCATTTTATTTTTTTAAGCCTAATTTTATTGCAGATTCTTCACGCATTTTGTATTTTAAAATTTTGCCAGCGGCGTTCATAGGGAACTCATTAACAAACATAAAGTATTTTGGAACTTTGTGCCTTGCAATAGATGCGTTGCCATATTCACGCATTTCGCTTTCGCTTGAAGTTTCGCCTTTATGAAGAATAATCCAAGCACAACACTCTTCGCCATACTTTTCATCAGGTACGCCAACAACTTGAATATCTCTAACTTTAGGGTTAGTCAAGTAGAACTCTTCAATTTCACGTGGGTAAAGGTTTTCGCCACCACGAATAATCATATCTTTAAGCCTACCGGTAACTTTATAATACCCGTCGCTAGTTCTCATACAAATATCGCCAGAGTGAAGCCACCCGTCTTTATCAATTGCTTGTGCAGTTGCTTCAGGCATTTTGTAATAGCCTTTCATAATGTTAAAACCACGTGCAACGAATTCGCCACTTTCTCCGTCAGGGAGTTCTAATCCCGTTTCGGGGTCAATAATTTTACACTCAACACCTGGGAATGCACTGCCAACAGTTTCTACTCTATGGTCTAAATCTTCGTTAACTTCGCCCATTGTACAACCTGGCGACGCTTCCGTTTGGCCGTAAACTGAAATAATTTCCTTCATATTCATTTCAACGGAGGCACGGCGCATTAAGTCCGCAGGGCAGTTAGCACCAGCCATAATACCCGTACGCATATACGAAAAGTCCGTTTTGTTAAAGTCAGGGTGGTTAAACATTGCAATAAACATTGTAGGAACGCCGTTAAAGCAAGTTATGCGCTCATCGTTAACGCACGCAAGCGATGATTTTGGAGAGAAGTATGGAATAGGGCAAAGCGTACCACCATGCGTCATCATAGAAGTCATTGATAGTACCATGCCAAAGCAGTGGAACATTGGAACTTGTATCATCATGCGGTCTGCAGTGGATAAATCCATTCTATCGCCTATTGTTTTGCCGTTATTTACAATGTTGCGGTGCGTAAGCATAACGCCTTTTGGAAAGCCCGTTGTGCCAGAAGTGTATTGCATATTGCAAACGTCATCTGGCTTAACAAGTGATGCACGTCTTCTAACTTCTTCTTTTGGAATAAGGGTTGAGCGTGAAAGCATTTGCTCCCAAGTTAAGCATCCGTCCATATTAAAACCAACTGTTACAACGTTGCGTAAGAAAGGTAAATTTTTAGAATACAATGGTTTGCCTGCTTCTAAAGTTTTAAGTTCAGGGCAAAGTTCTTCAATAATTTCCTTATAATTAATGTCTTTACAATACTCAATCATAACAAGAGTGTGAGTATCAGATTGTTTTAACAAATATTCAATTTCGTGAATTTTATAAGCCGTGTTTACGGTTACTAATACCGCACCAATTTTAGTTGTAGCCCAAAACGTAATAAACCACTCAGGAACGTTCGTAGCCCAAACGGCAACGTGGTCGCCTTGCTTTACGCCTAAAGAGATAAGCGCTGCGGCGCATTCGTCAACGTCACGGCGGAATTGTTCGTAAGTTCTTGTGTAATCAAGAGTAGGGTATTTAAATGCGTATTGGTCGGGGTAGTTATCTACCATAGTATCTAAAACGGATGAGAAAGTTGCATCAATTACGTCATACTTTTTCCAAACGAAAGTACCCGTTTTTGCTCTATTGTAATATTCGTGCTTATAAGTTTTCTTTTCACGATTGAGTGAAGATATAAAGTTTGAAAAGTGCGTTAAAACAATATCAGCATCGTTAATTTCTTCGTTCCAAGCAACACAAACAAAGCCTTCATAGTTAAGTGAAGCAAGAGCGTTAATAAGTTTTTGAGCGTCAAGGTCGCCCTCGCCAATTAAAACGGTTTTTCCGTCTTTCATATCGCCAAGGCGCACGTATTTAATGTATGCACCTAACGTTTTAATAGTGGTTTCCGCACTTTCTTTTGCATTAAAATACGTTTGCCTAACGTTCCAAGACGCGCCAATAGCTTGAGAAGAGAAGTGGTTAATAATTTCAACAACTTTTTCCGTATTAGCTAAATAGCCCGTAGTTTCAAACAAAATATTAACGTCAACTTTTTCAGCTTTTTTTATAGCGGTTAAAAGTTTAGAATCTAAAACGTCAAAAGAAGTTTGGTTTTTTATAAAAACTATAACGTTGCTTATTGCTGAAGAAGATGCTATATCAACGTATTTTTCAATAAGTTCCGCAGTCGTTTCATCGCTATCAATGGCGGTTGGCATACGAAGTGCAGGGATAGAAAGGTCTCTATTTATAAGTTTGCGTTTAGAATCAGCAATGCGGTCACGCCTTAAGATGCTATCGTAATGCACGCTTCTTTCTTTAATTGCGTCATAAATTTCAAAACCTTCAAACCCATAATCGCAAGCGTAATTGCAAACGTCTAAAAAAGATGCGCGACTTACGTTTTTGGTTGAAAATGCTATTTTCATATTATTTCTCCTCGGCAACTATTTTATTGAGCGCGTTAACGTATGCTCTAATACTTGCGCCAACAATGTCGGTTGAAGTGCCGTTACCAGAATAGAGTTTGCCGTTGTTTCTAAGTTTAACAAGTGCAGAGCCAAGTGCTTCTTTACCTTCAGTAACTGCTTGTACTTGGAAATCGTCAAGTTCGTAATGGTGACCAACGCATTGTTCAATAGCGCGGAAAGCAGAGTCAATAGGTCCGTCACCCGTGCTTACGCCAAAAATAACTTCGCCGTTGCGTTTTAACGTTATTTGTGACATTGAAGTTGAAACGTTGCTACTTGTTGTTGTGTAAGTTTCAAAGTGGTAGGTAGAAGGTGCTTGCATTGCGTTACTTGCAATAAGTGCTTCAAATTCTTTTGCACCAATAGCGCCTTTCTTTTCACAAATTTTCATAAGTGCTTTAAATACGCTACCAACGTCGCTTTCAGAAAGGTCGTAACCAAGTGAAATTGCGGAATTTGAAACGTCACTTAAAGTAGAATTTTCATCAAGTAAAATATTCTTATCTTCGCTTGAATAAGAATTTGTTTCAAATTGTTTATGGTTAATTTTTGAAGTTAATTCATCAATACTTGCGTGAATTTTAGTGTTTTTTAACTCAAGGTAAGCGTTTATGCCTGCGCCACAAACGTTCATAGCATCACAAATTTCGCCTGTTAAGAGTGCATCTTTACCAATCATAGCGCACTTTAAGCCGTCAACACCTTTTTCAATAGAAGAAAGTGCACAAGCAACCGCCATATTTATTTTATCGTTAACTTGAACGTAAACGGGTAAAGATACGGCGTTTTTTACAGCTTCAACAAGCGCTGCAATTTCATTTGGAGTAGAAATGCCTGCGTTATCACAAATAGTAACAATCGTTGCGCCGTTTTCCATAGCGGTTTTAACGGCAGTTATAACAAAGTTAATATCTGCTCTCGTTGCGTCAAGAGCGGAAAATTCAACGTCATCACAGAATTTTTTTGCTTCGCAAACAAGTTCTTTAATTTTTTCAAGCATTTTTTCTTGCTTAACGTGGTATGCGTATTCCATTTGAATTGTTGAAACGGGCAATTCAACTTGGAGCCTTGGTTTTTTAGCAAATTTAATGCAATCCCAAACGCTTGCAACTTCATTAGTGTTAAATCCAACGGGAATAGCTAAAACGGCATTTTGCACGTTTTGCGCAATGGTTTTATAAATTATAGAGTCCTCACGATAATTTTTAACGGCAGGCAATTCAACAACGTCTGCCCCTATTAATTCTGCACTACTTGCAATAGCTGATTTTTCACGAAAAAGTAGAGAAATTTCACGCTCCTCTAAAAGTTTTTTAAGCGTTACGTCTGCAATTTTGATTTTTCTCATTTTTCTAACTCCTTTAATATCTTTTTTGCGTTGCCATTTAACAAAAAAACGTTTCCGCCTCTTTGCTATAAGAGACGAAAACGTTAAATACATTTCCGCGGTACCACTCTTTTTCGCTTTTAACAAGCGCACTTTTGATGCAAGCACATCTTAACTCTATTACGGGAGTTCCCGTTTGCCACTACTATAACTTCTTGGCAACCGCTCTACGGTGAGTTCGGTAAAGCTATTCTAGCGTTTTGCACCAAGCAACGCCTCTCTAAAAGCAACAACTATTACTTACTATTCCGCTTCACTGCGTTTAGTTTAACTAAACTTTATCACAATTTAATGTGTATGTCAACTAAATAAAAGCAAAAACGCGTACTTTTTATTTAGCGTACGCGTTTAAAATGGTTTTTTTAAATTTATTTAAGCGTAAAGAGATTCTAAACGCTTTCTAATTTCTTTAAGGAAAGTTATGCTATTAACTTCAGTAACTTTAAAGCCTTCGTCAACAAGTCCAGATAAATCTTTTGTCATAACCCCGTCGTTAAGCGTTTGAATAGAAGCGTTTTCAAGTTTAGTTGCAAAGTCAACTAAAAGTGGAAGATTGTCAAGTTCGCCACGTTTTTTAAGCGCACCACTCCAAGCAAAAATCGTTGCCATTGGGTTTGTTGACGTTTCTTCGCCTTTAAGATAGCGGTAGTAGTGGCGTGTAACCGTGCCGTGTGCCGCTTCGTATTCGTAAATTCCTTTTGGAGAAACTAAAACGGAAGTCATCATAGCAAGGCTACCAAACGCGGTGGAAACCATATCACTCATAACGTCGCCATCGTAGTTTTTAAGCGCCCAAATAAAACCGCCTTCGCTTCTAATTACTCTTGCAACAGCATCGTCAATTAAAGTGTAGAAGTATTCAATGCCAAGTTTTTTAAATTCTTCTTTATACTCGTTTTCATAAAGTTCTTCAAAAATGAGTTTAAAAGTTTGGTCGTATTGTTTAGAAATAGTATCTTTTGTAGAGAACCATAAATCTTGCTTTGTAGAAATTGCGTATTTAAAGCAAGAGTGTGCAAACGAGCGGATAGAACTATCTTTATTGTATTGGCTTTGAAGTACGCCAGCGCACTCAAAGTCGTAAACCGTTTCTTTAAAAATTTGTTCGCCGTTTTCCGTAGTGAATACAAGTTCGGCTTTACCGCTACTTGGCACTCTAAATTCGGTTGCCTTATAAACGTCGCCATAAGCGTGCCTTGCAATAGTTATAGGTTTTTTCCACTTTTTAACTGCAGGTTTAATAGCGTCAATTGTAATAGGCGCTCTAAAAACGGTGCCGTCAAGCATTGCTCTAATAGTTCCATTAGGGCTTTTCCACATAGTGGAAAGGTTATATTCTTCAACGCGTTGTTTATTAGGAGTTATAGTTGCACATTTAACAGCAACGCCGTATTTTAACGTTGCGTTTGCGCTATCAACGGTAACTTGGTCCTTTGTTTTTTCTCTATATTCTAAGCCTAAATCATAATACTCGCTTTTAAGGTCAACGAAAGGGTAAATGAGTTCGTCCTTTATCATTTTCCATAAAATTCTTGTCATTTCATCGCCGTCCATTTCAACGAGCGGAGTAAGCATTTTAATTTTATCCATATTACTCTCCTTTAGTGTAGGCTAGCAATCCGCCCGCCTTTAAAATGTCAATTTGCCTTGATGAGAATTTGTAAACTACTTCAAACGTTTTGCCGTTAGTTTTGTTAAGGACTGTTGCCTTGCCGTTTTCAAGGGCGGAGAATACGTCGTTTATAACAAGTTCATCGCCTTGGCTAACTAATTCATAGTCACTTTCATTACTAAATTCAAAAGGTATAATGCCAGCGTTAATAAGGTTGGCGGAGTGTATGCGCGCAAAACTCTTTGCAATAACAACTTTTACACCAAGATAAAGTGGAACAAGCGCTGCGTGCTCTCTTGAAGAACCTTGACCATAGTTTGTTCCGCCAATTATAATAGACTGCTTAAGTTCTTTTGCTCTTTCGCTAAAACCTTCGTCACAAACTGCAAAGCAGAATTTTGAAAGGTAAGGAATATTGCTTCTATAAGGAAGTATTTTTGCGCCTGCAGGCATAATGTGGTCGGTTGTAATATTGTCCCCAACTTTTAAGCCTATTTTAGCGGAAATGCTATTTTCAAGCGGTTTAGTTGTTGGGAAAGGCTTAATGTTAGGTCCGCGTACAATTTCAACGTTTTTAGCGTCTTCTTCGCTTGCGGGAAGTATAATGCCGTTATCGTTAATTAAAAACTCTTTTGGCATTTCAATTTCTTCATAATTGCCAAGGTCGCGTGGGTCGGTTATTACGCCCGTTAGAGCGGAAGCCGCCGCAAGTTCAGGCGAAACAAGGTAAACTTGGCCGTTTTTAGTACCGCTTCTACCTTCAAAGTTGCGGTTAAACGTTCTTAAAGAAACGCCTTCGCTATTAGGCGAAAATCCCATACCTATACAAGGACCGCAAGCGCACTCTAAAACCCTTGCGCCCGCAGAAATAATATCTGTTAACGCACCGCAGTTTGCAAGCATTGATAAAACTTGTTTAGAGCCCGGCGAAACGGAGAGAGAAACGCCCTCCGCAATAGTTTTGCCTTTTAAAATGGACGCTACGCGGAGCATATCTGCAAGAGATGAGTTAGTGCAAGAACCAATGCAAATTTGGTTAACTTTTTTGCCTGCAATTTCACTAACGTTAACAATATTGTCAGGCGAGTGTGGGCAAGCGAGCATAGGTTCTAATTCGCTTAAATTTATATCAATAATTTTATCGTAAACAGCGTCAGGGTCGCTTGAGAGCGGAATATAATCTTCGCCTCTACCTTGCGCTTTTAAGAATTCGTACGTAATTTCATCGGAAGGGAAAATAGAAGTTGTTGCACCAAGTTCAGTTCCCATATTAGTAATAGTTGCCCTTTGTGGAACGGTTAAAGTTTTAACGCCTTCGCCACCCCACTCAATTATGGCACCAACACCGCCTTTAACGCTTAAAATTTGTAAAATTTTAAGGCTAACGTCTTTTGCGGTAACGTAAGGTTTAAGAGAGCCCGTAAGGTTGACTTTATACATTTTTGGCATTGTTATATAGTATGCACCGCCACCCATAGCAACTGCAACGTCAAGCCCGCCAGCACCCATAGCAAGCATACCTATACCGCCACCCGTTGGTGTGTGGCTATCAGAGCCTATTAAAGTTTTGCCCGGTTTACCAAACCTTTCAAGGTGAACTTGGTGGCAAATGCCGTTGCCAGGGCGAGAAAATCTTAAACCGTGCTTTTTAGCAACGCTTTGAATATATAAGTGGTCGTCCGCATTTTCAAAGCCGGATTGAAGCGTGTTATGGTCAATATACGCAACGGAAAGTTCCGTTTTAACGCGTGGAATACCCATAGTTTCAAATTCTAAATACGCCATAGTACCAGTTGCGTCTTGCGTTAATGTTTGGTCAATTTTAAGCGCAATTTCACTGCCTACTTTCATTTCGCCTTCAACAAGGTGAGCCTTAATAATTTTTTGTGCAATAGTTAATCCCATTTTAGTTAAGCCCCTTTACTTTGTTAGTTTTTAAATACTCTTCAACGGCACTTTCAAGTTCTTTAGTGCTCATAACGGTTTGTCTACCATCAACGTATTGCTTGTCAACAAACGCTTTTAAATATTCAACGATAGCATCGTGCTTTCTTATAATATTTTCTGTTTTTAAAAGGTCGTAGTTAGTGTTAAGCCAATAAGCAATGCCTGCTAAGCCCGAAGTGTTGTTTATAGCCACGGTTGCAGGGCGGTTAAGGAGTTTATCCGTATCAAAAATATTGTAAATTTCAGGGTCTTTCATAAGCCCGTCTGCATGAATACCCGCCCTTGTTGAGTTAAAGTTTTCACCAACAAATGGCGTCATTGGCGGAATTGTATAGCCAATTTCTTTTTCAAAGTATTCGGCAATTTCCGTAATAACGGTAGTATCCATACCATTGAGCGAGCCTCTAAGTGACGCGTACTCCATAACCATTGCTTCAAGTGGAACGTTGCCCGTTCTTTCGCCAATACCAAGCATAGAGCAGTTTATGGCTGAAGCGCCGTAAATCCACGCACAAGAAGCGTTTGCAACACCTTTATAAAAGTCGTTATGGCCGTGCCATTCAAGCATTTCACTTGGAATATCAGCGTAGTGGCGAAGGCCGTAAATAATGCCTGGAACGCTACGTGGAAGGGCAGTTTCGCTATAAGGAACGCCGTAACCCATAGTATCGCACGCTCTAAATTTGATAGGCATATTTGCTTGTTCGCTAAGTTCTTGAAGTTCGGTAACGAAAGGAAGAACAAAGCCGTAAAAATCCGCTCTCGTAATATCTTCAAGGTGACATCTTGGTCTGATGCCCATTTCAAGCGCGGCGGTAACCGTTTGCTTGTAATAATCAAGCGCTTGTCTTCTTGACATACCCATTTTCTTAAAAATGTGATAGTCGGAACAACTTACTAAAATACCCGTTTCTTTAATGCCTAAATCCTTGACTAATTTAAAATCGTTTAAAGAAGCGCGAATCCAAGTGGTTATTTCAGGGAATTTTAAGCCCGCGTCTTGACACGCTTTAAGCGCTTTTCTATCGTTTTCACTATAAACGAAAAATTCGCTTTGTCTAATTATGCCGTTTTTACCGCCAAGTTTAGAAAGCAATTTATACAAATGAACGATTTGCTCTACGCTGTATGGAGATTGTGATTGCATACCGTCTCTAAACGAAGTGTCGGTTATAAAAATTTCTTTTGGCGTG
>JAZUAT010000012.1:0-157444 GCA_045638105.1 Christensenellaceae bacterium
GTATTAGAACCATATAAAACAATACCTGCTGTATCATCATAAATTTGCATAGTTAAATATACAAAATCACCTTGCGTAATTGATTCAAAATCAAAATTATTTAATGTAGTTTCAGTTAAATATTCGTCAGCTTTCAAAAAACACAAAGTTACATAATTTAACAAATTTTTATCAATATAAATACATAAATTAGAACAATCATTAGTAGAAATTAAGCCAGAATAACTATTTGTTCCAACGGCATGGTTACGCTACTGCGAAGTTAAAAGATATATTTTTTTCAATTAGGAAGTGTTTAACGCATATTCAGCCCATAAAATAAGAAAAATTGCAAAAATTTCTCTTTGCAATTAATATTACAATATACATTTTTAAATTTTTATCAAAAAGAGTTTATAAAGTGTTTGACAAATTTAAAATTAAGTAGTATTATATGCGTGTAAACAAATTTGCCGCTGTGGCGGAATAGGCAGACGCAAGGGACTTAAAATCCCTCGGTGTAACAACCGTACCGGTTCGACTCCGGTCAGCGGCACCAAAAAAACGACTTCATTGCGAAGTCGTTTTTTTACTTTGCTTGGAGCCGAACCTCCGGTTTCGATTTCCTAGCGGAAGACCGCAATCCCCTCGTCAACTTTGTTGACACTCCCCTTATCAAGGGGAATTGCCGGTCAGCGGCACCAAAAAAGAGAGATAGTTTTGGCTATCTCTCTTTTTTGTTATGTCGCTAGACAGGGGGCGAACCGGAGGGGCGTGGTTTTTGCCGAGGGGCTCCCCTTTAGGGGTTTCGGCAAACTCCGGTCAGCGTTTTTTTACTTTGCTTGGAGGCGAACAAAAAAATAAAAAAAGGCTCCCGAAATTGTTTTTTTTCAAAAAGAATTTTGGGAAAAAGGAGCAATAACGGAACGTTCTTGGAATTTACTTTTAGTAAATTTCTTTACGCGCAGTTTATTGCGACGTGGTCAGCGGCACCAAAAAAGAGAGATAGTTTTTGCTATCTCTCTTTTTTGTTATACTGATGAGCGGAGGCGAATATTTTTAATCAGGGCTCCCGAAATTGTTTTTTTTCAAAAAGAATTTTGGGAAGAGGAGCAATAACGGAGCGATTTTGTAATTTGCTTTTTGCAAATTGCTATAAGCGTAGTTTATTGCGACGATGTCAGCGGCACTAAAAAAAGATTTTCAATCTCAGTTTGTTAAATATTGACATTATCAGTTAAAAGTGTTATTATAACTTTGTTTATTTTTTTAATAGATAAAAACAAGGAGAGTTACAAATGAAAGACTTTTGGGGTTTTGGTGGATATCAACGTGAGCCTGAAGGTTATTTTTCTTGGCAACATTTAACGTTTGTCACTTCGCTTATGGCTATAATGGTGGTGCTTGCTATATTTTTTGGCTTACGCAATAAAAATAAGGAATTAAAACAAAAAAATAAAGTGCTTATTTGGGCAACTATTATAATTGAAGCTATATATGTTTTTGAACTTATATTCTTTACCATTCGTGATAATAACACAATTTTATATAATCTTCCATTATTCTTATGTAGCATTCAATATATAACCATTCCACTTGCAGCTTTTTCTAAAGGAAAAATTAAGGAAGCCGCGCTTGACTTTGTTTTTATTTTTGGTCTTTTAGGCGCAATTATGGGAACTTATTTTGCAGGGCAAAACTACGCGTGCTATCCTGTTATTAGCGTAAATAACGTGGCTTCTGGCTTAACGCACTCTATTTCTGGCTTTGCATCGTTATATATAGTAATTTCTGGTATGGAAAGTATGAAAAAACAAAACGTTTTTATGTGCTTTGCTATTTTAGGCGTATTTTGCATACTTGCCTCTATTGCAAACGCTCTTATTCCATATAACTATATGTTTTTAGTTACGCCTGACGGCACGCCTTACGAAATTTTTTATAATTTAGTTAACGGAAACAAAATTTTATACCCAATTATAGTAGTTTTACTTTTCTTCGTTTACATTGTTTTGTTTTACACAGTGTACTTTGCAATTAAAAGCAAGTGTAAAAAAATAAATAAAAAAGGTTAAAAATGAAACAACTTATTGTAGCATCAAACAACAAAGGCAAAATTAAAGAAATTGAGCAAATTTTTGGCAAGTTTTATAAAATTGTTCCTATGGCTGAACTTGGCTTTAATAGCGAAATTGAAGAAAACGGCTCAACCTTTTTTGAAAACGCTTTAATTAAGGCAAAAACGGTTTCTAAAGCCCTTAACGTTGACGCTTTGGCAGATGATAGCGGGCTTTTAGTTGACGCTTTAAACGGCGCTCCTGGCATTTATAGCGCAAGGTACGCAGGCGAACACGGCAACGATGAATTAAACCGCAAATTCTTACTTAAAAATTTGGACGGCGTGGAAAATAGAAAGGCAAAATTTGCATCTTCCGTAGTACTTTATAAAACGGACGGCACTTATATTGAAGGTTACGGCGAAACTCACGGCACAATACTTTTTAAGGAAGACGGCGAAAATGGTTTTGGCTATGATAGCCTATTTTTAAGTGATGATCTTAACAAAAGTTTTGGCGTTGCAAGTAGCGAGGAAAAAAACAAAGTTAGCCATAGATACCGCGCGCTTATTGACCTTTATAATAAGATAGAAAAATGAAGCAAATTATAACTGTTTTTTCCGATAGTCACGGCAATTTGGACGCGATTAACAAACTCCGCCCCAAATTTTTAAGTAGCGATAAAATCGTGTTTTTGGGCGACGGGCGTTACGACCTTAATTTAATTAATAGTGATTTTGGAAATAAACTTTACTACGTTGATGGAAATTGTGATGGATACGGCTTTAACCCTGAACTTATTTTTAGCGTAGGAAGTTATAAAATTTTAGCCGTGCACGGACATAAGTTTTACGTGAAAAGCGGGCTTGACAGTATTATTTTATACGCAAAAGAGCAAGGTTGTAACGTGGTTTTATTTGGGCACACACACCTTCCACTTATTACAAACGTTCGTGGCATAACGCTTATAAACCCTGGAACTATTAGTTGTTACGGCGCTCGCACAACCTATTGCACTATAGTAATTGACGAAGATAAGTTTAGTGCCAACATAGAAGAAATACTATAAAAGGCTTAAAAAACGCCTAAATATTTGATTTTTTGGCATAAAGCCTTTTACAAAATAAACAATTTAAAAAAAATTAAAAAACACGCATAAAATTGATTGACAATAATTGCTGGTTTTGATATAATCATTTGGCATTGTGAAAGAAGTGCGGGTGTAGTTCAATGGTAGAACACCAGCCTTCCAAGCTGGTTGCGTGGGTCCGATTCCCATCACCCGCTCCAATCACTTTCCCAAAGTGAGTCGCCATAAGGCCGATACTAGACACATTTGCGCCAGTAGCTCAGCTGGATAGAGCACCGCCCTTCTAAGGCGGGTGTCAGGGGTTCGAGTCCCTTCTGGCGCGCCAGTGTAGTATGGCGAGAGTAGCTCAATTGGTTAGAGCGCCAGATTGTGGTCCTGGAGGTCGTGGGTTCGATTCCCATCTCTCGCCCCATATATATGAATAAAAAGGCGTTGGGGTGTCGCCAAGCGGTAAGGCACCGGATTTTGATTCCGGTATTCGTAGGTTCAAATCCTGCCACCCCAGCCAAAATAAATTAATATGATCCACTAGCTCAGGCGGTAGAGCACTTGACTTTTAATCAAGTTGTCCGGAGTTCGAATCTCCGGTGGATCACCACATTTTTACGGGGCTATATGGTCCCGTAAAAATATATGCGCCTTTAGCTCAGTTGGTAGAGCAACTGACTCTTAATCAGTGGGTCTTGGGTTCGAGTCCCCAAAGGCGCACCACTAAGCAGTATTTACAAATACTGCTTTTATTTTTTGTTAATTTGGGAACTCGAACTGCGTTCGGCCCTTAGCAGGGCGCTACCCTTTTGTTCTACGAACATTTCCCCTAGCAGGGGAATTACCCCAAAGGCGCACCACTTATTTGCAGTATCCTATGATACTGCTTTTATTTTTTGTTAATTTGGGAACTCGAACTGCGTTCACACAACTAAAAAAACACTTGGACTCTCCAAGTGTTTTTTAGTTATAATTTATATACTTTTTTTGCGTTTTTGCTAAAAATCATTTCGTACTCTTGCTCAGTTAAATTAAGCGAAAGTAGCCTTTCTATTTCAGTTTTAGCGTTCCACATAGGATAGTCCGTTGCAAATAAAACTTTATTTGAGCCGTATCCTTTAATAATAGCCTTAATTTCATCATCTTTTAAATAATGAAAACTTGAGGAACAATCAACGTAAAAATTAGTAAACTCCGCGTAATGTTTTACAGCCTGCGTCCAAATAGACCAACCGCCAAAATGCGCGCCTATAAAGGTTAAGTTTTTAAACTCTTTTAAAATTGGCACTAACCTATTAGGGTTAGAGTTATCGTAGCGGTTATCTCCCGTGTGCATAAGTATTGGCACGTTTAACTCACTACAAATTTCATAAGCCTTTATATAGCCTTGATTATCTACGGGAACGTTTTGTATGTCAGGGTGAATTTTAGCGCCTTTTAAGCCAAGTTCAGTAAGGTGCAAAATATCGCCCTTCATATCTTCGCTATAAGGGTGGAGCGTGCCTAAACCAACGAATTTGCCATTGCTTTTTGAAACTTCATTTGCAATAAACTCATTAATTTTTCTAACTTGTTTTGGCGTTGTTGCTACCGATTGCACTATAAATTTATCTATGCCCGCAATAGAGCCACTTTCAATTAAATGCTCACTAATCCCCTTGCCTTGTGAAGACTCACTATAAAACTCGTCCGTATGGCGAATTGCAAGTGATGCTATTTTACTAGGGTATATATGACAATGTGCATCAATTACATAATATTTGTTTTGTATCATTTTTTATTACCACTTTAGAGTTTTATTTTTACAACCTTTTACGAGGTTTGTTGCAAGTTAGGCAAGGCTCGCCAAGTAAAGCGTTAAAATAGACCTTTTTGGTCATTTTAGCACTTGACGCAGGCAGTAACGCAGTATAACGTAGCAATAGGTTTTAAGACGTTAGAAGCAAGTTAGGCAAGGCTCGCATAAACAACCACATTTAAGGCGTTAGTTGCAAGTTAGACAAGGCTCGCCAAGTAAAGCGTTAAAATAGACCTTTTTGGTCATTTTAGCACTTGACGCAGGCAGTAACGCAGTATAACGTAGCAAATAACGCATTAAATTAGAGTTTTACAACCCAACCAAACTTATCTTCCACGTTACCCCATTGAATACCTGTTAATGTATCGTAAAGGTGTTGAGTTAATGCACCGATTTTTCCGTTGTTAATTGTATATTTTTTGCCTTTGTATGCAAGTTCGCCAATAGGAGAAACTACTGCTGCCGTACCGCAACCATAAGCTTCTTCAAGCGTGCCGTTTTCAAGAGCCTCAATAAGCTCGTCAACGCTTAATAATCTTTCTTCAACTTCTACGCCTTCGGCTTTTAAAATTTCAATAATAGATTTTCTTGTAATACCAGGAAGTATTGAGCCAACGAGTTTAGGAGTTACTACTTTGCCGTTAATTTTAAACATAACGTTCATAGCGCCAACTTCTTCTATGTACTTTCTTTCAACGCCGTCAAGCCATAAAACTTGAGAATAGCCTTTTTGTTCCGCACGTTGACCTGCTCTTGTACTTGCAGCGTAGTTACCACCGCATTTTGCTTCGCCCGTACCACCGCGAACGGCTCTTACGTCTTCATCTTCAATCATAATTTTAACAGGGTTAATACCTTCTTTATAGTAACTGCCAACAGGAGAAGTTATTATAACGAAAGTTGCGTTTTTAACTGAGTGAACGCCTAAAGTTTCATCGTTGCCGAACATAAATGGACGGATATAAAGAGAAGTACCTTCTTTGCTTGGTACCCAATCTTGTTCAATTTCAATAAACTTCTTTAACGCTTCTAAAGTTTCTTCTTCTGGAAGAGTTGGAAGGCACATACGCTCTGCAGAGCGGTTAAGCCTTTTAATGTTTTCAAGCGGTCTAAAAAGTTGAACGCTACCATCTTTTGTTCTGTAAGCTTTTAAGCCTTCAAAAATTTCGCTACCATAGTGCAAAACCGTTGATGCAGGGTGAATAGCAAGCCTTTGGAAAGGTACTATACGTGCGTTTTGCCAAGTTCCGTTAGCGTAATCCATAATAAACATATGGTCGGTAAAAACTTTGCCAAAGCCTAAAGTAGAAGCTTCTGGTAAAGTGCCTTTGTTAGTTGTTTTTTCAAATTTAATTTCCATAACAATACTCCTTAATAATTTTTACCTATTTTTAATGCGTTTAAGTTAATTTCAAGCATATCTGCGTGCTTTGCAGAAATTACTTTTTTAAGTGCGTTTACAACGCTTTCTTCATCGTCAAACTCGCCCGTTTCTTTTAAAACTTTGCCCATAATAATCATATTTGCAAGTTTAGGCATTTTATTGTCTGACGCAAGCTGAGTTGCAGGAATATAATAAACGTCAACGTCCGTTCTTAAAACTTTTCTATCAACTAAACTAGAGTCAACGAAAATTTTACCGCCCGCAGTAACGCTATTTTCGTATGCGTCAAGCGATGGAAGATTCATAGCAATTAAAACGTTAGGACTACTTACTATTGGAGAACCAATATCTTCACCACTAACAATAACGCTACAATTAGCTGTACCGCCACGCATTTCTGGGCCATAGGAAGGAAGCCAACTAACGTTTTTACCATCCGTCAAACCCTTATATGCTAAAACTTTACCAGAAAATAATATGCCTTGACCTCCAAAGCCTGCAAATAAATAATTAGTAACTGCCATATTATTTACCCTCCGTATTAGACCTATCTTTATAAACGCCAAGTGGGTAGTATGGAATCATTTTTTCGTCAACCCATTTGAGTGCGTCTTGCGGAGTTAAACCCCAGTTTGTTGGGCAAGTAGAAACTACTTCAACAAGTGAAAAGCCCTTTCCGTTTACTTGATTTTCAAAAGCCTTTTTAATTGCTTTTTTAGCGTTTTTAACGTTTTTAACGTTGTTTACTGCAACGCGTGTAATATATTCTGGGCCGTCAAGCTCGGAAAGCATTTCACAAACTTTTACAGGGTAACCGCAGTCTTCAACCTTTCTACCATATGGAGAAGTTTGAGTAATTTGACCTGGAAGTGACGTTGGAGCCATTTGACCACCCGTCATACCATAAATTGCGTTGTTAATAAAGATAATTGTTATATTTTCGTTTCTTGCAGCGGAGTGCACCGTTTCAGCCATACCGATAGACGCTAAGTCACCATCGCCTTGGTAAGTAAAAACAATACTTTGTGGAAGTGCGCGCTTAACGCCCGTTGCTACAGCTGGTGCTCTACCGTGTGCCGCTTCAATCATATCACAATTAAAATAATCGTAAGCCATAACCGAACAACCAACGGGAGCAACACCGATAGTTCTACCCTCAATTTGAAGTTCGTCAATAACTTCGGCAACAAGGCGGTGTACTATGCCGTGAGTACAACCTGGGCAATAGTGAAGTGGAACGTCTTTTAAAGCGTGTGGTTTATCAAATACTACCATTATGCGTTTACCTCCTTGTTAGCGTCTAAAATAGCGTTTAATACTTGTTCTGGAGAAACAATCATACCGCCCGTTCGGTTACATAAAGTTACTGGAACTTTACATTCTACCGCTAAACGAACGTCTTCAATCATTTGACCCATTGAAAGTTCAACGGAGATTATGCGTTTTGCTTTTCCAACTACTTTTTGGTAGGCTTTTTTAGGGAAAGGCCAAAGCGTAATAGGTCTAATTAAACCAACTTTGACGCCTTGCGCTCTTGCCATGTTAACCGCGTTTTTAGCAACTCTTGAAGCAATGCCAAATGCAGTTACAACAATTTCCGCATCTTCTGTTAAATATTCTTCGTAAAGGGCTTCCGTTTCTTCAATTTGTTTATATCTTTCAAACCTTTCAAAGTTGGTTTGTTCTAATTTTTCAGGCTTTAAGTAAAGTGAGTTAACAACGTTATGCTCTCTTTCTAAATTAGTTCCCGTAGTAGCCCAAGGTTTTTTAATAGGCTCTTTTACTTCATATTCAAGCGAAACCGGTTCCATCATTTGACCTAAAGTACCGTCTGCCAAAATCATAGAAGTCATACGATATTTATCAGCAAGGTCAAAACCTTTAACGGTTAAGTCAGCCATTTCTTGAACTGATGCAGGGGCAAAAACAAGCATATGGAAGTCGCCGTGAGCGCCACCCTTTGTTGCTTGGAAATAGTCTGATTGAGATGGTTGAATACCGCCAAGACCTGGTCCACCACGTTGTACGTTTACAACAAGTGCAGGAAGGTCTGCACCGGCAAGGTAAGATAAACCTTCGCCTTTAAGCGAAATTCCTGGGCTTGAAGAAGAAGTCATTACTCTTGTTCCCGTTGCTGCAACGCCGTAAACCATATTTATAGCGGCAACTTCACTTTCCGCTTGTAAAAATACACCGCCAATTTTAGGCATTCTTTTTGCCATATATGCGGCAATTTCCGTTTGTGGCGTTATAGGATAGCCAAAATAGTGTTTGCAACCTGCAATTATAGCGGCTTCCGCTATTGCTTCGTTACCTTTCATTAAAACTTTGCTTGCCATAATATCACCTTTCTACCTTTATTATACAATCTGGGCACATTGTAGCACAAAACGCACAAGCAATGCACGCTTCAGGATTAACCGCTTCTACCGGATGATGCCCTTTACTATTTATTACGGTTTGCGAAAGTGCAAGTACGTTTTTAGGACATACGTCAACACACAATCCGCAACCTTTACACTTTTCACTTTTAAAACTTAAAGTTGCCATATAAGGTTCTCCTTTATAATTTTTTTTGTAACGTTAAACTATATAAGTTTTCAATTTTATCTTTTAAACCGCTAAATAAACTTCTTTCAACGGTTGTTAACACAACTTTTAAACCCGCTTCTTTTGCAACGCTCGTTGCGTATTCTACAGAATTTAAAACGTCTTCTTCAGTAGTTTCTAAACCTAAATTTGAGTTGTTTATAATGCCTGTAAATTTCATTTTGCAAGCAAACTCAATTTCACGCATTACTTCTATTGCACTTTTACTATCGCTTGTTAAAGGTCTAAACATATTTACTACGTAATACATATCATAGTCGTTTTCTTCCTTGATTTTAGGCGCTAACCTGCCAAGAGCCAAAGCTCCACGGTCATCACCGCCAACGTCTATTATAAAGGAAGTATTTAAACTATCTGTAACGCTGTAAATTTGTTGAGGAAGCGCTGGGATATCTACGTTAGTGTTTGCGTATTCCGAGCAAATTAGCCTTACTCCGTTTTCAATAAGGTCATGCATACTATCCTTTGTTCTAAAATACGGATTAACTATATCAATATCTAAAATTGCAACGTCCTGTTTAGTTTTTTTAAGTTCCAAAGCCAAATTGACTGCGACGTTTGTTTTGCCACTGCCAAAATGCCCGGAAATTATAGTGATGCGTTTAAAATTCATTTTAGAGCCTACTTCTTTGAATTTTGCCGTTTATAGTTTTAGGAAGTTCTGTTTTGAACTCAACTATACGCGGATATTTATACGGAGCAGTACGCTTTTTAACGTATTCTTGAATTTCCTTTTTAAGTTCTTCACTGCCCGTTTTGCCTTTTATTAATACGATACTTGCTTTTACTACTTGCCCCCTAACTTCGTCTGGACATGCGGAAACACCGCACTCTAAAACGTAAGGAAGTTCCATAATAACGCTTTCAATTTCAAATGGTCCAATGCGGTAGCCGGAAGACTTAATAACGTCGTCCTTTCTACCAACGTACCAATAGAATCCGTCTTCATCGCACCAAGCAAGGTCGCCCGTGTGGTAGTAACCGTCGTGCCAAACTTCTTTGGTTTTTTCTTCGTCGTTATAATAACCTTTAAATAAACCGCAAGGCGTTTTATCGCTAGTTTTAATACAAATTTCGCCCGTTTTACCTGCTTCTACTGGCATATCGTCACTATCAAGCAAGCATACGTCGTAAATAGGAATTGGCTTGCCCATTGAGCCAGGCTTTGTTTTAGCGCCAATCATATTACCAACAACAAGCGTGGTTTCCGTTTGACCAAAACCTTCCGTAATACTTAAGCCTGTTGCGTTTTTAAATTGTTTGTAAACTTCTAAATTAAGCGCTTCGCCCGCAGTTGTCATATGCTTAATTGAAGATAAGTTATATTTTGAAATATCTTCCTTAACCATTAAGCGGAGCATTGTTGGTGGAGCGCAGAAAGTTGTAACGTTATACTTTTCAAACATAGGTAAAATGTTGCCTGCGTTAAATCTATCAAAGTCATAAACAAATACTGCACCTTCGCAAAGCCATTGGCCGTATAACTTGCCCCATAACGCTTTAGCCCAGCCCGTGTCTGAAATAGTAAAATGCAATCCGTCAGGGTCAACTGCGTGCCAATATTTAGCAGTTACAAAGTGACCTAAAACGTACTTATAACTATGCATTGCAATTTTTGGATAGCCCGTAGTTCCAGAAGTAAAGAACATAAGCATAGTATCGTCACCACAAGGGCTATCTTCACTTCTTTCAAAATGTGTGCTAAACAAACTGCTCTCTTCGTCAAAGTTATGCCAGCCTTCTTTATGACCACCCGCCATAATTTTGTGTTTTAACGTTGGACATTTATCACAAATCAAGTCAACTTGTTCGCTTGCCGTGCCTTTTGAAGTACAAATTACGGCGCTAACTTCGGCTGCGTTAAACCTATACTCAAAGTCCTTTGCAAGTAATTGGTTCATAGCAGGAATTGCTACTGCGCCAAGTTTATGCAAACCTAATATCGCTTGCCAGAATTGATAATTTTTGCCAAGAACTAACAATACTTTGTCGCCCTTTTTAATGCCAAGTGACTTAAAGTAGTTTGCAGCCTTGCAAGAACTGCGCTTCATATCTTTAAAGGTAAAGCGACTTTCAGTTCCGTCGTTATCAATATGTAAAAGAGCAAGTTTATCAGGCTCTTTTTTAGCAATTTCATCTACAACGTCAAAGGCAAAGTTAAACTTGTCTTCATTTTTAAA
The DNA here is from genome assembly GCA_045638105.1 of Christensenellaceae bacterium. Taxonomy (GTDB): domain Bacteria; phylum Bacillota; class Clostridia; order Christensenellales; family Borkfalkiaceae; genus HGM11412. The sequence continues at coordinate 11,087 of JAZUAT010000012.1, forward strand.
TTCAATGCTAATAGGCGTGCCGTTTTCATCAGTTTTAGTTTCGGCATACTTTTTATACACCCTTTGCTTTTTGTCTTTAACAATAGCGCTTTTGTTAACTAAAATTTCTTTATTAACCGTTTCGCCCGCAACGCTTTCTTCGCCATTAGGGTTTAATACGATAGCGTAGAATACGCAATCTTTACCGCCAACTGCAACCATTCCGTGCGGAGTTGAACTATCGTAATAAATGCTATCGCCTTCGTTTAAGATTTCTTGGTGGTCACCAATTTGAATTTTAAGTTGACCACTTAAAACTATGTCACACTCTTGACCTGTGTGTGTAGTTAACTCTATAGGCTTTGTAGCCGCTTCTTCACTATACGCATTTAAAACGTAAAGAGGTTCGGCAATACGGCTTTTGAACGCTGCGGCAAGGTTATAATAAGTCATACCATGCGCTTGTTCAATACGTTGGCCTTTACCACTTCTTGTAAGCGTATAAGATTTAAGCGTTGGGCTTCTACCTTCAATAATATCCGTTACGTCAACGTTAAACGCGTTTGCGCATCTATAAATAAAGGCAAAGTTAAGGTCGTTTTTACCTTGTTCGCAATCAATATACTCTTGTTCGCTAACGCCCGTTTTTAAAGCCATATCCGCAATAGAGATATTTTCAATTTCTCTAAGTTCGCGGATTCTAAACGCCATTTCTTTAATTTTTAGGTCAAGGTCATATAAGTTATTCATATCGTTCTCCTAATTTTTGAAACAGAAAAAGCCCGTTTCAAAGAATAAACTTTGAGACGAGCTTGTAAAATACAAATTCCCGCGGTACCACTCAAATTGTAGTAAACACTACCACTCAGGGTCTAACAACCCGTATGTATTAACGCAACAATAACGGAAAGGGTCTACTTAATTCTTCCTTTCGGCTCAAAAGTTACAGCAATTGAATTCCCTTTAACGATTTGCACCAACCATCGCTTCTCTAAAAAGTTTCTTCAACGCACTCTTCGTCAACGCCTTTATTTGAAAACATTTTAACACAAGTCGTCTCTATATGTCAAATATATTTACCTATTATTTTATTACATTATAATAAATTTCTTTGAATTTTTCCACTAATAGTTTTTGGAAGTTCGTTTCTAAACACAACTACTCTTGGATATTTATAAGGAGCAGTATGCTCTTTAACGTAGTTTTGAATTTCCTTCTTCAACTCTTCGGTCGGTTCAGTTCCCTTTGTTAAAACAATGCTTGCCTTAACAACTTGACCTCTAACTTCGTCAGGTACAGGAGAAACACCGCATTCTAATACGTAAGGAAGTTCCATAATAACGCTTTCAATTTCAAATGGTCCAATGCGGTAGCCGGAAGACTTAATAACGTCGTCCACCCTACCAACGTACCAAAAATATCCATCTTCATCACGCCAAGCAGTATCTCCAGTATGATATAACCCGTCGTGCCAAGCTTCGTTTGTTTTTTCGGTATCCAAATAATACTCTTTAAACAATCCGCAAGGAGCACCTTTACCCGTGCGAATTACAATTTCGCCAACTTCGCCGGCAGGTAAACTATTGCCGTCACTATCAACAACGTCAACGTCGTATTGAGGGTTTGCTTTACCCATAGCACCGATTTTTGGAGTAGTTCCGTAAAGGTTTGCAATGGAAAGCGTTGTTTCCGTTTGACCAAAGCCTTCCATAATTTCTAGTCCAGTTGCCTCTTTAAATTTATTGAATACTTCAGGGTTTAACGCTTCGCCAGCCGTTGTCATATGGTGGATAGAAGATAAGTCGTATTTAGAAAGGTCGCCACGAATAAGCATACGGAGCATTGTTGGTGGTGCGCAGAAAGTAGTTATATTGTATTGCTTGAACATTGGAAGAAGGTCGTTTTCATCAAACTTATCAAAGTCGTAAACAAATACTGCACCCTCGCAAAGCCATTGGCCGTAAAGTTTGCCCCAAAGCGATTTGCCCCAACCCGTATCAGAGATAGTAAGGTGAAGCCCGTCACGCTCGCAACAATGCCAATATTTAGCAGTTACGTAGTGGCCAAGCGCATAAGTATGTTTGTGCGCAGCCATTTTAGGGTTGCCCGTTGTGCCGGAAGTAAAGAACATAAGCGCAAGGTCATCGCCTTGAGAACAATCTTCTGGACGCTTATATCTTGTTGAGAAAAGAACGTACTCTTTATCAAAGTCAAGCCAACCATCTTTTTGACCGCCAACCATTAAAAGTTTTTCAACTTGAGGGCATTTTTTTGCTGCACTTTGTGCATAAGTATACGTGTCTCCATCGGCGGTACATACTATTGCTTTTACACCTGCGGAGTTAAACCTATATTCAAAGTCGTGCTCTTTAAGTTGGTTGGTTGCAGGAATAGCAACTGCTCCAAGTTTGTGAAGCGCAACCATACAGAACCAAAATTCATAATGGCGCTTTAATACAAGCATAACCTTATCGCCTCTTTTTATACCAAGAGAAGTAAAATAGTTTGCCACTTGGTTAGAAGCTTTTTTAATATCTTTAAACGTAAACCTACGTTCAACCTTGTGCTTATCAAGGTGAAGCATAGCAAGTTTTTCAGGATATTTTTCAGCAATTTCGTCAACGATATCAAAGCCAAAGTTGAAAGCTTCAGCATTTTTAAATTTAATATTTTCTAGTTGACCATTTTCGTTTTCAGTAACGTCAATAAACTTTTCACAAACAAGCTTTTCACTTTTCTTTGCAGCCATAACGCTTTTTCTAACGACAGGCTCTTCAACGCTTTCGCCAGACATTACTACCGCAACGAAAGTACAGTCTTTTCCATCAACGGCTATCATTCCGTGTGGAATTGACGAGTTGTAGTAAATGCTATCGCCTTCTTCTAAAATTTCGCTATGTTCGCCAACTTGTATTTTTAATTTGCCACTTAATATAAGGTCAAATTCTTGACCGCTATGCGTTGTTAAATGAATTGGCTTATTTTGGCTGTTTGCAGAATATTCGTAAGTAACGTAATAAGGCTCTGCAAGCTTGTTTTTAAATTTAGGCGCAAGGTTTGATATATCTATGCCGTCATCATTTACGGTTTTTTGACCAAAACCCTTTCTTGTAACGGTATAAGTTGAAAGTTTTGCTGAACTACCTTCTAATAAAACCGTCATACTTACGCCAAATGCTAATGCGCATTTATGTATAAAAGAGAAAGGAATATCTTCCGTTCCACCTTCGTAGATAAGATATTGACTTTCGCTAACGTCTGTTTTTTGTGCCATTTCTTTTACGGAGAAACCAATAATTTCGCGCAACTCCTTAATACGCGAAGCAATCTCCGATAACTGACTTAAAGTGTTGTTTGTGTTCATTGTTTTACCCTCCTTTAAAAATTGTATTTTTTATATTTTTTGATTGTTAGAAACGAGTTAGGTTTTTATTTGTTAGAAACGAGCAAGACAAGGCTCGCGAAGCGTTTTGGTTGAAATTAGCCTTTTGGCTATTGAAGACAAAACGCGAAGCTGTAAACGCAGCATAACGAATTTTTAATAAACCTATTTTTTACCATTTTTATTTGTTAGAAACAAGTTAGGCAAGGCTCGCAAGCGTTTTGGTTGAAATTAACCTTTTTGGTTATTGAAGACAAAACGCGAAGCAGTTAACGCAGCATAACGAAGTTTATAACAAATAAAAAAACCGCCTCAAAGACTATAATAATCATCTTTGAGACGGGTATAATAAACTATATACTCGCGGTACCACTCAAATTGTAGTAAACACTACCACTCAGGGTCTAACAACCCGTATGTATTAACGCAACAGTAACGGAAAAACTTACTTGTTAAAAACGTTCAGCATTTCAGCTCGGAAGTGATAGGTCAACTTGAAACTCAATTATTGGCTTACACCATACGCCAACTCTCTAAAAATTTTATTTCAAAACCGTCTTCGTCACAGCCTTTATTTGCACTAATTATAGTACGCTATAAACTTTTTGTCAAGCATTTAAAAGAGTTTTTTAGGCCAGTTTACGCCCAAGTTTAATATTTTATAATTTTTTGCGTTTTGAAGTAATATTTTGCTATTTTATTTTAATTTTTATGTTGAAATGCAATTTTTATTATTGTATAATAATTGTAGCCAATACGGCAAATACAAAAAGGACTTAAATTTTATGAACAAGAACATTAAAAAATGGCAAGATTACAAGTTTGGCATGTTTATTCACTGGGGTTTATACTCGGTTAACGGCGTTGGTTGTTGGCATATGTTTTCCGACCAAGTAGATAAGGACGAATATCGTGCAAGGTATATGCCTAAATTCACTTGCGAAAACTACGACCCTAATGAATGGGCTGAAGTTGCTAAAAAAGCAGGTATGAAATACGCAGTTTTAACTGCCCGCCACCACGACGGCTTCTGCTTATTTGATAGTAAATATAGTTATGAAGACTATACTTCAATGAACGCTCCTTGCAAGCGTGACCTTATTAAAGAATATTGTGACGCATACAGGGCAAAAGGTTTAGCAGTTGGTTTATACTACTCTCCAACGGACTGGCGTTTCCCAGGCTACTTTATGCCACTTTTATATAAAAAGAACGCACTTGCTATGCGTGAACAATGCCATAAGCAAGTTGATGAATTAACTAAAAACTACGGTAAAGTTGACATTTTGTGGTACGACGCGGGTGAAGACTGGTACTTATGCCAAGGCCACTTCCCAACACAAGACTTCCAAAGACCTGCGGACTTTAAAACTAACCCTATGTGGAAGGGATTTTGGCAAGAAGAAGTTTTAGATAAAATTGTTAGAACCAACCAACCAGACATTATTTATAACGAACGCGTTGGCATGAAAGTTTTAGGCGACTTTAGAAATGCCGAATGTAAAATTGGCGTGTTTGACACTACTCACCCTTGGGAAACTTGTGACAAGTTAACTGAATATTGGGACTGGAAGCCAAACGCTCAACCAAGGTCACTTAAATACCTTATCAACCTTTTAGTAAACGTTGTTACAGGCGGTGGTAACCTTTTACTTTCTGTTGGCCCTGACCAAACGGGTAAACTTGAGCCATCACACGTTAAACGTCTTTTAGAAATTGGCGAATTTATGGATAAGTACGGCGATAGTATTTACGAAACTGAAGCAGGCCCAATCGTTAACGGCAAATGGGGCGGTGCAACTTATAAAGATAACCGCGTTTTCTTACACGTTTTAGATTGGAAACTTGACTATGCAATGCTTCCTATTTTAGGCGGAAAGGTAACTAAAGTACGTGCACTTAATAGCGATAGTGCAAGTTATGAAATTAAAGACGGAATCTTATACGCAACCGTTGATAACGATGCTAAAAAAGATTACGACACTATTTTTGAAGTAACTTTTGATAGACCAGTTAAAGAAATTTACGCTGGCTACGACCCACACTCTTTTGTTGTTGATGAACAAGGCGTTAAAGACGTTACTATTAACGTTGATAAACTTTAAAATTTAATATATGCGGTGCTTAAAGTACCGCATATTTTTTTTGCATTTTTTAAAAAATATGTTATAATATCACTATGAAAAACAAAGTTTTAACAATATTATATATAATTGCAGTTGCAGTTTTAATTTTAACAATTTCAATAGGCTTGCCAATTTACGTTAGGCCATTTTACTATATGCAAATTAAAAGCCTTGGTTTAGAAGAATATTCTGGCTACACGCTTACGCAAATTATAACGGCATACGATAGCGTTTTAAATTATTTAACGCTTCCGTTTACTAAATTTTCCGTTGGCGAACTTCCTTATTCTAACGAAGGTTATTTGCATTTTAAAGATTGTAAAGCACTTTTTATGCTTAACTTTTACGGGCTTGTTATTTCGCTTGCGGTTACCGTTTTATTAAGCGTTCTTAATAAAAAAGGTAAAATTAGTTTAATTAAGTTTAAAGGGTTTACACCTGCGTTTTACTCAAGCATAATAGCACTTGTTATTCCGCTTACTTTAGGCAGTATTGCCGTTATAAATTTTGACGTGGCGTTTAAATTATTCCACACAATCTTATTCCCCGGTAAAGATAATTGGCTTTTTGACTGGCGTTACGACCCTATTATTTTGCTTCTTCCCGAAGAGTTTTTTATGGCGTGCGGAATATTTATAGCCATTTCTATACTTGCAATTTGCGGATTTATAATTACGCGCAATATTATTAGAAAAGCAAAAGAGAAAGAATAAAAAAATATTGACTTTACACTTTGTGTATGTTATGATAATTTAAGTTATAAATTTTGGAGGATTTTTATGGACAAACACGTAAATTTAGAATACAATTTTACAGGTTTAAGCGGTCCGTTTGCGGCGTACGGCTCATTTGGCTGGATAGATGGTGACAAAGCGCAAATGCCTAACCTTACTGAAAGCGATAACGCTTTTAAATACACGGGGGACGGCTTTACGATTGACTGCGTTTATACTCAATATGAAGACGGCGTTGTATCTAGAAAAGATACTTTTACAAACGTTTCCGATAAGCCTATTACGTTAAACAAATATTTAAGTAGATTTTTCTTCCCTTTCTTTGAAACGGACGTTTATACTCAACACAATGCGTGGTCACACGAAAGTACGGGCGGTTGGCAACCACTTGTTACAGGCGTAACTTGCCAAAATGCTGGTATTAGAACGGGTGACGGCGCTACACCAATGACTGCTATTTACAACAGGCAATCTAAAAAGACTACCGTTTTCCACCTTATACCTGAAGGTGCTTGGAAAATTACGGTTATGAAAAAGGCGTACTATGGTAAAAACGATAACACAGTAGTAGAATTTAGTTTAGGTAACGACAATCCTATTGCAATTACTATTGCACCGGGCGAAGTTTTTGAAATGCCTGAAATTATCTACTTTAACGCTGAAAATAAAACTGACCTTGATGCGTACAAATTACATAACTACTATAACGCTAAATATCCAAGAAGATTCCCACTTCCTATTCTTTACAGCACTTGGCTTTATAGATTTAACGACCTTGATATTGATAAAATCTTTAAGCAAATTGAAACTGCGGCATATTTAGGCGTTGAATACTTTAACGTTGACTGCGGTTGGTTTGGTGAAGACATAATGTTCTTTGAAAACGTTGGTAGATGGTACGAAAGTAGCGTTATGGGCTTTAAAGGCAGAATGAAAGAAGTTTCAGACAAGATTCATAGTTTAGGTATGAAGTTTGGTTTATGGTTTGAAACTGAACGTGCTTGGGAAAAGGTTGAGTGCATTAAAGAACACCCTGAATTCTACTTTACAAGTGGCGATGGTGACTATTTTGTAGATTACTCTAAAGTTGAAGCGCAAGACTATATTCTTGACGTTTTATCTAAAAATATTGAAGCTTACAACATTGACTTTATTAAATTTGACTTTAACCGCACAATTTCTTTTGACCCTTCTTGGAACGGCTTCCATAGATACATTAGGGGTTATAGAAACTTTATTGAAAAGTTAAAGGCTAAATACCCTAACCTTTATATTTGTAACTGCGCGGGCGGTGGTTCAAGGCTTGACCTTAACTACCATAGATATATGGATAGCACTTGGCCAACTGATAACCAAGGTCAATTTGAAGGTTTAGACATCTTTAAAAACACTATGCTTCGTATGCCAAGTTGCTTGCTTGAACGCTGGGGTGTTTGGACGTATTCTAACCCAATTCCTAACGTACACGAAGAAGGCTTTGTTGACCAAGTATTACCACTTATTTGTAATAACGCTACTTGGGAAAATATTGCTGCCGTTTCAGAAGATTATATCCACGGCTTCTTACAAGGCGGACCTATGGGCATAAGCTGTGATATTGCAAGCTTCCCACAAGAAAATAAGGATAAACTTAAAGCACTTATTAGCGAATATAAAGTTACAAGAGAGTTCTATAGAACGGCTTGCACGCATATTTTATTAGACGATAAAAATATGGTAGGCCTTCAATATAACGATAAAGACGAAAACGAAGTTGTTATTAGGCTCTTTGCTAAAAACAAATATCAACCACATATTACGCTTTTCCCTGCATTAAAGAGTGGCAAGTACGAATATAATGGTAAAGTTTACACGGTAGAAGAACTTAAAGCAAACGGTATTACGTTTAAAGATACTATTGACTTTAACTGCTATACTGCAAAACTTAAAAAAGTTAAATAATAAAAAAGAAAGGTGCAAGCAAAAATGCTTGCACCTTTTAAATTTAGTTTTGAGTTATCATTAAAGGCATTAACATTTGACCGTCTAATTGTTTAATGTAGTCCATATTTTTATCTATTCTATAAAAGATATGATATGTTTTATTCCAATTAATATTTGCCAAAAAACCTTTATCTTTTGTAACAAAATGAAAAGCCCCTATTTGCTTATTTTCGTCTATCGGTACATAATATTTTTTAGTTCCGTAAGTTTTAGTGTTGTTAAGATATGGTGAAATTCCTAAATTGCCATCAAACGGGCTAACGTAAATTTTGTAAAAATTATCGTTTTTAATTTGCCCTACTATAAATTGATAGTTGTAAGCACCATCTTCATCAAGACTTTCCTTTTTAAATTGAATTAAAAAATATTCTGGGTACTCGTAATAAAGCGAGTACATTATTTGCACGTCAATAATATTACTTGCTTCGTAAAGCTCTTCAACCGCTATCAATTCTGGATTAGTTTTAACCAAAGTTTCAAGCCGTTGCAAATTTTCTTGTGCGGTAAAGTTAGAATAAAACTCTCTTTCGCCTAAACTTTCAACGGTTACTTCGGGTTCAAGCAAAGGGTCCGCACCGCCATGTTTCCAAACTCCGTAATAAACAACGTTACCTAATCTATTTATTTCTTTTTCTGTTGGATAATTTGTATTTAATTCATCGTTATTTATAAATACGTATTTATCATTTTCCTTATAAGCACAATACTTACCCGGCATAAAATAATCGTACGAATAATACTTTTTATCCGCCTCGTTTCCCATATTTTGATATGGCAATTCACCTTTTACAAAAGGCGGTCCTTTTACGTAAGGACCATAGACTGACAATTCCCTCTCAAAATCTAATTGATAATATTTATCATTTTTAATTGTACCTATTAAAAAGCACTCGCTATAAGAATACGGCTCGCCAAAAACATTTAAAGTTCCTTCCGGCACCTTAAATTCAACTAAAAAATATTCAGGAAATTCGTAGCCAATGCTATATAATATTTCAATATTTGTTATAAAATTATATGCAACCACATCGCGTGGCGTATAATCATTAATGTGATACTTTAAATTACGTTCTAAAAGATTATCTATTCTTTCAATATGCTCGTCTATCGTATAAGCACTTTGATAAGTGCGAAATTTTTCAAAAGGGCTTGTTGAGTTATCATTTGTTCCCAAATCGTCATTTTCATCTATGCAGGCTACACTATTAGCAATGCATAATAAGCAAAGTATAAATAATAAAGTTGGTTTAAGTTTTTGCAATATGCTTCTTTTTTTAGTCCTCATAATTTAAGTCCTTTTTTTTAATGATACTATAAAATATATGCCCCGTCAATACTAAAAATTTTAACAAAACTTAAAAATAAGCATAAAACATTAAATTTTAAGCACGAAAAAAGGTAGGTTTTAGCCTACCTTTTATACTTTATTCAAAACCTACTCACTTTATTCCGTTTTAACTAAAGGCTTTGCAACTCTCTGTCTCCAAACAACGGTGTCAATCGTGTTGCCTAAAATATTTATTCTTTCTTCCGTTGGGTAGTTTTTATTTAGTTCTTCGTTATGTAAAAATACGTATTTATCGTTTTCCTTATAGGCACAATACGAGATGCCGTCACGGTTGTACGAATAATATTTTTTTTCGCCACTTGGTATATCTTTATATGGTGAAAATCCGGCACTTGACCATAGTCTATAATACTCATCGTTTTTAATCGTACCTATTAAATAGCACTCGCTAAAAATATAAGACACTCCCCTATCATTCGTAGAACCTTCCGGCACTTTAAATTCAATTATAAAATATTCAGGATATTCATAACCTATACTATATAAAATTTCAATATTAGTTAGCCAATCATATGGAACGGGGTAAGAAGAATTATAAACTTCTATACCATTTCCTAAATAACGCTCTAAAGTATCATCTAACCTTTCAATATGCTGTTCTACGGTGTATTCACTATTATATTTTCTATACGCCGTTTTTGGATTAGTAAAAAACGTTTGCCTTATATAGTAAGGCACATAAAGGAAAGCAAAACGCAAGTAAGGAAAGGCAACAACTATTAAAAGTATTACCGCCAAAAAAATTGATATTCCCGTTATAACTTTTCTTTTAACCGTCATAAACGTACCCCCCCCTTTTATATTTATGTTAACACATAAATAATAAGTAGTCAATAGCGGACTAAAATACAAATGCTTGGCAAAATTGCCAAGCATTTTAATTATAATTCAATTAAGTTTACTAAGAATTTATCAAGTACAGGGTTTACTGAAACGCAACCTTTGTAGCAAGAAAGTGAGTTGAGAATAATTTTACCCTTGCCGTGTGCTTTTTCCGCAACTACCATTTTATGCTTTTTGTGTAAAGCGTATTTAGGGTCGGTAGTGTCTTCAAAAGTATATAAAATTTCTTTGCTATCCGTCCAGAAGAATTTTACCCAGTTGGTAAGTTCTTGATAGTCCATTTCTTGGTTGTAGAAGTTTTTAAAGTCCATTTCATCAAATTCTTTAGTGTAAACGCTTTCTTCACTTCTTGCAACCCAAACGTTTGCTTCTACTTCTTCCGCGCTAACGTGAACTCTAAAGCCGATATCTTCGCCTAAAACGTTTAAAGGCTTGTCTACGGTAACTATTAACTTGCCTCCGTTAAATGCAAAATCTTCAAGTTCTTGTTGGTGGTCAACAAAGTAATCGCGAGTAGCAATAATTGTATTTTTATCTTCTGGCCCGTCACAAATAAGCTTGATTGGCTCGTTGCCCGTACCTAAAAATACTGGAGTTTTGTTAGCCTTTCTATTGCGTGGTTTTGCAAAATATTCAACGCTATCGTAAGTGCCGTTGTTATCTTCAGCCAAAATTTCAATTTTACCAACGAAGTCATCAGGAAGTTTGTATTCAATACCGCCAACGTAAGTTTGAATAGCACCTTCGCCGTCCGCACTAACTTTATATGACTTAACTAACTTGCCGTTAAGTAAAAGATTTAATTTTGTTTCAACGTTTACTTTATTTGGCGTGTCGTTTAAAATGAATAATTCGGCTTTAATAGTATCGCCACTATATACTACGTACTTATGGCGCATTAAACTAATTCTTACAGGAATTAACGCTTCTTTAAACGTGTAATATGCAGGCTTTGGAATTCTATCTACGTCAACAACCGTCTTTGTCCAACCGCATGGCCAAGCGTCAATTAAAAGGTGGAGAGCCGTGCTTTCAACGATATCTGCCCTACGGCGAAGTTGAATAGTAAGTTCTTTTGTTGCCCACGCTTGGTGTTTACGGCTTTCTCTAATCCAATCTCTTGCGCACTCTTGTTCAGGGAAGAAGAATCCGTGATTTAAGAAGCATTGTGATTTTGCAATTGGTTTTGGTGCCCAAGGGTCAGTGTCTTTTTCAGGCATCCACTCTTTTGGACAATATTTTTTAAGAAGTTCAAAAGTATCTAATCCGTCACAACCATATTCGCCACAGCCAGACATCCAACCCTTTCTAATAGGTGGAAGGTAGCCTTTATTAAGCATACCGCCTGGAATACCGTGTGAAATGTACCAATAAGTGTAGGTGTGGAAGTCGCTTATGCCGTAAGTATCTTCAAGTGGAGAATAGTCGCCATCATTATATTTAATAACTCTATCTGGGTTTAAAATGTGAATAATTTCTCTACCCGCGTTAAAGAAGTGTTCAAGTTCATAACGGCCAAGGTTGTATTGTTCGTGACCCCAACAAGTTTTATCTAAAGTTTCGTTACAGAAAGTATCTACAACGCAACAAGGGTGGTTTCTTACAAGCCTTTCCATTTCGTCAACTTGCTTAATAGCATCGCCAAGCGCACTTGATTTTAAGTAAGAAAATAGTGGGAAGTCCGTTTGACACATCATACCCGTCATATCAAAGAAGTCGTAAATCTTTTTAAATACAGGGCGTTGCGTCATTCTAAAGAAGTTCATATTTGCAACTTTTGCAATCATAATATCGTCTAAAAGTTGCTCGTCGTTCCCTTCCATAACGCAACGAGGTAAGTGGCCCATTTCGTTTGCGCCACGAAGCACTACTCTTTCGTTATTTAAGTAGAACTTGCCCTTTGGAGTGCTGTTTTCGTCCATATGGAATTTGCGCATACCAAAGTGTGTTTGATATTCGTCTAAAACTACACCGTCAAGCGTAGTAACTTTAATAGTTACGTCATATAAATATGGAGTTTTTGGCGTCCACATTTTAAAGTTAGGAAGTTTAAATTCCTTTACAAAATAGTTAGTGTTTACGGCTAATTTATTTGAAAGTTCTTCAACCCCGTCAACAACAAGTTCTTCAAAGTTTCTACCTTCAATGCGGTAGTAAAGTTTAATTTTTTCGCAGTCAAGCGGATAGTTAAATACCGTTGTATATACGGTTGCTTTGCTTTCGTCAATATTAGGTCTAACAAAAATATCAACAACACGTTGTCTTCCCGTAACAACAAGTTCAACGTTGCCAATAATACCCGCGCCTGCCGGGCAGTGGTGCCAACCTTCGTAAGGCTCGTCGTAACCTAAACTTGTTGCAGCGTAAATCTTGTCACCGAAACTGCGGTGGCCGTTAACGTCCGTACCCATTGTGATAATATCGTTTTTAACAACAACTACTAAAACGTTTACGCCTTCTTTAACTTGGTCTGTAATATCAACCGTGAAAGGAGCAAAAAAGCCCGTGTGGCGACCAACTAATCTGCCGTTTAAGTAAACTTCGCCGATATAGTCAACCGCTTCAAATTCTATTAAATAGAATTTGCTTTCGTCAATTTTATCAAAAACTAATTCTTTTCTATAAAAAGCGTTCCACCTATATTCTGGGCCAACGTAGTGTGGAAGTTTAACTTGTTCAAACTCGCCTTCGCCGTTTAATACCCTTGAAAAGTCTTTTTTATCAAGTTTATCTTCTTTCCTATAAGTAAAATCAACTAAGCGCGTGCGTGTAACTGGAGTTTCAACCGTTTTAGAATATTTTTTAAAGAAAGGGCGATAATGCGCCTTTAATTCTTCTTTTTCTTTTAAAAAGTTTGCGTATGCTTTTTCTTCATCAAATTCAGGTGCTCTATTAACTACGCAGTCAAATTCAGGCAAAGCCTTAAACTCATAGTTAATTGGTGGAATTTGTGGAAGATTTTTAACTTCGCCGTCCATCTTTTTACCGCTTGTTGCCATTAAGACGAACTTATCGGTAACCTTTTCAACTTTCTTTTCGCTCATATAAATATTTCCTTTTGTTTTACTATGCCCTCTTTAGTTTTTAACTATGTTAAACGGGCAAAATTTGCTTATTTCTATTATGCCACAAATAAAATAAAAGTCAATACTTTTTGCTATTTTTTTGCAGTTTAATATTGACATTTTGAACTTTGAGTGTTATAATTTTTCAATATTAAAAATATAGTTAATTAAGGTGTTAAAATGAAAGAATTTTTAGACCAATTATATATGGCGTTGCCCCTTTTAATATCAGCAATTTTAGGGCTACTCATAGGCTTTGAAAGAAAGGTTAGATTTAAAGAAGCGGGCGTTAAAACTCACACTATTGTTTGCATAGGCTCTGCGCTTATGATGATAATTTCTAAAAATGCGTTTGGTAGCGAAGCAGATAGTGCGAGGGTGGCAGCACAAATAGTTGCAGGCGTTGGCTTTTTAGGCGCTGGCATGATTGTTTATAAGCAAAACCAAGTGTACGGCTTAACAACCGCTGCAGGCATTTGGGCAACGGCAGGCGTTGGTATGGCGTGCGGTGGCGGACTTTACTACTTGGCGCTTTTAGCAACCATATTGCTTATTGTAATGCAATCAATACTTCACTCACGCATAAAAATATTTAAGTCCAAAAAGTTTTATTCAGTTAAAATTGAATTTAAGTACACTGGCAATGAAAATAATATTATTAAAGAAATTTTTGGCACGGATAGGCTTAATAAACTTCAAATTACACGTAAAGACGGCGAAGTTATTTACAGCGCAACCATAACCACTTCACGCGAGTTTTCTTCACAATATTTAACTGACATTTTAAATACACACGAATTTATTCGCTACATTGAACGTTGCGATAACGATTAAAAGACAAGCCCTAAACCGCTTTTGGTTTAGGGCTTTTAATATATAACGGCTTTACCACACCTTAAACTTTCATAGTAAAAAACGCTTAATGGTGCGTTTTTTCTATCAAAACTATGAGCGCAAACTTTTATTTCGTTTTGCGTTTCCGTTACAATTAAGGTGTGAGTAAACGTTTCTCCGTTAAAAAGTTGAATAATATCGCCAAGTTCTAAATCTATTAGCGTGCACGGCTCAAGTTTTACGCCGTAATCGCTTTTATTATTTACGGCAAAATTCCAAAATTCGTTTACGCCCGTCCAACTTGGCGCACGCCTATTTACATCAACGTAATACCACCCGTACTCACTATAATTTTGAGTGTAGCCACCATAATATAAGCATTGTGAAATAAAGTTGGTGCAGTCACCGCCAAGTAAAGAAAAGTCATAATATTTAGGGTTTCTATCTAAAGCCCATTTAAGTGCGTAATCAACCGCCTTTTGCCTATCATACATACTTTATTATATGAAAAAAGCGCGCCTTTTGGCACGCTTTTATTTTAGCAATATACCGCTTCGCTGGCTTCTTTCCAAACGCCGTCGTACAAATTATGTATTTCTTCACTTGCAAGCATCCATTTTGTTACTTGGTTGCCGTTTGTTTTAAGCTTAAAGTGGTAGTACTCGTTTTTATAATAAAGGTCAAGCGCTTGTTTGAGCGTTATTGTTAAGGAATAAACGCTGTTAGCGTCAAAAAACATAGAAACTTGTTCGCCATTTTTTGTGCCAACGTAAGTTAAACCTTTGTTTGTTAAAGTAAGTTCGCCCTCTCCAATTTCTTTTTTAGATAAACTATTATCTAACTTTTCCGTATTAAGAGTGCAAAGCGTAATTTGAGATTTTAATATAAAATCATCGCTCTTAACCTCTTTTTTAATAACGCTACGTTGCCATTTATACCACTTATCAAAATTTTCAAACGGAAGTTCTTTGTTAACTGCAAACATTTGATAGCGGTTGTTCATTGTAACTTCAAAACCGCAGTCTAAGCACTTCATATTTTCGCCTTCAACTTTAAACTTATATTCCGCACTGCAATGCGGGCATTTGTAAATAATGTTATCAAGCCCGTAAATGTTTGGCTTTTTGCCAATAAACTCCGTTTCATCGTTTTTATGTGCTTCAAATTCGTTATACTTAAACTTTTGCAAAAGTTTACTATTTAACTCTTCAACGCTTAAAGTTTCAACTTCTTCTTTTGTGAATAAAGTGCTATATGATACGATTATTTTACCTTTTTTAACGTCTGTAGAATATCTTGTACGTGTAAAGTAAGAGCCTTTAAGCGTAGTTAAAATTACGGGGAGTTTTAACTTTTTAATTAGTGCAATAGTTGCAGGGTTTATTGGGTGCATACTACCGCTTGTTGATTGTATTCCTTCAGGAAAAAGTGCAAGGCTTCCGCCGTTTTTTACCGCTTCAAGCATTTGCTTGGTTGCAGTAAGGTCTGGTTGATATAAATACTTTGCAATTACACCAATCTTTTTTAATAACCAATAAGTTGATTTGTTAAATATGTTTTGATACCCCATAACAATGTGCGTATCTTGCCTATTTGAGCCTGCAAAAACGTAAATAAAATCATCTTTTGAAGCGTGTTGAGAAAGAAGTATTATAGGCTGTTTTTTATACTTTTTATAGTCGCTATCATACAAAAAAGTAACACCGCGTTTTTTGCTTATTACTTTTAGTATAAGTTGAGCCATAAACGCAATAAATTTATTCGGTTTTTTAATTTTACGCAATTTAAAATCTTTATGTAAATCTTTTACCATAAATGGCGTTCCTCTTTTTTATTTTTTAATTATTCCCTAAAATATAATTTGCATCTAAATCAAGTTCTTTACAAATCTTTGCAAAAGTGTCTAATTTGGGCAATTTTTTTGTTGTTCTATATTGAGTAATCATTTCAGGAGAAACGCCTATGCGTTTTGCAATTTCTATAGTAGTTAACCCACTATTTTTCAATTCTTCACTTAATCTATTTTTAATAATTGACTCTTTCATAAATTTATTATATAACCATTAGTTAGAAAATACTTAATAACTAACCTCCAGTTAGTATTATGCGTTTATATCGAGCAATTAGAAGTAAAATTCATTTATTTTATATGCTAAAAATAAAAAAATAGCCCCCGCCTTTAAATAAACGTTATGCGTTTTTTAGGCAATAAAAAAACTAACAAAAAAAATGAAGTGAACCTAATGTGGTTCACTTCAAAAATCGTTAGTCTTTAACTTTTTCAAAAACCCCTATTGTAAGAGCTGTTTAGATTGGTTTTTATTTTTATGTTTTTTTAAATTTATTTCGTTAAATAGAGTAAAGCCTAAAACTAGCAATCCTCCTATTGCTTGCGTTATTGTTAGCGGCTCTTGCAAAATTAAAACGGAAGTTAATACCGCAACAAGCGGGTCAATATAACTTAAAATTGCAAGCTTTTCGCCCTTTAATTCTTTAAGAGAAGAAAAGTACAAACAGTAAGTAACGCCCGTATGTACTATGCCTACTATTAAAAGCATTGTTATGCCTTTTAAGTTTAATGAAAGCACGTTAATTCCGCTTGTTAGTAAAACGTAAGGCAATAAAACCATTATGGAAAAAATAAATTGCAAAAACGTTCTAGTAATTCCCTCAACGCCTTTTATATGCTTATTTATTATAACAACGCTTGCATATAAACACGCTGCTAATAGCCCAAAACCAACGCCAATAAGATGGTTTTTACCAGAAGACAAATCGCCAATGCCCGTTATTAAAACTATGCCAAGCGTTGAACAAATAAAGCAAATTATATTTTTAACCGTCATTTTTTCTTTAAATAAAAACGGACAAATTATGGCAACTAATACGGGTGCAAAATAATAACTTAAAGTTGCAACGGAAACGGTTGTGTAGTTATACGCCTCAAATAAAAATATCCAGTTAAAGCCCATTGCCACGCCAGATAAAAATAGGAGCGGAATTTGCTTTTTTATATCTTTAAACGGTATTTTACGCTTAGTTACAAGTAAAAACACCAAAATCAAAAGCGTTGCTAAAATTGCCCTGTATAAAGCAATTTCACCCGAAGATAGCGGAATATTTTTAACAAATACGCCTATTGTACCAAAAACCGCCATAGATAATATAAAGGCAAATTGTGGAGTAAAAAGTTTTTTCATACCTTATAATTTTAACATAAATTATATAAAAATCAAGTTTTTAAAAAAACCGCGTTTTGAACGCGGTTTAAAGTTAATCAAGTATATTTTCTCTATTAAATAAAGGCGAAGAAAAGAATTCTTCTAAAC
This sequence comes from Christensenellaceae bacterium, assembly GCA_045638105.1. GTDB lineage: Bacteria > Bacillota > Clostridia > Christensenellales > Borkfalkiaceae > HGM11412. The sequence continues at coordinate 28,710 of JAZUAT010000012.1, forward strand.
TAATATTAAATCCTTCACAAATTGCGTACAACGTACTTATTTTTACAGACGTTGACCTTTTCTTTTTTATAGAAGTAAGCGTTGTTTGCGGAACACCGCTTGCTTTAAATAAATCGTACTTTGTCATTTTATTTTCAATACATAATTGCTCTATTCTTAAAATAACAGCATCTTCTAATTTCATAAAACCTTCTCCTTAATAATTTGAGTAAAGTTTTTTAATATTCAACTTTGTATAAGCAAAGGGCTTTAGCCGGCATTGTTTTTCCAACTAATTTTCTATCGCCTGTTAAAAGGGCTTTTTTAACGCTTTCAATATCTAGCCTATTTTCGCCAACTGCTAAAAGCGTTCCTACCATAATTCTTACCATATTGTATAAAAAGCCGTTGCCTGTAAAATAAAAGTCTAAATTTTTACCGCTTTTTTTAACTTTTATATCGTAAATGGTTCTTGTGGTGTCTTTAACCGAACTACCGCTTGCTAAAAAGCACTTAAAATCGTGCGTGCCAACTAAAACGGCTTTGCACTCTTTAATTTTATTTAAGTTTGGTGCAGTTTTTAAAGTTAACGTATAGCGACTATTAAGCGGATTTTCAACGTTACTAACGTAGCATTTATATACGTAAGTTTTTGTTTTTGCACTATACCTTGCGTTAAAATCATTTGCAACTTTTTTAGCGTTAGTAACCCTAACGTCACTAGGAAGATGGCTATTTAACGCATTTACAAAACTTTTTACGGGTATTGTTCCGTCATAGTCAAAGTGAACTTTTTGGCTTATAGCGTGAACGCCACTATCCGTTCTTCCGCTTGCTATAGTTTTAATATCTTTGCCTGTAACCTTGTTTAAAGCGTTTTCAAGTTCTAATTGTATAGTTCTTTTACTTGGCTGAACTTGATATCCGCAAAAGTCAGTTCCGTCATAGGCAATAGTTAATAAAATTCTCATACTATTACCCCGCCGTAAATATTTAAAATTATAATACCAGCAAAGCAAATAAGGGCAAATAAAGAGCCAACTAAATCACGCCAAGTTAAGTGCATTACTCTAAATTTTGTTCTAACCGCACTACTACTATAACACCTACTATCCATAGCGTCACCAAGTTCTTCGGCACGCCTAAACGCGCTTACTAAAAGTGGAATTAAAATAGGTATCATTGCTTTTGCACGCTTAAAAATATTACCGCTTTCAAAGTCTGCCCCACGTGCTTTTTGCGCCATAATTATTCTATCTGCTTCACTCATTAAAATAGGAATAAAGCGGAGCGCAATGCTCATTACAAGCGCGAGTTCGTGAACGGGGAATTTAATATATTTAAGTGGTTTTAAAAGGTTTTCTATGCCGTCAGTTAAAGCAACGGGGGTTGTTGTTAGGTTTAGTAGCATACTGCCTAAAACAAGCGTTACTATTCTAAGCGCCATAAATGATGAGAATATTAACGCTTTATCCGTAATAATCCAAAATAAAACTTTGCTATCTTCCCCTCTATAGAAAAACACGTTTAGAATAAAGGTTAAAACAACTATAAAAACTACGCCCCTTATACTTTTTAAAAGTTCAAAGATAGGCACTTTAGAAAAAATAGTTGCTAAAAATAAAAATGCAAGCACAACTAAAAATCCGTAGAAGTTTTTTACTACGAATATTAGCACGATATATAAAACTAAAAGCAATAATTTTACACGCGCATCCATTTTGTGAACAAATGAATTTGCTTCGTAATATTGCCCAAAAGTTACGTCTGCTAGCATTTTTAATTTCCTTATTTGTTTTTATACGCTTTTATAACGCCGTTAATAAAGTCATCGGCTTTATAATTTGTATCAATTTTAACGCCAATTTCTTCTAGGCTATTAGCACATTTTGCTGTGATTGGCAAGCCTAAGCCATAACCCTCAAGTTCTTTTGCATTGTTAAAAATATTTTTTGGAGTGTCGCAAAGTACGGCTTTTCCATTATAAAATACCGCAACCTTATTACAGTTTTCCGTAACTTCATCAAGGTCGTGTGAAACTATAATTACGGTTTTAACACTGCTTGATTTTAGGTTTAAAATCAAATCCATAAGTTGCTTTTTGCCTTGTGGGTCAAGCCCTGCAACAGGCTCGTCAAGCACTAAAACTTTTGGCTTTGTTGCTAAAACGCCAGCTATGGCAACTCTTCGTTTTTGACCGCCTGAAAGGTCAAACGGAGATTTATTTTTAACCTCGTGATAGTTAAGCCCCACCTGAGTTAAAGCGTTATATACAGCTTCTTCCACTTCGCTTTGCGTATACGACGGAAAGAAGTTTTTTACACCAAAAGCAACGTCTTCAAAAACGGTTTCAGCAAAAAGTTGGTATTCTGGATATTGAAAAACCATACCAACTTCACTGCGAAGTTTTTTAAGCGTTTCCGCCTTGTTTTTAACATTGCTTGAAAGGTCGTAATCGCCAACTTTTAAAGTTCCGCTTTGAGTTTTTATAAGCCCGTTAAGGTGCTGAATAAACGTTGACTTACCGCTACCCGTGTGGCCGATAATACCAAAAAAGTCACCTTCTTCAATAACTAAGTTAACGCCGTTAAGTGCTTGGCGGTTAAATTCCGCTTTTTTATTATAAGTAAAAGTTAAGTTGTTTGAAATAATTTGCATAATTCCTCCCTTAACTCTTCACCTGTTAAAATTCCGTCTTTTAAAGGTAAGCCGTTTTGTTTTAATTTTGTTGCAATGTACGCCGGTTTTGGAAGTTCCAAACCGTATTTTGTAAGTTCGCTTGCGTCTTTAAAAACTTCGCTTGGAGTGCCTTGAAGTGCTATTTGCCCATTTGAAATAACGCAAATTTTATTAGCGTCAACAGCCTCGTCCATATAATGAGTAACGGAAATTACGGTTATACCGCTTCTATTTAACTCTTTTATTACGGATAAAACTTCCTTTCTTCCAACTGCATCAAGCATAGAAGTTGACTCGTCTAAAATAAGCACGTCAGGGCGGATTGCCAAAACGCCTGCAATTGCAACTCTTTGCTTTTGCCCACCCGAAAGTTTTTGACCTGCCGTAAACCTAAATTTTTGCATATTGGTTGAATTTAATGCAAAGTCAATACGCTCGCCAATTTCTTTAGAATTTACACCTATATTTTCTGGACCAAAAGCAACGTCGTCTTCAACAATGGTGGCAACCATTTGATTGTCTGGATTTTGAAAAACCATACCAACGCGTTTTCTAACTTCAAAAATAGTAGACTTTTCTAAAGTATCGTAACCAAACACGGTAACCTTTCCGCTAGTTGGCAACAAAAGCCCGTTCATAAGCCTTGCAATAGTAGACTTACCGCTACCATTTTTGCCAAGCATACAAACGTACTCGCCTTTATTTATTGTAAGGCTTAAATTATTTATGACGGATTTTTCATTTTCACCGTATTTGAAAGACACGTTTTCAAACTTAATTGCTTCCATATTTTTAAATTATAACATTTTATAATTATTTTAACAAGTAAATATAACTATATTTACAATTAGAAAAGCACTCGTTTATAAAACAAGCGCTTTTTATACTAAAATATTTGTAATATATCAACTAAAATGCAAAAACCTAATAAAATTAACAAGCCAACGCCGTGAATAACTCCCTCTACGTTTCTATTTAAAGGTTTTTTTCGTATTGCTTCAATAATGCAAAATACCACTCTACTTCCGTCAAGGGCTGGAATAGGCAACAAATTAAAGATTGCAAGGTTTATGCCAATAAATCCTAGAATTTCCAAGAAATAGTTAATCCCGCCCGCCTTTATAGCACTACTTGCTGTAGATATAGTTGTTATTGGTCCACCCATAGCCTCTAAGCCAAGTTTACCCGTTAACAACTCGCCAAGCGTTCTAAATATTGACGTTCCTACGTTAAATGAATATACAAAACCACGCTTTATTGTTTCGCCAAATGAAAATTTAACGTTTGCGTTGTAAATATTTAAAACGAGGCTACTTTTTTCAATGCCTAAATGCTGTAAAACTTCATCGTTTGAAAGTAAAGAAAGGTCGCTATTTATAGGTATAAACACTTGCTTTCTTTCGCCTTTTGATAAAACCCAGAGTTGTAAAACGTCTCCTTCTTGCAATGTTTTAGCCTTTGAAATAACTTCTTTAATTTCATAAATGCGGGTGCCTGTATTATAATCTACGCCGTCGTCAAACTTAGCAATATAATCGCCTTTTAGAAATTGAGAAGCCGTTGTTGGCTCTACAATTTGCTCTAACGTGCCAACGCCAATTGCGGTAAATGCCGACGTGTTATCCGTCAAACTATTAGAATTTACGTCGTTTCTAAGTTTTACAACTCTATCACATCTAACGCCTTCATTTTGAACTGAAATCTTAACTATATCGCCTTGTTTTTTGCCGTTTAAAGCATCAACGATATCGGTAGACATATAAATTGTTTTATTCTCAATTTTTAAAATAACGTCGTTAGTAGCAAGAGAATACCCTGAATAATTAGCATCTTCTTTAAAGTCGTGAACTTTTAACATTAACTGCCCGTATATGCCTACGGAAAGCATTAAAACTAAAACGCCTAAAATCAAGTTCATTAAAGCACCGCTTACTAAAACTGCAATACGCTTTAACGGGTGCTTATTGTTAAAAGCATTTTCATTTTCGCTATTCTGGTCCTCTCCGTCAAAAGCGCAATACCCACCAAGCGGAAAAATACGCACGGAAAAAACTTCGCCCGTTTGCTTATTCGTCTTTTTAAAAATAGCAGGCCCCATACCTATGGCAAATTCGTTTATTTTAAATTTAAAAATTTTACCTACTATATAATGCCCAAACTCGTGCACCGTTATCATTATTAAAAGCACAAAAATTGCTGAAATTACAGAAATTATTGAGTTTAAAGTAGCTTGAACAGATAAAAGTGAAAACATACTATCTCCTATTAAAATACTCTAAAACAAGTCTTCTTGCTTCTTTATCCGTATAGTGCAAAGTTTCAAAATTAACGTCTAACTTCTCGGTTTTTTCAAGTGCGTAGGAAATACTTTTTGGAATATCTAAAAATCCTATTTTGCCGTTTAAAAATAGCTCAACAGCCATTTCGTCAGCACCGCTTAACGCACAAGGATAGTTAGCACCAAGCTTAATTGCCTCTTCGGTAAGAGCAAAGCAAGGATAAAAATCTTTGTCAACTTCTTTAAATTCTAAAGTTTTTCCTACTAAATTTAATGGCTCAAGGTTTGTTTCTAACCTATTTGGATAAGTCAAGGCAAGTTGAATAGGAATTTCCATTGACGGTATGCCCATTTGACTAATAACCGCACCATCACTAAACTCTACCATACTATGAACTATGCTTTGAGGATGAATTAAAACGTCAATCTTATTATAAGGCGCGTCAAAAAGCCACATTGCTTCAATAACTTCAAAACCCTTGTTCATCATTGTAGCGCAGTCTATCGTTATTTTTTTACCCATTAGCCAATTAGGATGCTTTAACGCATCGCTTGCAGTAACGCTAGCTAACTCTTGTTTAGTTAAATTTCTAAACGCACCGCCAGATGCTGTTATTATTAACTTTTTACACTCTTTATTTTCATTAAATTCTAAGCATTGCCAAATTGCAGAATGCTCACTATCAACAGGAATAATTTTTACGCCGTTCTTTTTTGCAAGTGGCATTATAATTTCACCGCCAGCAACTAAAGTTTCCTTATTTGCTAGCGCAACGTTCTTTTTAAGTTCTATGGCAGTTTTAACAACGTCTAACCCAGCAAAACCGGAAACGGCAACAAAAACTATATCCGCCTTTTCACTAACAGCGTGTATTGCCGAATTTGAGCCGTAATAAAAACAGGTTTCCTTTGGTAAATTTTTTATTTTAAAAACCTTTTCGCTATCATTAAGGCAAGCAATTTCGGGTTTATATTTATTAACCTGCTCTTCAAAAAGGGCGACGTTTGAACCCGCCGCCATTGTTATGATTTTAAATTTGTTAGGATATCTATCAACAACGTTTAACACTTGTTTGCCGATAGAACCCGTTGAGCCTATTAAAGCAATATTTAACATATTATACCTTTAAAATAAATAATTTTAAACTTTACCAAATCTTCTATCTCTACTAGAAAACCACTCTATAGCCTTTAAAAGTTCGTTTTTATCAAAGTCCGGCCATAAAACGGAAGTAAAATAAAGTTCAGCGTATGCAATTTGCCATAAAAAGAAATTGCTTACGCGTTGCTCGCCACTAGTTCTAATAACTAAATCAATATCGGGAACGTCGTGCGTGTAAAGTGCGGAAGCAAAATCTTCTTCCGTAACACACTTGTTGCCACTATCAATAAGTTTGTTTACCGCCATTAAAATTTCTTGTTTACTGCCGTAGTTTATTGCAAGGTTTAAAGTTTTAGTTGTAAAATTTTTAGTTTCTTCAATTCGCCTATCAATTAAATCTATGATTTTTTTTGGAAATTTAGTATAATCCCCACTAATTTTTAAACGAACTTGATTTGCCATAAGTTTTTTAGCATAGTCGCCTAAAAACTTATATAAAATATTGCAAATTTTATCAACTTCTTCTTTAGGCCTTGCCCAATTTTCCGTTGAAAACGCATAGAGAGAAACACATTCTACACCTAAATCAAAACAAGCGGTAACAATTTCATCTATTCTATTAGAGCCGTGTATATGCCCAAAATTACGCGGTCTATTTCTTTGTTTTGCCCACCTTCCATTACCGTCCATTATAAAGCCGATATGGCGTGGAATTTTTAAACCTTCCATAAATTAAATTGTTAAAAGTTCCTTTTCTTTATCTTGAATAACTTTATCTATGGCTTCAACCGTTTTAGAAGTCATTTTTTCAATTTGTGCTTCATATTGAGCGTATTGGTCTTCCGTAATTTCTTTTGCGGTTTTAAGCTTTTTGAAAGAATCTAAACCATCACGCCTAATGTTGCGGATTGCAACCTTGCCATCTTCGCCCATTTTTTTAACTTGCTTAACAATTTCACGGCGACGCTCATCTGTAAGCATAGGGAAAACTAATCTAATAACGTTGCCATCGTTAGTAGGATTAATGCCCAAGTTTGATACAAGTATTGCCTTTTCTACGCTTTTTAAAAGCGATTTGTCCCAAGGGGAAATCATTAAGCATTGTCCATCTACAACGGAAACGTTACCAATTTGGTTGATAGGTGACATTCCGCCGTATGCTTCAACTAAAATTTTATCTAAAATGTGTGGATTTGCTCTACCTGCACGAATTTGCAACACGTCTGCCTTTAAAACGTCAAGCGATTTGTCCATTCTTTCTTCACATTCCATAACCATCATTTCTAAAGTTTCAATATCCATTGCCATAAGTATAACTCCTTAATAAATAATTATATACTTATATTGTATATTAAACTATAAGTTTTGTAAAGTTTTTTTATTTAATTTTAGCCTTGCGATTTGAAAAAACGAGGCGAATTATAAAAATTAAGCCCAAATATCCGCTTATTGGATACATTATTAAAATTAATGATTTAAAACCTACTCTTGATAACGTAAAAGCCAAAAGCATACAAACGGCTATTATAAGCGCCTTGTTTTTTAGCATCAACCTATTTTTATTATGCAAAGAATTTACTATTGCAACCGCATTTGATAAACACGCCAAAAACATTGCAACGCATAAAAAAAATGAAAATGTAAAAAAGATAAACGGCGAAATAGTTTTAGATAATTCAAGTAGCGGTAACGGATATACTGCGTAATTAGAATTTATTATAAGCGGAGTTAATACAAATAAAGAAAACACTATAAACATTACGCTTGATAAAATAAAACCTTTTTTGCTTTTTTGATTATCGTTTATTTTTTTAGAAAACGGAACTAATAGCGCAAGAGAGAGATAAACGTTGTGAAATATGTATATAATACAAGCGTATAGAGCGTTTAACGCATCTTTCATTGAAAACTCTTCAAATACAATTTTTAGATTGCTAAAAGAAAATTTATAAAAACTTTCAAAAAAAATTACCGCACTTATTATAAGCAAAAAAGGCATAACTATTTTAAAAATTACAACCACTCCGTCTATGCCAAAAAAAGCAGTTAAAGAAGCTAAAATTACAAACAATAACGAAAACCAAAAACCGCTTTTAAAAAATATGCTTTCGTATAAAGAATTTGCTCCCGCTATCATAATACTTATTGTAAAAAATACAAAAACAAGTTCGCTAACAGAAAAAACACGCCTTAAAATTTTGCTGTTGTGCGTAGGCAAAACGTCAAAGTGATAAACGTTTTTTCGCCTAGCTATTTCTACTATAAAATAACCCAAAAAACCTTGCAATAAACTGCCTAAAATTAAAAATATTACGCCTATACCCTTATATTTGCCAAAATACTGCCAAAGTTCTTGGCCAGACATAAAGCCCGCACCAACAAATAACCCCACAAAAAAATTGGCAATAGTAAACATAGAAGCGCCGTTTATTTTACCCTTATTTTTCATACTATATATAATATTCTAAAGGCAAAATTAAATGCATTAAAAAAGCCTTGCAATAATGCAAGGCAATTTTTATTAGTTTTATAAAATTTCTAAGTTCTTTTTAAATACACGCCTAAAGTCTTGTTGTGCTGAAAGCGCATCTTTAATTTCTAAAGTTGCGTCGCTATCAAGTTCTGTTTTCATTATAACAGAATCGCCTAAAACGTCACAATTAATAGTTTGCACGCAAGAAGATAAACTCCTATCTAAACTTACGGCAATTCTTAAAATTACGCCGAGTTTTCTAATAATTTCAACGTCTTCTTCCGCTATAAACTCTCTATATTTAGCAAGTTCAGCCAAAGTAAAGTCATCATTTTTATAGTTAGACACAACGAGCGCTGCAAGTACTATATCTCTTTGAGATATTCCGTATAAACTTGAATTTAAAATTATGTAGCCCGTGTGCTTTTGATAATCGTAATACTTAATAGTTGTACCAACGTTATGTAGATATGCCGCAACCTTTAAAATTTTTAAACATTGGCGTGGGAATTTATGAAGCACGCGAAGTTGCTTAAATAATTGAACGGAAAGGTTTGCAACTTGTTCGCTATGCTTTTCATTGCAACCGTGATATTTAACAAGCGTTTGTAAACTATAAGTGAGCACGTCTGAAATAGGTTTTTCCGAAGTTAAAGGAACGGCGTAGTTAAACATTATGCCTTCTCTTAATCCGCAAGCGGAAATAACCATTTTTTCAAAGTTTAAATGCCTAATAAACGAGTGGGCAATTGCAAAAGCAGACGGCAATAATTCCGCACGTTGCATAGAAATGCCTTTAATGCGCTTATTTTCAAGATTGAGAGATTTAAACATAGAATAAACGTCTTCAAACTCGCCGGTAGAAATGTTATAGTTGTGTAAAATTGAAAGAGGACATTTCTTTTTCATCTTAACAATTTTACATAAATTTCTAAACGAACCACCACAGCCTATAAGTTGAGTTTCAGGGTCTATAGTTTTAAGCCAATCAATGCGCTCAAGTTGCTCTAAAATAAATTCTTCAATCTTTTTAGTTTGCTCTTCTGGAGACATGCCATCTCCACCAAAAAGGTCGGTTAAAGTAACTGCACCAAAAGGCAACGTTTCGTAGTTTAATAAATTACGCCTATTATAGTAAATAACTTTAGTAGAACCACCGCCAATTTCAACAATTAAGCCTTTAGGCACGTCCATAGTATTTATAACGCCCCTATAAACGTATGTAGCCTCTTCTTCTGCAGATAATACTTTTAATTTAATGCCGGTATTTGCAACAATTTCGTCAAGAAAACTGCGTTGATTTTTTGCACGACGAACTGCTGCCGTAGCAACGGCAATTATCCTTTCAATTTCGTATGCATCACATAATTTCCTAAACATTTTAAGCGTTTTAATAGTTTCGGCAATACGTTGCGGTTTTAAAAAACCGTCACGCTCCATATCTTTACCTAAACGCACGCTCTCTTTAATTTGGTCAATAACAACAAAGTGCCCGTCACCAAGCATTTCAACTATTACTAATCTTGCCGTATTAGAACCTAAATCAATAATACCTATTTTTTCCAAAATTTTTTACCTCACGCTATCAAAATATTCATGTAAGCCCGTAACAAAAAAGCCGAGCAAAATTTCGCCTTATGAGCATTATACACCTTTTTTCAAAGCATTTCAATAGCAAAATAAAAAAAATGTTAAATAATATCTAATTTTTTTACTTTTTTACTGTCTTCTCTCCTCTCTTTTGCCTTTTGACAACTTTTCCCAAAAAAAACTGAACCACTGCCAAACAAACTAAAAATAAACCAAACGCTTTTTTTAAAAAGTCAGCGTGCAGGCTATTACTTAATAAACTTGCAAGTAAACTTATAACGGTTGCTGGAATTATTATTAATAGCAAACCTTTTTTTCTTATTAATTTGTTTTTAGCGTGAAGTATTATAGCAACGATTGCCATAGGTATAAATGCAATTAAATTTACGGCTTGAGAAGTGTGTTGGCTAATAGAAAATAGTATAGTTAAAATTGGTATTAAAATAGTTCCGCCACCCATTCCCATACCGCCTAAAACACCTGCTAAAATTCCCGCTAAAACAAATAAAATTTCTCTCATTTCCATAGTATGTAAAAATTGTAAAATTTAAGATATATACTTAAAAAACAAGCATTTTAATTCCCGCAATTAGCATTGTAATAGAAAATATTTTTACAAGCGTTTTATTATTAATTTTTTTAAGCAATAACGCACCTATAATTCCACCTACAAAAACACCTATACTTGTAGGGATTCCAACGCTTAAATCAAAGTTTTTGTTTATAATATTTACTATGGCGCTAATAATGGTTGTTGGCAAAATAATGGCAATAGCCGTGGCGTGAGCCTGCTTTTCTTCTAACTTTAAAACAAACGTCAACATTGGCACCACTATCATACCACCGCCACCGCCGAAAAAGCCATTGCAAAACCCGGTAATTACCCCTGTCAAAATTAAGAGTAGATTTTTTCTAACTTTCATAAAAATAGTTTAAGCAAATTTAATTAGATTAAACTAGATACGTCAATTTTAATTACATTTTGCTAAATTTTAATAGAGTTGCACCTTTTTTAACGCAATACGTTATAAAAAATAAGAAAAGACTTTAAAAAACTATTGCTTTTTTCAATTAAATATATTATACTAGTAAATGTATTATTATATAAACAGGCGTACGCGCGTACGCAACTATACTAAAATTAGGGTGGCTTATGTATTTATCAACTAAAAACAAAATTAAAAATCTTTTTATATTATTACTTGCAGTGGCTATGGCTTTTTCTATGATTTTAGCAACTGCTTGTACTAAAGATGACGATGGTGGTAGTGGTGATTCCGGCAATGGCAATACGACTACTGAAACCACTTTAACAGATTATCAAGTATTAAAAAATGGCGACTTTGAGTTTATGACGGATAAAGATTCGGTATACCCAAAATCTTCATCTATCGCTTGGTCTAACTCACTTGATTCAGGCTCAAACGGCAACTCTGCCCCATCAACTTCTGGCTATGGCAAAAGCGGTATTATTGACACTTTAGAAGACGGCTCTAATTCCCCATACGCTAAACTTGATATCAAATACAAGCCTGGTACAAATGCTTATAACCCACGCACTCCATATTACTACGGATTAGTTGACAACAAGTTTGTAGACGATGCGGAAAGCGCTGATTATGAAGACAATAAGACTTTTGTTAACGCAAAAGGCTCTAAAATCTTAATGATTCAAAACAAAACGAGCAACGAACACATCTTAGGTACTGCTCAAAAGTTTAAGAGCTCCACTGCCCTTAAAGTTAATGCAGATTCTTATGCGATATTCTCCGTTTGGGTAAAAACAATGGATTTAAAATCTACTTTTACTCAAAATCCGGGCGCATATATTGCTATTGACTTTAAAGTTGGCTCTGTTACTTACGGCACTGTTTCATTTAACAATATCAACACTGATGGCGAATGGGCATTATTGCAAGCAAAAATTCAAGGTTTTGAATACGGCTCTACTACAGCATACGTTACACTTGGTCTTGGCAAAGGTAACGCACTTGGTAAAACTGGCTACGTTGAAGGCTTTGCATATTTTGACAATGCTCACTTTGAAGTATATAACAAACAAGAATTTAACGCTACTAGCGACGATGTTATAAACGTTGGCAAAGATAATATTAGCGTTGAAATGAAAGATAAAACGTACACAAAAAACCCTACTGAAAAAGCAGAAACTCCTGCAAGCAACCTTGATAAATTCTCTACTTTCACATATAACCTTAATTTAAGGCAAACTGAAGCCCTTACGGCACTTCCTAATATAAACGGAGCGGTTACCCTTAACACAAACGATAGTTATAACAATGCAAACCAAATAGTAAACGATGCTAAAATTGGCGTTAGCGCAAAAGGCACTATTCCAACTTTAACTGATAAGTTTGATGATTTTAATAAAATTGGCGGAACTGATGCTACAAGCGTAATTTACTTTAACTTTAACAAGTTTGCATCTGCAACTTACTTAAGTGACGCAATTTCATTAAACAGCAATTCGTACAATATGATTTCTTTCTACGTTAAATCTGACGTTGTAAGATTAAATTCAGATAAGGTTATTGTTAGCGTTGTTGACTACGTAGATGAAAATAAAGAATCTGCAACTGTTGCGTTTGAATCATTTACTACTGAAGATGCTGAAGAAGTGAACTATGGCGGATGGGTTAAATATACTATAATGGTTGATAACCTTACTGACAAAACTGCTCAATATAAAATTAAAATCACTTTTGGCCCAAGCAAGAATGATAGTAAAAATATTTTTGACGCTTACTTCTTACAATCAGGCTATGCTTTAATTGCTGACTTAAAAGCATTTGAAATTAGTGAAGATTTATACTCTATTTCTACTTCAGACTCTAACCTTACAAAAGTATCACTTAAAGGCGTGTACGGTTCATATGATGAAGAAGCACAAGAAGATAATAGCGACATTTACAATACTACAGTAGACGGGCTTGGTAAACTTGAAATATCAACAAAACCTACTACTAACCTTTCAGAGTTTACTCGCAAGAACTGTGAAGAAGGCGTTGTTAGCGGTATTATTAATAGTAAATACAACTCTAATTACACAGGAATTAACAACCTTACAACGTTCGCCTCATTAACTTCTAACAATAATAAATACGCTCAAGCAGTAGTATTACAAAACAATACTAGCAAAAACAGCGCGTTGATTTCTAAATCAAAAACACTTAATGCAAACAGCTTTATTAAAGTTGCAATTAAATTAAACGTTAGTGAAGGTGCTACTGCAAATATTTATCTTACTACTAACGAATTAGTAAACGGCGCTTATTCAGTTGCTAATATTAAAACGGACACTTGGTCTAAAGAACTTAAAACAACCGTTGTTGGCTCTAATAGTCAAACTTGGACGGAAGTTGCTTTCTATATAGCAAGCGGTAATGAAGACTTTAATTATAGAGTTGAAATTTGGCTTGGCGATAGATATGATGAAGAAGAAACTAAAGTTACAGGCACAATGTTTGTTGAAAACGTAATTGTTTCAGATTACGATGAAGCTACTTTCTTATATAGTAAAGATTTATTTGTTGACGCTTACCAAGATGCCGACGGCTACCAAGCACAAAAGCATACTCGCGCTCCTACAACTATTAAGGAAACCGATGAAAATGGCGACACTATAACTACTACTAAATACTATAATGAAAGAGAAATTTACAACGCTTACCAATACGTTAAATTTATTGACTACACTACTTTATTTGCAGAAAACGAAATTGATAACACTGTAGAAAACGATGACCACGACCATGACCATGAAGGCGAAACTGAAGAAACGTTCGGTGTTAAAACTGACGTGGCACTTCAAATTTCATCAATAATAATTGCCGTAGTTTTAATTGCAGTTATGATAATTGTTCTTATTAGAACAATCTTCAAAAATAGAAAGAATAGAAAAGAATACGTTTCATCTTTCTACGATAGAAACAGCCGTGAAAAAGCTCTTAAAAAGATTAAAGAAAACAAATCTACTATCCTTTTAGATGAAGATGCTGATGAAGAATATAACTACGACGAAGCTGAAACTATTGAAGAACCTGCAGTTATTGACGTTGACGCTCTTAACCAAAACCCTGAAGGTTTACAAGAAGACGGCGGTAGTGAAGACGCAACTAGCGAAGAAACTACAGAAGAAGTAGTTGAAGCAAACGAAGAAACTACTAACGAATAAAAACTAAAAGTTCGGTGAAATTCACCGAACTTTTTTTATGTCCATTTTTATTATTAAATAAAAAGTAAAAAAAGAGCAGTTTTATTTAACTGCTCCATTAGATTATGACAAAGAGTTTAGTTGATTTTAGCAAAAATTTTTTGCGGGTTGACGAGGAAAATACAAAAAAGACGAGCGTTCTTGTGAGGGCGCATACCTACAAGGTATGTATACTTAGACAAAACGCAAAGTATTTTGTAGTATTTTTTCCGTCAAAAATCAATCAAAACGATATGGAATAATCTTTATTACTTTAAATATTTTTTAAGGTCTTCAACCCTATCAAGTTTTTCCCAAGTAAATTCACTTCTACCAAAGTGACCGTAACTTGCCGTTTGAGAGTAAATTGGTTTTTTAAGGTCTAACGTTTTAATAATTGAGTAAGGCCTTAAATCAAATTCCTTGTTTACGATATCTGCAATTTCGCCATCAGGTAAAACGCCCGTGCCGTGCGTGTTAATAAATACGGAAAGTGGTTTAGCAACGCCTATAGCGTAGGAAACTTCAAGCGTACACTCTTTAGCAAGACCCGAAGCAACAATGTTTTTACAGATGTATCTTGCCATATACGCCGCACTTCTATCAACTTTAGTTGGGTCTTTACCGCTAAACGCTCCGCCACCGTGTGGACAACTACCACCATACGTATCAACTATAATTTTTCTACCCGTTAATCCGCTATCGCCGTGAGGACCGCCAATTTCAAATCTACCCGTTGGGTTAATATAATATTTAGTATTTTCATCAAGTAAATTGCTTGGCAAAACGGCTTTAATAACGTGCTCTAAAACGTCTTTGCGAAGTTTTTCCGTAGTTACGCTTTCTCCGTGTTGAGTAGAAACTACAACCGCGTCAATACGCTTAACTTCTCTACCATCGTACTCAATTGTTACTTGTGCTTTTCCGTCTGGACGCAAATAGTCTAAAATACCTTGCTTTCTAACTTCGCTTAATCTTTTTGTAAGTTTATGTGCAAGCGTTAAAGCCATTGGCATATATTCTTCAGTTTCATCAGTTGCGTAACCAAACATCATACCTTGGTCGCCTGCGCCAATAACGTCAGCCAATTCGCCACTTTCACGATGCTCAACGGAACTATTAACGCCAAGCGCAATATCTGCACTTTGTTCGTTAATGCTAGTTATAACGCCACAAGTTTTAGCATCAAAGCCATATTTTGCACGAGTATAACCAATTTTTTCAACCGTTTTTCTTGCAATAGCAGGTATATCTACGTAACATTTAGTAGAAATTTCACCCATAATTAAAATTAAGCCCGTGCAACAACTGCACTCGCACGCAACGCGCGCGTCTGGGTCTTCAGCTAAAATAGCGTCTAAAACCGCGTCCGAAATTTGGTCGCAAATCTTATCTGGATGACCTTCTGTTACACTTTCACTTGTAAAAAATTTGTTCATTTTATATCTACCTTTTATTAATTATTTGTGGTCAATTTTTAAATGGTAAAAATATTATATATTTTTTTTAAACGTTTGTCAATTATAAAGATTAATGTTAAAATGTTATTATGAATAATTATTGTAATATTTGCCCAAACAAATGCGGAGCCAAAAGAACTTCTAACTCTTTTGGAGCGTGCGGAGTTTCTAACGAACTAAAAATAGCAAAATATTATCTTCACCCTTATGAAGAGCCTATTATAAGCGGAAAAAACGGCTCTGGAACGATATTTTTTACAGGTTGCAGTTTAAGATGCGTATTTTGCCAAAATTACGAGCTTTCTCGTTCTCAAACGGGCAAGGATATTACGCCAAAAGAACTTTCAAATATCTTTAAAGAACTTGAAAATATGGGTGCACATAACATAAATTTAGTAACGCCAACGCATTACGCTTTAAAAATTATGGAGGCACTTGATATCTATAAACCCAATATTCCAATAGTATATAACACGCACTCGTATGAAAATTTAGAAACGCTTAAACTTATAGATAAATACGTTGACGTGTATTTAGCCGATATTAAGTACTTTAACCCTGCAATTTCAAAGCGATATACTGGCAAAGAAAATTACTTTGAAGTTGCAAGCAAAGCCGTTTTATTTATGCTTGAAAATAAAAAAAGCGTTGTAGAAAATGGAATTATGAAAAGTGGCGTTATAGTTAGGCATTTAATACTTCCTATGTGCCAAAACGATAGTATAGAAATTGTTAATTGGTTTAAAAACAATCAAAAAAACGGCGCTTATTTTTCACTTATGAGCCAATATACGCCTTACGGAGATATTTTAAACTTTAAAGAACTTAACCGCCCTATAACTAAGCGAGAGTACGATAAAGTTTTAAATAGTTTACAAGGCTTAAACGAAGATAATATTTTTATACAAGAACTTGAATCTTCAGGAGTAAAATATATTCCCAAATGGGATTTTTAAAAGGCAACGCTTAAAAAAGCTTTGCCTTTATTTTTTGTTTTGTTGACGCAAAATATTAAAATATTCCTTTAAAATTTTACCAACCTCATTAGGTTCGGCATAAGTTAACTTACTTAAAACTTTTTTATATTCTTTATCTTTTTTCTTCATAAAAATATTATGTGCAACGTTTTAATTTTTTTTGCATAAAAAAAGTTTAGCATTTTTCACGCTAAACTTTATTATTTGGTTATAAAACTGAAAATATTTTCTTTTAACAAAATCTATTTTGCAGTATTTTTCCGTCAAAAACAAATAGAGAAGTGATACAACCTTATTTTCTACCCGTTGAGCCAAAACCGCCTTCGCCACGTGCAGTATCGTCTAAACTATCGCACTCTTGATACTCACAAGCGTAATAGTCAACAACAACCATTTGGGCAACTCTTTCGCCTTTTAAAACGGTTTGTGGGGTTGTGCCGTGGTTGTGAAGTGCAACTTTAACTTCCCCGCGATAGTCGCTATCAATTACACCAACCTTGTTTGCAGGAGCCAAACCTTTTTTGCACGCTAAACCGCTTCTTGCATATATCAAACCAACCTTACCTTCAGGTATAGCAACAGCAATTCCCGTTCCAATAAAAGCCGTTTGGCTTGGATTTATTACAAGTTCTTCTTCCGCACTATAAAGGTCTGCACCAGCAGAATACTCAGTGCCAAAAGTTGGAGTTACTGCGTTTTCATTTAATTTTTTAAATTTAATTATAGTTTTATTCATAATTTTTATCCTTATAAATTATATAGTATAACTTTATTTTGTTTTAAACTTTCTTTAACGTCAATAATGCGTTGGTTTTGTGAACCTTTAAACATAAGTGAAATATCTTTTAACTCTTCAACAAACTTGCCGTCAACAAGCACGTCAATAAGTTTTAAAATTTCAAGCGTATCGCTAGTTTTAGCACGGCTATTTTCTAAAAGTTCCTTATCAAACAAATAGCCCGTATAGCACCATATATTTTTTGATGGAACTTCGCTTTTAACCCTTTTTAAAAACGGCAAAAGAGCATTTTGGTTTTGCGGTTCAAAAGGCTCGCCACCAAGAAGCGAAAGCCCGTCAACGTATCCGTTTTTAAGCGAAGCAATAATTTGGTCTTCTACTTCTTTTGTGAACGGCTTTCCGTAATCAAAACTCCACGCCTCACTATTAAAACAGCCCTTGCAATAATGCGTACAGCCCGAAACGAAAAGTGAAGTTCTAACGCCTAATCCGTTTGCTATATCGTTAAATTTTATCGTTGCATAATTCATAACTTAATAAAAACAAAAAATCTTTTAGCTGAGTGCTAAAAGATTTTTGTACTTTTAAAGGTGAAGCACCCTTTCCTTTATTTCTTGCGTTCTGCCTTGGTTCCAATATTGAGTGCCAATATAACCACACGTACGGCGAGCAACGTTCATTTTAGTTTGGTCGGTATTTCCGCACTTTGGACATTTCCATATAAGTTTACCGCCCGCATCAGGAACAACTTGAATTTCGCCGTTGTAACCACAAATTTGGCAATAGTCACTCTTTGTGTTAAGTTCTGCGTACATTATGTTATCGTAAATGAATTGCATAACTTTAATAACTGCAGGAATATTGTGTTGCATATTAGGAACTTCAACGTAACTAATTGCACCACCTGGTGAAAGTTGTTGGAATTCCGCTTCAAACTTAAGTTTTTCAAACGCGTCAATAGGCTCGGTTACGTGAACGTGATAACTATTTGTAATATAGTTTTTATCCGTAACGCCTTCTATAACGCCAAAACGCTTTTGAAGTGCCTTAGAGAATTTATACGTTGTGCTTTCAAGTGGAGTGCCGTATAAAGAATAGTCAATATTCTCGTCCTTTTTCCACTTGTTAGTATATTCGTTTAACTTGCGCATAATTTTAAGGCCCATTTCCTTGCCTTCTGGTTCAGTAAGTTTTTTGCCAGTTAAGTAGTAAACTGTTTCCCATAAACCAGCATAGCCAAGAGAAATTGTAGAGTACCCACCGTGTAAAAGTTTATCAATCTTTTCACCTGGTTTTAAACGCGTAAGTGCACCGTGTTGCCAAAGAATTGGAGCAGCGTCACTTAAAGTGCCCGTTAAACGTTCGTGGCGTGCTTGAAGTGCCCTATGGCAAAGTTCCATTCTTTCGTCAAAAATCTTCCAGAAATTATCTTCGTTTTTGCCTGCAGATAAAGCAATGTCAACAAGGTTGACAGTTACAACGCCTTGGTTAAATCTGCCATAATATTTAGGCTTGCCGTTTTCATCAATGAAAGGAGTTAAGAAAGAACGGCAACCCATACAAGTGTAGCAGTGACCTTCGCCGTTTTTATCCTTCTTTAAGTCAAGCATAACTTTTTCAGAAATATAGTCTGGCACCATACGCTTTGCAGTACATTCTGCAGAAAGTTTAGTAAGGTAGAAGTAAGGGCTATCTTCGTGAATATTTTGCTCTTCTAAAACGTAAATGAGTTTAGGGAAAGCAGGAGTAATATACACGCCTTGCTCGTTTTTAACACCGCGAATACGTTGTTTAAGCGTTTCTTCAATCATAATTGCAAGGTCTTGTTTTTCCCTTTCGTTTTTAGCTTCGCCTAAATACATAAATACAGTAATAAACGGAGCTTGACCATTAGTTGTCATAAGAGTAACAACTTGGTATTGAATAGTTTGAATACCACGCTTAATTTCATCTCTAACACGCTTTTCAACTATTGCTTTAAGTTGGTCTTCCTTAATATCAATGCCAACTTCATCAAACTCTTGCTTAACTTCCTTCATAAACTTTTCACGTGAAATTTGAACGAAAGGCGCTAAGTGAGTAAGAGATATACTTTGACCGCCGTATTGAGAAGATGCAACTTGTGCAATAATTTGCGTTGCAATGTTACAAGCAGTTGAAAAACTATGTGGCTTTTCAATCATAGTACCAGAAATAACCGTGCCGTTTTGAAGCATATCTTCAAGGTTAACAAGGTCACAGTTATGCATATGTTGAGCGTAATAGTCTGCATCGTGGAAGTGAATAATACCATCTTCGTGCGCGTTAACTATATCTTGAGGAAGCAATATACGCTTTGTAATATCTTTAGAAACTTCGCCCGCCATATAGTCACGTTGAACGCTGTTTACCGTTGGGTTCTTATTAGAGTTTTCTTGCTTAACTTCTTCGTTATTGCATTCAATTAAAGTTAAAATACGATCATCAGTAGTGTTAGATTTTCTTACAAGTTGCCTTTTAAAACGATAAGTAATATAGATTCTTGCAAGGTTAAAAGCACCATAGCGCATAATTTCGTTTTCAACCAAGTCTTGAATTTCTTCAACGCTTAAAGAGCGAGCTCTGCCCGCACAAATTCTTTCAACGTTATTTGCAAGTTCCCTGATTTGCTCTTCCGTAAGCCTATCAGCTTCAATAACTTCATTATTCGCTTTTCTAACAGCACCTACGATTTTACTTAAATCAAAGGTAGCTTCTAAACCACTTCTTTTGATAATCTTCATAACTTTATCCTCTATTTTTAAAGTCCTTTTTAGTGACGTATTGGTAGTATACCACACTTACACCCTTTTTATTTGTTGTTTTTGCAACAATTTTATAAATATTTTTAAAAAAACACAATATATTGTGGTTGCATAAATTTTTGCATAACAATATATTGTTTGCATATTTTTTAAAATGTGCCTTTTTAAGCCGAATTTTGCCGTTTTAAAAGCGTTTATAAGAGTTCTAGAAGTTTACACGCATAATAAAAAGCGGGCAAATTTGCCCGCTTTTAGCTTGTTATTTTACGCTTCAAGTAAGTCGCTATAAGTTTTTTCAAATTTCTTTACAACGTTTTCGTTTTTAGCGTTCTTTTTAATAAATGAATTAACAATGTCACCAACAGTAGAAGTTGAAAGATTGCTTATTTTATATTCTTTAAATTCATAAGCCATAGTACCTTCCACTTCAATTTGAGTTTTAAATTCAGATTCTGTTAAAGCGGTAGTTACAGGAGTAATAACTTTTGTACAAAGCATAATGTGGTAACCAAATTTTGTAGCACAAATTTTTAAACTACCAACGCCTGCGTTTACGAGTTCTTTTTGAGTTTTTTCAAACTCTTCAACAAATTGTGTTCCCATTGGAGAATATAAGTAGCCGTAGTTTTCAGTTAATGAGCCAGCATCTGTAGAGAATGCATAAATAAGGTCTCTAAACTTATCCATAGTAGCATCATCAATAACGCCTTCAGTAACTGTTACGTTTGGAACTGGTTCAATTTGCGTAGTGCTTGCCGAAACGCCCATAACGTCTTTAAATATGCCGTTTATAAATGCATTAAACGGAATTTCAACTTCCGTAATACCTCTATAAGTATAAGCAGTTTTTTCATCTTCATCTTCTAAATAAGTGTATGGAGTAGCACCGCTTATTTTACCGCCAAATACTTTTAACGCGTCAGTTTTAACATAGTCTTTACCAAAGGTAAAGGTGTTTGTTTCCGCATCGTAATCGCCATAGTTTGAAAGAACCCAAGTTTGACGTAAATCTCTTGCTGTTATATTTTTAAGCATTGATTCACGATACGCAATTCTATCTGCATCAGTAAACTTAACGTTTTCTTCAAAAGCATCAACGAGTGCTTGTTGCTCTTTGTTAAAACCAATTAAAAGGTTTGCTACGTAACCGTAATTTGAACCCTTGTCATAATCTGGGTGATAAGCGATGTATGAGTTAGCACTAGTGCTTTCAAGTTTAGCTTCGTAATTAGCACTTGACTTGTCAAAGTCAATTTTTTGGCTTTCAAATAAAGTTTTGTATTCTTCATACAAATTATCTTTATTTACTGCTTTTTCTTGTTGGTTTATAAGAGCCATTTTATATTTTTCTACGATTATAGTTTCGTATTCAGTTTTTAAAGCACTTGCAAAGAAAGAGTTAGCAGTAAAGATATCTTCTACTTTTTCAGGGGTTTTTGCTTCGTCAGCTTTTATATAACCAATCTTTTTAAGTTGGCTAATAACTTTTGTAAGAGATTTTTTTCTATCAAGTGAAGTAATATCAAATTTCTTTGCATATTCTTCATAAA
The DNA here is from genome assembly GCA_045638105.1 of Christensenellaceae bacterium. GTDB lineage: Bacteria > Bacillota > Clostridia > Christensenellales > Borkfalkiaceae > HGM11412. The sequence continues at coordinate 50,530 of JAZUAT010000012.1, forward strand.
CTCTTAAAGCAACGTCATATTTAGTATCGTTATCATTTATAACAATGCCTAAATTATATTTTTTGCTAGTTTGCTCAACTTCTTTTCTATAAGCTTCAGTAATTTTTGAAAGTTCGCTATCGTTTTTAAGTTCGTATTCATTTCCAGTTTCATCAGTTGGAGCAGTTAAAGTTGAACGAGTTGTAATATTGAAAGATTCATAAGAATACGTTTTTGCTTCTTCTTCATCCATAAACTCTTTTAAGAAAGTATCTATAGTGACTAAAGCGTTATAATGAGCACGAGCATACTCATATCTTGTAAGATAATCGTCTAAAATTTCAAGCTTGCCATAAATATCTTTATCTTTATAGCCGTTGTAGTTAATTTCGCTAACGTCGTTACCTTCCCAGTTTTTAGTAGTTAAAACTTCTTCTTTACTAGTGCGATTTTCAGTAACTAAAGCAGCTTGGTCAAAATAACCCTTTTCTCTATTTCCTTCCTCATCTGTAGTTGTAACCAACGCCTTCATTGATTGTTGTACAACTATTAAATTTTGAGTTAAAGATTCCATTATATCGTTAAAAGCATCTTCATTAGAAGTTCCGTAATATTGATAGTAATAAGCATTTGCATTGTAAGCAGAAACCATATCCCTTTTAATGATATCTTCTTTTAAGTTTTCATCTAAAGAAACGGTAGCAACAACCAAAGCCATGTCCTTTTCAGCATCAGTTACAATAAGCGAACATCCTGAAAGAACTGCCATTGAGAGAACTACTGCCGTTATAAGTGATACGATTTTAGCAAAGAATTTGTTCATAATTTTCTCCATATAAGTAATTTAAGGCAAAACCTTAAAAGCGCAATTTGCGATAATAACAATATTATACATAATATTTATATATATTGCAATAGTTTTGAACTAATTTTACAAGATTTTCACCTAATAAATATTTCTTTATTGTCGAATTTTTTAAGCAAAAGTAAAAAATTCAACCATTTTATTTATAATATCTTCAGGCTTGCCGGTATCCGTAGCAAAGGATAGTTGCGGGTAATCGTCAAAAGAAAGCGTAACTTCTTTATTAAACTGCTTTAAAGCAGTTGTAAGTTTTTCGTTTTTTAAGCAGTCTAAACAAGAAAGAGTTACTCTACCAACGTTCAACGCAACCTTTATTTTAATTGCCCCTACGCTACCAGCAAGGCTTTTTAGCAATGCAACGCTGATAAGTGTTTCAACGCTACTTGGCAACGCTCCAAAAGTTTCTAAAAGCGAAAGGCGTACCTTTTGCGCCTCGCTTGCATCTTTAATTTCGGCAATAACTTTGTACGCATCCATTTTAGCGCTTTCACTTTCAATATAGGAAGTTGGAATGTGTGAATCTGCTTTTATATCAAGGTCTAAGCCGTCAAGTTTAGTTCTTTCACTCAACTCTTCCTTTAAAAGTTTGTTATATAACTCATAGCCAATTTTATCCATATGCCCGTGTTGTTCTTTACCCAAAACGCTACCCGCTCCGCGAAGCTCTAAGTCACGCATGGCAATTTTATAACCGCTACCCATTTCGGTAAACTCCATAAGCGCAGTTAACCTTTTATACGCTATATCGGTTAAAATTTTGTTTTGAGAATAGGTAAAATAAGCGTACGCCATTAAATTGCTTCTACCCACCCTACCCTTTAATTGATAAAGGGTAGACAATCCTAAAGCATCGGCATCGGCAACTATTAAAGTGTTTGCCTTTGGCATATCAATACCGTTTTCAATAATAGTGGTTGCAACTAAAACGTTTGCTTCTTGCTTATAAAAAGCGGAAACGTTATTTTCAAGCATTCTTTCCGGCATTTGCCCGTGTGCAACTATAACTTTTGCATCTTTTACAAGTTCTTGAATTTTAGAAGCAAAACTATAAATGCTGTCAACTTTATTGTAGAGAATAAACGCCTGCCCACCACGTGCAATTTCACGATTGAGCGCCGTTTTAATAAGGGAATCAGTAAGTTCAGTAACAACCGTTTGAACGGGTATTCTCTCCTTTGGCGGAGTGTTTATAGTGCTTATATCACGTATTCCCGAAAGTGAAAGATGAAGCGTTCTTGGAATAGGCGTTGCAGAAAGCGTTAACGTATCAACGTTTTCCTTTAAAAGTTTTAATTTTTCCTTGTGCTCAACGCCAAACCTTTGCTCTTCGTCAACAACTAAAAGCCCTAAATCTTTAAATTTAACGTCTTTAGAAAAAAGGCGGTGCGTTCCTATAATTAAATCAATTTTACCTTCTTCAAGCGAAAGTAGCGTGTTTTTTACTTGACTAGGCGTTCTAAAGCGATTAAGCACCGCTATTCTTACGCCAAAATCTTTAAAGCGCGCAAGTGCGGTTATATAATGTTGCTCGCTTAAAATTGTTGTTGGAGCAATTATTGCCGTTTGCTTTCCGTCCATTATAGCCTTAAAGCAAGCGCGGAAAGCAACTTCCGTTTTGCCAAACCCAACGTCACCGCAAAGTAGCCTATCCATAATTTTACTACTTTCCATGTCTTGCTTAATTTCGTTAATGGATATAAGTTGGTCTTCAGTTTCTTCAAAGCCAAAAGAATTATCAAATTCTTCCGTTAGTGCGTTATCGCTTGAAAAAATAAAGCCTTTTCTTTCCTTTCTTTCTGCATATAATTTTTTAAGGTTTATTGCCATTAAGGAAATGGACTTTCTTACCCTTTCTTTAATGCGCTCAAAATCTTTACTGCCAATTTTATTTAACGTAGGTTTTTCACTGCCACCCAAATATTTGGAAAGTTTATCCATTTGGTCGGTAGCAATATAAAGCCTATCGCCACCGGCATATTCAAGTTCAACGTATTCAAGCGTACCTTCAATAGTGCTTATTTTTTTAAGCCCCTTTACTATACCTACGCCAAAAGTATCGTGCACGGCAAAATCGCCCACAACGGGAGCAGTAAACATATCTCCACGCTTGCGTTTTACTGTTTTTTCACGTTGTTTTTTTGCGGTTATATCGCCAGTTCCTATTATAACTAATTTTTCATCGTGCAAAATAAAACCGCTTTCAACGTATTTATTGCAAACGTTAATACCGCTTGCATTTTGTGTAATTTTATCTAAATAAGTTGCGTTAACTTTATTTAAAATAAGGTCGCTATAAACGCTTTTTGCATAGCGCGTATCTCCAGCGCAAATTATAACCGTATAGCCCGTAACTTGCCAATTCCTACAATCGCTATATAGTTCGTTAGGCTTTAAAAAATACCTGTTTATAGGCGAGGAATTTATAGTAAAAGTTTTTAGCGGGCTAAAAAACGGAATAGACGCACCAAGCGTTTGCAGTGCAAGCATTGGTCTTTTTGTTATGCTACTTAAAACCTGTTCTTTGCTAATTATTTGCCTTTTACAAAACGATAATGCTTCGCCTTTAATTAAAAGAGAACTTAACCTTTCTTCGTGCTCTTTATAAAAATAGTCAAGCACGGAACTTATAGTTTTAGCCTCGTCAAATACTATTTTATAGTCGCCTTTTAAAAGGTTAAATATATCGCTTTCAACGTTTTTAATTAAAGGAAAAACGTATTGTAAAGCATCGTCATACAAGTCACTTTCAAGTTTTTCAACTAATTTTGAATAAAGGTTTTTTGCCGTAGCTTTTGAAAGCAAGTTGCCGTATTCTTTATATGCTAAATTTAACGCATCTTTAATTTCGCCAATTTCACTTTCTTCAATAATTACGTCCGTTGCCATAACGCAAGTTACGCTTTCTTTTTCATCGCCGTTAAGGTTTACTATACGCTCAACGTAATCGCCAAAAAAGTCAAGCCTAAAAACTTCCGTTTCGTTTATAGGGAAAACCTCTAAAATGTCGCCACGGAGTGAAAAAGTGCCTTGAACCTCGCTAAAATCCGTTCTTTTGTAACCTAATTTTACTAAAGTTTCAACTATGGAATAAAGGTCGTATTCCTCGCCTTTTTTCATTGTTAAAAAGTTGATTTTTTTAGGAAATAATTGCAAAATTGCTTCAAAAGTAGTAACTACGTTTTTAGCGTTTAAATTAAGGTTATATAGCGCCGTTAAACGCCTATATAAACTCTCTTTATTATAAGCGGTTTTAAATAATAAAACGTCGTCTTTTGCGGGTAAAAATATTGCCTTTTCACCACTAATTTGGCTTATTAACTCGGCAGTTTTTTCTGCTGTTATAGAATCTCTACAAATAGTTAGCGTTGGAAAATCTAAGCACGCAATAACGCCACATTTTTGAGTTGCTGAAACGCCAAATACCGCGGTTGGCATGCCACCGCGGAACGAAGTTTCAATATTTTTGATAATTCCGTCTTTAAAAGACGGCTTTAAAAGTGATGTAAGCATATTAGCCGTTATATTTTTGCATTACCATTGAAAGCGCCTTTCCCGATGCAAAATCAATTGAAGCATCACGCGCCCTAAGTAACGCATCGTCAATTATAGCCTTATCTTCCTTTGTAACTTGCGATAAAACGTAATCTTTTAAATCGCCTAAAAAATTAGTAGGCTTAATGCCAACTCTTATCCTTAAAAAGTCACCACTGCCTAATTTATTAATAATATCACGCATGCCGTTGTGCGTGCCTGCACTACCTTTTTCACGAATGCGTAAAACGCCTTTGTTTAAGTCAATATCATCGTAAATTACAACGATGTTTTCAAGTGGAATTTTATAAAAATTAACAGCTTCAATTATACTGCTACCGCTTAAATTCATATAGGTGTGCGGTTTTAAAAGTACAACTTTTTGACCATTTATAGCAGTTTGGCAAGTAACGCCCTTAAACTCTTTTTTATTAAATTCAACACCTAAACTCTTAGCAACCATATCAATAGCCATAAAGCCCATATTGTGCATAGTATTTAAGTACTTTTTATCTGGGTTTCCCAGCCCTACTATAAGATACATAAAATTTCTCCTTAAAAATTATTATACACTTATTATTAAAATTTTGCAACTTTATTATTTACAATCTAAATATAATTTGATAATATATAAAAGGTGATATTATGGATTTAAAAATTTTATACGGAAATAATTACGATAAAAATGAGGCTCTAAATAGAATTGCGGAGTTAAAAAGCAACTTTTTTAAAGGCGAAAATAAAGAGCCTGAATTTTTGTTTTCTTCTTCTGGCAGAGCAGAAATTTTAGGCAACCATACCGACCATAACAATGGTTTAGTAATGGTTGCAAGCATAAGTTGTGATATTTTATGCGCAGTAAATAAAAATCAAGACAATACTGTAAAAATATGCTCAAACGAATACGCACCCGTAATAGTAAATTTAAACGATTTATCCGTTAATAAAAACGAATTTTCAACGTCTAACGCACTTGTGCGCGGAGTTGCAAAAGCGTTTTTAGACCGCGGTTATAAAATAGGCGGTTTTACAGCCTATACTACTAGCAACATTTTTAAGGGCGCGGGCGTTTCATCTTCCGCCGCTTTTGAAGTTCTTGTTTGCGAAGTGTTTAACACTCTATTTAATGACGGAAAGATGGGCGAAGTTGAACGTGCAGTAGTATCTCAATACGCTGAAAACGTATACTTTAATAAACCTTGCGGTCTTTTAGACCAATGCGGTATTTCTATAGGCTCATTGGTTAAATTAGACTTTAAGAGTGGCACTTGCCCTACTTATGAAAAAATAGAATTCCTTAAAGGCTATTCTATAGTTATAACAAATACTGGTGGCAATCACGCAAGTTTAACAGAGCATTACGCTCTTATTAGAAAAGATATGGAAAGCATTGCAAACTACTTTGGCAAAAAAGTTTTAAGGGACGTTGATTTTAACGATTTTGTAAAAAATCTTCCTTCTCTTAAAAACCATTTTAGCGGTAGAACAATTCTTCGTGCAATGCACTTTTACAAGGAAAACGAGCGCGTTATTAAAGCTTTTAACGCTTTAAAAAATAACGATGCTAAAGTGTTTTTAGAAGCGGTTAACGAATCGGGCGAGTCAAGCATGTGCATGCTTCAAAACTGCTACGTTCCAGGAGATGATTTGCAACCCGTTGCACTTGCCATTGAAACTTCACGCCTTATAATAAAAGACGGCGCAGTTAGAATTCACGGCGGTGGCTTTGCCGGCTCAATACTAGCAATAGTTAGCGATGAAGAAGTTGACGAATACGTTTATACTTTAAAAAATATGTTCGGCAATGAAAACGTGTTTAAAGCCTATATTAGAGAAGTTGGCTCTACGCAAGTAAAATAGTAAATTTTTTACAATAATAAATATAATACGACAAAATACACCACTTAAATTATGGTATATATTTTATATCTAATTTAGGCGGTGTTTTTTATGTTTAAAAAAAAGATTACTTATAGCGACGTTTTAAACGTTTTACTAGAATTCACCTTTTGCTTTTTACTTTCAAAAAGCCTTGGCTCACAATCGTTTTTTAGCGTTTCATTTTACATATCTTTATTATATAACGGGCTAAATCCACTTACTACAACGTGCGCATTTATTTTAAGTTTTTTGCCCTCGTTTAATTTTAAAATTTTAATTGCTTCTATAATAACCTCCGCTTTTTGTCTCTTTATTTTTACGCTTTATAAAAAGAAAAAAAAGAATATGGGAGCAGAACTTATAATTTACTCCGTACTATCTCTATTGAGCTTTGTTTTTATAGTTAATAGCGACTCAATAATTTTTAACCTTATAGAAGCGTGCGTGTGCACGGTTTTAGTTTTCGTATTTATTTCTTCTACTAAAACGGTGTTTTTAAAAAAGTTTAATTATAAATCTAACCTAGACGAGCTTTTATGCCTTGCTATATTTGCAATGCTTTTACTGCTTGGCATATATAACGTTTTTAACGCGCAAGTAGTAAAGTCTATTATAATTTTTACAGGGCTTTTTTGCCTATCAGTATTCAACGGAAAAACCGCCGTTTGCGTGAGTTTAACGCTATCACTTTCTTTGGGCATAGCCACGCAATCACTAACGCCAATTGCGGTTTTCCCACTACTTTTACTTGGGGGAGCAGTTCTACACAAACAATCTAAACTACTTAGTGCGTTTACTTTAATTTTAATAGACCTAAGCTTTATGCTACTTTTTAAAGTGTACGGCTCTTTTTCTTACGAAGACGTTTTTTACACGATAGTACCTTGCATTTTATATTTAATGATACCGCCACCATTTATAAAATCGCTCAACAAAAAAATGCAGTCAATTAACAATAAAATTTTATCTAAATACGCAATAAACCGAAATAGAATTGCCCTTTCAAGCAAACTTTACGGTATGGCGGACGTTTTTATGCAAATGAGACAAAGTTTTTTAACACTTGAAAATTGCGTTTCAAGCGATGAAGATTTGCTTTATAAAATGGCAGACGAAGTGTTAATTGAAGTGTGTGAAAAGTGCCCGTCGTACACAAGGTGCAAGCAACGTGGATATCCAGACAAAAAAGAACTTATAAAAATACTTTCTATTGGCATTGCAAAAAATAGAATTTCGCTTATAGACCTAACAAAATCGTTTACTGAAAATTGTGGGTACGTAAACGGTGTAATTTTTGAAATGAACGCTTTAATTTCAAAATATAGAGAAAAAGTAAAAGAAAGCGAAGATATTTTAAGCGGTAAAGAACTTATAAAAATGCAAAGTGAAGGCGTTGCCAATATGCTTAAAGGTATGGCGGTTGAATTTTCAAAAACACTTTCCTTTTACGGCGAATTAGAAAAAAATATTGGCGAAAACCTAAGAAAAAAAGGCATTGAATTTAGTGAAATTATGGCTTTTAACCTAGGCGAAATAACTGAAGTCAATTTGGTTATTAACAACGAAGATTTATTCAACAATGGCGTTTTAGACGCCGTTAGCGAGTGTTTAAACAAGCGTGCAATTATCGTTTCTAAAACTTCAATATCTAATAAATTGGTTGCCGTAACTATAAAAGCTTCGCCATATTACGACGCGGCTTTTGGGCTTGCCTCTAGAGTAAAAAACGGCTCTACTACAAGTGGCGATACTCACGCCCTAACAAAAATTGACGAAGGCAAATTTTTAATAGCACTATCCGATGGTATGGGCAGTGGAAAACTTGCTAATAGCACGTCTTCAACGGCAATTTCGCTTATTGAATCCTTTTATAAAGCAGGGCTTCAAAGCAATTTAATTTTAAATATGGTTAATAAAGTTTTAGCACTTAATATTGACGATAATTTTTCCGCAATGGACATTTTAACTATCAATTTGTTTGACTTAAATGCAGATTTTATTAAAATAGGCGCACCGTATAGTTTTATTTTGGGAGAAAACTCCATTAAAATTATAGAGGGCAGTTCTCTTCCGCTTGGAATTTTAGACGACCTTACTCCAACTGGTTGCGCATACAAAATTAACGAAGATGAAGTAGTTATTATGTTGACCGACGGAATTAGCGATGCCTTTTCCTCTTCAACCGACCTTGTTGACTACATACGCACCTTAGACAATAAAAATCCACAACTTATAGCCGATAGCATTTTAAATAAAGCATTAGATTTAGAGGGCGGAATAAAGAAAGACGATATGACTGTTTTGGCGGTAAGAATTTTTAAAAAAGTGTCATAATCAATTTATTTTCAAGTTTTATAGGCTTATAATAAAATTGCGTCTGGGAAAAAATTTACGGGAGGGATTTTATAAAAACGGCTAAACTCAACGCTAAATTTTTACTGCGTTTGCACTTTGCAAAATACGGCTATTGCAAAAACCTTTTAATATCTAATTCTTCCAAAGGAAATTACAATGAGCACAGAAGAAATATTACAAGTTTTGCAAAAGTTTAACATTGAAACTTTAACACTTGCTCTTATCACTTATCTTATTACTTGTGTAGTTAAAAAAATAGTTCCTTATAACGCAAAAAAAATTATTACGATACTTCCATTTGTAATTGGCGTTTTACTATTTTTTACGTACGCATATTTTCTTTTAAAGTGCACCGACTATTTATACGTTTTAAAAAAAGGATTGCAAATTGGTGGTATTGCCACCTTTTATTACGCAATTACTAAACAATTATCTAAAGACGGAAATTTAAAAAGCACTATTTCCGACATCTTAAAAGGCATTCTTAAAACAAAGCCATTAGGCACAGTAGCCTCCAAAATTATTAATTCTTATTCAACAAGCAATAGTGATGAGCAAAATATGCAAAAAATTGCTGAAATTATAGCCCAAAACACTTCTATTAGTCAAAGTGAATGTCAGTCTATTACGGGCATAATTTTAAAAGAAATTACAAGTGCTAACAAAAAGTAAATTTTAAAAGCGCAAAACAAAAAAAGAGAACGGTTTAAAAGCCGTTCTTTTTTATTTGGAATTTTTACTTTAATCAATTGATTTTTACGCAAAATAAATTTTGCTAAACGCAATTATTTTTTTAAACAATGGCGTATTTCTACATATTTTTAAAGTATTTGCCAATAGTATTTTTATGAATGTTTCATCTTCCTTAAACGAAAACGTAAATTCGTTAAAAACCATAATTGATAGCGACGACCTTTGCTTTCATTATTTTGAAGCAAATTCTCTACCTGCCGTTGCCGTTTTTTTAGAAAGTTTAACAGATAAAATTTCAATAAGCAAACAAGTATTAGAGCCGTTTAAAACAATGCCTTTAACGTCTTCTTTTGAAGATGCGTTAAACGCTATAAATTCTCCCGAATTAGAAAAGATTTTGAGCGTAAACGACACGGCTAAAAAAGTGTGTGAGGGAGATTGCATAATTTTTATAGAAACGTTTAATAAGGCTATAAACGTAAAATGCAAAAAGCCAACTACACGTGCAGTTAGCGAACCTCCAACCTCTTCCGTATTAAAAGGCCCGCGTGAAGGATTTGTTGAAAATATGCAGATTAATATGGCTTTAATTAGGCAAAGGCTAAAATCAACAGACCTATGCCTAAAAAAATATACTGTTGGAAAGTATTCTAATACGACGGTAGGCATAGTTTATCTTTCAACTATTGCAAATGAAGATATAGTAAACGCCTTAGAACAAAAAATTAAAAAAATTAACGTTGACGGCATTATAGATAGTTCGTATATCATTAAATGTATTTCCGATAGAAAAACTACTCTTTTTAGACAAGTTGGAACTACGGAAAAACCCGATATTTTAACTGCAAAACTTTTAGAAGGAAGAATTGCAATTATGGTTGACGGCTCGCCAATAGTATTAACCGTGCCTTTTTTATTCGTTGAAGATTTTCAGTCAAGCGAAGATTATTACGTTAACTCTTATAGAGCAAATTTATCACGCACGTTAAGAGTTTTTGCCGTTATTTTTGCCATAATCTTACCCTCGTTTTTTGTTGCGGCACAACTTTTCCACTTGCAAATTATTCCGCTAAACTTTTTACTTACCATTGTTGGTAGTATTAAGGGAATACCGCTTTCGCCAAGCGTTGAAATGTTTTTTACGCTGTTTATTTTTGAAATTTTAAACGAAGCCAGTATTCGTATGCCAAGGTACGTTGGTATAGCAATGAGCGTTGTAGGTGCACTTGTTTTAGGCGAAACTGCGGTTAACGCAGGCATAGTATCAACGCCAACAATTATGATAATGGCACTTTCTGGAATTTGCATTTACACCGTTCCAGATATGACGGAAACGCTTTCCGTTTTAAGAATATTGTTTTTAATAATAGCAGGCTCATTTGGTGGGTTTGGCATAGTGCTATTTGGCTGTGCTTTAATTACTTACTTAAGTGATTTTGATAGTTTTGGCGTTCCGTATTTAGCACCATATTCGCCTATAATTAAAAACGATTTACAAGATGCGTTAACAACTTCTTTTTATGCAGAAATGAAAAAACGCCCTTCTTCTTTTAAACCAAAAAACGTTATAAGGAAAAATTTTGATGAATAAATCTATATCAACTCACCAACTTGCAGTTACAACTGCAGTTGGATTTAGCATAACAAAATTGCATATTTTGCCGGCTTCACTTTCTCATTTTTCAAACGAAGCACTTTGGCTTTCGGCTTTTATTAATATTGCCGTTGATTTTTTGCTACTATTATTGGTATTAAAAATTTTAAACGATGCAAAAGATGATAATATTATGCTATATTTTGAAAACAAGTTTGGAAAAACTTTTTCTAAAGTATTATGCTTTTTTTACGCATTGTTTTTTATTTTAAAAACTTTTATTCCTATATACGAGCAAAAAAACTCTATAGAACTTACTTTTTATGAAACTCAGCCAACGTTTTTAACCTTTATGCCCTTTTTTATAGTGGCGTTTTATATAGTATTAAAGGGAGTTAAGCCGTATGCAAGAAGTATGGAAATTTCACTATGGATTTTTATTTTAGGTCTTGCTATTATATTTTTACTCTCGGCATTTTCAGGAAATTACAGTTCGCTTTTGCCAATTATTCCTAGTAGTGCCTCTTTTTTAAACGGCTCGTTAAAAACGCTTATTTGGTTTGGAGACCCTCTTTTTTTACTCTTTTTTGCAGGAAAAATTAAAAAAAATAACAACCACAACAAAAAAATAATTATTGCTTTTATAGTTTACGCTTTAATAACAATTACTTTTTTAGTTATGTTTTATTCTATTTTTGACGTTATTAGCGAAAGGCAGTATTACGCTTCACTTAAAATGAGCAAATATTCAATAACGCTATCCGACATTGGCAGATTTGACTATTTAGGCGCATTTTTACTTTCCGGCATAAACGTTTTTCAAATTTGCTTACCACTTATTTTTGCGTCAATTTTACTTGCCTATTGCTTTAACTTTAAAAATAAAATTATACCTGCTCTTATTGTAGTTTTGATAGAATTCGTGCTTTCAGTCCTCACTCAAAACGACTTTTTTAAAAGCCTTCATATTATGCAAAACTACGTGGTTTACTTCTTTATTTTAATGACGTATTTGGCGCCAATAATAATTCTATTTAAAAGGAGAAAATATGGTATTTAAGCGTGCTAAAATTTTTATTTTAATATTTATTGCAATATTCGTTTTTTACTTTACTTCCGACTTTGCCCTTTTAAATATTGAAAAGACGGCGTTTATAGTTTCGCTTGGAATAGATAAATTAGAAAACGAATACTCCGTAACCGCTCAAATTGCCGTTCCGGAAGCGTCTATTGGGCAATCTTCTAACGATGAATCCGTTATAACTGCAAACGGCGAAACGTTATATTCAGCCGTTACAAAAATAGGCGAAATGACGGGTTGGTACCCCAAACTTAGTTTTTGCAACCTTATAATACTTGGCGAAACAATGCTTAGCGAAAACGTTTTTAGCGTTATAGACTTCTTTATTCGTTCCTACAAGGTGGAAGATTCCGCCATTTTATGCGCATGCTATGGGCTTGCAAAAGAAGTTTTACTCTCCCACTCACCGCTTGACAATATTTCAGGTTTGTCGCTTGCAAAAATATTTGTAAGGGACTATAACGGCGCAAGCAGAATTTTAACAACGTCTATAAAAGAATTTTCTATAGGCTATTACTCACGTTCAGAAAGTGCTTTTATGCCAAAAGTACGAACTATTGAAACGGACGTTAACTCAAAAAGTGGCGAGCAAAGCGCATCTACTTTAAGCGAGCCTAGTAGCGGTGGCGCAGGCGAAAAAGAAGGCAAAAAAGCACCCGTTATATACGATGCTTCAACTTCGCTATTTTTTTCTAAAGGCGAAGTTAAAGGCGAACTTTTAGGCGACGAAGCACTTTGTTTTTCCTTAACAATGCGCAACGCAAAAGATAGTTATATAACCGTTAATTCAGTAAACGACGACGGAAAGCGCGGTAACTTTTTGTTTGGAGTTGAAAAAGTTCAAAGCCAAAAATATCTTACTTTTGACGGCTTAGAACCTACCCTTAACGTTAACCTTAACGTGTGGCTTTCTATTATAGACACCAACTTGCCCGAAAAAATAGATAGCGTTTCTAACCTTGGCGAAATGACGAATAAAATGCTTTACGACTGCAAAGCCCACATAGAATCTACCCTATTAAGCGTTTTTGAAAAATCAAAAAGTAGTGGGTGCGATTTGTTTAAAATAAAAAACGAAGCATACAAGCGCCATAATAGCATATATAAAAAAGCAAGTTCTAAAATATTAGACGACTGCAAATTAAAATTAAACGTCAACTGCATAAACAACGTGTAAAAGTGTTGAAAATTTATTAAAAATATAGTAAAATGGCTATATGAGTTACAACGTTTTATTATTTGATTTAGATAATACCTTGCTTGACTTTGACTATGCCGAGCACGAAGCCTTTAAAAACGCAAACCTTAAATTTGGCTTGCCGTTTACGGAAGAACTTTACGCAAAGTACCACGTTATTAACGACGGGTGGTGGAAAAGGTACGAAAAAGGCTTATATAAAAAAGAAGAAATTGTGATTTTAAGGTTTAAAGAGTATTTAGAACTTACGGGAATACAAATTAACCCCGATGAGTTTAATAAAACTTTTTTATCTAACCTTGCAAACGGAACTAAAACGATAGACGGCGCTTACGAAGTTTTAAAAACGCTTAAAGAGATGGGCAAAACGTTATATATTGCATCTAACGGCGTTACAAAAGTTCAAGAAAAACGCCTTGGTTCACAACCCTTTAAAGAGTTTATTGACGATATTTTTGTTAGTGAAGAAATGGGTTTTCCTAAGCCCGAACTCGGCTTTTTTATTAACGCACAAAAAAAGGCTAACGTTACGTTTGGCAGTGACGCAATTATTATTGGCGATAGTTTAACTAGCGATATAAAAGGTGGTAACCTACTTGGTATTGACACTTGCTGGTTTAACCCAAAATCCGCCCCTTTAAAAGACGGTTTTTCCGTTACCTACACAATAAACGACTTGAAACAAATTATAGATATAGTAAAATAAAAAAGATTGGCAAAACGCCAATCTTTTTTGATGGTATCAAAAGTTAAAAAAGTATGCTTATAATTTTTTAAACGTTACTTTCATTTCGTGAAGTTCGCTTCTTAAAGCAATGTCGTTAAAATGTGCAATGCCGTCTTCATTGCCAACCATTGCAAAGCGTGCATCGTCCTTCTGAGCGTTTTGCTCGTTTTTAACAATGCCCGAAACAGCCGTTGCTTTATCAACTATATACTTAACGCCGTTTGCGGTGTATCTAAAGTGAACAGGGAAATAAGCGCCTTCGCCAAATACGCCGAACTTAACGTATTCAACAGTCTTGTTTTTAATTTTAAACCTATAAGTAAAGCAACCTGCTACGTCATAACCAGAAACGCTTGGAGAAAGCCTATCTTTATAAATAAGCTGTTCATCTTCGCCCTCGTACTTAACTTTAATAGTTACTTCCGAAGTTAAGAATATTTCCGGAAGCATATATTCAACCGACAATACCCCGCCGTATTCAATATTTGAAAGGCGTTTTTCAAGGTCGCTAATAGCGTTAAAAATTCCTTCGTATTTTTTATTAAAACTATCGTTACAACTTAAAATGTCAGGTCTATTTTTTTGCCATAATCTATCGGCAATAGCCTTAATTTTAGTATAGCCTTGCTTAATAAACTCAACGTCTTTTGTAAAGTCAGGCATTTCTTTCCCACTTTCGTAACGGTCAAAAATTTGCTCTGCAATATAAGCGAGTTTTAAGCCCAAATACGCATTTAACGTTACGCAGTAAATATCTTCAGCAATGTCTTTTTGTTCGCCCGTTAAAGTGGCAATTTCGCTTTCCATAATAGGAATTAACACGCTTTGAGTTTTGCGTTCAACGTATCTAAGCATAACGTCATTTTCACAAATTTCATCTGGGCGCCAATTACCGCAACCAAACGAAGTGTTATTATAAACAACGTTTGCAAGCGTTTTAGAGCCAAGCAATTTTTCGTAAATTGCTATAGCATCGTCTTTACTCTTTACTTTGCCCGACCATAAACTACCGCCGTATGCAATAAACGGCATAGCGCCTTCGTAAAAACTATCGTTACGGCACCAAGTAGTCATAACCGCGCCTAAAGGATTATGTTTTGCGCCATATTTTGTAAACGTTTCTAAGTTATACGTAGATGACGCCCTATGCGCGTAAACGCAGAACATATAGTCAAACCCACGTTCTTCATAGTACTTAAACCAATCGCATTTAATGCGGTTTGTCCAGTGCCCGTTAGGCTCTTCGGCAATATAAGAATAGTTCCAATTACACATAATAATGTCACGCGGTAAACTATCAACAATGTCGGCATATTCAAAAAAGTCATCCCACATCATCATACGCTTGCCTAATTTTTGGCAAAGTTTATGAGAACGTAAAATATGGTCTAAGAACATTTGGCTCTTAGTTTCGCCATTTTTAAGCCTATTTCGGCACTTGTCGCAAACGGCAAAGTCAAAAGGCTCGTCAAGCCCCATATGAATATACGGGCTTTTAAAAAGAGAGGCAACGTCGTAAACGTATTTGTCAATAAACTCTATAAATTTAGGGTTAGATAAGCACCCTACCGTACCACGCTTATAAGGGTGGAAGCCCCTGCCTTGCGTTTTATAGTCAGTAATTTCAGAAAAATCTTCAAGTTCCTTGTACTCTAAAAACTTTTCTTGGTGGCCAAGGTTTTCAAAGCCTGGAATAATGTCAATACCCTTGCTATCAGCGTAGGCAATCATTTCTAAAATTTCTTCTTCACTATACGTTTCTTCTTTGTTAAAAAATTGCGTATCTTTAGTGCGAACGGCATTTTCAAGATAAAAAAGAACGTGAGTATAGTTCCACTCTTTAGCAAAATCAATGTACTTTTTAACAAAAGCCATATTTTCTTTTTGCCTTGCAAGGTCTAATTGTAAAATTCGTAATTTAAGTTCCATTAGCATTTTCCTTTTAGTTTGATAATTTTATTATAACAATAAAATTAGAACTTTTCAATGCTAAATTCTAAACTTTTACATTGCATTTTATAAACTAAATATTAGGTGTATAAAGTTGCAAAAAAAGGGCTTTTATGATAAAATATAACTATAAAATTTTTAGGAGTTATTATGAAAGCAATACTCACCGTTTTAGGTAAAGACAAGGCAGGTATAATTGCCGCCGTATCAACTATTTTAGCACAAAATAACGTTAATATTGAAGATATTAGCCAAACCGTTATGCAAGGTTATTTTACAATGATTATGCTTGTAAATTTAGAAAATTCAGCCATCAGTTTTGCTGAACTTCAAGAACTTGCATCTAAAAAAGGCGAAGAAATCGGCGTTAAAATTATGCTTCAACACGAAGATATTTTTAACACAATGCACAGGGTGTAAAATGATAAACAAGCACGAAATTTTAGAAACGATAAACATGGTGCAAAACGAGCATTTTGACGTGCGCACCATAACTATGGGCTTATCACTTTTTGGTTGCATTGCTTCAACCGTAGAAGAAACCGCCCAAAACTGCTATAACCTTATAACTACGCGCGCTAAAGACATTGTTAAGGTTGCAAACGACCTATCTAATGAATTTGGCGTTCCAATTGTAAACAAACGTATTTCCGTAACGCCCGTATCGCTTATTAGCGCCCCTTTTAAGGGTAAGGAAATTGTTATTGCCAAAGCGCTTGACAATGCTGCAAAAGCCGTTGGAGTTGACTTTATTGGCGGTTATACTGCCCTTGTACACAAAAGCACAACTTCGTATGAACACTCTTTTATTGAAAGCATACCCGAAGTTTTAGCAAATACCGATATTTTATGTTCATCCGTAAATATTGGCACTACGCGTTCAGGTATAAATTTAGATGCGATAAGCCAAATTGGTAAAATCATTAAAAAAACTGCGGACTTAACAAAGGATAATGACGGGTTTGGTTGTGCCAAATTCGTAGTATTTTGTAACGCAGTTGAGGATAATCCGTTTATGGCGGGTGCTTTCCATGGTATTGGCGAAGGCGAGTGCGTTATAAACGTTGGCGTTTCCGGCCCGGGCGTTGTATATAGAGCAGTTAAAAACGCACCTAACGCAAACATTACGGAAATTAGTGAAATTATTAAAAAGACGGCGTTTAAAATTACGCGTGTTGGTCAACTTATAGCAAACGAAGCTGCTAAAAGGCTTAATGCTGAAAGTGGCATTGTTGACCTTTCCCTTGCCCCAACCCCTGCTATTGGCGATAGCGTTGGCAGAATTTTAGAAGAAATGGGCTTAGAAACGGTAGGCACACACGGAACAACCGCTTGCCTTGCAATACTTAACGACTCTGTTAAAAAAGGCGGTGTTATGGCAAGCTCTAAAGTTGGCGGTTTGAGTGGTGCGTTTATTCCTGTTAGTGAAGATGAAGGAATGATTAGCGCAACCGAAAAAGGCGTTTTAACTTTAAGCAAGTTAGAAGCAATGACGGCAGTTTGCTCCGTTGGCATAGATATGGTTGCCGTTCCTGGCGATACGCCAAGCTCAACTATAAGCGCAATTATTGCTGACGAAGCCGCTATTGGCATGGTAAACAACAAAACTACAGCAGTTAGAATTATACCCGTACCAAATAAAACGGTTGGGCAATCTGTAGAATTCGGCGGTTTACTTGGCTCTGCACCAATTATGCCTGTAAAACAAGCAAGTGCAGAAAAGTTTATTTCTCGTGGCGGAGTTATTCCTGCACCTATTCACGGCAATAAAAACTAAAACTCAAATTTTAAAGCGACCTAACAAGGACGCTTTTTTTTGCAATTTTTTTTAAATTTTTACAAAATTTTATTTTTTATGACATACATTTGTCATATATAACGTCATATAATAGCGGTATAACAAGGGGGAAGCAATTATGAACGTTATAAATAAAATTGTAGATTGGTGTTTTGATACTAAACAAGTTAAAAAAGATGAAAGGGTGTATATTTCTTGTTCTAACTTATTTTTGCATCCGTCAAAACCGCAAACGTCTTACGACGAAACGGAAAAATTGCTTAACGAAGTTTTTACTTCTAATTAAAAACAATTATGTTGTTGTGCTCTTTATTAATTTGTACGCTTGACTTCCGCACAAATAAAACCGCTTGGCAAAGCCAAGCGGTTTTGTTATTTATTTTTCTTTATAATAAAGTTTGCAGTGGCAGTAACCTTCAAAATTGGGGTCTGCAATTTGGTCTCTAAACTCTTTACACATACACACGTTATCTTCAATACGTGCTATGCGACAAGGACAATAGCCGTCCTTACGTTTTAAGCCTTCACGTATAGCGTTTACAACCCTTTCATCACTATTAAAAATTATTTTCATAACTTAATCTCCTCTATTTTTCCGTCAAAATATATAGACAAGGCGTAGTTAGCGCCATTTTTTTGTATAATTTTACTCTCGCCTTTAAACTCTAAATTTTGCCTTGTAAGCATTGTTAAATTATGCGCCTTAATAATGCTTTCACGCTTGGTAAATGCTAAATACTGCTCGTTTACACTTGCTAAATTATCAAGCCCTAATAAGCCGTTAAGGCGTTCACTCTTTTTATCCCCAACAACTTCTAAATCTATACCAACAGGCAAATTCCCCTTTGTAAAGGCAACCGCAACAAGCCCGCCTGTATGTGTAAGCGACACGCTAAAACCGCTTACAACGGGTTTTCCGCTCTCTAAAAAGTCTATGTCATAGCCGTCTGCGTTATAAACCTTTTTTAAACCTTTAAATAAGGTTTGATAGGCAAAAACGCTTGTTTCCCACTTGTCGCCATACTTCAAAAACGAGTGCCTTTCTATAAAATCAAAAAGATTATCAGTTGGCTTTTTAAATTGTTCTACTATATAAAATAACGTGCTTTGCATACTAACAAAATAGGTTTAAAATCAAACCAAAAATTACGCTTAATAAATAAAGAGTTATTAAAATTAATAATCCATTTTTAAACTTGCTCTTGTTTTTTAAAATAACTGCAAGCCCAATTCCCGCATTTGCAGAAAGACCCGCAAATAATCCGCCAAAACTAATACCGCCGTTAACGTAAAATTGCGTTATTAAAATTGATGACGCACAATTTGGTATAAGCCCAACTAAACTTGTTACAAACGGCTCAACAAACTTGCCTTTTGCCATAAAATTCAAAATTAAATCTTCGCCAATCAATTCAATTAAAAAAGCAAAAATAAAGTTTATAATAAGCACAAAAGCAAACGTTTTTAATGCGTGAATAAGCGGATATAAAACGTACGCTTCTATCTTGTTTTTTGCATTTTTGCTATTTCCGCATTGCGTGCAATACTCTTCGTGCGTAAAGGTTACTTTTTTATACTTTATAAAAATTCTTTTTTTAACGAATAAGTTTACAGCGTAGCCAACCAAAACTGCTAGTGTAAATTTTGAAATTAAAAGCATTGCAAGTGCTAAAAACTTGCCGTTTGTTAATAAAATAGCAAAAGCTTCGTCACTGGTTGCAATAAATACTGCAAGTAACGTACCTACTTTAATAAGGTTATTTTCATAAAGTTTTGCACTCATAACCGAAAAACCGCATTGTGGAAATATGCCAAGCGCGCCCGCAAGTAGCGGTGCGTTTTTTCCACTTAATAACCTGCCGTTTCTAAAAAATACGGCTTTACGTTCAATAAGTTCAATTATTACGTACGTAACTATTAAAAATGGTAAAACTATTAAACTATCTAAAATTGAGTGCACTATCAAATGCAAAACTTTATCAAACGTCATAAATAATCCCTTAACAAATATAAGCAATATTAGTATAACGCTATTAAAACGGTTTGTCAAATAAAGAGTGACGTTTTGCCGTGAACGATAACGCGGAAATTCACTTATGCAAAATTAAACGTTTTTTATAAGGTTGAATAGAATTTTATGTATAAAAGGGAGCATATGGAATGCTCCCCTACGGTATATTATTAACTTTTTAGGCCCCTTTGAGTAAAGGGGCAGAAGAATAAATTTTTTTCTTTCTAAGCCTCCATTGCGAAAAAGGGAGGTGGCATTTGAAAAATGACGGAGGGATTGGTAGTTGTATATAAATTTAAACAATCCCCCACCGCCTACGGCAGAGCCCCCTTTACTCAAAGGGGCCAAAATTAAGGTATATATTCTATATATAAACCATAACACCCCACCGCAAGTAGCGGAGCCCCCTTTACTCAAAGGGGCCGAAGAATAAATTACACTCGCCTTTTTTCAAGGGAGGCTTTTTTTGTGGAGTAAATTAGGCCTTAAACTAACAAAAAAAGATACGCACGGTTGTGCGTATCTTAATTTTGTTTTGTTTAGGTAAACTAATTATTTATTAGTTGTTACCTTGAATCCATTGAACGTAACGTCCTGTAATGCCTTCAGTTGTCTTTTGAGCAGAGAACGTGAATGGCATACCTTCAGCAACTAATGCGTTGAGTACCTTAGATTCTTCACTTGTATCACCGCTTTCAGCAAGTTCAATAGCAGTCTTCATTTCTGCAAGGTTGTAGAATTGATATACACCCTTGAAGAAGAACGCTTGTTCGTGAGCTGTAGTGTATTGCTTGCTTGCAGTAGAATCTGCAGGGTCAGTTACCGTGTATCCATTATTTTTTGCAGCAGCACCAGCCCATGGAGTAGCTTCAATATTAGCTAACGTTACTTGTGAAGCTAATACGTCAAATACAAGGTTAGCTAAGTTAGATGGAGAGTTTGCAGCATTTGCTTGAGCAATTCTAGCAATCTTCATACCAGACTTACCTATCTTGTTAGCGCCGTAACCCATATAGTAAGTATCTAATGGTTCTTTAGCAGAGTAACCTTGGCTAGCAACGTCATTACCAATGTAACCAACAACAGGCATGTTAGCAAGAATAACTACGTTTTCAAATGGGTTAGCAGTGTAAGAAGCTCTTGCAAAATGCTCAACTGCAGTTATTTGAGAACCACCAGTGTATTGGAATTCAGGAGTATTTAATAAAATACCATACGTATCGCTGTTGAAGTAGTTAGAGTTGTTGTAAGTTTGATGTCCTCTTAAGTTTTCAAAGTTAACTACAACGTTTCTTAACTTATAGTTTACATAGTTAGGATTTGCATAGAATAAACCGTGAATTGTAGATGTTGTTGGTTTATAGTGTACGTTGTAGAATTCTACAGGGTACTTAGAAACGGTAATATTTGCACCGTCAGCAGCCGTAACAGTTTCATTAGTATCAGTAACAAGTGATTTTGCAAAACCAACAAAGCTGTTTGCACCTGAATAAGTTGTTAATGATACGTTTCTAATTGTAGTAGGCATTTCCGCTGTAGAAACAATTTGGTCAAATAAACCATAAGATGAACCTGCAAGACCGTTATTTAAATAGTAACCTTGACCATCAAATACACCTTGGAAGCCCATTGTTTTAGAACTATTTGGATTAGCGTGAGTAACTTTATAAATACCACGTGTAGCAACAATATTGTTAGCTAAAATATAGTAACCCTTGTTAAGAGTTGAAGTTGTTTTTACAGAAAGAACTTCAGCTAATTGGCCAACGTTTGTAATAATAGCAGAATATGCTTTAAAATTATTGAACAAGTAATTCTTATATACAGGTGCTTCTTCTGTACCAGTGTTTACTTTAACTACTAATTTTTGAGTAAAGAGGTCAGGATCGTAACTACCATCTTCATTAATATTAACAGCAAACTTAACAACGTTTTCACCTAAGAAAGCGTTAAAGTTAACCATTGTATCGTCGCCTGTACCAGTAGAGTCAGTACCAGAAGCACCTACGCTACCTGGAACTTCCGTCCAATTCTTACCACCAACAATACCGTAATCTTTAACTTGAATTACTTGTTTAGTAAGATTTGTTGTAACGCCGTTATAGATAACGGAAGCTTCTAAAATAGTGTCATTACTAAATACAACGCCTTCAGCTTCAAAGCCATCAAAGTTAAATCTACCTTGGTCTTGTGAGTAAGTTACAACTTTAGAAGCATCAACAATTTCAAAGCCACCTTGAATAGTTGCAGTTGCTGTAAATACTTTACCAGCAATAGTTAAAGTGATAGTAACGGTTGCTTCGCTTGCTTCAATTTCTTCAGCAAATGTAATTAAACCAGTTTTATCAACAGTAGCTAAACCTAAATCGCTAGATTCAGCTGTTTCAAATTCAAGAGCTTTACCGAAATAGTCAAAAGCAGAAACTTTAACAGATTGTTGAGTACCATCAGCCATGATAGTAAAGTTTTCAGTTCCATCAGAAACTACACCGCCTACATCAAACGTAATAGTATCAGCATAGTGTGCACTCCAGAAAGGAACGCCTGCACTTGTGTTCCAGTATTTATTAAAGCCTGAAACAGACGTTTCTTCATTAGCAATAGCTTGCTTGTAAGCTTCTAAAGAAGTATATTGAAGTACGTTTGCAATTTTATTAGTACCTTCTAAGTTAGAAGCAACGTAGTTAAGGCTGTTGTAGTTAATTAAGTTAGCAGTTTTTTCTGTAATAATAACTAAGTTATTAATAGCAGTATCTTTAAAGTAAATATCTTTATAAGTGTTAGCACCGCTATAAACTTTGTTTTCACCACGAAGTAAACCATAGTTAGCAGCTGTTACGTTAGCACCGCTGTAGTTTAAAACAACGTTGTTAATTGTAGTAATAGCGTCTGTCTTAGCGTTACCAAATGAGTTAAAGATACCACGGAAGTTTGAAGTTTGGTCGTTAATATCAATATATAAGTTTTCATAAA
This sequence comes from Christensenellaceae bacterium, assembly GCA_045638105.1. GTDB lineage: Bacteria > Bacillota > Clostridia > Christensenellales > Borkfalkiaceae > HGM11412. Next base: position 73,166 of record JAZUAT010000012.1, read on the forward strand.
CAATGCCAGCATTTGCTTTTGCAGTAGCTACGTTACCATAAGCAACTTCAAGTCTATTCCAAATTTTACCTTCACGAATAGCTACGTTATAGTAAGAATTTTCTAATACTACAGGGTAGAATACAGGATCGTGTGTATCCATTCTTTGGCAATGTATACAACCAATGTTGCCTTTACATTTAACGTATTTAGTGCCTGCAGTTGCAGCACAATCAGTTTCGCCGTGAACAAGACAATCTGTACCACCTGTACAAGTAGTAGAAATATCTACACCGCTAGCAGTTTTAGAATAACGAATAGCATAAGCAGATGCGTCAACTTCTTCAAAACCAGCAAACGTACCCCATTCAGCGTTACCGTCTAACGTAGCGCCACCTTCAGTAAACATAGCAAGGAAGCTACTATTTGAAGATTTTGCATTTGTAAACGCAACGTTTTTAATAGTTGCACCATAGCCAAGTGAAGCAAATACGCCTACGCCTGTACCAGATGAGTGACTACAAGAGTGGTTAGCAGCTACAGTTGGATAGTAACTTGAAGTTGTACTTGTTGCAACACCAGATGCGTTCTTGTTAAGAATCATAAAGTCGCCAGTTTGAGTCATCTTGAAGTTAGCAACGCTTCTTGAAACGTCAAGGTTAGAAATTGTGTAACCATTACCATCAAACGTGCCGTAGAAGCCTACGCCGTATGCAGTAACAGTAGTGTTAGCGTCATAAGCACAAACAAGGTTATGGTCAAGCTTAACGTCTTTCATATTAAGGTCATTACCTAAAACAAAGTAACCGTCAACCACGCAAGAATAGAATGAACCTCTATCTACGCAATATTCATTGCCTATGCCTGCTGAAAGGTCAAAAATTGACTTAAACTCACCTGGAGTTGTAATAACTTCCGTAACTGGTTTTAAATTTAAGTTTAAAACGTTACCATTGTTATCATAACAAGCAAGAGTGTAAGTTTTGCCAAGTTCCATATTAGCAAGCACTTCTTCGCTGAGAGCTGTAGTAGCTTCAGTAGCAGTAATTTTACTTGCATCAAGAGCCTTTTGACCTAATACGAATTCAGTATAATCAGTTAAATCGGTAGCAAAAATTTCGCCAGCGTTATCACCGTCAACGTCAACAAAAGCGTCTTTATAAGTTGCTGTGCTAAGGTATTTAGTTGCTAACCAGCCGTATTCTTTAAGCCATTCAGCATCATCTTTATTTTGAACGTATTTATCGTTAGCTACGTCACGAACAGAAGCAACTGTAGAAGTTGTAGAGTAGATGTATTCTACTTCGCCGTCTTCTTTAGTAACTTGAACGTAAGCACGTGCAATTAATCTTTCAGCATAAACTCTTGTCAATAAAGCTTTGAATTCTTCTTCATTGTACTCGCCGTTTGTAAAGTAAGTTTTTTCACCCGGTTGAGCGTTAGCATCGTGATTAATAAAATCAGACCTTAACTTATCTTCACGGTATGAAATAGACGCAGTATAGTCAGAAATTTGGTTAGTCCAACGGCCGTCAAAGTTTTCAGGCTTTGTATAGGCAATTGTAATAGCTGTTGGCGTGTCAACCGTAATTTCTTCTCTTTCAGCAACTTGACCTTGTTCATCAAGGTATAATTGGTCAGCAATAACCATACCAAAAAGGAATTTTGCTTTACTGCCGTAAATACCTTTAAGAGAGTTTGAACCTGAAGCGTTAGTACTAGCAAATTCGTAATAAACTTTTGTAGTAAATCTAACACCAGACTTGTCTTCGCTAGTTACGTTAACTAATGCGTCTGCCTCTACCCACATATAATTCTCTAAAGTGGTTTTAACGTCATTTGCCTTAGCGCCTGTTTTTGGCATTGTTAAAAAGCCGAACACACAGCAAACGGCAACCATAATAGAGAGTATGCGTATTAAGTTAGTTTTAATAGTTCTTGTCATACATTCCTCCTAATTAGCCTACATTCCCAATTTTAATGGATCAATCCATTCAATATTGAAGCTATGAGACTCAGTTACTATGTCAACATAGTTGATTTCAACAACTTCTATTGACGGACTAATATATAATGATTTCATTTTATAACACCTCTTAATTATAAGATAGTTTTATTAGTTAATAAAAAGATTAGTAAAATAGTTAAGCCAAAATAGTTGTTTTTTTGCAGTTTTATAAAAAATTGAACAGCAAAAAAGTGTAGACTTCTCCACAGTTACAATAATTATAGCATAACAGTAATTAAATTTCAACTATTTTTTAAAATTTTTTTAATTTTTTTTGTATTTTTTACGCAATTTTTTGCGCCAAATTATTTACTACTAAATATTGGAAAATAACGTATTAAACATACTATATATGCCGTTATGATTGCGCCTCGCGCGCGTGTCTATATATAATATATATAAAGCGTGTAGGTGCTACAGCTTATTTTTTAAACTTTATTTACTATAGCCCTTTGTGTAAAGAGTATTATGCTAAACCTATCACCTTCTCTCCCTTGTGTAAAAACAGGTTGAGATTTTCTCTATCCTACGCCTCCCTTGTGTAAAGGCTATTAAGCAGTTGAGTATAAAGAATATACTTTTATTAGCTTCCCTTGAAAAAAAGCGAGTGTAATTTATTATCTTCCCTATGCCTCCCTTGTGTAAAGGGAGGTGGCACTTGCAAAATGACGGAGGGATTGACCTTTATATATAAATTTTTAAACAATCCCCCACCGCCTACGGCAGAGCCCCCTTTACACAAAGGGGCCTAAACAAAAGTTAATAATAAGCCGTAGGGGAGCATTCCATATGCTCCCATTATATATAAATTATTGCCACCTTTTAACTATTGTTTATATCTTTTTCTTAAAGCCTCCCTTGTGAAAAAACAGGGTTTTGCGTTTTATAAAAACTATTCTTCATCGTAATCAAACGAGATGCTTGAATTGCCGTTTTGCTGACCACAACAACTACTTGGCGGTATAACGCTTGAGTTTTGGCAGTTAGAGTTGCAGTTTTTACTGCGCTTTGAAACTAAAATAACGTCGTCGCCAATTTTTGTTATTTTGCAGTACTCTATTTGCTCGCCATCACACGGAACAAGCGCAAACCTTTTACCACTTGCTATAATTTTTTGAATTTCGCCACTACTCTCTTCTATAACAAGGTCAATTATTTTGCCGAGATTTTTGCCGGTTTCCACGTTTAACACGTCTTTCTTTTTTAATTCACTATACTTAACTAACATAACCTTACCTTGTATTATTTTATGCAGTTGAGCCTTAAAAATACTAAAATAGCGCTTTTTATAAAGCCTAACGTTAATGATTGCTTGCTAAAACGTATAATACCAACCAACGCTAGATTTTTTAGAGCAATAAAAAAACGGCTTTTTTGTAAAGCCGTTTACTATTTGATTATTAACGCCTAAACATTTTTGCAATAAGCCAAAACAGCCCTTTTAATACAAGCGTTAAAATTAAGCATATTGCAGATAACACTAAGGCAAAAGTAAGCATACTTACAACAAAACCGCCCGCAGTATTCATTGTTACTAAAAAATCAGTGTAAATGCCGTTAAAAACAAAGCCGATTACAACGTTTGCAAGCGCAATTATAATTATAAGTAAAGGTATTGCTATAAGAGAACCTTTAATATCTGCCGTGCTTAAGCTCATATGAAGTGAAATGCAAATTGCAATGAGCATAAATACCCACCATTTCCACCCGATAGAAATTTCTAAAAACATTGCAGATAGCATACCGCCAATCATATCAAAAACATAGTCAAAAATAGTTAATTTTGAGCCAAGCACTTGTATAGCCTCAAAATATGCGTTAATTTCGTTATAAGTTGCGGGCAAAAAGTAGTTCATTGCCCAAAATATAATTAACGTGCCAACAACAATAGGTGCAACGCCTATAAAATAGTTGCCTATTTGTTGATATAAGTTTTTAGGGTTCCAAGAGTGGTTTACGTAACCTAAAACCCCGTCACTATCGCTAATTTGAAAAAACTTAACGTCGTGTACTTTGTGAAAAAATAACAAACACATTACAAGGTGGCTAGTTTCGTGTATAGGCGTGCCTATAAGCCCCGTGCCGTAAATTGCAAGCTTGCTATAACCCGTAACTTTGTAAAAATAGCGGTTGATAAGTGAAATTATAAAACCAACTAAATATACAAGACCTATAAACGTTATTGCGTGCCAAAGCGCATTTATTAAAAATTCGCTTAACATATTTCTCCTTTATAAACTCTTAAAGGGGCAGTTATACCGCCCCTAAAAAGTTTTATTTTTTTAATTCTTGACCATCAAATTGTTTTTCTACAACAGTAGAAGAAATTATATTATTTCCGTTACCGATTGCACGAATTTCAATTTTTAAAGTATTTACCTCATCGCCGTCTTGCATATAATCGTCATAGAAATTATAAGTATTTTGGCTAGCATAAACAACGTCACCATAGCTACCGCCGTTTACTGCAAATCTTAATTCGTATTTAACTGCGCCTGAAATAGTTGCCCATTCAATAAAGCCTTCACCACTTAAGTAAATTTCACTTGCGTTTGGAGTGAATAACAACGTGATTGCAGTTTCAGTTTTGCTACCTGCAGTTTGAGATTGTAAGTAGTAAACATCATCTTTATCAAACGTGCCTAAGCAAGCGTAAACTGCTACGGAATATTTACCCGCAGAATTTGGAATTTGTGAAGCAGTAAGTTCGCTAGTTGTTTGTTCTACACCACAAATAGAGTATGCGTATTCGCCTGTTGTAGGAGTAGTTCCGTCAGCGTAATAAGCAGGCTTAGTAATTGTTACAACAACTTTACCCGTTGTGCTATAGCTATTTTCACTATAAGCAACACTAAATTCTGGAGTAGTAAGTTGCTTAGTTACTTGAGTAAATACGCAAGGTTTAGAGTCAATAGACGTATAACCGCCGTCACCTATTGCAACAACACTTATTTGATATTCGCCAACTTTATCAAACTTAGGCGTGTATTCGTACTTTTCAGTAGTACCGTCAAGGTGGTCGTAAGTTTGAGCCAAGTTGCCGTCAACGTAAATTACGTAGCTTTGTGCGTTTGCAATTCTATTCCATACGTACTTGCCGTCAACACGCTTAACGTCCGGCGTAGCAAGCTTGTAGATTGAAACGGTTTCAGTAACTTCAGAGTTAATGTACTTAACGCCGTTACCAATAGCCTTAACGTAGAACGAATATGATTTGCCACCTTCTAATTGAGAAATATCTAATGTAGTGCCGTTCATAGCGCCGTTATAAGTACTGCCGTTGCCGCTATATACTTTGTAAGTTGGAGTGTATTCAGCACCCTTAACGTTGCTTGGCAAGTTCCAAACGAATTGGTTGTTGTTAAACTTAACGTCACCAAAAGTTGGAGTATCTAACTTCATAAATTGAGTAGTTAAACCTGGTTTAGAAGTCATATAATAGATAGTTTTTTCCGTATTAAAGTAGTTTGCAATAGTTTGCATATAAACGGTTGTGCCTTGAGTAGTGATGTATTGGTTAACGTTCATCATTTCTTCAGCAGGAATTGGGTTGCCGTCGTTATTAAACACGATTTCATAGCTTGTAGCGTGTAAAACAACGTCCCAAGTTAAAGCACCGCCAGATGCATCACTAGTATCAATTCTAACGTTGGTAGGTGCTTCTAAACGATTAACTGTAATTGCACCCGTGTAGTTAGAAGAAAGAACGTTAGAGCCGTTACCTTTTGCACATACGCTTACAGGGAAAGAACCTGCTTCAATGTAACTTAAGTCATAGTTAGTGTTAGCAGATGGATTTGCTTGTTCGCCAACTTTTACAACGTAACCCATAGCATTACTAATAGTGCCGTAAGTATAGTTATAACCTTCAATAGTAGGCGTTGCTGGTTGAGCAAGAACTTTAATGTTAAATGAAAGTGATTCTGTTTTAAGAGAACTAAGTGTTGCATAAGTAGTTCCGTTAGTTTTATGTGAATCTCCTGCTACTGCTTGAATTTGATAAGTGTAGTTTTGTTCTGTAATAACAGCATCGTTAACAACGTCACCATCTTTAAAGCTTGTTGTTTGAGCAGTTTTAACTAAATTTCCGTCTTTATATAAGTTGTAACCAGCAGCGCCGGAAACACCTTTGAACGTAACGGTAAAGCCGTTTTGAACGTCGTTTACGTCACTAACAATGTAGTTAGATTCAGCTTGCCTTGGAGCTTCTAATCTTTCAACTACAACAGGGTCAGAGAATTTAGAATCATCTTTACCAACAGATGCAGTTGCCTTAATTTGAATAGTATATTTACCCGTTGCAAGATATGCGTTTTTGTAATATCTTTGAGTTTCTGGGTAGTGATATTCAGCAGTAGTTCCGTCAGGTAAAGTTACTTTTGCAGTGTAGCCGTTTGCACCTGGAATAGTATCCCAAGTGATGCTTTCCATTTCTTCGCCTTCGTGTTCCATTGCGTCGTTCCATTGAAGAAGCGGAGCTTCAAGAATATGTACGCTCTTTTCAACAGACCAGTCAGAGAAATATGCGCTATCATTGCTAACAGGCAATATTTCAAAAGTGAGAGCTATGTTTGAAGGAATATTTGCTAATTCGCAAGTTGTAAACGTTTCTGGTCTAACATCGCCGTTTTGCTTAACTTTATATCCGTCCGCACCGTTAACAGGGTCCCATTTAAGAACGCCTTCTTCTACGCGAACGTTAGAAACGGTATCAAGGAATACAAAGCCTTTATTTTCTGAAACTTTGCCATTGAACGTTGTAGAACCGTTACCAAGAGCCCTAATGCTAACTTGGAAATCTGTGTTGCCTGCTTCATACATAAATGCCGTTTCACTGCATTTTTCTTCAACAACAACGCCGTTTACCATTACTTCGTAATATTGAGCGCCCGTAACAACTTTCCAAGAAATTCTGCGGTCAACGTTTGAATACGTAATGTCAGCTGCAGTTAATTTGCCTAACATCGTCATATTCTTAGCATCGCTCCAAGAAGAGTAGTAAGCAGGGTCACCACTTACGATAGGTCTAACCTTTATAGTATGCGTACCTTGTGGCATACTTGCAAACGTAGTTTCTGCTTGTTCAACAGGAGCGCCGTTATCTATACTAACTTCGTATGCGGTAGCCTCGTCAACATAGTTCCAAGAAACTACACCCTCGCTAGTAACGTTAAGCGTTTCAATTTTAGCAAGCGGAATAAACGTTTGAATTGCAGACTCTTGTGAATCTACTTTTTCCGTTTTTGAAGACGCTTTGATAGATACGGTAAATTCTTTACCATTTGCGTTATAAGAATATCTGTTAGTAGTAACCGCATATTCTCTTTCGCCAATTGTTAAAGTATAAAGGTCTGCGCCGTCAACTTTGTCCCAAGTGATAACGGAGCCGTCATACCTAACGTTTGTAGGCGCACCCAACTTTAATCCGCCACCGCAAGCAATTGCAAACGATGCCGTAACTATTGAAATGAGCGCCAACACTGCCATTAACAATTTTTTCATTTTTGTTTTCTCCTTTTTTATATTCAACAAGGCAAAAACCTTGTTTGTATGTTGTTTGATTTGTTGTTATACCTTATTCTTGCACGCCAAGACTGAAGCCTGAAGAAGTGCCAATTAAAGTTTCCTTTGTAGCTTCTTCGCCGTTTACTTGACCAGAGAACGTGTAGTACTCCATTTTAGAACCGGAATTATCCGTAGTAATGTTAGCTATAGCTAAACCAACGTTAGTAGTACCGCTTACTTGACCGCCACAATTTATAACAGTCATAATAACCATAGTACTACCGCTTGAATACGTTCCATCAACGTTAGTATAAAGTCCACCTAATATTCCGCCAACGTTTTGCGAACCTATAATCGTGCCCGTGTTAGTCATATTCGTAATGGAAAGGTTATAAACGTTATCGTTATCGTATTCGCTTACATGATTTTTAAGATACCCTATAACGCCTGACGTGTAATTCTTGCCCGTAACGCTACCGCTATTTGAAAGTTCACTTATAGAGTAGCTACGTATGCAAGTAATATCGCCTACAATACCACCAACGTAGTCCGCATTGCTTGCGCTAATTGTTGCCGTATTAGTACATTTTTTTATAGCGTTTAGTAATCTACCCGCAATACCACCAACGTATCTACCATTTTTAGCGTAAATTACGTCTACGGTGTTTGTACAATCTTCTACGTAATAGCCGTAACCAACGTAACCGCCAATATAAGCGTAATAAGTAGTTCCGTCAAGAACGTAACCCGTTGCGTTTAAGGTGCTATTTTCGTTAGAACAATCCACAATTTTAATATTTTCAAGCCTACCCGCAAGACAGCCCACGTATGCTTCCGCTGTTATTATAGAAGCGTTTGATGACGCTGAAATTGTTGAAGCGCCATTGTCACTATAGCCATAACCCATTAAACCACCAACGTTGTTAACGCCTGTTATATCGCCATCATTAGTTAAGAGCGTTGCAATAAGCGTTACGCTTCCGTCGGAATAAGTTCCTACAACGTCCGCATAGAATTTACCAACTATACCAGCAACGTATTTATTAGCGCTAATAGTTGCACTATTTTTAATGTCAGTAAGAGTTATAGAATAATGATTGTTATGGTCGTAAGCATCTATTCTGCTATACAAGTTACCAATTATACCGCCAACGTAATTAACGCCTTTTACCGCGCCTGTGTTAGCGAGTTTATTTATAGTATATGTGCCTGAACGAGTGATATCGCCAACAATACCGCCAACGTATTCACTCTTTTCTGCAGTGATAGATGCAGTATTTGAACAATTAGAAATATTGCTTAATAATCTACCTGCAATACCACCAACGTATCTACCTTGTTTTTCATATAAAATTTCAACTGCGTTGTGGCAATTTTCAACGTAATAGCCGTAACCAACGTAACCGCCAATATAAGCGTAATAAGTAGTTCCGTCAAGAACGTAACCCGTTGCGTTTAAGGTGCTATTTTCGTTAGAACAATCCGCAATCTTAATATTTTCAAGCATACCCGCAAGACCACCTACGTACGCTTGAGCAACAATTTCCGCACTGCTATTTGATGCTGACAATTGCGAACTGCCGTTATCTGAATAAGCGTATCCTATATGACCGCCTACGTAATAATTTCCCGTAACGTTGCCCGAGTTAGTTAAATTTGATGCCAATATAATAACGGAGCCATCGGCATAAGTGCCGGTTACTCTACAATTTACATTGCCCAAAATACCGCCAACTCTATTATTTCCGTTTACCACTCCAGAGTTTTTAAATGCTTTTAACGTTAACGTATAATGAGAGTCTAAATCATATTCTTCTCTCACATTAATCATTTCGCCAATTATACCGCCAACATAGTCCAAGCCACTTACGCTACCGCTATTTGTTAAACCTGCCATAGTATAAGTACCAAAACAAGTTATATTGCCAACTAAGCCCCCAACGTAACTAGCCTGTTCTGCTTGTATGTTTGCCGTATTAGAAGATTCTACTATTCTATTTAAAAGCCTACCTGCAATACCGCCAACGTATCCACCCTTTTGAGTGTAATTAATTTCAACTGCGTTGTGGCAATCTTCAACGTAATAACCATAGCCAACGTAACCGCCAACGTAACCATAATAGGTTGTTCCACTAATAGTATAACCCGTCGCATTTACACTGCTATCAACGTTAGAACAAGAAATTATCTGCAAGTTTTCAACGTGACCCGCAATACCGCCAACATAAGATTCAGCCGTAATTACCGCACTACTTGTTGAATTTGATATTTTAGAAGCGCCATTATCCGTGTAAACGTAGCCCAATAAACCGCCAACCTTATTAACGCCACTTACGTTACCTGTGTTAGCAAAGGCTTGCATTGTCACGGTTGTAGAACCACTAGCATAAGTACCTGTTACTATTGTATAAAGCGAACCTATAATACCGCCAACTTCCGTACTGCCCGTAACGCAACCTTTATTTGTAAGGTTAGAAATTTTTAAATTATAGTTCGTGTCATGGTCATAAGCGTCTAGCACGTGATATATTCTACCAATAACACCGCCAACACGCTCAACGCCCACAACTTCACCATTGTTAATAAGGTGTGATGCAAGTGTGTAGTTGCCGTTTTTAATAATAACGCCTATTACACCGCCAGATTCAAACTTGCTTATAACTTTACCATTATTAACTAAATTTTCAAAATTGATTGCCGTAGCGTGACCAATAAGACCACCGCAATATCTATTTGCCTTAACTTCACCTTCGTTAATGCAATCTGTAATAGTACCGCCAACGTAGTGAGCTACTATGCCACCTGCAGAAACGTTACTTGTTTCCGTAGTTTCAGTAAGAACTTTTGCCATGTTAGTAGAGCCAATAATCTTACCGTTAGACATATATCCTACAAAACCACCTATTCTACAGAAATCACCCGTTATGCAACCTTGCACAACAACGTTTTCAATTAAACCACCCGTCATTTCCGCACAAATACCGCCAACACTAACGTGGTTATATGAAGTACTTGTTACGTTTAAATTTTCAAAAACAACGTTTTGCATTGTTCCTGAGAATTTTTTAAACATGCCTAAATTGCCAGATGATGAAGTTATTGTTAAGTTTTTAATAGTCATGCCGTTGCCTTTAAATATTCCATTAAAGTCAAATGGCTCCCAAGTAACGCCCGACATATCAATTTCTGCTACTAGCGCATAAGTTTTTGAAGGGTCGTTTTTAATTTTTAAGAAAGAATTAGCGTCGTAAACCAAAATGCTATTAGGGTCTTCTTCTACAAAGTAAGCATATAAAGTTACGTTGCTTGTTTTGTTCCAAGGTGCAATACCTAAACCATCTTTATCCGTAATAACGTTGCTATTTAATTTCCAACCGATAAACGTATAAGCTGGTTTTGTAGGAACAGGCAATACGTAAGTACTACCAAATTCAACCTCTACCAAAGTTTCATCACAAGTAGCACCCGTACCAGGAACTAAAGTTACCATATATTTGTTTGCTTCATAAATAAGGTCGTAAGTTACGTATGAAGCACCCATTGTAAATTCATAATTTAATTGGTCGCAAACCAAATTTCCGTTTTCATAATAACCAATAAACGTATAACCTGCGTTAAGAGTTGCTTTTAAAGTAACAAGGTCGCCTTCTAAGTAATAATCTTTAACGGAAACGTTACCCGCTTGTTCTATGTTAACGTTAGTTGTTATGTAAAGCTTTTCCATATAGTGAGCGTATAACGTAATTTCTAACTCATCTATTTGTAAAGCATTTAACGAAACGCCGTTTTCATCAGTTATTTTATTAGCAGAAGTTTGAGTTCCGTCATACCAACCCATAAATACGTACTCATTGAGCGTAGGAATAGGAAGCGTATAAGAAGTGCCGTATTCTACTACAAAACTATTAGGGTTAACGTTACCAGCACACGCGTCTAAAATTAAAGTTTTATCTTCGCCTTTATATTTAGCGTATAACTTAGTTAATCCGAAAGTGCCTTTTTGAATAGCCGTGATAGGCTCGTCACTTAAATCTTCGTTTTTGCACCAACCTACAAAAGAATAGTTTGCCTTAACTGCAGTAGGAAGGTCAAAAGTGTCACTTTCTATCGTGTAAGAAACGTTGCCACCTATATACGTTCCACCGTTAGTTTCAAGTTCTATAGAATATGTGTTAATAGCCCAGTTAGCGTAAAAGTCCTTATATAATCCGCCGTAAGATACGCTTTGAACAGGGTCACCCCTAAAAAGTTCGTCACTATACCAGCCTCTAAAAGTATATCCGTCACGATTTTCCAATGCTTCAGGAGAGTAAGGTTCGTTTTGAAATACTTTTACTTCAGTAGGTTCTTCATTAATGCCGTCATAGAAGTTGAAAACCTTGTAGTTTTTATAGAAAGCGTACAATCTAATATCTTGAGTAACAGCTCCGCTAAACTCTATTATAGAGTTAGTAGATATTGACCAAGCAATTAAAACTTTTTTGCCATTATCTTCTTGCGGGAACTCTTCTAAAGGAATTTCTTCGCCGTGAACTATGCTTATAGTTTTGCTTTCTATTCTTCCGTCGTTATAGTCAAACGTTACGTTATAAGTTTTAACTTTGTATTGAGCAGTTAAAATAATCTTTCCGTCATTAGAAATATCGTAAACGTTTTCGTTTAAAATAGCCTTGCCGTTTTCTACTATACCGCCTGTAGAAATTCTATTTTCCCCACTAAACCAGCCGTCAAACTCGTAGCCTACCAAAGTAGGTGTAGGCAAAATGCCAACGTTCGCCCCATACTCTATAGGCTTAGATTTTTCACTATCGTTTAAAATGCCAACACCCGCATCAAACTCTAGGGTGTAAGTTGCGGGTATCCAATGAACGTAAAGGGATATATCATCTGTAAACACACAAGTACTTCTACCATTAGTGTCAATAATCATAGTGCCGTTGCCGTTAGGCTCTTCATACATGCCGGCAAAAGTATAGTGTGCACGTTTTAAGTTGTTTAAAGAAAATCTAAATTCTTCGTATTTTTTTGCTTTAACAGTTAATGGAGCACTATCTTGACGCAAATAATACGTGATAGTAATTTTTTCCGTAGAAGAGCCACCATCACCATTATCGTCATCACCGCCACAAGCAAGCATGGTGCCACAAAGCAAAGTGCATATTAAAGTTAAAGTCAATATAAGTAATGCTCTAATCTTTTTCAATTTTCTACTGCCTCCCAATAAGCATACAATTCAATATCTTCCGTAACACGCATTAACGAATAGCCACTTGCCGTAACGTATTGAGTTCCGTTACCCATACTTGCGTCAAACAAGCCTTTGAATACGTAGCCAGACTTGTAAGCCTTACTTGGCAACAAGTCAGTTGGTAAATAGTACTCGTCTTCATCATCAAATAAATCGTGCGAGTTTAAGTAAGTAGACTGTGTGTTAATGCACCAATTAAGGTCTTCCCTTACCTTAATTACGTCATAATCAGTTTCATAATCGTCCCAATAAATAGTTACTTCGTGCGTGTATTCAACTTTTTTTTCATGAAGGTAATCATCGCCTAAAGAGCCGTAACAGCTATTCGCACAAGAACCGCCAAGGAAAAAGCCTAAAACTATGAAGGCAAGCGGAATAAGATATTTGCCAACCTTCCACGCCATTCTAATAAGCCACCATGCAACCATTGCTAATCCGTAAAGAAGTGCGCCAATAAGTTCAAACATATTAGATACCTCCTAATGGTGCAAAGACTGCGTATAAAACAACGTCTTCCGTTATCTGTTTAAGACCTTCGCCTTCTGCATTTACGTATTGAGTGCCATAGTTAAAATCAGCATCATCGTAAAAACCTGCAAAAACGTAACCATCTTTATATGGCAAATCGCTCCTTGAAAATTCAAGGTACGTTCCCTCTTTAACAGTTTTAAATTCAACTACCGCATCTTCCGTATCGTCCATAAAATATCTAACGATGCAATAGTCCTTATAACCTTTAACTTCCTTTTTAACGTCGTTTAAATTTACACAACTGCCTATGCTAGAAATTATGAATACTATAACCGCAAGTACTACGCCTATAATTCCACAAGTTAAATAATAACGCCCCATAACAAACTCCCAAATTGCAATAATTTAGCTTTAAAGCTAATTAAAAATATTATCGTATAAAAAAATTTAATTTATAGTATCACAATTATAACATACGGCATACTAATTTGCAAACGTTTTTTTACATATATTATACGCAGTATAATAATTTTTTGATATTACACTTTTTAACTAGACAATTTTTTAACTATGTTTTATGGCAATAAATACTAAAAATTTGCGATAAAAGTGGTGTTTTTACGTATTTTTTTAAAATCAACAAAAAAAACGGCTTCAATATTGAAACCGTTTAAAACCATACAAATATTTTTAGTTTTTATAGTGCGTTAAAACGCATTACATAATTAAAGTGCCGTTATTAGTATCTACTACTTTGAAAATTTTTACTTCTTTGCCCGTAACTGCGTCAACGTAGATATAATACGTTGCCTCATTATACGTGCCTATAAATTCATAAGTTAAAACTTCACTATTGTTGCCAATTGGAATAATTGCAAGCCTTTTTGAGTCTATAGTAATATCTTTACTTAAGTTTTTGCTTGCTTCTTGCTCACTAATTTGCACTTTTTGAATTTGCCTACTTTTAGTATTGTTTAAATAATAAGCGCTTGTTTCTATTGCAGAAACAGTACCACGCTCCTTACAAACATTTACTTTAATAAGGTCGCTATAGCAAATAATTCCGTCAACAACTGATGCGTAATTAAACGTTACGGTATTGTTTGAAGTAACGTTCCAGACGCTTCTTACGTTAGTTATGCCTAAATTTGCTAAAAATTCTTCTGCAGATTTTTGACAATCTTGTACGCTCACTTTATCTTCTTTACAATCTTTAAAGTGGTTAAATAATAATAGTTTTCCGCCCACTTTTGAAATTTCTGCTGTAAGTTCAATGTCGCCTTCAGTTTTGCAGTTAAATTCATAACACTCAATATTAGAACCTGCAACTTCGCCTATAAGTTCAACGTCTTTAATTTTATAGTCCTTAAAGTATTCCATTAATTGCTTTTCAGCGTCCATTTTAGAAAATTCTTTTAAACCAACTAAAGCCTTTGCTTGTTTTACTTTAGCATCTTCAGAAAAAGCGCCGTCGTAAATCATATGCGGATAGTTAACTGCGTTAGATTCAAGTTCAATAAACTTTGAAATAATCAAGTTGTCTTGCTTGTTTTCATATAAAGAACGGAAATCAAAATTTTCGTCTATTTGGCTTGCAAGGTTAGATAGTTCCATTTTTAACTCGCTGTTAATTTGATACATAGAGTTTAAAGTTTGTATATCTTCCTTAGTTAAAGCCTTTCCGTCAATCAATTTTTCATTTAAATATTTTGCATAGTCGCCTACCTGGTTAATAAATTTAGTGGTGTAAAATTTATCTTCGTCAGGAATAGCAAGTGACGAAATGCTGTTTGTTGCCAAATTACTTTGTACTCTAACGTCGCCTAAAATCTTTTGTTGGTCCTCACTATCATTTGAAAGAGTAAGTTTACTTAAATTTA
This sequence comes from Christensenellaceae bacterium, assembly GCA_045638105.1. GTDB lineage: Bacteria > Bacillota > Clostridia > Christensenellales > Borkfalkiaceae > HGM11412. The sequence goes on from JAZUAT010000012.1 coordinate 88,257, forward strand.
CGTCTAAATTATCAACGTAACCAACTAAATCGTAAAAACTTCTTTCTTGAATAGCGGTAGACATCATAAGGTCGTCCATTGGCGTAAATAAAGTAAAAGTTAACATTCCCGCAAGCACTAAAACCGTAACGCCTAAAGAAATAACCGCTGCAAGCCAACCGCCAACGCCCTTATTATTTTTGCGCTTTTCGCGCCTTTCTTGACTTCTTAATAAACGCTTTTGTTCACGCTCTTTCATAAGTTCAAGACGCTTTGCTTTTTTATCCTCAAGTTTTTGGCGACGCATTTCTAATTTTTGCGCCCTTTCCCTTGCTATACGCTCGTTTCTTTGCGTTTTAGTTTCGTGCCTTAAAAGTTCACGCCTTTTTAAGCGCTCTTCCTTCTTTTGTAATCTATACGCTTGTAATTCTTGTTTTTTTGCTCTTTTTTCCGCAAGATTAGCCTCGTGCTTTTTAATACGTCTTTCTTTTTCTAAACGCCTTTTTTCAAGCCTTGCTTGTTTTTGACGTTCTTTTTCTTGTTTGAGTTCTTGCTTTTTAAGCATGAGTTGTTGTTTTCTTTCATTGCGAGCTTCCGCTAAGCGCTCCCTTTTTAACTGCTTTTGTTTAGCTTGTTTTTTGTAGTTTTTCTTTTTGGAAGCGCCCGTTTCTTTACTGCTTTCTTTTGTAACGTTTTGTGTTTTTTCTATAGCATTATTCTTAATTTCATTCATTTACAGCCTCCTTTAAGACGCAAACACGTGGTTTCCTATAGTAACCACTGTCGGCCTTGAAAAAATCCATTGACTAGTTGCTATTTTTGGATTGTAATAATATAAACAACCATAGGTTGGGTCCCAACCGTTCATAGCGTCCTTTGCTGCTGATAACGCCGTGCTATTCGGCGCTAATTTTATTTGTCCGTCGTTTACGCAAGTAAATGCGTAAGGCTGATAAATTACACCTGATATCGTATTTGGGAACGAAGAACTTCTAACCCTATTTAAAACTACCGCACCAACGGCTACTTGACCTGTATAACTTTCGCCCCTTGCTTCTGCATGAATTAAGCGAGCTAAAAGTTGAACGTCAGATGAAGTATATCCGTTAACGCCTGAACCTTGATTATTGTTTGACGTTGTACCTGAAAGCATACTTTGAGATATGCCCATTGCGGCTAAAGTTTTATTGCCTACGATACCATCTACCGTTAAGCCGTTCCTTTTTTGAAATAGCTTTACGGCTGATTTTGTTTTTGAGCCGTAAATGCCGTCTACGTTACCTTTATAATAACCCCAATTTTTAAGCTTTTTTTGTATGAGTTTTATATCGGAAGAGTTGCTTGACGCATTAATTATGGCAGTTGGCTCTACAACAGAAGTTGTTTGCTCGTTTATTAAAAATGCCGAAGCAAAACCTACCGATAAAACGGCAAGAAATATTGCAACGCCTATTTTTAATTTTAATTTCATATATCCTCCTTAATATAAAGCGGATTATTTAGTTTTAAAGTTTTTTATTATCTCTAATATTTTAGACTTGTATTCTATTCCGCTTTCATTTCCCGTAAAGCACATGGGCGGATAAACAACGCACCACCAATTATCGCCTGTTGCCCTTCCGAGTTCTACGATTACCGCGTCATAATAACCACTTTCAAGCGTAAGGTCTTCGTAAACCCTAGTTGGAAATTTTTCATTTCTAACCGCCACCTTGCATTGATAGTTAAAACCTTTTTTTGTTAAAATAGAATTTGCAACGCTTGTTAAATCGTTACTTTTAGTATAAATTAACGCCATTGCCTGTTGTTTTGTTTTACAATTTGCAATATACGGCGTTAAATATTTTACTAACGCTTCTTTAACGTCATATTTAACGTTTTGGTCCTCAATGCTATTAGAGTTGGCGCGGATATGGATGCGAAGATAGTCATTATCGCTACTTTGATTATTGTTTGACACTATAACCGTCAAGAATATTATGCTTATTAAAAACAAACTTATGCAAATTTTTTTCATAAAAAAACTCCCCTAAAAGTGATACTATAAGTATTAACACTTTTGAGGAGTTTAAACTGATTATTTATTATTTTTATTTATTGAAAACTAAATTTCTTGCAAATAATAGTCTTTATTAAAAAGTACGTCAAAAAACGACAAATTGCATAAATTATGAGTTTTTAAAATTTCAACGTTACTGCCGTAACGCCTTTTGAGTTTAGATAACGCCCATTTTGCCATTTCTAAATCTTCATACATTGCAAACACGGTTGAACCGCTACCCGTCATACTATAAAACGTTGGAGACAATTCTTTTAACGCTTGCAAATTAGTTGCTATTTCATTATTTATTGATACGGCACTTTCCGTTAAGGCGTTATAACTGCTTCCTTTTAAAGAATTTATATCTTGCACGTTTCCGCTTTCAAGAGCCGTTTTTACACTTAAAACGTCACATACAATGCCACTTTTTTTTGATTGGTCAAACTTTAAAAAACAATCTTTTGCAGTTACTGCACCGCTTGAATATATAACTACAAAATAAAGTGGTTTAAAAAGGTTAAAACCTTCAACAATCTCGCCTCTTCCCGTTAGGCGTGCCACACCGCCTTTTAATAAATAGGTGCAATCACTACCAAGGCTAGTTGCAAGTGGCTCTATAGACTTATTAATGCCGTAAAGTTTTTTAAGCGCTTTTAACACGCCAACTATATCGGCAGAAGACCCGCCCATTCCACTGCCCGTTGGAATATTCCTAACTATTTCAAGGTTGACGCCATTTGTATTAAATTCTTTAATAAAAGCACTTGCCGCTTTATAAGCATTAGTTTCTTCTTGCGCTTTTGGCACAAAGCCGTACTTTCCAACAAAGGAAACTAAAATTTTATTATCGCTACGCTTGGTGGCGGTTATTACGTCACATTTATTAACGGTAGTACAAATAGTATCAAGCATATGGTAGCCATTGCTTAAACCCAAAACGTTTAACGCTATATTAAGTTTTGCATAAGCCTTTACGGTTACGGTTTTCATAATACTTTTCCTTTGTTAACGGCTTGGCTTTAGGCTTCGCCTTTGTTTAATTCACGATATATTAAAATTCGCTCTTCCTTTTCAAGTGGGAAAACAAGTTCGCCGTTAGAATTTAAAATAACTTCTTCACTAGCGTTAAGCGCCTTGCAAACGTCCCATAAATCTTCGCCTTTTGACGCTATGTAAACGCTTATTGCAGAATCGTTTAACGGCTTCTTTTCCCCTTCTTCAACTTTAAGTAAAACGTTTACTTCTTGTTTAGAAACGCAAGCGTAACCTACTTTTAATATAAATGAGAACGTAATCTTGCCGTCTAACTTTTCAACGTTTACGCCTACTATAGCACAATTTATATTTTTAACGCTACTGCACCTAGCTAAAAAGTTTGCTTCAAACGGAACTAATGAAGTTTGGCATTTTACTTCGCCATTATCATTTAATAGCATTGATATAGACGCTACGCCTTTAACTATAATTTCACTTCCGTTAAACACACTGCTAATTTCTTCTATTTTATCATTTAAAACACAAATTAGTCCAGCATTTTCATCAAAATATGCTAGTTCGCCAACTATTTTTTTCTCTACACTCTCTACTTCAGTTATAGTTTCAATACTTTTTTTAGATTTTTCCAACTTTAAATTGCAAGTTGTGGAATAAGCATCTTCACAATAATTGTAAGCAACGTTTTCATAAATAACGGACGATATATATAATTCCACTTCAAAATTAACCAGGCTTTTTCCCTTGCTTTCGTCAACGTAAACTTTAACGTTTGAACCACATATTTCCAAATTAGAAAGCGCAACGTTATTAGGCATAACTTCTACAGCCTCACTTTCAAGCCTAAAAGGTATTTTACGCCTTTCAAAAATGATGCTACCACTTTCACTATTAGTTTTTAGCGCCATATTTAACTCAACTTCACCATCGTTTATAACGCAACCTATACCGCATTGAGAACTTGTTAAATATGCTTTTTCATAATGACGGATTACGTCTTTTACGTTGCCTGCAACTTCAAATTCTTCTTGAAGTTTAAAAGATTTTTTAACTGTAGCAATAACTTCACTTTTATTTAAACTATGTTTTTTAATTAAAAAGTCGGCATTTGTAAAAGAAATTTGTTCTATATCTTCTTCTTTACACACTTCGCCCGTAAATAAAATGGTAGCAGTAGCAAGTAAAACGCCGTTTTGCTTTACAACTTCAACGTCTAAAACGTCAACTTTTGCAAAGTTTAAAAATTTACAAAATCCGCTAACACCACTATTAAACTTATAACTAAACTCAACCCCGCTTTCGTATTTTTGCAAATCTTTACCATTACTGCATACTGCAGAAAAAATTGCCTTGCCGTTAAACCTTATCTCTCCGTCAATTATTTCAGCGTTTGATAAACTTGCACACGCATTAGAGCATAAAACTTGTAAATCTTCTTCACAAACCCCAAGTTTACACTCTATCTTATTTTTATTTGTAACTTCACTACATTTTTGAAAAGAAACTTTTTCTAAACGAGGCGTAATAGCCATAAAAAACCCTCCACTAATTGTTTTATACAATTTATGCGAATAAGGTTTTAATTATTCCTTTCTTTAAATGCAAGGCCGATTTGTGTTTTTTTGATTTTGTATGTATACCTAAACAAAACGCAAAGTATTTCGCCGTATTTTTGCGATTTAACGAGGAAAATACAAAAAAGACAAACGTTCTTGTGAGGGCGCATACTTTTTTGTATGTAACCGAACAAAACGCACAGTATTTTGCAGTATTTTCCCGTTAAAAAAAATATGCACTTTAAACTTACGTCTAAAATGCATATACTTTTAATTTATTTTTAATTCTTTTATATCAACTATTCCACACATATATTCAGAGTAGGAAAAAGCAGTTTTGCCCTTAAACTCATCTACAGGCGTTATGGTAAATAATGCGGGATAAATATTGGTTACAATCCCTTGATAACTTACTATTTTATTCCTACCAAGATTAACTTTTACTTCTACGCACTTGTTAAAATAATTGCGAATTTTTTCCTTTGTCATTGCCATAGAAATATTTTGCTTAATCATAATATTATTTTGGCACGTTTTTAGGTTTTTTATTCAAAGACTGCGTATTTTAGTTAAAATTTAGATAAATTAGAAGTCTTCTTCCTCGTCTTCCTCATCATCTTCTTCATCGTAATCTTCAAAGTCGCTTTCATTGATTGGCGCGTAATCAAAATCGTCATCGTCGTTTTTATGATGAGTTATGCGCTCGTTAGTGTATGGGTCAATATCATCTTCCTCATCGTAATCGTCATACCTTTCTTCTTCTTCAATTTCAGAAAGAGATACCATTTCATCTTCATCACCCTTAGTAGATAAAACGTCTTTTTCATCATCGTCCAAAAATCTACGCCACTCTTCGTCCTTTTCAATATCAACGTCTTCAACAAGTTGAGAGCGCTTGTATTCTGCATCATCTCTACATTGTTCACACATCTCGTCGTTTTCGCTCATGTACCTCATTTTGCAAATAGGACATAGAATTTGTTCTCTATTTTCCTCCTCAACAGAAAACATAAGTTGAGGCCCAATTTTAAGTTCAGCTTTGCAAACACCGCAATAGCCTTCCCCTTCTAAAATATAATTAAGTTCACATCTTGGGCATAAAACGTATTTTGCCATAGTTACAACTCCTTTTTATAGCAATGTATATATTGCTTGATTATTATAATCACTCAAAAGGATTTTGTAAACACTTTTTTTAATTTTTTTATAATTTTTTTCTTTTTTTTGCTATTTATGCACTTTTAAGCGCCCTCTAAAAGCATTTTGTCGGCAATAAGGGCGATAAATTCGCCGTTTGTTGGCTTGTCGTTACCTACGTAAGCACGCAAGCCAAGAAGAGCATTTATGCTTTCTATTCTACCCCTATTCCACGCAACTTCAATGGCGTGACGTATTGCACGCTCCACTTTAGAAGCGCTAGTTTGGTATTTTTCGCCAATTTTTGGATATAACTGCTTTGTAATATTATTAATAATTTCCGGGCTCTCAACCGCCATTTTAACGCCTTCACGAAGATAGTAGTAGCCTTTTATGTGTGGCGGAATTCCAACTGATATAAAAATTTTACTTATTTTTTCATCAAGAGAATTTTTGCGCTTAAACGAAAGTTTAAGGTCTTCCCCTTTTAATGAACTTTCTAAAAGCTCGTTAAGCCTTCCTGACAAGTTTTCAATTTTAAAAGGTTTTGCCATATAGTAAACAGCCCCCGAGTCAAGCGCCCTTCTTACAATACTTTCCATAGTAAAAGAACTTACCACAATTACAGTGGTTTTGATATCCTCATCTTTAATGCGCTTCATTACCTCAAAGCCGTCGGCATTTTTTAAAATTATGCTAATGATTGTAAAATCTGGTTTTGCTTCTCTTATTAATTCAATGCCTTTTTCTCCATCTAACGAAGTTCCAACAACCTTGAAATCTTTTAAGGTTGACACCGCTTCTAAAACATCGTTTAACGACTCAACGTTATCTTGCAAAATTACAACAGTTTTAGCACTCATATTACACTCTCCTTTTAACTATTTATATAATAACATATTATTTGTACAAAATAAAGTATTTTTAATAAGTTATTTTGTTTAATTTTGTCGAATTATAAATATTATTGTTGTCAAAGTTGTATTTTTTAAGATTTTATATAATATTTTACGATATTTATGACGTGCAAAAATTTTTTAAAAAATAAAAAAAGTAGCACCAAAATAGTGCTACTAATTTTAATTTGAATAAATTTAACAAATTATCTCTTGCTAAATTGTGGAGCTCTACGAGCCTTTTTAAGACCGTATTTCTTTCTTTCCTTCATACGTGAATCACGAGTTAAGAAGCCTTCTTTTTTAAGAGCTGCACGGAGTTCTGGTTCAGCAATGATAAGTGCTCTTGAAATACCGTGACGGATAGCGCCTGCTTGGCCTGTAAAGCCACCGCCAACAACGTTTACAAATACGTCATATTTAGAAAGAGTATCAGTTAAAACGAGTGGTTGTTTAATGATGAGTTTTACTGTTTCAAGGTCGCAATAGTCATCAATAGTTCTTTTGTTAATAACGATGTTGCCAGCGCCGCCTGGAATAAGCCTAACTCTTGCAACTGCCTTTTTTCTTCTACCTGTTCCCCAGAATTGAAGTTTCTTTTTGCTTGCTACTTTTGCCATTTTAAAACTCCTCCTTACTTGTCAAGTTTAAGTTCAACAGGCTTTTGAGCAATATGGTTGTGCTCAGCGCCTTTGTAAACTCTAAGTTTAGTAATCATTTGTCTTCCTAAACTATTCTTTGGAAGCATGCCTTTAACTGCTTCGTAAACAGCAAGGTCAGACTTTTCAGCCATCATTTTGCTGTAAGGTATTTGTTTTAAACCACCAACGTAACCTGTGTGATAAGTGTAGTACTTTTGGTCAAGTTTTTTACCAGTGAGTACAACTTTATCAGTATTTATAATAATAACGTGGTCACCCGTGTCAACGTTTGGAGTGAAAGTAGGTTTATTTTTACCTCTTAACACTGAAGCTACTTGTGAAGCAAGTCTACCAAGAGGCATGCCAGCAGCGTCAACCACGTACCACTTTCTTTCTATTTGACCGTTTTTTGCCATGAAAGTTTTCATGTTTGTTCTCCTTAAAAAATAACTTTTATTTGCAAGTTTTTTATTTTAGGGGGCTAATCCAAATTAAAAAACTTTAATATCGCTTATATATTCTATATAAAAATACAAATATTGTCAAGCAATTTTACACTGTTTTACACTTTTATTTTTTAACTTCAAATTTTAAACTTTTTACAATAAGCCTAACCAAGATTTCTCTTAATGCAAAAAAGTTTCTTTTAAAAATGGTTGGTTTTTACGAAAAAAGTATTATTAACAATATATAAAACTTTGTTTTATTTTCAATAGTTAACCTTTTCTTTACCCACAGACTATCTGGGGGTTTATTGTTTGCACAAGAAAAATCGGTGGTAAAACCCACCGACTTTACTATATATCGTTATTCAAAATCAACATCTTCTGATAAGAAAATCTCATTATTAAGAAACTCTATTATAGACATATCAAAACCTCTTGCCAACATATAAATCGTACTAAGCGTAACAGTTTTGTTTCGTCCATTCATAATACACGCCATACTTCCGTGTAATATACCCGACTTTTGTTCTAATCTGTATTGAGTCATCCCCTTTTCTTTTAATAATTGGTTTATTCTTTTAGCTGTTGCTTCACATACGTTCATGCGTCATTCCTCCTACGCAGTTATATCTACATATAAGTTTAACAGTTTACGTTTCTAAATATACGTAGATAAACCTACGTAAACGCTTGCTATTTTTCTAGATGTTTTGATATAATATGTAGGTAAATCTACGTAAAGAGGAATCTATGATTATTACTTTTTGTGGGCATTCTATTTGTTTGTTTAACAACGACATCAAAGAACAATTAAAAAATATTATTGTAAGCGAGATAATAAAAAATCCCACCTGTAAGTTTTACTTAGGTGGGTATGGTGATTTTGACGGATTATGCTTGCGCACACTAAAAGAATTAAAAAATGATTTTCCGGAGATTGAACTTATATTTATTACACCATATCTTGATAAGAATTATTCTAAATTAGAGTTCGCCAAAAATCATTATGACGACGTTATATTCCCTCCACTTGAAAGTGTTCCACGCAAATTTGCTATTTTAAAAAGAAACGAATGGATGGTTAATGAAGCCGATTTAGTTATTGCCTACGTTATGTATTCTTGGGGTGGCGCGGCAAAAACTTTAGAATATGCCAAACGGAAAAAGAAACGTATTATAAACATTGCAAAATAAACATATAAAAAGTTTCTCGTAAAAATGGTTAGTTTTTACTAAAAAAGTATTATTAACAATATATAAAACTACGTTTTATGCTAAGTAAAAAATAAAGCCTTGCACCGCAAAGTGCAAGGCTTTTGTTAATTTTTAAAAATTACTTTCTTGGGTTTTTAATGTTCGCTTGTGCAGCAGCGAGGCGAGCAATAGGAACTCTAAATGGTGAGCAAGATACGTAATCAAGACCAATTTCGTGGCAGAATTCAACGGAAGTAGGGTCACCACCGTGTTCACCACAAATACCAACGTGAAGGTCTTTATTTGCAGGTCTACCAAGTTCAATAGCCATATTCATAAGTTTGCCAACGCCCGTTTGGTCAAGTTTAGCAAATGGGTCGTTTTCAAAAATCTTAGTGTCGTAGTAAGCAGATAAGAACTTGCCAGCATCGTCACGGCTGAAGCCGTAAGTCATTTGAGTTAAGTCGTTAGTACCGAAGCAGAAGAAGTCTGCATTCTTTGCAATTTCATCAGCAGTAAGACATGCTCTTGGAATTTCAATCATTGTACCAACTTCGTATTCAAGTTTAACGCCTTGTTTAGCAATTTCTGCATTAGCAGTTTCAACAACTACGTTCTTAACGAATTTAAGTTCTTTAACGTCGCCTACAAGTGGGATCATAATTTCAGGTTTAACGTTCCAAGCTGGGTTAGCCTTTTGAACGTTGATTGCCGCACGAATAACCGCTAAAGTTTGCATTTTTGCAATTTCAGGGTACGTTACTGCAAGACGGCAACCACGGTGACCCATCATTGGGTTAAATTCGTGGAGTGAAGAAATGATAGCCTTAATTGTTTCAACTGACTTGCCTTGAGCTTTTGCTAAAGTAGCGATATCTTCTTCACTTGTTGGAACGAATTCGTGAAGTGGAGGGTCAAGGAAACGGATACATACAGGCATACCTTCAAGAGCTTCAAATAAGCCTTCAAAGTCAGCTTGTTGCATAGGAAGAATTTTTGCAAGTGCAACTTCTCTTTCTTCAACAGTTTCAGAACAAATCATTTCACGGAAAGCATCAATTCTGCCATCGCCGAAGAACATATGTTCCGTACGGCAAAGACCAATACCTTCTGCACCAAGTTCACGTGCTTTTTTAGCATCGTAAGGAGTGTCCGCATTAGTTCTAACTTTTAAGCTTCTGTATTTATCAGCCCAGCCCATAATAATGCCGAAGTTACCAGAAATTTCAGCGTCAACAGTAGGAATAATACCTTCGTAGATAGCACCTGTAGAACCATCAATAGAGATATAGTCGCCTTCGTTAAATACTTTACCGCCTAAAGTAAATCTCTTGTTTTCTTCGTCCATTTTAATTTCGCCACAACCAGATACACAGCATTTACCCATACCACGAGCAACTACGGCTGCGTGAGAAGTCATACCACCACGAACCGTTAAGATACCTTGTGCAGCTTTCATACCAGAAATGTCTTCTGGGGAAGTTTCAAGTCTAACAAGAACTACTTTTTTACCAGCGTTGTTCCAAGTTTCTGCATCTTCTGCAGTAAATACTGCTTGACCGCAAGCAGCGCCTGGAGATGCACCAAGACCACGACCTAAAGGTTTAGCAGCCTTAATAGCCTTAACGTCAAATTGTGGGTGTAAAAGCGTATCAAGGTTTCTTGGGTCAATCATTTGAACTGCTTCTTGTTCAGTTTTGTGACCTTCTTTAACAAGGTCAACTGCGATTTGAAGAGCAGCTTGAGCAGTTCTCTTACCATTACGAGTTTGAAGCATGTAAAGTTTTTCATTTTCTACAGTGAATTCCATATCTTGCATATCGTGATAGTGGTTTTCAAGAATTTGACAAACTTTTTCAAATTGAGCAAATGCTTCTGGGAATTTTTCTGCCATTTGAGCAATTGGCATTGGCGTACGAACGCCGGCAACTACGTCTTCACCTTGAGCGTTAGTTAAGAATTCGCCCATAAGCTTCTTTTCGCCTGTAGCAGGGTCACGAGTAAATGCAACGCCTGTACCACAGTTATCACCCATGTTACCAAACGCCATTGCTTGAACGTTAACTGCAGTACCCCAAGAATATGGAATATCATTATCACGGCGGTAAACGTTAGCACGTGGATTGTCCCAACTGCGGAATACGGCTTTAACCGCACCCATAAGTTGCTCTTTAGGGTCACTTGGGAAATCTTGACCAATTTTTGATTTGTATTCTGCTTTAAATTGGTTAGCAAGTTCTTTTAAATCTTCAGCTGTTAATTCAACGTCTTGCGTAATACCTTTTTCTTCCTTCATTTTGTCAATGAGTTCTTCAAAGTATTTTTTACCAACTTCCATAACTACGTCACTGTACATTTGGATGAAACGACGATAGCAGTCGTAAGCCCAACGTGGGTTGCCAGATTTTGTAGCAAGAGTTTCAACAACTTCTTCATTTAAACCGAGGTTTAAGATTGTGTCCATCATGCCTGGCATTGATGCCCTTGCACCAGAACGAACTGAAACTAAAAGTGGATTTTCTTTATCGCCGAACTTTTTGCCAGTGATAGCTTCCATTTTGTCAATGTATTCCATAATTTGGGCTTGAATTTCATCATTAATTCTTTTACCATCTTCATAGTATTGTGTACAAGCCTCTGTTGTAATAGTAAAGCCTTGTGGTACAGGAAGACCAATATTAGTCATTTCCGCAAGGTTAGCACCTTTACCACCAAGTAATTCACGCATTGAAGCGTTACCTTCGCTAAACAAATATACGTACTTCATATATATCTCCTTATATGCAAAATTGCATTAATTTTTCTAATAATGTATTATACATTATAACTTGTAAAATTTCAACTATTTTTAACGTTTATAAGCAAAACCTTTACTTTATAACAATATTTTACCAAAATTTTTACACTTTTATAAAATTTTGACTGCCTTTTTTATTTAGAGCCCTCTCCATTTCCGCCTAAAAAAGATATTAAAGCATCTCCGCTTTTTAATTTTACGTCTGTTTTATAACTTAAATAGTAGAGCAAAAATTTAACTAAATATATTTGACTTTCATTAAAATTTTCACTATTTAAAGTGCCGTTTGCCATGCTTAAAAGTGCGGTATAAGTTTGTTGCTTGATTTCATTAAACCCTTCTTTTAAGCAGTTTTGGCAACTAAAAACTCCGTTCTTAAAATTAAAAAACACCCTACCGCTAATAACGCTACCACAACTAGCACAAGCATATTCGCTAACGCCGTAACCAAGCGCGTTTATAACGCCGTGTAAAAACGAGCAAAGCGTTAAAATTTCTTCACTTTTATAGCAAATGTCTTTTATGGTGTTTATTGCAAGGGAAAATAGCGTTTTATCGCTCACGTCGGGCTCAGCAAAATAATTGAGAATTTCGCTAACAACCGCACAGGCGTAATATTTTTTTAAATCTAATCGCAAATTGTAAAAACTATCTATGTAACTTGCATTTATAACAGTATAACGCCCGCTTTTTTCAGCCAAAATATATTCCGCAAAACAAAAAGGTTCGGAAGCAAATTTTAACTTTGCTCCCGACTTTTTTACACCTTTTATAGACGCGGTCACCTTTCCGCTTTCAAGAGAGTATAAAGTAAGTAATTTATCATTGTCTTTATAATCAATAGATTTAATTACAAAAGCGTTGACTTTTACTTCCATTTTATACCGCCCTTATTTTTTATTTTTGATTTTGCTTCTCAAAACGTAATAATTAATATTTCCCGTTTTTTCAAACAAACTCCAAAGTAAATCTTCTAAATTTTCCTGCATAAACTTCTCCTTAAAAAAAGTTTACGCAAGAAAACAAAAATTATTTATCTTTGAACTCTACCAGAAGCATCGCCACCAGCAAGAGTTTTAACTTCTTGAACGCTAACCATATTATAGTCGCCTTCAATAGAGTGCTTTAAGCAAGATGCAGCAACTGCAAATTCAATAGCATCTTGTGCGCTGTAGTTATTTAAAAGTGAGTAAATAAGACCTGCGCCGAAGCTATCGCCACCGCCTACACGGTCAACAATGTGCATCGCGTATTTTTTAGAGAAATAAGCCTCTCCATCAGTATAAAGCATTGCTGACCAGTTGTTATCGTTTGCAGATAAACTTTCACGCAATGTAATAGCAACGCCTTTAAAGCCAAAGCGTTCCGTTAACTTTTTAGCAACTGAAATGTAGCCTTCTCTATCAAGTTTACCGCTGTAGATATCAGTATTGTCTGCTTCAATACCGAATACGTCTTTAGCATCTTCTTCATTTGCTATGCAGTAGTCAAGGTATTTGCAAATTTCGCCCATAACTTCGCCTGCTTTTTGTTTAGACCAAAGTTTTTTACGGAAGTTAAGGTCGCAAGAAATTTTAACACCGCGTTTTTTAGCTTCTTTACAAGCAGTTAAAGTGATTTTTGCCATACTATCAGAAAGTGCTGGCGTAATACCCGTAAAGTGGAACCATTCAACGCCTTTAAAAATTCTAGCCCAGTTAAAGTCGCTAGCTTTTGCCATAGCAATAGCAGCGTACGCTCTATCGTAAATAACTTTAGATGGTCTTTGAGAAGCGCCCTTTTCACAATAATAAATACCAACTCTTTCGCCACCACGAACGATTAAAGAAGTGTCAACGCCAAATTGCCTTAAGCTGTTTACTGCCATTTGACCAATTTCGTGAGTAGGTAATTTAGAAACGAACGCAACGTCTACACCATAGTTAGCAAGTGAAACCGCTACGTTTGCTTCAGCACCGCCAAAAGTTGCTTGGAATTTGTTAGATTGAACAAATCTTAAATAATTTTCTGGCGCGAGTCTTAACATAAGTTCGCCAAAAGTAATAACTTTCATTATTTTTCTCCTTATAATAAAAATATTTAAATTTTAATTTTTAACCATTAATAATTTCGTTAATTTTTTTGCAGTTAGCAACAATGTCACCTTTCATCATCCAGCTACCACCAACAGCGTAAATTTTATCGCAGTCTAAAAACTCTTTTAAGTTAGTTTCATCTGCACCGCCCGTTGGCAAGAACTTAATTTGTGGGAACGGACCTGCCAAAGCCTTAATTGCTTTAAGCCCGCCGTAAACGTTTGCTGGGAAGAATTTAACAACTTCTAAACCAAGAGAAATTGCCTTCATAATTTCCGTAGGTGTTACGCAACCAGGATAGTATGCAATACCCTTTTCTTTACAGAAAAGCGCAACTTCTTCACTTAAACCAGGTGAAACTATAAATTTAGCACCCGCATTGTATGCTCTAACCGCTTGATCTTTGTTTATAACCGTACCTGCGCCGATGTACATATTAGGAAAGTTTTTAACGCCAAGTTTAATTGCTTCTTCTGCACAAGCAGTTCTAAAAGTAATTTCTGCAACAGGTAAATTTCCGTCACAAAGTGCTTGGAGCGTTGGTAACGTATCTTCAATATTTTTAATAACTACAACAGGTACAACTTTAATGTTATCCATAAAAAATAACTCCTTTTTATATAATCGTATATATTATAGCAAGTAATTTTGCTTTTGTATAGTGTTAAATTAACTTTTCCCTAACTTTTTTAAATATTTGTTATAAAACTTTTAATTAACTACAATAATTTTAAAAGGAGGAAAATACTATGAACCCTTTTTTAGAAAAAGCAAAAAGCAATAAAATAAACTACTATTCACTTAAAGATTTAGCCTTAAAACCTTATGACAAATTTGCAACCGACCCGTATTCTAAAACACGAATTATTTTAATGAACGGAACGGAATTTGAATCCAACGCCTTTTACCACCAATTTGCGCGCCACTGCACAAATAACGATATTAGGCGTGAAATTAGCGAAATTAGGCGTCAAGAACAACAGCAACAAAAACGCATAGCGTCGCTTAAACCCTTGAGCGAAACAATACTTGAAACAACGCTTTCTTACGAGCAATTAGCCGTTGATTTAACCGCAATTATGGCACAAAAAGAAAGCGACGTAACGGTAAAAAATCAACTTGATTTTGCGCTACTTGAAGACTTTGACCACCTTTATAGGTTTACAGACCTTTTGGAAATGGATGAAAAACAAAGTTACAAAAACCTTATAGGTAGTTATACGGAAATTATGCCGGGTAGACCTACTATTTCAGAGCATCGCCACCCGTTTGACGATATTAGAAAACCGCTTAATTTTACGCTTGCCGACCCTTTAACAAAATTAAACGTTTCAATAATTACGGCGGCGGAACAACAAACAATGAACTACTATATGAACGTTGGCGCGTTTTATCATAGCGATTACGGCAGAAAAATGTATAGCGAAATTGCAATGATTGAAGAACAACACGTTTCCGGCTACGAAAGTTTAAAAGACCCCACAACCACTTGGCTTGAATGCGCTTTAATGCACGAATATACTGAATGCTATTTATACTATTCTTGCTATAAAGACGAAACTGACGCTTATTTAAAATCAGTTTGGCTTAAACATTATGAAGATGAACTTTTGCACCTTGATAAAATAGCAAATCTTTTACAAAAATACGAAGGCAAGCACTATTTAGAAGTTATTTTAACGCCTGAATTTCCGTCGCTTCTCTCGTTTAGGCAAAACAAGAGTTATATTCGTGAAGTTTTAACTAGAATTAGGCTTACTTCGCAAAAAGAAGACTATATTTTAGTTGATAAACTCCCTACAAAAAACACCTTTAACGAATATCAAAATAAGGTTATAAAAAGCGAAAATAACGTTCCGTCACACAAAGTGATTGAAAAATATATTGCAAAAAACGGCAAAGATTTACGCTTTGAAGAAAGCCCTCACCCAGAAAAAGCATTAAGAAATAGACAAGAAGACAACTTTAAAATTGGTAGAATTAAAGGCGAATAACAAAAAGCAGTGCGTTTTGCACTGCTTTAATTTTGCCGTTTTTACTATATCGGTTTAACAAAAATAATATTTTTTAAATATTATGCTTTTAAATGGTGTTTTTACTTTACATTTAAAAACGTAGGGGGTATTCTATTATAGAACAAAAAAATAAGGGGAAATTAAATGGCCGTTTCATTATTTAAGAAAAAAGACGTTGATATGACCGTAGGCTGTATTCCAAAACTCATTTTTGGTTTTTTTGTACCAATGGTGGCGGGTTTGTTTTTACAACAACTATACAACGCCGTTGATATGATTATAGTTGGGCAATTTGCAAGCGCACAATCTATGGCGGCGGTTGGCGGTATGAGTAGCATAACAAACACCTTCGTTTTATTTTGCTCTGGCATTGCCATTGGCGCAGGCGTTATAGTTTCGCAATACTACGGCAAACAAGATAGTGAAAATATTAAAAAAGCCGTTTCTTCTTCCGTAATTTTAGGTTTAATTTTAAGCGCTATTATGACGGTTTTAGGAATATCCTTTACTAAACCTTTGCTAAATTTAATGAAGTCTAACGACGATATTGTAGGCTACGCCACAACTTATCTTTTAATTTATTTTGGCGGTGTTTCAGGCCTAATAATGTACAATATGTTAACAAGCATATTCCGTGCCGTTGGCGACTCTACAAGACCGCTTATTTACTTAATTATTAGTTCAATTATAAATATTGTTTTAGACCTTTTGTTCGTTGCTGTTTTCAAGTGGGACGTTATAGGTGCGGGCGTTGCAACAATAATTGCTCAATTCGTTTCAGCAGGTTGCGCCTTTATATACTTAACAAGGCTTGATACGGACTATAAAATTGACCTTAAAAATTTAAAAATGGACAAAAGAATAGCAAGAAATATTCTTTTAGTAGGTTTACCTGCGGGTATTCAAAGTTCAATAACGGGCTTTTCAAACACCTTTTTACAATCATACATAAACGCTTTTGGCTCAAACTATGAAGCGGGCTATTCCGTATTTTTAAAAATTGAGCATTTTACAACTGTTATTGCCACTTCTTTTGGCTACGCTATAACTTCATTTGTTGGGCAAAACGTTGGCGCAAACAAAATAAAGCGTGCGTGCAAAGGCGTTACGTTTACAATGTTTGCTTCCCTTTTATGCTCCACAGTTCTTATTGTACCAACGGTAATTTTTGCAAGGCCTTTAAGTATGGCGTTTACAACTGATATTGGCGTAGTGGAAGCGTCTATTTACATACTTACGTTAATTTCGCCTTTCCAAGTTTTTCAAAATATTAATACCACGTTTATGGCCGCGTTAAGAGGCATTAAAAAGACTAAAACTTCTATGTTTATAAACGTTGGCTCGTTTGTTGCGTTTAGGCAAATTTATTTGCTTATAATTAGCACAGTACTTCCAAACAATATAATGGTCGTTTTACTCTCTTTCCCAATAGGCTGGTTTATTGCTTGCATAGGTCAAATGATATCGTGGTTTGCTTCGCCACTTTCAAAGGCAAATAGAATACTTATTAAGCACCCCGAAGCAAAAGGGCTTTCAGTTAAACAATTAATTGAGTGGAAGAAAAACGGCTTTCCACTATTAGAAAAATAAACTAAATTACACATTAAAAAAGCAGTGCGTTTTGCACTGCTTTTTTGTTATATTTTTATTGTTTTGTAAACTTTTAATAGCGGAATAAATAGTAAACTTACCGTTGCCGTTACGCATATAATTTGAGTAATTAAAGTAGGCACGCCCGCAATAAAATAGGTTTTTAAAGCGGTAAAAGTAAAACCGTAAAATATCGCCGTTAAAGATACGTCTATAACGGTAAACAAAATGGTAAAAACAACTGCCGTCAAAACTATTATTATAAGTTTTTTAACGTTTGCATTTTTATTAAAAACCTTGCCCATAAGCCCAAAAACTAACGCCACAAGGTTATAAAATACTAAATAAAGCACTATAACGTTTGGGAAAAACCCGAATAAAAAGCACCTTAAAAGTGAAAATGCCGTTGCAACTATTAACCCGCGCCAAACGCCGAAATAAAAACAAAAACTTGTAATTAACACCGTTACAATTTCTATTCCGCTAATCGCGCTAAGCGCAAATTGCCCACCTATTAAAAGGGCAATAAATAGCCCTATTGTAGTTATTTCTTTTGCCGTTTTCATAATTAGAAAGTTACGTAAACCCAAATATAAGCACAGCCGTTTTTAACAATTAAACTTTCTGCGCCCCACGCTGCCGAATTGTAAGTTTTACCCTTATATTCAATAGTTCCCCAAGCGGCGTTAGAAATATCTTCACTATAATCGTTTGTATAAAGCATCCAACAACTTGAATAGTCGCTTGCGTTTTCAATACCGTTAATTGACACAACCATACCGTCTATTATTGCAAACATTTCTTTAAACTCTTCTAAA
The DNA here is from genome assembly GCA_045638105.1 of Christensenellaceae bacterium. GTDB lineage: Bacteria > Bacillota > Clostridia > Christensenellales > Borkfalkiaceae > HGM11412. The sequence goes on from JAZUAT010000012.1 coordinate 106,435, forward strand.
CTTGCCATATAATTTGCAAGCGTCAAATCAGTTTTTTCCGTTTCAACGTTAACTATAACGAAAGTGTCGCTATCTTTTATAACGAGCGGTTCTTTTTTGCAAGCAGTAAAAAAACTTGCGGTTAGCATAACCATAACGGCTACACAAAGTGATAAAAATTTCTTCATAAAAATACCTATACCAAAAAAAATTGTGGCAGAGCCAAAAATAAACGCCCGAAATCAAGATAACGGGCGTTAACATTATAAAAATGCCTTTTTGGTATTATTTCCTTTGTCCAAAATATTATTACCTTGAAATTTTTTTGGCAAGCTATCCGACTTTTACGGTAATGACTGTTGCGGTAGATTTCCACTACGCTTCCCTTGCTCTCGTACCCGTAGGTACACTCAAAAAAATATAAATATTAAATTTTAAACGCTTTTACGCGTTTTGTTCAATTTCAAACCTCGTTTTAATTTTTCTAAGCATAGGAAATAAAACAAGTGCTAAAACGAGAGAAGTTATAATCCAAGTTGCAGGGTACGAAACGAAAATAAGGTCATAACTTGGAAAAAGTGCAAACATAACGTTTACCCAAATTATTCTTAATAAGCAAGAGCCTATTAAACATATTATCATACTAGTAACGCTTTTTCCAAGCGCACGCATAGTACACGAAAGTACGTCCATTATACCACATAAACAATACGGAAGGCAAACTAAAAGCATTCTTCTATAAGCATAATTTACAACTTCGTAATCTTCTGCAAATAAACTGAGTAGCGGTTTAGAAATTAAAGTTCCTATAGCGCCAAGCGTAAAGCCTACCGAAACCGCCAAAATTAAACTATATAAAATGGTTTTATATATTCTGTCAATTTTTTTAGCGCCATAATTTTGGCTAATAAACGTCATAAGCCCAAGCGCAACGCTATGCATAGGGCTATAAACGTACGCCTCAATTTGAACGGCGTAAGAAGAGCCTGCCATTGCAAGTTTTCCGCACATATTTATCGTTGATTGAATAAACACGTTTGAAAGTGAAAATAGCGAACTTTGCACGCCTGATGGAAAACCTATTTTTATAATTTCTAAAAGTTCTTTTTTATAAAACCTTATATATTTTGCTTTAAGTTTAACTAATCCTTTTGCCCTTATAAGTTGAATTAAGCAAAGTAGTGCCGATAAACCTTGCGATACTACCGTTGCAATAGCAACGCCTTCAACAGTAAGGTTTAATACAAGTATAAAAAACACGTTTAAAATAACGTTTACAGCGCCGCTTATTGCTAAGTATATAAGCGGACGTTTGCTATCGCCCGCTGCACGCATTATAGCCGATAAAAAGTTGTATAAAACTACGAGAGGAACACCTAAAAAGTAAACTTGTAAGTAAGTTGTAGAAAGCCCTATAACTTCAACGTCGCTTTTCATAAGCGTTAAAAAGAAGTTTGCGCCAAACCACCCAACAAGCAATAAAACCGCACCAAAAATTACGCTTAAAAGAATACTCATTCCAATAACTTTTTGAACGCCCTCTTCGTTATTTGCGCCTAAATGTTTTGAAGCTACTACGTTTACGCCTATTGAAATACCTATTACAAGCGCCGTCAACAAGTTTATAAGCGAGCCCGTTGAACCAACCGCCGCAACGGCAGTATCGCCAACTAACGCACCTAAAACTAATACGTCTGCCGTGTTAAAAAGTATTTGCAAAATATTTGTAAACATAAGCGGAATTGAAAACAATAAAATTTGTTTAAGCAAAGGTCCGCTTGTAAAATCTCTTTCTATCTTAACGCTTGCAAGCCTACTATTATTCCTAATTTTTCTAACGTGATAATTCATAATATAGCCTTTTATTTATAAGTTATTTAAAAGTATACTCTCATATTCTACTAAAGTCAAAGAAAAAGCACTCTTTTCTACAGAAAAAACGCTCTTTTTTTAAGCATATTAAAAAGTGTGCTCGTCGCGAACACACTTTTAAAATTTTGTTTACATTAAAGTTATCATAAGTTGGCAAGCAAGTACAATGAGTACGAGTGCGATAGGATAAGTTGAAGCGTATGCAGAAGCAACGTCTTCAGTTTTAGAAACGTGAATAAGCGTTCCAAGTGCAGGAGTAGAAGTCATACCACCTGTAATTGAGCCAAGCCCGTTTAAAAGAGGAAGTTTCATTAAGTATTTTGACATAAAGAAACCTGCAACCATAGGAGCAATAGTCATTAACGCACCGCCAATAAAGCCCCACGCAACAATAGCACCGCCAAATTCTCTAATTTGTTCAACTAAAGCAACGCCACCTTCAAAGCCTGCGCCCAATAAGAACAACGCTAAACCAAACTCACGTAAAATCTTTTTAGTTGGTTCAGTAACTTCAAGTGAAAGTTTACCAATGTGGCCTAAATGACCAAATACTAAACACATAATGAGTACGCCACCCGTTGTTCCAAGCGAGAAACATGGGCCGTTGTAACCTTCAAGTGAAAGCGGAATTGTTATAGAGCCTAAAAGTAAGCCTGAAATTACTGCTAAGCCAAAAGGCATTAAGCCAAACGCTTCACATTTAAAATATTTAGAATAATCTCTTACTTCTGCATTGTCGCCTAATTTTAAAAGTTCTCTTTCCTTATTCATATCAGCCTTTAAGAATTTAGGTAAAAGTTGAACGAATAATACAACGCCTACAACGCCAAAAGGATATGCTATAGCATGGCCAAGCGTAATAATAGGTTTTAAAGCGGGGTCTGCCGCGTCAACTGCTGCAGAGAAGCCTGGGGTTGAAGTAAGTGCGCCTGAAAGTACGCCAGACCAAAATTCTGGGCCGTATTCAGGGGTTAACAACGTGCAAATAACTGCAACTAAAGTACCGCTTATAATAATTACAACGCCTAAAACTATGTAAGTTTTAAAGTTCTTTGCTAAGTCTTTAAAGAAGTTAGGGCCTGCAATAAAGCCAACCGCACCAACGAATAATATAAGACCCATATTTTGAAGTGGGCTTGAAAGATATTTAACGACAGTGTGCGTAGTTTCTTTAATAGCAAAAGCGTTAAGTAAAGGCACGTTTTCAGGAACGATAGTACATAAGAAGCCAAATAATATAGCAACCAAGAATACGCCCGCCGTACCAAGCGTTACGCCCTTGATATCAACACCGCCAAGCAAATAGCCAAGTGCAATAATTAAAAACGCAACTACAAAAAGTACGAAAGTTGTTGAAAAGTTAAATACGTTAACTACGCCGTCTTTACTTTCGTTAACGAGCGGAGTTTCAATTTTGTCAAGTTTAGGGTTGTTTATTGCGTTTACAATACACCATACTGCAAGTAAGGCAACTGCCACGAAAGCAATAGTAACCCAAAGCCATTTAAGGCTCTTTTTGTTTTGATTTTCCATAATGTCACCAATTTTAAGTATTATCACAGCCATAAAATATGGCTGTGAAATTTTTACATATCTTTTCTTGTATAGTCAGGAAGTAATTTTGGAGAAACTATACCCGTATCTACGCCAGCGTCTTTAAGTTCGTTTTCAAACTTTTCAACGTGGTCAAGAGTTAAAGTGCCAACTTCAATGCCTTCCTTAACTTTAGCACTAGCAAATTTACCTGCATTTCTACCAAATACGATAATATCAAGTAAAGAGTTACCCATAAGCCTGTTTTTGCCATGGATACCGCCAACTGCTTCGCCTGCTACGAACAAGTTGCCAACGTCTTCACTTTCGCCGTTTGCCTTAATGTCAATACCGCCGTTTTGATAGTGGAGCGTTGGGTAAACTAAGATAGGGTCTTTCCTAATATCAATGCCATACTTAATAAACATACGAAGCATTGCAGGAATTCTCTTTTCAATAGTTCCTTCGCCGTTAATTTGGTCAATCATTGGAGTATCAAGCCATACGCCTTCGCCATCAGTAGTTTTAATGCTATTTTTTCTACCTTTGCATTCTCTAATGATAGTAGAAGCAGTAACGTCTCTCGTTTCAAGTGAATATACGAAAGGTTCGCCGTCTTTATTAACAAGTTGTGCGCCAAGTGAACGAACTTTTTCAGTAACTAACGCACCGAAAATTTGCGTAGGTTCAGCAACGCCCGTAGGGTGATATTGTAAAGTTTCTGGATACATAAGTTTTGCGCCCGCACGGTAAGCAAGAACTAAGCCGTCCGCCGTTGCGCCGTAGTGGTTAGAAGTTGGGAAGCCTTGGTAGTGAAGTCTACCTGCACCGCCCGTTGCAATAACAACAGTTTTTGCCTTAGCAACTTTAATTTCGCCCGTTTCCATATTAAGTAAAACTGCGCCCGCTGCGTTGCCTTTATCGTCTTTAATAATTTCAATAGCAGCAGTAAAGTCAACAACAGGAATACCGCGGTTTAAAACTTCGTCACGCAAAGTTCTCATAATTTCCGCACCAGAATAGTCTTTACAAGCGTGCATTCTCTTTCTTGAAGTACCGCCACCGTGAGTAGTAACCATAGTGCCGTCTTCAGTTTTATCAAACATAACGCCAAGGTCGTTAAGCCAACGTATAGCGTCTGGAGCTTCGCAAACGAGTTTTTCAAGAAGGCAAGGCTTAGCCGCAAAGTGACCGCCACCAAAAGCGTCTAAGTAGTGAATAGCAGGGCTATCGTTTGGCTTATCAGCAGCTTGAATACCGCCTTCAGCCATCATTGTGTTAGCGTCGCCAATTCTTAACTTAGTAACAATCATAACCTTTGCGCCGTTGTCGTCAGCCGTAATAGCCGCAGAAGAGCCTGCACCGCCACCGCCGATAACTAACACGTCAACGTCATAATTAGGGTTTTCAAGGTCAATTTTATAATCGTGAATGCGTGATTTACCTTGAAGTAAAGATGCAAGTTCGTGTAAAACTTTGCCACCCTTGTTTTTACCTACTTTAAGCGTTTCGTAAGCGCCTTCAATATAGTCTGGGTGATATTCTTGTAATACGGATTGTTTTTCTTCCGCAGTCATACGTCTAAAAAGGTTGGCAGTTCTTTCTTTTCTTGTTGCCTCAACCTTTTTCATAGAATTTAATTGTTCTTCAGTATATTGATACATATTGCCACCCCTTATTTTTCAATTTCACGCGTGTTGTAAAGCGCTTTTTGTTCTTCTAACGGCTTGTTCATAATATCTAACATATCGTCATTAAATTTGCCGTCGTTAATTTCGCCAACTCTTTCAAGCAAGTGTTCGCATTTAGGAGCAATGTACTTGCCGTATAAACGGCGAGCAAGTATTGCAACTTGTGGGTGAGAAATGCCTGCTGGGCAACGTGATGAGCAAATGCCACACATTACGCAGTCAAAAGATTCTTCCGCACAGTTTTCATATTCGCCCCTTTGAGCATATGCAATGTATTGCATAACTTTTAAACTTTGTGGGCAAGCCTTTGTACAAGCGTTGCAACCAATACAACTATAAATTTCTGGGTAAAGTTGCATCATAATTTGTTCAGTTGGCTTAATTTTTTGTATGTCGTAAACTTGTTTAACAAGTGGGAAGAAAGGAAGAGTAGCAACGTACATACCTTCTTCTACTTGTTGTTGGCAAGCAAGGCAAGTTTTAAGAGCCGTTTGACCTTTTATTCTATAAATAGTTGCGCAAGCACCGCAGAAGCCGTTTCTACAACCGCAACCGCGAATAAGTTTATAGCCTGCATATTCCATAGCCTTCATAATAGTAAGGCTCTTTGGTACCTTATATTGTTTTCCAAAAAGATAAATATTTACCATATTTTCCATAAATTTTTCTCCTTAATATTCCGATGGAAGTTCTTGTAATTGGTCCATTCTAAATACGGGACCGTCTTTACAAATATACTTGTTGCCAACGTTGCATCTACCGCACTTGCCAACACCGCATTTCATTCTAAATTCAAGCGTAGTATATACTTGAGTTTTGTTAAAGCCAAGTTCTAAAAGCGCTTGTAAAGTAAACTTAATCATAATTGGAGGTCCACATAAAACCGCCGTTCTGTCCGTTGGAATATTTACTTCTTTTACGTAAGATGGAACAAAGCCAACGTGTCCGTCCCAACCTTCTTGTTCTCTGTCTATTGTAAGATATACGTTAAAGTCTTTTTCGTTCTTCCACTCTTCTTGAATTTCTTTAAAGTCAACTAAATCATCCATAGAACGTGAGCCGTAAACAATGTCAATAGTGCCGTAATCTTGTCTATTGTCCCTTATATAGTTTATAACGGAACGAAGTGGAGCCAAGCCTATACCGCCCGCAATAAACAACATATTTTTGCCTTTAAATTCACTAGTTACAGGGAATCCGTTTCCGTATGGTCCGCGAATTGTAACTTGTTGACCTTCCGTCATAGCGTGGAGCCAAGAAGTTAAGCAACCGCATTTTTTAATGGAAAATTCCATAAATTCCGTGTTTGTTGGAGAAGAAGTTATAGAAAACATTGCTTCGCCTACACCTGGAATTGAAAGCATAGCGCATTGACCTGGCATATGTTCAAAAACCTTTTTGCCGTCAAGCCCTACTACTCTAAAAGTTTTAACGTCTGGCGTGTCTTTTCTAACGTTTGTTATAACGCCAACGTGCGGAATAAGTATTTCGTTAACCATATTATTTATCCCCCAATTTTTTAATAACTTTTACAATGTTTAATGATTGTGGGCATTTTTTAACGCATCTACCGCAACCAACGCAACTATATAAACCATCGTTATTTGATGGATAGTAAACTAACTTGTGCATAAACCTTTGTCTAAATCTTTGCATTTGATTTTTTCTTGGGTTTTCAGCAGCCATTTTAGTAAATTCACTATACATACAAGAGTCCCAACATCTAAAACGCTTAACACCGCTATTAGTTTTAAAATCTCTAACGTCAAAGCATTGGCAAGTTGGACAAACAAAAGTACAAGTGCCGCAACCTAAGCACGCTTTAGAAAGTTCTTCCCACTCTTTTCTATCAAAGAGTTCCATTAAGTTCTCGCCTTTGAATACGGAAAGGTCTAAATTTGAAAATGGTAAAGCATCAATTTTTGCTTTAATTTCTTGCTTGTTAGCCTCAACGCTTTCGCTTGTAGCATCTTCTAAACAAGTTAATTTGTTTACTAGATTAGCACCCTTTTCAGTTAAAGCGTTAAGATATAAAACGCCGTTTGTTAAGTGGCACTCAACGTCACCTTTAGGGCTTGAAGCATCAATATCAAATACTTTACAAAAACATGAAGCATGTGGAGTTTGGCAAGCAAGCGTAAATATAACCGCGTTATCGCGCTTGTTTTTATACATACTGTCAACAGGTTCTTGTAAAAATACCTTGTCTAAAACTTCTAAACTCTTAACGTCGCAAGCACGAACGCCAAAGATTGCAAATTCACTGCGAATTTCACGAGTGTCAATAACGTCAATTTTAGTGCCGTCAGTTTTAAAATCTACAAAGTGTTCAACTTGTGGGAAGAACAAGTCTTTAACAGATTTTACCGTTTGCAAAGTTTCAATATCGGCTTCTTTGCCGTTTTCATACTTTTCAAAGTTTAAAGCGCCCGCCTTTTTAATTGGCATATAAAGGTCTAAAATAGACGCTAATTCACCATACAACTTATCTATATTTTGGTAAGCAATTTTCTTCATTATTTGTTACCTCCTTTAAAGTCGTTTGGCTCCATATCATTTGTGTCATAACTTGTTAAAGGACCTTTTGAAGTAGCGTCTTTACCTGCTTCATATTCGCCGTAAAATTCGTTAATATCACTAATGTATTTTCTGTTTAAAAGATGAAGTGGAATATTTTGTGGGCACACGCGTGAGCATTCGCCACAATCCGTACAACGACCTGCAACGTGGAAAGCTCTTATAATATGGAAAAGTTTTTCTTCAAAACTATCCGCATTGGCTTTTGATGAAATTTGAGAATCGTCGTTATCAAACACACACTTAGTGCAAGTACATGCTGGGCAAACGTTTCTACAAGCGTTACACCTTATGCACTTTGAAAGTTGTTCTTTCCAAAAAGCAAATCTTTCGTCAGCCGTCATTGCTTCAAGTTTTTTAACCATTTCAAATCTGTCGCTATCGCCGTCTTTCTTTTCGTTAACTTCTAAAAGTTCGTCGTAATAAGCGTGATGCTTTTTGCATACTAAACATCTTTCAAGTTTAACTGCGTCTCTATCAAGTTTAGTTTCGCCATTTACTAAAACGCTATCTAAATCTTCTTGAACGCTTGCAACGAAGCCTATGCCTGTTTTATAGAATTTTTCAATGCTAAACTTGCCTTGGCACTCAATGCCAACAACGTAAACGTTATCTTTATTTACGCGGTGTTCTTTTACAAGTTGGTTAAAACTATAAGTATCGCAAGGTTTTAAAAATACAGCAACTTTACCTTCTTTTTTACTTTCTTGAATTAAGTATTTAGAAAGGTTTGCACCGCAAAAACCATTGTATACAGCGTTTTCAAGTTCTTCTACGCTATAAAATACCGCTGGAGAAACGTCATAGCAAAATTCGCCTTTCTTATAAGCAAGTACACGATTAACTTTGCCACTTGAAAGAAGTTCTTTTGCTTTTTCAATAAAAAGGGCTTCTAATCTTTGCATCTTAAATCCTCCAATCTCTTATTTTCGCCAAGTTCGCAAATAGTTTTTGCAAACTCGTTCATTACTTTTGAAAATTTAGCACCTTCCGCTGCAGAAACCCACTCAACGCGCGTTCTTTCACGTTCAATGCCTAAATAATCAAGCATACTAAAAAGTAAAGTCATTCTTCTTCTTGCAAAGTAGTTGCCAGACGTATAGTGGCAGTCACCTGGGTGGCAACCACATAAAATAACGCCGTCAGCGCCCTTTTGGAACGCTTTTAAAATAAAGGTAGGGTTAACTCTACAAGAGCAAGGAACTCTTATAATTTTTACGTTAGCAGGGTAAGAAAGTCTGCTTGAGCCCGCAAGGTCTGCGCCTGCGTAACTACACCAGTTACAACAAAATGCAACTATTAAAGGCTTATGTTCTTTATTTAATTCTTGCATATTGCATCTACCTCCGCCATAATTTGTTTTGTTGAGAAACCTTTAAGGTCCATAGCACCCGATGGGCAAGTTACCGTACAAGCACCGCAACCTTGGCAAACCGCTGGGTTAACGCTTGCAACTCTTCTAACTTCAGTTTTGCCACCGCCAAGCCTAAACTCTTTGTCAATGTAAGTGATTGCGCCGTATGGGCAAACTTTTTCACAAAGTGAGCAACCTGTACAAAGCATTTCGTCCGCCCCTGCAGTTGACGCGTTACACTTTAACTTGTCTTTTGCAAGTAAGCCTATAACCTTTGCCGCACAAGCACTTGCTTGAGAAACGGTTTCAGGAATGTCTTTAGGGCCTTGACATACGCCTGATAAGAATATACCCGCCGTTGGGCTTTCAACAGGCTTAAGTTTTGCGTGTGCTTCAGTTAAGAAGTTGTTTGTATCAATACTTGTTGTTAAAAGCGTAGCGATTTTTCTAACCGATGGGTCTGGCTCAATTGCCGCAGCAAGTACAACCATATCAGACTTGATTAAAAGTTGTTCGTTATTAATAAGGTCAGAGCCTTGAACTACAAGGTTTTCGCCCTCCTTATAAACTTTACCAACCATACCTTTAATATAGTTAACGCCGTATTGTTCAACCGCACGGCGATAGAATTCATCGTAGTTTTTACCTGGAGTTCTAACGTCAATATAGAAAATATTAACTTGAGTGTCAGGATATTTTTCACGAACTAACATTGCGTGTTTAGCCGTGTACATACAACAAATTTTACTGCAGTATGGCTTACCGCAACCTGAAGTATCTCTTGAACCAACACATTGAATAAACGTAATAACTTTTGGTTGCTTATGGTCTGACGGACGTTCTAAGTGACCGCTTGTAGGACCTGCCGCATTCATAATACGTTCAAATTCAAGTGAAGTTACAACGTCTTTATAAGTGCTGTAGCCATACTCGTTAAAGTTTTCAAGCGAGATAGGCTTATAACCCGTTGCAACTACTATTGCGCCGTATTCTCTTTCAACAATTTCGTCTTGTTGCGTATAGTCAATAGCCTTTGTTGGGCATTGCATAGCACATAAACCGCACTTGCCATTTTTTAATTTTAAGCATTGTTCAGGGTCAATTATTGCAACGTTTGGAATTGCTTGCGCAAACGGAATATAAATTGCAGGGCGAGTGTTAAGGTTCATATTAAAGTCGTTTAAACCCTTCTTAGATGGGCACTTTTGAGTACATACACCGCAACCCGTGCAAAGTTTTTCATTTACAAATCTTGCCTTTCTTCTAATGCCAACCTTGAAATTACCTACGAAGCCTTTAACGCTTTCAATTTCGCTAAACGTTAAAATATCAATTTTTTCGTTTTGAGCGCAGTCTACCATTTTTGGTGTTAAAATACACGCTGCGCAGTCAAGCGTTGGGAAAGTTTTATCAAGTTTAGCCATATTACCGCCGATTGTTGGAGATTTTTCAACAATATCAACTTCATAGCCAGCTTCTGCTATATCAAGAGCAGATTGAATACCCGCAATACCACCACCAATTACAAGCGCACGCTTAATAACAGGGCTTTCGCCAGAAGTGAGCGGAGTGTTTAAACGGAGTTTTGCAATGGCAGTTCTACCTAAAATAATTGCTTTTTCCGTTGCTTCTTCTATATCTTTATGTATCCAAGAAACTTGTTCACGAATATTTGCAACTTCTAACATATATGGGTTAAGCCCTGCGCTTTCACAAGCTCTTCTAAAAGTTGCTTCGTGCATTCTTGGCGAACAAGAACATACTACAACACCCGTTAAGTTATGTTCTTTAATAGCATTTCTAATTAAAGCTTGCCCGTTTTCAGAACACATATATTGATAATTTTCAGAAATTACAACGTTTGGTTCAAATTTTAAAACTTCGGCAACCTTTTTTACGTCAACCGTTGCGGAAATGTTACTACCGCACCAACATACAAATACGCCTATTCTTTGCATAATACTACTTCCTATTTATTGAACTTTCTATACATACTCACAAGCAATTGTTGTGGAATTTTTTCGTCAACTATTTGTGGAATTTCTTCCGACTTAATATAGTTTGCACCTTGCTCTCTTATAACTTCTTGCCTTACTGCTTCTATAATAGCGGCAGGAGCAACGTTACGTGGGCATCTTTCAACGCAAGCAAAACAACTTAAGCAGTTATATATCGCCTTGCATTTTAAAAGTTTTTCAACTTCGCCCTTTTCTATCATAGAAACGAATTGGTGTGGCTTAATATCCATTTCGTTATACGCTGGGCATCTACCAGAACACTTACCGCATTTCATACATTTGCTTGCGTCAGTGCCACTTCTTTCTTTAATAATTTTTACTTGTTCTTTGCTATTCATATTAGTTATTTACTCCTAATGCAGTTGCTAAAAGTTCAGTAAAATACTTAACTTCAATTTCCCCGCCACCATTTTCACGCAAGTTATACATACAAAGTGGGCAAGCCGTTACGAGCATTTCCGCACCTTCGTCTTTTGCTGATTTAATAACTGCGTTACTCTTCTTTTTAGCAAGGTCGTTATTCGTTGTTGAAACGTATGCGCCACAGCACTCGTTTCTAAACGCATAAACTACAGGGGTTGCGCCAATCGCCTTAATAAAATCTTCTATAATAGTAGGATTTTCAGGGTTGTCAAACGCCATTGCTATATTTGGGCGAAGAAGTAAGCAACCGTAGTAAGCGCCAATCTTTACGCCTTTAAGCGGATTAACTACCGCCGCTTTAATTTTATCAAAACCAACGTAATCACGTAAAAGCTCTAAATAATGAATAACTTCACTTTCGCCTAAATAAGGTTCTTCAAGCGCTAAATAATTGTTCGCTTTTAAACGCATATTTTCGTCAGTTTTCATATCGTTGTTTACACGTTTTAAAACGTTGTGGCAAGCCGAGCAAAGCGTTAAAACTTTACCGCCGTTTTCTTTTGCCATAGCAAGTGTTCTTACGGCTGAAAGTTTAGTTGCAACTTCGTCTTTAGCAACGGGATAAACCGCACCGCAACATTGCCACTCTTTAAGTTCTTCAAAGTCAACGCCTAAAGCTTCTAAACTTTTTCTGCCAAAAGCGTCAAGTTCTTTTGCCTTTGTTTTTAAAGTACAACCTGGATAGTAATTAAATTTCATAATAATCTTCCTTTATACCATTTGTTCTGGATGAAAAACTTTATCAAATTCTTCTTCCGTTAAAAATCCGAGCGATACGCACGCTTCTTTTAAACTTATGTTTTCCTTATGCGCTTTTTTAGCCGTCTTTGCAGCGTTTTCATAACCGATATATGGGTTAAGCGCCGTTACGAGCATAAGAGAGTTATATAAGTTATAGTTCATTTTTTGCTTGTTTGCCTTAATACCGCTTGCGCAGTTTTTATTGAACGAATTAATGCCGTCTGCAAGCAATCTAACAGATTGCAAGAAGTTGTAAATAATTACAGGCATAAATACGTTTAATTCAAAGTTGCCTTGTGATGAAGCAAAACCAACTGCAGTGTCGTTAGCCATAACTTGAACGGCAACCATTGTTAAAGATTCGCATTGAGTTGGGTTTACCTTGCCCGGCATAATTGATGAGCCAGGTTCGTTTTCAGGAATAAATATTTCGCCTAAACCGCAACGAGGGCCGGATGAAAGCCAACGTACGTCGTTAGCAATTTTCATAAGGTTGCCCGCAAGTGCCTTTAACGCGCCGTGAGTAAACACGAGTTCGTCTTTTGAAGTAAGGGCGTGGAATTTATTTTTAGCCGTAACGAACTTTTTGCCAGTTATTAAACTAACTTCGTCCGCAACCAACTTGTCAAAACCTTTAGGCGCGTTTAAGCCCGTACCAACTGCAGTTCCGCCAAGCGCAAGTTCTTTAATGCCGCCAAGTGAAGAAATAATCATTGCTTTAGCCTTTTCAAGCATATTGCGCCAACCGCTAATTTCTTGAGAGAAACTAATTGGAACAGCGTCTTGAAGATGTGTTCTACCGCTTTTTACAATGCCTTTATTTTCTTTTTCAAGGCGTTTAAAAGTTTTAATTAAGCCGTCAATTTGAGGAATTAACTTGTCTTCAACTGCTAAAACTGCAGAAATGTGCATTGCAGTTGGGAAAGTATCGTTACTGCTTTGGCTCTTGTTAATATCATCGTTAGGATGTAAGAGTTTTGAGCCTGCAAGTTCATTAGCGCGACCTGCAATAACTTCGTTCGCGTTCATATTTGACTGCGTGCCAGAGCCCGTTTGCCATACGACAAGTGGAAAATGGTCGTTTAACTTGCCGTCAATAACTTCTTGACAAGCGCTTTCAATATAGCCAAGTTTTTCCTCACTTAATTTGCCAAGTTTAAAGTTAGCGCGCGCAGCAGCCATCTTTAAAATGCCAAAAGCGTGAGTAATCTCACGCGGCATAACTTCTAAACCTATTTCAAAATTTTGATAACTTCTTTGAGTTTGAGCGCCCCAATACTTGTCCTTTGGAACTCTCATTTCACCCATTGTGTCTTTTTCAATACGATATTCCATAATTTCTTCCTTAATTAAAATCTAATGAATTGATTACCGCTTTCATTGCGTTAGCGCTCATTTCAAGTTTTTCTTGTTCTTCTTCAGTTAAGTTTGGCGTTAACGTTGTTTTAATACCCTTTCTATTTAAAACTGCAGGAATACTTAAGCATACGTCGCTAATTCCATACTCGCCGTCTAAAAGAACTGATACACATAAAATACTAGCAACACCGCCGTATAAGCACTCACAAATGTGAGAAACTGCAGCAGCAACACCATAGTTTGTAACGCCCTTTTGTTGAATAATAAGACCGCCAGACTTTTTAACGTAAGTTTCCGTTTCATCCTTGTCAAACGTAACCTTTTCTCTGCCTGTTGTAATTATTTTAGCGTAATCTTCAATAGAAACGCCTTCAACTTTTGCAAGTGACCAAGGAACAAAAGACGTGTCGCCATGTTCGCCAAATACGTTGCAGTCAATTTGCAATGGGTTAACTCTTAATTCGCTAGAAAGTTTTGTTCTTAACCTTGCAGTATCTAAACTTGTACCTGAACCAATAACTTGCTTTGCAGGAATATTAGTCATTTTAATGAACGCATAAGTTAAAACGTCAACAGGGTTAGCAACTATAATATAAATTGCGTTAGGCGCATAAGCCGTAATTTTTGGAGCAATGCTCTTTAAAATATTTACGTTTGCTTGCGCCAAGTCCGTACGTGATTGACCAGGCTTTCTTGGTAAACCTGAAGTAATAATAACAATGTCAGACTTAGCCGCGTCTTCATAATCACCCGCTCTAACAACAGATGGAGATAAAAACGGAGTTGCTTGAGAAATGTCAATAGCCTCACCACTTGCTTTGTCTTTATTAATATCAATAAAAACTATTTCTGAAGCAATGTTTTTTGCAACAAGCAAATAACCTATCGTAGCACCTACCGTGCCTGCACCTATTATCGTAATTTTTCTTTTCATAATATCTCCTTCACAACCACAATTTTATGATTGTTAAATTTTTAACAATGTTTTACAAAAAAGTTAATAGTCAAAAAAATACGCCAAATTTTGCCATATTCTTAACTATTACGCTGTTAGTATATCACATTTTTTTTATAAAAGATAGTAAAATAACGCCCTTTTGTTAAATTTTATAAATTTATTTATAAATAGTTTATGAGTTTTTTAACGTCTTCCAAATATTAACAATTTTTAAGCGGTTTAACAAAAATATGAGATTTGTCTTATTTTTATAGTTTTTTAGCCGTTTTTATATGCAAAATTGTTGCAATTTGTCTTATTTTAATATATTATTATACAAAAGGACTATTATGAAAGATTTGCAGTATAATTTTAGGTTTAAAATTGAAAAAGACGTTTTTGAAGTTGACGTAAGCAACGCGTCTTTTAACAATTCTATAGCAAAAAACTACTCGTTCCACTCAATGCACTATCACAGGTTTATGGAACTATTTTTTGCCCTAGACGGAAGCGTTACTATCGTTACGGAAAAAGGCGAAGTTAGTATTTCTAACGGCATTGTTGCCGTACCACCTTTCTTAACGCATTATTCTATTAGGAAAGGCGACGTTTTTAACCTTTCTTTCTTAATTAAAAAAGGTAAAGAGAATAGTAATTTTAGTAAAATTTTTAACTCTACAAACGTTTTTACTTTGAATTTAAACGAAACTATTTTAAAATACGTTTCAATACTTAAAGATATGTTTTTAAGCGATGCTTTTGTCTCTCAAAAGGCGGAACTTTTATTTAAACTTTTGTTTTGGGAAATTTTTCTTGTTAACAACGCATATAGTTGCAATATAAACGCAAATTCAGCAAACTATACTTCTAAAATAGAAAGTTACATTTTTGCAAATTACAATAAAAACGTAACGCTTAAAGATTTTGCCAATTTTTTATGCTTAAGCACACGCCAAACTTCACGCATAATACATCAAAATTACAGCAAGAGCTTTTCAACGCTTTTAAATGAAAGAAGATTATACATTGCTTCACAACTACTTTTAAATAGCAATAAGTCTATGGCAGAAATTGCAGAAGCCGTTTGCTTTAACACCGAAAATTACTTTTATTCACAATTTAAAAAACACTACGGCTTAACGCCACTACAATATAAAAAGAAATACGTTAATACAATTAAATAAAAATTTAAGGGAGCGGTTAAACGCTCCCTTTTTTTATTAATATTCGTTAGCTCGCTATGCTCGGCTACACTTATTTAACTTAATATTTTATGGATAAGAAAAGCACACTACGTTTCGCTTTTAGCGAAGTATAGTGTGCTATACTTTTATTATGGATAAAAAATCCCTATGGAACACGCCATTTATTGTAGTGGATTTTTTATATTATTAAATTTTGTACCAATAGTAATAATAATAATCAATACAATTAGCGTTAGTGCTTGGGTTTGTTACGTCAACTTGAGTACCGCCAGTTTTATTTTGCCAGTTTTCATAAGCATTGTTTTCGTCGGCATAAATTCTATACCACGTTGTACTATCTTCAAAAGTCACGCTTGTAAGTGAGTCGCAATCAAAGAACGCATTTTTACCTATACTTGTTACACCGTCTCCTATTACTACGCTTGTAAGTGATTCGCAATCACGGAACGCATCTTGACCTATACTTGTTACGCTATTTGGTATTGTTATGTTTGTAAGTGAGATGCAATAATAGAACGCACAACTACCTATACTTGTTACGCCGTCTCCTATTACTACGCTTGTAAGTGAGGTGCAACCATAGAACGCATCATCACCTATACTTGTTACGCTATTTGGTATTGTTATACTTGTAAGCCTTTCACAATTGTAAAATGCACCATAAGCAATATGTTTTGTATTTTCATTTATTTGATACGTTGACAAGTTTTTATTTGTTGCTTCAATTAAAATACAATAATTATTACCATTTGCTTTAACGTATTTTAAATTGTTTTCTGTAGTGTATAATGCACTATTGCAATCATAGAACGCATAAGAACCTATACTTGTTACGCTATCGCCTATTGTTACGCTTGTAAGTGAGGTGCAATAATAGAACGCATATTCACCTATACTTGTTACGCTATCTGGTATTTCTACGCTTGTAAGTCTGGTGCAATGAGCGAACGCACTATTACCTATACTTGTTACGCTATCTCCTATTACTACGCTTGTAAGTGAGTAGCACTCATAGAACGCATATTCACCTATACTTGTTACGCTATCTCCTATTGTTACGCTTGTAAGTGAGGTGCAATAATAGAACGCACGATAACCTATACTTTCAACGCTATCTGGTATTACTACGCTTGTTATAGTGGTATTTTTAAAGGCTTCCTTGTAAATAGTTTTTACAGGTTTATTGTTATATTCACTTGCTATTATTACTCTTGTAGAAGTACCCTCATAACCTATAACTTCATAATAAGTGCCGTCACCACTAATATCGTAAATAATACCAATGGTTGAGCCTATAGCCCCGTTACAAATTGTGCAGTAGCCAGAATCATCTACCGTATGTTCTACCTTATCTTTATATACACTACAATTATTGCAATTTAACCAGTGGAAAGAATTATCTACTGAATAATCAGTTTGCCAAGTATGAACTTCCACTTCACCGCAGTTGTCACACTTAAAGTTATGGGTTAAATCATCTTCTTCATATACAATTTGCCAATTATGGTTGCCAAATTCGCCATATTCAGTTAAGCACGCCTCACAAACTGCTTTTTGAGTACAAGTGGAAGTTCCACCAAAACAGTTTTCTGTTGCAACGTGAGAATTGTCATTTACACATACTTTTAAGTGAGTGTTATTACCATTAGAAGCGCACTCGCCATAATTATGGCCTATTGCGTCAACGTAGTTATCTACGTAACTATATCCGCAAGCGCAAGTATACGTTGTATAGCCTTGTTCTAAACAAGTTGGAGCAACAACAATATGTTCATACGTATGACCTAATGCGTCAACGTAGTTATCTATGTAAGTATCACCACAATGGCAAATATACGTTGTATAGCCTTGTTCTAAACACGTTGGAGGGGTTACAATACTATTATATATATGTGGGTGTATAGTTACCACGTTGCCGTTTTCATCATAGTACCAATAGTTGCCTTCTTGCATAGGCTCGCCTTCACTATAGTAATAGAGTGTTGCATTTGTTAAACTTGCATTATCTAATCCAATATAAATTTTAGCCCAATCTTCAGCGGTGCCCATATAATATACGCTTGTTAAGCCCGTACAGCCACTAAACGCCAATGAACCTATACTTGTTACGCCATTGCCCATTATTACGTTTTGAAGAGAGCTACAACCATAAAAGGCAATAGAACCTATACTTGTTACGCTGCTTCCTATTTTTACGCTTTGAATATAGTTGCAATTATAGAACGCGTCAGAACTAATGCTTGTTACAATATAACCATCAATTTTTCTTGGAATAATTACGCAAGTATCAACACACGTTCCAATTCCTGTAATTGTGCAAGTTGCATTATCTGCATTTACGCTATATGTAAAGCCTTGTGATGGATAAGTGCCACTTTCAAGTATTCCACAATTATCACATTCTCCATCAACGTAGTTATGTGAAAGTGCTTCCTTTATTGTTTGATTACAGCTAGCACAAACTACAGAGTCTTCACACGTAGGTTCTAATTCATTAGTAGAAACTTTTATAAAACCTTCAACTTCTGTTTGAGTGCAAGATACAATCTTAAACGAGCCTGTATTTGGGTAATAACTATACCATTCTTGAACATACTGAATAGTTACCACGTCTCCAGCGAACAATGTAAGAGCAGTTTGACTTGACGTAGAAATACCTTCTAAATAGGAATTGTTACAACTTATTGTAATATAACTATAACCATCTTCATTAGTAACAACACATTCTAAAACCATAGTACAATCATAAAGAATATTAATTGTAAAGGTTGAATAGAAATACTCAGAAGTGTACCAGCCGTCAACATATGAATATGTAAATGGATTTACGCTATCATTTACAACTGAATAAGAATCTACCCATTTTGTACCTTCCATTAAAACGTAATGCCCGATAGCAGGTATTTCTTCTTGCTCAATAAAAATAGTTTCACAATGAGAACATTTTACGCCATCAGTTAAACCAGATTGTGAGCACGTAGCCTCATAACCTAAAACCACTTCTTCATTATGACCTAAAGCGTAAAGAGTTTCCGTATAAACATCTCCACAATCACGGCAAGTATAAGTTATTTTACCATTTTCCGTACATGTTGGTTCTATAACTTCTTCTTCATAAGAGTGATCATATTCCCAAGAGTAATAACTACTTTGACTATAAATTACCTCACCGTTTATTTCATAAACGTAAGTTCTAAAAATATCATGTTGACACCATCTATCTTTTTCGCCATTAGTATACGTTATAGTTTTTGTTGCGCCACAATTTCTGCATTGATATTTTTCGTAATTTTCACTATATTCTACTGGTTGCCAACTACAAGAGTTACTTCCCACATACGCGGATTCAACATGGTCACATATTAGGCAGTATTCTTCGCTTATTGTAAGACCACACAACCCGTAAGCATCTAATGAAACATTTCTGTACGCCGTTTCATTACAATAATAGTCAGTGTATTCATTATAATAATCACAATTAGAACACGTTGTAATTACTTTACAGCCATCTTCTTTACAATAATCGCCTAATGGAATATATTGAGTGATTAAATTGTGTTGAGAAGTTTTAGAATATTGACACGTTTCTTCATTATAATAAAAACCAATATAGTTTGTAATTAGGCTTGCATTTGCCTTTCCAAAAACCTCAAAGTAAAGTGCGGAATAAATTTTAGGGTCTGTTGCAGAAGTTGCAACAGCTGAAACTTCCACCACTTTCCTTGTTCCATCTTCTAATATAACAGCAAAAGGCACATAATATTTAGAACCACTAGATGAATATGAAGAAGCTTTTATAATTTCTACTACGCTTCCAGTATTATTATCAATCATAACAGAAAGTTCTTTTCCGTTAACGGTTATGTTGGCAATGGTGAATACATATTCTTTTGCATTATAATAATATCCATAGTCCTTCCATTCGCCACAATCTGTGTAGATTATAATGTAAAATAGCCTATCATATAAATTTTCATCAACGTAATACATTGTGGCGTTATAGTACATATACTCTTGACCTTTATAATATACGTTGCCACTATGATAATTATCGCTATAATATTTGTATTTTTCCCTATCTTCTGGAAGTGGTTCGGCGATAGAACTTTCAATTTCTTCTACAATATTAGCCCAAGTTACTTCTATTTTTTCATTGATTAAAACGTCTATATTAGCGCTTGCTTTAATTTCCGTTTCATAAACGTTAAAAGTTAATTCATTTGCATTAATATTTAATCCAGTAAACGCACCTACTGCATCGGTGGTAAACGTTAATCCTGCAGATGATGCTGGAATATCAATAATGCCATCTAACATATCTTTAATTTCATTTGCCCTTTCTTCACTAATTAATGAGTAAAGGGAATTTTCTTTAAGAGTAGTTACAAACGAATCTATATAGTCAGGGTATGTAAGGTTAAAAGCATTGGCAATAAGTTTGCCTAACTCATAATTTTTATATGAAGAATTTTTTAAGATATCATCAACGTTAAAATCTTCTTCAGCCCCTAAAGAAAGCGCAAATTTGTTGATTTGATTAACAAGTTTGTTATAATCAATTCCTTGCTCTGCAATAAATTCAGGCACGTCCTTTACTTTAAGTGCAAGCATATCTTTTGACCAATTAACAAGTTTGTTAAATGCGCCAGTACCAAAATAGATATCTACTACTTCTGCAATAGTTTTTGTTGCAAGATTTTCGTTTAATGCATAAACCTTATCATAGTCTAAAACAACTTTGCAAGAACCATCTTCTTGGGCTTGAATTGTAAATAATATATTAATTGCTTTTTCTAAAATATAGCTTACGTCTTCTTTATTGCCTTCAATAATAATATCTAACGTAGGAATAAATGCGCTTGACATAAATTCTAAAAATTCATCAAACTCAAATGGTATATAATAGTTAATACTGCTTTCTAAATTATTAAAAAATTCTTCAATAGAACCTTTTAGCATAAAGTCATCATAAGGATTTGTTCCCTTCACGTAAAGAAAACCATCTTTAATTATTGCTTTTATTGCTATTGTGCCATTTCCACTTACTTCTATAGAGCCAGTTGCTGCACCGCAAAGTTTGCCGTCTTCTACGTATAAGTAAAGTTCTACAACGTCAATTTGTTTTATAGTTATGCCATTAGCAGTTTCATAAGTTTGCTCAAACGAAAAGTTTTCAATTTTAAGTGCAAAACCATTAATGTTTTTATAAGAATTAATAAGATTAATGTAAAAATCGCCTGCTGTTTCGCCACAAATAGTACAAATAGATGCATTATAATCGTGACCTAAAGCTTCTACTTCTTCTTGCGCAAGTAACACTTCATTGCAAGTTTCACAATAAACGCCCGCAGTTAAGCCTGCTTCTGTACACGTTGGTTCTACTGCTGAAAGTTCTTTTTCATTATGGCCAAATGCTTCTGTATAATTTTCTACGTAGCTATCGCCACAATGACAAGTAAATTCGTCATAGCCTTGTTCAGTACAAGTTGGTTCAATTGTAACTTTTTCGTATGAGTGGCCTGTTGCAGGAGTTATTACTACTCTTACAAGTTCACAATCTGTGCAGTATAAAAGTTTTCGGCCATCGTTTTCACAGCCTACTTCAGTTAATGTATAATAGCCTTGCCAATTATGCTCTATAATTTGAGTACTACCATCACTATACGTAATAACAAGGTTTCCATCATCGTCATAACTACTACCTACAATGGTAATACCATCTTTACCCTCGGCTTTTACGTTAGTATTTACGCCGTTAATTACCCAATAACCATCTTCATTAATTTCAATAGTAGGTGTTGTGCCGTTTGTACCATTTGTGCCGTTAGTGCCATTAGTACCGTCCTTACCCTCGGCTTTTACGTTAGTATTTACGCCGTTTATTACCCAGTAGCCATCTTTGTTAATTTCAATAGTAGGAGTAACGCCGTTTGTACCATTTGTGCCGTTTGTTCCATCAGCGCCGTCTTTACCTGTTGCTTTCACGTTAAGGCTTGCCCAACTTATGCCATTGTCATAAGAAACGTACCAATAGTTATCTTCACCTATTTTGAGTTGTGGCGTGATACCAGTAGCACCTTGTGGACCAGTAGCACCAGTTTCGCCTTTTATAGACGCTAACCAAGCATCATATGAAAGCGGGGTTTCTCCATTAGTTTCTGCGTGTGCAACGTACAAATTATATACTGCTACAATTTGAGCGTCTCTATCATCATTGTTGTTAGATGACCCATTGTTGCCACCACCACAAGCAATACAGCATAATGACATAACGCAAACTGCTAATATTGCTGTTAAGATTGATAAACACTTCTTTTTCATAAATCTTTCTCCTTTTTAGCAAAATAAAAAAGTGCCGACTTGCGAACAAGCCGACACTAGCAAAGTGACTTATTCGCAAAGTTGCGACACTCAATCAATAAAATAACCTTAACGATAAGAATTTTATGTGATGCGAAAAGGTACACTTATGCCCTAAGTATACTTGCCGTTAAAGTTATTAAATTGAGGTCGCAGTTTTATTATAGCACTTTATATTTTATAAGGCAAGAAAAATAACGGACTTATAAATACGAGTCTTTTAAGCAAAAAGGCGAATAATTAAAAAATGCGTTTCATATAATTTAATATGAAACGCTCTTTATTTTTGTGGCAATTTGGCGGATATACTTTTGCAGTAGTTTTTGGCACTCTTTTACACTTTTTGTACGACTTGACAGGCAGTATTTACGTTACGCCAATTTCGGCAGTAAACGAAAGTACTTTTGAGCATATGAAAATTTTGTTTTTCCCAATGCTGTTTTACGCTATTTTTGAGTCGCTTTTTTTGAAAAAAGAATACCCGAATTTTTGGGCTGCAAAACTTATTGGCACGCTTATAGGCATTGAACTTATACCTATTTTATTTTACACCTATAAAGGTTGCTTTGGCGCTCCGCCAGATTGGCTAAATATATTATTCTTTTTTACTTCCGCCTTTTTTGCGTACTATTACGAATCTTTAATTTTAAAAAGTGGAAAGTATAAAAAATTTAACGTAATATCAATAATTTTGCTTGTTTTAATTGCGGTTTTATTTATTGTTTTTACCTACTACCCACCAACGCTCCCTCTTTTTTTAGACCCCGTTACAAATAAATATTCAATAATAAAGTAAAATAAAAAAACGGCTTTTTTAAGCCGTTTTTAATTTTTTTTATAAACTCATTTCAGCATATAACATTAGCATAGAAAGTGCTGTTATTGAAGCCGTTTCCGTTCTTAAAATTCTTTTGCCAAGAGAAATAACTTCACCGCCAATTTCTTTAACTTTTTCTATTTCTTTATCGTCAAATCCGCCTTCTGGGCCAATAATTATACCAACGCTCATACCGCTTTTAATTTTACTTAAAGCAGTTTTAGTGCCTTCAATGCCCGTTTCGCTTTCGTAAGGGGCAATAAAAAGGTCAAGCGTTTTTGCAAGTTCTAACGCTTCGTTAAACGTTAAAACGTTTTCAACGATAGGAATAATATTACGCTTGCATTGCTTTGCGCCTGCTTCCGCTATAGCGTTGTACCTTTCGGTTTTTTGATTTTTCTTTTTTCCGTCTAATTTAACAACGCACCTACTCATTTCAACAGGAACAATTTTATATACGCCAAGTTCAACCGCTTTTTGTATAACAAGTTCCATTTTATCGCTTTTAGGCAAGCCTTGAAACAAATAAATTTTAATAGGAAGTTCACTTTCTTTGTAGTTTTCTTCTAAAATTTTTGCAACTAAATAGCCGTCTTCAAAACTTGCAATTTCGCATAGGTCTGATTTTTCGTTATAGGTTACCAAAATTTGCTGACCAACCTTCATACGCAAAACGTTTTTTATGTGATTAAAATCACTTCCGCTAATTTCGTATAAATTATTGAGTTTTTCTTTTACAAAAAAATTATACATATTATTCTTTAACTTGGTGAGGTTTTTTAATAAGTAAAAGGTTAATAACCATTGCAACTACGTAAAGCATAAACGTTACGGCAAACACCCAAGAAACGCTACCCGTAATAGTTTTAATTAAAGCCGCCATTTGATTGCCCGTCAAACCTGCAAACGCCCAAGCGGAAAGTGCAACGCCGTGAATAGTTGAAATTGATTTCATACCAAAATGGTCTGAAAGAAGTGTTGGCAAGTTTGAAAATCCACCGCCGTAGCCTGCGTTTACTAAGAATAAAAGCGCAAGTACTATAATTACGGAAATAATAGAACTATCAAAGCCGTTTGTAAAACCTAAAATAACGGCAATAGCACTTATTGCAATTTCGCTTATTAAAATAATTTTGTACATTGTGTTTCTATCTTTTAACCCGTCTGCAAGCGCAGAGTAACCAAGCCTACCACCCGCATTAAATATAGCGCAAATAGTGCCTATAACGGCAGGTGCTAAACCTATCATTTTAATAAGGTCTTTTTCGTTAGAAATAATTGCTAAACCGCAAGTAATATTTATATAGAAAACAAGCCAAACGCCAATAAACGTTTTATCTTTAAATACTTTAAATTTAGAAAAGAACGTTTTAATTGGGTGTGGGTCTTTTTCAGTGCTAACTTCTTCGTGCCAGCCGTCAGGCTTCTTTAAAAGCAAGTGACCTATAATCATCATTACAAAGTATACGCCTGCTAAAATAAAGAACATTGTGTAAAGTTCCATACCGCTTGCCATCATTGCTTCCATAATAGGAGTAGCAATAGCCTTTGCCGCGCCAAAGCCCGCAACCGCTAAACCCGTTGCCAAACCTTTATTATCTTTAAACCAAAGCATTAAAGTTTTTACAGGCGACAAATAGCCAAGCCCCAAGCCTATACCCATAATACAGCCGTAGCAAATTAAAATTCCCACTAAACTTTTTAAGTAAATAAAAAGTGCCGTGCCCGCTAAGCCGAAAGCAAAGCAGAAAGCCGCAATAAGCGAAGAACGATGAATATTTTTTTCAACAACGTTACCCATAAATGCAGCGGACATACCTAAAAAGAAAATTGCAAGAGAGAAAGCCCATTCAACGCTTGCCGTTGACTGACCAATATATTCCGCAATTTGAGCCTTAAACGTACTCCAACAGTAAACTGTACCAATACTGCAGTGAAGTAAGAGAGCGGGAATAGCCGCACGCGTCCATTTGTTACTAAATTTTGCCATAAAATATACCTTCTTTTGTTAAACGCCAAATTTTAAAATGGCGCAAATTATGTCATAGCATAGCACTTTTTTAAAGTGTTATTTTTTGGCACAATTCACATTTTATTCTTTTTTAATTATAAAGTCAAGTTTTTAACAATACTTATATTTTATTATATGAATAAAATAAAAAAAGAAGTGCGGTCTGCACTTCTTTAAAGTTTAATAGTTTGTTTTAATAAATTAGTTCGCTTGCTGAAATTGCACGCCTATATAAGTGCGATTCAAACGGAAGCGACGTTAATTTAAGTGGCTCAACTTCTAATTCTTCAATTTTTAAAATTTCGCCGTTTAAATATGCTTTAATTCTATTTTTGCAAGTTTTAGCACGCATTATTATACCGCCAAGCCTTACGTCTTGAATTTCAAAGCCAAAAGGTTTGTTTTCCTTGTGCCATAATTCGCTAAATTTTTGGTGGAAATCTTTATACAAACCATCTAACACGTCATACTCGGCAACTATTTTTTCAAGAGTTTTTTTATCGCCTTGTTTATAAGCCGTTCTCGTTCTAAAGGAAAGCGTTGCCTTAATTGTTAAAGCCTTACATAAACTTGCAAGAGTTTCAAAAATATACGCGTATTCGCCCGCGCGCTTAGACGCATTTAATAATAAATTAGCGTATTCTTCGTAATCCATATCGTAGGCTTCTATGCCAAAAGCGTCGTTGCTGTTCATAAAAGGGTCGCTATATAGTAAGTTTTTTGATGGTATAGGCTCGTAATCAAACTCTTTTGCGCCTTTAGTTTTGTTAGGAATATCTAAAAGCATAAAGTCGTCATAACTTACGCCGAACAATTTATAAAAACCGCTCTTAATTTCCTCTTCACTTTCAATGCCGTCCGCATAACAACGTATTGCGTAAAGTGATGGTAAAAGAGCATAAAAGGAGCACTCTTTGCCATCGTCACCCCACAAAGCAATTAAAACGTTTTCAATGCCGTGCTCTTTAATGCTTAACATTGCAGGCCTCATTGTTTGTTGAGTGTATTTATTGAGTGGAGCAAAGCCGTTCCAAGTCCATCCGCCACCGGCAAACCAAATATTTTTGCCCGTGTCTAAATGAGATTTAAACATTGCGTCGTAGTACATTTTATACGAGTGATAATAGTCCCAATAAACAAGGTCTAAATTTTTAGGCATTTTTTCAACTACTTCTTTTGGAATAACTATGTTTTCGCCGTAATATTCGCCGTGATTTACAAGCCTAAAAAACATATCGCTCCACATATGCGGAGTAAACCCGTATTTAGACGCAATTTCTACAACTCTATTTAAGTGGCGAAGCAAAATATCAAAGCGGTTTTGATAGCCGTGCTTATCTAAAAACTTGCCAAGCCCTACCATATGCGCTTCGTCCATACCGATGTTTACTAAGTTTGACGTAAAGTTTTGCCTAAGCGTTTTAAACATTTTTTCAATGAGTTCGTAAGTTTTTTCTTCATCTATAAGCAAAATGTCGTTTACGTCAACAATATTTTTATACTGCCTTAATTTAACAAGGTTTGTAAAGTGCGCAAGAGTTTGAATACAAGGTATAAGCTCAATTCCGTTTTTAATGGCGTACGCGTCAATTTCCTTAATTTCTTCCGCCGTATATCCGCCACGCATATAACCAAAGTAAGGCTCGCCTTCAATTTGATAAGTATCTTCAGTATAAAGTTGTAGTGTGTTATAGCCCATCTTTTTTAAAGCGTCTATCATCTTTTTAACTTCACTAACTTTCATAACGGCGTTTCTTGAGCAGTCAAGCATAACGCCAAAGTGTTTATAATTCATAATAATCTCCTAGTGGTTTTTTTAATGATATTATTTAAGCAAAGGTTTGTCAAGCCTTCATTTCAAAATTTTTTTAATTATCCAAAACTGCAATTTGCTTGGAAGCGCGTTTAAGAGTAAAAGAAGTTTGTTTCTATTTATGCTATAAGCAAATTTTGGCTTTTTGGATTCAATTATTTTAACGGCTTTTTCGGCTAATTTTTTAGGCGAAATATTTTTTGCTTCAACGCCGTTTACAATACGTTTAAACCTTTTTGCGTTGCATTTGTATATTGCGGTTTGAGTGCAAAATTTATCAAGTGCGGTAGTTGATGCGCCAAGCATATTTGTTGAAACCGCGCCCGCGCGAAGTACCGAAACTGAAACGTTTAAAAGTTGAAGTTCCATTTTAAGCGAGTATGCGTATTTATCAAGCGCACTTTTAGTAATAGCGTAAATGCCCGTAAACGGTAGTGGAGAAAGGGGTGCGAGTTCGCTTGTAATATGCAAAATTCTACTGCCGTTTTTTATTAAAGGCATAAACGTTTTGTTTATGTAAAACGCGCCGTATAGGTTGATTTTAAAAATTTTATCAAAATTTTGCTCGCTAATTTCTATTAAAGAGTCAAGCATATAAACGCCTGCAAAATGAATAATGGCAAAAAGTTCACTGGTTATTTTGCTAACCGTATCAAATGCGTTTTTAATGCTTTCTAAATTAGTAACGTCTGCTTCAATAGGAATAACGCCGTCTTCTTTTTCTTTTACGCATTTATCAAGCGCAAAAACGGTGTAGCCTTTTGAAGCAAGAATTTTAACCGTTTCGTAGCCCATACCACCGTATGCACCCGTAACTAAAACGTATTTCATATTAAATTTCCTTTTTGTGTTTTTAATTTTCAATAAATTCTATGATAGGTGAGTTATCTAAAAGCCCGTGTGGGTGATGGTCGCATAAAGGCTTTACAATTTGAGTTACTTTATAGCCGTTTGTTTTAGCATAGTTTAAAAGCGCGTTAGCGTTTTTATCAAACGGAACAACGCTATCTTTTGCACCAGCAATAACCAAAAGCGGAATGTTAAGTTCAAAAAACTCTTGCAAATTGTTGATAGGGTCGCCTTTAAACAACTCAAAAGTTTGCTCGTTTAAATAATGATTTTCAAAAAGAGATTTTTGCCCGTCGCTACCCTTTGGTGGCCAAGTTTTAAAGTCTAAAACAGGCGCGTCTAAATACAACTTTTCAACGTACTCAGGGTAATAAAGCGAATAAGTAAAAGCAAGCAACCCTCCGCGTGAAAACCCGAATAAATTTGCCTTTTTATTAAGGTTATATTTTTCAGTTACAAAAAGTTGAAACGCGTGCATTAAGCGCATAGTTTTTGGGGTTGCATACTTATCTTCAACCGTTAAGTGAATTCGCGTGTAACCCTTTTCTAAAAGTTCAAGTTCCGCGCCTTCAAACGCGTTAAAATACTCCGTTTTCCAAATAACTTTGCCGTTAGCATTACTTGGAATAACCACTATTGCATTAAGACCTTTAAAAATAAATTGTTCCTTGTTAAAATTCATACTGCCTCCTATTAAACACAAATTATTCTTTAAATTGAACGTAGTTTTCTAACTCTTTTTCTATAATTTCAGTTAAAAAATCGTTGATGCTATAAGCGTAGTTTCCGTTTTCCTTAACTTCATTAACAACCGCCCTAACCTTTTTATAAGTGTTAGGCTCAAGCCTTAACGGAAACGTTGCCTTTTTGATTGTTGGCGTTTTTGTCTTGTTCATTTTTACCCCTATCTATATATAATTGAGATGCCTATATATAAAAATATATAATTAAGATACCTATATATAAAAATTTTAGAATAAATTTATTGTTTACAATGATATCATAATGTTATGATATTATAGTATCATATAGAATTATAGTATCATATAAGTTTGCGGGGTGTCAATAGGAATATTAAAAAAATTAGTTTTTAATTGTTAAGTGGCGATTAGGTTTTTAACTGTAAAATAAAAAAGCAAGGCTATTAGTGCGTGCCCCATAGTAGGAGCATATTGAATGCTCCCCTACAATATATAATAATTTTCGTAAATATATAGCAATTTTTCGTAGGGGCGGATTCCATATCCGCCCGTAATAAAAAAGAACGGCTTAGCCGTTCTTTTTGGTTTTTATTAACTTTTAGGTTTTGTATAAATTAAAGCCTAAATCTTTAACGCCCGTAATTTTAATATAGTACGCAGTGTTTGCCTTTGCTGTAAACGTTGTAGCACCATTTTTCGTAGTTGAAGAATATTTTTTACTATACGTATTATTGCTATAAACATTTACTTGTGCGTCTAAACAAAAATGGCTATAAGGGCGCGCTTATAGCCAAATTTAATTAGTTGTTAATAACTTTTTTTTGATAACTAAATTTTTTACATTTAGGGCATTTCATATATCTTGTTCTGCCGTAGTGCGGTGCAAAAACCACTTGTTTATACGTTGGAACGTATTTATGTTTACAATGCTTACATTGATAGTAGCCTGCAACTTGTTCTATTCTTACAGCAAAAAAACTCGCGATTAAAATTAATATGAAAGCCCCAACTATTATTAATACGCGCGCCCACGCCTCCATAGGCACGTACGCCGCAACCATAGTTAAACCAAAAAATAATAAAATTGCGGGAATTCCTATTGCAAATTCCATAAAAAGCAAGCGTTTGTCTGCTTCTTGTTTTTGCTTTACTGCTTCTATTAAATTTTTCTCTATTTCTTTATTATAGTTTTCCATTGATACAACCTCCCCTGTTAACAAATCGTTTACGCTAATTTTAAGGAGCGAACAAAGGTCAAGCATAATTGACGAGTCGGGTAGTGCCCTGCCCGTTTCCCATTTTGAAACCGCCCTATCAGTAACCCCTAACTTTTCGGCAAGTTGAAATTGCGTTAAGTTTACAAGTTTTCTTCTTTCGGCTATAAATTTGCCAATTTTAATTTGATTCATTTTCGCCTCCTTTCACCGCTATTATATACACGGTTTTTAAAAAAATCTACATACCAATGGTTGAGTTTAAATATTTCTACTACGGGTAGAGTTCGTTTTTTATTTATTATGGGTATTATATCACACATTTTTACTCTATCAAACAAAAAAGACTGTAAGAAATTTCTTACAGCCATCTTTATTTTAAAAAATTCTTTTATTATATTTAATAATAGCGTAAACGCTTAAACCCAAACCTAAAACCAAGCCAATAATTAAAGTTATATTGCCAATTGATTTAAGTGATTCAATTTTAGCATAGTTTTCAATAAGGTCTAAAACGCCCTTTACAATAACGGAAGCACCACAAATAACAACGCCTAGCCCAACGACTATACCAAATGGCTTTTTGTCTTCTTCTTTAACGTTGTTTCTATGGTATGAGTGTAGCGTTGAAATATTGCCACTCATATTTATAGCGCCTATTATAATTAAAATTATGCCAACTACTATTGGGCCTATATACTCAAACATACTATTACCTACGTATATTATTTTTCGTTTTTGTAAATTTCTTTAAAGTATTTATAAGTATCAACTTTTAATTCGCCACAAGCAGGCTCGTCACAAATAACAATACCGTCTTGATGCATTTGAAGTGCGCTTATTGTCCAAGCGTGGTCAACGCCACCTTCAACGCAATGACGAAGTGCGCGCGCTTTGTTATGGCCTGTAATAATAAGCATAACTTGCTTTGAATCACAAACCGTGCCAACGCCAACGGAAAGTGCTGTTTTTGGAACTTTATTAACGTCACCACCAAAGAAGCGTGAGTTTACAATTAAAGTATCTTCCGTTAAAGCGCGGACGCCCGTTCTTGAAGTTAAGGACGTGAAAGGTTCGTTAAACGCAATGTGCCCGTCAACACCAGAACCGCCCATAAACAAGTCAATTCCGCCGTATGATTTAATTTTTTCTTCATAACGCTTGCACTCTGCTTCTAAATCTTTGGCCATACCATCTAAAATATTGATGTTTTCTCTTGGAATATCAATGTGGTTAAAGAAATTATCGTGCATAAAGTACCAGTAACTTTGGTCGTGCTCTCTTGGAAGACCAACGTATTCGTCCATATTAAAAGTTACAACGTTTTTAAACGTAACTTTGCCCGCTTTGTTCATTTCAATAAGGTTTTTATAAACGCCAAGCGGAGATGAGCCCGTTGGTAAACCTAAAACGAAAGGTCTATTTTCTTTATGGTTGTTTATTGCGTTTGCAATATGCTCTGCGCCCCAAGCGCTAACTAAATCATAATTGTCTTTAATAATAAGTTTCATAATATACTCCTTAACAGTTTGATTTTATATTATTATATATCATTTTGCGCCATACAACAACTAATTAAGTGTTGCAAGTTTTAGCAACTACAGGTTGCTTTTTAAATTTAAAAAATTACGTAGTTCTAATATTTAAATTATTAAACAAGTATTTAAATTATACATCTTTATTGGCATTTTGTAAAGACGTATAAAATATTTTTACATAAAAAAGAACGATTTTGCAATCGTTCTTTTAAGTGATTATTTAATTAAAGTGATAATAAAGTTACTGCCAAAATGCCAAATAATATGCCTATCCATTGCCACCAACGCATTTTTTCTTTAAATACGAATAGTGAAAATATCGTAACTACGGAAAGCCCACCCGTGCCAATTACCGGATATATTAAGTTTGGCGAAAGCGTTGTTGACACCATTAAAATATTGAGCGCATTTAGTAAAACGTTGCAAACACCTGCTAAAACAGGCACGTAGCACGACGTTTTTATAATGCTTAAAAAGTCGGTTTTTTTGCTTTTTAAAAAGATAAAAAGATATATTATGGTTGCAAATCCCGTTGCAAATAGCATTAACATATTGCCGTGCTTTCCGTTATAATTTATTTGCTCTGTGCGTTGAACAATTATACAGCCTGCGTTTCCTAAAAAAGCCAAAATAACGTAAAAAAGCCATTTTAACGAAATTTTACCCCCTTTGTTTTCTTTGCTATTTTTAGTGTACAAACAAAGAAAAATGCACACTATTGCAAAAATTAAGCCTATTATAACGGTAGCGTTTATTTTAGAATTCCAAAAAATAAAGCCCCAAATAGTTACTAAAATACAAGACAAACTAACAAATAATGCTGTGAGCATAGCAGGGCCGTACTTTAAAGCGTTAATCATGCCCAAAAAGCCTGCAACGAAACAAATGCCGAAAAGCGCGGAATATATTAAAACGCCCGCATCAAAAGAAAAGTTAATTAAACACGTTACGCCCCAGCCTAAAAATACAGTTATCATTAAAATAAAGTTGTATAAAACGTTGGCGTCTTTTTTTCCGCTATTTTGTCTATTGAAAATTTTACCAAAAATGCTTGATGAAGAAGACATAATTACGGCTAAAATAAGATATAAATATGGCATAAAATTTAAATCCTTTAAAATTTTAACTTTTTAGATTATAGCATAGCAAATATTTTTTTACAAACGAAATAGTATTGTGCTTTAAAAATTTTAACAATAAAAGATGTGCACATCTTTTATTGCGGTTTTGAAATGCACCTCCTAAAAGTGTCTAAACTTTTGGGTTCTCATCATTTGCGTTGCCTTTTAAATAAGTTTATTTTTTTAAAATTCCATTGCTTACGTTATAAAAGAAAAAACGCTGGATTTAAACCAACGTTTTAATTATTTAAGCCTAAATTAGAAAGCAGTTTTTCTACGCTTTCCGCCTTGTTTTTATCAAAAGTTTTTAAACCTCTCAACTCTCTTTTTGAACGCTTTATACTTTTAGCATTAAGCAAAGAAAACCAGCGCACAACTTCATAAAAAGGAGTAAGCCACTTGTGCTTTTCTAAAATTTTATATTTCTTTTTAAGTTCCGCATACGGCATGAAAATACGTTTTAACAAGTACTTGAATTTACTTTTAGAATTTCTATTAGTTGCAATATGTTGCTCCATAGTGCCAAAAGTTCCGCCGTAAAGAACGTAATTTTCTACTTCTTCATACTCGTTATTCATTATGCCGTTTTGCCAAGAATTAGCCAAAGCAGAAACAACTGTTTCAAATTTTTTAAGGTCGTAATCTTCTAATAGTTTATCTACTTTTTGAACATCGTAATTTAAATTATTTTTTATTAAAATTAAATCTATAAACGCTCTTATTCCGCAACCGCCACCTTTAAAATGTTTTGCCATGTGTGCAATATGATAAAAATAAAAAAGTTCGTTTGGCATAGCGTATTCATAGCCAACTTTTTTTATGGCGGTATCCCATAACATATTCAAAAGGCTTTTATCTTGCTTGTCGCCTTCCATTTGAGTAAGAACTTCTAATAAAACGCCGTTTTCCGCTCTTAATGAAATGGAATTAGGCGCTTTATCTTCAAGAGTAAAGTTGTAATTTTTAATTAATTCCTTACTCACTTTTTCAAGGTCGCAATGGTTAACTAAAAGGTCTATATCACTACTCGTTCTTAGCCAAGGCTCATTATAAAATTCTCTTAAAACCGCGCCTTTAAGCAAAATAAAAGGAACTCCTTGCTTGTTTAAGCACTCTTTTATAGTGTTTTTCACAATTTTTAAATTGTTAAATCTGTACGCGGAAAGCGACATTTCTTTTAAAAGCGCTTTGTTTAATTCGGCATTGTCAAAATTAGAAACGTTAAGTAAATAACACGCTAAAAGATGCGCTAAATCGTGTTTTTTAAGTAGCACGTAAACGTTTTTTAAATTGATTTCTTCATTGCAAATATTTATATTTTTAGTTTCGCCCAAAGCCACGCCAAATGCTATTTGCAATGCAAGAGCCTTTTCTTCTTTACGCATATTATCCTCTTTTAAAACGTTTAAAAATTTTTGATAACGGCTTTCTTATTAAATCTTTTTCATAAGAATTCATACCGAGTAACCACATAGACGCGCAATATATTACGGCATAAATAAGTATGAATAAAATTAAATTAAATATAGAATATAAATTTATAAATAAGTTTATTGCCACTCCGCAAGCAATAGGAATAATCATTACAAGTAAAATTTTTAAAATTTCTTTCCAAAATTTTAGAATATCTATATTGCATTTTTTATGATAATAAATATTCATTATTACGCCGTTTGCTAAAATTAGCGAAATTGCCGTTCCTATAACTGCACCAACAGCGCCATATAACTTTATTAAAAAGATTGAAGCCACAACGTTTAATATTGCCATAAATAAATACACTATCGAACGAAATTGGTGCTTATTTAAAGCGCGTTGAACTTCTATGCCAATATTTTGAATAAACGGTATTGTTGAAGATAACACGAGTATAACGGCTACGAAATACGCATCGTCATAACCCTCGCCCGCCCAATAAAATATGAAAGGCTTTCCAAAGAATATAATTCCCGTAAAAAGCAAACCAAGTAGTAAAAATTGAAGCCTGCCAACTTTTACAAATAAATCAGTTAATCTTTCTTTTATCTGCGTAGCGTTACTTTCATTTATAATTCTATGTATTCTTGGAGTAAAAACACCCGTTATTGAAGTTGAAAATAGCATATAATAAGAATATAATGCATAACCTGCAGAATATACGGCAACCGCCGCCGTACCCACTAATCTACCAAGCAAAAATTTATCTACGTTAGAATTTATTTGGTCAATAATTAAGTTTATCGCAATAAAGCCCGTATATGCAAATAAACTTTTAAATAAGCTTTTTTCAAAATTTTTAAAAATAAACTTGTTTTTAAGTTTTATAAAAACGTAATATAAAAATATAACGTCTACAAAAACTGTTATAAGAAACCCCGAAAAAACCAAAACGATAGACTTGTACCCTAAAAGAAGTAACGGCAGTTTTACAAGTGGTCCTATTACAGTAGAAAACATTCCTAATATTTTTAAGAATATAAACTTTTCATGAGCAGAAACAATGCTTCTAAAAACACTCATAGGAAATGAAAGCGCAAGGTTTACAGTTAAAATAAACATTAAAACTTTTGCTGTTTCATATTCTTTTTGAGTTAAGCCTTTATCAAAAACTAAATTTAAATTAAAAGTTAAAAATAGCCCGCATAAAAGCACTATTACTCCTATAACTGAAAATATGGTAAAAAATAAGCCGTTTAATTTAAATATAGATTCGGTATCGCCGTTCTTTTTATATTTAGAATAATACCTAATGTAACTTGCGTTAAAACCTAAATTTAAAACGCTAAGCATTGATATTGTTGACCCTACCGTATTATAAAGCCCATACTCGCTTTTCCCAAGCAAGCGTATCATAATAGGCGTATACACCAAACTTATAACGATATTTAAAAATATTTGCCCGTACGAAAGTATTATTCCGGCTTTTACTTGCCCTTTACTTGCCATTTTATTCTCCAAGATTGTCCCTTAAAAATTGGATTGATTTTTCTTTTAATTTTATAAACTCTTCCTTATTAACGCTATAATCAATATCTTTTAAAGAGTTTACGTACTCTAAATTCTCGTTTTTGCCCGCGCAAAAACGCTCGCTTACATTAAATAAATTTGTAACGCTTGTAATTCTATCGCTCATACCACCGTTACTATAACGGTTAAATACAAAAAATTGCTTTTGAAAAATTAAACTAAACGCCGTTGCGTGAAAACTGTCGGTAAAAACGCATTCTGCATTTTTAATTAAGTATAAAAATTCACCAGGGTTTACGTTTTTTAATTTAATATCTGCAAAACTTTCGTCAAGATAATACCCCGGTAAAATGCTTTGTGGCGTTACTACTTTTAAACCTTTTTTTGAAGCGTACGCTTTTGCTATTTCACGCTCTTTTTTGTTTTCGCCAAAAAAGTAACAAAAAACGTGCTTTTCGTTTACGTTTACGGTATTAGATACCGCCTTATCCCACTCTTCTTTGTTAAGTAAAAATACGGGGTCAACAACCCACTCAACGTTTACGGGCGAAATAGGGGTAAATAACTCAACCATATTTTGTTCTCTAACGGAAACGGCGTTAAAATATTTTAAATGGCTTTTATAAACTTCCTTTATATCGTTAGGAATTTCATTATGCCCTAAACTCGCCGCATACGAAAGTTTAATTTTAGAATTGCTTGCAAAGTCTAAAAAATAGTTTTTATCATACCAAGTATAATTCCAAACTTGATCGCTACCCGTAATAAAGCCGTCGTATAAATTATTGCACTCCGCTATATCTCTTTGATTATAAATAACATTTGAACTTTTAACGTTTTTATCAGTCCATTTTTTAAAGCAATCTCGCTTTTCTTGTACTGCTAATTGCTCGTTTTTTATACGTTTTTTAAATATGAATTTTTTTACTCTTCTTTTAATAGCACCTAAAACTCGTTTTACGGTTAATTTTTGCAAGAAACTCTTATTTTTAGGCGCGTTAAGATTTACGCATCCTGCTTTATATGCAATTTGCTCTGCATCGTAGCCCATGTCGTTTATTTTTTTAGTTAAGGCATACGCTTGCAAAACGCCACCGTAATTCGTACTGTTATTAAAATGAGTTACAATTCCTATTTTCATAAATAACCTTTTTAACACCTGCAATAACGTTTTATAAATTGTTTAAGATTTTAACTATTTTTCTTTTTAAGTTTTGCTTTGAATTTAATAATTTTGCCTTGTATTGTTTTATAAGTTAAATATTTTTTTAAACCGCATTTTGAAGACAACATTTTATATGTTCTTATAGTTTTTTTTCTTCCTAAACTCTCTAAAAATATTTCAACTTCTTTATTTTGACATACAAAATATTCGGCAAAATTGTTATAAAACTTTTTCACGTCTTCTCGCATTTTTTTAGTTGAGTAAAAAGTATTTAATTGGTCGGCAAGTATCGCTAAAGATACTAGTATCACGCACGTTTTGCAATACGCTAATTGAATACTAGAGACATTTAATTTATCAAAAAAATCAATTTGTACTCTGGCGCATTTCGTCATATATTCCCCAATATTTTTATGGCCCCTATTAGTTGTACTCTGGTCATTTTTTAAATAATTATATACAACTTCATTTCCACATTGTACACTATTACATTTTGACAAATACTCGTAAACAAAGATGGTATCTTCACCATAAAAAACCGTCTCGTCAAACACAACACTATTCTCTTTCAAAATATTATTTCTGAACAATTTAAAACAAGGACCATGAAAAAGAGGTGACAAAAAAATATTACAATCATCGTTGTCCATAGCACAAAAATTTACAAACTTATCAAAAAAAACAAACTTTTCTATTTTATTATTTAAATGTTGTAATTCATAGCCACAACAAACTAGGTCTGCATTATTCTTTTTTTGCAAATTTATTAATTTCGCCAAACTATCAACAGGAATAATATCATCGCTATCTATAAAATTTATAAATTCGCCTTGCGCAACTTCAATTCCCGTGTTTCTTGCAGAAGAAGCCCCACCGTTTTCTTTATGTATAACTTTTATACGGCTATCTTTTTTAGCATACTCGTCACAAATAGCACCGCTATTATCGGGCGAACCGTCGTCAACCAAAATAAGTTCAAAATCTTTATAGGTTTGAGCCAATATACTTTCTATGCATTTTTCCAAATATTTTTCTACTTTATATACGGGAACTATTACACTAACCATATAAAATCCTTTTAGTTACTTTTTACGTCTTTTTAACAAACTATAAAAAGCTTGCACAAACTTTATTTTTTTTAGATTTTTTTTAAAATCTTTAATCTTTTTTTGCTTTAATTGATATTTGCAATACTTATTTATGCCGTTTTTTTGAGTTAAAATTTTATAATGCTTAAACCAAAACTTGTTTCGTTTGATTAAAAAAAGCTCAACGCCTTGGCATTTATTAATAAAATAATCTTTAAAAATATTATAAAAATTCCTTGAAACTTCCAAAGCTTTTTCATAGCTAAAGTGCTCCAAATAATGTTCTATAACATAAAACAAATAGCGTATCACGCAGTAAGTAATAAGATTATATTTTGTTGCATCGTCTAATTTCAAACTGTTAAAAAATTCTATTTGCTTATTAGCCGCTTTAATTCTATATTCGTCAAAATTTGAGAAAGGCCTTGACATAAGCCCTTGGTCATTCATTAAATAGTAATAAACCACATTCCTACCACAATGCACCTTTTTACTATTTAATAAATATTCAAAAACAAAAATGGTATCCTCTCCCACATGAACATCAGTATCAAAAAGTAGCTTGCTTTCTTTTAAAATGCTCGTTTTAAACAATTTCATATATGGGCCAAAAAACACTCCCGATAAAAACATTTTACTTTCGTTCGATTTGAGTTTTTCAAAATCAATAAAGTTTTCAATAATATCAATTTTACTGGAAAATTCTCCGTTAACATACACCTCGCCAGTGCAACAGGTTAGGTCAGCATCGTTTTCTTTTTGCAACTTTATTAAATTCTCTAAACTGTCACAAGGAATTGTATCGTCGCTATCTACAAAGTTTATAAATTCACCTTTTGCAATTTCTATACCAGCATTTCTTGCCGAAGATACACCACCGTTTTGTTTGTGTATAACTTTTATACGGCTATCTTTTTTAGCATACTCGTCACAAATAGCACCGCTATTATCGGGCGAACCGTCGTCAACCAAAATAAGTTCAAAATCTTTATAGGTTTGAGCCAATATACTTTCTATGCATTTTTTCAAATATTTTTCTACTTTATATACGGGAACTATAATGCTTATCATAAATCATCCTTTTATATTTTTATTTTTTGTTAAGCGGATTTGTCTATCCGCAAACGCTTTATCATTTATCTACTTGATTTTAAATTTTTATCAATAACCTTTCTTTAAAATTTTGCGCAACAAGTCTATTCCCCAGCGCATTACGAAATAGTACGCCCTTTTCAAAGCGTTTGGAACTTTAACGTATGTTTCGGTTGCTGTCTTTACTCCGTTTTTAGCATAAATTTCATAGAACTCTTCGTGTTTGGCATTTTTCTTTGACGGCCTTGTTAGCGTTAATTGCCCTGCTTTTGCAGTTTCTATATCGCTATCAAAAATGTTAAAGTTTTGCTCTATCTCGCCAAACGCCTCTTCGCCTTTTTTAGTGTTGAGTAGTATTAAAGAAATACCCTTATCGTCGTCAAGTTCCGGATATTTTTTGCCAATGCCCCAAAAATCGCCAAGCGTTATATCGCCTTGCCTTTCTACGCAAGCAAATTTGCACTCGTAACACGCTGGGCGTAGTGATATATTATGTAAAAAAAGCGCCATATAACGGTCGTAACCGTTAAATTCGTAATAGCGTTTGCCGTTGTCGAACAAAATTTCTATATAAAGCCTTTTCCAACCTTTTTGCTTTTGCCTAAAATTAACGGAAATCGGCTTGCCCTTATACTTTTTAGAAAGCATTTCTAAATAGTCTTTAAAAAGTTTAGGCGACGGAACGCCGTGGCATAAAAGGTCAATTAAAAATAAATTGTTATATTCTTTACCTAAATAGTTTTTTAAACCCGCTACTTGACAAGGCGTGCCAGAAAATAGCACTTCTCTACCATTATTAAGGTTTGCTTTTACTTGCTTGTAAATATCGCCTATATCGCTTTGAACGTACTTTGAGCTTTTAAACTTTTTAAGCCCTTCTTCGTCTTCCGCGCTAACGTGATACGCTACCATATCTTCATTTAGCGCACAACCGTAAACTATACCGCCTTTTGAAACTACACGTTTAGCAAGTTCAAAAAACGTTCCGCCCGAAGAACTCGTTTTTCTAACGTCTTCACACTTGTTTTTTGCTCCTATAACGCGCAAAGGGGTACTATCTTTACTCTTATTTTTTAAAGGACAAACCGCAACGCAACGCCCGCATTTAGTACATAAACTTTCGTTTATAACGGGGTATGCAAAGCCATGTTCGTTCATCCTCATTTCTATTAAATTTTTAGGACAGGCGTTATAACAAGCGTTACAACCACAACAATCTTCCACTCTTTTAATTTCTAACATTTTATCCTCGCAATTTGCGTTTTACTTGTCTTAATTTATTATATATTTTGCCATAAGTAAGAATTGCCCTTACGTTTTCATTTTTTACCCACTTAACAAAAAGTTTATATTTAAACGATAATTTAGTACAGTCTATTAGGGCCAATTTTTCTTTTATTTTTGTTTTGACAATAACTTCTTTTAAAATTTTTATTTTTTCTTTTGTGAATTTTATTGGGTGTTTAGAATTTGTATAACTTATTGCTTCAAGCATCATAAACTCCGCCCATTTTCTATAAAAAAACTCTTTGTAAATTTTTTCATCTACGGTAGAATTGCAAAAAGATGCGTAAAGTTTATCTAAAATATAC
The DNA here is from genome assembly GCA_045638105.1 of Christensenellaceae bacterium. Classification (GTDB taxonomy): domain Bacteria; phylum Bacillota; class Clostridia; order Christensenellales; family Borkfalkiaceae; genus HGM11412. Next base: position 146,431 of record JAZUAT010000012.1, read on the forward strand.
ATATCTCGCTCTGCGCCAACTAATGTTTGCGGGCGATAAGAATTTATTGCGGAGCCACCCCTTTGAAAGTAATAATACAAGGTTTCGCTAATTGAAACTATTTTACTGCAACAAGAAAGATATTCTGCTACAAAACACCCGTCTTCCATTCTTCGTAACAATACGTCAAACATTATTTTGTTTGTTAAAATAATATCTTTTTTATATAGGCCACACCAAAGTTGAGGCCTATTCATTTTAAATTGCTTATAGTACTCTATCAAAGAATATAAAGCATTTGCCTTAGTAAATTTAATTTGTTTTTCTTCGCTATGCCATTCAATAAAACCACAATAAGCAAAATCAGCATCGTTATCTTTTATGGCAGTATAAAGTTTTTCAACGTAAGTTTCATCAACCCAATCGTCAGCATCTACAAACATAACGTATTCGCCGTTTGCCTTATTTAAACCAGCATTTCGCGCAGACGACACGCCACTGTTTTCTTGCTCAATTAGATGCAAGCCTTTTCCATTATGCGTTTTAATAAAATTGTTACAAACTTCACTGGAATTATCAGTGCTACCGTCATTTATTAAAATAATTTCAATATTTTTATAAGTTTGCTTTAACAAACTTGTTACACACCTTTCTACGTAACTTGCAACGTTATATACGGGTATAATAATACTTACCAAATCTTTTTCCATTTCTAAACCTTATTTCATAAATTCTTTAAACGCTTCGGCGGAAAATTTCGCCTTTTCTATATAGTTTGGCATAACTTCTTTTAGCGTTTTTCTTAAATTCTCTTCATTGTCAAGTAGATATTTAAAGCCGTTTACAGTAGCGTCTGGGTTGTTAAACGTTTGAACGGGTAAAACCAGATGCTCGTCCGTACCGAAAATATCTTTTGCAATACCTTTTGCCTTTACCGAATAGCCAAGGGCAAGTGATGGAACTTCTGTTGAGTATGCTGCAATTATTGAGTGTGTTCTTGCACCTATAAAGAAACGACAAGCCGAAATATAACCTTTTAATTGACTGCAATTTAAATTTATATCGTCAAGCAATATTACGCGGTTTGTATCTTTATACTTTTCGTATATAGGGCGCAAAGTATCCATATCGTCAGTATAAGGAAGGCGCACGTGCGGAACGAACACAACGTTCATTTCAGAAGTTTGTAAAATATAATCAACTAATGCGTAAATTGAGTTTACTACTTGTTCTCTATTTTTTGTGTAATTTAAAATAATTGGGCTTAAATTTATGCCAACCATTTGCCCTTCTTTCCAGTTTTTAGGAAATTCAACTTTTGCTTTTTCAAGTAAAAACGCGGGGTCGGCAACAAATTTAACTTTATTTTCAAAACCGTTTTTTATAAATGCTTCGTAACTAATAGAGTCGCGCACGGTAATAAGGTCAAACACTTTTAAATGCTCTTTAAGTTCTCCTGGGAGTTCATCAGGCTCAACAGAACAACCCCAAAGCATTAACTTTTTACCTTCTCTTTTCATAATGCGCTCAGTTGCCCAGTAAAGTTTCCCTTTATTATAACAGTAATTGTCGCCACCGATTGCAATGCAACAATCCATTTCTTTTGCATATTTTAAAGTGTCTTTTTCTATTTCAAACTTTTCTTGCAACTTTTTAGATTTGAAAAAACGCTTGTTTATTTGATACATAAACCAAGGAAGCGTAAATCGACGAAGCCACCTTTTAGACTCTAACACTTTGTCTATTGATTTTATGTTATACATCTCGTCTTGCTCTGGATGATGAGAACATAAATACACTTCACTTTTAGGATTTACTCTTTTTATTTCCTTTGAAATGGTTGTAGCCAAAGCCTCGCAACCGTGGTTGAAACTTCCACCGTGCTGATAAAGCATTATTTTTTTCATATTACTTTCCCCTTTTTTTTGCTATATCCGCGCCTCGCCTTTCCATAGGAAACGGACTACCTTCGTTAGATATTTTTTTTGCTGGAACACCACCCCACGTAGTGTTTTCTTCTAAAATTGTTTTTACAACTACCGCGTTTGCCGCAATAGTTACGTTGTTTGCTATTTGAATTTCGCCTATTATTTTTGCACCCGTGCTAATATAAACGTTATCGCCAATAGTAGCAACGCCGTTACTTCTACCGTCAATACCGATACACGTAAACGGATGAAGCCTACAATTTTTACCAACTTTCGCAAAGCCGTTTATAACGATAGGGCCTAAATGGCTAATAGAAAACCCTGGGCCAAACACGTTTATAGGCACGCCGAAGCCCGTTTTAACTTGCATTTTAAAAAGCCTATATTGCCATAACTTGTAAATAATTTTATTAAAACCTTTTTGCTTACAGTTGTGGTAGTATTCCGTAAACCTTAGCGTGCGCAAAAACTTCCAAATAATATCGCTTTCATAGCGCGAAATTAAATGTGGTTTTTTGCCGTTTACGCCCAAAGCAATTCTATCGGCTTCTAAATAATAAAGCAAATCTTGCTTACTTTTTATCAAATTACTTCCCCCTTATCTTGCTCTTTAAATTTGCAATAACTATGCGAAAATTCAATCTTTCGCCAAAGCGCAACACTCCCGTAGCGTTTTGATTTTTTGCATTTTTATATAAGTCGTAAGTTTTTTTAGGCGCGTTTTTAACTAAACTTTCAAAATCGTTTTCTAATACGCCTTTTATATCTTTATCTTGTAAAATTTTTAAAACGTATTGTTTTTTTTGTTTGAGTTTCATTTTAGACCTTGCGCACATCATAGAAAGCGCGGGTAGCCTTTTTGTAAAAAACTCGTTTATTTGTTTAAAGTTTTGCTCTTGTTCTAAATTGTTTTCAATACAAAAATTCTTTAAATCGTCAAAAGCAAACTTATACTTTTCATATAGTTTATCGTGATACTTGCTCGTAGCGCTCGTGCCGGTCATACGGTAACCATATAAAACTTTATCCACTAAACAAATTTTATTGCTTACTAAACACGCTTTCCAACAAAAGAAAACGTCTTCACCAAACGCCATATTCGTATCTATTTTAATATCGTACTTTAAAATTAAATCACGCCTAAAAATTTTTACCGCCATAGACGTAATCAAGCCGTTATCAAGTAACTCTTGAACGCTCGTTTGCCTTTCGTTTGCGTTTTGAACGGAACTATATATAGCACTTGGACTTCCCCTAAAAGACTCGTACTTACATACGGCAACTTCCGCCCCACTACTTTCAATAGCGCCAAGCATAACAGATAAAAAATTTGGCGAGTACAAATCGTCTGCATCTAAGCAAGCAATATATTCGCCACTTGCCTTTAAAATGCCTAAATTACGCGTGTCGCTAACACCACTATTAGGTTTATCAATAACAATAAAGCGATTATCTTTACTTGCATACTCATTTAGTATTGAAAGAGAATTGTCTTTAGACCCGTCGTTTAAAGCAATAACTTCAAAGTCGTTATAAGTTTGGTTTAACACGCTGTTTAGCGTTTCTTCCAAATAATTTTCGGCATTATAAACGGGAATTATAATACTAACCTTGGGCATTTTTTTGAAATCTCCTAAAATCTTTTCTATAAAGTAGCCAGCCTGGAAAGAAAGCAAGAAAAGCCAAAAACGGATATACTGCCGTGCTTATTTTGTGCTTTTTGTGGCGCGCAATAGCCATTGCAATATAGCGTATAGAATCTAAATATTTTAATTTAATTCCTTTATCTATTCTTAAACGTTGTTCAATGTAAGCAAAATAACCTTGATAGTTAGTGTATAGCGTTTTTTTCATATTTGCGGTGTAACCGTCTGCAAGATATTCGCAAACGTAAATACCTTCTCTAACTATTTGGTAAGGGCCTTCTTGGTCAAGCCTATCATATAAATACGCTTCGGGAATAAATTTTTCACCAGGGAAAGACGGGAATTCGTGCTTTCTTAAAATTTCGGTTTTAAATATTAAAGCAGTGTCTCCGGTTAAACCATATTTATCGTAACCATCTTTTAGCGTTGTTTTTTTAACTTCTTTATTTTTAATTTGGGTGTTTACTTCGCCGGTTGATAAAACCTTGTAAGCAAGTATGCCTATGGCGCTTTTATCACCGCTTTCCCAACTTCTTTTTAAAATTTCAACGGCATCTTCTCTAAAATAATCATCAGAGTCTAAACAAACGAATAACTCACCTTTTGCTTCTATCGCCGCACGATTATGCGTTGTCGTTTTGCCAACGTTTTTTTGGCAAATATATCTCATAGACGGCAATTTATTTTCTTTTGACCACTCTTCTAAAAGTTCTTTGGTATTATCAATAGAGCCGTCGTCATAAACGAGCCATTCAAAATCCCTTTCGGTTTGAGCGCATAAAGAATCATAAACTTTTTTTAATGTGTGCGCTCTATTGTAAGTTGGAGTAAATATAGTTAAAAACATAAACTTCCCCTTATGCGTTTTCCAAATAAAATTTTTGTGCTTCCTTGGCAACTTGCTTAATATTGTATTCCGTTTCAAACGCCTTATTAGAAATTTCTTTTCTTTTTTCTAAATCTTTTTTACTAAACGCTGAATAAATGCTATTTATCCAAACGCTTTTATCTTCCATTAAAGCGTGCCTTTCAAACAAATTAAGCCCTATATCCGCAGCGGTAGGAACGCCCGTTGACGCAATACAATTAAGCCCGCTTGCTTGCGCTTCAACCGCAACGATTCCTAAGCCTTCATATAAAGAAGGGAATAAAAAGACGTCAGATGCACAGAGAATTTGAGGCACGTCTTTTCTTAATCCTAACAAGCGTATGCGGTCGCTTTTTGCCTTTGCTTTAATTTCATCAAAAAGAGGCCCTTCGCCAACGAGAAGCGCGTAAACGTTTTTATCGCTTGTAGTTATTTCGTTAAGCCACTCTATCATTTGGGCATGGTTTTTTTGTTCGGCAAAACGACCAATGTGTGCAATAACGTTTGCGTTTTTAGGAATATTAAAAAGTTCACGATATTCACTTCTTACTTTTTCATCAAACCTAAACGCATCTAAATCAATAGCGTTATTCCAAACTTTTGACTTTTTGCATTTAGTAGGATATAGCCACTCAGCAGCATCTTTTGAACAAGCCAAAAAATGCGTTGCGCAAGATTCAATAAGCCTACTTGTCCACATTTTATAGAGTTTTATAATTTTAGGTAAATCTGGGCGTGAATTATGTGAGTGCGCTATACGACATTTGACACCTGCCTTTTTTGCACATTTTAAGACTATTCCCATTTCCTTATGAGTGTGAGTATGAACAATTTGATATTCTGGGTGACTTTTTAAAAAATCCGTCATATCTTTTTCGTAATTTTTAGTATAAGGAATATAATGAACTTTACCACCCATTTTTAAAATGGTTTCGTCAGTTTCGCCTTCCTTTTGCACGCAAAAATCAAACTGAACTTTTTCTCTATCTATATTGCGATACAGGTTCATAATAACCATTTCCGTGCCCGCACTTCTCAACTGCGGATAAACATGTAAAATACGAATCATTAGTTAAAAAAACTCCTTCCTAAAAATATATTTGGCATATAGCTTAGCATAGCGCCTCCGTCAAACAAGCTAATAAATCTAAAAAATCCAAGCCCACACCACGCAACTAATACAAGGTAGATTAACTCTCTCATACGACCATTCCTAATCATGCAAAAATATGAAATAATAAACCCATAAGACAATGTAAAATAGTCTTTAATTCTCGTTAAAATTTCATAATTCCTAAATAATGTAAAAATAGGCAATAAACACAAAAACAATTTAATCATAGTTTCTGCATCTGGATGAACCTTAATTATTTCATCAAAAAACATTATTATAAGAGCCATAAATAAAAAATATTCGGCAGTATGTAGCCAATTTATAGAATTTGACGATATCCCATTTATTAAAGTATCAGCCTTATTAAACGCTTCATCAGTTGAAAAAATATCCCACTCTAAAATAGGGTCCAGCAACTTTAATACTGGAACGTTCAATTCTGACAATATAAGCGTTGGAATAAAGATAAAATTTAAAATAACAACTAGCCTTTTGCTTAATTTTAACCTGTTCAAGAAATAAACTGGGAATAATACAAGTGCCGCACTATGAAACATAAAGCACACTATGCACATTAAAAAATACTGCTTCCATTTATGCTTTTCCATAAAGCGCAACATTATAAAAAATAACGCTATTGTAATAGGTTGCCTTAAACTAATAAACACATTGTAAAAGTAAAATTTATATAAAAATACAAAAATTACAATAGTGAATTCACTTGTATATTTCCTCAACGCAAAATATGTTACAAAAATTATAAATAGCGAGTGTATGAAAATAAACCCGTAATACGAAAATCCTAAACTTTTTAAAAATGTGTTTGAAAATAAATATAATCTTTCAACACCATAAGTTTGATACTTATCATCTAACACATCATAATCTTCAAAAAAAGCACTTAACGAAGGGGCTCCTTCAAAAACTTTTCTATAAACATTAAAGTCAGTCCCACCAACGTTTCTAAGCCCTGCAACAATTGCAAGAATAGCAATAAGAATCAAGTTTAACGTCTTTTGACTTTTACTTGATTTTACATTATTAAATTGTCCTATTTGAGTGTCTCTTACCATAATATATTCAGTAAGCAAATTTACCACGCAAATAAGGAATATCACTACCCAAAAGCCCATTTTACTCCTCGTTATAAACGCCTTCTAAAGTTTCTATATAGGTTTTTACGTTATCCATTTCATTGGCACGTTCAAACGCCTTAGTTGATGCAAGCTCGTACGCTTGCTTATTTTGCAATAAGTTTTTAAGTGCTTCCACAAACTCTTGCTTGGTATTACACAAACACCCCTCACTTCCCTTTATAATGGTAAGAATACCTCCAACAGGAGATGCTACAACAGGCTTACCAAGCGATAAAGCCTCTACCGCCACTAAACCAAAACCTTCCCATTTGGACGGCAAACATAAAATCTTTGATTTGTTTAAAATTCCGTGAGGATTTTCTATAAAGCCAACAAGTGTAATTTTATCTTCTAAATTATATTCGCTAATTTTTTTCTCAACTTCACTACGAAGTTCCCCGTCTCCTATCATACAGGCGCTAATTTCTTGAATTTTAGAAAGTTCCCTTATTATATCTAAAAATAAGAGCGGATTTTTTGGCTCTACTAGCCTACCTAAAAACACAACGTCGTATCCATCGTTAATTGTCGCAGTTTTTGCCGCAAGGCGAATTTTTTCTAAATCTATTGGATTAGCCATTACCAACTCTTTATTTTTAAAACATTTACCAAAAACGTATTCGTCAAATACAGCTGGAGACACTCCCAATATTTTTTTATACCTAATACAACTAATTCCATACACTATGGAATATAGGCCCAATTTTTTAATCCACGGAGAATTATTATGCACGTGCGAAATTACGGGGGTTTTAAAAGTTGAAAATGCGCTTACTATACTTGCAGTAAAATCGTGCGCGTGAATAGCCGCTGGTTTATATTTTTTTACTACTCGCCTTATTTCTTTTATACACACTTTTCTAATAGGCTCAAATTCAATGCCATTGTTTTTTAACACGCTTCTAATAGGACCATCTAATGAAACGTAAACCAATCTATAATCACTATTACTTTTTTTAAAGTGGTTAATAATTGTTATGGCAACGTTTTCCGCACCAGAATATGAATTTGTATTTAAAATATGCAAAATGTTTTTAGTCATTTTTAACCTTTAAATTTAATATATTTCTCTTGTTTTTTCCATAACGGTTGCCACTGAAAAGTTTTTAATTTTTTGTTCGTTATACTTTCCAAACTTAAACCTCATATCTTTGTTTTCTATCAATTTTTTAATTGCAATTTCAAATGCGTTTACGTCGTTTGGCGCACATAATAATCCGCCCTTCTTATCGTCAATCAAATCCGTATTTCCACGTATGCTTGAAACCACACATGCAAGCCCACTTCCCATTGCTTCCATAATAGAAACAGACAAACCCTCTCTATAAGACGGAAAAACAAACAAATCCGCACTCTTATATAGGTCTGCAACGTCCGTTCTATACCCAAGTAAAAAAACTTGATTTTGCAAATTTCTCTCCAAGATTTTTTCTTCTAATGCTTTTTTAAGCGCTCCCTTACCAACAATTAAATATTTAATTTTAGGGTTTCTTAATTTGAAAATAGCATCAATTATGACAGCGTGATTTTTATTTTTATTTAACTCCCCAACGGAAAGCAATACAATATCGTCACTACCTATACCAAGTTTACAACGCTTTGAACTTCTTACTAAATCCTCACTCTCGTTTTTTGAAAATTTGTCAACATCAATACCTACGCCAGGAAAGTATTTGACTTGGTTGGCGTTCATTTTTGCACTTGCCAAAGCATAATCTTCTTTATTAATGGTAATTAAAACGTCTGTAAATTTAGAGCAATATTTCTCAATAGTATAGAATAATATCCAATTTTTTATAGGAGCCCCTTTATAAAAGTGAAACCCGTGTGCTGTGTATATAACTTTTGTTCCGTTTTTCTTTCTTGATTTTTTTGCAGCAAGCCTTGCTATTGCTCCCCCAATTGGAGAGTGGCAATGCATTAAATCATATTTATTGCTATTAAGCATTGCTTTTAATAGTTTTAGTGATTTTAAAATATTGTGAAACGCAAAAATGTTGCGGGGAATAGGCACGTTTACGGCACGTATTCCAAGTTCGTTTAAACGAGATTTTAAAGAATTAGCACGCTCACTTGTTATAGACCCACTTTGTTCAAAATTCGTTGCAACATCAATTTCATAACCCATCTCTTTAAGCAATATAAGATTAGGCATATTAAATTGGTCAATCATAGACGCAACAGACGCCACAACCAACGCTTTTTTCATTTTGCTTATCTCCAATATTTTATGTCAAAAATTATATGTAAAATTTTACATATAATATCCCCATTTTAATTGTATAATATATAATATTATACAAACATATTTACTTATTGTCAACCCCCAAATTTTAATAAAATATGCAAAAAATGGGCTTTTTTGAGGGTTTTTTTGCATAATTTTAATGTTTTTACCCCTATTTTCAATTTCTACATCTTTTGCATAAAAAGTAAAAAAATATTTTAAACTACTCTTTAAGTTTCATCATACTACCCATAAAACTACATAAACTTTAACAAAAAACAAAATGCAACCAAAACATTGGTTGCATTTTTAAACACTAGTTTTTTAATCGTTTACTTATATAAGCAATTCTTTGCCTAGATTACTTTTTATCTGCTAAAATTTTATCTGCTTCTTCTTTAGAAATTTCCTTCATGGTTTCGCCACAGCACTTAATTCCGCAGTTAACGCAAGTGCAGTCAACCAAAACTTTAACCATAGCTCCACATTTTTCACAAAGTACAATTTTGTCCATATTTTTATCCTCCTATTATTAATTAAACCTTTTAAATAGGCTAACTATTTCATCCATTGTGTCTAATTCACCATTCTCTAAATCTCTTGCAACACAAGTGTACAAGTGGTTTTCTAATATGACGGAAGACAAGCTTTTTATAGAATTTTTAACGGCAGATAGTTGAATTAAAACGTCATTACAATACGCGTCGTTTTCAACCATTTTAGTTATACCGCTTATTTGACCTTTAATTCTATTAAGCCTTGCTATAATCTGCTTTTTATCTTCTTCAGTCCTTTTGGTTTTTTTTAAGCAACAATTGTTTTCCATAATTAACCCTCCGTATTTATACTATACCCTATAGGGGTATATTTGTCAATAGGGGGGTATACTAAAATTCTTACTTTTTAAAATCATGCGTGAAATTTTTAACCGACAGATTAAACGGTTAGTAGTTCTTGCTAAAAACTATAATAAAAAAGGCTTGCCTACGCAAGCCTTTAAAACACAATTATAAAAGTGAACTAATTTGCCTTTTTGTCCATTCAGCGTCCATTACGCAATTGAAATTTACGTTGTTTTGATTTGCACCTTGTATGCAAATGTTTCCGTAATTAAAAATTCTTCCCCAAAAAGAGTACGTTACCGTAACGTTTTCCACTTTATTAAGCATAATATCATCTGTTTGAGTAGCAACCCAGCCATACTTTTCCAAAGCGCGCTTATTAGTAACTAAATATTCAGTAGTGCAAAATTTTATCGTTGCTTTAATTGCTTGAATTGTTGGAATAAATAAAAGCCAGCATCCTAAAATACCCCACACCCACTTAAGAACTAAAAATATAGGGTTTTTTTCAGGTTTAATCATTATAAGTTCATCTTTTGTAAGAATTCTTTTAGATATGTAACTCATGTTATCTCCTTATGCCTTTTCCCAATCACATTTTAACTAATTATAGCACACTTTATTTTACATGTCAACATTGAAACGTGAGATATACTACAATATTTATGCAAAACAATTGGAATATAAGTATTTTATTTTGTATTTTTTTACAAATCACATATTTTATATACTTTATTAAGCCTTTATTGCTACGATTCCGCCCCTATGAGTAATAAGCTTCATAACAACCCCTTTTTTAATGCTTTTTATGATATATTTTTAATTATACTAAAACCACGCATTATTGTCAATAAAGTTTGTGCGTATGGCTAAGCGTTGTTGGGCTTTTGTTCACATCGTTTATATAATAGAGCATAACTTCATTTTGTGGCTTATGAGTTATATTCTAAGTTTTTGCTATTGCTCAAAACTGTGTTAACCTTGCGGTTAAATGAAGTTGTGACCGTTGGACACAAACTAAAAAATACCAAGTCACTTGACTTGGTATTTTTTGGCTCCCCGTGCAAGATTTGAACTTGCGACCCATCGGTTAACAGCCGATTGCTCTACCGCTGAGCTAACGAGGAATAATGAAATGCGGCAACTCCCTATCCTCCCAGGCCGTGTCCAGCCAAGTACTTTTAGCGCAATTGAGCTTAACTTCTGTGTTCGGAATGAGAACAGGTGGGACCTCAACGCTATCGTCACCGCAATGGTTATATAACTGCTTTCGC
>JAZUAT010000013.1:0-251827 GCA_045638105.1 Christensenellaceae bacterium
GTCTTTGCATTGCCATTTTATCTTTAGAAAGGTCAATGCCTTCTTTCTTCTTAAACTCGTCAACTAAGTAATCCATTAACTTTTTATCAAAGTCGTCACCACCTAAGAAGCAGTTACCGTTAGTTGCTAAAACTTCAAATACGCCGTCGCCAATATCTAAAATAGAAACGTCAAACGTACCACCGCCAAGGTCGTAAATAATAACCTTGTGTGAAGTTGTGTCTTTATCAAGGCCGTAAGCAAGTGCTGCGGCAGTTGGTTCGTTAATTACACGAAGAACGTTTAAGCCAGCAATTTTGCCCGCGTCTTTAGTTGCTTGACGTTGTGCGTCGTTAAAGTAAGCTGGGCAAGTAATAACCGCATCTTTTACAGTTTCGCCAAGGTAAGATTCCGCATCTTTTTTAAGTTTTGATAAAATCATAGCGGAAATTTCTTGTGGGGAATACTTTTTATCGTCAATAGTGAGCTTATAGTCACTACCCATATGCCTTTTAATAGAAATAACCGTTCTATCGCTATTTGCAACCGCTTGTCTTTTTGCCACTTGACCTACAAGCCTTTCGCCATCTTTTTGAAAACCGACTACAGATGGAGTAGTTCTTGCACCTTCCGCGTTAGTGATAACAACAGGTTCGCCACCTTCCATAACTGCTACGCAAGAGTTTGTTGTACCTAAATCTATACCAATAATTTTACTCATAATTATATCTCCTTTAATTTTTATATATTATTATGCACGTTATCCAATAACTACAACTTGTGCATATCTAATTACTTTATCTCCGCACTTATAGCCCTTTTTAAATACTTGCTTTACAGTGCCTTCAACTTCGCCCTCACCCTTTGGAACTTGCATTATAGCCTCTTGAGTGTTAGGGTCAAAAACTTCGCCAAGCGGATTAATTTCAACAAAACCTTCCGCTTCTAAAGTTTCTTTAAATTGGCGCGCTAACATTTTTAAACCTTCTTTAGTCTTTTCGTCTAAATTCATTAAAAGTGCGTTTTCCAAATTGTCACCAATAACTAAAAGTTTTGTAACGATATCAAATTTGCCTTCTTTATACGCGTTTATACGCGTTTCTTGGTTTCTTCTTCTAAAATTATCAAAGTCCGCCGCCGTTCTAACCCAACTATCTTTATATGATAAACTTTCCTTTTTTAAACCTTCAAGTTGAGCCTTTAACTCTTCGTTTTCTTTAACAAGTTGCTTTGCATTTACCTTTTTAGAGGCTTTGCTTTCTTCAACGGCTTCATTTTCTACCAAATTTTCTTTTTCGCTCATTTTTACCTACCCGATAATATACTTTCTAAAATTTTGCCTACGTTTTCAAGTACGGCAACTACCTTTTGATAATCCATACGCGCAGGGCCTATTACGCCGTAAGTTCCAATAACGTTTCCGTTAGCTGAATACGTTGCGGAAACTACCGAACAATCTTTAGGAATTGCCCCGTCGTCATCAATACCAATTTTAACGTTAAACTTAATGTCTTTATTGTCTTCCGTTAAAATATTAAACACCTTTTCTTTTTTAGTTACAACGGATAAAAACTCTTTTATCCTATTAACGTCTAAATAATCGGCGTGTTTTAAGAACTTGTCTTCCCCTTCCATTAAAACAGATTGCTCGTCTTGCGCAAAGTACGCTTTTAACGCTTCAATTACGTTTATAAAGATTGTTTTATAACCGCTAAAACTTTCATTAAAGTCAAGTTCTAAACTGCAAATCTCTTTAAAAGTTTTGCCAGAAAACAACTTATTTATAAGCGAACTTGCCTCTTCTAACTGCTCGTCTGTCATAGCTTTAGGTATTGTAATATAATTGTCTTTTAAAAGCTTAACGTCCGTCACTATTAAAACGAGTGCGGTTTCCGGTTTAAAGCGGAAAAACTTGATTTGGCGGAATTTATCTTCATCGCCTTTAGCGTGAACGCCAACCGAAGTATAGTCCGTAAGTTCGCTAATAACTTTTACCGCGTTTTTTAAAACACTTTCAATATTGTCCGTTTTTTCAAGGAATATATTTTTAATGTAGTTAAGTTCTTTAGTGGTTAACTTATCTTTAATCATAAGTTCAGAAACGTATAATTTGTACGCATCTGCCGATGGAACACGGCCCGAAGAAGTGTGTAATTGCGTTAAATAGCCAAGTTCCTCAAGCGCAGAAAGTTCCGCCCTAACCGTTGCAGAACTTATTGAAGACATATACTTTTCCGTTATCGCTTTTGACGAAACGGGAACGGCTGTATCAATATAGTCATCAACCACTATTTGAAGTATTTTCTTTTTTCTTTCGCTTAATTCCATATTTAGCAAACCAACCCTTAAAGTGTTAGCACTCTTTTAGCGTGAGTGCTAATTTTCACTTAAATTGTACAACCAAAAAAATTATTTGTCAATAGTTTTTGACTTATTTTTTTAAATAATTTTAGCGTGATAAAATAAATTATTTTTTAGCCTTTAAAAACACTTGAAATTTTAATTTTTTTAGTGTATAATACATCTATATTAAATTATTTATGTATAGATTGCTTATATTTTAAAATGCTGGTGTACAAATAATTTAATAATATATGCTGGTGTGGCTCAGTTGGGGCGACGCGTTAAGCAAACAGTTCAGTGAACTGTTTGTAGCCAAAGCCGACAAGTGCTATGCACGCAGTCTGGAAGAGCCTTTGGCCTACCGACAGTTATGTTCTTTTTTAAATTTAAGCAGGTGTATAAACAATTTAATAATATATGCTGGTGTGGCTCAGTTGGGGCGACGCGTTAAGCAAACAGTTCAGTGAACTGTTTGTAGCCAAAGCCGACAAGTGCTATGCACGCAGTCCGGAAGAGCCTTTGGCCTACCGACAGTTGTGTTCTTTTAAAATTTAAGCAGGTGTACAAATAATTTAATAATATATGCTGGTGTGGCTCAGTCGGTAGAGCAGCTGATTCGTAATCAGCAGGTCGCAGGTTCAAGTCCAGTCACCAGCTCCATATAAAGCAAACCTTTTGGTTTGCTTTTTTTATTTTTTTACTGGACTTGACCCTACGGTTCAGCCCTTAGCAGGGCGCTATCCCCTCGTCAACAACGTTGACACTCCCCTTTGTAAGGGGAATTGCCAGTCACCAGCTCCAGAAAAAAGCACTTGCTTCGGCAAGTGCTTTTTCAACTAAATCCGCCGATTACGGAAGAAATCCACCTTTGGTAGATGAAATCGCTTCGCGATGATATCCGACTCCGTCGGGATAAAAGAGGCGGATTTAATTTCATCTGAGGCGGCGCGCCGAAGATTTCATCCGAGAATGCGAGGATTTCACCGTGCGTAGCACGATTTCATTAAATATACGAGTTGCAATTCCGTCCTACGAGCACATATAAAGCAAACCTATGGTTTGCTTTTTTCATTATTCGGGACTTAAACTTAACCCTAATTTTTATGTAAAAAATAAAAGACCGCGTTTAAACTAAATTAAAGTCGGCCTTTTACCGCATTTAAGCGGAATTAAGCCGACATAAATGCTTTTATATTAATAGCGGTCATAAAAAAAGAAATACGATAACTATAAAAGTTAAATTATTCTTTTACCGCTGTAATATTATTTTTTACAATATATTAAAAATTATACATATTTAAACTAAATTGTTTACATTAATTAAAAAATGCATTATAATTAAGATATGAAATTTACACACACAAATAAACAAAGTTCAATTACGCGTTTAAGAATTAAAAAAGCAGTTGCCGTTTTATTAAAAACGTGCGCAGCTGAAGATATTAAGGTTACGCAAATTACCGCTCTTAGCGGTCTTTCACGCAATACCTTTTACACGCACTACTCTAAGATTAGTGACGTTTTAAAAGATATTACTAGCGACTTAATAATTGATTTTGAATCCGTGTTTGCAAAATATAAATATAGCGAGTTTTCAACTAATCCTAAGCCTTTTATAAACGAGCTTATAACAATGTGTAAAAAATCTCCGGCTTTTTTAGAATACGTTGTTTTTTCAAGCAACGCAAACGGCATTTTGCAAGACGTTATTGAAGCACTTACTGAAAAGTTTTACTACATATACTGCAAGGAGAGAAATTCTAACAATTATTTAGTTCCCTACCTTATAAACTTTTTAATTTCAGGCGTAGCCCAATATTTGTGTAAATGGATTAAAGACGGGCAAAAAATAAACGCTCAAGAACTCACAAACCAACTTTCTTCACTAATTAAAAATACCGTTTCCGTTTTGCGTGACGTTAAAAATGAAAATACTTGAAAGGAAAAATAATATGCAAAAAAAATTACGTGTTGGCATTATAGGATGTGGAAGAATATCCGTAATGCACCTTGACCCTGCTGTCCAACTTGAATACTCTAATTTAGTTGCTTGTTGCGATATAGTTTATGAAAAGGCTTTAAGCGTTGCAAAAACATACAACGTAAACGCCTACGTTGACTATAAGGAAATGATTGATAAAGAAAATTTAGACGTTGTGCACGTATGCCTTCCGCACCATATTCACACCGAAGTTTGCGAATACGCGTTTAAAAAAGGCGTAAACGTTTTAAGCGAAAAGCCTATGTCAATAGATTATGAAAGCGCTGTAAAGGCTGTAAACGTGGCAAAAGAGTGCGGTGTTTTATACGGCGTAATTTTCCAATGCCGTTACAATAATTCCGCACAATTCGTTAAAAAAACTTTGCAAAGTGGAAAACTTGGCAAAATTATTTCCGCACGCTCCGTTTTAACTTGGATAAGAGATGACGAATATTATTTAGAAAGCGATTGGAAAGGCACCTGGGACAAAGAAGGTGGTGGCGTTATTATTAACCAAACTATACACACGGTTGACTTGGTTAACTGGATGGTCAACTCGCCTTTTAAAAGAGTTTACGCTACAATGAGTAACCGCCAACACCCTATAATTAAGGTTGAAGACACTGCTGAGGGTTTAGTTTTGTATGAAAACGGCGTTAGGTATAGTTTTTTTGCAACTAACAACTACGGCGTTGACGAGCCTATTGAAATTAAACTCCACTGCGAAAAAGGCGACGTAACGTTTAACTATAACGATGCGTATATCGTTTATAAAAATGGCGAAAAGGAAGAAGCCCACCAACAAACAACCGCAAGTTATAAATGGTCAATGGATTACTGGGGAATACAACACGTTACGCAAATTGAACAATTTTACAAGGCTTGTTTAGGGCTTGAGCCATTAGATTTAAGCGGTGAAGAAGCGCTTAAAACTCATAAACTCATTTGCGAAATATATAGGCAAGGAAAATTAAATTTTCATAATGAAAATTAAAAACGAGCGGAAAATTATTCCGCTCGTTTATATTATAAATGCAAAAAGGCACTTGTAAACAAGCGCCTTTTTGGTTTGAAATAGTTATATATTTTCCATCAAATATGAGAGTAATTTTATTTATTGTTATAAATAACGGTTATATCGCCGTACGTACCGTCATAATCTTTAAGTCCTTTAACATCATATTGGTCGCCACCGAATAATTGGTCAAAAGCAATAAGTTCCTTGCAATGAGCAGTGCAAGTAGTATGGTCATAATCTTCACCAATTCCACCATATTGATACCCTGCTTCTACACGTTTTGCTCTTGCGCCATCGCTGCGGCAATAATGGTAATTTGCCCAGTTGCCATAAGTTACAGTAACGTTGTTAAAACTAAAATTATATTTAGACAAGTCTGGGTAGTTTTTGCCGTTTACGTTAATAGTTTCTTCACATCTACCAACAATCATACCGCACATACGATAATTGTAATAGTCGTAAGAAGCAGTGCAATCGTTATAAGCATCTATACGGCAGGCGATATTAACGTTTTCAAATTTATAAGTTGATCCTGGTTCTGCTTGACCAACAATGCCACCTATAGAACTATCAAAAGAACCCCAAAGACCGCCTAATACAACGTCTTCTTTCAAAGTAATGTTTTTAAAAGTGTATTCCCCTTCGCCTGACCAACCTATAATACCACCACAACCATTATTATAAGTGGCTATTGAAGAATTTTCAATAGTAATATTTTCAAATACGCAAGTTCCCGTTGCACTACCTGCAACAAAAGAAACGTCGCCACCTTCAATATAACTTTCACCACCTGTTAAAGTTAAATTTTTAATGGTAGCGTTGTTAATATTCCCAAACAAACCATAAGAGCCATATACGCCCCATTGGTAGCCAAGATCCCATCCGTTTTGGTAAATGTTTGAAATTGTTTTGCCGTTACCATCAAAAACACCTTCAAACGTTCCGCCTTTAGAGTGGTCGCCAATTGGTCTAAACGTCAAAGGGTCGCCGTCGGCAGAAGGTGTAGTGTCCTCACAGTAAAGGTCTACGTCTGCAATTAAAGTAATCGTAACGCCTGAAAACGTTGTATTTCCAGAAACAAGTTGCGAAAGCCCCACAATTTGCTCTGCAGTACCGAGTTTATATTCGGCTTGTGGGTTTGCGGGGTCATACCAAGACGTGTCAGCAGTTCCGTCCCACTTATCTATTATAGTTGGAGTTTGTGGATACTCGGAATTTACGTCGTAATAAAAACCATCGCCATCAGTTTCAAAATCTTTTTGAGTTGCAACAAGCGAAACCATAAAGTCAATAGACAAGCCACCAGCAACGTTAAATTCGTTATCTAATTCAGTTGGCACCCAGCAAACGCCTATTTCGTACGTTATAGATTCGTTTGGTAAAAGAAACGCTTCTAACTCTAAACCGTTTTTAAGTAAAGGCATAACTGCAGGGTCGTAATTTGGAACGGCAGAGTCTATTTGCAAGTCGTTTAAAGATTTGTCTTGCATAATAGCGTCGCTTCCGGTAGACTTATTGCGCGCTAAAGCGTAAACGCTTAACACGTCTAACAAAGTTTTTCCACTTGGAGTTTTAGTTGCGTTTGCAGTTAAAATATTTAATTTATATTTAAGTGCAAGGCTTCCGTTGTTCTCAACTTTAAAACGTCCGCTTGTAAAAGCACCTGGTTCCCATAAAATTTCGTTGCCGTTAACGTCGGCAAAAATTTTAGTGTTTTCTTCAACTTCAACGTAATTTTTATTATACATATTAGAATAACTTAATTTAACGTCTAAATTTCCTGACTTTATTTGATTTACACCGCTACTATTTGAGTCGGCAAACCACGCAAAAGTAGAACCTACTAACATTGTTGAAGTTAAAACTATTGCTAAAACGTTAGCAAAAAGTATTTTAATTTTCATTTTTGTTCCTCCTATATACAAATATTTAAACGCTTTGCGTTAAAAAACGCGTTTCGTTTTATTAATTTTTATTTATTTTGCAAAAAGCGCACGCTATAAAGCCTAATAAAAACGCAATTTGTGTTATAATAAGTAATGTCCACCAACTAATCATTTCATTTTCCCACTTGTAAGCAGTATAATTTTAACAATAAAATGTAATGTGTTTTATTTAATCTTTATCGTTAATAGTTTTAATTTGACTTTCTTCGTTTTGCACTATAATTTGAAAGTCATTATTTTTTTTACTTTCATTATTTGCAGTTTGAGAATTTGTTAAATTAAAAATATTTTTGAATTCAATTTCTAATTCGCTAATTCTATTTTTAAGCCCATTAAGTTCACTTTCATAACTAACGTTAACTTCTTTTACCGTTAAACTTTTGCCAACCTTAATGCTAAAAAATACAATTAGAATAATGCTTGGGATTAAAACTAATAAAAAATATCCGCCCGTAGTTTTAAAAATAGCTAAAAAGTTGCCTAATTTTGGTATTTTATTTACGTAAATTCCCAAAATATTATCAAGAGGCACTATAGCCGTATCGCTTGCACCAGTGTTAATGCCGTAAGTTACGTATCCAATAACAGAGCCGTTATTAGTAACCACTTCCCTAATTTTGTGCGTAACGGTTTTTCCGTAACTTTCAGGGCTATTTGACACGTAAGTTATAACGTTGCCAACGCTATATGAAGAATTGTTTTTTTGAGTTTTAATAACTATAACGTCACCAGCGTTAAAAAATACTTCTTCATGAACGCTTTTAGCCGTTTTACTCATTGAGTTGCTATTTACAATTAAAAATTTATAGCCGAAAATAGATTTGCCGTTTTGTTCGCCTGTAAAATTAGAAAAAAATACAATAAAAAAAAGTGTTATAACAAGAAAGAAACATAACCAAGCAAAAACACCTAAGACTTTTTCTAATATTAATTTACAAGCAGTCCTTTTGTTCATAGCAACTTCCTCTTAAAATCAAAAATAATACAAGTAAAAATAAACAAAGAAGTTTTTTGTATTATATTATATGTGTGTTGCACATATTTGTCAAACAAATTTAAGCCATTTGTTAAAATATTTTTATATGCTTTTTGGGAATAATTTTAAACGACTTAGGCGCGAAAACGGATTATCACAAAAAGACGTTGCAGGGCAACTTGGTGTACATCAGTCTAATGTGAGTGATTGGGAAAATGACGTTTCACGCCCAGAGTATGAAAATTTAATACAATTATCTAAAATTTATCAATGCAGTATAGCCGAACTATTAGGCATTGACGAGAGTATTCAAGGCTAAAATTTTGCCTTTATGCAATATCTATATATAATATAACTATATAAAAAATCACGCTAACCTATAAAACTGGTTAGCGTGTTTTGTTTTTTTATTTATTTTTTATTATTTTATACTGCTCTTCGGCAATAAGCCTTGCCTTTGCAACGGGGTAAGGCGTTTTTGGTATACAGTAAAACTGCTTCTCTTTATCGCCAATAGAAATAACGTCCCCAAGTTCGTACCAATAAAAATCAACGTTAAGTGAGTGTGAACTTGCAGGCGGTAAAGTAAATATTTCGTTATTATTTTTATCTTTAAGCGTAAAGCCGTTTGCACCGCAATTCAACACGCCGTCACCTACGCTATAAAGCGCTTTATGGTCGCTTAAAACGTAAATATCAACGTCAAGGTTGTAAAACTCTTGCTTGCCTTTTATTTCGCTTGCAACCTCATTTCGTTGCCATAAGTACCAAGACGGAATATGGTCAAACTTAGTTTCAAAATTTTGGCATTTTAACTTGCCGTTTTCTAAAAGTTCGTATTTAGCACCGCATTTACTACAAGTCAAAAACGTTTTATCGCCTTTCATAACGCCATCTTGGTAGCAATGCGGGCACTTATAAAGTACCCTTTCAAGCCCTTCGGCGCGCGTAGGCTCGGTTATTAAAACGCCATTATTTAATTGCGATTTAAACGCATCAAAACTAAATTCTTGGTTTATAAGTTCATCAATTTCCTGAACGGACTTTTCCTTAATTTGCTCCTTGGTTAAAAGGCATTTAACGGTTGCCGTAACTTTTGTTTTACGTATTTTTAAGTTATTGTAAAGTGGCTGGTATAAATATGCGCCGTCGGTTATAATAGTTACGAGCGGAACGTTTAATTTTTTAACTAATAAGCCAAGTCTTTTTGGCAAAATTGTAGAAGTTCCGTCAAACGAATAACCCGCTTCAGGATACATTAAAACGCTTGTTTTTAAGTTGTTTAAACAATAGTTTATGTTAGAAATAGTATCTAAACTTGAAACGTACTTATTAGTAGGCACGCAACCAAGTTTTTTCATAAGCCAACTTTTACCAACGAAAGCGTCGTTCGTGGCAACTATAAAATACTTATTAGGATATAGTATTTTAGACGCAATTTTAAGGTCTAAAAAGCAAGAGTGGTTCATTAAAATTAAACACGGCTCTTTTAAAATTGATTTATTATTTATAACGTAAGAAAAACGCGTACTAATAAGGTCAGGAATAGCAAGCAAGCGAATAAGCGTTGAAAATAAAAAACTTGGTTTTTTAATAACTGATTTTTTAACGCTTTTTGAAAGCGCGCTTTCAAGCGGTAGTTTTACAACTTTTATCTTCATCTTTTACCTTTTAGGCTTTTTACTAAGCCTTAATTTAACTTTTCAATTAAATTTTTAAGTAACGGCTCAAATTTAGCGCCGTACCAATGATTATTTTCTTCCGCAGTTGATTTTATACACTCAACAACGTAGTCAGCCGCTATTTTTGCGCTTTCATATGAAGTTTTTCCGTGCATCATTGCACCAACAAATGCAGAAGCGTAAATATCGCCCGTGCCGTGGCAACTATTTGAAAGTTTAATATGTTCATAATAAGCGTATTCTCCGTTTTCATAAACAACTACGCCCGTTGTGCCATTTTTATAAGAAACGCCCGTTAAAATAACGTTTTTAGCACCTAAACCTATAAGTTTTTTAAGTAAAACGTCAATATATTCTCTATCGTATTCTTCCTTATACTCTACGCCCGTTAAAAAGCAGGCTTCGGTTATGTTTGGAAGTAAATAGTCTGCTTTAGCAGAAAGCCTTACCATTGCTTTAACGTACTCATCGTCAAAAATAGGATATAATTTTCCGTTATCTGCCATAGCGGGGTCAACTATAAACAAACCACCTTTATTAAGCGTTGTTTTTACAATGTTTAAAACGTAGTCAACTTGGTCAATAGAGCCTAAATAGCCCGTGTAAACAGCTTCAAATTTAATACCCTCTTTTACCCAATGTTCGTTGATACTTGGCATATCGCCAGCCAAATCTCTAAAAGTAAAACCTTTAAAGCCCGCGGTATGCGTTGATAAAACGGCAGAAGGAAGTATTGCAGTTTCAATTCCACACGCTGAAAGTATAGGCAAAGCAACCGTTAATGAGCATTGACCTACGCAAGATATATCTTGTATTGTTAAAATTCTTTTATAGTTCATAATAATTTTCCTTTATAAGTTAATTCATTTTAAAATAGTTAATTGAGTTGTTAAATGAAATATCTTCAACAACTTTGCCAACAAACTTAATATCCGTTGTCATTTCCCCATTTTCCATCATTTCGCCAAGATATGAGCAAAGTATACGTCTAAAATAGTGGTGGCGTGGGTAAGATAAAAGCGAACGGCTATCTGTAAGCATACCAACAAACGCACCTAAATGGCCTGTTGCAGTTAAATCTTTAAGGTGCTTTTCCATACCAACTTTGTTATCTAAGAACCACCAAGCAGGGCCGTATTGAATTTTACCACGGCAACTTGAATCTTGAAAACATCCCATTAAAGTAACCATTTCACTATTCATTTTAGGGTTAAGGTTAAATAAAATTGTTTTAGGAAGTAAATTTTCGTTATTGAGCGCGTCTAAAAGCCTTGAAAGTGCTGACATTGAGTTTGTATCACTAATGCTGTCAAAGCCCGTGTCAAGCCCCAATTTTTCAAGCATTTTAGAGTTGTTATTACGCATTGCGCCAAGATGAACTTCCGTTCTAATATCGTATTTAGCGTATAACTTCATTAAAAAGTACGTTAAATAGCCTTTAAACACTTCCGTTTCACTTTCGCTAACACCGCCAGCCGTAATTGCTTTAATAAATACTTTGTTAGCATCTTCTTTATTAGTTATTGGAAGTGCCTTTTCAAGTGCAATATCACTTGCCGTTGTGCCAACTTTAATAAATTCTTGTAAGCGAATTTCAATTGCTTTTTCTAAATCTTCAATGTTAGAAATTTTGTGAGTTAAGCTTTCAAGTTTTAAAATAAAGTCTTTATATTGCTTAGCGTCGCAGTTCATAATTTTGTCTGCTCTAAAAGCAGGAATAACTTTAAACTTATAATCTTTTTTAGCAATTTCAACGAAAGTTGAAAGGTCGTCAAAAATTTCGTTAGTAGTAAACAAAATTGCAACGTTACTCTTTTCAATTAAAGATTGAGGTGTAATTTTGTTAAGCGCAATATAGTCGTTACACCAATTCCAAATAGTTTCCGCATTTTCCTTGTTAATTTCAAGTTCACAATTAAAGAACTCTTTTAATTCTACTTGTGACCAGTGATATAAAGGGTTGCCAAAAGCAGTAGATAAAGTTTCACAATACGCTATAAACTTTTCTTTATTTGATTTTGCACCTGTAATAAATTCTTCGTCAACACCGTAATTGCGCATTAAACGCCATTTGTAATGGTCGCCTGCAAGCCAAATTTCAAAAACGTCATTAAATTGTTTGTTTTCTAAAATTTGCTTTTCAGGCAAGTGGCAGTGATAGTCAAATATTGGCATTTTTGACGCATG
Organism: Christensenellaceae bacterium; assembly: GCA_045638105.1. Classification (GTDB taxonomy): domain Bacteria; phylum Bacillota; class Clostridia; order Christensenellales; family Borkfalkiaceae; genus HGM11412. The sequence goes on from JAZUAT010000013.1 coordinate 12,113, forward strand.
TTCAAAATATAATTTTTCAGCAGTTTTGTTTTTTAATAAAAAATTTTCTTTAATATAACTCATAATTGACCCCTTTTAACTTCAATAGGTTGATTTTTATTTGCTCTAAATTTACCAAACACGCCTTGAACTTCCGTGTAGTAAATAAAGGTGTTTGGATATTTTTTAATCATTTTAACGAATTGCGCAATTTGTTTTCTACTAATTAAAACAAAAACAATAGCGTTGCCTTCGCCACTATATATACCTTTACTTTCAACTATAGTTGCGCTATGGCCAAGTTCGTTAACGATATCGTCACGCAGTTCGTTAGGATTTTTTGTAACGATTTTAACTTCAATTGCTTCACGGCTATCACGCAAGATAAACGAAGCGGCTTTTTCATAAATGAACAACTCAATTATTGAAAGTAAAATACTTGTAACGTCTTTATAAACAAAATATGATAAACCCATAAGCACTAGGCAAATTACTGAAACTATGCGCTCGCAGTTTAAGAAAGGATATTTCTTTTGAACAACGTTTGCAATAATTTCAATACCGCCCGTTGAACCGCCAAGTTTATACATATAACCTGCTCTTGCACCAAGCATAACGCCTGCAAATACCGCAGATATTATTCTACCGCTTTCGTCAACAATTTGATATTGTGGAGCGTTTACAATTTCTAAAAGCGATAAGAAAAGTGAGTTAAAAACGTTAAATATAATAACGTAAATAACGTACTTTTTATCAAGTTTAAAAAATGCTAAAACAAGTAACGGCAAGTTTAAAACAATGTTAATTAAACCCAAGTTAACTTTGCCGTTAAACACTTCAAAAAGCATTGTTGCAATACCTTCAAGCCCCATTGGAGCAAACGCTGCAGGAACTATGAAAAAGTAAATTGCAAAAGCAGATAAAAGTGATATTGCCACTACAAATAAACAAGAAAAAATAAATTTAGCACTAAAAAATTTTGTCTTCATACAATTTTTCCTATTAAAGAGTTACGCCCGTTTTGTAAAAGGCAATTTCTCTAACGTCTTCCGACTTACACTTGTACTCGCCGTTTACCGTTTTTAAAATTAAATTAAACAACCCGTCTTCATCCATTGAAAATGCGTTAAAGTCAATCCAATTATCTTTAAATGCAGACAATCTATCGTTAGTAGCAATTTTCATTGTTGGAACAAAGGTTGAAAAAGGAGTTCCCCTACCCGTTGTAAATAAAACTATTTGACAACCTGCCGCAGCAAGCGCAGTAGAAGCAATAAGGTCGTTACCCGGTGCATTAAGTGCAGTTACGCCCGCTTTTGAGGCAATATCGCCATAGCCAAGCACGTCAACAATTTTTGTTGTACCCGCCTTTTCAACACAACCAAGCGACTTTTCTTCTAAAGTGGTTATACCGCCCTTTTTGTTGCCAGGGCTTGGGTTTTCATATACAGGGAAGCCTTGTGAAGTGTAAAAGTTTTTAAAGTCAACAATCATTTGTTTATACTTTTCATAAACTTCTTGGCTTTCGCACTTGTTCATTAAAAGTTGCTCTGCGCCAAACATTTCAGGAACTTCCGTAAGTACTGCTGAACCGCCGTAACTAACTATTCTATCCGAAATTTTACCAACGAGCGGATTTGCAGTTAAACCAGAATACCCGTCCGAACCGCCGCATTTTAAACCGATAGTTAATTCGCTTAAACTAACGTCTTCACGCTTTAACTCACTTGCTTGTTTTGCCCAATTTTCAATGATAGACACACCTTCTAAAACATCGTCTTTAACGTCTTGACAGTTGTAAAATGCAATATTATCTTTGTTAAATGGTGCTAAATATTCCTTAATGCCGTCAAGCCCGTTATTTTCACAGCCTAAACCAACGAACAATACGTTTGTTGCGTTAGGGTTAAGAGCCATTGCACATAAAAGTTTTTTAATATTTTCGTTATCGCCACCAAGTTGCGAACAACCAAATTGATGCGTTAAAGCAAAAATGCCGTCAATAGAGCCTGTAACAAACTTTTGGCAAGCCTTTTCAATACGCATACAAACGTTATTTACACAACCAACCGTTGGAATAATGTAAATTTCGTTTCTAATGCCCGCTCTACCATTTTTACGCTTAAAGCCCTTAAACGTACCGCTCTTTTTTTCAACGCTAACAATTTGTGGGTTGTAGGAATACTCAAAAGTTTCATCTAAATGAGATTTTACGTTGTGAGTATGTACCCAATCGCCTTTTTTAATATCTTCTTTGGCTCTACCAATAACTTCGCCGTATTTTATAACAAAGTCGCCCTTTTTAATGTCAACAAGGGCAAATTTGTGACCTGCGGGAATATCGTTTAAGCCTGTTAAAGTTATGCCTACGTTATCTTTTTCATTTATTATAACAGTGTTTTTCATATAAGATTTTTTCCGCTTTTAATAGTTTTTACGTTTTCAACAACGGTTGAAACAAAGTCTTTATAGTTGTTAAGGTCTTCGCCCCAAACGTCAACGTTTTGCATAAATTCTTCAATAGAACCGCCGTTTGCAAAATATTCTAAATATGGCACGTCGTCAATAATTTGAACTTTTCTTGATGGTAACTCGCAGTAGAACTTGCCGTCTTCGCCCTTTTCAAGTGAAGAATAAATTGCCATTAAGTATGAGTAGCCGATAGTTAAGTTTGCAGGAATTTTGCCGTATTTTTCATAATAATCTTTAAAAGATGGTAAATCTCTTGCACGCCACTTAGAAATACTATTAAGCGAGATACTTAAAAGTTGGTGGTTTAAGAAAGGATTATAGAACCTTTCAATAACGGAATTAGCAAATTCAGTTGTAGCCGCAATATCGTCTGACACAAAAGGTATAATTTCATCTTTTAAAGTTGCGTTTAAAAAGTTTAATAATTTACTATCGTTCATACATTCGTCAACAGTAATTTTAGAAAGCCATAAACCTGCAGGAACAAGGTTTGTGTGGCTACCATTTAAAACGCGAACTTTTCTCTTTTTATAGTACTTAATATTGTCAGTAACAACAACGTCAATGCCGTTAAAGCCTTCAACTATGTATTTGGCAATATCGCCTTTCTTTTCAACAGCCCATAAGCCGAAAGGTTCGCCAACAGACATTAAGTTATCTTCATAACCAATTAAGTTTGTTAAGTGTTCTTTAGTTTGAGGGTCTCTTGGATAGCCTGAAACTATGCGGTCAACGAGAGTATTTGAAAAATAACATTTTTCTTCAATCCAAGTTTTAAACTCGCCTTCTAAATTCCAAAGTTCAATATAACCTTTAACGCATTTTTCAAGTTCAGTTGCGTTATTGTCAATAAGTTCAACAGGCATCATATAAACGCCGTCAAGCCCCGCCTTAAAGCGCGCGTATAAGAATTTTGTTAATTTTGCAGGGTACGTAATGCCTTCAAAATCATCAAACTTATCCGTGTCGTGATAGCAAATGCCCGCTTCAGTTGTGTTAGATACAACTATTTTAAGGTCTTTGTCAACTGCTAAATTGTAGTATGCGTCAATATTAGAAAACGGGTCAATAACTTCATCAACACAAGTTACTTTATGTACGTTTTCAACAGCCTTGCCGTTTTCCATACCACGAAGTATTACGTTGTACTTATTGTCTTGCTTGTAAAAGTTTTCAAGTGAGCCAAAAGTGATAGGCTTAATAATGCTTACGCTATATTTTTTTCCGTCTTTGTTTAAGTTATCAAAGTAATAATCAACGAAAGTTCTTAAAAATCCGCCTTCGCCAAATTGTGCAATTTTAATCATATTTTATATCCCCTTATAATTTATTTCCACCAACCCATTTCGGTTGTCTTCTTTTTAATTTCGCTCCAAATAATGTCTTTACACCACCAATGTCCTTTTGGTGTAACTATAAGTTTACAATTTTCTGCCTTGCCAGCTTTTTTGTAAATTTTCTTAATAGTGTCAAACGCATCGTAAGTGCTTTGAATTGGGAAGATAGAGTCAATACTACCCGTTACTATCATAAGTTGGCGTGGGGCAAGCATACAAGAAATATCAGCCATTTCAAAGTACCTATAACCATTTGGAATAAAGTTACAAGCACAGTGGAATTGGTTTAAAATTGATTTTTTGTACGTTGAAACTGCGCAAGATGGAACGCTCAATTTAATACGGTCATCAAGGCAAGCCGCGTAGTATGAAGCAGTACCGCCACCAGAGTTGCCCGTAATTAAAATTCTATCTAAATCGCACATTTCAAAATTAGATAAGCAGTCAATAGCCCTACTTACGTCCCAACATCTTGAAGCAACTAAAGTTCTACCAAGCATAAACATAATTTCAGCAGAATATAAACACATTTGGCCGTTTCTATATCCGTTACCATCCGGCTTAACTTCGCCCATACCGCGTTGTTCTATTGCAAGTGCAACGTAACCTTGTTTTACGGCTTGAACGGCAAAGTCACCCCTGTCTTCAATGTACGCTTTATCTTGTTCAAATTTTGCAATACCAACGGAATTGTGGAAACCCGTTGAGTGGCCTTGTAAAGTTATTGCAACGGGGTACTTCTTTTTGCCCGTGTTTGGAATAAGCAAGTATGCAGGCACCGTAACGCCGTTTTCACTGTTGAAAATAAATCTAATGCGTTTATAACCGTCACACTCAACTTCTTCTTCAATTTTAATATTTAACGGACAAGCGTTTTGCTTAATTAAATCATAGCCCGTAAGTTCAAAAAACTTTGATTTGATTTGTTCTTTCCAGCTTTCAAAATCAACGTTTTCATTAAAAGTCATTTGCGGGGTTGTAATGTCTCTTAAATAGTCAATAGCACGGTCACCGGCATTAACACTTCTTACCATAAGTAAAAATCTCCTTATTTTTTGTTTTTGTTAGCAATTTTAGTTTACTAAAACGCTTTTTTATGATAAAATTTTATAAAATTTAGTTTGTAAAGGATTATATTATGCAATTTTTAGAAGTAGCGCTTTCAGATATTAAGACTTATAACCAAAAACTAAACGCGCATAGCCACGAATATTACGAACTTCACTTTTTGCTTGAGGGCGAAAAGCAATTTTTTATAGATAATAAAATTTACAATTTACAACCTATGTCGCTTGCCATATCAAAACCGCTTAAACTCCACCACTTTAACGGCGGACCGCACAAGCGAATTTTACTTACTATTACGCCAAACTTTTTATCACTTTCACAAGCAAAATTTTTAGATGAACTTTCTAAAAATGCGGTTGTTACTTTTAATGACGACGTTTGCCAAAAAGTAAACGAAACGCTTTTTAAAATGCTAGAAGTTGAAAATTCGCACTCTATAAATAAAGAAGTTGAACTTTCGCTACTACTTGGCCACTTTTTATACCTTATTAGCAACTCAAACGCGCACGATGCGCTCTTTGATAAAAGTGATAGCACAGAATTTATACACCCAAGATTTTTAAATATTATTGAGTATATAAAAGAAAATTTTGCAAGCCAAATTACGCTTGAAGAACTTTCTAACAAATTCTTTTTATCTAAAAATTACATTTGTAAACACTTTAAAAAAATAATGAATTGCACTATAATTGAATATCAAACGAGTTTAAGAATAGAGCAGGCTAAAAAATTATGCTATTACACAACCAAGCCTTTAAGCCATATTGCAACTTCTTTAGGTTTTAAAACGGAACAATACTTTATTTCCTGTTTTAAAAAATACGTTGGAACAACGCCTTATAAGTATCGCAACCAAATTATTAAAAACGTTTAATAAAACGCAACTTGCCATCACTAAAAAAGTGATGGCTTTTTTTATAATTAGTGCTATAAACGCCTAATTAGTCTTTATTATAATGCTTTTCTCTATACTTTCTTACTGCGTATAAGAAAATTTCACGGTGATCTTCACACTCAACGTGGTTAATTAAGTGGGCGCGTGATTTCTTTTGAAGCAAGTACTTAATGTGTTTAAAGTCACCTTCGCCCCACGCTTTTGCAACTTCTGGGTTATCCATAGCACCTGCAAATACGTATAAGTAGTATTTAAGTTTTTGGTTAGCAAATTCTTCGTAAACTTCGTCAATATAACCTGGTTTTTTAATTGCTTCCGTTCTTTCATAGAATCCGTCAATAATAGACTTGTCGCCTAAAACTACGCCGTCTTCAGTCATTTGAAGTGGAATATAGTCAAACTTTAATGTATCTAAATCAAGTTCAATAAGCATACCTGTATGCCATTCTTCACTATCACTATTAGATACGAAGCAGAAGTTACCTTGACCGTAAATGATTTTACCGCCGTTATAGTCTTCCATACAACCTACTGCGTGTGTGTGTTGGCAAACAACCAAGTCAGCACCTTTATCTACAAACTTTCTGCAAAGCTTCATAACTTCAGGAGAGCCGTATCTAAAGTATTCTTTACCGCCGTGGTATAAAACTATAAGATAGTCAACTTGCTTTTTGAATTCCATAATTTCGTCTGGAGTTTCTAAGTAGTCAACAGCGTAAGCACCCATAGTTGTTTCAGTTGCAAATGAAAATTCGTGAGCACAGCAAGTAAAGATACCCACTTTTTTACCGCCAAGTTCAACGATTTTTGGCTTTTTAGCTTCTTCAACGTTTTTGCCAACGCCAATATAATCAATGCCGTTTTCTTCTAAAACTTTCATAGTAGAAATTAAGCCTTGTTCGCCTTGGTCAAGGGTGTGGTTATTGCAAAGAGTTACCATAGAAGTATTTAACGCTTTGTAACCTGCAATAGTTGAAGTTTTTGCTATTAACGCAGGGCCTGCTTTGTCAATAGGTTCGCAAACGTCAGTTAAAGGAACTTCCATATTGTAAAGACAAAAGTCTGCTTCTTGTATTCTTTTAAGAACTTCCTTGCCAACAATGGCTTCGCCATTACCTTCAATAAAGTATTGTTCTGTTGCTTTGGTTGGCACTAAGTCTGCCCCGATAATAATTTTCATAATATTCTCCTTGATAAATATTAAAATATTTATACTTATTATAAAACTATTATCGCGCGTTGTAAATACCTATTGTTAAAGAAATTTAAAATTTTATAAAAATATAAAATATAGACTAAAATTTTGTAATTTTTTATAAAAAATTAAAGGTATTTTTTTAGTTTGTATATTGCATACATTTATATTGTGAACAATATAAAAAGGGTTGCTTAAAAATAAAGCAAACCCTTTAATTATATTTAGAACGCGGTTTAAAAGTTAAGGCAATTATATAACCTATGACAACCGCCGCCGTAACTCCTGCAGAAGCTGAACAAAGCCCGCCTGTTATTGCGCCGTAAAGCCCGGCTTTTGCACCCTTAATTGCACCTTCAGCAAGCAAGTATCCAAAGCCGGAAATAGGCACGGTTGCACCTGCTCCTGCAAAATTTACAAGCGGTTTATATAGTCCAAACGCTTGTAAAACAATGCCAGAAAGCATAAAGTAAACAAGTATTTTCCCACTCGTTAATTTAGTTTTATTTATGATTAGTTGTGCAATCATACATATAAGCCCGCCAACTAAAAAACTCTTTAAAAACATAAGTAACATATCTATCATACAAATTCTCCGTTTTTTTAGAATAAATCTAATATTTTTAGGTCTAAATTTCAATTACCACCGCATGTGAAATTGAAGGTATTGACTCGCCTTGTTGAGTAGACGTAGTAGATAAAAGCGCACCCGTAGCGCTAAATAAAACACGCTTTATTTCGCCCTTTTTAAACTTTGGATATATATAACTTCCAACAACTACCGTACTGCAACCCGCACCGCTACCGCCTTGAAAATCGCCCTCTTTCATATTGTATATAAGTTCGCCACAATCAACGTGGTTTTTATCAATATCATAACCCTCTTTTTTAACCAAATGTTTTAAAAGCCTACTTCCTAAAGCACCTAAATCACCCGTAATTATAAGGTCGTAATCACTTGGTTTTGTGCCTGTATTTTTAAAGTGATTGGTTATAGTATCACACGCAGCAGGTGCCATTGCAGCACCCATATTGTTAGCGTCTGTTACGCCAAAATCAACAACTTTTCCTATAGTGGCTGAAGATATAAACGGCGCGTCTAATTTACTATTTGTTAATAAATAAGCGCCTGCGCCCGTTGCCGTCCACTGCGCTTGAGGCGGACGTATTGCACCAAGTTCTAAAGGGTACCTATACTGCCTTTCAGCAGTTGCAAAATGACTGCCCGCCGCACAAATAGCGTTGTCTATTTTGCCACTATCAACAAGTAACGAGCCTAAAATAAGACTTTCCGTAATAGTAGAACACGCACTATAAACGCCTAAAAACGGCACGTTAAAATCGCGCGCCATAAAGTTTGCAGATATTAATTGGTTAAGTAAATCGCCCGCAATTATAACGTCTACATCCCTTTCTTTTAACCCACCTTTTTTAATACATTTACTAATGGCGGTTGAAAGCATTTTGCACTCAGCCTTTTCATAAGTAGACTCGCCATACTTATCGTCATTTAAAGCAAGGTCGTAAAACGAGCCTAATGTAGAATCTTTTTCTTTTGGCCCAACTATTGTAAAAGTTTGACTTATACGTGGCTTATTTTTAAAAAATAACGTTCCTTTCATAACTATATAGATAGGTTTTGCAAAGTTATAAATATAATACGCAAAATTATATTTTTTTAAAAATCGGCATTAAAAAAAGCGGTTTAAAACCGCTTTTAATTTTTATTAAGTTCCTATAGGCTTATCTAAAAAGATGTCTTGCTTATACTCAACTTGTTCTATTTCAAGCGCTTTGCAAACGTATTTTAAAACTTCCGTTGTAAAAGCCTTAGTTGCAATAGGCGTGTAATAGTGGCACGCATCGCTATGCCCCTCTTCGTTATTAAGCGGTGCGGAAACGGCGTAAAGGTCACACACTTCAAAACCGTATTTTTTAACTATTTCTACCGCCACACTATTATATTGCGCAGTTTCTTCGTTATAACGCATAAAGTTTTTGTTCATTTTTTCACTCATAACCATAGTAGAAGTGGCAAAAATAACCTTAGCAGTAGGAAAAACTCGTTTTATGCGCGCGCAAATGCGGTCAATATAGTAAACGTATATATCAATAGGAGTTTGCGGGTCTTGTTCTTCAAACATTCTCAAACAATCCCAAAGGCCAGCGTTCCAAACTAAAACGTCAACTTCGCCGTTTTCAATAAGACTTCCATATTCGTGCAAATGCCTTAAAACGTAGGAAGCAAAACGGCAGTTTTCTTGCGGATAATAAACGTTTGCAATACCTTCAAGTGATTTTTTAACGGCTAAATCATAGCCTTGGCGTGTAGAATCGCCAACAAGTAAAACGTTTTTCATTTACTTATCTCCTTTGCGTTCAGTTTTTATATTTTAGCATACAAAACCGCTAAAATCAACGGTTTTTAACTTTATTTACACTTTAATTATTGCTTACTATAACTCTTATATCGCCAGTGTCCGTTTCTATAACGAAAGTACCGCCCGTGGTTGAAGAAGGAACTCTAACCCTTCCCGTACTACTTTTAGCGTTAAACGTTTTACCCGTTTTAACAGAGCCTTCAACGTCGCCCGTGGAAGTTTTTATAAAGATATTAGGCGCGTCAATACTTTGAAACTCAACGTCACCCGTACTTCTTTCTATTGTAATATGCTCTACCGCCACTACGTTATAAAGGTAAACGTCGCCCGTGTCACCTTTTGACGTAAATTTTTTTGCCGTTACGTTTCTTACGTTAACGTCTCCCGTTGTAACGCTTATTATAAAATCTTCTAAAGCGTTAACGTTTTTCACGTTAACGTCGCCCGTGGTTACGGCAATTTGAACACTATTAAACGTAAAGCCTTGGCATATATTTACGTCACTTGTACTTGCGTTTATTATAACGTTTTGATATTCGCTACTTGGCAAGTACACTTTAACCTTTGAAGATTTAAAGTTTAAACCAAAATAGTCACGCCAAGTTCTATTGTCCGTATTGCTTATATTTAAAACGCCGTTTAAAACTTCTACGTTATGCGTTAAATTTTTTTGCTCAAAACACTCAACCTTACACTCGCTAGTTTCACTAACAATAAATTCAATGTCTGCAGTAGATACGTCAACTGAAATTGAATTAAAATTTTCGCTTATAGTATATGTATTAGTTTGGTATTTTGTGGTTGAAATTTTATTAAAATCTCCACCCGAATAAAGAATTGCACCTAAACATATCGCCGTGCCTAAAAATAAGGATATAGTAGCAATAATAAGCCAAATTTTAGCAGTTTTACTCATTATTATACCCCCTTACCCATAAAAATTCTTTTAATTATATATATCGCAAATTTTGCTAATAGTTTAGCCAAATAAAATACGAGTATTGAAAGCCCTAACAAAACAAGAGTAAAACCTATAAAAACAACCCCTGCCCACGCATTTCCTATTATAAAAGTGTGAACACATAACACAACGCACCCAATACCCGAAACTACAAACGCTAAAGCACTCGCAAAAAGCGATATTGCAACCGCCCAAAGTGAAACGTATAAAGACAATGCAACCGCAAAGCCCGCAACTAATAAAGAAATCCAAATTGGAGAGCCCACAATAATAAGTGCTATTTCATGTGCGGAGCGGTTTATTTTAGCAACCTTATTAACCTTTTCTTTAGCAAATTTATATAAAGGCGTTTCTTTTATAATTTGATTTGCAACTTCTTTAGGAGTGCCAATTTGCATTACGGCTTCTTCTTCGGTTTTGCCGTCTTCAACAATATCGTCAATCATCTCGCCATAAAAAAGAATATGGCTAGAAACGTCATTTTTAGGTAACGTTATAAGATATTTTTCAAGTTCGTTTAAAAATTCTTGCTTATTCATTGCCATTCTCCTTCGTTACAAATTTGTAAATTGAAATAACTTCTTTCCACTCATCTTTAAAATCTTTTATACGCCCAAGCCCTGCGTTTGTTATATGATAATACTTTCTAAGCCTTCCGCCATGCTCTACCGTGTAAACGGTTAACATTCCTAAAACTTCTAACCGCTTAAGTATTGTATATAGCGTTGATTCCGACATTTCTATATAAGGGCTAACGTCCTTAATTATTTTGTAGCCGTATGAATCTTCGTTTTTTATGGCGGTTAACACGCAAACGTCAAGCAAACCGCGCTTTAATTGAATGTCCATATAATACTTCTCCTTACATAATACATCGTAACACGAAGTATTAAACTTGTCAATAGATTTCTAATTATTTTTACAGCGTTTTAGTATTGAAAAAAATAAATGCGGTTTACAAAACCGCATTTAAATTATTATTTATTTAATTGATTTTCACAAAATTCTTTAAAGTTTGGCTCTTTCCAACTTTTATTATAGCCCGTAAAGCCTTGGTCGTGTGGAGTTATATAATCTGGCAAGTTGTTACGCTTAGTAAAAACTTCACGTATGGCTTGAAGATATTTAAACCCAAACTTGTGGCTTGGTGCAACAAAGTGCCCTTCGTCCCACTCGTTCCAGTTGTCTATCATTATAATTTTTTTAGCCCAAGCGTCACTTGGCAGTTCATCGCAAATTCGTTTAAACTCCTCTAAAAGTTCCCTGTATTTTTCTGGAGATAAATACCAAATTTTTTCCCACCTAAAATCATAGTCGCTAATTGAGCGCCAATACTCCGTGCGCCTTGGCGTAGTATCTCTAAAACAAGACGGAGTTGGTATAAAACGCTTATTATCAATTTCAAACTGCTTTTTTAATATGTCGCATTGGTCAATTACAATTTGGTTTTGGTCATCATAATTATCGTAAGGTGCGTTGTAACCTGAAGAATAGCCAAACCTAAAGTCATAACCCCTTTCAAGCATTTCTTTATGGCTTTCTTCATTTAAAGAAACGTTGCATACGGCAAAAATCAAGCCGTCAAAACCAAAAGTTTTTGCATACTCTCTACACCTATCAAAAGTTTGGCGTTGAGTGGTAGCGCTTGCAAAATAACTTGCAAGAGTTTTGTGCGCGTAAATAAAGACTACGGGCTTATTGTCAATTACCAAATAATTGTCACGTTTAAAATAGTTTTCCATCCAAAACGGCATTAGGTTTTTTACCATATCCGTTTCGTTTGTACCGCCCCAACGTGGACTAACTTCGTACATAATGGCAAATTTCATAAGGCTTCCAAATTTTGCGTTAAATAATGCTTCGTGCAAACCGTGACCGCAACGCAAATCATCTATTGTTATAGGCTTATTTTCATTTTCTTTTTTTCTATACCAACAATGTATAAAGCAGTTTATGCCATGCTCTAACGCCCACTTAATTTCCCAATCGCAAACTTCAGGATTTTCTTCATCATAATAGCCCATAAGCGGTGTTCTATCAGGGTAAACCTCTGCCAAATCATTAAAGCCGTTATGCACGCCTGCAGAGCCGTATTTCCACGCTGCATAGTAATGTGCTGCTATAATTCTATCACTTTTTGCAGGGTTTGGAGTAGGAATATAATTGTTTAATTTAATGTTATACATTTTTATACCTTTTTTGTTTTTTTATTTAATTTTACTACAAAATAAAGGTTGATTAAATAGTAAAATTGTCCTATTTTAAGCACAAAACGGCTTTATTTTTGCTTTGCAAGAGCGCGTATAAGTTCTTTTTCAAGTTTAGGTCTTTTGTTTTGTTTTAACACTCTATCCAAGTTTTTTGCCGAGCGTTTTGCTATAAGTTTAAAGCCTTTTTCGTTTATGTGATGGTTATCGTAACCAAAAAAACTATCACGGCAGTTTCTGTATGTTTTAGTTGGTGGAGAAATAAACCACTCGTTTTCAACTTCGCTTTGGCTAGGATGCGTCATATACGAACAAGAGCGTGTTAAAATATATGCATCGTTATACTTTTTAGCAAAATCTTCTTGTGCCTGCATTACGTTTACTATACCATTAGAGCCAAAATAGTCAACACGAACTACAAAAAAGTGTGTAAACCCTATCTTTTTTAACTCTTCCCAAAACACGCTTAATTTAATTTCATATTGAACTGCACTACTACCCGCATCTGATTCGCCTTGTAGCCAAATAAGAGAGCGAGAAGTTAAATTATCGCCGTCAAAACGCTTTTTAGCATCTTCAAAAAAGTATTTGCACTTTTCATAAAAACAATCCCACGCTGGATATTTAGCGTTTGGAGTTGGCGGTGTTTCGTCGTAGCTTGTTCCGTGTGCTTTATTATAGGCGGATATGCGTTTTACGTATTCGTTCCACATATCTTCATTTAAATAATGAGTTATTGAAACGCCACCTTTTGCAATATGCGCATAAGCCGAAGAATATCCAAGTTTTTCCCACTCGCTTGCTAAAAGCGGAGCAAGAGAAGGAGCACATTTTGCAGTTGATTCCGAAAGCTCTTTAAACATAATAACGCTTTTATCTTTTTTACTTTTCAAGTTTCGCATAGAAGAAGTAAAATGAGCATTTTTAGCGTGGTCGTTAAGCTTACTTTTACCTTCTTTGTCAACCATATCTTTTGAATAGGCAACGCTATTATCCATATAAATATACTCGCCAACAGGATAGCCTGCTTTTACAAAATCACCACTTTTTGCTCCAAAAATACGTGGTTTGTACTTATATTCGTATGAGTTTTTAACGTCAATTTTCTTTTTGGGTGGAAGTGTGCACCCACCAACCATATTAGACTGGCCTGCAAACACAAATAATTCTCTATCCATATAAAACCTTTTTACTAAAATTTATTTTAGTATATTTTACCATACACACAAAAAAGGTCAATGCCTTTTTATAAAAAACGACATTTTGTCAATAAAAAAAGACGGTTTAACCCGCCCAAATATCAATCTTTTACACCGCTACAAGCAATCATTAAACTCGCAACCTTATAAGTGATAAAAAAACCACGGGTGACAACCCGTGGTTTTACATTTTAAATTCTAAATATTATTCAAGTGGAATTTCAAGTGCTTTAGCTTCTTCCATAGCTTCTTCTTTATCAGCATATTTATCATAAAGAACTTGCTTTTTGCCGTTAGAAATACCAACAAACGTAAGAATAATAACAACAACTAATGGAATAGCAATCCAAAGATATGGGAAAATACCTGCAAATACATCAAAGAATAACGTAATTAAAAGAGCAAAGAAGTTAAGAATAGCAGCGAAAGTCAAACCGCCGGTACCTTTTGCTTTTAAAGTAAACAACACAAATAAGAACGTTAAACCGCTAAAACCAATACCTGCGCCTAAAATTGCAGCAAGTAAACCCTCTTCCATACCAAAGTAGCAAACACAGAATATGTAGAATGCAAGAGTAAGTAAAGAGCCAATAAGCCTTAATGCCACACCGTTGTTTTTAGGTGCTTTTTGAGGTATTTTAGTTGGAATTGCACAATAAATTAAGTAAAGAATACCTGGAACTACCGCACTCATTAAAAGTAAAATGAGTACTAAAACGTTAACCTTTTTTTTAACAAATTTTGCCATAGTTAAAAACTCCTATAAATTTAATAACACATTTATTATACTCTCGTAAAATATTAAAGTCAATACCTAAATTCAAATTTTTAACACGTAAAAATTAAAGTTTTAAACTTTGTTTAAAATATAATCCAATTCCTACCCGTTCAACTCCCTCCTACCAACTACACAATGCAATGTCGGGAGTTGCTCTTGCTTTTTTGCAACCATTTGTTTTTTACTATGCTTGGTGGTTGCAAAAAAACTTCGGTCAGCCACTAAAAAACTTGCCACTGGCAACTTTTTTGCGCTACGGCGCCGTTTTCGTTCAACTCCCTCCCTACACTTTCTTCAAACAATAAAATAGTGAGTAGCATTTTTTTTGCTACTCACTATTTTATTGGTGGAGATGGAGGGAGTTGCTCCGCAATTTTGCTAGTACAAAACTTGCGCCCCGTTGGGGTTGCTATCACGCCAGGGCAACAAACAATTATCAATTGTTTGCCCGCAAGCATTGCCAAAAATTCAATTCTTTTGCTTGCGGGTCTTGCCCGTTCAACTCCCTTTTCAACTTAACGAAAGTAAAAAAGAGTAGCAAAACTGCTACTCTTTTTTCTTTGGTGGAGATGGAGGGAGTTGAACCCTCGTCTTAATCGGGTCTTTTGCGGTTTCTACGTGCGTATTTCGTCTTAATCTTTTACCGCACTACTAAACGAACGTACTTGCACGGTAGCATATTGCTAAAATAACTCTTTAAAAAAACGCAATAAAATTTTAAAAAAGAGTTCCGCCTAATGATTATGCCCTTTACAAGCCGACGGAGTCTTGTATTAGACAGCTACTATAATTAAGCAGCGTATGCTAAATTTCTATTATCAGCATTTAAATTTAAATTCCCGTTTTTACGAAGCCTCGGGAAACTTCGGCACGCTTACGACAACGCCACCGACCAATCAAATCCGGTGCATCCCCATATATTAATATTCTTTTAATTCTCTTTCGTATTGCCTTTTTAAATCATTTTCCTTTATAGATTGCTTTTTATCAAAAGTGTGCTTACCTTTACATAAACCCATTTCTATTTTAACTAAACTGCCCTCAAAAAATGCTTTGAGCGGAACTAAAGTATAGCCTTTTTCACTAACTTTGCCAACAATTTTGTTTATTTCGGCACGCCTTAATAATAGTTTTCTATCACGCTTTGCGTCTTTAGAGTTGAACGCACCTTGTTTTTCGTAAACGGAAATATGGGCGTTTTTTAAAAATACTTCGCCCTTATACACAGTGCAAAAACTATCTTTTAAATTGATAGCACCATTTCTTATAGACTTAACTTCCGCACCTTCTAAAACGATACCACAAGTGTAAGTTTCTTCTATAAAATATTCAAATTTTGCTTGTCTATTTTCCGTAATTACTTTCATAATCCTTTTGCTTTGAAAAATATTTATCTGCCACTATTTTCATTTCAACGCGCCTTGAACTTGTTTCCGCACTTAAAATTTTAACGATAACAGGCTCGCCAAGCGCATAATATCTACTATTAGAATACAACGAAAAAGTCTTTTCGTCAAACTTATAAGAGCCACGTGGCAAACTTTCTACCCTAACTAAACCTTCAACAGTATTTTCAAGTTCAACAAATACGCCAAAATTAGTTACGCCACTAATAATGCCCTTAAATTCTTCGCCAATGTGCGCACGCATGTAGCGACATTTATAATAATCGTCCATAGTGCGTTCAACTTCATCAGCCTTTCTTTCGTTTTCAGATGAAATTTGGCAAATTTCATCTACTTTATCTTTGCTAATATCTTCTATGCTCTTGCCGTCTATAATTGCCTTTAAAATGGCGTGTACGGTAAGGTCAGGAAAACGCCTTATAGGCGAAGTAAAGTGGCAATAACACTTGCTAGAAAGCCCAAAGTGACCAAGGTTTACAGTTGTGTATTTAGCCTTTTTAAGTGAGCGGAGCATAACTTTGTTAACAACGCCAAAAATAGGCTCGCCCTTAATACTTTCTAAAAGGTCGCTAAAATTTTTAGGATAGCACGTTTCAGCATTCCATTTTACTTTTATGCCAAGTGCGTTTAAAAAGTTTTTAAACGTTTCAAGTTTTTCGCCGTCCGGCCTTTCGTGAACGCGGTAGCAAAGCGGAGCGCCTATATAGTAAACGTACTCGGCAACGCACTCGTTTGCAAGCACCATAAACTCTTCAATAATTTTATAAGCGTCAATGCTAGTTCTTGGTTCAACGTTAATTTTGCCGTTTTCTACAGTTATATGGCTTTCCTTTATGTCAAGTTCAATAGTACCGCTCTTTTTACGTTTTGAAAGTAAAATATCTTTTAACCTTTCACAAAGTTTAATGGTAGGTACTAAACTTTCGTATTCTTTAAGTGCGTCTTCATTGCCGTCAATTATTGCTTGAACGGCGGTATACGTCATACGTTTTTTTGAGCGAATAACGGATTTAGATATATCAAAACTAACAATTTCGCCCTTGTCGTTTATATCCATTATGGCGGAAATAGTTAACCTATTAACGTTTTCGTTAAGCGAACAAATGCCGTTTGAAAGTTTTGTTGGAAGCATTGGTATAACACGCTCAGGAAAATAAACGCTAGTTGAGCGTTTTAACGCTTCGTTATAAATTGCGGTGTTTGGCTTAACGTAATTAGTAACGTCTGCAATATGCACACCTAACGTTATAGTTCCGTTTGAGTTTTCTTTTATAGAAATAGCATCGTCAAAATCGCGCGAATCTTCGCCGTCTATAGTGATAATAAGGTCATTTGTAAAGTCTTTTCTACCTATAAAATCACTTTCTAAAACTTCCGTAACTATGCTATCGGCCTCTTTTTGAACTTGTTTAGGAAATTCAAGTTCAAGCCCTGCGTTTTTAATTATTGAAAGTTCTTCAGCCTTTAAGTCGTACTTCCTACCAATAATTTCTAAAACTTTACCTTCAGGATTTCTTCTATTTTCAGGGTAGCCTGTAATTAAAACTAAAACTTTATCGCCCGTTTTTGCACCCATAGAATTTTTAACGGGAATATAAACGTCTACACAAAAACTCTTGTCGTCTGGCAAAACAAAACCAAAGCCATTTTCGCCTTGAAAAGTGCCAACAAGCCTTTTAACGCCACGCTCTAAAATTTTAACAACTTCAACTTCGTCACTATCGCCACGCTTATAAGGCGATTTTTTAGTAATAACCGTATCGCCGTTAAACGCACCGTTTAATAGGCGGTTAGGAATAAAATAATCTCCGTTATCAGTTAATAAAAAAGCAAAACCACGCTCGTTACCCTTTATGACGCCCTTTATAAAAGAACTATTTTTAAGCGTAACAAATCTACCGCTATCAAAAACTATATGCCCTTCATCAATAAGTTCGGTAATAGCCTTACGAATAATATCTTTTTCCAAATTAGAAGTAGCGGAAAAAACTTCAAATATACGTTTGAAGCCTAAATTTTCAATTTCTCCACTATTAAATTTTTCTAAAATAATATTTTTAATCATAACGTTAAACCGAATAAAAAAACGGCTTTGATAAGCCGTTTTCGTTTGTTAATTAAAAGAATAATTTTGGTAATAAGAAGAAAACAATCATACAAACTGCCAAGATTGCAACTGCAATAATTGTAAGCTTTCTCATTTTGCTTTCAAGCGTTTTAGACTTGTTTTTGCCGTAAAACGTTTCGCTGTGACCGCTTATTGCACCAACGCCGTTTGAATTGCTTGGTTGCATAATTACTACTATAATAACGAAAATTGCTGATATAACTGAAAGAACGATACAAACAATGCTTAACGCAATGTACCATTCGTATGCATTTTGAACTGCCATAAGTAAATTTAACATATTACACCTATATAAAACATTTAATTTTTTACGCTTATGTATTATAGCATATAAATTTTAAATTTACAACTATTTTTAAGCGCCTTTACAAAATCTATTTAATAATAAGGCTTTTGCCAGTCATTTCACTTGGTTTTTCTTCGCCTAACACTTCTAAAAGCGTTGGAGCAAGGTCAGCAAGAACGCCGTCATCACAAAGTTTTGCGTTTTTATATTCGTTAGAAACGAGTATGAACGGAACTTTATTAGTAGTGTGCGCTGTAAATGGTTTATCCCCATCCTTATCTTCAAACATTCTATCTGCATTGCCGTGGTCTGCCGTTATTAAAACGCTACCACCCTTAGATAAGATAAGGTCAGTCATTTTTTGAACGCACTCTTCAACCGTTTTAACGGCTTTAACAGCCGCATCTAATACGCCTGTGTGGCCTACCATATCGCAGTTAGCAAAGTTTAAGATAATAACGTCAAACTTGTCGGCGTTAATTTCTTCAATAACCTTATCTAAAACCAAATATGCGCTCATTTCAGGTTGAAGGTCGTAAGTTGCAACTTTAGGCGATGGAATAAGGTCACGTTCTTCGTTTTTTTCAGGTGCTTCAATACCGCCGTTAAAGAAGAACGTTACGTGTGCGTACTTTTCAGTTTCCGCAATTCTAAGTTGAGTGTAGCCTTTGTCTGCTAAATACTTACCTAAAGTATTGTCAAGTGAAATTTTTTCAAACGCAATTTTAACGTTTTTAAACGTAGCGTCGTATTTAGTAAAGCAAACGTAATTAAGGTTAAGATATTCTTTGCGGTTAAACCCGTCAAATTCTTCGACTGTAAACGCGCGTGTAATTTCCCTTGCTCTATCAGGGCGGAAGTTAAAAAATATAACGGAATCGCCCTTTTCAATTAAACCAACGGCCGTGCCGTTTAATGCGTAGTTTGTTGGGAGCATAAACTCATCCGTAACACCGCTAGCGTAACTATCTAAAACTGATTTTTCTAAATTAGTGGAAAGTTCGCCCGTGCCTAAAGTGAGCATATTATACGCTTTTTCCACTCTATCCCAGCGGTTATCTCTATCCATAACGTAGTATCTACCGCAAACGGACGCAATAGTACCAACGCCAATTTCGTTAATTTTTGCTTGAAGTTCGCTAATAAAACTTGCACCGCTTGTTGGAGCAACGTCTCTACCATCTAAGAAGCAGTGAACGAAAACGTTAGAAAAATTCTTCTTTTTGCAAAGTTCTAAAAGTGCGTAAAGATGCGTGTTATGGCTATGAACGCCACCGTTTGATAAAAGGCCAAAAAGGTGGAGTTTTTTGCCGTTTTTAATTGCTTCGTCAATAGCAAAATTTAATTGAACGTTACTATAAAACGTGCCGTCTTGAATTTCTTTTGTAATGCGTGTTAAGTCTTGGTAAACAATTCTACCCGCACCCATATTTAAGTGTCCAACTTCACTATTGCCCATTTGCCCATCAGGAAGACCAACGCTCATACCGCTTGCGCCAAGTAAAGTTGACGGATAGTTTTTAGCGTAATTTTTAATAACGCCCGAATTAGCAATTTCAATAGCGTTGCCATATTCGTTAGTAGTAACGCCGTAACCGTCCATAATTAAAAGACATACTGGTTTAGTTTTCATTTAATACCTCTATCAAAAATTTAACCACTTAAAAGTGGTTAAACTATAATACTCTATTTGTTGTAATTTACGATTTTAGAAAATTCTTCGGCTTTAAGTGAAGCACCGCCAATTAAACCGCCGTCAATTTCTTGCATTGCCATAAGTTCTTTAGCGTTGCTTGGCTTCATAGAACCGCCGTATTGAATTCTAACTTCGCTTGCGCACTTTTCACAAAAGATTTTAGCCAAAGTTTTTCTAATAAAACCAATAGTTTCATTTGCTTGTTCACTCGTAGCAGTTTTGCCAGTGCCAATAGCCCAAACAGGCTCGTAAGCAATAACTAATTTAGTTAAATCTTCAACGCCTTTTAAGCCGTTAACAATTTGAGTGTATAAAACTTCTTCCGTTTTGTTAGTTTCTCTTTCTTCTAAAGTTTCGCCAATGCAAACGATAGGAATAAGGCCTTTTTTAAGTGCTTGTAAAGTTCTTTTATTAACAGTTTCATCTGTTTCGTTAAAATATTGCCTTCTTTCGCTGTGGCCAATAACAACGTATTCAACACCAAGTTCTAAAAGCATATCGGCGGAAATTTCGCCCGTGTAAGCGCCGTTATCTGCAAAGTGCACGTTTTCCGCACCAAGTTTAATATTAGAACCTTTAATTGCCTTGCCTACCGCATCAATATCAGTTGCTGGAACGCAAACAACAACATCACAATCCGCATCTTTTACAAGAGGTTTAAGTTCGTTAACAAGGTTAACGCCTTGGCTTGGCGTTAAGTTCATTTTCCAGTTTCCTGCAATAATTGCCTTTCTCATAATGTTAAAATCCTTTTTTTATTCAATTTCGTTAAGACAAGCAATACCTGGTAAAACTTTGCCTTCAAATAATTCAAGTGAAGCGCCACCGCCTGTTGAAATATGTGTCATTTTATCTGCCAAACCAAATTGAGCAACCGCAGCAGCACTATCGCCACCACCAATAATCGTTGTTGCACCTTCTGCTTTAGCAAGTGCTTTTGCAACGGATACAGTACCGTTTGCAAGGCTTGGGTTTTCAAATACGCCCATAGGTCCGTTCCAAATAACAGTTTTAGCGCCTAAAACAACTTTTTCAAAAAGTTCAACGCTCTTTTCACCAATATCTAAACCCATTTCAGTTGCAGGCATATTGTCAACTGAGTAAGTTGTAGTTTCAATAGGCGCGTCAATAGGGTCTGGGAAAGATTTAGCAACTTTTGCGTCAACAGGTAAATACAAGTTTTTGCCTAAATCTTTTGCCTTTTTAAGCATATCTTTGCAGTAGTCAATTTTTTCATTGTCAACAAGTGAAGTACCAACTTCATAGCCTTGTGCTTTTAAGAAAGTGTAAGCCATACCACCGCCGATAATTAAAGAATCGCATTTTTCTAAAAGATTAGAAATAACGTTTAACTTGTCCGCAACTTTTGCACCGCCTAATACTGCAACGAAAGGTCTAACAGGGTTTTCAAGAGAGTCAGCCATAACTGAAAGTTCTTTTTCAATTAAGAAACCGCAAACTGCAGTTTTAACAAAGCCGTATTCAACGATAGCGGCAGTTGATGCGTGTGAGCGGTGTGCAGTACCAAACGCGTCGTTAACGTAAACGTCACAGAAAGCGGCAAGTTTTTTACAAAATTCTTCTTCGCGCTTTTCTTCGCCTTTATCAAAACGTAAGTTTTCTAAAAGAACAACTTCGCCTTCTTTTAAAGCGTTAACTTTTTTAGTAGCATCTTCCCCAACGGTGTCAAAAGCAAAAGTAACTTTGCCATCTAAAAGTTCGTTAAGCCTATCAGCAACAGGTTTTAAAGAATATTTAGTAACGTCCTTTTTAGCCTTTTCTAAATACTCGTTGATAGCGGCTTGCCTTTCTTCTTCCTTAAGCGCTTCAACAGCCTTCTTTTCCTTTTTGTTTAAAGAAATAACTTCATTAAATACGTTGTGTGGTTTACCCATATGTGAGCAAAGAATAACTTTTGCGCCGTTATCCATTAAATACTTAATTGTTGGAAGTGCACCATTAATTCTATTTTCGTCTGTAATAACGCCGTTTTTCATAGGAACGTTAAAGTCCACTCTAACAAGACATTTTTTTCCTTTTACGTCAATATCGCGTATGGTTTTTTTGTTCATAATTTTACTCCTTAAAAGATTTATTACATTTTATAATGTAATTTTAGCGGTTTTACTTAAAATTGTCAATTTAATTATGCCCTTTTTAGCGAGTTTTTTGCTGTTTGTTTAAATTTTAAAAACAATTTATCAATAAACGTGGTAAAAGGCATTAAAAACGGCAGTAAAACAATGGTTACAAAAATGTTAAATAGCGAATGAAAATTTGCAATTTGTTTTTCTATTCCGCTTGAAAATAAGGTGAAAATTTGGCTAACTTGCTCTTTAAATAGCGATATCGGGAAATATAGTAGTAAAACGCCTAAAATGTTAAAACAAAGGTTAAAAAAGGCGGTTTTTTGCGCTTCTTCGCCTTTATTTAAAGACGCAATAATTACGGGTAAACACGTTCCTATATTTGCACCTAAAATTAAAAATATTGCATTTGAAAAATCAACTAAACCATTTGAAGCAAGTATTATAATTACGCTTGAAACGGCGGAAGAACTTTGCACTAAAGCCGTAATAACAATGCCGTTTAAAAGGAGCAAAACGTCACTTTCAACTAAAAAAATTGAGCGAAAAAAGGCATAATTTTTAAAAAATATTACGCCGTTATTTATAACGTCTAAGCCTATAAAAATCATGCAAAATCCCGTTAGCACGTTGCCAAAAAGTTGAGTATTTTTGCTTTTTGAAAAAGATAGTAAAAATCCAATAAACCCAACAAGTGAGCCTACCGCCGTAACATTAAAAAACGAACTTTTAGAAAGTGAAACTAAATGCGCAGTGATTGTAGTTCCAATATTAGCGCCCATTATAACTGCGCTTGCGTTATAAAAAGCAATTATTCCGCTTGAAACAAGCCCAACGGCTATAACGTTTGTTGCAACGCTACTTTGGATAAGTGCCGTTACCCCAGCACCAGTAAGAACGCCAACGTACTTGTTTTTTGTAAAGTTGCGTATTAAATTATTTACTTTTTTTGAAGAAAGTTCTTCCATATTTTCACTAATAAATTTAAGCCCTAGTAAAAATAAAGTAACACCGCCAAGCGAAAGTAAAATATACTCTAAAATATACATAAAAAACCCCTTTAAATATGTATATTACGTTTGTTAAGCGTTTATTTATAAAACAAAAAAACTCCCTACAAGTAGGGAGTTAATTTTTGTTAAATTAAATTTTATACCAGTAAAAACTAGTATACGTTGATTCAAAATAAGTTGCATTTGTAGACGCAATGGATACCGTAGTTATAACGCCTCTCATTTTATTTTTGCAATCATCGTAATCATTTACACGATACCAAGTAAAAATATTGTTAAAAGTTATACTTGTTAATGAATTGCCCCTTGAAAACGCATAACAGCCTATCAGCTCAACATTATTTCCTATTAATACGCTTGCCAAATTATCACAATTAGAGAATGCATAACAACCTATACTTTCAACGCTATTGCCTATTGTTACGCTTTGAATAGATATGCAACCATAAAGCGCATAATCATTAATGTTAGTTGGTGTAGTTATAATTGCTTCCGTTACCAACTCATTATTTATACAAAGTTGTGCACCATTATTTAATGGGTTAGAATAACTATTGCCAAACTCTATCTGCACCCACTCGTTAATACTGCCTAAATAATTTACTTTTATTAATGATGAGCAATCATAAAACGCATTAGAACCTATACTTGTTACACTATTTGGTATTATTATACTTGAGATAGAAGAGCAATCTTTAAAAGCATTTTTGGTTATTCCCGTAACAGCATAGCCGTTATAAGTTGATGGAATTACTATATTGCGCTCAAAAGACATACCAATACCGTCAACGGAAACGCTTTTGTCGTCTTCGTTTAAAACGTATTTTAAACCTTCAGTACCGTCTTTACCAGCACACGCGGTTAAGCCTAAACATAAACAAGTAAGCATTGTTAAAGATAAAACAAGTAAAAGTAGTTTTTTCATAACCTTCTCCTTTTTAATAAATAGATTATAACATAATTAAAAACGTTTTGCAATAAATAAAGGTGTGCAGTTAAAAACAATCCCCCACCGCTATGCGGAGCCCCCTTTACTCAAAGGTGCCTTAATAAAAAGAACTCAACTATAAAGTTGAGTTCTTAATTTTGTAATTTTTAAACGTCAAGAACGCGTGGTTTAAAGTTTTTGCAAAGTTCTTTATTTTTTTCAATGGTGTTTAAACCGCTAATAGCGTCTTGTTTTGTAAGTGATGCGGTTGCGCAAGCCGTTGCAATTTCTAAAATTTCTAAATCAGGTTTGTCATAGAAAATGCCTGTTAACGCGCCAGAGCAATACGCATCGCCCGCACCCGTTGAGCCTGCAATAAAGCCTTTAGGTAAATCAAATGATGGAAGTAACGTAAAGCCGTTATTTGAGTAGCACACACCGCATTCAGGGGCGTGAATAATAACCCTTTCCCTAACGCCCATTTCTTTAAGCGTTTTGGCAATTTTTTCTAAATTTTTAACGGTAGGTTCAATGCCTGTAATTTTACCTGCTTCAACTTCGTTGATAATTAAGTTATCAACGTATTTAAGGCAAGGAATAACAAGTTTGTATCTATCTGCGTTTTCACTAACCAAGTCAATAGAAGTTTTAATACCGCATTCTACCGCTTTTTTAAGAATTTCTAAACCTTCGCCACCGTCAATTTTTTCTAAAAGTAAGAAGTAGCCAAGGTGAAGCATTTTGTATTTATTGCTATCAAAATCAATATCGTTTATGCCGAATTCCGCATTTGCGCCGTTGTAGGTAAAGAAAGTTCTTCCGCCGGCTTCAACGCTTATAACGGTTGTAAAACTCGTTGTTAAATTATCGTCAAACTTAATACCGCTTGTATCAACGCCGTATTTTTCAAGACCTTCTTTAACGTATTTACCATCATCGTCGTTACCAACTTTGCCTATTGCGTAAACGTCAATTTCAGGGCATATTTTTTTAATACCGCAACCGCAGTTAGGAACTAAACCGCCAGACGCTTTTGATAAACTTTTTACAGGCGCTAATTCGCCAAGTGATGGGTATGCAGTTATAACGCTAATTTTATCAACGATAACGCTACCCGCTAACGCAATACCTTTCATATTAGTTAGCCTCTGGGCAAAGTGGACCTGCAAGTTCTTTTAAGTAGAACAATTTACCAGGAATTGTAGGAATAAACGTAGAAGTAATATGACGGCTTACACCGTATCTTAAAGTCATCCAAAGTGACATACCTTGCCATTGCATACCTCTACCTAAAACGCCGTCTGCACCGCCGATAGCATAGTCTGCAGAGAACATAAGGCCAGGACCGATAGTGTTAGCACGGCATGGAACTAAAGTTGTTCTTGACTTAAATGAAGTGAGTGCGTTTTGTTCAATAGTAAGTGGGTGAAGTTGAACGCCAATTCTATAATTTTGCTTTCTCCATTCTTCATCACTATTAAATTCAGCACCGATTTGTGGTTCCCAGAAAGCAATGTGGCACATTCTACCAATACCGTAAACTAATACGAGTTTAGCACCTTCTTCTCTTAATTTAGCCATTTTTTCTGGGTAAAGTGGCAAATTGTCTTTAGTAGCAAAGTTTCTATGGTCTTCAGGAACAGTGAGAGCGCCAAGTGGGTTATAGAAAGCGTTTTCCATAGCGGACTTAAATGATGCTTCGCCTGTAATTGTGTTACCTTCGCCGTCAGCCCATTCGTCCATATTAAAGCAGTAAACGTTTTTGCATGATACGTTCCATTCTTTAATAAAGTAAACTGCCCATTTGTACATACCCATAGGGCCTACAGGTAAAATGAACATAATTTTTCTATTTTCTTCGTTTGCTTTTTTAATTTCAAGTGCTATTTCGTGACCCATTTTAACGTTGAATTCTTCAATATTGTCACAAGCAACAGGAGCAAAATCTTTATTCCAATAATCTTGCCTATCATTAATTGATTCTGGTGCGTTAGAGCAACATTTATCAATTTTTACCATATCCCAACCTGCAGGATAAAAACCTTCAAGCATACTGCCTTTAACTGTTGAATTAAAATCCATAATTTATCTCCTTAAAAATGTATATTTTTAATTTTTTATTAATTTTGATTATAAACCGCGTCAACAACTTGTTGAACTTGTACCGCGCGGTTTGCCATTTTATAATTCGTTTTACCGCTATTAACTTGCTTTGCAAACTTTTGAATTTGTTTAAGGTACATATTTCCGTTTTTACCCTTAAACTTTTTAGGCTTGCCAGCAACTCTGTTTTGCTTTGCCTCGTAATCGCCTTGTGGTGAATATAAGTAGTTTAAAACACCCTTTTCTTCTTGCGCAAGCGTGCCGTTACAAATAATATAGCCTTTAGTGCCGTACATTTCAAACTTGCTTTCACTTGCTTCGTCTGGAATATTAAAGTTTACGTCAATATGGCCAAGAACACCGCTCTTTGTTTTGAAAACTATAATTGCAGTATCTTCAACTTCGTAATTAAACGTTTTTGTGTTAATTAAACCTTTAACTTGAGTAATTTCTTCATCTAAAACGTATTCAATAAGTTCAATACAGTGAACGCCTAAGTCCATAAGCGCACCGCCACCGCCAAGTTCTTTGTTTTGGCGCCATGCACCAGGAATATCAGGGTACCAGCAAGTAAATTGTAATCTAACGCTGTTTACGTCACCAATAGCACCCGCTTTACAAAGTTTTTTAGCCTTTTCGTGAAGATTGTGGAACTTCATCATATAGCCAACGGAAATTTGCTTGTTTGCCTTTTTATAAGCGTCAACAATTTCCTTTGCTTCTTGGCTATTTCTTCCAATAGGCTTTTCAATAAACAAATGCCTATCGTATTTTAACACTTCCATTGCTTGTTCGTAGTGTAAAAATACGGGAGTTGCAACGTATGCGCAGTCACATTCGCATTCTTTAAGCATTAACTTATAATCAGTATAATACTTAACGCCGTACTTTTCGCCTACTGCTTTGGCTAAACTTGGGTTAGCGTCTGCCACGGCAACAATTACGTTAGTTTCGTCTTGTAAAATTGCAGGAATAGTACGCCTATCGGCAATACCGCCCGCACCAATAATACACCATTTCATAATATATCTCCTTTAAGGTAACAACCTTTTAGTAGTCATTTTTAAATATGCTTGGCACATTCTAAAGCCTTCCGCATATTCTGCTCCGCCTTGATAACCGCGGTAACGGCTACAAGTTTTAACCATATCAGGAAAATCAATTCCGTCGTGGTCAAGCATCCACTTAATTTGACTTTCGTGACAGTTGAGCATTTCCAACTTTTTGTCAATTTGATTAGTTATGTCAACAAATTCGGTTGGAACAAAGTTTACGCCTGCAAGCGTGTCCATATAATAAATAGGAACGCATTTAGCAGGTTCGCTATACTTGCTTTTGTAGTTTGGTAAAGTTGCGGCAAAGCTTGCGTCAAAAACAAGGCGTGAAACTGCGGTATGGTCAGGCATATAATCGTCTGGATTATGAGTGATTATAAAGTCAGGATTAGCGTACTTTATAATATCAACCATCATATCGCGTGAACGCTTGTTGTTATCAAAAATGTCAAGGTCGTTAAAACCTGCGGAAATAACTTCAATACCTGCAAGCGCACCCGCTTTTTTCGCTTCGTTTGCACGCATTATAGTAAGTTCGTCTGGCGGGATAATAACGTGACCTAAGTTGCCTGTAGATGCGTGGCAAGAAATAACCGTGTCACCACGTTCAACGCATTTAATAAGCGTTCCTGCGCAAGCAATCTCAATATCATCTGGATGGCATCCAATTGCTAAAACTCTCATAATATACTCCTTTATTATTCTTATTTTTTATTATATTATTTTAATATAATTAAAACAATGCTAAAAAATATCTTAAAAATGTAAAATACTACACTACTTTTATTTATAAATTATTTGACATTTATTTAAAATAATATTACAATTTTTATATGAGATACTATAAGTATAAGATTGAAAACTTAGTAAAAGTAAACAAAATAGTAACGGTACACAACTTTTACTTTGATAAAAATTTTAAAAGTTTAACCGAGCGCCACGACTTTAAGGAACTTGTTTACGTTGAAAGTGGCTCTATTTTTTGCGTGCAAGGAAGTGATGCGTACTACTTAAAGCAAGGCGATATGTTTTACTACAAAACCAACGAAACACACTTTTTATATACAGATGAAAACATAAATGCTAAAATTATAATAATTTCGTTTGAAAGTAAAAGTGAGCCTTTACGTTTTTTGGAAAGCAAAAAATTTACTTTAGACGAAAGTTCAAAACAAGTTTTAGAAAGCATTATAAAGGAAGCAAAACGCACGTTTGACGTAACGAATTCTAACCAAGCAACTAAAAAAATGCCGTTACTTCCGTCTCCAACGCTTGGCGGGCTTCAACTCATTAAAAACTTTTTAGAAGTTTTGCTCGTTCGTATTTTGCGTGGCGAAAACGAAAAAGAAGACAATAAAACGTTCATTATGGTTGACAGCAAATTAACGCTTTCTAATAGAATTGACGATTATTTAATGGAAAATTTAAGCGCTACGCTTAAAATTAAAAACATAGCAGAGTTTTTAAACTACTCCCCGTCATATCTATATAAAATGTATAAAAAACAAAAGGGTAAAACCATTATGGATACCTTTATGGAGTTAAAAACTCAAAAGGCAAAGGAACTTTTATTAAACACTAACCTTTCTATTACCGCTATAGCCGAAACGCTTAACTATGACTGCCAAAGTTATTTTACAAAGTCGTTTAAAATGCACGCAGGCATAACGCCAACCGCCTTTAGAAAAAACTACGGCAAAAAATAGTTAAACCTATTGATTATAAAGTTTAAAAGTAGTATTATTGATGTATAGGAGCAAATATGTATAATCTTACACCAAGCGTTACGTTAAGTTATTTTGGTATAGAGCGTTTTGAAAACGGCACCTATCAAATTACAAGGAACGATAAGCAATTTTATTCTAATTTAGAAGAAGTTATTAAATGCGGTTTTAAAGCAATAGAATTTGAAACAGCCGCACCTTGGAATAAGTATGAGGAATCTGAAAACTACCCTTACGTTAAAGAAGTTGCAAAAAACGTTTATAAAAGCGGCGTGCTTTTTAATAGCGTGCATCTTCCATTTTCAATTTCTTGGTGGGACTTTGCTTCCCCAAGCGAAGAGCAAAGAAAGGGTGCGGTAGAGGTTTTTAAACGTGCTGTTGATGCGTACGGCGAATTTATGCCAAACGTCTTTGTTATTCACCCTGGAATTAAACCGCAAGAGCAAGACGGCAACGAAAGAGAGGTAAGGCTTAATCAACTTGCAAAATCAATGCAAGAAGTTTGCGACTTTTGCCCTAAATACGTTTGTATTGAAAATATGGTAAACGACGGACTTTTAAATAAAATTAGCGAAGCTAAAGACCTTTTAAACGCCGTGCCTAAACTTAATATGACTATAGACGTAAACCACTCTTTTTTGCAAAAACCCGAAGATTACATATTAGAAATTGGCAGTAGAGTTAAAAATTTGCACATTAGCGATAACGATGGGGTTAAGGAAAAACACTGGCTACCAGGAAAAGGCGTTATAAACTTTAACGCAGTATTGTCTGCACTTGAAAAAGTAGGTTATAACGGCACTTTTAACTACGAATTAAAATTTGATAAAAACGAACTTTCTTATAAAGACGTTTATAATAACTATTTAGAACTTTTTAACGAATATAACAACTTAAAATAAACTAAAAAAAGCACGCTATAGCGTGCTTTTAATTTTTTATTAAATAGTTTTTACCGTTACGGAAGTGTCAAAGAATTTCCAAGGCGCTTTGTCTTTTGGCGGTTCAACTTTAAACACAAGCCTTTCCTTTGTAACGGGGTGGCTAAATGCTAAGGACGTTGCAAAAAGTGCTAAATTACCCTTAACAGCGTTAGGTCCGCCGTAACGCATATCGCCGTAAATTGGAGCGCCTATATGGCTAAGTTGAACTCTAATTTGGTGGCTTCTACCCGTGTGGAGTTTAACGTTTACAAAAGATAAACCATTAACTTCTTCTAAAACCTCGTAAACAAGTTCAGCGTATTTTGCACCCTCTACCGTTTGACCGCAAACGTAAACGGTATTAGTTATGGCGTTCTTTTTAAGATAGTGTTTTAAAGTTTGCTTTTTTGTTTTTAAACTGCCAACTACTACTGCGTGATATTCCTTTTCAAAGTCGCCGTTTCGCATTTGCTCGCTTAATCTTGACGCAGCCTTTGAAGTTTTAGCGTAAACCATAACGCCACCCGTAGGTCTATCAAGCCTATGAACAAGCCCGATATATACGTTACCCGGCTTATTATCACGCTCTTTTATGTATTCTTTAATGCGTGTAAGCATATCTTCGTCTTTAGTTTCATCACTACAAGACGGAATATTTTGCTCTTTTAAAACAACTATTATATGGTTGTCTTCATAAATAATTATAGGATTTTCCATATAAATTTCTCCTTTTACTTATTAGCCGTCCAAAGCCCAGAGCAACCGCAAGGAAGCGCAATGCCTTCGTCCGTTGGTAAACCCACTTCATAAGCGTCAATTTTGCCGTCAAATTGCTTCATATTAAGCGTTAATATATTTTTAATAACTTGTGGTTGAAGCCCCGTTGTGTAACTATTTATTAAGAAGAAAAGCGGGTTATCGCTTAAAACTTCCGTACAAGTTTTAACAAGGTTAAAAAGTTCGTTTTCAATTTTCCAAGTTTCGCCGTTTGGTCCCCTACCAAAACTTGGCGGATCCATAATAATAGCATCGTATTTTTTACCACGCCTAATTTCACGCTTAACAAACTTTAAACAATCATCAATAATAAACCTAACGCCCGCGTCCTTTACGCCTGAAAGACGGCAATTTTCACCCGCCCTTTCAACCATACCTTTAGCCGCGTCAACGTGGCAAACGGAAGCGCCCGCCTTTAAGCAAGCAACCGTTGCTCCGCCGGTATATGCAAATAAATTTAAAACGTTAATAGGTCTATTAGCACCCTTTATAAGCGCAGTCATTTTATCCCAATTAACAGCTTGTTCAGGAAACAATCCCGTATGCTTAAAGCCCATAGGCTTTATTAAGAATTTAAGTTCGCCATAGCTAACAGTCCATTCTTCCGGCATTTGCTTATAATTTTGCCACTTACCGCCACCCGTTTCACTTCTAACGTACTTGGCGTTTAAGCCTTTATAGTTTTGCATATCTACAGAAGATGGCCAAATAACTTGTGGGTCCGGGCGGAGTAAAACAACGCCGTTCCAATTTTCAAGTTTGTAACCATCGCCCGTAGCTATAACTTTATAATCTTTCCAATTAGTTGCAAGTTCCATTATGTTACCTTATAACTTTTCAACACCCAATACTACTTTTTCGCCTGCAATATCCCATTCTTTTTGGTAGCCTTTAACTTCGCCTTCGTAGATATTTGCAGCTAAAACGTCACTGCAAATTTCGCTTGCATTATTAGTTAAAACGTCTTTTGCATTACCGCTTGCCATATAGTAAAGGTTAATTCTATCAACAACTTCAAAGCCTGCTTCTTTACGCATTGTTTGAATTTTTGAAACAATTTCACGCTCAATACCTTCAAGTAAAAGTTCGTTTGTAATATTGGTATCTAAAACGACCGTTACGCCGTTAATTTGTGATGAGATGTAACCTTCTTTACTTTCGGAAGAAATTAAAAGGTCATCAAGCGTAAATTCAATAGTAGTGCCTTGAAGTTCAACGCTAAACACGTTGCCCGCTTTTACGGTATTTACAAGTAAAGTAGCATCGCAAGTTTCTAAATAACTTCTAATTGCACCAAGTTTAGCGCCGTATTTAGGACCTAAAGTTTTAAGTTGTGGCTTAACCTTGTATGAAACTAAATTGCTTGCGTCAGCTAACAATTCAATTTCTTTAACGTTTAATTCATCACGAGCAATATTTAAAAGTTCTTCACTTAATTCATCAACTCTTTGAGTTGCAACGTAAACTTTTGAAAGTGGTTGACGGTTTTTAACGTTTGCCGTATTTCTACAAGCACGCCCAGCAACAACTATATCTAATATAGCGCCCATACCTTCTTCAAGTTTAAAGTCAATAGCGCTGTCGTCACATTTAGGGAAATCGCATAAATGAACGGATTTAGGCGCGTCACTATAGAAGTTAGGCACTAAATTAAGATACATGCTTTCCGCCATAAAAGGAACGTATGGAGCGCTAATTTTAGCAAGAGTTACTAAAATAGTGTAAAGAGTTGTGTATGCCGCAATTTTATCATCGGTCATTTCTTTACCCCAATACCTATCTCTACCACGGCGAATATACCAGTTAGAAAGGTCGTCAACGTATGCTTGAAGCATTCTTGAAGTTTCAAAAATTTGGTATTTATCTAAACCTTCGTCAACTTCTTTAACCAACGTATTAAGTTTAGAAAGTGCCCATTTATCCATTAAAGAAAGTTTGCAATCTTTAAGGTTATATTTAGTTGGGTCGTATTTATCAATATCTGCATATAAAACAAAGAAAGCGTAAGCGTTCCAAAGCGTACCCATAAATTTACGTTGTGCTTCAGAAACAGCCTCTTCGTAGAACCTTGATGGAAGCCATGGGGAAGAACCCGTGTAGAAATACCATCTAACCGCGTCCGCACCTTGTTTATCAAGTACCGTCCAAGGGTCAACTACGTTGCCGATATGCTTAGACATTTTAATGCCGTTTTTATCGTTAACGTGACCTAAAACTATGCAATTTTTAAACGAAGATTTTTTAAATAATAAAGTTGAAATTACAAGTAAAGTGTAGAACCAACCTCTCGTTTGGTCAATTGCTTCACTAATAAAGTCCGCTGGGAATTGCTTTTCAAAAAGTTCTTGGTTTTCAAACGGATAATGAAGTTGAGCAAACGGCATTGAGCCAGAGTCAAACCAGCAGTCAATAACGTCTTTTACCCTTGACATTACACCGCCGCATTCGCACGCGAATTTTGGAGCGTCAATATAAGGTCTATGAAGTTCAATATCCCCTTCAATTCCGCAAAGTTCTTTAAGTTCTTGGCGTGAGCCTATAACGTGAACTTTACCGCACTTATCACAAGTCCAAACAGGAAGTGGAGTTCCCCAATATCTTTCTCTTGAAAGACCCCAGTCAATAACGTTTTCTAAGAAGTTGCCCATTCTACCTGACTTGATAGTTTCAGGCATCCAGTTTACAGAGTTGTTAGATGCAATAAGTTCGTCTTTAATTGCAGTAGTTTTAATAAACCAACTGCTACGAGCGTAATAAATAAGTGGAGTGTTACAACGCCAGCAGAAAGGATAGCTGTGCGTAAAGTCTTCCGCTTTAAATAATAAACCGCGATTGTCAAGGTCGCTAATAATAAGTTTATCAGCGTCTTTTACAAAGTAGCCCGCAATTTCACCGCACTCTTCAGTCATTTTACCACGATTGTCTACAAGGTTTACAAAGGCAATATCGTATTTTTTGCACACGCGTGAGTCGTCTTCACCAAAAGCAGGAGCATTGTGAACTATACCCGTACCATCGTCCATAGTAACGTAGTCGTCAACAACGCAAATATACGCCTTTTCATAACTTGGTATTTGAGCGTAGCTGTAAAGTGGCTCGTATTCGCAGTATTCGTAATCTTTACCTGTTTTAACTTCTAAAACTTCATAATTTTCAAAGAGTTTAGCAACTAATTTTTCAGCTAAAATGTATTTAGTACCGTCTTCTACCTTAATTGTAGCGTAATTTTCTTTTGCGTTAAAGCAAAGCGCTACGTTAGATGGAAGCGTCCAAGGCGTAGTCGTCCACGCTAAGAAGTAAAGGTTTTCCTCTCCCTTAACTTTAAATTTAGCGTAAACTGACTTTTCAGTTACGTCTTTATACCCTTGTGCAACTTCGTGTGAAGAAAGTGCAGTACCGCAACGTGGGCAGTATGGAACGATTTTATAACCTTTGTAAAGTAAACCTTTTTTCCAAATTTCTTTAAGCGCCCACCATTCAGATTCTATATAATCATCGTGATAAGTTACGTAAGGGTTATCCATATCGCACCAATAGCCTAATCGGTCAGACATTTCTTTCCACTCGCTAGTGTATTTAAATACGGACGCTTTACACTCTTTAATAAATGGCTCAATACCATAATTTTCAATATCTTGCTTGCCGTCAAGCCCAAGTTTCTTTTCAACTTCAAGTTCAACGGGAAGGCCGTGCGTATCCCAGCCCGCCTTTCTTAAAACGTGCTTACCTTTCATCGTTTGGTAGCGTGGTATAATATCTTTCATAACGCGCGTTAAAACGTGGCCTATGTGTGGTTTGCCGTTTGCCGTTGGAGGACCATCGTAAAAGCAAAATTCTTGTGCGCCTTCGTTTTTCTTAACGCTTTCTTCAAAAACGTTATTTTCTTGCCAAAACTTAATAATCTCTTTTTCTCTTTCTAAAAAGTTAAGGTTTGTTTCTACTTTTTTATACATTGCTAACTCCTTATAACTTAGGGCGAGCGCCCTATTATGCTTAAAAATAGCGACGACACAAAAGACTTTTACTTTTAATAAAAATAAATTTTTGTGGTTTGACGAGGAAAATACAAGAAAGACGAGCGTTCTTGTGAGGGCGCATACTTGCAAAGTATGTAACCAAACAAAACGCAAAGTATTTCGCAGTATTTTTCTGCCAAAAAAAGTAAACGGATATTGTGGCGGAGCCAAAATAAAAAAAGGCTTATTCGTTTAGAGACGAATAAGCCGTGGTACCACTCTAATTTGCAAAATAATAATTTTGCAACTTGAACATTTAACGCATTGTTTACGGGCGCACTTACTTTAATTTTAGGCACGCCGGCTATAAAGTGATGCGATTTAACCTATCGTTTAGCGAATTGCACCAACTTCGCCCTCTCTAACAAAACAATTTATTGGTTAAAACGGTCTTTAATAATTGCCTTTAAAAAGTATTTTATTGTCGTTTTATATTATTTTAACAAATAAATTATATTAAGTAAAGCAAAAACACAATATTTTTTGAGTAAAATGCTTGATATTTAATTAAATTTGTTATAAAATTATAACAATGCGATAGGCGGGGAGTTAGCGGTGCCCTGTAACTTGCAATCCGCTATAGCAAGGCTGAACACCTTTTTAGGTTTATTTTATGGAATACAGCGTAACGCAAGTAACGTTGATTATAAGGTCTTATGCAATTGACCACCGCGAACCGTGTCAGGATAGGAATATAGCAGCACTAAACGGACCGGTTAATGTGCCATAAGGTTGCTTTGTAGGAGTTAACTACGTTAAGTGCGGTTCGGTAAAATTTATCAACATTGGCTCGCAGGTTTTTTAAAAGGAATAGGTTTTGGAATTTTAAATTTTGCCAAAACCTTTTTTAATAGATATGATAAAAGATAATTTGCAAGCAATTTTTGAAGAAGTTAAAAACGGCAACAACTTAGGCGAGCCTATTACGGTTGTTGGCGCAACTAAATTTCAACCCGTAGAACTTATTAACGAAGCAATAGAAGGCGGGCTTAAAGATATTGGCGAAAATAAAGCGCAAGAATTTAGAGATAAGTTTGATAGCGTACTTCCCGTTAACTACCACTTTTTTGGCACGCTTCAAAAAAATAAAGTTAAGTATTTAATTGGCAAATGCTACCTTATTCAAAGCGTTGATAGTTTAGAGTTGATTGAAGAAATTAACCGCCAAAGTTTAAACAAACAAGTTGCCACAAACATCTTGCTTGAAGTAAATTTGGGCGAAGAACAAAAAGGCGGACTTAGTTTTAGTGAAATTAAAGAAGTACTTACTAAAATTAACAACTATAGCCAAGTTAAAGTTTTAGGCTTAATGGCAATGCTCCCTGATAGTAATGACGAAGTTTTACTTGTATCTTTACTTGAAAAATTGCGTGCGTTTTACGATGAATTAAAGTTATTATATAACTTTAAATATTTATCAGTAGGCATGTCTAACGACTATTTACTTGCCATAAAACACGGCAGTAATATGGTAAGAATTGGAACGAAGATTTTTGGTAGAAGATATTGAAAAACGGTGCTTATTTAAACCCTAGCGGTTTACAAGGCACTAAAGATATAACACCCTACTACCCAACCTGTTTAAGCGATGCCGAAAGCATTTTAACCGCGCTTAAACAAAGCGAAATTATAGTAGATATTTCCAATTTAAAACACCGTGACAAGCAAAGGTTTTTAGACCTTTTATGCGGTGCAGCATACTGCTTAAATAAAGGAATTTGCACTCTTAAAAAAGACGCGTATTTAATAGTAGACAAATAAATTGAGCCTTGCTTAGTCGATTCCCTACAAGTGATTCGGCAAGTAAATAAATCCGTAGACGTATTTGTTATGAGTTATGAGTTGTCAGTTATGAGATACTTGTATCGTTATGATTGCCTATTGGCAAGTTATGGATTTATTTATAATAGTTAGCAAACTTGTTTGCTATCATAACGCAAAACTTGTTTAACTTAATTTTTTGCAGATAAAAAGCCCACCATATTTCGCTTTTTGCGAAGTATAGTGGGCTATACTTTTATATTAAACTTCCCTTATAGGAACTCCCTTAAATAAGGGGAGGTCAGTGCTCATCAAACTCTAAACTTTTAATTGATGCACCATCTTTACCAGGGCGCCGGTATCGCCCTTGTCGCCTTTTTCGCCTTTTATAGTTTTAGGCCAATCTTCATAAAAAAGCGGAGTTTTGCCGTTAGCTTTTTCAATAGCAACTGCAACTGTTGCACCTACCATTGGGTTGTTACCCATACCGATAAGGCACCTGTGAAAATTTGATTTTAATTATTTTTATTAGTTGTTAAATATCAACTTTCCCATCAATGCATTATCAAAAAGCATTCCAAAGTCTTCGGTGGCACTTTAGATGACCCCGATGTTATGAAACTTTGCGGTTGTTCTAGGAATTCTTATTACAAGTATAAAAAGGAATTAAAATTGATTTATTTCTGCCCTATCTATTGAATCGATAAAGTAAATGTCCCAGTATCATTAAAATAAAAATGTACAGCAATATAATATATTTCTCCTGCTGTTAAGGTATAAGTGATTCTAAAGTTATTCCCATTTCCAGCACTATCATCGTCAGATGCAATTTCCAAGTGCGACGCATCGTAAAGATGTCCGTATGTATCTCCACTATTATTACTCGATTCAATGGTATAAATTCTACTTTCTGCGGCGGTAAACTTGAAATATACCATCTCGCCAACCTCGTCAATCACCACATCATAGCCGCCACATTGTGCTTCAATGGCGTTATCAAAATCACTACCATCGCCACTAACCGCTAAATAGTTCCAATATACAGGTCTATTATTAGAATTCCAGCTACTTGTCCAACCACTCGGCTTCATTTCAACTTCACAATAAAACGTCACATTGTCACACCAAGCAAATGCAGAATACTTAATCACAAGAACAGTCTCAGGAATAATTATTTTCCACAAGGCGCGTGCATCGGCAAAAGCCTCCTCCTCTATCACAACCACAGAATCAGGAATAACAAATTCCGTCACCGACTTTCCTGAAGCATAACGAATCAAAACCGTGCCGTCTTTATTATAAAGGTTACCATCTATAGATTGATATACCGTATTATTATCCGACACCGTAATATTCTCTAAACTCGGGCAATTATAAAATACATCGTCACCAATCGAGATAACGCCATCACCGATCACCAAATCTCTTAAACCACGGCAACTCCAAAAAGCTCTATCGCCAATTTTAAGCACGCTATTCGGTAATACTATGCTGGTCAGTTCATCGCACCATAAGAACGCACTGCTACCAATCGAAACAACCCCATCAGGGATAGTCACGCTTTTCAAGTTTTCACAATTATAGAACGCTTCCGAACCAATAAATTTACAATTAACATCTAATACCGCAATTTCAATTTCTTTATTCTCAGCACCCACTAGATACAAATATGGATTATTTGCATTTCCCAAATATCTTAAACCATCTTTGACATTGTATATCAAACTAGTGCAATTATCGAAAGCGTTTTCACCAACCATAATAACACTATCGGGAATGCTAACATTTATTAAGTTACTACAATTCTCAAATGCTCTATCGGCAATAATTCTACAATTAGAATCAATCAGCGCAGCTTCCATCTCTTTGCTTTCCACACCTACTAAATAAAAGTAAGGATTATTTGCATTGCCATAATATTTTAAACCATCTTTAATGGTATAGGATAAATTACCACATCCATAGAATGCATAATCACCAATCACAGTAACACTATCAGGAATTACCACGCTCGTCAAATTGCCACAGTAAGCAAACGCATACTCACCTATCGTGGTAACACCATTAACAAGTATTGCTGTTGTTAAACTACTACAATTATAGAATGCATCTTCACCAATCACGGTAACACTATCAGGAATTACCACTCTCTCCAAATCATAGCAATTAGCAAATGCACCGATTTTAATCATTGTAACGCCATCAGGCACAATAAACTCAGCTGCTGTGTTACCAAGTGCATATTGCACCAACGTTTTTCCATCTTTCGTATACAAATGACCTCCAATAGATTTATATGCAGAAACGTTTGACGAAACGTAAAAATTAGTCAAACTAACGCAATCCTTAAATATATTGTCATATACATCGCAATCAACCAACTCAATGTCTTTCTCAAAATACACTGTGGACAATCTAACGCACCCTTCAAAGGCACTCTCTCCTATAATACATTTTGAGGAGTGATAGTAGTCGCCAATTACAATTGTTTTTAAATTGCTACAATAACTAAAAGCAGATGCGCCAATGGAGTTGACCGAAGATGGAATAATAACCGTTCCAATGAGATGGTTTGCACTAAATGCATTTTCTTCAATGCTTGTTACCACATAAGTCTTTCCGTCGTAGTACACGCTTCTCGGAATGGAAACATAACCACGTATCGCTTTCATAGCTTGCTCTACTACTATCGCTTCGTTATCCTTCAATCTATAACGGATGCCTCCGATAGTATAATAGATAGCTCCATCCTCGGCAATATCATTATTATTACAATCCCATACAGTAGCAATGTTATTAGCATCGTTAGTAGCATTCCAATCATCCGACCATCCACTTGGCTTTGAAGGAGCTTCGCAATAAATAGTTAAAGCACCACAATCGGCAAAAGCCTCCGCTTCTATTGTTGTCACATGGATAGGAATTGTTATACTAACCAAGTTATTACAATTATAAAACGCACTATATTCAATAGTTGTTAAATTAGCGCCCCAAATGACCTCTTGTAAACTGGAATTTTGATAAAATGCATATCGTCCGATTGAAACAACTCCATCGCCCATTACTACTTTTTTTAGATATTCACAATTATAAAACGCACAATTAGCGATTGTATTGACCGTATCGGGCAGCACAAACTCATCATCCGTTTTTCCAACTGCATATTGCACCAATACTTTGCCATCTTTGGTGTATAAGTTTCCATCGATAGATCGATATGTCATATTATCAGAAGATACAACAAACTCTTTCAAGCTGACGCAATTATAAAAACTCGCTGCAATTTCAGTAACACTATCCGATATTACCACCGTATTTAAGCTTGTACACACATCAAAAGCAGAATTTCCCAAACGAGTCATCCCTTGAGGAATATCAAGACTTGTTATGCGAACACAAAAAGCAAAAGCTGAATCACCAATTTCTTTTAATCCGCTTGGAAGTTCTAAATTAATTAAATTCTCACAAGCGTAAAAGGCTCTTTCGTCAATCATAACCAATCGCTCAGAGAACCTTACATTTTCCAATTGATCGCAAGATGAAAAAGCGCTTTCTCCAATATATGTAACGTTGTTGGGAATATCTACGGATATTATATATTCGTTATCCATGAAAGCTCGCTGTCCTATGCTTTTTACCGGTAAGTCATTATAAACGTCAGCAATTTGTACCGAGGTCGCAGTTCCGTGATATCCCACCACCTCTGCAAAAGTTCCATCTGCAGAAACTGCGTATTCAATCCCTTCGGTCGCTTCTCCTGTACAATAGCTCCAAATATACCTTTTTCCGTTATCATCATACTTCCAATAGTTGTTATCGTAAGCGGTTCCTTCAGGGTTTAATGTAGGTTCATCACTCTTATAATAGTATAGATTAGCGTAATTAAGGATTGAGTTGTTAGAATTTATATCAATGTTATTCCAATCGTCTTCATCCCCCTCGTAATAAATTTTTTTGAAAGAATAGAGACCATTATAAATGCTATCTGCTTCAATACTTTGTATACTACTAGGAATTACTAAATAAATTAATCTGCCACAATAATAAAACGCTTGACTCTCGATTGTAGTTACACTATCAGGAATCTCAACAGACACAAGAAATGGTACGGCATAAAATGCGAACGAACGAATAATTCTCACAGGTACCCCTTGATAAAATTTTGCAATTTTTACATTTGCTTCTGTGCCCGTATAACCAACAACCGATGCATATCCACTAGATATCTCATACACAACACCTTCCGTTGTGAGATTCTCACCTCCACATATTGTGCAGTAGCCAGAATTATCTATCGTATGTTCTGCCTTGTTTGTAATTTCATCACAATATGAGCACTTATGCCAGTGGTAAAAATTGTTTACTACATATTCAGTTTGCCAATTATGACTTGCAAATTCACCATATTCAGTTAAGCAAGCTTGGCAAACTGCTTTTTGAGTACAAGTAGCCTCTCCACCAAAGTGGGCTTCTTCATTAGTAACGTCACCACAAACACACTCGTTCCAGTGCATAACGTCATTGCTCTTTAGTTCAGTATATTCGTGCGCTTTTAAAGTGCCGTATTCAGTTAAACAAACTTCACAAACTGCTTTTTCAGTACACGTTGCTTCACCGCCAAAGTGGGCTTCTTCATTAATAACGTCACCACAAACGCACTCGTTCCAGTGCATAACGTCATTGCTCTTTAGTTCAGTATATTCGTGTGCTTTTAAAGTTCCGTATTCACCTAAACATACTAAGCATTTTGCCTTTTCAGTACAAGTTGCTTCTCCGCCAGCGCAATTTTCCGTTATAACGTGAGTATTATCATTAAAGCAAGTTTTTGTATGCGTGCCATTGCCGTTTGAAACAAACTCACCATATTTATGGCCTACAGGCTCGCCATAACCTGCGTTACAATATTCGCATACGGCTTTTTCAGTACAAGTAGCTTCTCCACCATAGTGACTTTGAACGCCTATAACGCTACCGCAAACACACTCATTCCAGTGCATAACGTCATTGCTTTTTACTTCGCTATATTCGTGTTCCTTTAAAGTGCCGTATTCGCTTAAACATACTAAGCATTTTGCTTTTTCAGTACAAGTTGCTTCACCGCCAGCGCAATCTTCCGTTAAAACGTGAGTGTTATCATTAGCGCAAGTTAAAGTGTGTGTGCCATTGCCGTTTGATGCACAAATGCTATAATCGTGACCTAAAACACTACCATAACTAGCGTTACATGTTTCACAAACTTCCTTTTCAGTACAAGTTGCTTCTCCGCCATATCAGTTTTCCTTTATAACGTGCGTAGCATCATTAGTACAAATTAACGTGTGCGTACCATTGCTATTTGGCACGTAAACGCCATTATGACCTAAAGCATCAACGTAATTGCCGTTATACGTGTGACCGCACAAGCACGTAAAAATAGTGTAGCCTTGTTCTTCACACGTTGGCAATACTAAAGTTTCTATATAATTATGCTCTAATTCAACGCTAAACTTTGCGTATACTGCAACGTTTTTTGTAAGTTCCGTTGCTATTAAACTATCCGCTTTAAACTCGTTTTGCCAAGTGAACTCATCATAATACCAACCGTCAAAAGTATAACTTACTTTTTTAGGGTTTTCTGGCAAAGTTATACTTTCATTACCGTTAGTTTTAACGGTAGCATAAACTTCGCCGTCCACAATAAAATTAATTTTCTTTTTAG
Source organism: Christensenellaceae bacterium (assembly GCA_045638105.1). GTDB lineage: Bacteria > Bacillota > Clostridia > Christensenellales > Borkfalkiaceae > HGM11412. The sequence goes on from JAZUAT010000013.1 coordinate 54,186, forward strand.
AGTTAGTTGACGGTATCATTTGACAGCCTACTAAACCTAAACTAAAAGTTAAAATTGAAATTGCTAAAAGTATTAAAGTTAAAAGTCGTTTTTTCATAAGGCAATTACTCCTTTTACAATTTTATTGTAAAAACATTATATATTTTCATATGTTAGTTGTCAATAAAATCATAGATAAAGATATAAATTTAACACTTGTTTAACTTAATCTTTTGTGGATAAGAAAAGCCCACCATATTTCGCTTTTTGCGAAGTATAGTGGGCTATAATTTTGTATTAAATTTTCCTTATAGGAGCACACTTAAAAAGCACGCTTTTTTTATTTTTTATAAATAATATTGCCGTTACGTATTGTTAACAAAACTTCGTAATTAGAGTCAAGCACCGTAAAGTCCGCATTTTTGCCGTCCTTTATAGAGCCAACTTTATCATCAATTTTAAGTTGTTTTGCGCTGTTTATAGTTGCATAGTCAACGGCTTGGGTTAAGGAAACGCCAACCTTTTCAACCATATTTTTAACGGCTAAATTCATTTTTAAAACGCTACCTGCAAGAGTTCCGTCTTCAAGCCTTGCTTCGCCGTTTTTAACGTAAACCGTTTGACCGCCAAGTTCGCTAACGCCGTCACTTAAACCTTTTGCTCGCATTGCATCAGTTATCAAAATTAACTTGTCAAGCGGTTTAGATTTTACCAAAAGTTTAATTGCCGGAACGCTAACGTGAATAGTATCGCAAATAACTTCCGCTTTAAGTTCGTCAAGTAAAAGTGCACTACCAACAACGCCAATTTCTCTATGATGAAGTGGGCTTTGTGCATTATAAGTATGCGTTACGTTGCTTGCGCCGTTTTCAACCGCTTTGCAAACGTCATTATACGCAGAACTGCTGTGGCCTATTGAACTTACAACACCTTGTTTTGTTAAGTGGCTAATAAGTTCTAAAGAGCCTTCTTCTTCTGGAGCAAGTGAAACAATTTTTATGTTGTTGCCACTCTCTTTATTATACTCGTCAAACACTTGAACGCTTGGCTTTTGTATAAATTCTAAAGGTTGTGCACCCTTATGCTTTGCACTAATAAACGGACCTTCTAAATGAACGCCAACGATATTTGCACCGCTTTCTAAATTTAACGCCTTATACTCTTTAACAGCATTAAGCGCTTTGTTAATATTTTCTTTTGACTGCGTCATAGTTGTTGCTAAAAACGAAGTTGTACCCTCCATAGCAACCGTGTTTGCAATAGTTGAAAGGGCTTCAATAGTACCGTCCATAGCATCGCATCCGCCTGCGCCGTGAATATGTTGGTCAATAAAGCCCGGCAAAACAACGGCATCGTTTGGAAGAGAAATAACTTCGCAATCATCGTAAAGTTCAGTTGTTGAAATAATAGTTTTATCAAAAGTAAGGTTTGTTTTTACTATTCCCTTACCTTCAACGTAAACTTTGGCATTTTTAAACGCTTTCATAGTAAAAATCCTTTTTATTTGCTTTTTGCAAGTGATGCTGCCGCTATACTTTGGCCTACGCGCCTACTGCTTTCATCTGGGAGTGAAATGTCAAGGTCGGCAAACTCTTTATAATCTTCTTTTAAAACTTTTTTGCAAGTTTCAAAAATAATGTTACCGCCTTTACCGCCCATAACTCTACCTAAAAGTAAAACGTGTTTAATATCGTAGAATTTAGCGTAGAAAGGTAAAGTGTTTGCTAAGTAAATACCAATATCAGTAAATACTTGCGTAGCAAGTTCATCGCCTTCTTCAACTAATTTTTGAATAACTTTAAGTTTTTGTGCAGGAGTTGTTGGTTCATCAAACACAAAACCGCCTAAATTTGCAAGTTTGATAACTGCATCTTGTGAAAAATACTTGCAACCAACGCCAATATCACCACTCCACTCGTCTTGCATAGCGTCTTCATTAAAGTCAACAGGGGCAAACGCAAGTTCAGAAAGCCAGCCGTTTAAACCGCCGTCTTTATTTATATAACCAACTGCTTCACTTGTGCCCATTGCAATACCTAAAACGCCGTTGTCGTTTAAGTCAATACTGCCTGCTAAAGCAGTAACGTCACCATCGTTTGCAACTTCAAGTGGAATATCGCCCATTTCTTTTGCAACGTTGATGTAAATATTTTTAGTAAAGTCGCCATACTTTTCTTTATCTACTTTAATAAACAAAGATGCAACCATTGCTTTATTATCAACGTAAACACCTGCAGAAGATACACCAATAGCGTCAACCCTTGGCATTTTTGATGCTGCAGTTTTCATAGCCGTTAAAATTTCATCGTAGTGATACTTAGGGTCACTTGTTGTTTTTGGATTCCAAACAACTTCTTCACTATATACAACTTCGCCGTCAATAACAGCACTAACCTTTCTATCGCTACCGCCTGCGTCAAAGCCGATACGGCAACCGTCTAAATAACCGCCAACGCGAAGCGAACAACTCTTTGGTTCAATACTGCTTGCGTCTTGAGCGTATAATACTTCAAAAGGTTTTTCGTAAACGCCACTCATAAAGTCAACGTCAAACGCTCTTGCGCCGTCCAACTTATATGCGTTTTTAACGTAATTATAAATTACTTTACTACCGCTAATAATAATTTTGTAACCGCCCGCAAGCCACAATATAGTTTTTGCTAAACGCTCTGCTATACGGCAGTTAATATCGTCATAACCAACGCCGTCTAAATACGCGTCGTATTTATAAATAAAGTTATAGCCACCGTTTCTTTCAACCGCAATTACGATAGGTTGTTTTTGCGCTTGTTTATTCACGCCGTTTTCGTACTCTTTAAGTACTTGTACCATTGGTTTAAAATTTTTATCAAGTGTAGGTTTAATCATAATTTCTCTCCTTTTGTAAATATTATATATTTATTTAAAAAATTTTTCTACCCAAAAAATTTCGCTCTCATTACAAAATATTTCACAAAAAACATTATGAAATAATTTACAATAAATAAAAACTATGATAAACTAAAATTATGGCAAGAACAAAAAAGTTTTATATGCACAAAATAGCAAACTTAATAAACATACAAAAAATTGTTACTATTCACTATCAAGAACTTCAAAAAGGATATTGCGCGGAGATTGAAAGCCATAACTTTTGGGAACTAATTTACGTTGATAAAGACCACGCCGTTATAGAAATTGACGGGGCTGAAACAACGGTTAATCGTGGCGAAATGTATTTTATTGCCCCAAACGCTTTGCATACCGTAAAAACTAACGATAGTGAACCGAATATTTTTATAATTTCATTTGACTGCCACTCTGAAAGCATCAACTTTTTTAGGGATAAAAAAATTGAAATTGATGCATCGTACCACTACTTATTAAAAAACATTATGCAAGAAGCAACAAACACTTTTGTAGTGCCAGACTTTAACCCTAATTTAAACAAGTTAAATTTACTACAAAACGCCAATTTAGGTGGAGAGCAAGCGCTTAAAAACTCACTTGAATTACTCCTTATTTACCTATTAAGAAGTGAAACGAAAAACACTAAACATGAAAAATATTTTGTAACAAAAACCAATTCACTTAAAGATTTAGAGTTTGAAATTGCAAACTATTTATCAAATAACCTTTACTCAAAATTCTCACTTGAAAGTTTATGTGAAAGTTTATATTATGGCAAAACCTTTTTATGTTCTTTCTTTAAACAAAAAACGGGTAAAACCATATATCAAACCTACTTAAAATTTAAAGTTGATGAGGCAAAAAAACTTATACGCCGAGGAGTGCCACTTCAAGAAATTGCAGAAACGTTGTGTTTTGACTCCCCTTCACACTTTAACAGCGTGTTTAAAAAATACGCAAAAGTAACGCCAAACGAATATAAATTAAGTATAACAACAAGATAAAAAAACGCTACTTTTTAGTAGCGTTTTTATTGTTTTAATTTAAAAATTAAGCATATTTAGGCTTTGAGAATTTGGAAAAGCCTTAATTATAACCATTAGGGTTTTTAAGTTGGAAGTTGAGAGCATCTCTACACATATCGTCAAGCGTTTTTTCTGCTTTAAAGCCTAAAACTTCATACGCTTTAGACGGGTCTGAATAGCAAGTGCCTATATCGCCTGGACGACGTGGAGCAAATTTATACGGAATTTCTTTGCCAAGTGCTTTTGAAAAAGCGTTTACCATTTCAAGTACGCTATAGCCCGTACCCGTTCCCAAATTTACAATTACTAAACCGCTGTTTTCAAGTATTTTGTTTACGGCTAACACGTGGCCTTTAGATAAATCTACAACGTGAATAAAGTCTCTAACGCCGGTGCCGTCCTTAGTGTCGTAATCGTTGCCAAAAATATTTAAGCAATCAAGTTTGCCTACGGCAACTTTTGTAATATATGGGCAAAGGTTGTTTGGTATGCCGTTAGGGTCTTCACCAATTAAACCGCTTTCGTGCGCGCCAACAGGGTTAAAATAACGTAAAATTGCAACGTTCCAACTGCTATCCGCTTTGCAAATATCTTTTAAAATATATTCAATAAATAACTTAGTAGAGCCGTAAGGGTTAGTTGTTCTAAGTTTAGCATCTTCTTTAATAGGTACACTTTCTGGGTCGCCATAAACGGTTGCAGAAGAACTAAAAACTAAGTTCTTGCAATTAAATTCACGCATAACTTCAACAAGTGCAATTAAACCGCCAATGTTGTTGTGGTAATATTCAATAGGTTTTTGGCAAGATTCACCAACCGCTTTAAAGCCCGCAAAATTGATAACTGCATCAATTTTATACTCTTTAAAAATAGCACGGATTGCGTCTTTATCTAAAACGTCCGCCTTAATAAAAGTTAACTTTTTATTAATAATTTGTTCAACGCGATTAATAGATTCTTCTTTACTATTACTTAAATTATCCACGATAATTGGGTTATAACCTGCATTTACAAGTTCAACTACGGTGTGTGAGCCAATGTAACCTGCACCGCCCGCTACTAAAATATTTTTCATAATAACTCCTTTTTAATAATTTTAGCATATAAAAACTTTTATTTCAACTTATTTTTAAAAACTATTTTATATAACGCAAATTTTTTTGCATATTATAATATTATGAAAACTATTGTTTTAACCGGCGGTGGTACGGCTGGGCACGTTACGCCTCATTTTGCAATATTAAAAGACTTAGAAAACCACTTTGACAATATTTACTATATAGGCAGTGAATTTGGAATTGAAAAAGAACTTGTAAAAAATAAAGGGCTAAAATACTACTCTTTTAACCCTGTAAAGTTAGTGCGTTCTTTTACTTTTAAAAATGCACTACTTCCCTTTAAGTTTATTAAAAGCGTTAACGACGCATCAAAAATTTTAAAAGAATTAAAGCCAAACGTAGTATTTTCTAAAGGTGGATACGTTGCGCTACCCGTAGTAATTGCGTCACATAAATTAAATATACCCGTTATAACACACGAAAGTGATTTAAGTTTAGGGCTATCTAACAAAATAGCTTCTCGCTTTACCATAAACGTTTTAACAACCTTTAAAAAAACGGCAACAAGCGTAAAAAACGGATTATACGTTGGTGCACCCGTTAGAGAAGAGCTTTTTAACAAAAACAAAGAGCAATGCTATAAAAATTTTGGTTTTTTTAATAATTTGCCCGTTTTGCTTATTATAGGAGGTTCAAGTGGAGCTAAAAGTTTGAACGAACTTTTTTATAAAGCGTTTAACCAAATTGTAAAAAAATTTAACGTTATTCACATTGTGGGAAAAGGCAATAAAAACAATTTATCTCACCCAAATTACAGGCAAATTGAATATGCTGATATGGCTTACGTTTACCCAATAGTTGACGTTTGCGTTTCTAGGGCAGGCTCTAACACCGCGTTTGAACTTTTTGCGCTTAAAATACCAACTCTTTTTATGCCACTACCTAAAGGCAATTCTCGTGGCGACCAAATTGAAAACGCCAATTATTTTAACGAGTTGAAAATTGCAAGTATTTTATTTATGGAAGATGCTAGCCCAAATACCTTTGTAAAAAAAGTTATGGACGTTTATGAAAATTCTAACTACTATATACAAAATATTAAAAAACAAAATATAGAAGTTGGGAATAAAAATATAGCAAAAATTTTATGTAAATATTGACAGGCGTTTGGCAAAAGTGTATTATATTCTTATAATACTTACAAAGGTAAACTATGAAAAATCAAATTTTAATTGAACTTTTATTCTTACTACTTTCACGCCAAACTGTAACTGCAAAATACATTGCCAAGCGCTATGAAATATCGGAACGTACTGCTTATAGGTATATTGACGAACTTTCTTTATGCGTTCCAATATATAATATTCGTGGCAGGAACGGCGGTTTTGCTATTGCAGACACGTTTAAACTCCCAGCAACCTTTTTTACAAAAGAAGAAAGTGCCTTTTTATTAAACGTTTTAACGGGCGTTAATAACGACATTAGTAGCGACCTTTTAACTAAAATTATTGAAAAGTTTAAAGCCGTATCTAAACAAAAAGACGGCGACTTTTCGCTTGACTTTGGCAACTTAATTATTGACGGCGGTCCTTGGGGCTCAACGGAAAGTTTTAAGCAATCTATAATATTTTTAGAAAAGTGCATTGAAGAAAATAAAGTAGTTTCTATAGTGCACGTTAATAGAGATGGTGTTGAAACAGAACGCCAAATAGAACCACATATTTTAATATTAAAACAAGGCTTATGGTACGTTTTTGCGTATTGCAGGCTAAGAAGCGAGTTTAGGCTTTTTAAAATTGGTAGAATAGAACGTGCCAAAGAAACGGGCGAAACGTTTACAAGGCGAACTACCCCTAACGTAAAAGAGATTTTAGATACCTGGTACGATAAGTTGAAAGCCGAACTTATAGAACTTGAAATTTCAAAACTTGTTAAAGCGGACGTTGAAGAGTGGCTTGGATTAGACAACGTTTATACGTTAAAGGACGGCAAAATTTTAGCAAACTGCGAACTGCCTATTGATAACGTTTTAGCGTCAAAAATACTTTCGTTTGGCAAAAACGTAAAAGTTATTAAGCCTACAAGTTTAAAACAAGCCGTTAAAGAAATGGCAAACGACGTTGCAAAACTTTATAATTAAAAAAAGGCGGATAGCAAAAAAAATGCTATTCGCTTTTTAATTTGGGAGCATATAGAATGCTCCCCTACGGTGTTAAATTAACCCTATTATATATTCGTAGGGGCGGATTCCATATCCGCCTTTTTATTTAGGGAGCATATAAATGTTATATAAAAATTTAATCTATAACTCGCCGTAGGCGAATTTCACTGCCGTTAGGCAATTTCACTCGTCGTTACACGAATTTCACAAATCCGATAGGATTTATATAACTGTCTGCGAAAGCAGACCAAGTGCTCCCCTACGGTGTTAAATTAACCCTATTATATATTCGTAGGGGCGGATTCCATATCCGCCCGCAAACAAAAAAAACGGACTTAGTAGTCCGTTTTTAATTTTGAGTTTTATTAGTCAAAATAAAATATATCTTGTACGTTATTTAATTTTTCCGCATTATATACGCTTAAAGCGTAGTTAGTTATTAAATAGCATAGTTTAACCACTTTTTTATAGGCTAATAGTTCGTTCTTGTTAAAAAGTTCATCTAACTCACTTGCCAAAGTAAAAGCAGTTTCAATAATTCCGCCACCCGTTTTTATATCTACCACTTTACAAATTAAAGTGCAAACATTATTTAAATAATCTTCTCTATTTTCTAAACTATCAACCATACATTTAAAAGAAAATGCACTTTGAATAAAAAGCGACTTAAACTCACTATACGCCTTTTTGCTAAACCCAACGTAAAACAAGTTTTCATCTAAATCTTTAACGCTTTCTTTTACGCTTATTTGCTTTAAAACTTCAACGTTATTTGCGTCTTTAGGAAGCTTCTTTTCTAAAAAATTAGATATGCGGTAAACTTCGTTTACAACTTGTTTTTTAAGTTCGCTTTGCGAATTTGCAATTACGGGAACGGCTATAAAATCTTCAAAAATAGCAACGTAACTATCACTTTTTAATATCGTTACTTTCATTTTTCTTTTTTAACTCTTCTAAAATTTTTGTAAGCAACACTTCAGTTTTAGAAGGCTCTTCTACTTTAGGTTCTTCAACTTTTTCTACTTGTTTTTTAGGTGCAAGGTCAGGATAGCGTTTAGCGTACCTTTTAAGCCATTTTTGCTCAAAGTCGTTTAAAGGTTCGTCTTTATCAAGTTTTGCTTGAACAATTTTAACTAAATTTGCATTTATGTCCATACTGCTTGTAATTTTGCCGTAAACTTTAACCATAATAAAAATTGTTAAACCTATAATTAAAAAGTCAATAATCTTTTGCAAAAACATACCGTAATTTAAAGTTAACGCTTCTAAAGTATCGGTAGCAGGTCTTAACACAAAATGTAAATTTGTAAAATCAACGTTGCCCGTTGCTAGCGAAATTAAAGGGGTTATAACGTCTTTAACAAGGCTTGTTACTATTGCGTTAAAAGCATTACCAATAATTACCGCAACGGCTAAATCAACAACGTTACCTTTTGTTATAAATTTTTTAAAATCTCTAAAAAATCCTTTCATTATCATTCCTAAAAAGTTTTAATAAGTTTATAAAGCTCTTCAGCGGTAGTTGCAAAATATTTGCAACCTTCTTTTTCTAAAAGTTCTTTTTGCCTATAACCCCATAAAACGCCTATGCCATCAACTTGTGCGTTTACAAAAGTTTTAACGTCAACTTCGCTATCGCCAACGTATAAAGTTTCTTCTTTTGTAGCATTTAAGTTTTGTAAACATAAATTAACTAAATCTGGGCTTGGTTTTGGGCTTAAATTATCAACACAACCCGTAACAAAATCAAAATTGTAATTTGATAAAAGTTGTTTATATACTACTTGCGTTGCGCTATCAGGCTTGTTTGAAACAATGCCAAGTTTATACCCGTCCTTTTTAAGCATAGGTAAAAGTTCGTTAAGCCCTGGGTATAATTCAGTTTTAGAATTATCACACGCTTGTTGAACTACTAAATATTCTTTAAGCATTTTGTCAACAACTTCGGCGTTTTCTTCACGCGTTGCGCGCCTAATAAGTTCCCTTGCGCCGTAACCGATGCACTTTAAAGTGGTTTGCTCATCAACGGCATCGTAGCCGTACTTAGTTATAATTTGGTTTAAGCAATATTTAATATCTTTAATTGTGTAAAGTAAAGTTCCGTCTAAGTCAAATAAAATAGTTGTTTTCATCACATTTTTTCCGGTGTTTTTATTCCTAAAAGCGAAAGCGCGTTTTTAATAACAACGCTCGTTGCTTTTGTTAATGCAAGCCTAAAATTCTTAACCTCATCTGTTTCGTTTAAAATTTTGTGCTCAAAGTAAAATTTGTTATATTTTGACGCCACGTCAACAGCGTATCTTGTAATCATACTTGGCTCGTATTTTTCCATAGCACTCATAACGATTGACGGGAATTTTTTAAGTTCGTTAATTAAATTATACTCATCGTCATTAAGAGTAGTCACTTTATATTCGCCGTATTCATTAGCCTTATTTAATACGCTTTTACACCTTGCGTATGTGTATTGGCAATAAGGCCCTGTTTCGCCGTCAAAGTTAAGTGCTTTATCGTAAGAAAATACTAAGTCTTTAATTCTGCTACTTGAAAGTGCACCAAAAATAACTGCGCCAACGCCAATATCTTTTGCAGTTTGCTCTTTATTTTCTAAATTAGCGTTCTTTTCATTAATAATATCATACGCTTTTTCAACGCATTTGTTTATAACGTCTTCTAAAAATACTACCTTACCCTTTCTTGTTGACATTGTTCCGTCTTCAAGTGAAACCATGCCAAAAGCAACGTGCTCTAAATCTTTTGCCCAAGGCTTTTGCATTAAATCTAAAACTTTAAACACTTGTTTAAAGTGCAAGTTTTGTTGGTACGCTACAACGTATAAGCACTTGTAAAAATCGTAATGCTCTTTTCTATAAATTGCAGCTGCTAAGTCACGCGTGGCGTAAAGTGAAGCCCCGTCTGAACGGAGTATTAAGCAAGGTGGCATATTATATTCTTCTAAATCAACTATTTTTGCACCTTCACTTTCTTTAAGTAAGCCCTTTTCGTTAAGTTCTTTGATAACAGGCTCCATTTTATCATTGTAAAAACTTTCGCCTGCGTAACTATCAAAAGTAACGCCTAAATCGTCGTAGACCTTTTTAACGTCCTTTAAAGTGAGTTCTTTAAACCAATTAAAAAGTTCGTTACACTCTTTATCTCCGTCCTCAATAAGTTTAAAGTATGCCCTTGCTTTATCATCTAAAGTGGCGTCCTTTTCAGCTTCTTCGTGATACTTAACGTAAAGGCGCATAAGTTCTTTTACTCTACCCTTTTCAACTTCTTCTTTATTGCCGTAATTTTTATAGGCGTATATGAGTTTGCCAAATTGAGTGCCGTAATCGCCAAGGTGGTTTACGCCAACAACGTTAAAACCTAAGAATTTAAAGATTTTGTAAAGCGCACCGCCAATAACGGTTGTAGATAAGTGGCCAATATGGAAAGGCTTTGCAATGTTTATTGAAGAATAGTCAATAACCACGGTCTTATTTTCGCCAATGGTAGAAGAGCCGTAACCTTCGCCCTTTTCTAAAATTTCACTTAAAACACTACTTGCTAAATTAACGCGGTTAACGGTAAAGTTTAAGTAGCCGTTTAAAGCCGTGCAACTACTAATATATTCGTCACACTCAAAAGCGTTTGCCAAATTTTGAGCAATGATAGCAGGCGAAGTTCTAAATACTTTAGCAAATTTAAAACAAGGTAAAGCATAGTCGCCAATGCTGGTATCTGGCGGAGTGGTAAAAAGTGAAACAACTTCACTTTCACTAAATTCTGAAATATTTAATTTTTTTGCAATATGAGTTTTGTAGTACATAATTAACCTATTAAATATAATTTTCTATATAATTTTAACACACTTTAAATTTAACCGCAATTATTTTATATAAAAAGGCTTAAAAAGTTTGAAAGAATTTAAAAAATAGTATATAATTATGCTATTACTTTTGAAAAGGCGGTCTAAAAATGAAATTAGGCGTTGTAGGCTTACCAAACGTAGGCAAATCAACTTTATTTAATGCAATTACTCACGCGGGCGCACAAGCGGCAAACTTTCCGTTTTGCACCATTGAACCAAACGTAGGAATCGTTGCCGTTCCTGATGAAAGGCTTACTAAACTTGCATCTTTATACAACAGCAAAAAAATTACCCCTGCAACGATAGAATTCGTTGACATTGCAGGCTTAGTAAAAGGCGCGTCAAAAGGCGAAGGCTTAGGCAATAAGTTTTTATCTCATATTAGAGAAGTTGACGCTATCGTTCACGTTGTAAGATGTTTTGAAGATGAAAACGTCATTCACGTAGATAATGAAGTTAACCCTGTAAAAGATATTGAAACTATAAATTTAGAACTTATACTTGCCGACCTTGAAAGCGTACAAAGAAAGTATGATAAAGCAGTTTCTATGACTAAAACGGGCGATAAAAAATACGCAGTTGAAGCCGAACTTTTAAAACGCATCGTCGCTTGTTTAGAAAGTGAAAAACCCGTTAGAAGTTTAACTTTTACCGAAGAAGAAAAAAAATACGTTGACGGATTATTTTTAATTACGGATAAACCCGTTATTTACGCTGCAAATATTGCGGAAAGCGATATGGGTAAAGATGAAAACGAAATTGAACTTGTTACAAAAGTTAAAGAATACGCTAAAAACGACGGTAGCGAAACACTCGTTATTTGCGCTAAAACGGAAGAAGAAATTTCTCAACTAGAACCAGATGAACAAGAATTATTCTTAAACGAACTTGGCTTAAAAGAAAGCGGACTTAATAGGCTTGTTAAAGCAAGTTACAAACTTTTAGGCTTAATTAGTTACTTGACTTCTGGCGAGCCTGAAACGCGCGCGTGGACAATTACTAACGGAACGAAAGCACCGCAAGCGGCGGGCAAAATTCATACGGACTTTGAAAAAGGCTTTATTAAAGCGGAAGTGGTTGAGTGGCAAGTTTTACTTGAATGCGGAAACTACACAAAAGCCAAAGAACTTGGTAAAGTACGCTTAGAAGGTAAAGACTACGTTATGAAAGACGGCGACGTAGTGTTATTTAGATTTAACGTTTAAAATAAATTATCGCAAAAAAAAGTTAAGCGGTTTGCAAATTTTGCAAACCGCTTTTTTATTAGGTTACGCCATAAAACGTTTTTCATTATGGCGAAATTTATTAAACTCAAGATGGTCTGTAAGCCGGATTCTGTCATTTAATACGGCTATCTATCTAGACTATACGTTACCGCATAGTTCAAGCGAATAAAACGAATAAGTAGGTACGACGCCTTTGTTACTTATTCCTATCTTGCTTTACGTGGGGTTTACACTGCCACCTACGTCACCGTAAGTGCGGTGAGCTCTTACCTCGCCTTTTCATCCTTACAACTAAAAAGTTGCGGTAGTTTTCTGTTGCACTTTCCTTAAAGTTACCTTCACTGGCCGTTAACCAGCACGCTGTCGTAAAAAGTCCGGACTTTCCTCGTGAATTAAAATTCCCGCAGCCGTACAACCATCTTGCCCGTTTATTATACACCGCTAAAACGCTTTTGTCAAAGCATTTTACCTTTTGTATTATTTAAGCAATCTTGATTAAGCACGCTTGAATTAAAAACGTAATTTCGGCTATTTTCTTCGTTAAACGCCTTAATGCCTTCGCCAATTAAACTAGTTAAAAGGCTTGTAAATTCCTTTAAGGTTTTACAATGTAAATAGTACGATAGCGAGCCTGGCACGGTATTTATTTCATTAACGTAAACTTTGCCGTTAGCAACTAAAAAATCAATTCTAATTACGCCTAAAAAATCACACTTTCTATAAATTTTTTCAGTTATAGATTGGATTTTTGAAGAAATTTCAGGCGGAATATCTGCTGGAAATTTTTTGTTTATACCGCCCTTTCCCCCTAAGTACTTATCTTTAAAAGTTAAAATTTCGCTTGCTAAAACAGGTTCTTCACACATAGAAACTATAATGTTTTCGTCCTTTTTGTATGCAGAGCAGTTTATCTCTTTAAAGCCTACAAGCGCCTTTTCAACAATAACCTTAACATCGTAATTAAATGCGGTTATAAGTGCGTTTTCAAGTTCTTCGGCGTTTTTTGCCGTACTTATACCTATTGAACTGCCCAAGTTTGCAGGCTTCACAATAACGGGGTACTTAAACTTTTTTTCTATCATTTTAATTGCCGTGTTTCTCTTTTGATAAAAACAAGATTTATGTATGCGCACGTAAGGCAATTTTTCAACGTTTAAGCCACTTAAAACAATTTTAGTAAAGTCTTTATCCATAGAAAATGAACTAGCAAACGTACTAGGGCTACAGCACGGTACGCTACATAGTTTTAAAAGCCCTGCAAGCGACCCGTCTTCTCCGTTTAAGCCGTGAATACAATTTATTGCACAATCTACAGTATAAAGATTTTTTAGCACGTTCTTTTTTACTCTACGTAAAACGTTGCTACCTGAAACAAAAGTAACTTTAATTAGTTTTTTTAATTGTAAATTTTTATATATTGCAACGTCGTTTAAAGTTTTGCCGGTATACCAACACCCGTCTAAATCAACGTAAATAGGAATAGCGTTAAACTTTGTTTTATCTATTGAATTTAAAGTTAACACGCCTGTAATCACGGAAATATCGTGCTCGCACGACTTTCCACCAAAAAATACCGCTATATTTTTCAAAATAAAAACACCTCCGTTAATAGTTTTAACTTTGGTGCTTTTTTTAATTTTTCATTTGGTTTATAAATATTTATCGGGCAAGTCGTTTTCAAATAAAACAACGTCACCACTCTTTAAATGATTTTTAAGTTGTTCTTTGGCTTCATGAAGATTTTTTACCATAATAATCTTATCTTCACTAACGCCTTGGCTCAAAAGCCCTTCTCTTATTCTTAACGCTCTTGACCTACCAACAAGTATTGCAACGTCCGCCACTTTTGAAATTTCAACGCCTAGTTTATAATTTTCTTCGCCTTCTAAAAAGCCTAATTCTACAAGCCCCGGCGTTACAATGTATTTTTTACCTTCTAAAGTTTTAAGAACTTCAAGCGCACACTTAACCCCTTCAACGTTAGCATTATAACTATCGTCAATAATAGTTACGCCGTTGTGGTTAGAAAATATTTCAAGCCTATGTTTAATAGGTTGAATTTTGCTAATACCTAGTGCAATTTCACTTTCCGTTAAACCTAAATAATTAGCAATGGCTACTGCTAAACATACGTTAGATACGTTGTGCTTGCCTATTAAGCAAGTTGACGTTTCTATTTGTTTATCCCCAATATGAAGCGTAAATTTCGTGCCGTTTTTACCCGTAACAATATCTGTAGCATAAACGCTAGATTTAGCGTTTTTTTCAACCCCAGCAAGCACTTTTTCCAACTTGCATTTTTTATACATTTCTAACGAAATTTTATTATCTTGAGAAAATACGGCTTTGCCACCCTTCATATTTTCTATAATTTCAAATTTAGTTTTAACGATGTTCTCAAGCAATTTAAACGTTTCAACGTGTTGATTCGTAACGCCTGTAATAATTGCGTAATTAGGGTCTACTAAATGAGTGAGTTCTTTAATATCTCCTATGCGCCTTGCACCCATTTCCGCAATAAAAACTTCATGGCTCTCATCAAGCCTTTTAACCGTTTTTGCAATGCCGAGTGGCGTATTATACGAATTAGGAGTACTTAAAACTTTATACTTTTCACTTAAAATAGTATTTAAAATTTCTTTTACGCTAGTTTTTGCAAAACTACCAGTAATGCCAATTTTTATAAGATTTGGATACCCTAAAAGTTTATTTTTGCATTTGTTTAAATATTTTTTGTTTATAGCGCGCTCAAGTGGCTCATTAATATAATATGCAAACAAAACTAAATATGGCACTAATAATGGGCAAATGCATAATACGGCGTATCTAAAATTTGAAAGCAAATGGTCTTTAAAAGGTATTGCTATTAAGTTTATACCTATAATTAAAATTAAACTGAGTAAAACTACTAAAATTGTAAAAGTTATAAAAAGCCTTATCATACGCCTTGTTAATACTAAAGACAATTTACTTTTAGTTTTTCTATCCCCGTTTAAATAAATTAACATAAATATAAAACTAACCAAAAATCCCGAGTATGAAATTATAGGATGTTCTATTACGGAAAGAGCCATATTTGTTAAAATAAAGCCCAAAATTGAAAGCAAGCAAAGCATAGCAAGCCTTGTCGTTGAAACGTTATCTTTATTAGCAAGCCACTTTAAATAATCGTCCCCCTTATAACCGCATTGTTGCACAATTTGAAAAAACTTATAAGAAATAAGCGACATTATAGCAGCGTTAATTAAGCCAATTAACACAAATCCCAAAAGTTGCTGTATATTAAATAATTCATAAATTTGTTCTAAATTAAGTGGTAACATTTATTCTCCATTTAAAAATTCTACCATTATTGCGTTAAACTCGTAAGGCTTTTCTATAAAACAAAAATGCCCCGCGCCTTTTATAACGTATAAAAGCGAATTTGTTATTTTTTTATTAAATCGCTTTGCCATATAAATTGGAGTTTCGGTATCGTCACTTCCAAAAATAATTAAGGTTTTATTTTTTATTTTAGAAGCGCTATCTTCTAAAAACTCGTTAACTATTTTTACGTAACTTTGCTTTTCAATGCCATTAAGCATTTTATACTCGTTACTGCCAAAATTTTTAAACTGCTTGTTTTTAAATAATTTTTTAAGAAGTTTGTAAGAATAAACTTTAAAATAATATTTTAAAGTTCGCCTTGGCTTTAAGCCCGCGCTTCCTGTTAAAATAAGTTTATCTAACCTGTTGTCTATATTCGCAAGTTTTATTGCTATTCTACCGCCAAAGGAGTGAGCCAAAACGTCATACTCTAATAAGTTTAATTCGTTTATAACGCTTAACACGTCAAAAACATAATCGTCAAGAGAGTAGGCACGCTCTAACTTTTTGCTTGCGCCAAAACCCGTAATATCTATAGCAATAACACGCCTAAAATTTTTTAAGAAGTTAATTTGCTTTAAAAAACTTTCTTTATTAGACATATATCCGTGTAAAAGCACTATCGCCTTGCCTTTACCTTCATCTAAAACTTCTAAACCGCTAATAAAATAATTAATAACTGCTCCTATAAAATTTTACTCATAATTAAAGCGTCTTCAGCTCCACCGTAATACTTTTCACGCACGGCAATGTATTTATATCCGCTCTTTTCATAAAGCGCTTGCGCGTTTAGATTAGAACGGCGCACTTCTAAAAACATTTTTTTTACGCCCTTTTTAAAAAGGTCACTTTCCGCTTGTTTAAGTAAAAGAGTAGCAACACCTTGCCTTTGACTACTTTTATCTACGGCAACAATATTGATTTCAGCTTCGTCTAAAACGTATTTAACGGCAATATAGCCAATAACCTTATCATCTTTGACGCATACTAAACCGTAAAAGCCGTTACTCATAAAAAGGTCTGCAAGCATTTCCATAGACCAAGCGTCTTTAAAGCACTTTTTTTCTATTTCTAATATCTCTTTAATATCGCTAAAAATCCAAGGGCGTATCATCATAAATTTTCTTCCGCCTGACTTTTTCTTACGTATAATGGATTTATACTTTCAATATCAAAAGTTGCCAAATTTAACTTATCTATAACAGCGTCAACAAACCCTTGTTTAATATCGGCGTTTTTAGAGTATAATTCGCTATTATCAAACGTTAAAACGGCGTCACAGCCCTTTTCTAATTCTTTTAACGAGTTGCCGTCTATAAACAACGGCTCATTAACCGCTTTAGTACCTAAATACTTTTGAACGTAATAATTATTATGGCGTGCGTCAATAACCGCTAAATTGCTTCCACTACGGCTATTATATGCAAGCGCGTCAAAAGAAGTTACGCTTAAAACTTTTTTATTTTGAGCGTATGCAAACGCCTTTACCGCAGAAACGCCAATTCTTATGCCCGTAAAAGAACCTGGACCGATAGAGCATGCAAAAACGTCAATTTCACTTAAGCTAACACCTAGAGAATTTATTAAATTTTCTACCGTTGGCATCATTATGATAGAGTGCTTTAAATTGCAGTTTTCAATAAAAGTAGAATTAACTTTATCTCCGTCAATTAAAGCAACCGTTAAATGAGAGCCAGACGTGTCTATTGCCAAGCATTTCATAAAATAATTTTCCTTGTAGTTTCATCAATTTTTTGTATGGTTACAACTTTTACGTTTTTAGGAAGCACGCTTTCAATATTTTGTGCCCACTCTATAACGCAAATACCGTCCATATAAAAATAATCTGTTAAGCCTAAGGCTTCCGCATCTTCACCGCTTGTAAGCCTATAGCAGTCATAATGATATAACACGCCGTTATAATCGTTTAAATAAGCGTACGTTGGGCTTGTAACTTCACAAGTTATTCCTAACCCTTGCGCCAAGCCTTTTGTAAATGCGGTTTTGCCTGCGCCCATTTCGCCGTCTAAAATAACAACGTCCCCTTTATTTAAAGTTTTTGCGTATTTTTTAGCAATTTCTATAGTTTCTTGTGTAGATTTAGATGTGTATTCCATAATTTATCCTAAAAAAGCGTGAAGAATATTTTTAAGCCTTTTATAAAGTAGCAACGTTAAAAGCGATACTAGAGTGCCTTTAATTAAGTTAAATAACATAATGTAAACCCAAAGCCCACTAAACATATTTGTTGAAGTTTGAGTTACAACAAACGGAGCACTGCCCGTGTAGAACGGAAAGTTTATAAAATAGTTTACGGGAAGAGATATTAGAGTATGTAAAATTATAGCAATTACTAAAGAGATTATTGCCGTTTTAAGCGTACGCTTTTTTTGATAAGCGTAAAGCGGAACTACAATCATAACAAGCCCCATTACAATATTTGCAAGCATTCCAACGTAATTAAAATATTTAAAAAGCGTTAAAAGTTCTTTAAGCACTAAAATAATTATGCCGTAAGGTGCGCCAAGCGCAAAACCACCTATTAAAACAAAAACGTTAGAAAAGTCAAGTTTTAAAAAGTTTGCGGCTGGAAATATTGGAATTTCTAAAAAAGTGAGTACAAAAGAAAGTGCCGTAAAAATTCCAAGTTTTGCTATAGTTTTGCCATTAAATTCAATCTTTTTCATACCTTAAAAATAAAAAAACGGGAAAATTCCCGAAACAAAAAAAGTATGCGTACTTTTCTTTTTTCATCCGGACTATACCGTCGGTTACGGAATTGCACCGCATCGGCGTGCTATAAAAATTTAGCACGTTAGCAGACTTTTACTGCCGGTAGAGAATTTCACTCTGCCTCAAAGAAACAATAATATTTTAACGCATACTTTATATAATGTCAAGTTATTTAGTTTGCTAAAACTTTTTAAGTTTTAATTAGTTGCTTTTTATCAAGCAAAGGCACGATATTTAGCAAGATTTTTATCTTTAGAAGCGGAGCAATAGATATTTGGTTTAGCAAAATTTACTTTTACAATTTGGCAAGAAAAATACAAATAAATATTGCGAGGTTGCCTTAGGTTTCCGCACTTATTCGCCTGTTTAGATTTTCTGCAATTTCAAGGCAATTTTCACTAGTTACCACGTTGGCGCCTGCATTTATAACGGCAACAATTTCTTCAGGAGTTTTTATATCTCCACCACCGTCAACAAAGCACTTTCCGTCCACAGCGTCAATTAAACTTTTTAACGTTTGCAAACTGATTTTACTTTTAAATAATTTAGAAGATAAAATAATTGAGTGTATTTTAGCACTATTAACTATTTCCTTTGAAACCTTTTCAATTTCTTCTAAATTTAAACTATCCGTATCAATTAAGGCATAAACCTTTCTTTTACCGGCAATTTTTACAATTTTTTTAAACTCTTTGCCAATTATTTTATATTCTCCGTTTTTTACCGCACATGTAGAAACGCAAATAATAACGGAATTTGCACCGAGAGAAAACGCTTTTTTAACAGCGTAAAGTTTACTATTAAAAACGTCTTCCCCAAAAGGATAGGATATTAAGGTGCGAAGTTCAAGCCCCGCTTGAAAAACTGCGTTTTTTACGTAACTTACCATATTTGGCATAACTGTTACGCTTTTAAAACCATAACGAAGCGCAAGCTTAATTTTATCGCCTAATTCTTTTTTATTTAAACTGTTGTTTGAAAGCAAAAAGTCCATTTTTAAATAAAGTTTTTTAGCCTTGAAAGAGCCAAACTCTCTTTTAATTTCACTTTCCGTTTGACCAAAAATTCCTGCCATTTCTTTAATTTCTTGCGGGGAAGGATTTGGAGTAAAATACTCTTTAATTATGCCTATTGTTTGGCTTTTATCAAGTTCTTCTTCAAATATTTTTGCAGTTTTATAATTTGCATCAACTTCTTCATTGTTAATAACACTATCTTGTTTAGTTGTTTCTTCATTTTTAATTTCATTTAAAACTTCCATAAATTACCCACCTTTTTTTATTAGTATTATTGCAAAATTTTTAACTTTTAATACTATTTTTAAGATGTTTTACGCCTTTTTTTATGCTTTTTAGAATAAATATTTTAATTTTCTACACAAAATTAATGTTATTATAACGCCATGAAAGGATTGCTCTTTATATTTATAATATACTCGGTTGTGCTAGCATTTTGCCTATTTATAAAATACTTTATTATGCTAGTTAAAAAAAATAAAAAGAGTGGTAACAATACCACTCAAAAAATTTATTACATAGAAAATTCCTCGCCTAAAAAACGCAAGCCCCCTAAAGTTAACCCCAAAATTGCGTTAAAAGGCACTATTATTGAAAAAGATGAATTTGAAAATTAGTCTGGATTTTCAACCTTTTCACCTTCGCCCCAAAGTTTTTCTAAATGATAAAAAAGCCTTGTTTCATCGTTAAAAATATGAAGTATCACGTCGCCAAAGTCAACGATTGCCCATCTACCGTCTGCTATACCTTCTTTTCTTAAAATTTTTGCGCCGTTTTTTTCCGCTTCTGCTTCACAAAATTCGCAAAGTGATTTTACTTGCGTTGAAGAGCGTGCGCTTGCAATAATAAAATAGTCCGCTACAGACGTTTTTTCCGTAACGTTAATTTTAACTATGTCACTAGCCTTTCTTTGTTTTAATGCGTTTAAAAGTACGTTAACAAGTTCTACTGGGTTCATAATTTTTCTCCTTTATAATAACTAGCAACGTCATGAGCCAAATAGTATATTGGCTCGTTGCCTCTTTTTAAAAATTCTAACACTTCATAAGTTGCATATTTAAAGCCACTTTCAAAATCTTCGTTTATTTTTTTGCGCAATTCTTCTACGCCTGCGTATTGGCGGTTTGGCTCAATAAGGTCTGCTACGTATATAATTTTAGCAAGTAAACTCATATTAACCTTTCCCGTTGAGTGATAGCGTATAGCGTCTAAAATTTCTTCATCTTGCACGTTTAACAAAGTTTTTGCTACGTGCGCACCTAAAAATTGATGCTCTATTGCTTTTGGAACGCTAGAATCAATATAAAAATCTTTAAAATCACTTGAGTTTAAATATTTTGCAACGTCGTGAAGCAGAGCCGCCACTTCAACTTTTTTTAAGTCAACGCCTAGTTTTTTAGCAAGGCTCAACGCCGTTAAAATTACGCCCGCAGTGTGAATTTTACGCTTTTGCGGTAAATTTTTATTTATATAATTATATAAATAATCTCCGCTATATAAGTTGTTTGATTCAATATAATTTTTAACTCCGTCTAAAACAAAATCACCTATATCTAACCCAAGCGAACTATACACTCTAACTTGTGTGCTTGACACGTTTAAGCCGACGTAATTAAGCACTTTAACTTTTGTATTTAAAGCCTTTTCTACTTGTAAAATAGAGGCTTTATCACTTTCGTTTACACCGCTTCTTGAAGTTAAAACTAAGCATACATTGTCTACTATAACTTGAGGGTTTTTCCACGTTAAAAAAGATGAGAGCATATCGCTACCAATTAAAAAATACAACTTGGCATCTTTATGCAAATTTTTAAAATGGGTTATAGTTAAGTATGAGTAACTTACGCCTGCATTTTCAATTTCATAAGGGCTAACAATAATTTTAGGCTCGCCTTTAAAGCACTCTAAAAGCATATTAAACCTATCTTTATCACTTGCAACTGCGCCCGTTTTGTGCGGAGCTTTGTAAGTTGGAATAACGTATAAAAGGTCTAGGTCTAATTCCTTAATAACACTTTTAGCCATATTAAAATGTTCTTTATGCACGGGGTCAAACGAACCGCCGAATATGCCAACCTTTTTCATATTTATATTTTAACACAATACTAAAAATTTTACAAGTTTATACGTAAAAAATATGGGCAATACTTTAATTATGAATAAAATTAAATTTTACTTACTTATAGATTCGTTTTTTATATTTTTTTCACTATTTTTTACGCTTTTTGCAATTTTAAAATATAACAGATTAAAATATGCACTATTATTATCTGGTATTTTAAGTGCTATTTTAACGTGTGGTTTTGCCGTTATAATTATTGTTAGAAACGATAAAAAAACCAACGCACACGCACAAAAAGAACTTATTAAAGCACTTGCTAATCATCTTGCATTTTTAAGCGATAGCGAAGTTTTAAACTTGTTTTTAAAATATTACTTAATATTTTTTAAAGATGCTAAAATTGAAGAAAATAAAATAGTTATAAAAAAAATAAAAACTTGTATCTTTCCTATTTTTACTTTAGAAAAAATAACTACAAAAGAAGTTATTAACGCTTATAAACAAACTAAAAAAGGCTACAAAACCAAAGTTTTGTTTAATGGTTGTACTAGTGAAGTTTACCTGTTAAGCACCCACTTAAAAATTAGAATAGAATTGTTTGATATAAATAGCATATTCTTTGCTTTAAAAGAGCAAAACTTGCTACCAAGCCTTGAAATTATAAAACAAAATAAAATCAAAATTTTGCCAATTTTAAAAAATTTATTAAAAAAACAAAAAGCAGGCAAATTCCTGCTTTTTGGTATTTTAACTTTACTATTTTCAACAATAACGTTTTTTCCGCTTTACTACATTATTGTAGGTTGCGCTTTAATTATAATTGCTATTATTTTAAAATTTTTCGCCCCGTTTGAAAGCCATAAAAATATAGGCTTATAAATTAAAGTTCTATATGTTTAACGCCGTCTTTAGTGCTACGTTTATATAAAACCACCTTGTGACCAATTACGCAAACAACTTCCGCTTCCATAAGGCTTGCAAGTTCAATAGAAACGTCTTTTGCAGTTTCTTCGCTGTTATTAAGCACCGTTATTTTAATAAGTTCACGCTTTTCAATAGCTTGTTTAAAAGATTCTATTTGGTTAGGGCTAATACCGCCTTTACCTACTTGACCGATAGCGTCAATAGTTTGCGCCATACTTCTAAGTTTTGTTCTAAATTTTTTATCCATATTTGCTCCTTAATCTACAAAGTCAAATTCTATATCGCCAATAACAACGGTATCCCCGTCTTTTATGCCAAGTTGCCTTAATTTTTTAATAACGCCAACGTTACGAAGCGTTTTTTGCATATACGCCATACTTTCCATATCGTTTAATACAACGTTTCTTGTAAGCATTGTAACAAGGTCGCCAAAAACAACGTAAGCACCGTCTTCATCACGCTCAATTTCAAAGTTAGTGCTTTCTTTAATATCGTAAACAAAACCGCTATCTTGCATTGGCTCAATTTTAGGAATATCTTTTAAATTTTCAAAAAGTTCTTTAATAAGGGCTTCCGTTCCAGAGCCGTCTATTGCTGAAACTTCAAAAATCTTGTACTTTTTAACGCGCTTTTTAAACTCTTTGATATTTTCTTCACTGCCGTATATATCGCATTTATTTAAAACAATAACTTGTTTTAACGCACCAAGCCTTTTACTATACTCTTTAAGTTCTTTATTAATTTGCCTATAATCTTCTACAGGGTTTCTACCTTCTAAACCACTAATATCAACAACGTGGCAAAGCATACGCGTTCTTTCAATGTGCCTTAAAAAGTCGTGCCCTAAACCCGCACCTTGTGACGCGCCTTCAATCAAACCAGGAATATCTGCTGCCACAAAAGTATTGTCGTAATAATTTACCACTCCTAAATTTGGAGAAAGCGTTGTAAAGTGATAGTTTGCAATCTTAGGTTTTGCCGCTGAAATTTTTGAAAGTAACGTTGATTTACCTACGTTAGGAAAACCTATTAAGCCAACGTCCGCAATAATTTTAAGTTCTAAATTTACCCTTTTAATTTGCGTTTCTTCGCCTTTTTGAGCAAAGTGTGGGCAATGCCTTCTTGAAGTGCAGAATTTTGCGTTACCTTTACCGCCCTTACCGCCCGTCATTATAAGGCGCTTTTCTCCGTCGTTAAAAATATCGCAAATAAATTCGCCTGTTTCCGCATCGCTTATAACAGTGCCTAAAGGTACGCTAATAAGTAAATCTTTGCCGTTTTTGCCGTGGCTGTTTTGCTTGTCGCCCTTGTCGCCGTTTTCAGCAATAAATTTATGCTTGTACATAAAGTCTGCAAGGCTTGTTTTGTGCCTATCGCCAACAAAATAAACGTTACCGCCGTTACCGCCGTCGCCCCCGTCTGGACCGCCGTTAGAAACACCCTTATAGCGAATAAACGAAACAGCACCGTCGCCCCCGTTACCAGATTTTATTAAAATACTCTCTTTGTCTAAAAAATTTTCATTTATCATTTTTATTTTTCCTATTCGTCTTGTAAAATTTGCAAAGTTCTTTCAACGCGCAAGTTTGGCAACTAGGATTTTGCGCCTTGCACACCCTGCGCCCGTGATATATTAAATAATGGTGCGCCTTTGACCATAGTTCCTTTTTAATAACCTTCATTAATTGCAATTCAACTTTATAAGGCGTTTTGGCGCTTGCTAAACCTATGCGGTTACTTACTCTAAAAACGTGAGTGTCTACGGCAATAGCGTCCTTATTAAAAGCGACCGAAAGCATTACGTCCGCCGTTTTTCTGCCAACTCCGTCAAGAGAAATTAGGTCTTTAAAATCGCTAGGAACTTGTCCGTTAAACTTTTCAATAATAGCGTTTGATGCACTTAATATGTTTCTTGCCTTTGAATTGTTTAAACCGCACGGCAAAATAATTTTGGCAAGTTCTTCTTGTGAAAGTGCAACCATTTTTTTAGGCGTGTTATATTCTTTAAATAAAACGCTTGTAACCTTATTGACGCGCTCATCCGTACATTGAGCGGAAAGCATTACGGCAACTAAAAGTTCGTATTCATTACTAAAGTTAAGCGCGGGTTTTGCGCCATAATATAACGAACTTAAAATTTCTATTACGTTGTCCGCTTGTCTTTTAGTCATCATAACACCTTTTATGCCACTTTTTAGGTGGCATAAGTTTTGGTGCTTTTTGTTTTACACCACTTTTATTATTGTAGCATAAAACTTTAAACAAATCAAACGTTTAAAAACTAAAATCTAACCGTTGTTGTTCTATTTCCGTTTTTTGTTATTACAAAAAAACCATAAAATGCCGTAAGTCTATTAGCACTTATCACTTCCGCTGCTTTATTCATCATTGAAATTGGTACTTTTGCTGAAATACCACAACCTATTTTTGCTTCTTTAGGCGTAGGCACTGTAGTGCAGTTAACGCCCATTTTTTGCATATATTCAATAAAAGCCATAACTTGCGTGCGTGAACGGAATACGGCAATGCAAACTCTCATATAATTTTCTCCTTTGCTATCATAAAAAAAATAACAATTTAATAAAATGTTATAGCGTAAAAGTATAACTTGCGCCATATTATATATATTAAAAAATAGTTAAAAAGGTGAAATTTTATGATATATTTTGACAATGCCGCAACGGGCGGATACAAACCAAACGCAGTATTAAACAAAGTTATTTACACGCTTAAAAACTTAAACGCAAACGCCGGTAGAAGTGGGCATAAACTATCTAAACTTGGCGGGCAAATTATATATGAAGCAAGAAGAGAATTAAGTAGCTTTTTTAATAACGGGCAAGTTGAAAAAGTTATTTTTACCAAAAACTGCTCCGAGGCCTTAAATACGGCAATTTACGGATTGGTAAAGCAAGGCGACCACGTTATAACCACTGTTTTTGAGCACAATAGCGTTTTGCGCCCTTTATTTACCTTAGAGCAAAAAGGCGTTATAAAACTTTCAATAATATCGCCAAAAAACAATAGCTTTATAACTAAAAGCGACGTGGAAAACGCCTTTCAAGAAAATACTAAATTAGTAGTTGTAAACCACGCTAGCAACGTTACGGGCACTATTAACCAAATAGAAGAAATAGGCGAATTTTTAAAAGACAAAAACGCCACTTTTTTAGTTGACGGAGCGCAAAGCGCAGGGCATATTAAAATTGATATGCAAAAATATAATATTGACGCACTTTCAATAGCAGGACATAAAGGAATTTATGGTATTCAAGGTAGCGGAGCGCTTATTTTTAATGAAAAAACAGAGGTTATAGATAGTTTTCAAGGTGGTACGGGCACGGAAACGTTTAATAGTTTGCAACCTATTTTTTACCCTGAAAGGCTTGAATACGGAACGCTAAATTTGCCTGCAATAACTTCTTTACTTGAAGGCGTTAAATACGTTAAAAACGGCTTAAATATTATTTCAAATACCCTTTTAGACTACACGGAAATTTTAATAAACGAACTTAAAAATATTGAAAAAGTAAAAGTTTATAGCAATAAAAACGAGTGCGGAATAGTAGCGTTTTTAATTGACGACGTGCCGTCTACGGAAGTAGCGGAAATGCTTTCTTCTAAATACGATATTTGCGTTCGTGGAGGCTTTCATTGCGCACCGCTTATGCACAAATTTTTAGAAAGTAGCGATAGCGGTCTAGTAAGAGCCTCGCTATCGCCACACAACACTAAAAATGAAATCTACACGCTTATAAGTGCCGTAAAAAATATGGCTAAATAATTATTTTTGCTTAATTGTTTTTATTATTTTTTCAAGTTGTTTTCTTTGCGCGCTATTAAGCATTGGATATAGCATATTTGCAAAATTGTCTACGTCACTATCTTTAAGCGTTCCGTTTTTTTTGCCCTTTTCTGCTTCTTTTAAAATTGCGGAAACAATATCTTGTTCGCTTGCGCCCTCGTACTTTTTAGCAAAGCTTTTTAAAACGTTAAAAGCATCGCCGTTATTTGATTGTTGACCTTCAAAATTGTTAAAATTACGCATTTTTTATCTCCTTATGATACAATTATTTGTATGCCGACATAAAATATAATGTTAAATAAAGGTGTTTTATGAATATTTTAACCATAATTGTTTTATCGTTTTTTCTATTAAAAGACAAGTTTGATTTTTCTTCGCTCATAAACTCTTTAGACGTAGAGGGGCTACGCCCTATACTTCAGCTTCTTAACGTAGATGAATCTATATTAAATTTACTTAACGGAGATGATTTAAAACAACTTTTAAATGGCAATTTTGATTTTAAAACGCTTCTTCCACTTATAACGCCACTTCTTACTTCATTATTAAAACCAAATACAAACGCTTTTAATAGCAATAACTATAATCAAAATTTTGAAGATTTTTCGCTTATAAAAGATATTGCCGGTCAAGACGTTGCTCAAGCATTTGAAAATTATTTTGATTGAAACTTGTTATAAATTATAATACTTTATATCTGTAAATTATAAAATTTTACACGATTTTCTCAACGTGCATATTTACAAAATGCCCTCACTTTGCTAAAATTAAATTCAGTAATAAAAATTTATTTTACGATAAGGAGTTTAAAATGAAGGTTTATAAAAAAGTTATTTGCATTTTAATTGCAATCTTTATGACGTTTTTTACAGCCTGTACGCAAAGTGACGTGATGACGCTTTTTACATCCTGTACGCAAAATGACGGTGCTTTTACTATTGAAAACGTTTATGCTTCTGCGGTAGAACACGGCTATACAGGCACTTTTGAAGAATTTATGAATTCTTTAGGCTCTAAAGGTGATAAAGGCGATAAGGGCGATAAAGGTGATGAAGGCGACAAGGGTGACAAAGGCGATAAGGGCGATAAGGGCGATAAAGGCGACAAGGGCGATAAAGGTGATAAGGGCGACGACGGCTACACGCCTGAGATTAAAATAGGTGCGAACGGAAACTGGTTTATAAACGACATAGACACTAACGTTACAGCAAGCCAAAGTGCTAAAACTTTTACACTTACGTTTGACGCACTTGGCGGTCAAATGCCACAAGGCTCTTTAGGTATTCAAACAATAGAGCAACACTCATACCCTAAGTCACTTCCTATTCCTACGCTTAACGGAAAAGAATTTTTAGGCTGGGTTACAGGCTTTAGTGCTAACGACGGACAAGTTACGTTAACCACTCCTATTGAAAGTAATTTGACGCTCTATGCAAAATGGAATAGCGTTGACGTAAATTTTTATAACGGCTCTACTTTACTTGAAACTAAAAACGTGGCTCAAGGAAGCAAAGTAAGTATAACTAACCCAACAGTTAGCACTAGTGCTAAGTTTATTGGCTGGAAAGATGAAAGCGGTGTTTTGGTAAATTTATCAACCGCCACCTTTATAACAAATGCAAACCTTTACGCTTACTTTGAAAACGAATATAAATCTATTGCCTTTTTCGGCGATAGCATAACTTTCGGCATTGGAAACGGCTTTGTAAAAACTCAAAACTGCTACGTAAACAAAGTGAGTGAAATTTTAAATTTAGACGTTTGTATTAATAACGGAGTAAGTAGCACAACTTTCTGCTTAACAAGCATAACGGGCTCCGTTTATAACTACTTTGCAAATAAAGATAGATTACAAAGTAACGGGCAAGCCGTTGAAGTTGCTGTTATAATGGCTGGCGTTAACGACTTTGATAAAGCCTCTATAGACGGCTCAAACACATACTACACACTTGGAACGCTTAACTCAACGGACAAAACCACAATTTACGGCTCTGCAAGATATTGGTGCGAAAAAATTAACGAATACAAAGCTATGGATAAATTTAAAAATACACGCTTTGTTATTTGCACTCCAACAATAACTTCTTGGAACAACTCCATTTCCGGAGCAAGAAATTTTGACCAATCTAAAACGAATATTCACGGTATAACTTTACGCCAAATTTGTGAAGCAATTATTGAAACTTGCAACTACTACGGCGTTGAAGTTTTTGATATGAATAAAAACAGCGGTATTTATTATAACAGCGCAAGCGATAATACAACAAGCATTTATTTTGGCGATGGCATTCATCCTAACGACGCAGGCCATATGCAAATTGCAACGGTGCTTGCTAACTATTTAAAATCATCTAATCCATAAAATACAATAAAAAAAAGAGTGGTTTTGCCACTCTTTTTTCTTTGCCACAATCTTTTAAAGTATCGTTTTTTCGTTTTCGCAATCTACTAAAATTGTGCCCAATTTATACGTGTTTTTATAGTTTTACTCAAGCATATATCCCCTTTCTTTAATTAAGTTTATTAAATTGTTTGCTAGGTTTTTTGCCCTTTCTATATCGCAACACTCTATCATAATTCTTATTTTAGGCGCTGTACCGCTTTTTCTAAAAAGTATTCTACCATTTTTATTTAGCTCTCTTTCTATTTTATTTACGGCACTTATAATAACTTCGTCTAAATAAACTTTTTCCTTATCTTTTACCATTACACTTTTAACGTATTGCGGAAAAAGGGTTACGTTGCTACATAGTTTATATAAAGTTTTGTTTTGTTCACACACTTCATTTAAAAGCATTATTGCCGTTAATAGCCCGTCTCCTGTAGTTGCGTATTTGCTTAATATAACGTGCCCAGATTGCTCTCCGCCTAAAAAATAGCCGTTATTTTTCATTTCTTCATAAACGAAGCGGTCTCCAACACTCGTTTGAACGCAACTTATATTATACTTATTAAGGCTTTTTTCAAGACCGCTGTTAGACATAATTGTTGTTACAACCACGTTGTTATTTAAACAATTTAAACGCTTTAATCTAAGCGCTAAAATATATAAAATTTTATCTCCGTCAACAACGTTTCCATTTTCATCAACGGCAAAACATCTATCGGCGTCCCCGTCAAAAGCAAAGCCTAAATTTAATTTTTTTTGCTTTACTAAATTAACTAGATTTTGAATATTTGTTGAACCGCAATTTTCGTTTACGTTAATTCCGTTTGGGCGTGAGCCAATTTGATAAATTTTTGCACCCAAATTTTTAAAAAGACTTTTTGCTATTTTATAGCTTGCTCCGTTAGCGCAGTCTAAACCAATGCGCAAATTATTCAGCGATGCGGGTGCAAGTTTAATTAAATAATTTAAATAATCACTTTTGCCCTTTTTATAATCAAACTCGCTTCCTATATCTTCTTTTTTAGCAAGAGGCAAATCTCCGCCTAAAACGTTTAAAGACGCAAAATTATTGTCAATATACTGCTCAATATAAAAAGTTGTTTTGTCATCTAATTTTTCGCCGTTACGGTCAATAATTTTTATTCCGTTATCATAGTACGGGTTATGTGATGCAGTTATCATTACGCCCGCATCAAAAAAATGATTTTTTGCAGTATAAGCAACGCTTGGAGTTGTTGTAACGCCAAGTAAATACGCATCTGCACCAGAAGCTGTTATTCCCGCAACTATTAGCGACTTAAGCATAAAAGAAGAACGGCGCGTATCGTAGCCTACAACAATTTTAGGCTTATAGTTAGGCTCGTTTAATCCATATAAACTAGATTTATAGTACCACCCTAAAAATCTACCTACTTTATAGGCGTTTAAAGGACTTAAATTAACGTTAACCTCTCCCCTAAACCCGTCCGTTCCAAAATACTTGGTTTTATAATTTTTAATATCTTGTTCCATAATAATTACCTATATATTATATAGTTTTTAAGGTGTAAAAATATGATTAATTTACATTTATAAGTTGTTTTTTAGCAAAAATTATGTTAAAATGTTTAGCGTAAACCATAATAAGCGGGTATGGCGAAACTGGCAAACGCGCATGATTCAGATTCATGTGGGAAACCTTACAGGTTCGATTCCTGTTATCCGCACCAAAAAGAGCACTAAAATGGTGCTCTTTTTTATGCACAGGAATCGAACCTACGGTTCAATCGCTCGCCGCGGACGGCACTCCTTGCAGGACAGCAATCCTTTTGTCGCTTTGCGACATTTCCCTTAACAAGGGAATTGCCCTCGCAAACTGTCGTTTGCCTTCCCCTTATCAAGGGGCAGAAGCCTGTTATCCGCACCAAAAAAAGACTGTAATTTTGATACAAAATTACAGTCTTTTTTAACTAAATCCGCCTGCGTCGGAATAAATCCAGTAACGTGGATGAAATCACTTTGTGATGAAATCCCGCTGACGCGGGGTTAATAGAGGCGGATTTAATTTCATCTGAGGTGGCACACCGAAGATTTCATCCGAGTTCACTCGGATTTCATCCTGCCAAGCAGGATTTCATTGACATGCAAAATTTAGCCTTGATTTTTTACGAAATTGTGATATAATAAAACTAGCGATAAACAAAAAGTTAAAAAACGGAGAAATAATAATGAAAAGCAAAATTTTGAATATTGTAAAAATTCTACTTTTAGTTTTAACTTTCCCTTTATGGTTTGTCAAAATATTCGTAAGTGTCGGTTATTTACCAAGTCAAACTGGTGAGCCTCTTAAAGTCATAGCCCACCATAATATGTATGAAAACGTTTGTGACGGCGAAAATCCTTTCCTTGTCTATATAGCTATGACAATCACAATTTTAGCTATCGCATTAAATATTATAAACATTAAAATAGGCAATAAAAAATTACAAACTTTATGTAACGTTGTCTTTGGATTAGCAATTGTATTATTCATTATTCTATTCCTATACGCCTCTACGGTTGCTCGCGGATTTTAATTAATTTTCAATTTAATTAAAGAGAATAAAAGCCCCCATTTTACTATTTTTAAACGAAAAATTAAATTATTCATATTAAAATTGAGTTCAGTTAAATACTGAACTCAATTTTAATTATTGCGTATTGACAATACCCTAGCATTAAATTATAATATAACTATATTTAATTTAAAAGGAGTTAGCGTTTCTACTTATTATGAAACTTATTGATATACAAAATTGGAATAGAAAAACGCAATATGAAAATTTTATAAAGTACACAAACCCAACTTTTTCGCTTGGAACAAGGCTTGACGTTACAAATTTGGTTGATTACGTTAAAAGAACAAAAAAATCGTTTTTTAGTTGTTTTTTGTACGTTTTATCTAAAGCCGTTAATAGCGTTGAAGAAATGCGCACTCGTTTAATAGACGGCAAGCCTGTTTTATTTGACGTGGTTAATCCAAGCTTTATAGTTATGCGTGACGATGAAGTTATTGTTACTTGTTTAACAAAATACACAAGCAATTTTAATGAGTTTTATAGCATTAACCGCAAAAATATTGAGGAAAAGAAAAATGGCACCTACAGCGGGCCGTTTGAATCTCACGGCGGAATAGATTGCTTGTATATTTCATGTTTGCCTTGGGTTGATATACGTTCTATGTCTAACCCGTATAATTTTGACGACGAAAGCCAAACTTCAATACCGCGTATTACTTGGGGCAAATACGTTTTAAACGGCTTTAATAGATACGAAATGGGGCTAGATATTTGTGTTCATCATGCGCTTATTGACGGCTACCAAGTTTCAAAAGTGTTTACGCTTATAAATGAAATGCTTAACGATATAGACAAAATTTTAGGAGAATAAACTAATGAAAGATAGAGTGTTTATTGCTTGGAGTGGAACTAACGAAGTTGCCACCTTGGTAAAAAATATTTTAGAAAAAAACCATAATTACGTATGCTCTATTGGCGGAAATGCCGATAATTCTTCTCAACTTTCTTCCGTTGGGGATACGGTTTTGCAACAAATAAAAACTTGCAACCAAGCAATAGTTATATTTCAAAACCGCAGTGACGGAGCTGTAAGCAACAATTTATTTTTTGAACTTGGCTACGTTTTGGCGTCATACGGGCAAAAAAAGGTTCACTGCGTAAGAAAAATTACGGAAAACGTAACCTTACCAACCGACTTTGACAATGCTTTTGTTGAACCAATTAAAAAAGAAAACGCAGAAGAAATGACTGCACAAGATTTCGCCGAGGGCATTGTAAATTACTTTATAAGCCGTCAAAAAATGTCTATTAACGAAAATAAAATGTACCTTATAAACAATAGGTATTTAATTCACGATAAAATTGTTTCTCACTACTCAGAATCTGGCTCTAAGTGTAGTGATTACGAACTTGCGCAATACCTACTTTTTTATCTTCAAGCGGCGCATATGTTTGGCGATGAAAAAAAAGTTTATAATGAAATTGCGGATTTTTACGCAAAACACCACTACGAATTTTCAAGCGAACTTTCATTATCTGTAAATATTTGCCTTTCCTTTTTAGAAATGGTTATGAATATTAAAGTAAAACCTAATTCCGACGTGTATATTGATGAAGACGTATTTTGGAAGTTTAGAAACGACTATTTGCATTACGGCACGCTTGTTACAATTGACGATATTGGCGTGTTTGACGAGTGGGTAAGCGTATTTTTAGCCGAACATTTTGCATTTGCGTATATGCTTATTGCTAATAACGATGAATTTGACAATAATATGAAGCGCAAGTTTAACGAAAAAGCAAAACAACACGCCTTTGAAACTATTGACGCTATCAACTCACTTGAAGAACGCACGCCGTCAAAAGAAAATAACGACTCTATAGGCCTTATTTCCCTATTTAAGTCATACGTATATAGAAATATTTATATAGCGCTTCAAAATTTGGGCGAAGACGGCGCAGACGAGTGGCTTGAAAAAACGCTTGCCGAACGCAAGGCACTCCGCAAAAATTTTGGAAAAGGCACGATAGATACGCAACTTTATAACAACTTCTGTATGGAATACTACCTTGCCCTTGTAAACTATTTAGAAAGTGTTGACGTTTCTACTATTGATGAATTTGAACTTATGATGTATAGAAAAGAAATAAGAGATTATTTAAATTCTGTAAAAAAGGAAAGTCAAGAAAACCCTTACTTAAAACAAATTTCAAATTGGTGTTTCCAAGATATTTAATTTTAGCAATCAAAAAGCACTTCGTTATGAAGTGCTTTTTAACATTGTTAAATTTTATAAGCCTATAAATACCGCAAGCATTAAAAACGCTAACGAACAAGCAAATAATATGAGTTGGAATAAAATAGTCTTTTTAAACCACTCTGCAAAACTTACGTCCGCCAAACCTAAACCAACTAAGAGCGTTCCGCAAGTTGGGTATAAAACGTTAGTGTAACCATCAGCAAACAAGTAAGTTAAAATAATAACCGTTTTGCTAATGCCTTCAATAGGCGCAAGCGTAAGCATTGGTATTATTAAAACTGCTTTTGCTGAAGCGCTTGGAATAAAGAATTCAATAATTAAAACAAATACGTATAAAATAATTACTGCAACGTATGGCGAAATATTAGTTACAGAATTGTAAAAATAGTAGAAAATAGTATGTAAAATATTTCCTTGTTCAGCAATATACGTAATGCCAAACGCTACCATTATTATAACTATTGACGGCAACACGTCCTTAACGCCTTTTATAAAACTTACGCCAAGTTTTTTATACGAGCCAAGTAATACCCTACCAATAATAACCGTGCCAACAATAAATGCAACCGCCATAAATACCATTGCAAGTGAACGGAGCGACTCTATTGAAGTTGTTATAATAACCGATAAAAGCGCAATAGAGAAAAGTGCAATTATCATTTTTGCCTTGCTAACGTCTTGCTTGTGCTCTTCTTCCGTAACCATTACAAAAGTTTCAAGGTCAAATTTTTCTAACGCTTTCTTCTCATCGTTTTTTGCTAAATAAGTTAAGAAAAGTGACGTTACAAAATACATTACAACAAATATAATGCATCTATACCAAAGCCCGTCCGTAACGCTAACGCCTGCAGCTATTGAAGCCGTGCCTATTGTAAGCGGGTTTGTAATAGCAGTTGTAAAGCCAACGCCAGAAGCAATTAATACAAATGAAATAGCCGTAAAGCGCGACCAGTTAAGAGCCGTGCAAAGCATTGCAAAAACGGGGTATAAAATAAGCAGTTGTTCTTGGAGCCCGAATACTGCGGAAAGTATCATTATAACCAAAGTTATAACCCAAATTGCAATAAAGCGTTTTGATTTGAGTTTTTCCATAATAACTCTTACCAAAGAAACCAACCCACCGCTTTCTTCTAAAACTTTAAACGTACCGCCCAAAACTAATAAAAGTGCAATAATCATTATCATATTAGAACTACTGCTACCAAATATTAATGCCTCTATTGGAGAAGTTAGCCAACGATAAAACGGTAATCTTGATGCGTTTTCTAAATCCGTAAGTATGAGGTATGAATCTATTACTATTTGCTTATTAAGCGATGCATCGGTAGTATACTCGTAAAAAGCACCAACTTTAGATATATCAGTAGTGTAAATAGTATAGCGCCCCGCAGGTATTACGTACGTAAGCACGCCAACGGTTATAAGTACGACAAAAAGTATTGCGACAACCGTTATAAAACTTTTAAGCCCAAACTTTACTTTAACGTCCATCTCTGTTGTTTTAGCCATAAGAAACTCCTTTGTTAAAACAAATAATTACTTTAATTCAACAATTATATCACAAATATTTTTTCATTGCAACAAAACGCCATAAAAAGTACAGTTGCACAATTTATACGGCGTTTTATTGCTTATATACACTTATTTTTTATCATTATATAAATTTAAAGCGTTGCTACGTAGCAACGCTTGTTTTATTTTTCAAATTCCTTATTAAATTTTAAGCGGTATTCGTTTGGCGTTAGTTTATACTTTTTTTTGAAGTATTTAGAAAAGTACGCAGGGGTTTGAAAGCCTGTGCGATAGCAAATTTCCGTTGACGTTAAATTAGAAATTTTAAGCCAATTTACCGCGTCTTCAAGCCGTTTTTCAATAACGTAAGCCTTTACAGAAGTTCCTACGTACTTTTTAAAGTTGTGCATAAGCGTAGTTTTATTTACAAAAAACTTGCGCGATAAAAACTCTATTGTAATATCTTCTAAAAAATGTTCATCTATATATTTTTTGATAAGTTTTGTACCTTCGTTACCATTGCTTTTTATAAGCATTTGCGGGGTATAGTTTGCGTTTAAAGTTACTTCGTTTATAATTAGTGAAAATAAGCAAGTTATATTTTCAACAAAGTCAACCCCTTGCCTTTCATAATCTATAAAAAGTTGCTCTAAATAATATCCTATTCTTTCACTATTTAAATTAATTGGTTCACATACGCCTAAATTACTTGTTAAAACGTAGTTTTCTATACCTATTATATAAACGCTAAATTTGCCTTCAAAAGCACGCTCACAATGAAGCGTGTCTGGATTAACTATGAGCAAATCCCCTTTAGAAGCGTTGAAAGTTTTACCTTCAACTTCAAACGCACCCGCACCACTCTTAACGTACATAATTTCCGTAATGTTATGTGTAACGGTATCTTGCGCCTTAAAATTTTCAAGTTCTAATAACGCAATATAGGCAAGTTTTAAGTTGAATTTGTTTGCTATATTAAACTTTCTTAATTCTATACGCTTAAACATATTTTAATAATACACCCTTTTTCAAAATTTGTCAATAAAATGGCAGTTTTGTTATACAAATTGGCATTTTTGTTTATTTAAAATTATGTAAAAATTTAGATATAATTAAAATAAAGATAAACGTGGAGGGTTTAAATATGAGTAAATCAAGGCTTATTGGCGATTATCCCGTAATTGGTATTCGCCCAACTATTGACGGTAGACGCGGACCTTTAAAAGTAAGGGAATCACTTGAAGAGCAAACTATGAATATGGCAAAATCGGCATCAAAATTTTTGCAAGAAAATTTATGCTATTCAAACGGCGAACCTGTAAAAGTTATTATTGCAGACACTACTATTGGTAGAGTTGCCGAAGCTGCCGCTTGTCAAGACAAGTTTAGAAAAGAAGGCGTTGATATAACCATTACCGTAACGCCTTGCTGGTGCTACGGCTCTGAAACAATGGATATGGACCCAATGACTATTAAAGCCGTTTGGGGCTTTAACGGAACGGAAAGACCGGGTGCGGTTTACCTTGCTTCAGTACTTGCATCACACGCACAAAAAGGCTTGCCGGCGTTTGGTATTTACGGGCAAGACGTGCAAGACGCTACAAGCACGGAAATTCCTTGTGACGTAAAAGAAAAACTTTTAAGATTTGCAAAAAGTGCCGTTGCAGTTGCCACTATGCGTGGAAAATCATACCTTCAAATAGGTTCTATTTGTATGGGTATTGCAGGCTCTATTATTGACACTAACTTTTTTGAAGAGTACTTAGGTATGCGTGTTGAGTCCGTTGACGAAGTTGAAATTATACGCCGTATGACAATGGGCATTTACGATGAAAAAGAATATCAAAAAGCATTAAAATGGGTTAAAGAAAAATGTAACCAAGACTTTGATAAAAACCCTGTTGAATTACAAAAGAGCAAAGAGCAAAAGGAAAAAGATTGGGAATTTACCGTTAAAATGGCTTGCATTATAAAAGACCTTATGAACGGAAATCAAAATTTGCCTGACGGCGCAGAAGAAGAAAGAGTTGGGCATAATGCCATTGTTGCAGGCTTCCAAGGTCAAAGACAATGGACGGACTTCTACCCTAACTGCGACTTCCCTGAAAGCATATTAAACTCATCGTTTGACTGGAACGGAGCAAGAGAACCTTATGTTTTAGCAACAGAAAACGACACTCTTAACGGCGTAACAATGTTGTTTTTTAAACTTTTAACTAACCGTGCGCAAATTTTTGCCGACGTTAGAACTTATTGGAGTGAAGACGCCGTTAAAAAAGTTACAGGCTATCAAATAGAAGGCAAAGCAAAAGAAGCTGGCGGTTTTATACATCTTATAAACAGCGGTGCTGCGTGCGTTGACGCTTGTGGCGAAGTAAAAGATAGTGACGGCAACGCTATTATGAAACGTTGGTGGGAAATGTCTGAAAGCGATATTGACGCTTGTATGAAAGCAACAACTTGGCCTTATGCCGACCTTGGCTATTTTAGGGGCGGTGGTTTTTCATCAAGATTTTTAACTAAAACGGAAATGCCAGTAACTATGGCAAGGCTTAATATGGTTAAAGGTTTAGGCCCCGTTATGCAAATTGCAGAAGGCTATACTATAAGTTTACCAGATGAAGTTTCACATATTTTATGGAAGCGTACCGACTATACTTGGCCTTGTACCTGGTTTGCTCCAAGGCTTACGGGTAAAGGTCCATTTAAATCCGCTTACGAAGTTATGAATAACTGGGGTGCAAACCACGGCGCAATAACTTACGGACACGTTGGTGCTGACCTTATTACCCTTTGCTCAATGTTAAGAATACCTGTTTGTATGCATAACGTTGACGAAGATAAAATTTTCCGTCCAAGCAGTTTTAATGCGTTTGGTATGGATAAAGAAGTGCAAGATTATAACGCTTGCAAAACATACGGACCAATGTATAAAAATATTAGATAACAAAACATTAAAAGCGTTGCTACGAAGCAACGCTTTTTTATATGGCATATTACAAAAGAAAACGCCTTTTATATTATTTGAGTTTCAGTTATTATTATATCAAGCGGAACGTCCCACTCGTTTACCATAAAACTTTCTACTACTTGAAAGTCATAGCATATACCTATTTTTAAAATATTTTTATCATTTAAAAACTTATCGTAATAACCTTTGCCAAAACCTATTCTATTTTTAAGTTTATCACACGCTATAAGCGGAATTATGGCAACGTCCACGTCATTTACTGGGCTATACTCTTTTGGCGTTTTAATGCCGTATTTATCAAGTATAAACTCGTTTGAAAGATTTTTAACCGCCACCATATCATCGCCCAATATTAACGGAAAACAAACTAATTTGTTTTGGTTTTTTAAGTTTTCTATAATAGTAGAAGTTTCAACTTCATTTTTAAAAGCATTATATATAAAAAACGTAGTTTTATCTTTTATTTGCGATAGTGATAACACTTTGTTTTGTATAATTTGGCTTTTTGAGTGAACTTCGCTTTCAGTTAATTTAGAACGCTCTTTTAAAATTTTTGAGCGTATTTCCCTTTGTGTATTCATCTTAATTTTTGCTATCAAAACCTAAATCTTTAAGCCAGTTAAGTGCCAAACTTGGCCATAAAGAAAAGTCTAAAGAAAATCTTTTTTGAATAATAGGATAGTCTTGCTCGCTATAAACCGCCTTTGTGCCAACCGAACCGCCGTGTGGGCCTTTAGTAAAAATATGGAGAGCAAACGGAATTCCGTTTTTTTGATATGCGTTTGCTAAAAGCAAGGCGTTTGAAACGGGAACGCAACTATCTTCACAAGTGCCTGCAATAAATGCCGGTGGAGAATTTTTTGTAACGCAGTTTTCAATAGAAAGGCTTTCTTTTAATTTTTCATCGTTTCCGCAAAGCATTTCAAACGAAGAAATGTGCGAGCCTTTTTCTTCATAACAAGTTATAACGGGGTATAAATAAAGCGTAGCGTCTGGTCTAACAAGCGGTTTATCTTGACCTAAAAAGTCTAAAATAGGGCTATCAAATAAGTTGCTTAAACAGCCGTTTAAGTGTCCGCCCGCAGAAAAACCTACCGTGCAAACGGCGTTTTCGTTTACATGCAATTCTTCCGCGTTTTTTCTAATATAGCACATAGCCATACTCGCTTCTTTAAAAGCCGTTGGAAATTTAAAAGGTGCGCAAGAATATTCTAAAACGAAAGCGTTGTAGTTTTCTGCCAAAAATTTAAGTGCAACGGGCTCGGTTTCACGCTTGCTTACGTTCGTGTACGCTCCGCCCGCTATTACTAAAATTGACGGAAATAGCCTACTATTGCCTATGCTATCGCAAGTTTCTTTTAAATAGCAAGTAAGATAGCCTTTTGCGCCTTCTGGGCGTTCAATATTAAATTCTTTATAAAGGTCAACTGTAAAAACTTTCAAATTATTCCCCTTTTATTTTTGCCTTTAGCCTATTTATGTTTTTATTTTCTAAAACAAACTTTTGCTCATACTCTGTTGCCACGTTATCACTTGGCAAATTTTTATATAGGTCACGCGTGTATTCTAAAACTTCAAAACCATTTTCCATAAAAGAATTTAAGGAATATTCAAAGAAAGCGTTGTTATCCGTTTTTTGAATTATTTCAGCATCGGGCTTTAAAATATGTTTGTAAATTTCTAAAAAATATTTGTACGTAAGCCTATGATTTTCATATTGCTTTTTAGGATACGGGCAAGAAAAGTTTAAAAACAATCCCGCAATACTATTTTTAGGCAAAGTATATTGAAGTAGTTCCGCACCCATATTAAAAAACTTAACGTTTTTTAAATTGAGCCTTTTAACTTCTTCCGCCCCAGATATTAAAACGTTGCTTATAATTTCAACACCTATATAGTTAAATTGCGGATTTTTTATTGCATTTTCAATAATAAACCTACCCTTTCCACAGCCAATTTCAAGGTAAACGGGGTTGTTGTTTTCAAACAAATTTTGCAAATCAACAATTTCGTAACGCTCATTTTCGGGCTTTCTATAAATACTTGTAGACTTGCATACCGCTATTACACCCTTGCAATTTTCAAGCCTTGGCTCAAGGTTGCTTTTTTTACGCATTCTCATATTAATCTTTATCCCCGTAGCCAAATTCTTCAAGCAAGTTTTGCTTATCACGCCAATTTTCTTTTACTTTAACGTAAGTTGTTAAAAACACTTTTGCTTCTAAAAACTTTTCCATAGACTCACGCGCGTAGGTGCTAATTTTTTTAATAGCGCCACCTTGCTTGCCAATTAAAATAGCCTTATGGTTTTGTTTTTCACAAATAATATCTAAATTAATATTATAAACGCCGTTATCTTGTTTTTCAAATTCGTTTACAACTATTGCTATGCCGTGCGGAATTTCTTTATCAAATTCAAGTAAAATCTTTTCACGCATTATTTCACTTATCATAAATTTTTCAGACTTGTTTGAAACTATGTCATCTTTAAAAATTTTATCTTGAGTAGGAAGGTAGCTAACAATAAGGTCTTTTAATTCTTTAATGTTTCTACCCTTGCGTGAAGATATTGGCATAACGTCACTAATCTCACTAACTTCCGCCACCTTAACAAGTGCTTCAGGGATATTATCTTTTGGCATAATGTCAATTTTAGAAAGGAGCGCAA
This sequence comes from Christensenellaceae bacterium, assembly GCA_045638105.1. Taxonomy (GTDB): domain Bacteria; phylum Bacillota; class Clostridia; order Christensenellales; family Borkfalkiaceae; genus HGM11412. The sequence goes on from JAZUAT010000013.1 coordinate 94,624, forward strand.
TAGTTTTTACACCGCTTTTAACAACGTTTTTAAGAAGATTTATATCTTCGTCCTTAACGCCGTCATGCCCGTCTAAAACAAATAAAGCAAGGTCAACGTCTTCAACGCTTTTTTTAGCGTCCCTTTGCATTTTTTTGCCAAGAGCAGTAGTAGACTTATAAAAACCCGGAGTATCAACAAAAACTATTTGATAATCTTTTTCCGTTAATACGCCAAGTATTTTTTCTCTTGTTGTTTGTGGTTTTGGCGAAACTATTGCTACTTTTTCGCCAACTAAAACGTTTATAAGTGTTGATTTGCCAGCATTTGCCCTTCCAACTACGGCAACAATTCCGCTTTTCATCTAAAAACCTCTATCTTTTTTAAAATTTTATCTTCTAATTTACGCATTTCGGCTTTGTCTTCATCTATCATATGGTCGTAGCCAAATAAGTGGAGCAAGCCGTGTAAAGTTAGGTACGTAAACTCCCTTTCAAGCGAGTGACCGTACTCTTTTGCTTGCTCTTTTGCACGAGCACTACAAATGGCAATAGAGCCTATAAACAAGCCGTTTTCAAAAGTGTCAAGCGGAAAATCTTTGCTTTTTAAAACCTTATAACGAACGCCGTCTAACGTAGGAAAGGAAAGCACGTCCGTAACCTTATTAACGCTTCTAAAATCAGTGTTAAGTTGTTTAATTTTTGATTTTGAAACAAAAGTAAGTTCGCAGTATAACGCATCTTTTTGCTTTAATATTTTATGCGTAGCGCTTGCAAGTTCTTCTAAATTAATAATTTTACTTTTGCCTATAATTTTAAGCGTTTTTTCCATTTTTACCGCCCGTTTTAAGTTTAGGATACTTTACCCTTTCGTGATATACGCCTGCTAACGTATTAGTTATAGTGTTACGAATAACGTCAAGTTCTTTAAAGGTAATATCACAATCGGTAAATTGGTCCATATCCATTCTTTCTTCAATAATTTCTTTAACTGCCTTGTCAACGTTTTCGTGAGTGCGGTTACCAACCGTTCTAACCTTTGCTTCGCAAGCGTCACAAATCATAATAATTGCGTTAATTTTAGTTTGTGGTTTTGGACCGTAATAACAAAATTGTTCAATGCCTAAATCCCCGTCAGTAAACTTTGAAGCCTTCATATAAAAGTATCTTATTGGCATTGTGCCGTGGTGTTGGCTTGCGGAATCTGCTAAAACTTCAGGCAATCTCCACTTTTTAATTAAGTCATAACCATCTTTTGCGTGAGCGCGAATAATATCCGTTGAAAGTTCAGGCAAAAGCTCGTCGTGAGGGTTGCGCCCCGCTTGATTTTCCGTAAAATATTCCGGTTTTTTAATTTTGCCAATATCGTGATAATATGCGCAAGCTCTTGCAAGTAAAGGATTTTCATTAATTGCGTTAGAGCAAGCTTCTGCAAGCATGGCAACAATAATAGTGTGGTTAAACGTGCCCGGAGCAAGCTCAATTAAGCATTTTACTAGTTTTGACTTATGGTCCGTAAGTTCAGAAAGCCTAAAGTTTGTAAGAACGCCGAACGTGAGTTCAAAAAATGGTAAAAGCATCATCATAAGCCCGTCCGCTAATATTCCGCTACCAAGCGCCCAAAGAGCAGTGACAGCAAGTTTATTAACGTCCGTTGTAAATTCAAGGCAAATAGCACTTACAATAACGGGTATAGAAATTAAAAACGCACTTGCAATAACTTTTGCTCTTGAACCCTTGCCGTCAACGATAAATACGGCTAAAATGCCGGAGATAAAGTTAATGATAAGCGAAATGTAAATTTCCCTATGATATTCGGTATGCATTAAAACGAACATATCGCACAAAAGCATAATTATACAAAATACGCAGTTTAAAAATACTGCAGTGCGCTTATCAATTAAAATAAGCGATAATAACGCGCATAGTGCAAACGGCCTTAAATACGTGTTAATGTGACCTAATAAAAAGCACGCCACAAGCGAAACGTTTATTATTGTAAAAATCATTATTATGCTTGATGATTTTTTAATAAACTCTCTTTTTTCGTTATAAAAATATACGTAAACAAGCACTAAAACAAGAACGCCTGCTAAAACGATATACGCACTTTCAACAACGTTGCCTTTATCGCTAAAAAAGTTAGGAACGTTATTAACTCCGTTCAACTTGAAAGCAAGAGCGCATAAAAATATTATGGCTAAAACAACTGCTTGTCCAATAAACAAGGCAATTGTTCTAAAATAGTCTGACGTTGTCCATTGAAGTTTTTTACTATTTTTCATCTTTTATTTCCTTATTTTTTTTGGCAAAGTCACAATAAAATAAGTTATATTGTAACGACCATTTTTATATCTTTTGTTTAACTAACCGCCGTATAAAACGTGCCTTATATTAACGGTTACTAAAATAGCCCCGTCTTTAATTACGGCTTCGCTTTTAACAACTTCGCCACCTGAGTTAAATTCGGCTGTTTTTTTTGCTAAAATAATTGCGTTTTCATCAATATTTTTAACTTTAAAATTAAATGTTTTACTTTCTATAACACTAACTCTAGCAATTACGTACGACGGATATTCTATTCCGTTTGCATCAGTTATAAGCGCTTTAACTAAAACCTCGCCTTTAGTAACACTATCGCCAACGTTTTTAAGTTTAGTGCCACGCAAAACTACTATCTCTTCAATAACGCCGTCACACTCACTTAAAACGTCTTCTCCACTATTAGTAAGAGTATTCATATAACTATTATTTAATTGAGCTTCTATAACTAGCCTATTGCCCGTTTGTTTGAGCGAAACAAATGAAAGCATTTTATTTTGCTTTAAAATGGCATTAGAAATAGCGTCAAAATTTAGTGAAGAAAACCTATTAAACGGCTCTGCTCCCGCTTCTTTTGCAACCTCAATGGTTTGACTTGCAAAACAAGAGCCCGTGCCAACAACTTCTACGCTAAAAATAAAGTCTTGCATAAAAACGCATATTATAGTAAACAATATTGCACCTAAAACAAAGCCTATATTATCAATAGCCGTTTTAAAGGGCGAAAGCAAACCTTTATAATATACTTTTGTTATATTATAACTCATATTATTGCAAATGGCAAATAATTTATTTCTTTGTTTAAAATCAATGCAAATTTTTGCACTGCTTGAACTTGTTTTATCAAAAAAATAAACGGAAACACCCTTTCTATGCAAAAATTCTACTATGTAATCAACGTTTTTACCTATTATAGAGTAAACGCATCTTAAAAGTCCACTTTTCATAAAATTACCTTTTTTCAATTTTTAAAACGTCACCTAAAACCGTGGCATCTTTTTCCGAATACGAGCCAAGCGTTAAATTTTTACCACTTATTATAATTTTACATTGCTTTGCTAGTATAACTACTTCCGTACTCTTTACGTCTAAAACTTTTAGTGCGCCTTCAATATACGCACCGCAGTTAGAAATTAGTGTTATTCTATACGACGGCACAGCCACGCCCGTTCCATTTAAGATTTTGCAAATATTTTCATAAAAACCCATAATACTTACCCGTATATTATACTTTTTTATTAGCGGTTATATTCATTAAAGAGTATTAGTTTACTTGACTTAAATAAAAAAAATTGATATTATTTAACATATAGTTAAAAATCTTTTACGGAGTTAGTTAAAAATGGAAGGATTATTCATACCTAAAGGTTATAAAAGCAAAACTGATATTATTACAACTGAAAAGGCTATTAAGTTCGTAAAAGATAATTTTGAACGCATTTTAGCGGAAAAGTTAAATTTAATTAGAGTCTCTGCTCCCCTTTTAGTATTATCTAACACGGGTTTAAACGATGACCTTAACGGCGTTGAAAGAGCGGTTAGGTTTGATATTAAAGCACTTGGTGGTAAAGATGCGGAAATTGTGCACTCTCTTGCAAAATGGAAAAGAACGGCACTAAAAAAATACGGCTTTAAAGCAGGTAGCGGTTTATATACCGATATGAACGCTATTAGGCGTGACGATAGCATTGATAATATCCACTCAATTTACGTTGACCAATGGGACTGGGAAAAGGTTATAAGCGAAAGTGACAGAACGGTAGATTATTTAAAAGCAACCGTTAGCGCAATTGTTTTAGCAGTTTATGAAACTAACGAACTTGCTAAAAAAGAGTTTGACGGATTAACGCTTAACGTTAATAAAGAAGTTAAATTTATAACGTCACAAGAACTTGAAGACTTATACCCTAACTTAACTTCTAAAGAGCGTGAACACGCTATTGCTAAAGAATACGGCACGGTATTTTTAATGCAAATTGGCAAAACGCTAAAAAGTGGCAACCGCCACGACGGCAGAGCGCCTGACTATGACGATTGGGAACTTAACGGCGACATATTGTTCTATAACGAAGTTTTAGATAATTCTTTAGAAATTTCAAGTATGGGCATACGCGTTAATAAAGAGTCGCTTGTTAAACAACTTGAAATTAGCGGTTTATCTAGTAGGCTTGAATACGGCTACCATAAAGGTATTGTAAACGAAACGTTACCACTTACAATAGGCGGTGGCATAGGTCAATCAAGGCTTTGTATGTTAATTCTTCAAAAAGCACATATTGGCGAAGTTCAAGTTTCACTTTGGCCAGAGGGCTTAGAAGAAGAAGCGGAAAAATTAGGCGTAACAATTTTATAAAAATATAAAGAGATAGCAAAAACTTTGCTATCTCTTTTTTGTTTAGTATTACGCCTCTATAGACTTTATTTAGGCAATTTAACCGTTTTTTCTTTTGTTATAAGTTTCCAAATGCCCCTAAAAGGTTTGTTGTTTGCAATATCTAATAGCCCGTTTGCCATACGATAAGAAAGCATACCTTCACTTGCAAAAGATATTGAACGCAAACTCATTGCTTGAACTGTTTTCATTCCAAAATAAGCGTTTTTGTACTTGGTTTCTTTATCCGGGGTGTTTTTGCCCATACTAATAAACTTTAATATACATTTAAACACTAAACTTATAGTTCCATATAAAAACTTTCCGCCCGCCGTTTTATATTCACGCATAGGCGTGTTAAGGTCGTATGGGCGCTTTGTAGGAATTAAGGTAATTTTTCTACCAATAACTTTTTCAAAATCTTTATCGGTCATTGATAAAAGATTTTCTTTGGTGCTATAAAGCTTACTTATTTCCGCTAAAGTTTTAAGTTGTTCTCCGCTTGTAATAATAAAAGGTTTTTCTAAAATAACGGAATTTACGTCGCTACAAATTTGCACTTTGTATTCGCCGTTTTCCAATTTATACCCCTCTTCCGTATAATATTTTAAATCATCGTACGGAATAAATAAATTTGCAGTTTTTTGTTCGCCTTTAACTAAGAAAAGTTTTGTAAATGCGCGAAGTTCCCTTTTAGGCTTTATAAAGTCCGTTTTAGGTGCTTCAATAAAAAGTTCAACAACTTCGCTACCATCGTAACTACCCACGTTTTTAACGTTTACGCTAACGTCTAAACCGCTTTCTTGTTGATTAACAACTAAATTGTCATATTCAAATTTAGTGTATGAAAGCCCGTAGCCAAAAGGATATCTAACGGGTACATCGTAGGTTGTATAATACCTATAGCCCACAAAAATGCTTTCTTTATAAAGGTCGTTAGTAGTTGTAGCAAGTTCACTATTAAAAGGCACGTCGCTATAATAATACGGCCAAGTTTCACTAAGTTTACCCGAAGGGCAAGCCTTGCCAAATAAAAGTTCATAAGTTGAACGCCCGCCCTCTTGACCTGGAAGATACATATTAAGTATAGCACTAACGCCGTCAAGCCCGTTAAGTTCAACGGGGCTACCGCCGTAAAACACGAACACAACTTTTTTGTTAATATTGCAAAGTTTTTTAAGTAATTCAAGTTGATTTTTAGGAAGTTGCATATTGTCACGGTCAAAGCCTTCGCTTTCGGCAGTATCTGTAAGACCGCCAAAGAACACTATAGTGCTTGCATTTTCCGCTTCTTTAATGGCTTCGCTAAAAAGTTTACTCTCGCTTCCAAATTTACCCGTGCTATAACCTTGTTTATAAACGTAGTTTACGTTATTTTCATCAAAGGCGTCTTTAGGCGTTATAAGTTTATATGGGCGAAGAAGTGATGAGCCCGAGCCTTGATAACGCATATTTTCAAACATTTCGCCTATAACTAAAAGTTTTTCGCCTGAAAGTAGCGGAAGTGCGTTATTTTCATTTTTTAATAAAACCGCACCTTCTAGGCTAATTTCTTTAGATAAATTAGAGTCTTCATTAAGGCAATTATCTTCCTCTTGAACGCTATTAATTCCATTATAAACCATTGTGAGCACACGCTTAACGGATGCGTTTAAAGTTTCCTCAGTAACGTCGCCCTTTTTAACCGCATCTATAATAAGTTGGTTATTGTGTAAAATATCGCCCGGCATTTCAAGGTCAAGCCCTGCATTTAGCCCTTTAACTCTATCGTTAACAGCGCCCCAGTCCGACATTATAAGCCCGTCAAAGCCCCACTCGCCCCTTGGAATATCGGTTAAAAGATTTTTATTTTCAGAAGCATACTCTCCGTTAACCTTATTATACGCACACATTAGTGTTGCAGGCTTGCCTTTTTTAACAATGCGTTCAAAGCCTTTTAAATAAATTTCTCTAAACGCTCTTTCGTCAACGATAGAATCGCCAAAATAGCGGTTTTTTTCATTGTTATTGCAAGCGTAATGCTTAACCGAAGTTTGCACGCCCCTATCCTGTATACCACGAGTTAGGCTTGCGCCTAATTCGCCCGTAATTAAAGGGTCTTCTGAAAAATATTCAAAACTTCTACCGCAAAGTGGATTTCTTTTAATGTTTACGGCAGGGCCTAAAATAAGATGAACGTTATAGTAGTTACACTCTTTGCCCATAGCGTTGCCCATTTTATAAAGTAACTCTTTATTAAAAGTAGAAGAAGACGTTACTGCTGGCGGAAACGCAGTAGAAGGCTCGGTTTCGCCAAGCCCAACCTCTTTAGAATTTTCACGTTTTTTTCTTAATCCGTGCGGGCCGTCAGTTAAAATTATAGACGGAATACCAAGTCGTGAAACCTTGTTTGTATGCCAAGATTTATGTCCGCTTAACAAACACGCCTTTTCTTCTAAAGTTAATTCGTTTATAAGTTCGTTTATGTCTTTCATTATTTAATCCTATTTATTATTTAATTTAGCAAAATACTCTAATAAAGCGTGATACGTGAGTGAGTCATCGCTATGAATTTTATATTGCCCGTCGTTAGAGCCGTTATCCGTATGTTGCTTAGACCAAAGTTCATAAATTTCATCGTAACTAGCCGTTCTTAAATCGGTTTTTAAAACAACGTTACCATTTTCATCAGGTAAAAGCCACATTTTATTAACTAAAATGCCCCAAGAACTATCCCACCAACCAGTTGTAATAGTTTTATAACTCCAAATAGTCCAGCCTAAACCCCACTCGTCGTAAAGTGGAAGATATTCAAGCCAAGCGTCCTTATTGCCAAAGAAGTTAAATTCTCCAACAAGTTTAGGAACGTTATAGTCAGTAAACGCTAATTGAGCAAACATAAAGTCGTAAAAAAGCCAGTTTGGAGTAATGTTTGAAGTCCAATTATAGAAGTGGTATTGGTATAAAACGTTTTCCCAATCGTACTTGCTTGGATTTGGAAGTGAAACGAAGAACCAAACGCCTTCAATAGAAATAACGTGAGCTTTATCAACTTCCCTAATAGCCTCATACATTTTGTCCATAACTTTCCATTGTTTTACGCCCGTGCCAGGCTCGTAACGATTAGTAGGCTCGTTAACAAGGTCGTACGCTAAAATGGTTGAAGAAAGGTCTGCGCGTTCGCTTATATAGTGAACGGCAATTCTCTTCCAAAGTTTGCACATAAAGTCAACGTAATTAGCATTGTCCCAAAAATCAATGTCGCGCGTGCCACAATGTTCAAAACCGCTTTGACCGCCCATTACGCCGTGCATATCAATAATAACTTTAAGGTCGTACTTTTTAGCCATTGATAAGAACCAGTCAATTTCTTCAAAGTTAAATGCGTAAGTTTCAAAATTTATAGTTTCTATAAGTTCTTCATCGGTAAGCCTATATCTATCGTGCGTTGATAAAAAGTTTCTATAGTACATAGGAACTCTTATTGTATTAAGCCCAAGGCTTTTAATAAACTCAAAGTCGTATTCCGTGCAGTAAGAATAAAAGTACGCATCGTTAAGCGCTTCAATTTGAGCGTCTGTAAACCTTCTTGCTAAAATAGCGTCCATTTCTTCTTGGTAAATTTCTTCATACTCTTCTACAACGCCTTCCTTATTTTGCTTAACGTAACTGCCGTCCTTATTTAAAAGCGGACCTACGGAGTTAACCGTCATCCAACCTTCAGAAATAAATAGATTGCCAAAATTTACGCCTTTAATTTCAAAAAGGTTGCCGTTTTCATCGTATAAGCCCTTGCCACTTGCAATAATGGTGTTGCCACCATCATTTCTTACTATAGTTGCAGGAGCCTCATATTTATAGTTAGAGCGATATATATGCCCAAACCCAATTACAATTCCAGCTATTGTAACTATACATAAAATAGTAATTAAAAACACTTTTAAAAATACTCTAAAAAACTTTTTCATATTACTTCTCCTTTTTTTCTTTGGTATTTGGACTATCGCTAAAAATTATTTTAAACACGAAGAAAAATACCACCATTGAAACAAAGCCCGTTAAATTTGTTTTTATAAATACAGTTAATGGGTTTGCAAAATTAAAATAAACGCAGAATATATTTAAAAATCCCCACAACGCATTTGTGAATATGGAAACGGCTACCCAGCCTATAAAATACCAGAGCGCTTGCCACCAAGGGTTTCCGTGCGACTTAAAAGTTATGTTGCGTTGAAGCGGAAAGTTTATGCATTGTGCAGTAAACACCGCAATTTCAAACGCTATAAAGTTGCCAAGTCCACCGCCTACTTTAACGTTGCCAAGCTCGTCAAATAAAACAGGCTCGTTAAAAATGCCAAACACTGCGGGAGTGCCATTAGGCCAAGTCCAAAGCGACAATTCTGGCCAAACAAAAGGCTTTGAGGCAAGGTCTTTAAATGCGTAAGGTAAGAATAACATCACTAAAAATTGCCAAACCGTAACGCTAAAACTAAATATTAAAAAGTTTAATATTTGCATTATTAGTTCCGCACCTTTAGGATTTAAGTGAGCAAACCTTTTCCACCTGAGTATAAAAAATCTACAAAATCTACTTTCTCTAAGTTTTATAAAAAATTCTTTCGTTTTGCGCTTTTTTTCACTAAGTGAATTAAGTTCACTGCGCTTATTAATAATATAAGCAATTTCTTGATCTAAATAAGGGGCGTATTTATCGTTCATATAACTCCTAATTAAAAATTTATAATACTAAAAGTATTATACAATAAATAATTTACAATTTCAATATCTTTAAAAAAAAGAATTTAATAAATAAGGACGGCACTTACTTTGCCGTCCCATCTTTATTAATTATTTTTTTCTTCTTTTTTATTTTTATAATACGGTTTTTTACCTTTTACCATAATCTTGCCTTCTTCTTGCATTCTTAACTTTCTTAAGCGCTTAACTTCATTTCTATGCGCCCTTAAAAGTGCTATATCGCCTGAAAAATCAAGGGTGGGAAGTTCGCCTATCATTTTAAAAAATTCTTCCGTAGAAATAACTTTAATACGCTCTTTATTTCTATTTCTTTCTTCAAGTTGGCGTGCTATTTTTTCCGTAATATTTTCTTTGTCACAAACTAAAACGTTAGAACTTTCTATTGAGCCTATACGCCCGTTAAGGTCATAAATTCGCTTTATAATTTGCCTAAACCTATCTACGTCGTCATACTTTAAATTGTCACTAAAAGCAAAGGTTTTTGAAGATAATCCGCCCCTATAGTACCTTTTATGCTTATAGTTTGCTTTAACAAACTCTAAAATCAAATAGTTAATTTCTTTATGCGTAAATACACCGTTTTGGCAAGGAGAAATTTCCGTATTGTTGTTAACTCCGTGCGTTATATGGTATTTTTTTAACAACTCGCTAAGTGAAAGTTTAGTGTCGTTTAAAATGTGTTTTAAAACAAGTAAAGTAACCCTTGCATCTTCATCGGAGCGATGTGCTTGATATTCAATTTGAAGTTCTTCCGCAATAGAAGAAAGTGCTGATAGCGTTGGCTTTTTATATACCGTTTTGTAAATTAATTGCACGTCTAAAAACTCGTACTCAATTTTATCTAGCATATAAATTTCACAAGCATTGTTTAAAAAATCCACGTCGTTCATAATAGAAAAACCTATTATGCAATAACTATTTTTAAACAACTCTTTTATTTCATTATAAAAGTATGGAAATTGCGGAGAAGATTTAATTTGCGCCTTATCGTAATGAAGTTTTATTTTACTTTCAATACGTTTAGTATGCGGGCGCATAACAATATCTTTTTGGCTAGTTATATTAAAATTATAATCGGCTAAACAATAGCCAAAAGTGCACATACTGCCGTCATTATGACTGCCCGTTGTACTTTCAATGTCAAATGATAAAATTCTCATAGCTTAATAAAAAGTCCGCCACCATTTAGTAGCGGACGTTTGTTTTTATTCTTCGTCATCAGTTTCTTCTGGGTAGTTAGTATCAAGTAATTCTTGAAGTGCTGTAGCTTCTTCCTTAGAATATTTACCTAAAAGAGTACCTTGCAATTCTAAAATATTTTCCCTATTTTCTTCTTCGTACTTTTCTAAATATTCTTCATAGTCTTCCGTGCCAAGTTTTGATACGTCAATAGTATAAATGTAATTAGCATAGTAGTTAGCGGAATATGAACCAATAAAATAGTTGCCAACAACTGTTGGTTTATACCATTCCGTTGCAGTTTGCATTGCAATTGCGTTAATTCTATCTGGCTTAGCATCAGTTGCAGTTAAAGCACATCTATAGTAAATACCTTCTGAAGCGTTAGTAAGATAAATATATCCGTCCTTTACAAAAGAAATTGACATATTTTCAACGCCTTCTGCTACGATTGTTCTACCGTTAAGCATATTTGCGTCATTTTGCTTAGTATAGTCAAATCTCATAAGAGCCGTAATAAACTTATCGCCACTTTCAACGTAATAAACTTCAGTTAAAGATTCAAAATGAGAAGTTTTAGCCATTGCTAAAGCAATATATTCGTTTGATGCACCAAGTTTAGTTTTTGTAGTAAAATTATCATCGCTAGTTGCACCATAGAAGTATGAGCCGTTATTATCTGCGTCTAATTTAGTAGTTTTGTAAACTAAAACCTTACCAGTATGCTTAATTAAAGTAAACGTTACGCCGTTAGTGCCACATTCTTCAACGAGTTTACCAACTAATGTATTTGCCCTGTCGTCAAAGCTTAAATCAGCATAGCCTGCACCACTAACTTCAAGTGTAGCTTCAGCATCGCCAACTTCGTATCTATATAATTCTTCAAAATCTTGTTCTGCATCATCAAGAGCTTTAGTTACGCCTTTTTGAGTATAGAATATAACGTTAGAGTTATCTTCTGGCATAATTAAATTAACGTAGTTATTTGAAGTAAATATGCAGTCGCCCGTGCTTGTATTGTATACTACAAGTTTAGTGTGAGTAACACTATTTTCGTCAACAGAAGAAACCGTAGTTGCTAAGTAAACAACGCCGTCAACTTCAATAAACCTATACTCGTAGTTATTGTTTTCAAGCCTTAAAATCATACCGCCAACGTTTTTACCTTTAGTCATATCGTAACAGTAAAACTCGTTGTGCGTATTTAAAACAGTACCAGCCTTATCTTTTTCAGTAGACGGAGTTACGTAATAAACGCAGTTGCCGTACATATAAAAACCAGTGCTATAATTTGCAGAGATTAAAAGTTTAGAAATAACGGTTTCAACGTTTGCGCCTTTTTTACCTATATCTTCTTTTTTAACGCGAAGAAGAGAACCTTTTTCTACCTTGCCAGATTTGTTAGATGCAGTAACCGCCTCTTTACCATTGATAAAGTAAACGTAATCGCCTTTTTCAACAAAAAACGAACCATTGTTATAAGGCGTACCTTCAACACCTGTAAGAGGCTTAGAATTTGTACAACCCGTAAAGGCACACATTGCAAGTACTAACGAAAGAATTGTAATAATAAGTTTTTTCATTTATATCACTCCAAGTAAAATTGTGAATAACCTAAATTTTTAGTGCATACACATAAACGTATACACTTTGATATTATACACTAATTTTATATAATAATCAACGATTTTTTTTAAATTACCTAATATATTTTATTTATAAGGAGAAAATTTTGGACAAATTCGGCATATTTGACATTTTAACTAAACTTTCCACAAACAAAACGGCAACAGATGGGTTAAGTGAAGCAATAAAAAAAATATCTAATAGCCTTTTATCTAGCCAAAATAGTGCTCTAAATGAAACTCGTGAAAAAGTAATAGTAAAAAACGAACGTTCTAAAAAGCCCAAATTTTCACAAAGTGCGATATTGCAAGTTTTAAAAAAACACGATGAACTTTCTAGACAAATTGACCTAAACAACAAAAAGCCCTGAAGGGCTTTTTATTTTACAAGTAAACTTTAAATTATTTAAGTAAATCTTTAATTTTTTGTGCGTTTTCCTTACCCGCTTTATAGCCTGCCTCATACGCAACGTCAAGGTTTTGCGCTTTAAATTGGCTCATATCTCCCATATCTGGCATAATTAACAATTCCGGCTTATGATGGTGGTGATTAGCGCGCGCAATGTAACTATCCGTAACGTCAATTATGCGCATTGCTTGAGCAAAAATATTATTCGTTGGCTTAAAATCTTTTAACTCGCCAATTACGTCAACAGCAATTGTAACGTCTGCTTTAAAATGGCTTGCACTTGAGTAAGGCACACGCATCAAAACACCACCGTCAATAAGTTCCATATCATCTATTTCAACGGGCTTAAAAACGGTAGGAATTGCGGAACTTGCACATACCGCGTTTATTAAACATCCTTTTTTAAGGGTTACTATTTTACCTTTAACAATGTCAACTGCTACGCACTCAAAAGGAATATCCAAATCTTCAATATTCCCCTCTCCCAATAATTCTATTATTCGTTGACGCATTTTTAAGGAGCGAAATAAACTTTTTTTATTAAAAGGCATAAAGTTAATATCAACAATATCTTTCATCTTTATCGTATCAATTACGCTTTTCATTTTTTCAATAGAAACACCTTTAGCATAGCAAGCACCAACAACTGCACCCATAGAACAGCCTGCAATATAGTCTGGTTTAATACCTTCTTCTTCCATTGCTTTTAAAAAACCAACGTGAGCAATACCACGCGCACCGCCAGCACCCAATAAAAAACACAATTTTTTTGCCATAGTTTACTCCTTTTTATTTTATTATAGACCTATTTTTTATAAAATTCAACACCGTATAAACAAATTTTTTAAAAGTTTTTTTTGCGTAAAAAAAATGCCGTTAAAAACGGCATTTAATTTTTTTGATAGAACCTTACTTGTTAAGGTTTGCTTCAAGTTCGTTAAGCTTTTCAAGTAATTCACTTGGAATTCTATCGCCAAATTGAGCGTAGAATTCTTTAATACCCTTAACTTCTTCAAGCCAAGTTTCTTTATCAACAGATAAAAGGTCTTCAACAACGCTTTCGTCAATATCTAAATCTTCAACGTTAATGTCTTTTGCGTATGGGATATAACCAATAGCAACGTCTCTTGCATCAACTTCGCCTTTGCATCTCTTTAAAATCCATTCTAAAACGCGTAAGTTATCGCCAAAGCCCGGCCAAATGAAGTTGCCGTTATCATCAGTTCTAAACCAGTTAACGTTAAAGATTTTTGGTAATTTATCAGTCTTTTTACCCATATCAATCCAGTGAGCAAAGTAGTCTGCCATATTGTAACCAACGAAAGGACGCATTGCCATAGGGTCACGTCTAACAACACCAACAGCGCCTGTTGCAGCAGCAGTTGTTTCAGAAGCCATGATAGAACCTACGAATACACCGCCGTTCCAATCTCTTGCTTCATAAACAAGTGGAGCAGTTTTAGCACGTCTACCACCGAATACGATTGCAGTAAGTGGAACGCCTTCTGGAGCTTCAAATTCGCTAGAAATGCATGGGCAGTTAACTGCAGGAGCAGTAAATCTACTATTTGGGTGAGCAGCTTTTACAGGGTTGCCGTTAGCGTCAACCGTGTCAGGAGTCCAAGGATTGCCTTTCCAGTCAATAAGGTTTGCTGGTTTAACTTTGCCAGGAACGTCTTTTTCCATACCTTCCCACCAAACAGTATTGTCAGTTTCATCAAGAGCAACGTTTGTAAAGATTGCGTTCTTTTTAGTAGATAATAATGCGTTAGGGTTAGAGTGCATGTTTGTACCAGGAGCAACGCCAAAGAAGCCGTTTTCTGGGTTGATAGCCCAAAGTCTACCATCTTTACCAACTCTTATCCAAGCGATATCATCGCCAACGCACCATACTTTATAACCCTTTTCTCTATAAAGAGCAGGAGGAATAAGCATTGCAAGGTTAGTTTTACCACAAGCAGATGGGAACGCTGCAGATACGTAGTTAATTTCGCCGTTTGGATTTTGAACGCCTAAAATAAGCATGTGTTCAGCCATCCAACCTTCTTTCTTGCCTTGGTATGAAGCAATACGAAGTGCAAAGCACTTTTTACCAAGTAAAACGTTTCCGCCGTAACCAGAGTTAACTGACCAAATAGTGTTATCTTCTGGGAAGTGGAGAATATATCTCTTTTCAGCGTCAAGGTCTGCTTTTGAGTGAAGTCCACGAACAAAGTCATTACTATCGCCTAAAACGTCTAATACGGCTTTGCCAATTCTAGTCATAATTTTCATGCTTACTACAACGTAGATAGAGTCAGTAACTTCAATACCAACTTTACTGAAAGTAGAACCAACCGCACCCATAGAATATGGAATAACGTACATTGTTTTGCCTTTCATGCTACCATCAAATATAGCACCTACTTTTGAATATGCTTCTTGTGGGTCCATCCAGTTGTTGATTGGGCCTGCATCTTCTTTGTTTTTGCAACAAATGAAAGTTCTGCCTTCTACACGAGCAACGTCGTTAACGTCAGAACGGTGAAGGTAGCAACCTGGAAGTTTTTCTTCATTTAACTTAATGAGTTCACCCGTTTTAAGCGCTTCTTGCCTTAACTCTTCAAGTTGCGCTTCTTCGCCTGTAATCCAAACTACTTTTTCTGGCTTACATAAAGCTACTGCATCGTTTACAAACTTTAAAACTTGTTGATTGTTTGTCATTTTTTTGCCTCCAATTTATATTATAAGTTCATTTTAAACTATCGTTTACAAATTTTGTATTTTTTTATTGAAAATTTTGCCGAATTTTGACGTTTTTTATATAAAAATGCACGCTCAAAATTTAAATCCAAATTTTCACCAATACTATATTATCATAGTATTTGCAAAATGTAAATAGTTTTAACCAAATATTTTTAATATATCTTTAGATATATAATTAAATTTTTACGCCAAAATACGCTACTTGTCGCCTAAAAAACATATTTTATTTTTGTTTACAATATATATAATGTAAAAAGGTGTTTTATTTTAGCAAGGCAATTTATGGCAAGCGCAAAAAAAATTATTGTATTAAATGGAATAGAGAACAATTTTAACGGAAAAGGAGTTTTAAAATTTGAAGCGTTTAACGACTATTGTTTAGCGCGCGTTGAAATTTTATCAAGCAATATTATCAACGCAAAAAATCTAACACTTTTACTAGGCGTTGACGGCAAAATACTAACCGTTACGGTAGAAAAAAAGGCTGTTTTTGAAGCAAAATTTAATAAAAACTGCTCTTTAAAAGATGGAATTTGCGCTCTTATTAAAGGCGATTCTACCCCTATTTTATATGGCGAAAATGAAAATTCAAGCCTAAAACTAAAAGATTTAATAACGCAAACCCCTTTAGAAAGTAACGATGATTTTATATACGATGACGAACAAATTGCAATAGAAAATTATTATGAAAACATTAAAACAAAACCCGTATTATCTAATAAAAATGACGGCGAATTTGAGTGCCGTGAAGAAGAAAAAGAACACGCACAAAAAAAAGTATGCTCTAGTGAAAATGAAGAGGCTACACGCACTTTCAAAAGCCAAGAATTTTACTTAAAAAACAAAGATAAATTAGACGAGATATTTAAAAATTTTCAACCTTTTTATAGTTTTGACGGCATTATACCTTCATCGCAATTTGCAATGATAAATTATAATGAAAATTTGCATTACGTAATTGGAGTTATTAAAGAAAATAACGCCGTTAAATACGTTTGTTACGGCGTGCCTAATAAGCGTGACGAGCCACCTAAAAACATAGAAAAATACTGCAAATTCGTGCCAACTTCACTTGACTTAAATAGCGGATATTTTTTAATTTTTCAATGTGCAGATACCGGTAAAATAATATAAAAAAACGCCCTTTAGCCGATTCCCTACAAGGGATTCGGCAACTAAATAAATCCGCAAAGGATTTGTTATATCCGTCTAACAACGGGTGATATCGCCTACGGCGGTGAAATTTGCCTAACGGCAAGTTGCGGATTTATTTAATATAACTTTGGCGTTAGCCAAAATAAAACTGCTTGCGCAGTTGGCGTTCGCGATGCTCGGCTAAACTGTTTGCTTGCGCAAACAATATAACTTTTAGCCACAAGGCTAAAAATAAAACTAAATTATCTTAATCTTTTATGGATAAGAAAAGCCCACCATATTTCGCTTTTTGCGAAGTATAGTGGGCTACACTTTTGTTATAAACTAAAAATCCCTAACGGCAACTGCCATAATAAGGGCTTTTATTTATAATGTAACCAAACAAAACGCAAAGTATTTTGCAGTATTTTAGCGATTTAACGAGAAAAATGCAAGAAAGACAAGCGTTCTTTAAAGGGGGCATACTTTTTTGTATGTAAGCGAACAAAACCCAAAGTATTTTACAGTATTTTCCCGTTAAAAAAAAGCATAGCCGTTGCTATGCTTTTTTAACACTAATTATTATGCTTCGTAAACTGAAACTTGTTTTTTATCTTTACCAAGTCTTTCATATCTAACCACACCGCTAACTGTTGCAAATAAAGTATCATCTTTACCAATGCCAACACCTGTGCCTGGATAGAATTTTGTTCCGCGTTGTCTAACCAAAATAGAACCTGCTAAAACTTTTTGACCGTCAGCACGTTTAATGCCAAGACGTTTTGCCGCACTGTCACGACCGTTTCTAGAACTACCTACACCCTTTTTATGAGCAAATAATCTAATTAAAAACATAATTTACTATCCCCCTTATTTAGATGCAATTTCTGTAATTTTAACGGAAGTGAAAGGTTGTCTATGACCCTTTTTCTTTCTTTCGTTCTTCTTAGCTTTGTACTTAAATACGATAACTTTTTTAAGTTTATCTTGCTTAACTACTTCGCCTGCTACTTTGAACGCTTCCGCGTCCTTGCCTACTTTAATACCTTCTTCGTTAGACACTAATAATACGTTGAATTCTACGTTAGCGCCAACTTCAGCATCAAGCTTTTCAAACTTAACAACGTCGCCTACTGCAACTTTGTATTGCTTGTTGCCGTTTTCAATAATTGCGTACATCAATATTGTACCTCCTGTCTAATCTCGCCGAATTTTACCATTAGGTTAAAGGCGTTGCAAAGCAAACTTAGAGCCTTTTTCGCGCGGTTCTTAATGATTTTACATTTTTTTAACGAATTTGTCAACTATTTAAGCATACTTTTTTCAATCTAACACAAACTACTTTTAAAGGAGATAAAAATGTTTAAAAACGATATGAATTTAGACGCTATAAACGAAGTTTACCGCAACGCAAGTATTGCACTTTTGTCTATTAGCAACGTTATTGACGAGTTTGAAGATTGTCCGTTAAAAAAGGAAATGACTACTCAATACGAATACTACGAAAAGTTTGTTGGCGAAATTTCCGCCTATATGCTTGAAAAAGGCTATGAAAAAAAGGAAGTGGGCGCAATGAAAAAACTAATGATGGCATCCGCCATTAAAATGAACACGGCGCTTGATAACACTCCGCATCATATTGCAGAACTTATGATAAAAGGCACGGTTATGGGCATAACCGAACTTTGCGCGCTTATAAATAACGCAAAAGTTGTTACCGATAAAGAAATTATAGAATACGCTAAAAAGTTAAAAGAATTACAAGAAAATTACGAACAAAAACTCAAAAAGTTTTTATAAGCATATTTTTTATGTTTTTGTCAATACTAAACGTAGGAGGATATTATAATGAATAATTGTAATTGCAGAGTTAAATGTAACGTATGCGAATGCGTGCATAACTCAAATTGTAACACTTGTAACTTAGACACTATTGAAATCACGCACGAAAAAACTATGGGTGACGTAAGTTTTACACCGCATTTTTGCAAGTCGTTTTGTAAAAAATAAAATATTTAATAAAAAAATTTAAGTGTAACTTTTGTTACACTTATTTTTTTGCACTTTGCTATAGGCAAATTAACCATAAAATTATTGACAACGTAGTTTATTAGTGTTAAACTAATAAAAGGTGCAAATTTATAAAAATTTAGATATTTTACATCTATATTAGGGAGATTATTTATGAGAAAAAACACGATATGCGTTCAAGGTGGATACACTCCAAAAAACGGCGAGCCAAGGCAAATTCCTATTATTCAAAGCACAACTTTTAAGTATGACACAAGCGAAGATATGGGCAAACTTTTTGACTTAGAGGCAAGCGGATATTTTTACTCACGCTTACAAAATCCAACTTGCGATACCGTTGCTAAAAAAATATGCGAACTTGAAGGCGGAGCTTCAGCAATGCTCACGTCTTCTGGCCAAGCGGCAAACTTTTACGCTGTATTTAATATAGCAAATTGTGGCGACCACGTTGTTGCCTGCTCCGCAATTTACGGCGGAACTTTTAACCTTTTTAACGTTACAATGCGTAAAATGGGCATTGACTTTACCTTTGTTAGCCCTGACTGCACTGAAGACGAGTTAAGAAGTGCTTTTAAACCTAACACAAAGGCTGTTTTTGGCGAAACTATTGCCAACCCTGCCCTCACCGTTTTAGATATTGAACTTTTTGCAAAAGTGGCGCACGAAAACGGCGTTCCACTTATTGTTGATAATACTTTTGCAACTCCAATAAATTGTCGCCCAATTGAATTTGGGGCGGACATTGTTACGCACTCAACTACTAAATATATGGACGGGCACGCTTCGGCAGTTGGCGGCGCTATTATTGACGGCGGTAAATTTGACTGGCTTAAGTATGCAGATAAATTCCCTGGCTTAACCACGCCTGACGATAGTTACCACGGCATAGTTTATGCTAAAAAGTTTGGTTTAGGCGGTGCGTTTATTACAAAGGCAACGGCTCAACTTATGCGTGACTTTGGCTCTACGCCATCTCCACAAAGCGCATTTATTTTAAATTTAGGTTTAGAAAGTTTACACGTTAGAATGGAAAGGCACTGCCAAAACGCTTTAAAAATTGCTAAATACTTAGAAAGCGATAGCCGTATTAGTTACGTTAACTACTGCGGTTTAGAAAATGATAAATACCATAAGTTAGCGCTTAAATACTTACCTAACGGCTCTTGCGGTGTTGTAAGTTTTGGCGTTAAAGGCGGTAGAAAGATTTGTGAAGAGTTTATGAAGAATTTAAAACTTATTCCTATTGAAACTCACGTAGCGGACGCTAAATCTTGCTGTTTACACCCTGCAAGCGCAACGCATAGACAAATGACTGACGAAGAACTTATTAACGCAGGCGTTTTACCTGACCTTGTAAGGCTTTCCGTTGGCATTGAAGACGCGGACGACCTTATTGAAGATATCAAACAAGCATTAGACGCAGTTATAGGAGGTTAAAAATGCCTATAGTTATTCCAAAAGATATTCCCGCGTTTAATACCTTATTAAACGAAAATATCTTTATAATGAGCAAACAACGCTCTATAAACCAAGATATAAGACCAATTGAAATTGCCATTTTAAACTTAATGCCAACAAAGGTTGTTACGGAAACTCAACTTATGCGTCTTTTATCTAACTCACCGCTTCAAATAAACGTTACGCTTGTTGGGCTTGATACTTACACGGGCTCACACACGCCGCTTGAACACTTGCAAAAGTTTTATAAACCTTTTTCAAAGATTAAAAACAAGAAGTTTGACGGTATGATTATTACGGGCGCACCCGTTGAAACAATGGAGTTTAGTGACGTTGCGTATTGGAAAGAACTTACCGAAATTTTAGAGTTTACTAAAACTAACGTTACAAGCACAATCTTTATTTGCTGGGGCGCACAAGCCGCACTTAACTATTTTTACGGCATTAAAAAGCACCCGCTTAAGGAAAAACTTTTTGGCGTATTTAAGCACGTTAAAACTACCGCTTACGAAAGTTTACTTAAGGGCGTTGACGATAAGTTTTATATGCCACACTCACGCCATACAACCATTTATAAAAAAGATATTGAAAAAGTTAGCGATTTAGAAGTTTTATGCTATTCTAAAAAAGCAGGCGCATCTATTGTAAAGAGTAAAGACAATAAATTTATTTTTATAATGGGTCATTTAGAATACGATAGAGAAACTTTAAAACTTGAATACGAGCGTGATTTAAATAAAGGTTTACCTATCAAAGCACCGGAAAACTATTTTGTAAACGGCTATAAAGACGGTAAAGGCGAAATAAATATGTGTTGGACAAGTGTTGCTAACCTTATATACGTAAACTGGCTTAACTACTACGTATATCAAATTACGCCTTACAATATTAACGAAATTTAATAGCAAACTAAAAGCGGACTATAAAGTCCGCTTTTTAACTTATTATTAAATTTTGTACCAATAATAACCATAATATATAATATTCTTTGCATTAGTGCTTGGGTTTGTTACGTCAAATTCAGTCCCATCAATTTTATTTTTCCAATTCTCATAATTTTTAGTTATATACCAAGTTGAAGTATCTTCAAAGGTTACGCTTGTTAACGAACTGCAATTACCAAATGCCCCTTCTCCTATACTTGTCACACCGCTTCCTATCGTTACGTTTGTTAAATTAGAGCATTCATAGAACACTCTATAATCTATAATTGTTACGCTATCTGGTATAGTTATACTTGTTAAATTATCGCAATGAGCAAATGCATAATCTCCTATACTTAATACGCTATCTGGTATTGTTATATTTGCAAGCCTTCCACAACTGCTAAATACATTGGAAGCAAT
Organism: Christensenellaceae bacterium; assembly: GCA_045638105.1. Taxonomy (GTDB): domain Bacteria; phylum Bacillota; class Clostridia; order Christensenellales; family Borkfalkiaceae; genus HGM11412. The sequence continues at coordinate 115,959 of JAZUAT010000013.1, forward strand.
ATGTTTTGTATTTTCATTTATTTGATAAGTTGTCAAGTTTTTATTTGTACATTCAGCTAAAATAAAATAATTATTACCATTTGCTTTAACGTATTTTAAGTTATTTTCAATTGTATATAACGCTTCGTTGCAATCATAGAATACAGAAGAATCTATACCTGTTAATCCGTTTCCTATTGTTAAGCTTGCCAAATTAGAGCAACCCTGAAATGCAGAACTGTTTATAAATGTTACATTATCTGGTATTTTTACGCTTGTTAAACTAGTACATTTATAGAAAGCTTGGCCATCTATACGCGTTACACTATCGCCTATTAAAACGCTTGTTAAATTAGAACATTCATAGAACGCATAAGGACCTATACTTGTTACGCTATCACCAATTAAAACGCTTGTTAAACCATAACATCTAAAGAACGTTGAATAACCTATACTTGTTACGCTATCTGGTATTGTTATGCCTGTTAACGAGTTGCAACCAGAGAACGCAGAATCTCCTATACTTATTATGCTATCTGGTATTATTACACTTACAATATTAGTATCTGCAAAGGCTCCATTATAAATTGATTTTACGGGTTTTTGGTTATACTCACTTGCTATTATTACTCTTGTAGAAGCACCTTCATAACCTATAACTTCATAATAAGTTCCGTCACTAGACAAATCGTAATAAATGCCTTTAGTTGTGCCTATTGGAGCGTCACATACAGTACAATAACCGCTATCGTCAAGAGTATGACCTAAAGCATCAACTAAGTTTTGCGAAACTAAAACTTCTTTACATACCGAGCAGTGCTTACCTTCGGTTAAACCTGTTTCAGTACAATTTGGAGCTACTGCTTTATCTATTACTTCAGTATGACCTAATGCATCTACGTAATTATCAACGTAAGAATATCCACAATTACAAGTGTACGTAGTGTAACCTTTATTCACGCATGTTGGCTCTTTAATAACCGTTTCAAATTTATGGTCGTTATAACTTCCCTTTACCCATTCTATAACATTGCAAGTTGAACAAACCTTATAATAAATTCTTTCTTCACAATTCATTTCGCCTGTAGTATATACAATTAAATCGCCATAATCGTGTATATGCTCATCTTTTTTAGGAAGTTCAACGGGGTCTAACACGGTGCCGTTAGTTAAAGTGATAACTAACCTGCCTTGCTCGTCAAATTCAACGGATTTAATTGTTGCTCCGTCTATACCATTTGTTCCGTTAGTACCATTAGTGCCGTTTGTTCCATCAACGCCGTCTTTACCAATTGCCTTGTATTCAGTAACAACGCCGTTAATTACCCAGTAACCATCTTTGTTAATTTCAATAGTAGGCGTTGTGCCGTTTGTACCATTTGTGCCGTTTGTTCCGTCAACGCCGTCTTTGCCGATTGCTTTATATTCAGTAACAACGCCGTTTATTACCCAATAACCATCTTCGTTTATTTCAATAGTTGGCGTTGTACCATTTGTGCCGTTAGTTCCGTCAACGCCGTCTTTACCAATGGCTTTATATGATGTTTTAACACCATTTATAACCCAGTAACCATCATTACTAATTCCAATTGTAGGGGTAACGCCATCCTCGCCTTTATCGCCCTTTTCGCCTTTAATGGTTTTAAGCCAATCTTCATAAGAAAGCGGAGTGTTGCCGTTAGCTTCCGCATTAGCAACGTAAAGATTATATACGGCTACTATTTGCGCGTCCTCATTATTATTTCCACCTGAATTGCCTAATATTCCGCAACCAGATAACGTGAAGCAAAGTGCACACGCAAGCATAATAGTTGTTAACGTTAAAAGTAGTTTCTTTTTCATAAAAGCCTCCAAATATATGTTTAATTTAAATTATAGTCAGTTTTTAACTGACTGTCAAGTAAAAACTGACAAATCGGTATATAATAATATTATGGAATTTACGAAAAGATTTAATGAAGTTTTAAAGACTTGCGCTAAAAGCCAAACCCAAATTGCAAAGGAATTAAATATTTCTAAACAATGCGTTAATGATTATAAAACGGGTAAAACCGTGCCGTCACTACAAACTCTTTACGCTTTATGTAAGGTATTAGACGTTTCTGCCGACTATTTACTTGGTTTAACCGAATACTAAAAAAACTTGGCTAAATTTTAGCCAAGTTTTTATTTTTAGGGAGCATATTGAATGCTCCCCTACGGTGTTATATAAACTCTATTACATATTCGTAGGGGCGGATTCCATATCCGCCTTTTTTAATTCATAAGTGAAAGGGCGGTTTCAAGTGCCGTTTCTTTAGGGGCGTTTACAACCTTATTAGAAATATCAGTTGTTATTCCCACACCGTGAATACTCGTGTTAGAAACAGGCCAATAAAGTTTAGCAGTAGTAAGTTTAACAGCGCTACCATCAAGGTTAACAAAGGTTGACTGCATTATGCCTTTACCATAACTTTTATATACGGTTTGACCATTTAACGTTGAAGAAGATACAACCACGTTTACAATATTGTTAGTGTCATAGTCAAGCATAGCGCCAATTAGTGCTTCAGAAGCGGAAGCCGTGCCCTCATCACACATAACAACTATTTTTTCAAAGCCATAAGAATTATAAACGCTTTTTGAAGAATAATAATTCTCTTTTTTTCCATTTTTATCAACTGCAACGGAAATGAGTGCCGTTTTGCCGTTTTCAACGTTTATTAAATGGCTTGCAACTTGGCAAAGTAAATCCATATAACCGCCACCATTATCACGCAAGTCTAAAATAAGTTTAGTTTTGCCATTTTGCTTAAAGATGCTTAATGCGTCAGCCAATTGCCCTACAGACCCTTTAAGCCCACTTTTTGTTCCGTTAAACGCGGAGTATTTTATATACGCAACGTCATCGCCTAAAATTGAGCAATAGTCTTGTTTTAAAGTGCGCTCCATACTACCGCTATCGTCACTATATCCGTAGCAATTATCTTTATCTTGATAAATTACGTACGAAGTTTGATACTTCTTTTTAACAACCGAATACTCCTTGATATTACCATTGCCATAATCAACTTTAAAGTAAACGTTTTCGCCCATTTTAGTTTTGGTAATAACGTTAGTAAACTCGCTAAAAGCGGTAACTTGCTTATACTCGCCATCATCAAAAACCGCCACAACGTTTCCGCCCGGCTTAACACCTGCTTTTTCACTAGGGGAATTTTCCACAACTTGTGAAATTATAGTTGTGCCCGTTTCTACCGCAATGCCTATGCCAACAGACTCGCCTTTAGCCTTTTTCTTAATAGCGTCATATTCTTCTTTACTAAAAAATGAAGAATACTTATCTAAAAGTGCGTTTTCAATGTCGGTAACAACGTCACCGTCGTCAAAAAAGTAATTTTGCTTATATTGGTGAAGTAAAATATAGGCGTTTCTTAAATCGCTATCAAGCGTTAAATTTCTTACAAAAAAACCGAGTGTGAACGAAATTGTAACCCCAATTATTGCCGAAACTATTGCCACAACCTTTTTAGCTTTATTAGTCATACTCTTATTATTGCCCCTTTTTACTTAATTTTTGCAAGAATAGAAATTATTTTAAAAGCAAGTGCATCGCTGAACTTTCTAACGTCTAAACCTGTAATCTTTTTAATCTTGTCTATTCTATAAATTAAAGTGTTTCTATGAACGTAAAGTGCCCTTGCAGTTTCTGAAACGTTAAGGTCGTAGTTTAAAAACGCTTCAGCAGTAGTCATAATTTCTTCATCTTTTAAAATTTCCATAGCGGACGGCTCTAAAAGTATAGATAAAAGTTCTTGAATTTTACCCGCAGGCAAATCTTCCGCCATTTTTAAAAGTAGATAGTGCTTATACGCATTAACGCTATTTTTTACGCTAAACAACTCACTCATTTTAAGCGTTTCAACACATTGTTTATATGAAATTGCTATATCTATAAAGTTAATAACAGTACTGCCAACGTATGCTAAAACTTCATAACCAAGTTCTTCAAACACGCTTTTAACAATAAATTCGCTGTACTCTATATTTGTGGTAGAATTACTTTCCACGTCATAATCGTTAAACTTTACTAGGCTAACAAACTCATCGTCAATTTTAACGGCAGTATCGCCACCCAACGCGTAATCGTTTAAAAAAGCAACAAAATCATTTGCGTTACCTTTTACCACTTTGAATAATACGCACGCACATGGCTTTTTGGGCACGCTATATTTCTCTTGAAAGTGCAAAATTTTGCTTTTTGTAGAATCGCCTAAAATTATTGTTAAATATTGCTCGTTATAAGTTAATTCAACGTTTTTTATTTGACTATTTTCTATAAATGAAGAAATAAACACAGCGTAATTAAGCTCAATATCACTTGCCCCGTCAATAACGCCCGTAAAATTAGTGCCGTTAAAATTAAAGTAAAAACAAGTTTTGTTTTCATTTGTTAATGTAACGGGGTCTTTTTGCTCGTTAAAAGTTACGGTTGGCACTTTAACGTACTCGCCGTAAGTGTTAACTTCAATAAGCCCGTTTTGTGACAAAACGGCAACGTCTATATTAGTTTTGTTTTTAATAGTGCTTAAAATACCTAAAAGTTCTTTTTCCATTGTTGCTCCTTTTGTGCAATTTAACTAAATAGTAGTTAAAGTATAGCATTTGTAGGCGCGTATGTCAATAAATTGTTGTGCAAATTGCATAAATGCGTAATTTTACAAAAAAATATAACCGCAAACTGTTGTTTGCGGTTTATTCGTGTTTTTATTTATTAAAGGCTTTGCCAATGAGTATGGTTGCTTTAGCAAAATTTGTTTAGCGGTTTGACGAGGAAAATGCAAGAAAGGCTTGCGTTATTGTGAGGGCGCATACCTGTAAGGTCTGTAACCAAACAAAACGCAAAGTATTTCGTAGGATTTTTCCGTCAAAAAACAACCAGATGAATTTGTTTGCGGTTATATTTCACTTTTTCTTTTAGGCTTTGCCAATGAGTATGGTTGCTTTAGCAAAATTTGTTTTGCGGTTTGACGAGGAAAATGCAAGAAAGACTTGCGTTATTGTGAGGGCGCATACCTGTAAGGTCTGTAACCAAACAAAACGCAAAGTATTTCGTAGGATTTTTCCGTCAAAAAACAACCAGATGAATTGGCAAAGACTATTACTTAATTGTTTGAGTCTTTTCTTTTAAGATAACGTCGTGTGCGCCACCTTCAACAATACTTGTTGCGGAAACAAGGGTAAGTTTTGCATTTTCTTGAAGTTCTTTAATAGAAAGTGCGCCACAGTTACACATTGTTGACTTAACTTTACTTAAACTTAATGCAACGTTGTCTTTAAGTTTGCCTGCGTATGGAACGTAACTATCAACGCCTTCTTCAAAAGATAACTTTTTATCGCCACCCATATCGTAACGTTGCCAGTTTCTTGCCCTTTGAGAGCCTTCGCCCCAATATTCTTTATAGTAGTTACCGCCAATAATAACTTTATTTGTTGGGCTTTCATCAAAACGTGCAAAATATCTACCAAGCATAACAAAGTCGGCACCCATTGCAAGAGCGAGTGTTATGTGGTGGTCGTAAACGATACCGCCGTCTGAACAAACAGGAATGTAAATACCCGTTTCTTCAAAGTATTTGTCTCTTTCTTTGCAAACTTCAATTAATGCAGTTGCTTGACCACGACCAATACCTTTGGTTTCTCTCGTAATACAAATTGAGCCACCGCCAATACCAACTTTAATAAAGTCCGCACCGCAGTCTGCTAAGAATCTAAAGCCTTCGGCATCAACAACGTTACCAGCACCAACTTTAACGCTGTCACCATACTGTTTTCTAATCCACTCAATAGTGAGTTTTTGCCATTCGCTAAAACCTTCACTACTATCAATACATAATACGTCTGCACCTGCATTTACAAGCGCAGGAACTCTTTCTTGATAGTCACGAGTGTTAATGCCCGCACCAACAACGTAACGTTTTTCACTATCTAAAAGTTCGTTAGGGTTTTGCTTGTGGCTATCATAGTCTTTACGGAAAACGAAGTAGCAAAGTTTTTGCTCATCGTTAATAATTGGTAAAGAGTTTAATTTATTGTCCCAAATAATGTCGTTTGCTTCTTTTAAAGTTGTGCCTTCTTTTGCGGTAATGAGTTTATCAAAAGGAGTCATAAAAGTTTCAACTTTTTCGTCCATACTCATACGACTAATACGATAATCTCTACTTGTTACAATACCAACAAGTTTACCATCACTAGTTCCGTCTTCAGTAACGGCAACAGTAGAGTGGCCTGTTCTTTCTTTAAGTTCAACAACTTCTTTTAAAGTACTTTTTGGAGAAAGGTTAGAATCGCTTTTTACAAAACCTGCTTTATAGTTTTTAGCGCGCGCTACCATTGCGGCTTCATCTTCAATAGATTGTGAGCCGTAAATAAATGAAACGCCACCTTCCATAGCAAGTGCAATTGCAAGCTTATCGCCTGAAACTGATTGCATTATTGCGGAAACCATTGGTATATTCATTGAAATTTTTGGTTCTTCGCCTTTTTTAAACTTTACAAGCGGTGTTTTAAGTGATACGTTAGATGGAATTGCTTTGCTTGAAGAATAGCCTGGAATTAAAAGATATTCGTTAAAAGTATGTGATGGTTCGTTAATGTATTTAGCCATAATTGCCTCCTTTATTTTAGAATAAGCCAGAAATAACGCCGTTTTCGTCAACGTCAATATTTTCAGCAGATGGAACTTTTGGTAAGCCCGGCATAGTCATAATATCTCCGGTCAATACAACTATAAAGCCTGCGCCTGCGGAAACTTTTACGTTTTTAATAGTGATTTCAAAGTTTTGTGGAGCGCCCAACTTTTTAGCATCATCGGAAAAACTATATTGCGTTTTTGCCATACAAACCGGCAAGTTTTGGTAGCCGAGTTCGTTAAGTTTTTGAATTTGTTTTTTTGCGGTTGGCGTAATAACTGCGCCCGTGCCACCGTAAATTTTTTGTACGATAGAGTTGATTTTTTGCTCTATACTATCGCTAAAGTCATAAGCAAAAGTAAAGTCGTTTTCAAGTTCGCAAAGCCTTACAACTTCAGTAGCAAGTTCTTTACCGCCTTCGCCACCTTCAGCCCAAACGTTAGATAACACTACGTTTACGTTAAGTTCTTTACATGCGCTTATAATAGTTTCAACTTCAAGGTCTGTATCGGTTGGGAATTTATTAACCGCAACGACGCAAGGAAGTTTGAATACGTTTTTAATATTATCAACGTGCTTTAAAAGGTTTGGTAAACCTAATTTAATAGCATCAATATTTTCTTTTGCTAAATCGGCTTTTAACACACCGCCGTGCATTTTAATTGCTCTAACGGTTGCAACAATTACAACTGCACTTGGTTTTAAGCCTGTTTTTCTACATTTGATATCAAGGAACTTTTCAGCACCTAAATCTCCGCCAAAGCCCGCTTCTGTAACGGCATAATCAGCAGTTTTAAGCGCCATTTTAGTTGCCAAATAAGAGTTACAGCCGTGTGCAATGTTTGCAAATGGACCGCCGTGTATAAACGCTGGCGTACCCTCTAAGGTTTGAACTAAATTTGGTTTTAAAGCGTCCTTTAATAAAGCGGTCATAGCGCCTTGAGCCTTTAAGTCGCCCGCCGTGATAGGAGCGCCACTATAACTATAACCTATAATAATTTTTGAAAGTTTTTCCTTTAAATCGCTAACGGAAGTAGCAAGGCATAACACTGCCATAATTTCACTTGCAACGGTAATATCAAACCCGTCTTCTCTTGGAACTCCGTTTGCTTTTCCGCCAAGACCGTTTACAATAGAGCGAAGTTGCCTATCGTTCATATCAACGCAACGTTTAAAAGTGATGTTGCGCGCATCAATTTGAAGAGTGTTGCCTTGATGAATATGATTGTCTATCATAGCGCAAAGCAAGTTGTTTGCACTTGTAATAGCGTGGAAGTCCCCCGTAAAGTGAAGGTTTATATCTTCCATAGGAATAACTTGAGCATAACCACCGCCAGTAGCACCGCCTTTAACGCCGAATACAGGGCCAAGTGAAGGTTCACGAAGAGCAACCGCAACGCTTTTGCCTAATTTTTTAAGTCCATCTGCAAGACCGATAGTGGTAGTAGTTTTACCTTCGCCGGCAGGAGTTGGAGTAATAGCAGTAACTAAAATAAGTTTACCTTCTTTGTTAGAGTTATTTAAATAATCTAAATTAACTTTTGCTTTTAAATTGCCGTATGGTTCTAAATACGAGCTATCTATGCCTGCATTTTTTGCAATTTCACTAATTGGTTTAGCTGTAATGCTTTGTGCAATTTCAATGTCGGTTAAGTATGCCATATAACACCTCTTAAGTATTATCATTAATAATTAAATATTTCAAATATTGTAACAAAAACTTTTTCAAAAGTCAATTTGTTTACTTGTAAAAAATTAAATTTTACACTTTTTAATATATTATTTGTTAAGTACCCTATAATTGAATAAAAGTCCGATGCTAAAATAGCATCGGACAATTAAGTCAATTAAAATTATTTAATAATTTTAGAAACTACGCCTGAACCTACAGTTCTGCCACCTTCACGGATAGCGAATTTAAGGCCTTCTTCCATAGCGATAGGAGTGATGAGTTCTACGTCAATAGTAACGTGGTCACCAGGCATAACCATTTCAACACCAGCAGGGAGTTTGATTGTACCAGTAACGTCAGTTGTTCTGAAGTAGAATTGTGGGCGGTAGTTGTTGAAGAATGGAGTATGTCTACCACCTTCTTCTTTAGTTAATACGTATACTTGACCACTGAAAGCAGTGTGTGGTTGTACAGTACCTGGCTTAATAACTACTTGACCTCTTTCAATATCAGTTCTGTCAACACCTCTTAAAAGAGCACCAACGTTGTCACCAGCGTAAGCTTCATCAAGAGATTTTCTGAACATTTCAAGACCAGTGATAACTGAAGTCTTCTTTTCAGGACGGATACCAACGATATCAACAGGATCGCCAACTTTAGCAATACCTCTTTCTACTCTACCAGTAGCAACAGTACCACGACCAGAGATTGTGAATACGTCTTCTACAGGAAGTAAGAATGGTTTGTCTTCTTGACGTTCAGGAGTTGGGATGTATTCGTCAACAGCAGCCATAAGTTCAAAAATGCAAGCGCATTTTTCAGAAGCAGCAACTGCAGCGCCATCGTTGTTAGAAGCGAATTCAAGAGCGTCACGAGCAGAACCTTTAATGATAGGAATATCATCGCCAGGGAATTCGTATTTGCTAAGGATTTCTCTAACTTCCATTTCTACTAATTCAAGTAAATCTGGATCGTCAACTTCGTCGCACTTATTTAAGAATACAACGATGTATGGAACACCTACTTGTCTAGCAAGAAGGATGTGTTCTTTAGTTTGAGCCATAGGACCATCTGTAGCAGCAACTACTAAGATTGCGCCGTCCATTTGAGCAGCACCTGTAATCATGTTCTTTACGTAGTCAGCGTGACCTGGGCAGTCAACGTGAGCGTAGTGACGTGCAGCAGTTTGGTATTCAACGTGAGAAGTGTTAATCGTGATACCTCTTGCTCTTTCTTCTGGTGCTTTATCAATTTGGTCATATCTCATCTTTTCAGCAGAGCCTTGAGATGCAAGAACCATAGTAATAGCTGCAGTTAATGTAGTTTTACCGTGGTCAACGTGACCGATAGTACCAATGTTTACGTGTGGTTTAGTTCTATCAAATTTTGCCTTTGCCATAGTTTTTTGTTTCCTCCAAAAATTATGATTGTTTTATATTTTTTATTTTTTTAAATTTTATTAAAATTTATACTTAAAGTATATAATATTGTTTTATTTATGTCAAGTATTAACTTGAAAAACAATTAAAATTAGTCGTTTTTAACTGCTCTTTCGCCAATAATCTTTTCTGCAACTGATTTTGGAACTTCAGCATAGTGGTCAAATTGCATTGTGTATTGACCACGGCCTTGCGTACGTGAACGTAAGTCAGTAGCGTAACCGAACATATCAGAAAGTGGGATTTGAGCGTCAATAACTTTTGAACCATTTCTATCTTCAGTACCTTGGATAGTACCACGACGTGAAGATACGTTGCCCATAAGGTCGCCAAAGTAATCTTCTGGAGTTACAATTTCAACCTTCATGATAGGTTCTAATATTACAGGGTTAGCAGTCTTCATAGCTTCCTTAAATGCAAGCGAGCCTGCAATCTTGAACGCCATTTCAGATGAGTCAACTTCGTGGTAAGAACCATCGTAAACAGTTGCCTTAAAGTCAACCATTTCGTAACCAGCTAAAATACCGTTTTTAGAAGCTTCTTCAATACCCTTTCTTACAGGTTCAATGTATTCCTTAGGAATAGAACCGCCAACAGTTTCGTCAACGAATTCAAAACCTTGACCTGGTTCAAGCGGTGTAAACGTAACGCGACAATCACCGTATTGACCTTTACCACCAGATTGTCTCTTATAGAAACCTTGTGCGCTAACTTCTTTGCGGAACGTTTCTCTATAAGCAACTTGTGGTTTACCAACTGATGCTTCAACTTTAAATTCTCTTAAAAGTCTATCAACGATAATTTCAAGGTGGAGTTCGCCCATACCTGCAATGATAGTTTGACCAGTTTCTTTATCTGAATAGAATTTGAAAGTTGGGTCTTCTTCTGCAAGTTTTAAAAGTGCCGTAGTCATTTTATCTTGACCAGCCTTTGTTTTAGGCTCAATAGCAACTCTAATAACTGGTTCTGGGAATTCCATTTGTTCTAAGATAATTGGGTGCTTATCATCACAAAGAGTATCGCCTGTAGTAGTATCTTTAAGACCTACGATTGCGCAAATGTCGCCAGAGTAGATTTCTTGAATTTCTTCTCTACTATTAGCGTGCATAAGCATAAGTCTACCAACTCTTTCCTTTTTACCCTTTGTAGAGTTATAAACGTAAGAGCCAGATTCTAACATACCGGAGTATGCTCTAAAGAACGCAAGCTTACCAACGAATGGGTCAGCAACAATCTTAAATGCAAGACCTGCAAATGGTTCATTGTCATCAGTCTTTCTAACTTCTTCAGCACCTGTATCTGGGTTAACACCGTTAACGTGTTCAACGTCAAGTGGGCTTGGAAGATATTCAATAATAGCGTCAATAAGGTGTTGAACGCCTCTGTTTTTGTATGAAGAACCACATAAAACAGGTGTAATTTGCATAGAAATTGTAGCTTTTCTTAAAGCGCGCTTCATTTCTTCTACAGTGAGTTCGCCTGTTTCAAAGTATTTTTCCATAAGTTCATCTTCTTGTTCAGCACAGATTTCCATAAGTTGCATTCTGTATTCGCTAGCAACGTCTACCATATCTTCTGGAACTGGGCCTACAACGAAATCTTTACCAAGGTCGTCGTTGTAAATAATAGAGTCAAACTTAACAAGGTCAATAATACCTTTGAAAGTGTCTTCTTTACCGATAGGTAAGCAAATTGGAACTGCATTAGTATGAAGCCTTTCCTTCATCATTGTGATGGCGTTAAAGAAGTTAGCGCCGTTAATGTCCATTTTGTTTACGTATGCGATTCTTGGAACTTTATACTTGTCTGCTTGGCGCCATACTGTTTCAGATTGTGGTTCAACGCCACCCTTAGCGCAGAATGTTGCAACAGCACCGTCTAAAACTCTTAATGAACGTTCAACTTCAACAGTGAAGTCAACGTGACCTGGCGTGTCAATGATGTTAATTCTATTGCCTTTCCAAAAGCAAGTAGTAGCAGCTGAACAAATTGTGATACCACGTTCTTGTTCTTGAACCATGAAGTCCATTGTTGCTTCACCATCGTGCGTTTCGCCGAGTTTGTGAGTTTTACCCGTATAGAAAAGTATACGTTCTGTAGTTGTTGTTTTACCGGCGTCAATGTGAGCCATGATACCGATATTTCTTGTGTGTAAAAGGTCGTATTGTCTAGGCATAACGATTGTCTCCTACCAACGATAATGTGCAAACGCTTTGTTAGCTTCTGCCATTCTATGTGTGTCTTCTTTCTTCTTAACAGAACCACCTGTGTTATTCATAGCATCAAGTAATTCGTTAGCAAGTTTGTCAGCCATTTCTCTTTCACTTCTCTTTCTTGCATTGATAACAATCCAGCGAATTGCAAGAGTTTGTCTTCTTTCTGGTCTAATTTCAATTGGAACTTGGTAGTTTGAACCGCCAACTCTTCTTGCCTTAACTTCTAATAAAGGCATAACGTTAGCCATTGCTTGGTTAAACACTTCCATTGCATCTTGACCTGTTTTTGCTTGCATTTTTTCAAAAGCAGTATATACGATATTTTGCGCAATACCTTTTTTACCGTCAAGCATAATTTGATTTACGAGTTTAGTAACTACTTTACTACCGTAAATTGGGTCTGGTAAAACGTCTCTTTTTGGGACGCCGCCTCTTCTTGGCATAATAATTTCCTCCTTTAAATTTTTAAGGGTTTTCCCCTTGTACAGCTATCACACGCATTTTGCGGTGAACCTTCTGTTGCCTCCTAGGCAACATACTGCCTACAAATCGGGCTTATAAATACTTTCCGACAAGTAGGATAGTTTTTAGTGTTCTTTTCAATTCTTACTTAGGCTTTTTAGCGCCGTATTTACTTCTTGCTTGCTTACGTTTTGCAACGCCTGCAGTATCAAGAGTACCACGGATAATATGATAACGAACACCTGGAAGGTCTCTAACCCTTCCACCACGAATAAGAACGGAACTGTGTTCTTGAAGGTTGTGACCTTCACCTGGAATATAAACCGTTCCTTCTTGCTTATTTGTTAAACGTACTCTTGCAATTTTACGTAATGCAGAGTTAGGCTTTTTAGGTGTAGTTGTTGTAACTGAAAGGCAAACGCCTCTTCTTTGTGGGCAAGAATCTAAAATTGGAGACTTGCTCTTTTCTGCACCTACTGTTCTGCCGTGTTTAATAAGCTGGTTAATTGTTGGCATACTTTTACCTCCTTGTAATTTTTCGGAAAATATCTATAAGTGGTTGCCCACTTAAAGAAAGCATATTGATAACAGCACAAAATGCGCCATTTTCGTCATCATTTTGACGAAAACGCGCGTTTTGCCATATTAACTTTAATATTTTATCATTTTTTATTTTTTAAGTCAAATGTTTTGAGTGGTTGAATTGGCTTGTGGCAATAAATTTTTATATTCTTTAGCACCCGTACCCGCTGGGATAAGTTTACCAATAATAATATTTTCTTTAAGGCCAACAAGGTGGTCAACTTTGTTCTTAATAGCTGCGTCAGTAAGAACACGCGTAGTTTCTTGGAATGATGCTGCAGATAAGAAGCTTTCCGTTGCTAAGGACGCTTTTGTAATACCTAAAAGCACCCTTTCACTCATAGCAGGTCTGCCACCATTTTCAATTACACGCTTATTCTCTTCACGAACAACAAACTCGTCAACGTATTCGCCCGGTAAGAACGAAGTGTCTCCACTTGCTTGAATAAGAACCTTTCTAAGCATTTGTCTAACGATAATTTCAACGTGTTTATCGTTGATATCAACGCCTTGTGAGCGGTATACGCGTTGAACTTCTTTTAAGATGTAATCTTCAACACCCTTAACGCCTCTAGTTGTTAAAATTTCTTGTGGATATACAGAACCGCTTGTTAAAATTTCGCCTGGTTCTACGATATCGCCTTCTTTAACTTTAATATCGGCAGTAAACGGAATTTGGTAAGATTTAGAATTCTTTTCGTTTTTAACAACAACGTATCTAACGCCTTCTTTAACTTCAATAGAAACAACACCGCCAACGTCGCAGAGTACTGCTTGACCATTAGGTTTTCTCGCTTCAAAAAGTTCTTCAATTCTTGGAAGACCTTGCGTGATGTCGCCCGTTGATGCAATACCACCAGTGTGGAACGTTCTCATTGTAAGTTGCGTACCAGGTTCGCCGATAGATTGAGCGGCAATAGTACCAACTGCTTCACCAATTTGAACAGGTGAAAGGCTTGACATGTTTTTACCATAACACTTAGCGCAAACGCCAACTTTTGAACGGCAACTAAACACGCTTCTAATAAGAACTTTTTCAATGCCTGCATTTTGAATTTCTTCGGCTTTTTCTTCACTAATCATAGTGTCGCCAGGAACGATAACTTCGCCTGTAGATGGATTAACAACGTCACTAATTGTGAATCTGCCAGAAAGCCTGTCTTTAAGTTCTTCAATAGGCTTATCTTCGCCATCAGCTCTAATAGCGGAAACTTCAATGCCCTTTGGCGATTCGCCAAGAGTAGCAAAGCAGTCTTCTTCTTTTACTATTACAGAGTGAGAAACGTCAACTAAACGTCTTGTCAAGTAACCAGAGTCAGCCGTCTTAAGAGCCGTATCGGTAAGACCTTTTCTACCACCGTGTGATGAAGTAAAGTATTCAAGTACCGTTAAGCCTTCACGGAAACATGATTTAACTGGAATTTCAATAACTCTACCGCTAGGGTCAGTCATAAGACCACGCATACCGGAAAGTTGCTTAATTTGGTCAATAGAACCACGGGCACCAGAGTTAGCCATCATCCAAATTGGATTAAACTTATCAAGCGTCTTTTTAAGTTCGCCTGTAACAGAGTCAGTAGCGTTTGTCCAAACGTTAACAACAGACTTATATCTTTCATCTTCCGTAAGAAGACCACGATTAAACCTCTTTTCAATCTTTAATACTTCGTTTGCAGCAGAATCTAAGATTTCATTCTTCTTTTCAGGAACGTGCATATCAAAGATAGAAGTTGTAATTGCACCTACTGTAGAATACTTGTAACCGAGAGCCTTAATGTAGTCAAGAGTTTCGGCAGCACATTTAGCAGACTTCTTCTTAAAGCAAGCGTCAACAATCTTTTTAAGGTCGTTTTTAGCAACGAGTTTGTCAATTTCATACTTTAAGTAATCTTCGTCTTTTTCTCTCTTTGTAAAGCCGATATCTTGTGGGATTTGTTCGTTAAAGATAATTCTACCACAAGTAGTTTTTACTTTACCCGTAATTGATTCGCCGTTTGGTAAAGTAACCGTTCTTCTAACGTAAATTTCGTCTTGCAACGTGAGTTGCTTTGTTTGATAAGCCATAATAGCTTCTTCTTCAGAAATAAACGCAGGAGCGTGATATTTTTTAACGTTTTCATAAACTTTGCCGTTTACAGAGCCCGTTAACGTGCAACTTTCAATTTGCCCGTCAGCATCGTAAACAACGTTTGAAGCAACGTATTCTTCACTATCAGCTTCCGGAGCTGTAGCCTTTCTACCTTTCTCGTCTTCTCTTAATATATAGAACTTATTATTAATATTACTAAATTCTATATGATTATTATCGCCGTAATACTTGCCTTCAGACCTACATACGATTGTAAGATAGTAGCAACCTAATACCATGTCTTGAGAAGGAGACATAACAGGCTTGCCGTCTGAAAGTTTTAAGATGTTGTTTGAAGAAAGCATTAAGAATCTTGCTTCTGCTTGAGCTTCAACAGAAAGTGGAACGTGAACAGCCATTTGGTCACCGTCAAAGTCGGCGTTGAACGCACCGCAAACAAGTGGGTGAAGTTTAATTGCTCTACCTTCAATTAATACAGGCTCAAACGCTTGAATAGAAAGCCTGTGAAGAGTAGGAGCACGGTTTAAAAGTACTGGGTGATCCTTGATAATCTCTTCTAAAATATCCCAAACGCAAGGCTTCATTCTTTCAACGGTACGCTTTGCACTCTTAATATTGTGGCAAGTTCCGTTTTCAACAAGCTTCTTCATTACGAAAGGCTTGAAAAGTTCAATAGCCATTTCTTTAGGAAGACCGCATTGATAAATTTTAAGTTCAGGACCTACTACGATAACTGAACGGCCAGAATAGTCAACACGCTTACCTAAAAGGTTCATACGGAAACGACCTTGCTTACCGCGTAAGAACGCAGAAAGTGATTTTAATTCTCTTCCGCCTGCGCCAGTTACTGCTTTACCGCGCTTACCATTATCAATAAGAGCGTCAACAGCTTCTTGTAACATACGCTTTTCATTTCTAATAATAATGTCAGGCGCACCAAGCTCCATAAGCTTTCTTAATCTGTTATTTCTGTTAATAACACGCCTATAAAGGTCGTTTAAGTCAGAAGTAGCAAATCTACCGCCGTCAAGTTGTACCATAGGGCGTAAATCTGGTGGAATAACTGGAACTACGTCTAAAATCATCCACTCAGGTCTAGTACCGCCCTTTTTGAAGGCTTCAACTATTTCAAGGCGCTTAATAGCCTTAACTTTCTTTTGATGAGATTGATTTTCATCAATAATTTGTTTAAGTTCAGCTGATTCTTTTTCAAGGTCAACCGCCATTAAAAGTTCTTTAATGGCTTCTGCACCCATACCAACTTTAAACGCATCTTGTCCGTATTGTTCAACGTATTCAGTATAAGTTTTATCGCTAATAACTTGCTTGTATTGTAAATCAGTTGTACCTGGGTCTAATACTACAAAGCTTACGAAGTATAAAACTTGTTCAAGTGGTTTTGGGCTCATATCAAGCATAAGGCCGATTTTAGAAGGCACGCCTCTAAAATACCAAATGTGAGAAACGGGAGCAGCAAGTTCAATGTGCCCCATTCTTTCACGCCTTACTTTTGATTTTGTAACTTCTACGCCACATTTATCACAAATAATGCCGGCGTATCTAATTCTTTTATATTTACCGCAATGACACTCATAGTCTTTCGCAGGGCCGAAAATTCTTTCACAGTACAAACCGTCTTTTTCAGGTTTTTGCGTTCTGTAATTGATAGTTTCCGGCTTTGTTACTTCACCATAAGACCATTGTCTAACTTTTTCTGGCGATGCTACGCCAATTTGAATAGAGTCAAAATTGTTAAGTTCAAACATTTATTTACCTCTCTCACATTTCGTCGTCAAAATCATCAAAACTGTCTACGTCTTCAAATTCATCAAATAAATCTTTTGAATTGAATTCGTATTTAGGGTCGTTGTCAAATTCATCTAAGCTATCATCAAAGATATCGTCGCCACCAAAGTTGTCTTCAACGTCTTCGTCACCAAAGTCAAGTTCAACTTCTTCGCGAACTGCTTTATTATCAACTTCGCTATGGTCAACTTCATCTTCTTCAGCAAGTTCTTTAAGTGAAATTTCTTCGTTGTTTTCAGTTAAAACTTTCATATCAAGCGCACATGCTTGAAGTTCTTTTAACAATACTTTAAATGATTCTGGAATACCTGGCTCGCTAATATCTTCGCCGTTTACGATAGAATCGTAAGTTTTAAGTCTACCAACAACGTCGTCTGACTTAACCGTAAGCATTTCTTGTAAGATATGCGCAGCGCCGTATGCTTCAAGTGCCCAAACTTCCATTTCACCAAATCTTTGACCACCGAATTGGGCCTTACCGCCAAGTGGTTGTTGAGTTACAAGTGAGTATGGACCTGTTGAACGCGCGTGAATCTTATCGTCAACAAGGTGGTGGAGTTTAATCATATACATACAACCAACCGTTACCCTATTTTCAAAAGGTTCGCCCGTACGTCCATCGTAAAGTTGAATTTTTCCGTCAACTTCGCCGTATGGATTTACAATGTTATTTTCTTGTAAAAGTTCGCGAATATCTTTTTCTTTTGCACCATCAAATACAGGCGTAACAACTTTCCAACCAAGTTGCTTACATACTAAACCTAAGTGCACTTCAAGTACTTGACCGATGTTCATACGTGAAGGAACGCCGAGTGGGTTAAGCACGATTTGAAGTGGAGTACCGTCAGCCAAGAAAGGCATATCGCTTTCAGGAAGTATTCTTGAAATAACGCCCTTGTTACCATAACGACCCGCCATCTTATCGCCAACGGAGATTTTTCTCTTTTGAGCGATATATACTCTAACGAGTTTGCTTACGCCTGGTTCAAGTTCATCTTTATTTTCACGAGTGAAGATTTTAACGTCTACTACAACGCCACCTTCGCCGTGTGGAACTTTTAATGAAGTATCTTTAACTTCTCTTGCCTTTTCGCCGAAGATTGCGCGTAAAAGTCTTTCTTCCGGCGTAAGTTCAACTTCGCCCTTAGGAGAAACTTTACCAACTAAAATGTCGCCACTTGTTACTTCAGCGCCAATTCTAATAATACCATCTTCATCTAAGTCTTTTAAAACTTCTTCAGAAAGATTTGGAATATCGCGAGTGATTTCTTCTTGACCAAGTTTAGTATCTCTCGCTTCAGTTTCGTGTTCTTCAATGTGAATAGAAGTAAACACGTCGTTTTGAACGAGTTTTTCACTTAATAAGATAGCGTCTTCGTAGTTATAACCTTCCCAAGTCATATAACCAATTAAAATGTTTCTACCAAGTGCAAGTTCGCCGTTAGCCGTTGCAGGACCGTCTGCAAGAGTTTGTCCTTTAACTACCTTGTCACCCGTAGATACGATTGGGTGTTGGTTTAAGCAAGTGCTTTGGTTAGAACGCTCAAACTTTTTAAGCGTGTATACTCTTTCGTTACCATCGTTTTCTTTAACGACAATTTCTTTACCGGAAACGGCTTTAACTTCACCGTCTTCTTTAGCAATAATCATTACTCCGCTGTCTTCAGCAATTTTTGCTTCAACACCCGTTGCTACGATAGCGTTTTCCGGCTTAATAAGTGGAACTGCTTGACGTTGCATGTTAGAACCCATGAGCGCGCGGTTCGTATCGCTGTTTTCAAGGAAAGGAATGAGCGCTGTTGCAACTGAAACAAGTTGTTTTGGAGAAACGTCCATATAATCAACTTCTTCTCTTGGAAGTTCAGCAGTCTCATCACGTCTTCTGCAAGAAACTCTTTCATTTACAAAACGACCTTCTGCATCAAGCGGTTCGTTTGCTTGCGCTACAACGTACTTATCTTCTTCATCTGCAGTAAGGTAGTCAACTTGTTCAGTAACTACACCCGTCTTTTTATCAACTTTTCTGTACGCAGATTCAATAAAGCCAAATTCATTTACTTTTGCGAAAGTAGAAAGTGACGTAATAAGACCGATGTTTTGACCTTCTGGCGTTTCAATAGGACACATACGTCCGTAGTGAGTATAGTGAATATCTCTCACTTCAAACGTTGCTCTTTCTCTATTAAGACCACCAGGACCTAAAGCAGAAAGTTTTCTCTTATGCGTAAGTTCTGCAATTGGGTTTGTTTGGTCCATAAATTGTGAAAGTTGTGATGAACCAAAGAACTCTTTAATGGCTGAACTTACCGGACGAACGTTTATAAGGCCTTTAGGGTTAATTTCCTTAGTGTCTTGCGTTGACATACGTTCTTTAATAACTCTTTCAAGCCTTGCAATACCGATGCGGAATTGGTTTTGTAAAAGTTCGCCAACGCTACGTACACGACGATTGCCAAGGTGGTCAATATTATCAATTGAGCCAATGCCGTAATTAAGGTCGTCATTAAGTGAAATAGACGCAATAATATCGTCAACCGTAACGTGTTTATGGTTAAGTTTTTCAATTAAAGGCTTAATAGTCTTCTTTTGCTCTGCCGTGAGTTTGCTTGGAACTTCGCCACTTTCTAAGATTGTGTAGAATTCTTTACAAGCCTCAACGAATTTTCTACGAAGTTCTTTTCTAATTTCTTCGTTTTTCTTATCTTCAGGCTTTTCTTCAGCAAGTCTTTCAGCAGAAAGGTCTTCAACGTAGTAAAGGTCGTTGATTAAAGTGCGCATTTGTTCGGCAACGTCTTCAACAGCCATAGTTTTAGTCATTTCATAAACTTCTTTTGAGAATTTAAGGTTTGGATAGTAAATCGTTTCTAAAAGACCAAAAGTTTTAGCACGTGCACCTGTTAACGCATTGAAGTTTGCAATATTGTTTGCAATAATTCTGTGAACTTTGCCGTCTTCTAATTTAACGCTAACAACGTTCACACCACCGTTTTGAATGTTGAACGCAAGTTCTTCAGTAACGGTAGTACCTGCAGTTGCAATAATTTCACCATCTTCACTAATAACGTCTTCAGCCAAAATTGTTCCCGCAATACGATTTGCAAGACAAAGCCTTTTGTTGAATTTGTATCTGCCAACTTTAGCAACGTCGTATCTTCTTGAATCAAAGAATAAATTTTTAAGATGTTGCTTAACAGCGTCTTCAGTAGGAAGTTCGCCCGGCCTTAATCTTCTATACAATTCAAAAAGACCTTCACTTTCACTGTGCGTATTGTCTTTTTCAAGCGTAGCGCTAATCATTGCGCTGTCACCAAAAAGGTCTTTGAAAGCTTCATCGTTGCCAAAACCTAAAGCGCGGAGAAGAGTTGTTGCGGCAATTTTACGCGTTCTATCAACGTGAACCCATAAAACACCTTGTGAATCTTGCTCAAACTCAAGCCAAGCACCGCGGTTAGGCATAACCGTAGTTTCGTATAATTTTTTACCAGACTTGTCTTGCTTATAAGTATTGTACACGCCTGGAGAACGAACGAGTTGTGAAACTACAACGCGCTCTGCACCATTGATGATGAAAGAACCGCTGTCAGTCATTTTAGGCAATTCGCCCATGAACACGTCTTGTTCAATAATTTCGCCAGTTACTTTATTGTTGAGCCTTACTTTAACTTCAAGCGGAACGGCGTAAGTGGCATCTCTGTCTCTACATTCCTTTTCAGTATACTTTGGGCTACCTTTTAAATTATGGTCTAAAAAGTAGAGTTCGTAGTGGTCGCCAAAGTCGGTAATAGGTGAAAAGTCTTCTAAAACTTCGCCAATGCCTTCTTCAATGAAAGCGTCGTATGAATCTTTTTGAACTTCAACGAGGTATGGAATTTCTTGAATTTCTTTGATTTGAGCAAAAGATTTTCTTTCCACGTTACCGCATTTTACTGTTTGTAAATTACGCATTATTTACACTCCTTTAAAAAAATTGAAAAACACCTTGATTATTTTTGCAGGTTGCGGTATAATAGACCGCGTAAAGCGTTAATTTTTTACGCTTTTTGATTATAAATGTAATTTATAACCTGCGTTTTTAATCGCTTTTTTAGCTAAAATTTAGAAAAAAGGCGATATTATTACATTATAACATTTTAGTATTATAGTTTATTTGGCACAATAAGTCAACTAAATTGGGCTATTTAATTAAATATTTTTTTATTTTTATATATAAAATAAGGGGCTAAAATTGAGAATCGACAAATTTTTGAAAATTTCACGCATTTTAAAGCGTAGAACGCTAGGGAAAGACGCTTGCGACAATAGTAGAGTTTCCGTCAACGGCAAGGACGTTAAACCAAGTTTTAAATTAAAGGTTGGCGACGTTGTAACAATTCGTTTTGCATCGGGCGAAGTTAAATTTAAAGTGGAAATTTTAAAAGAAAACGTAAAAAAGGAAGAGGCGCAAACGCTTTACTCTATAATTGGTGAATAAATATGAAACAAACTTTAGTTACTGCAATTTTGGCGTGTGCTGGCAAAGGCTCACGTGCAGGTTTTAATCAAAATAAGCTTTTTGAAAGTATTGACGGCACGCCCGTCGTTTTAAAAACTGCCCTCAAGTTTGACGGCGTTAAACGCATAGACAAAATAATTGTAGTTCACGCCAAGGGCGAAAAATCAAAAATGCAAAAATTGCTTGCTTGTTTAGAAAAACCCGTAACTTACGTTGAAGGTGGCAAAACTCGCTTTGAGTCTATAAAAAACGCACTTGATAAAGTTTTAGAAGGAGTAGTTTTAATTCACGACGGGGCTAGACCTTTCGTAACGCATAAAACCATAAATGCGTGCATTAAAAGCGCACTTACGTACGGCACGGGCGTTGCGAGCGCACCGTGCGTGAATACAATATTAGAAACGGACGGCAAATTAAACGTTTTAGCCTCAACACGCAAAAATAGGTTTAGCGCTTTAACACCGCAAGCATTTGAAGTTACTTCTTTAAAACGCGCCTACTCTTTAGCTGGCGACGGGTTAGATTTTACTGACGATGCAGGTATTTACTGCGCGTTTATTGGAAAATGCAAGCAAGTTGAAAGCGAAATTGACAACGTTAAACTTACCTATAAAAACGACTTTGTTTCACCTAATAACGCTGGCGTTTTAGTTGGTACCGGCTTTGATTTACATACTCTTGTTGAAAATAGAAAGCTTATTTTAGGCGGTATAAACGTTCCGTTTGAAAAAGGGCTTTTGGGGCATAGCGATGCAGACGTTTTAACTCACGCTATAATGGACGCTTTGCTTTCTGCACTCTCGCTTCGCGATATAGGTTATCATTTTAGTGATAAAGATGAACAATACAAAGGCATTTCAAGTATGCTCTTGCTTAAAAAAGTGCTTGAAATGGTAGATGAAAAAGGATATAAAGTAAACAATGTTTCAGCCGTCATTATGGCGCAAAAGCCTAAGCTTAGCAGTCATATTTTAGCAATCACAAAAAACCTTGCTTCCGCTTTAGGCGTTGAGGAAAATAGGGTTGGCATTACAGCCACTACCCTTGAAGGTATTGGCATTGTTGGTAGAGAAGAAGGCATTGCAACGCAAGCGTACGTTTCGCTTGTTAAAAAGGGGGACTAAATGAAAAAGAACGTTAAATACGTTTGCACGGAATGCGGAAGCGCAAGTCCGCAATGGCTTGGCAAATGCCCTTATTGTGGAACTTTTGGCGCACTTGTTGAGCGTGCTATAGACAATGAGCATAATACAAAATCAATCCTAAACCCAACAAAGCCTCAATCGCTAAATGAAATACAAAATCAAAAATTTGAAAGAGTTTCTACGGGGATTGGCGAACTTGACGGAGTTTTAGGTGGCGGAATAGTTCCCTACTCTATCGTTTTAATAGGTGGAGACCCAGGAGTTGGAAAATCTACAATTTTAACTCAGGTATTTGGAAATATCGCAAAAAACAAAAAAGTTTTATACGTTTCCGCTGAAGAAAGTTTGTCGCAAGTAAAATTGCGTGCAAGTAGGTTGAATGTTGACAGCAACAATTTTTACGTTTTAAATGAAAACAAGCTTGAAAACATTGAGGCCGTTATGGACGAATATGAATTTGTTGTAATTGACTCTATTCAAACCGTTTACCTAGAAAACGTTACGGGTTCTGCCGGCTCAATTGCACAAGTGCGTGAATGTGCATCTAAACTTATGAATATTGCAAAGAGCAAGCGCAAAACCATTTTTATTATAGGTCACGTAACTAAAGACGGCGCTATAGCAGGCCCTAAAGTTTTAGAACATATTATGGATGCGGTTTTGTACTTTGAGGGCGATTTGAGCGACAATTTTAAAATTTTGCGTGCCGTTAAAAATAGGTTTGGCTCTCAACAAGAAGTCGGAGTTTTTGAAATGACGGACAAAGGCGTTTTTGGAGTAAACAACTATAACGGAATTTTTATGAGTGACAATCGCGGTAAAGTTGCGGGAAGCATAGTAACCCCGTCTCTTAGCGGAAACAGATGTATGCCCGTTGAAATTCAAAGTTTGGTTTCAAAAACGGTGTTTGGTATGCCAAGGCGAATGCCACTTGGAATAGACTATAATAAAATGGCACTCTCTATTGCAGTTTTAGAAAGAAAATGTTATATTCCGTTTTATAATCAAGACGTTTACATTAACGCAATGGGCGGTATAAAGCTTAGCGAGCCCGCAGTTGATTTAGCAATATGCTTATCACTTGCAAGCGCCAATAAAAACATACCTATTGAAAAGAGCGTTACAGCGTTTGGCGAAGTTGGCTTAACTAGCGAAGTTAGACCCGTTTTGAGCGCAGAAAAACGTGTTGCAGACGCTATAAAATTTGGTTTTAAAACAGTTATTTTACCTAAGCAAAACTATGAAGCCGTTAAAAAATTTGAAGGCAGTATAAAAATTGTAACCGTGAGTTATTTAAGCCAAGCAATTAAATTTTTATTTGACGGAAAAGATGAAAATAACTTCATTAATAACCTAGAATAGAAGGAATAAATTATGAAAAAAATTTTAGTTAAAATTATCACTTTCCTACTCATAACTACGCTTAGTTTTTCTACTAGCGGATGCTTTCTTAACCTAAACGGCAACGGCTCTAACAACGGCTCTAACAACGGTGGTGATAACAGCGGAAACGGCGGAAATAATCCACCTGCAAACGAGCGTGTAACTACGCTTGAATTTGATAAAAAAGTTGACGCTTTACAAGGCAGTGAAACTCTTAAACTTGACTCTGGCAATTTTGGTGTAATAACGTTTAAAACGGGGCAAGATAGCGGTCAAACGTTAAACGATAAACCACTTTATGTTCGCGAACTTGACACTATTACTATAGAGGGTAAATTAGACGAAACTTCAAAAACTACGTTTTTGAAAACATTAAAATTTGAAACGCATACTACTATAAACGATACAAGCGTAATAGTAAAAACACGTATAAAAACGTTAAAGTTTAAAGACCTTAATTTTACTGATAATATTAAACTTATTTTAAATTATAGTTCGCTTGAAAACGGCTTTATTTCTATTGAAAATTTAGAGTTTGAAAACGTTTCAATAAACAACGGCGATATGAGCAATTTGACAGGTCGCCACGGCGTTGCAATTGAAACTAATTGCGGGGCTATAAAAAACGTTTCTTTTCTAAACTCTCAAGTTATAAACGTCAACTCTCAAAACGCAAGCGGTATACATTTTAACGACGCTACAGGCATGGAAAAAATCACCATTAAAAACACTAAAATTGCAGGGATAAATTATAACGCTGTGCAAGTAAATAAATTTAAAGGCGAACTTACTATAGACGAGTGCACAACCTCGTTTACAGGCAGTAGAGCAATTCGCATTGACGATATAAAAGAAGGCTCTATAGTAACAATTACAAACAACAAATTTGAAGCAGTTAATAGCGACGAAGCGTTTAAAATTTCAAGCGTTCACCCATCAACTTATTTAACTATTTCAAACAACACGTTAAACGGCGAACCACTCACCTACGACGACTACGTTATAGCGTAATTCAACTTAATTTTCAAACTAAAAAGCGTTGAAACTTCAACGCTTTTTTGATTTGTTTTATTCTATTTCATCGCTTTTAAACGCTTGCTTTGTGGCAGTTAAACTATCGTCGTAATTAAACCCTTTAGATAGTAAATATTTATAACATTTTGCAAAATTTTTTTGGTCGTTAGGCTTATTTTTTGAGTATTTTTTTGCTAAATTTACAGCATTTTCAAGTTCATTTTCAACGCCGTTTAAGGCACTTTCAATATCTTTTTCATTAACGCCTTTTTGCTTAAGTTCCGCCTTAATTAAACGCTTTCCTTTGCGATTTGCATAGGTAGAAACGTACCTTTCGGCGTAATCTTTATCATCTATATAAGAATATCCTTTTAACTTTTCAACAACAACGTCAATTACTTCGCTTAAAAAGCCGTAACTAGTTAATTTTTGCCTAATTGCCCTTTCTGTTTTTACCGACCTTTCAAGATATTTTAAAGCCTTGTCAAACGCAATGTTTTGCTCGCTTTCCATTTGAATATTAGCAAGTGTTTTTTCATCAATTTGCATGCCAACTTTTAATCTATTTAGCATTGTAGTAAAAAGGTCCAAGCCACAAAAATACTCGCCGTCTAAATAAACGGACACGCGCTTTTTGTTTTTTACTTGGACTTTTAAATCAGTTATAACTTTCATTTTAATACTCGCAATACTTGTAATCTTGAACTAAAATTTCGCACTTGCCAGAAGAATAATTTAAAAAATCTTGCCTAACCTTTTCTTCGTTTTGCTTAGGAATTGCAAAGGTTAAAACTGCTCCGTCACTTTCAAAATCCGTACTTAAAATATTGCATTTTTGCCCTTTTAAATACTTTAAAATAATTGGATAGAGCGAAAAATTAACGCTTGCCTTAACAATTGCCGAATAAACGTTTTCTATCGTTCCAGCCTTGTTTAAAACCTCCAAAACGCTATCGCCATACGCACGCGCCAAACCGCCCGTACCAAGTTTAATACCGCCAAAATATCTTGTAACAACAACGGCAGTATTAAATAAATTACGCCCTTTTATTGCTTCAAGCATAGGTAGCCCTGCAGTGCCTTGCGGTTCGCCATCGTCGGAAAACTTAATGTAAAATCCGTTTTCATCGGCAACGTAGGCGTAGCAATTGTGCGTGGCATCACTATATTTATTTTTAACGCTTAAAACAAAGTTTTTTGCTTCGTCTTCGTTATAAACGCGTTTTGCGGTTGCTATAAAACGTGATTTTTCTATATATATTTCATTTTCAAAATCACGCTTTATGCTAAAATAACTATCTTTCATTATTTTAAAACTACTCTAAAATGTATTTTTTTGCCTTTGTGGAGTATAAATTCGCCGTCGTTTTTATAAGGTTCAAGCGAAATATCGTTCATGCTAACTTTACCGTCGTTTATAGAAACGCCACCGCCTTCAATTAAGCGCCTTGCTTCCCCACGAGATTTGCATAAACCAATAATATTTAAAACGTCAATAACACTTTCAGTATTTTTGTCAATTTCCTTTACAGGCATATCTTCAACGCTACCGCCACCGAATACGGCTTTAGTTTGTTTTTCCGCATTTAACGCTTCTTCTTCGCCGTGAACAAGTTTAGTAAGTTCAAACGCTAAAATTTCCTTTGCTCTATTCAACTCCTCGCCTTGCCAAGAGTTCATTGCCTCAATTTCTTCAAGCGGAATAAAAGTAAGCATACGAATACACTTTAAAACGTCACTATCGGCAACGTTACGCCAATATTGATAGAATTCAAACGGAGAAGTTTTATTAGGGTCAAGCCAAACCGCACCTTTTGCAGTTTTACCCATTTTTTTGCCTTCGCTATTCATTAAAAGAGTAATAGTCATAGCGTACGCGTCTTTTTGAAGTTTCTTTCTAATAAGTTCCGTACCGCCAAGCATATTAGACCATTGGTCGTCACCGCCAAATTGCATATTGCAACCATACTCTTTATATAAGTGGTAGAAGTCGTAAGATTGCATAATCATATAGTTAAATTCAAGGAAAGATAAACCCTTTTCCATACGTTGCTTGTAGCACTCTGCCCTAAGCATATTGTTTACCGAAAAACATCCGCCAACTTCCCTTAAAAGTTCAACGTAATTAAGTTTTAAAAGCCAATCTGCATTGTTTACCATAATGGCAGGATTTTCGCCGTCAAACTTAATAAATTTTTCCATTTGCTTTTTAAAGCAGTTGCAGTTATGGTCAATTTGCTCCTTTGTCATCATAGAACGCATATCAGTTCTACCGGAAGGGTCGCCAACGTGACCCGTGCCACCGCCAATTAACACTACGGGTTGGTTGCCCGCAAGTTGTAATCTACGCATTAAGCAAAGCGCCATAAAGTGACCAACGTGTAAAGAATCGGCAGTAGGGTCAAAACCAATGTAGAATTTCGCCTTGCCGTTGTTTAAAAGTTCTTTAATTTCATTTTCGTCTGTAACTTGTGCAATAAGTCCCCTTTTTACAAGTTCTTCATAAATCTTCATAACAATCTCCTTTCCTAACAATTGTTAAACGACTAAATTATTACTTAATAAGTTTAACAAACCACCGTAAAAAAGTCAAGATAAATACGCTAATTAGAAAAGATTATCTTTTATTTAAAAAGATAGCCTTTCTACGCTTGCAAAATTCAGTTTAAGTGTGTTATACTTATATAAATTTGTATTTAAAAAAATTATTGGAGGAAACAATATGCAATATTCACACGAAGTAGAGAATATGGTTTGCGTTAAACAAGGCCCTAACCACGGCCCTGCACCTATTCCCGAAGAAGGTAAATGGATTAAATCCAAAGAAATTAGCGATATTTCCGGTTTAACACACGGTGTTGGTTGGTGCGCACCACAACAAGGCGCTTGCAAACTTACGCTCAACGTTAAAAATGGAATTATTGAAGAAGCGTTAGTTGAAACTATCGGCTGTTCTGGTATGACTCACTCTGCCGCAATGGCATCTGAAATTTTACCTGGCAAAACTATTTTAGAAGCGTTAAATACCGACCTTGTTTGCGATGCTATTAACACCGCTATGAGAGAGTTGTTCTTACAAATCGTTTATGGTCGTACTCAATCAGCTTTTAGTGATGACGGTTTAGTTATCGGCGCAGGCCTTGAAGACCTTGGCAAAGGCTTACGTTCACAAGTTGGCACAATGTACGGCACTAAAGAAAAAGGTACAAGATATCTTGAAATGGCTGAAGGCTACGTTACAAGAATGGCTCTTAACGAAGATATGCAAGTTGTTGGCTATGAATTCGTATCTCTTGGCAAAATGACTGACTTTATTAAAAAAGGTATGGACCCTAACGAAGCATATAACAAAGCTATGGGTCACTACGGTCAATTTGACAATGCGTTCAAGTACATTGACCCACGCAAGGAATAAGGAGGTACTAAGTTATGGCATTATTTGAAGGTTATTCAAGAAGAATTGATAAAATTAACGCAGTTTTAGCCGAATACGGCATTTCTTCTATTGAAGAATGTAAAGAAATTTGTTTAGCCAAAGGCGTTGACTGCGATGAAATTGTTAGAAGCACTCAACCAATCTGCTTTGAAAATGCAATTTGGGCATATACCGTTGGCGCTGCTATCGCTATTAAAAAAGGCGTTAAAAAGGCTTACGAAGCCGCTTCACTTATCGGCGTAGGTTTACAATCTTTCTGTATTCCTGGCTCTGTTGCTGACAATCGTAAAGTAGGTATCGGCCACGGCGAACTTGGCGCAATGCTTTTAAACGACGCTACTGATTGCTTCTGCTTCTTAGCAGGTCACGAATCTTTCGCCGCTGCTGAAGGCGCTATTAAAATTGCGCTTAACGCTAACAAAGTTCGTTCTAAAGATTTACGCGTTATCTTAAATGGTCTTGGTAAAGACGCTGCTATGATTATTGCAAGAATTAACGGCTTTACTTACGTTGAAACTGAATTTGACCCATATAGCGAAACTGTTAAAGTTGTTTACGAAAAACCTTTCTCAACAGGTGACCGCGCTAAAGTTAAATGCTACGGCGCTGATAACGTTAACGAAGGCGTTGCTATTATGAAACTTGAAAACGTTTCAGTTTCTATTACGGGTAACTCTACTAACCCTACCCGCTTCCAACACCCTGTTGCAGGCACTTACAAAAAGTGGTGTAACGAAAACGGCGTTAAATACTTCTCCGTAGCAAGCGGTGGCGGTACTGGTAGAACTCTTCACCCAGATAACATGGCTGCAGGCCCTGCTTCTTACGGTATGACTGATACTATGGGTAGAATGCACGGCGACGCTCAATTTGCTGGTTCAAGTTCAGTTCCTGCTCACGTTGAAATGATGGGCTTAATCGGTATGGGTAACAACCCAATGGTAGGCGCAACGGTTGCTGTTGCAGTTGCTATTGAAAAGGCAATGAATAAATAATTGAAAAATTAACCAATAGGCTAATTAAAAGGCTTTTAGCAAGTTCGCTAAAAGCCTTTATTTTTTATTGATTTTGTTGTCAACTTGGTTGCTCTAGAAACTCTTATTATAAATATAAAAGAGAATCAAAGTCAAACTAAGGAGTACTTATGGATAACATCAAAATCGGCGTCAAAATCAAAATCATCAAGATGGAAGGTGAACCTCAATACACTAACCGAGAGGGTGTAGTTACTCATATCGACGATTCCGGTCAAATACATGGAACTTGGGGAGGATACGCTATTATTCCAAAAGTCGACACATTTATTATCCTAGCTAATACTGATATATAACACATAGAAAACCACGCTGCCAAATTCTACATCGACAGCGTGGTTTCTTATTTTCAAAAAATATACCGGTATCTCAAAAAACAAACTTAATATATAAAAATTTATTTAATCAATTCCGCTTTCTTGTTCTTGAGCAAGCTGAATTATTGCACTAAAATACGAATTTAAAAAAACATTTATATTATAGCGAGAACCATCTTCGATCGAAAAACTATGCAATAGCATATAAGAATACAGAATTGCTTCCTTAATTAATTTCATAAGAAATATCGAATGTGCCTGTAAAGCATTCTTCCCTATTTGGGAAATCGTTCTATGCTCGATTGTATTTCTTAATTCACTAAAGGTAAAAACAACTGTTTTTATTGCATCTTTAATTTTTTGGCTTCCTCTTACTTTATCCATTATAGCATAAAGTGGATAGATGTATGGGCTTTTTATATTCTTAAAACACAACTCTGAATCCTTGAATTTTCTATTAAACAAATTGTTTTTAGTAAATCCAACTTCACTTTCAGCAACATCTATTCTATATATTTTACCAAACAAAAATGCCAATTTATCCAAAATAGAATATGCATAACTATAAACCATACATTGTACTCGTTTTGTATCATCGTTGAGATGCATTGAGTATTCAAATGTAAGGCGTCTACACATTTTAAATTCTTCAATAATTTCATCGAAGATATCTTTAAATTCTTTATCTATTTGTAAATCTTCTAATTCCTCTAAAGAAGATTCAAGGAATAAATCAAAATTACATAATGGATTTAGGAATAACCTATGCCTTAAATAAAAATCATGTTCTTCGGTCCACTCAGGAATCAAGGCTTGTGTTTCCTCAAAAGTATCAGGAGCTATGGTAAAGTTTATTTTACGATGCTGTTCATTCAAGGTTTTATAGTTTTCTTCTATAATTTCAACTACCTTACGATATATATCTTTGTTAAAATTCAACTTTGATTCATCGCACTTATCAATTAAACTTTTCTGATAATTCGCAAGTTGAATTTTATATCCGATATTTGTGTTATTAACATAACATATCTCAATTATTGAAGCCTTTATAAAGTTGCACAAAAAACTATTTTCATCTCTCAAGAGTGCATTTTCGCACGATCTCAAACATTCGAAGAAGTCATTTCTCCAAAAATGCAAAAAAGCACAATCCTCGCTAAACTCTACCAATGGCTGATCAGTAATATTCTCTTTTGCTTTTATGCTTTCGTATATTTCCCAATTTGCACGTTCTAGCAACTCAAAATATTTTTTGAAATCATCTTGGGGTACACCAAAAAAATGAAATGGATTCATGTTTACGTCAAGCAGTTTTCTTCTTTTGTATCTAATAAGTATTAGCAAAAAAGCAACTATTGCCATATGCTCGCCAGCAACCATGTTCCCACCTAATGCCTGTTGGTAATATGACTCCATAATATCATCATTGTTTTCTTGCTGCAGAATTTCTATCAATTTTTCTTTTGTTAATATCAAGTTATCCATATATTATTTCCCAAAACGTTTGATGTTTTCACAATAAACTACTCTAAATCAAAATCCCATTGCAATGATCCACTTCATGCTGAATGATCTGTGCCGTCCAACCGGTGAAGTTTTTCGTGCGCGCTTGCATTTCCAAGGTCTGATACTGCACCTTGATGGTTTTATATCTCTTACACTTTCGAGGCCCACCAAGAAGTGATAAGCACCCTTCTTCGGTATCATTAGTACCCTCTTTCTTAATGATTTCAGAATTGAGCATCAACGTATATGTAGGAGCTCGTCCGCTTTCATCAAGGAAGGCAATAATACGTTTGCGAACACCAATCATATTTGCAACCATTCCAACACAACCTTAACGATGAGCCACAAATGTTTTATTTATTTTACCACAAAAAAACACCCATTGCAAGAATTTCTCCATTTCCAATACATTATTAAAAATTTTTAATTAAATGTGTTTACGAAACAATTAAAACGCGTTATAATGTGTTTATCATTATCAAAAATGATGTGTCCAAAGATAAATAATTTTTAAAAAATAGTTTAAAACCCTAACTTTTTTAACAAATTTATTGCTAAGTAATTTTATAAATTTCCTTATGCGTTGAAATGATGGGCTTAATCGGTATGGGTAACAACCCAATGGTAGGCGCAACGGTTGCTGTTGCAGTTGCTATTGAAAAGGCTATGAATAAATAATTTAAAGTAAAATTAAAAGTGTTGCTAAGTTTAGCAACACTTTTTTATATTTTAATCTTATTCATGTTCTTTTATCCAGTTAAGCAATTCTTCATAAGTCATTTTACCATCTGCCAGTGAAAAGCCTATTAAAACTAAATCTTCATCAGTATATTTTAAATTTATTCCGTTGATAGCAAGAAAAGATAACATAACCAATAAACCAATTCGCTTATTACCATCTATGAAAGCGTGGTTAGACACTAAATTATATCCAAGCCTTGCACCCTTTTCTTCTTTTGTAGGGTATAGTTCAACCCCATCAAAAGTTTGATATGCTGATTCTATTGCAGAATCTAAAAGCCCAAAATCTCTTACCCCTGCACTACCTCCACTTGACTCAATAACAAGTTGCTGTAATAATAAAACTTTTTCTTTATCAAACTTAATCATTGAGATAACTCCTTAAAAGCAGCACTATGTTCAGTTAATATCATTTTTGCAATTATGGTAAGCATTTGTATTTCAGAAGATAATTTATTTTCATTAAATTTAGAAACAACATATTGAGGTTTATTGTTTTTTAATATTATAACATCTCCATTTTGTTCAACCTTTTTAACTACTTTTGAAAAGTTTTGATTTGCATCAGTTATAGAAACAAGATTTTTAGTGTTAGTAATCATAATTCTTACCTCCTATATATATTATACACAAAAATAGGATAAATTCAACCTATTTTGAAAACTTTTTTAATTTTTTTTAATACAGCATTTTATCGCTATTGGTAACAACATGGGTGGTAGGCGCAACCGCCCAAGTTGCAGTTGCTATTGAAAAGGCTATGAAATAAGCCTATAGGCTAAAATTTAATAAAATAAAAATGCGTTACCTTATGGTAGCGTATTTTTTTGTTGACTTTTATTATAAATTTGAATATACTCATATTAAATGAAAGAGTATAATAAAGTTTACGTTGAAATTACAAATATTTGTAATATGAATTGTTCTTTTTGCCACGGGCATAAAAGACCGCCACGGGAAATGACCTTGGCGGAATTTAACCATATTTTAAATAATTTGAACGGAATAACTAAATACGTATACTATCACTTAATGGGCGAGCCTTTAACCCACACTTTGCTTCCCGACTTTTTAAAATTGGCAAAAAGTAAAGGTTTCAACTCTATTATAACCACAAACGGAACTTTGCTAAAAAGCCGTGGCAATGATATTTTAAACGCGGGCGTGCATAAGGTAAATATTTCATTACATAGTTTTGAAGACGGAACGGTTGCCGAGCACGAAAAATACTTAAACGATATTGCCGAATTTGCAAAAAACGCATCAAGTAAAGGCACTATTGTAGTTTTACGCCTATGGAATAACGGTTTTGACGGTGGCAATAATCAAACGGTTATTAGCCATTTAAAAACCATTTTTACTAACGAGTGGAAAGAACATCCACACGGAATGACTATTGATAAAAATATTTACCTTGAATGGGGCGAACGCTTTGAGTGGCCTGATGAAAACGAAGATATTAAAGGCGACAAATTTTACTGCTACGGGCTTAAAGACCAATTTGGAATTTTAGTTGACGGCACGGTTGTTCCTTGTTGTTTAGATAGCAACGGCGTTATAAACCTTGGCAACGTTTTTAAAAGCGATTTAACCACTATTTTAAGCACGGAAAGAGCGGTAAGCATTGTAAACGGCTTTAAATGCGGAAAAGCAAGTGAAGACCTATGCAAAAAATGTGGCTTTGCCCAACGCTTTATAAAAAAATAAAACACGCTAAATAGTAGCGTGTTTTTTATAGATGATAAAAGCGTTTGGCGCGTATGCTGTGAACCCAAAAGTTTATCTAAACTTTTGTAGGTGCATTTCAGTAGCCAAACGCTTTTTTATTGTTGTTTGTAAGTTTGCCTTAATTCTTTTAGGCTTTTATAACGCTTTTGAGTGGCTATTCCACCACGAATATGCCTTTCCTTTAAGTTGGTGTTTAAAACTGCTTTTACGGCGTTATAAAGGCTAATATCTATACCCTTTAGCGTTTTAGTTACGTCTTTATGCACGGTAGATTTGCCTACGCCAAATTCTTTTGCAGTGCTTCTTACCGTAGCATTATTTCTTATTATAAAAAGCGCTTCGCCAACAATTCTATCTTCAAAAAAATTAAACACTTATTTAACCGCCTTACTTTACTATATGAAGGCGATTTTTTATTTATGTTTAATTGGCTTTAAGCAATTTAATTTTTTATTATAAGTTTTCTTGCGTCTTGTAGATTTGCCCATTAAATAAACGTTTAAAACAATACCGTCAATAAACGCTTTAACAATCAAATAAAGCCAACTTAAAAACACTAAAATAACGGCTATAGCACCATAAATTTTTGAATAAATTGCAAAGTATTTTATATAAATAAAAAACACCGCACTTGAAATAAGGCTAAATGCACAAGTGTACATACTGCCAAACATTACTTCCCTAAACTCTACTTTATACGGGCTAACGTAAAAGTTTAGCAAAACGGAAAGAATAAACGCAGTAACAAGTAACACTGCTATATTTAATACGGAAGATGCGTAGCCGTTTAAATTTTCGTTAATAACCGGAATAAAAGCGACGTATAGCGCGAAAAATAGCGATAACGCACAAATTATTAAAAACGTTAGTATAAGCGAAACTAGCCTTTTAAAAAGCGAGTTTTTAGTGTGATAATTGTAGATCACTTCTCCACTTGATTTTAAATGAAACAATACGTTTGCAGAAGAATATAAAGCAACAAATCCAGCAACCAAATTGCCAACGCCACCTAAATTCTTTGCTGTTTGTATAACGTATAAAAATACTTCTTTTAATTCGGGGTATATAAAAGGCGTTAAAACTTCGCCCAATTCTTTGCCTATAATTGAAAGCATTAAACTTGAAAGATACGCTATAGGCACTAAACCAATAATTATAAAATAAACTATTGCGCCTGACAAAGTTGCACTTTTTTTACTGCGTAAAAACCGCGAATATTCCAATAAATTAAACGCTAAAAACCCCATACTTTTAGTATAGCCAAAAAATAAAAAAATATAATAAAAGAGTGCGACTATATCGCACTCCATTTTTACGCTATTTGTTTGTTTATTATTTGTGCCTTTTTGTTACCTTTAACAACTTCCTTATCAATTACTACTTTTTCAATATTTTCAACACTTGGAATATCGTACATACTATCAAGCATTAAATTTTCAAAAATAGTTCTTAATCCTCTTGCACCCGTTTTTAAAGATATTGCTTTGCGTGCAATTTCTAAAACGGCGTCATCGGTAACTTCTAATTCGCACCCGTCCATACCTATTAACTTTTTGTATTGCTTAACTAAAGCGTTTTTAGGCTCCGTCATTATCTTTACAAGCGCAGTTTCATCAAGCGCTTCTAAACAAACGGTTATTGGAACACGGCCAACAAATTCAGGAATTAAGCCATATTTTGTTAAGTCTTGCGGTTGAACGTCATTCAAAACGACTTTTTCACTAGCATTTTTAGCGTTTACACCGCCACCAAAACCTAAACTTGAACTATCTTTGCGCTTTTCAATAATCTTGTCAAGCCCAACGAAAGCACCACCACAAATAAACAAAATATTAGTTGTGTCAATATGCAAAAGTTCTTGTTGAGGGTGTTTTCTACCGCCTTGTGGTGGAACGGAAGCAACCGTGCTTTCAATAATTTTTAAAAGCGCTTGTTGCACTCCCTCGCCAGACACGTCACGCGTGATAGAAACGTTTTCACTCTTTCTTGCAATCTTATCAATTTCGTCAATATATACAATACCGCGTTCGGCACGCTCAATATCATAATCGGCATTTTGAATAAGTTTTAATAAAATGTTTTCAACGTCTTCACCAACGTAGCCGGCTTCGGTAAGCGTTGTAGCGTCCGCCACGGCAAAAGGCACGTTTAAAATTTTAGCAAGAGTTCTTGCAAGCAACGTTTTGCCCGAACCCGTTGGCCCTAAAAGCAAAATGTTGCTTTTTTCAATTTCAACGTCATCATCTTGCGCTTTAGCACTTGCTTTTGCATTTATTCTTTTGTAATGATTATAAACGGCAACAGACAACACTTTTTTTGCGGAATCTTGCCCTACGATAAACTTGTCAAGTTCCGCTTTAATTTCTTGCGGTTTTTTGAGTTCAACACTAAAATTTTGCGTTTCAACGTCTTCCTCTTCAAGTATCATATTGCAAATATCTAAACACTCGTCACATATAAATAAGCCGTTAGGTCCTGCAACTAATTTTTTTGCAAGTTCCTTTGGTTTTCCGCAAAAAGCGCAGTATAGCCCGTTATTTTTGTTTTCGCTATTTACAGCCATTAATGCTCCTTACTACCTACTTTTATAAATTTTATCAATAATACCATATTCAAGCGCATCTTCAGCAGATAAGTAGTTGTCTCTATCCGTATCTTTTTCAACTTCTTCAACCGTTTTGCCGGTATTTTCCGCTAAAATTTTATTAAGCTTGCTCTTAATTTTAAGAATTTGCTCTGCTTGAATTTTAATATCGCTTGCTTGACCCTTTACACCGCCAAGTGGTTGATGAATCATAATTTCACTATTAGGAAGTGAAAATCTTTTACCCTTTGTACCGCTTGAAAGCAAGAAAGCCCCCATAGATGCAGCTAATCCTATGCAAATTGTAGAAACGTCACACTTAATATAATTCATAGTGTCGTAAATTGCTAAACCCGCAGAAACAGAACCGCCTGGGCTATTTATATACAAGCAAATATCTTTATCAGGGTCTTTGCCTTCTAAATATAAAAGCTCGGCAACAACGGTGTTTGCAACGGCATCGTCAATTTCACCTGAAAGCATAATAATTCTATCTTCAAGTAAACGTGAATATATGTCGTACGACCTTTCACCTTTATTGGTTTGTTCTACAACCATTGGTATTAAAGCCATAAAATTCTCCTTAAAAATTAGTCAATTTTGTTGTTTGCTGTTAAGAAAGCAAAAAGTTTATCAATTTGAACGTTGTTTTCAAAGTAAGAAATTTGACGTTCGTTTAAAGTCTTTTTGTATTCTTCTGCATCTTTACCAACTGCAATTGCTTGTTCGCTAATTTTAGCGTCAATTTCTTCTTGAGTAGCTTTGATTTCTTCAACGTTTAAAATTTTATCAATAACAAGTTGAATTTTAACTTGTTCTTTTGCTTGAGCCTTAAAGCTTTCTCTATACGCTTCCATAGTTTGGTTAGTGTATTTTAAGTAGTCTTCAAGTTTTAAACCTTGATACATCATTCTATATTCCATATCTTGAACGTTCGCGTCAACTTGCCTTTCAACTAAAGAATCAGGAATTTCAACTTCGCAACCATCGGCAATTTTCTTAATCATCTTGTCTTCAAGTTCAGTTTTAGCGCGCTTGTCGTTTGCTTGTTGTAATCTTTCTTTCGTTGCCTTTTTAAATGCTTCAACACTTTCTTCGCCTGTTGAATCTTTAATGAAGTCATCGTTAACTTCAGGATATTCTTTTTCTTTAATTTCGTGAAGTTTAACAGTGAATACTACGGCTTTGCCTTTAAGTTCTTCTGCGTGGTAGTCTTCAGGGAAAGAAACGTTAATATCTTTTTCTTCGCCGATAGACATACCAACAACGCCGTCTTCAAAACCTGGAATAAACGTGTTAGAGCCAAGTTCTAAAGTTTGCTTTTCAGCAGTACCGCCGTTAAATTTAACGCCGTCAAGTTTACCAGAGTAGTCAATAATAGTAACGTCACCAAGTTTAGCTGGTCTATCAGTTACTGCAATTTCCCTTGCGTTTCTCTTAACTAATCTGTCAAGCTCGTCTTCAACTTCTTTATCAGTTACATTATACTCAACCTTATCAAACTTTATACCTTTGTATTCGCCAAGTTTAACTTGTGGCTTAACAGGTACGATTGCAAGTAAAGTAATGCCCTTTTCATCAAGTTTTTCAATTTCAAGTTCAGGGCGGTCAATAGCTTCAATAGATGGTTCTTTGTCTAAAATATCAAAGTAGTATTTAGGGAAAGCAAGGTTGATTGCTTCTTCAAAAAATACGCCCGCACCATATTGCTGTTCTATAATATGCTTTGGAACTTTGCCCTTTCTAAAACCAGGAACGCTAAATTTGCCCTTCATTTTTTGGTATGCGTTGAGTTGTGCTTCCGCCCACTCTTTAGCATTGAGTGTAATTTTTACTTTTACTGTACTTTTTTCTGCATTTTCAAATGTGTATTTCATAGTTTTATCTCCTACTAATTTTTAAGTTGCCAATATATTTTATCAAAAATAAACGCTAATGTAAAGGTTTTAATATACTTTTATTATAATAATTTACACTTTTTAATTTACAAACGACGAAAAAATAGATATAATTAGTTAAAATACAAAAAATATTTTTAAGGTGCTTATATGCCACAAGACTTGTTTACTATTAAACGCTATGCGTTAGAACTTAATAATTTGCTTAAGGGCGCAAAAGTAAATAAAATTACACAGCCATCTAAAGAAGAAGTTATTTTAACGCTATACGGCGGTAGAGTTTTTAACCTTGCAATAAATGCGTCCGCTCAATTTTGTAGAGTTTGTTTAGTTGACGGGTTAAAGGAAAGTCCACTTGTTGCACCTAACTTTTGTATGCTACTTAGAAAGCACCTAACCTCTTCAACTATTTTAGGCGTTGAAACTATAAACGACGATAGAATTATTTGCATAAATTTTAAAAATACAAGCGAGTTTATTGAAGAAGAAACTTTTAGTTTAATAACAGAAGTTATGGGCAAGTATTCAAACGTGTTTTTAACGCAAAATGGAACTATTTTGGGCATGCTTAAAACCACACCGCAAACGCTTGATTATAAGCGTGTGAATTTAGTTAAAAGTAAATACGTTTGCCCAGAAAAGCAGAATAAATTAAGTGCGTGCGATTTAAATAGTTTAAAACTTTGTTTTAAAAATTTTAACGAAGGCGATTTATCTAGCCATATTTTAAAGAGTTTTTACGAGTTTTCACCAATTTCCGCAAAAGAGTTAGAGCATAGAATTTTAGAGCAAAATAACGGCGTTTTTAATTGCCAAATAGCTATAAATACAACGCTTGATTTTATGTCAAAACCAAATGCGCCCGTTGTTATAAAAAACGGCAAAATTAATGATTTTTTTAGTTTTGATTACACGCATTTAAACGGCGAACGCAAGCATTTTACCACGTTGCTTGAAGCCATGAATTACTTATACTCTAATATGGAAAATTCGTCGTTTATAACAAGCAATCAAAACGCTTTAATGCAAAAAGTAACCGCACAAGAAAAGAAACTTATTAAGAAAAAAGATATGCTTTTAAAGAAGTTAGACGAAGCTAAAAACGCAGAAGATTTTAAGCTTTACGGCGAACTTTTAACGGCTTATTCGTACTCAATTAAAGACGGGCAAAAAAGCGTAACGCTTACAAATTACTATACAAACGAAAACGTTAACATTGAGTTAGATGAAAATTTAAACGCCACTAAAAACGCTCAAGCATATTACAAAAAATATTCTAAACTTAAAAACGTAATATTAAAAACTCAACCACAGCTTAAAGCAATAGAAGAAGAATTATTCTATTTAGACAGCATAAAATTTTCAATAACGTTAGCCACAACCAAGTTAGAATTTGATGAAATTTTTGAAGAATTATCTTCAAACTCTAACGTAAAAGTGCAAAATAACTTAAAAAAGCAAGTAAAAAAAGTGGTTAAAAGCAACTTTATTAAGTACGAAGTTGATAATTTTACCATTTTAGTTGGCAAAAATAACGTGCAAAACGATAGGCTTTTTAAGGAAACTAGTAGTTTAGATATTTGGCTTCACGTTAAAAATAGAACGTCTTGCCACGCGTATATTTTGTCAAATAACAAGGACGTGCCAATTAAAACTATTTTGACGGCTTGTGAAATTTGCGCTTATTATTCTAAAGCCAAAAACGAGCAAAAAGTTGAAGTTGACTACACCTTTAAAAAGCACGTTAAAAAGCAAGTTGGCAAAGGTTACGGAGCAGTTACCTACACCAATTTTAAAACGTTAGTAGTAACTCCTAACAATTACGAAAAATTAAAAAAGATGCAATGAGTTTGCATCTTTTTTTTAATTCCAAAAATCTTTATTTAATTCTATAACCTTGTTATTTAAAGAATTTAGCGGGCTATTTTTGTCAAAGTAAAAAGTTAACTTGTACGCCGTTAAACGTTGAGTTTTAGCGTTAAACAAGCTGTTTACACTATTTACTCCGTATTTGCCGTCACCTATAATTTGATTGCCGTTAAAAGCCAAATGCGCCCTTATTTGATGAGTTTTACCCGTAATTAAATTTACGCTTAATATAGACGAGTTTTCCTTTTCCTTTACGAGTTTATATTCAGTTATAATTTTAACGGAATTATCAACCTTTTTGTCCGTTATATAAACTTTTGATTTCTTTTCATCTTTTGTTAAATAAGCCGTTAAAACTGCGCTATTACTTTTCATTTTGCCGTAAACTTCACAAAGGTATTCCTTTTTGATAGTGCGATTTTTAAAGGCGTTTAAAAGCTCTAATTCAGCCACCTTATTAGTTGCGAGCACTAATAGCCCAGACGTGTTCCTATCAAGACGATGGCATAACGTTGCGGTGGGGTACTTTTGCCTA
Organism: Christensenellaceae bacterium; assembly: GCA_045638105.1. GTDB lineage: Bacteria > Bacillota > Clostridia > Christensenellales > Borkfalkiaceae > HGM11412. The sequence goes on from JAZUAT010000013.1 coordinate 156,557, forward strand.
ATAATCTCTTCAAAATTTTCAACCGCAATACCAGCAGGCTTATATACCACTAAAACGCCTAAATCATCAAGCAACACGTCGTAATTTACAAAGGAGTTATTGCCGTCGTAATAAACCAATACTTCACTACCTTTACTAAGCTTAACGTCACTATTAACTCGCTTTCCATCAACCTTAACGTCTTTTCCCCGAATAAGACGCATAACGGTTGAGTAAGAAATTTGAGCATCGTATTTTTCTAAAAGAAATTTTGTTAATTTTATTTCTTTTTCAACTAAAAAACTTTTCATACAATATAACCTAAAATAAAACCGCCTAAAAACTTAGACGGCTTAAATTTATTTAATTATCTGTCAACTTCTTTTTCTTCTTTTTGCTTATTAGCTTTTTTTGCTTTGGCATCTACAGGCTTAATGAATAATAAGCAAATTATTGCAATTAAGCAAGCCCCAGATACGCATAAAAGAACGAAAGGAAGAATGTTCTTTTCAAGCCATTCACTAAAAGCAGGCTTATATGATACTGTTACGTATTTTGAAGAAACTTGAATATCTGCAGTCTTTGCTTCAACAGAAACACCAACAGAGTCAACCGCTAAAACGTGAACGTAATATAAACCCTTTTCATTAGGAGTAAACGTTAAAGTAGTAGAATCAAAAGCAACTTCTTCATTGTCAGTAACGTTGACAGGAGTAGCGTTAGCATCTGCCTTATAATATAAAGTGTAAGTAGTTCTTTCACTGCCGTTTACAGTAATTGAAGAAACTTTATAAGATGAGCCAAGGTAGCCTTTTTCTTGATAAGTTGAAGTAATTTCAATAACGGGACCGCGATTTTCAATAGTGAATTCAAATTTAGGAACTACCAATGCGCCTTGAACGGCGTTTTCAATTGCAGTACCTTCCCCATTATCAGCTTCTTCCTTTGTTGCATAGAAAGTTTCTGTTACGCTTGAATAATAAACGTTAGTAGTTGTATTTTCAATAACGTATTGATAGAAACCATCAGCATCTTCTTTTAAATAAGTTGTTGCAATTTTAATAGAATCTTCTTGATTTTCAACTAAATCATCACAAGATAATAATACGTAGTAAACGTATTTGCCATATGCGGAAATGTTAAATTTAGGATTTCCTGCAAGTGCCGATGTAGAAGAGTAAGATGAGTTGCCCGGTGTTAAATAATAAACTTGCTTATTTATGCTGTTATATGGTATTTGAGTGTAAATTAAACTATCAACGCTTGGAACTTCAAAGCTTTTGCCAAGTGCGAGCTTATCGCTATCACTATCACCATTTACTACAGCATCAATGCTATCTAAATACTTTTTGTACTTGCTATTTTCACCTAAACTTTCATCTTTTTGGATATATTCAAGTTTAATTTGAGATAAGTCAGAAACAACGTTAAACGTGTAATTTTTTGCCTTTTGAGCATCTTCTGCCTTTTCTTGAACTCTTAAATCAAAAGAGCCAACTTTGTTAAACGTAATTGACATTACGTTGCCTGCAGTAGTGAAAGAAATATAGTATTCGTCTGTTTTATCTTTATCAATACCATCAGCATACACAGGGTTTTGTAAATCGTAAACGCCTTGAACAGAATTAGCGTCTTTTTTATAAACTACAACGTCTTTTAAAGTTACGTTAGCATCTTGAAAAGCATCTACTTTAAACTTAAATTCAGTACCAACGAAAACCGTTTTTACGGTGCTGTTTGCATTGTCATAATTGTCATTAGCATACGCTATAGAAATAGGTGCGCCAAAAAATGGCATTGCGCAAGCAAAGCAAAGAAGAATTACTAGTAATTTTTTAACTATTTTATTTAGCATATAAAAACTCCTACATATAAGTAAATTGCATAAATGGTTCCCCATTACACAATAATACGCCATATTACTTTTTATATTTTACTATTTATATTAATTTTTGTCAATAATAATTATAAAAAAATACGGGCAATATGTAATATTCCCACACAAAATTCGTCGTTTTTTAATATTATGAGTAATGGAGATAGTAATTTGGACTTTTTATTCTTAGTTTCCACAGCACTCTCCGTTTCGCTTGACTCTTTTTTGTGCGGGCTTTCATTATACGTTCCACCAAAACACAAAAATACGGCTATTTGCATTATTTGTTTAACTATATTTACTCTTTGCTCTCTAGGGGCATTTTTAGGCTTAAAATTAGGCGCTGTTTTTTATAAATATTCTAACGTTTTAGGCGGTTTTTTACTAATAATAGTCGCCCTTTTTGAAACTTTTGAAAATGAAAAAAACGAACGCTTTTTAACGCCTAAACAAAAGAGTTTTTTTGACTATTTACTTGCAGGTTTAGCAGTTGGCACAGACGGTCTTTTAGGAAGTTTAACACTTTCTTTAATGTTTTTTAATCCATTACTAGTTGCCTTAATAATTACGTTTTTACACGTTGTTTTGCTATATATTTCCATTAGTATTTCTATGGAATTTTTATTAAAATATAGCGTTATAAAAAGGGTTGCTCCAATCTTTATTTTTGTACTTGGTGCCATAAAAGTGCTGTGCTAATAATTAAAAATGGCGATAGGTTTTACCTATCGCCATAATTCAATTTTAATTGCTTGCTAAATGCGTATTAAAGAGTGGAAGCCATTACTGCTTTTATAGTGTGCATTCTATTTTCAGCCTCTCTAAACACAATTGATTTTTCACTTTCAAAAACTTCATCTGTAACTTCCATTTCAGTTATATTGAACTTTTTGTTAATTTCTTTACCTATTGTAGTTTTTAAGTCGTGGAAGGCTGGCAAGCAGTGCATAAACACAGCGTTTTTATCTGCCTTATTCATAACGGAAGCAGTAACACGATATGGCGTTAATTCCTTAATTCTCTCTTCCCAAACGCTGTCTTGTTCGCCCATAGAAACCCAAACGTCTGTATAAATTACGTTTGCGCCTTTTACTGCTTCATCAACGTTTTCAATAAAGGATAATTTTGCGCCCGTTTCTTTTGCGATTTGCTCGCACGTTTCAATTAACTCCTTGTTAGGAAAATATTTTTTAGGAGCACACGCAACAAATTCCATACCCATTTTAGCACACCCAACCATTAATGAGTTGCCCATATTATATCTCGCATCGCCCATATAAACGAGTTTTATTCCCTTTAAAGTGCCGAACTGCTCTTTTATAGTCATAAAATCTGCAAGAATTTGAGTTGGGTGGAACTCGTTTGTAAGCCCGTTCCAAACGGGAACTTTAGAGTATTTTGCAAGCTCTTCAACAATTTCTTGGCCGTATCCACGGTATTCAATTCCGTCGTAAATACTTGAAAGCACCCTTGCGGTATCTGCTATACTTTCCTTTTTGCCAATTTGTGAACCCGTTGGGTCAAGGTACGTTACGTGCATACCAAGGTCGTGAGCGGCAACTTCAAAACTGCAACGAGTGCGCGTACTTGTCTTTTCAAAAATAAGTGCAATGTTTTTACCCTTGTAGTCGTCGTGGAACACGCCGTTTTGCTTTTTTGCCTTATAATCAATGGCAATATCTATAAGTTTTTCAATTTCACATGGAGTAAAATCTAAAAGTTTTAAAAAATCTTTACCCTTTAAAAAACCCATTATGTATCTCCTTTACGCGTTAAACGTTTTTAAATATTCGTTAACGCCCTTAATTTGAACGTCTATTGAATTAAAGCCCGTTCCACCTTCAGAAACACGCTTTTCTACACAAGTTTTTAGTGCTATAGCCTCGTATAACCCACTATCAAAATCTTCGCAATACTCTTTGTATTTTTCTAAAGAAACGTCTTCTAAAGTTAAGTTGTTATCAACGCAATATCCAACTATTTGACCTGTAATTTGATACGCTTTTCTAAATGGAACGCCCTTTTTAGTAATATAATCTGCTAAGTCTGTAGCGTTGATAAATCCGTTTTTGCAAGCGTTGTACATATTGTCTTTAAGTACGGTCATAGTTTTAACCATTGGCGTAAATACCGTTAAGCACTTTTCAGCCGTTTCAAGAGCATCAAACACGCTTTCTTTATCTTCTTGCATATCTTTGTTATACGCAAGCGGAAGACCTTTCATCATAGTTAAAAGAGCAAATAAATCGCCGTAAACCCTGCCCGTTTTACCACGTACAAGTTCAGCCATATCGCTATTTTTCTTTTGTGGCATTATGCTTGAACCCGTAGTAAATTCATCGCTTAATTTAACGAATTTAAATTCCCAACTTGACCAAAGTATAATTTCTTCACTAAACCTTGAAAGGTGCATCATAACAAGGGATAAGCAAGATAAAATTTCTATGCAAAAATCCCTATCTGAAACACCGTCTAAACTATTAGCGGTAACGCCTAAAAAGCCAAGTTTTTTAGCTGTAAATTGCCTATCTATCGGGTAAGTTGTGCCTGCAAGCGCCGCACAGCCAAGCGGAGAATAGTTAAGCCTTTTAATAGCGTCTAAAATTCTATCGTTATCACGCATAAACATTTGCGCATAAGCAAGTAGGTGGTGCGCAAACGAGATTGGTTGTGCCCTTTGTAAATGAGTGTAACCTGGCATTATAGAATATTTTTCTTCTTCCGCTTTATCTGCAAGCACTTGAATTAAAGACTTTAAAAGTTCACTAATTTTTAAACTTTCATCACGCATATAAAGCCTTAAATCAAGGGCAACTTGGTCGTTTCTACTTCTGCCCGTGTGTAATTTTTTGCCCGTTTCGCCAATGCGTGAAACAAGTTCGTATTCTATAAACGAGTGAATATCTTCATAGTCGTTACTAATTTCAAGCGTGCCGTCTAAAATATCTTCTAAAATAGAAATTAATGATGCCGAAATTTTTAAATAGTCTTCTTTTTCAATAATGTTTTGCTTGCAAAGCATTTCAACGTGTGCAAGAGAACCAATAATATCTTGCTTGAACATCTTTTTATCAAAACTAATTGAAGAATTGAAGTCGTCGGCATTTTTGTCAATAGCGCCGTTAAAACGGCCACTCCATAATTTTGCCATAATTATTTTTTGTTCTTTTGATTTACTTGTGCTTGAACCTTAAGTGGTAAGCCGAATAAGTTAATAAAGCCTGTTGCGTCTGCTTGGTTATATACGTTATCTTCGCCAAAAGTAGCGTATTCTTCGCTATAAAGCGAATAATCACTCCATGCGCCTGCTTTAATAATGTTGCCCTTGTATAATTTAAGTTTTACTTTACCCGTAACAGTTTCTTGCGTTTTTGTAACGAAAGCGCTTAATGCTTCACGAAGTGGAGTGAACCATTGACCATTGTAAACAAGGTCAGCAAAAGTAATAGAAAGTTCTTGCTTTTTATGAGCAGTCATTTTATCTAAACATAAAGTTTCTAAGTAGTTGTGAGCAAAGTATAAAATTGTTCCGCCTGGAGTTTCGTAAACGCCACGGCACTTCATACCAACTAAACGATTTTCAACGATATCTAATAAACCTATGCCGTTTTGTCCGCCAAGTTCGTTGAGTTTTAAGATAATTTCTTTAGCGCTCATTGCTTCGTCGTTTAATTTAACTGGAACGCCCTTTTCAAAGTCTAACGTAACGTAAGTTGCTTTATCTGGTGCGTCAATAGGAGAAACGCTCATTTCTAAAAAGCCTTTCTTTTCGTATTGTGGCTCGTTACCTGCATCTTCTAAGTCTAAACCTTCGTGAGATAAGTGCCATAAGTTTTTATCCTTACTATAGTTTGTTTCCCTATTAATTTTTAATGGAACGTTGTGGCTTTCAGCATATTCAATTTCTTCTTCACGGCTCTTAATTGACCATTCACGCCAAGGAGCAATAATTTGCATATCTGGAGCAAGTGCCTTAATTGCAAGTTCAAAACGAACTTGGTCATTACCTTTACCAGTGCAACCGTGACAAATAGCGTCAGCACCTTCTTTGATGGCAATTTCAACAATTCTCTTAGCAATAATAGGACGTGCAAATGAAGTACCAAGTAAATATTCTTCATACATAGCGCCCGCTTGCATTGTTGGTATAACGTATTCGTCAACAAAAACGTCCGTTAAATCTTCAACGTAGAGTTTAGAAGCGCCTGTTTTAATAGCCTTTTCTTCTAAGCCCTCAAGTTCGTCCGCTTGGCCAACGTTACCAGAAACGGCAATAACTTCACAGTTATTGTAATTTTCCTTAAGCCAAGGAATAATGATTGACGTATCTAAACCGCCAGAGTATGCTAAAACTACTTTTTTAATGTCTTTTTTATTCATAATAATCACCTACTAATTATTTATTTTTTATTGTATATATAATATACTACTTTTAAATTTATATTGCAAGCATTTTATTCACTATTTTTGAATAATTTTAAAATATTTTTTATTATTTTTGCATAATATTAAAATAATGCATAATTTTATGCATAAAATTCAATTTTTGTTTTTTTATTAAAAGAAATAAAAAACCGCCTATGAATTTGGCGGTTAAAAATTAAAATTTTGTTATACCAAAACTTTAGATAAAAAGTCTTTAAGTCTTGGATGTTTAGGGTTGCCAAAAAATTCCTTTGGCTCGGCTTCTTCAACAATAACACCTTCGTCAATAAATATAACGCGGTTGGCAACTTCTTTTGCAAAGCCCATTTCGTGAGTTACAACTATCATAGTCATACCTTCTTTAGCAAGAGCAGTCATAACGTTTAAAACTTCGCCAACCATTTCAGGGTCTAAGGCTGAAGTTGGCTCGTCAAAAAGCATAACGTCAGGATTCATTGCAAGTGCTCTTACTATTGCAACACGTTGCTTTTGACCGCCAGAAAGTGCGGACGGATAGTCGTTTGCCCTATCTTTTAAACCAACCTTATCTAAAAGTTCAAGTGCTTTTGCTTCTGCTTGTGCTTTCGTCATTTTTTTAAGTTTAATAGGCGCAAGGGTAATATTATCAATAATAGTTAAATTTGCAAAAAGGTTAAATTGTTGAAACACCATACCTATTTTTTGGCGGTGCTTGTTTAAACCTTTTTGTATAGTTTTAGAAATAGCCTTTTCTTCTAACTTCTTTTCTTTATATTCGCTTGTTAAGTTTTCTAACTCTTGTAAAAGGCTTGCGGAAATTTCTTGCTTTTCTTTTTTTAATTGCTTTATTTGTTTTTTAATAGCGTCTAATTTTTCTTTAGCGTATAAACTATAAAGTTTATAAACATATTCGCTTTCAAACGTTATTTCGCCAGCGTTTGGAGTTTCTAAAAGGTTTAAACACCTTAAAAAAGTAGATTTTCCGCAACCAGACGGACCAACAATGGCAACCACGTCACCTTTTTTTACGTCAATGTTTATACCGTCTAACACCTTGTTGTTTCCAAAATATTTACATAAGTTTTTTACGCTTAATATTACGTCACCAACTTTAAGGTCGGCTTTATTTAAGTTATTGTCTATCACTTTTTGCAAGCCTCCTTTCTAAAATTTTAAGAACTTGAGTAAGCCCAACAACTATTATCAAGTATAAAAGAGCCGAAATAATGTAAGGCATAAATGGGTCTAAAGTTCTTGCCGTTATGTTTGCGGCAACCTTGGTAATATCAATAATACCAATCGTTCCTACGATAGAAGTTTCCTTAATTAACGCAATAAATTCGTTAAATAGTGCAGGAAGCGCCCTTCTTAAACCTTGTGGCAAAACTATGTTTAACATGATTTGCATTTTGCTTAAACCAAGCGATGCGCCTGCTTCTAATTGCCCGTCGTCAACGCTTTCAAGACCGCCACGAATAATTTCAGCAACGTATGCGCCAGAGTTAATACCGAACGTTAAAATTGCGATAGGCAAAGTAGGAAGGGCTACTAAAACTATAAAGTACATTATTAATAGTTGAACGTAAACAGGCGTGCCTCTAAATACGGTAAGGTATATATCGCAAATTTTAGAAAGCGCATTAAATTTACCGAACTTTTTGTTAACGTATTTAATAAGGGCGACAATAATACCTATTATTACACCTATTGCAATAGCGCCTATTGAAATTAAAATAGTTTTACCTATGCCGTCTAAATACCATTTCCAACGGTCGGCTTTAATTAAAGTATCGTATATCATATTTTCCTTTTTAAAAGCGTAAAAGGAAGGCGCAAAACCCTCCTTTACGAGTATTTTTATTTAGATTATTTTACAAGGCTTAAAGCAGGAAGTTTGTCAAGAACAACGAAATCAACTTTGCCAGACTTTAACGCTGTAAACGCAACAGGACCGCTATCGTATTCAACTACGGTTGCACCAGTATCTTTTAAAATGCCAGATTCAATTTCTTCAGTAATTAAGAGCCATCCAGTAGTACCTTTTTGAACGCCGATTTTTGCGCCTGCTAATTGTTCAAGTTTATTATATGCTTGGTCTTTTGTAGAAATAATGTATTGAATTGAACTATCGTATGGATTAGAGAAATCTAAAGTTTCTTTTCTTTCATCGGTAATAGTAATGCCGGCAGCACCAACAGCATTGTCTTCAGTAGCAACTTTACCACAAATACCGTCAAATAACATATCAGTTACGTTAAGTGTCATATTCAACTTTTCACAAACAAGTGACATTAAGTATATATCAACACCAATAACGTTGTTGTTATCGTCAACGAATTCATATGGAGCAAAGCCAGATTCTGTGTAAACGTTTAACGCACCTGCAGTGTTGTCAGAAAGGTCAGGGAACTGTAAAGTTACAGTAGGCGTTTTTTCATCGTATATATCGTTATAGTAAGAGAATATGTCTCCTAAATTTGCTTCGCCGATAACTTCGTTCATAGCGTTTAAAATTTCAGTTTTCTTTGAAGCAGTTTTACCGATAGCAAAACCGAATTCTTCACCTTCAATGCCTTCAATTGCATTTGCAACGTATTTGCCACCTGCGCTACAAGCAGTCATTGTAAATACGCAACCAACGGTTAAGATTGCAGTAACAATAATAGCAATTAACTTTTTCATAATTTTTATCTCCTAAAAATGATTTTTTACTTATTTTCAAAGCCGTTTTCAACTTTGATACGCATATATTACACTTTAATTTTTTTATTGTCAACTATTTTTGCATAATATTTAAAAAATTTTTAATATTTTTTGTTTTTATTCAATTTTATGCAAATTTTAGTGCATAAAACGCTAACTTTATTCATTTTATACACTTTAATAGGAAAAGTCCACGCCAAAGAGAGTGGTTGCTTTTAGCAAAAACCCGTTTTTTTGCGGTTGGCGAGAAAAATGCAAGCAAGCGAAGTGGCGGGGCTAAAAACAAAAAACCGCCAAAGTTTTAATTTTAGCGGTTTTCATATTATTAATTACTAGAAGTATAGTTTCTATCTATAGTTATATTGGCTGTAAAGGACGGGTATTTTTGTTTTATCATTTCGCCTATTGTAGCCTTTAAATCCTTTTCACTTATTTTTACGTTGAACGGAACTACTAAATCAAATAAAACTATATTTACGTCTATTCCCCTAACAATTCTTAAGTCGTGCATAGTAAATTCTTTATTTATAGTTACAATTGCATTTGAAATATATTCTTTTAACTCGTTAGTAAGTTCGTCATTTACGGAAATTGGGTCGTAGTGAATAACTAAATGCAAGTTCATTTGCTCGTTAAACTCACGCTCTATTGCGTCAATTAGTTCGTGGCTTTTAAACACGTCTTCTTCACTTGACATTTCTAAATGCACGCTTGCAAGTTTTCTAACGGGACCGTAATCGTGAATAATAAGGTCATGCACGCCTAAAACGCCTTCGTAACTTAAAAGTTTATTTTTAACCTTTTCAACGTACTCTTTTTCGGGCGCTTGACCCAAAAGCGGAGTTATCATATCTTTAACAACTTTTATACCGCCAATTAAAATAAACACGGCAATTAAAACGCCAACGTAACCGTCAATTATAACGCTTGTAAACTTTGTTATTATAAGCGAAACTAAAACTGCAAGTGTAGAAATAGCGTCGTTTCTACTATCTATAGCCGACGCTATAAGTGCACTTGACTTAATTTTTTTGCCCGCGTGCGCATACATTGCACACATAAATAATTTTATTAAAATAGAAGCGCCTAAAATTACTGCTGAAACCACGCTAAAATTAACTAAGGAAGGCGAAATAATTTTTTCAACGCTACCCGTTAAAAGTTCAAAACCGATAACCATTATAAAAAAGGCAACCGTTAAGCCTGCAATATACTCGTATCTTCCGTGGCCGTAAGGATGCTCTTCATCGGCAGGGCGCTCGGCAAGTTTAAAACCTATAAAGCCTACAATATTAGAAGAAGCGTCCGCCAAATTATTAAAAGCGTCCGCAATAACGGCAACTGAAGCCGTCAAAACTCCAACCAATAATTTTAAAAGACAAAGCAACACGTTAAAAATAATACCTAAAACGTTTGAAACCTTGCCGTATTTAGACCTAACTTCTTCACTCTCAGTATTTTTACTATCTTTTATAAAAATTGAAAATATTTTGTTAAACATATTTTTCCTTATGTTAAAAGCGTCTTTTTAGACGCTTTAGTTTTTTTACTCTAAATTAACGTTTGCAGATGCATTTAAATCAAGGTCTGCAAAATTGCCTTTTAAATATTGCAAGTAACCTTCCGCACCTATCATAGCGGCGTTATCTGTACAAAGTGATTTTGGTGGTAAAACTAAATTGATATTTAATTTTTCACACTCTTTACCAAGTTTTTCCCTTAAACAGCCGTTTGCACCAACGCCACCGCCAACGGTAAGAGTTTTATAACCGCTTTCTTTAACGGCTTTAATTGCACGGGTAACTATCATATCAATAGCCGTTTCTTGAAAAGAACAAGCAACGTCAGCCCTATTTATTTCTTCGCCTTTCATTTTAGCAGTATTAACATAGTTAATAACCGCCGTTTTTAAACCGCTATATGAAAAATCGTAGCCAAATTTAGACATTGGCATTTTTGGAAGTTCTATATTGTTACAACCTTTTAAAGCAAGCCTTTCAATGTTAGGACCACCCGGATACTCAAGCCCTAAAACCCTTGCAACTTTATCAAAGGCTTCGCCTACGGCATCGTCTAAAGTTTTGCCTAAAATATTATACGTATAATAGTCCTTAACTTCAATAATCGCCGTATGTCCGCCACTACATAAAACGCTTATAAAAGGTGGCTCTAAATCCTTATTATTTAAGTAAGACGCAGATAAATGCCCACGAATATGTGAAACTGGAATAAGCGGAACGTTAAGTGAATACGCAAGCGCTTTAGCGTAAGAAACGCCAACAAGTAGCGCGCCGAGTAGCCCTGCGCCGTAAGTTACGGCAACAGCATCAATATCGCTTAAAGTTATGCCTGCATTTTTTATAGCCCTATCAACCGTTATAGATATAGCGGACGTATGCGCACGCGAAGCAATTTCCGGCACAACGCCTCCAAACGGAACGTGTTTAGAAACGGAACTGATAATTTCGCTTGATAAAATAGTTCTACCGCCTTTTATTACTGCTGAGGCAGTTTCGTCACAACTTGATTCCACGGCTAAAATAATAGCGTCTTTTTTAATTTGTGTTTTTAATGAATTTTCAAAATAAGTCATTATGATTTTTTTAAATAGTCAATTATAAACGAGTCAATCTCCCCGTCCATAACAGCCTGTACGTTTGAATTTTCAGAGCCTGTTCTATGGTCTTTAACCAAAGTGTAAGGGCAAAATACGTAGGAACGAATTTGGCTACCCCACTCAATTTTTTTAATCTCGCCTTTGAGTTCTTGCGCTTCCGCCATTCTTTCTTCTTCACGCCTTTCAACAAGTTTACTCATAAGCATACGCATTGCTTGTTCACGGTTTTGTATTTGCGACCTTTCGTTTTGGCACGCAACTATTATCCCCGTTGGAATATGTGTAATTCTTATTGCGGACTCCGTTTTATTAACGTGTTGACCGCCCGCACCGCTACTTCTAAACGTATCAACTTTTAATTCGTCCGGCCTAATTTCAATTTCACTATCATTATCAATTTCCGGCATAACTTCTACGGAAGAAAACGAAGTGTGACGCCTAGCATTAGAGTCAAACGGAGAAATTCTAACAAGCCTATGAACGCCTTTTTCCGCCTTTAAATAGCCGTACGCATTAACGCCTTCAACTTTAAACGAAACGCTTTTAATGCCCGCTTCATCGCCTGCAAGCCTATCAAACTCGGTTATAGTATAGCCGTGTTTTTCCGCATAGCAAATGTACATTCTATAAAGCATTTCAGTCCAATCACACGCTTCGGTACCGCCTGCACCTGCGTGTAAAGTCATTATTGCGCTTGAAGAATCATACTTACCGCGTAAAAGTGCTTGAAGGCGCATTTTTTCAATATCGTCTTCCGCTTCTTTAAGTTCGCTTTCAACTTCACTCATAAACGAATCGTCACCAAACTCTTCGGTAAGTTTAACCATTTCTTCCGCTTCAATAATCGCCTTTTCAGCCCTATCAAAAACTTCTATTTTGTTGCGAAGTGCTTGCGCTTTTTTAGAATATTCAGTTGAAAGTTGAAGGTTTGTATAAACTTCTTCCTTTTCAAGCTCTTTTTCAATATCGCTAAGTTGCGTTTTTGCAAGCGCTATATCAAGCGAATAGCCAGCTTCTTTTAAAGTAACTTTAAGGTCGTTTATTTTTTGCCAATATAAATCTGTTCTTACCATAATTTTTTTTAATTTTGACCACAGCAGTTTTTGTATTTTTTACCACTACCGCATGGGCATGGGTCGTTTCTTCCAACTTTTTTGCCTTTAACTACGGTCATACTTCTTTGCTCTGCTTCGCTACCACCGCCACCTTCAGTTAAATCTTTAGGTTCTTCTCTTTTCATAACGGGATTAGCCTTAATTTCCGCTTTTAATAAGAGAGAAACGGTATCGTTTTGTATGCTATCGGTCATATCGTTAAACATATCTAAGCCTTCACGCTTATATGCGTTGATAGGATTTTCGTTAGCGTAGCCACGAAGAGAAATACCACGCTTTAACGCGTCCATAGCGTCAATATGGTCAATCCACTTAGTGTCAACGTTCTTTAATAATACAAATTTTTCAACCTCGTCAAAATTAACGCCCATATCTTTGTATTTAGCAATCTTTTCTTCATAGATATCAATAACTTTTTTAGTAGTTCTCTTAGTTATTTCTTCTAAATCCCATTTTTCAAGCCTTTCTTTAGTTAAGTAATTAGTGCCTTGTGGCAATACTCTATCTTCTAAAGCTTTATTAAGTTTTTCGCCGTCCCATTTAGCAGGTTCAATAGCAGTGTTTACGGTGTTAAAGATGATGGAGTAAACGATATCTGGAATTAAATTTAAAATCTTTTGGTGAGTGTTTTCGCCCTTTAATACTTGCATACGCTCTTCGTAAATTGTTTGGCGTTGAGTATTCATAACGTCGTCATATTCAATAATTTGACGCCTTATACCAAAGTTTCTACCTTCAATCATGCGTTGCGCGTTTTCAATTTGCCTTGCAAGCATTTTTGCTTGCATTGGCGTGTCTTCATCAACTTTGAACAAGTTGTAAATTGACATAAGCCTTTCGCCACCAAAACGCTTAGCTAAATCATCTTCTAAAGAAATGTAGAAAAGTGTTGAGCCTGGGTCTCCTTGACGACCTGAACGACCACGGAGTTGATTGTCAATACGGCGAGATTCGTGCCTTTCCGTACCAATAATTCTAAGACCGCCTAAAGCCATTATTTCTTGCTTTTCTTTTTCAGTTTCTTCTGCGTATTCACTTAAAAGTGCCCTGTATTCTTCTCTAACCTTTAAAACGTCTTCACTAACGTCTTGAACGTAAGAAGTTGCGCTTTCTATAACGTCTACGGGAACGCCTTTGTTCTTTAAGTCTTGCTTAGCAAGATATTCTGGGTTACCGCCAAGCAAAATATCCGTACCACGACCTGCCATGTTTGTGGCAATAGTAACCGCACCTTTTTTACCCGCTTGAGCAATAATTTGCGCTTCTTTTAAGTGGTTTTTAGCGTTTAATATGTTGTGTTTAACCTTATTTTTAATTAAGTGCCTTGAAATTTCTTCCGACTTTTCAACCGTTACAGTACCTACAAGTACAGGTTGGCCTTTTTCGTGAGTTTCAATAATATCTTTAATGATAGCACGAAGTTTGCCTTTTTCAGTTGAATAAATAACGTCTGGCTCGTCCTTTCTTTGAATAGGCTTGTTGGTAGGAATCTCTAAAACGTCAAGCCCGTAAATTGTTCTAAACTCTTCTTCTTCCGTTTTAGCAGTACCCGTCATACCGGAAAGTTTATTATAAAGCCTAAAGTAGTTTTGGAAAGTAATTGTTGCGTGCGTTTTATTTTCGTTTCTAATTTGCACGTTTTCCTTTGCTTCAATGGCTTGATGCAAGCCGTCGGAATAACGCCTACCAATCATTAAACGGCCTGTAAATTCGTCAACGATTAAAATTTCACCATCGTTAACAACGTAGTCGTTATCACGCTTAAAGATATGGTGCGCTTTAAGCGCTTGTTGTATATGATGAGATAAGTCCGCATTTTCAATATCAGCAAAGTTAGGAACGCCAAAGAATTTTTCAGCCTTCTCCGCACCACTTTCAGTAATTTGAACGCTCTTATCTTTAATGTCAATAGTAAAATCTTCGTCTTTTTTTAAGGTTTTAACAAATCTGTTTGCCTTAATGTAAAGTTCGCTTGACTTAACGCCCCTGCCTGAAATTATAAGCGGAGTACGCGCTTCGTCAATTAAAATAGAGTCAACTTCGTCAATAATAGCAAATTCAAGCCCACGTTGAACCATATCGCCTAAGTTAACCTTTAAATTATCACGCAAGTAGTCAAAGCCGAATTCGTTGTTAGTGCCGTAAGTAATATCGCACTTGTAGGCTTCTCTCTTTTGCTCGTCCGTCATATTGTGAAGGTTTACGCCAACCGTCAAACCCAAATATCTATAAACTTTGCCCATCCATTCCGCGTCACGCTCGGCAAGATAGTCGTTAACCGTTACAACGTGAACGCCCTTGCCCGTTAATGCGTTAAGGTATGCAGGCAACGTTGCCATCAACGTTTTACCTTCACCCGTTCTAAGTTCTGCAACACGGCCTTCATGCACGCAAACACCACCCATAAGTTGAACTTTATAGTGGCGCATATTTAAAACCCTAAAACTTGCTTCTCTAACGGTTGCAAACGCTTCAGGCAAAATTTTATCAAGGCTTTCGCCATTTTGTAAACGGCCTTTTAATATCGCTGTTTGACCTTTAAGTTCTTCTTCGCTCATCTTTTCATAAATTGGTGAAAGTTCCAAAACTTTATCGGCAATTTTACCAATATTTCTAAGGCCAACACGAGTATCGTGGTTTAAAATGTAACTAATAAGTCCCATACAAAATCTCCAAAACTATAATAGTTTATATAACATACTTTATATATTGTACAATATTTTTTGCTTTAAGTAAACTTTTTTTAAACATTTTATCGCTCATAAAAGCGTAAAACGGCGTTTTTTGTTGAAATTAAAAGATTAACTCTCGTTTTTATTTAAAAACGAAACGGAACATATAGTTATAACTCCAACAAACTTTGCTCCTGCATCTTTAAAACCTTTTGCTAAAACGTCTGCCGTTGAACCTGTTGTTAAAACGTCATCAACAATAACAACGCTTTTATCTTTTATTAACTTTTTGTTAAATTTAAAGGAAGCCTTAAGGTTGTCCTTACGCTCTTTTGCAGTTAACGATGCTTGTGACGGCGTGTCACTTTTCTTTACCGCAAGTTCTAAAACTTCTATACCCGTTAAGCGTGAAAGTTCTTTTGCTAAAAGTTCAGCCTGATTATATCCCCTTTGCTTTTTCTTAACTTCCGTCATAGGTACGAAGGTTAAAACGTTGGCATTTGAAAAGGAGGATAAAAATACGTTAAGCATTTTACTTGCAAACACTTCCGCCAAATATTTTTTGTTTTGATATTTAAAGGCTTTAACCGAACTGCTTATAGGTTCTAAATATTCATACACGCTACGAGCGGTGTCAAACTCAATGTTTTTACCTATACAAGAATCGCAAAATAAAACGGGCTTGCTTGTAAGCCTACCACAATGGTCGCACTTGTTTTTCTCAATGTAAACGAACTCATTTTCACAACTATTACAAAAGTATTCATCGTTAAAATTTTCTACGCCACAAGAGTTGCACGTCCACTTTAAATTAAACATATTTCGTTTTAAAAATTCTAAAATCTTTTGTTTCATAATTCATTTAATTACAAGTTTCATATACGGATGAATAAAACTTGTTTTATTCTTATTTAATATTTCTTCTTTTGAAACGCCGTAAAAAGAGGCGATATCTTCTAAACTTTCGTTTAGTTTTACAACGTGCAAAACACTATATACGTTAACGTGCAAAACCATATTAGGCGTAACTTCTTCATTTAAAAAATTATCTAGCATAATAAGGCGTTTAGTCGTATTAAACTTAATTGCAATATCGTTTAAAGTATCGCCTTCACGCACTATATATTCGCCATGTTTTACTTCGTTTAATAAATATTCTAACTTGCTCATACCATATTTATATTTAAGCATCGGCTGACATATTCTATTTTTAAGATGCGTTTAATAAAATAATTTAGAATATTTTTTTAGAGGTGATATTATCAATAAACTTGTAAAAACCATGGCAACGGTTACGGCTTTATCATTTGTGGAAAGACTGCTTGGCTTTATTTATAGAATATTTTTATCGCGCAATTTAGGTGCGGAAGGCGTTGGTATTTACCAAATAGCACTATCAGTAGTTGGGCTTTTAATTACGCTAACCGCTTCTGGAATACCTATAACAGTATCTAGAATAATGATAAAAAACAATGCGGAAAACAACAAAAATAATAGCGGAAGCGTAGTGTTTGCAGGCATATTTTTAAGCCTTGCAATATCACTGCCTATAACTATTTTAATGTTTGTATTCCCAAATACGTTTTCTTTTATTTTTACGGATAAACGCTGTTTTAACGCCTTAAAAGTTATACTTCCCGGCGTTGTTATAACATCTATTTACGCAGTTATTCGCGGTTATTTTTGGGGACAAAAAAAGTTTTTAACTTATAGTTTAATTGAACTTTTTGAAGAAATTATAATGCTCGTTTTTGGCTTTATTTTAATACTTAATATGAAAAACACGCTAGACGGAGTTATGCGTGCATCTTATGCAGTGCTTATATCATATAGCCTTTCGTTTATTGTTGCCACAATCTTTTATTTTTTACACGGTGGCAAAGTTTCTAACCCTAAAAACGCACTAAAACCGCTAATTAGTTCAAGTGCGCCAATAACCTTAATGCGAACCTCAACTTCGCTTATAAACACGCTTATAGCCATTGTTTTGCCTGCACGTTTAGTGCTTTACGGAATAACTAGTAGCGAAGCTCTTTCAAGTTTTGGCGAACTTTCGGGAATGAGTATTCCGCTTATTTACATACCATCAACCTTAATTGGCTCTATAGCGCTAGTACTAGTTCCCGAACTTTCAGAAAACTATTATAAAAACAATAACTTAACACTTAAAAACAATATTGAACAAGCAGTAAAATGCTCCGTTTTTATATCTTCAATTATAATTCCTGTATTTTTAAGTATGGGCAAAGAAATAGGATATCTTCTTTACAATAACTTAAATGCAGGCGTTTACGTTCAAAATGCCTGCATTATAATGTTTCCTATGAGTATTACTATGATTACAACAAGCATTTTAAATAGTTTAAACCTTGAAAAACACACGCTTTTATACTATCTTATAGGCGCATCTTTATTAATGGCTTGCATATTCTTTTTGCCAAAATATATTGGCGTTTACTCGCTTGTTTTAGGGCTTTTGTTAAGTTACGTTACAACGGCTGTTTTAAATTTAATTTTAATTTCTAAAACTTCAAAAATAAAGCCTAATTTTAAGCGGTTTATTTTTATTAGTTTACTATTTGTTTTACCTTCAGCAATATTCGGCTATTTTTTAAAAGGCGTTCTTTTAAAATTTATGCCAAGCGGTGCTATGATTGTTATAGCTTCATTAGCGGTGTGCACGTTTAGTTATTTGCTATATAGAATTTTTAACCTTTTTGACATTAAAGTGTTTTTTAAAAAGTAAAATTAAAAAATTTTAATTCTTTTAAACACGGGAATAGCAATAATAAATAACGCATAGTTAAATAGGCTATTTAAAATTTGACCTCTAAATATCAGCCTGTACGCAAGATATATTATAAAGGAAATTTCACTGCCAAAAGTTTGTTTTGCATATTCTATTGCTTTTGTTAAAGCTCCTATATTTTTGTTGTAAATATAAAAACCCGTAGAATTTATAAAGATAGTGCAAATTATAAAAGACGTTACAATTATAAGAGATACCCTTACTATTAGCGAGCTAATTTTAGTTTTGTTATTAACTCCTATAAAAAACAGCCCTGCAATAAATGCAAAAAGCGAAGTTGAAAGCCCAACCCAAAAGTAATAAAACATACCGCCAGAACTTATAAAATAGCCTATTAAATCTGCAATAAAACAACTTAAAAAGCCTGCTATAGGCCCCAAAACAATACCTGCTAGAAGAGAAACAAATATTGTTATAGAAAATTGAACGTCGCCTATCGGGAAGGAAAAAAAACCGTTGCAAACAATTAAAAAAGCTGTAAACAAACTAACAAACGCCACTTTTTTTGAGTGGCTTTTTCCTTGCAAAAAAGGCGAAAACATCAAGCCTAAAAGATTAAAATTTTTCTTAAACATAAAAAACCTCCTAAATAGAGGTCCGCTAAAAAAATGATATAAATACCATTAAGCAACGGACGCGCCCTCAAACCGCAACGCATAACGCCTTCGTTCTTAAACAACATCCCATTTTAAGACACTTAACGCTTTCGGGCTACTCTGCTTATTTTAATGTATATATAATAGCATATTAGTAGTTATATTGCAATTAGTTAATTGAATATTTTTTACATTTTAGTAAACAATATATATATGGCAATAATATTTATTCGCTCCTTAATAATTTACGTAACCTTGCTTATTGTAATGCGGTTTATGGGCAAAAGGCAAATTGGCGAAATGCAACCTTTTGAGTTCATTGTTACCCTTTTAATTAGTGAACTTGCGTGTATTCCTATGTCCGACATTTCCATACCGCTTTTATACGGCGTTTTAGCAGTGTTGGCGGTGTTTATTTTACATCAAATTATGACTATTTTACAGCAGTCAGGCGCATTTTTTAAACTTGTTATAAGTGGCAAACCCTCAATAGTAATTAACAAAAACGGCGTTGATTTTAAAGAACTTAAAAAGAATAATTTAGACGTTAGCGACTTGATAGAAAGTATGCGTAATTTAGGCTATTTTTCTCTTGATGCGGTAGAGTACGCAATTTACGAAGCAAACGGCACTCTTTCCGCAATAGAAAAAGATAAAAACACTCCCCCGCCCGACCTTCCTTTACTTTTAATTAGCAACGGAAAAACGGTAAAAAAGAATTTGCAAGTAACTTCAATTAGTGAAGAAGAACTTGAAAGTGTTGCCAAAAAGCACGGGGCGAACGGCATTAAAGACGTTGGAGTTTTTACCATTGACGGAAGCGGAAGATATTATTTTCAACAATACAATAAAAAATACGTTATAGGAAATTTTGAGTTAAAGGAGGGCGTATCGTGGTAAGGTCACTAATTTCCGCTCTTGTTGCAATAGGAATATTATTAGGCGTTTCTTTTGGCGAGCAATATTTATTAAAAAAATGCTTTGGCGAGTTTAAAGAAAGCGCAGTTATAGTTTATAAAAAAATAGAAGAAGAAACGGCGGTTAAAGAAGACGTTTTATCGCTACAAAAACAATGGCTACAAAAGAAAGAAACTTTGCACCTTTTTATTCCGCACAACGACATAAAAGAAGTTGAACTTTGGATAGCCGAAGCGTGCACCCTGGTTGAATATGAAGAGTTTATTGAAGCCCTTGCTAAAATTGACGTTGTTATTGAACTAAGTGAACAAATACCAAAGATGTACGTTTTTGCTCCGCAAAATATATTTTAATAAGTGCACACATATATTAAAAAAGCAAAAAAACGTAATAAATATATGTGCATATATATTAAAAAGCGGACAATTTAAGCATATAAAAAAGAGTTTGGTTTAAATTCCAAACTCTTTTAATTTTATTTAATTTTGTGACGGAACAATATACGTTTGTTTTAGTAAAAATTTATTTTTACGGTTTAACGAGAAAAATACAAAAAAGACAAGCGTTCTTGTGAGGGCGCATACCCGTGCGGTATGTAACTAAACAAAACGCAAAGTATTTTGCAGTATTTTTCCGTTAAAATACAAACAGATATTGTGAGGGCGCAATTATCTAACAATGCCGTCGTATATTGCGTTGATGGCTTTTTCAAAATCAGCTTCTGCAACGCCTACAATAATGCTAATTTCTTCAGTTGATTGAGCAATAGTTTTAATATTGATATTGTTTTTGCCAAATATAGAGAAAATTAAGCCAGACATACCTGGTTTTAACGCCATATTTCTACCAACAACGGCAACTAAAGCAAGGTCGCCGTCAACGTCAACGCTAACTACGCCTTCAACCTCTTTTAATCTGCCAATAATATCGTAAAGTTTCTTTTCTACCTTTTTTCCGTCTACAATAACGTTAAACTTATCAATAGCGGTTGGTATATGCTCTACTGCAACTTTAAAGTGTTCAAAAACTTCTAAACACTTTCTAATTACAACGGATTTATTTGCCGTAATTGCCTTTGAAATAGTGAACGCCTTGTAGTTCTTTTTGCCGGAAATACCCGTAATAATGCCATCGTTAATAGTTGATGATTGGATAATTGCTGTGCCCTCATCGTTTGGAGCGTTAGTATTTAAAATATTTATTGGAATTCCTAATTCTCTTATAGGGAAAATAGTTTCTTCGTGTAAAACGCTTGCGCCCATATAAGAAAGTTCTCTTAATTCATCGTACGTAACTTCAGCAATTCTCTTAGGATTATTAACAATGCGTGGGTCTGCCATTAAAACACCTGAAACGTCCGTCCAGTTTTCGTATTTTTCAGCTTCAAGAGCCATTGCAAGTAGTGAACCCGTAATATCAGAGCCACCACGAGAGAATAACTTAATTTCGCCAGTAGGAAAACTTCCGTAAAAGCCTGGAACTACCATAGCGCCAACTTCTTCGTATTTAGCCTTAACTAATTCTTTAGTTTTTTCATAGTTAAGCGTTCCGTCATAATTAAACTTAATAACGTCAGCCGCATCAACAAAGGCGTAACCTAAATAATTTGCCATAAGTTTAGCGCAAAAAAATTCGCCACGGCTAACTATGTATTCTTCAGTTGCGCCGTTTTTAAGATTTGCTTTAAACTCTTCAAAATCTGCGCTAATATCGTATTTTAAGCCTAAATCACACTTAACTTCATTGTATCTAAAATAAATTTCGTTAAATACGCTAGAATAGTCTACCGCGTACTTTATGTGAGAAGATAATACGTACAAAAGGTCCGTAATTTTACTATCTTCTTTATTTCTTTTGCCAAGTGCGGAAACTACTACCGCTTGGCGTTTTTCATCGCCCTTAACAATGTTTTTAACTTTATTAAATTGTGTTGCGCTCGCAACGGACGAGCCACCGAATTTTACTACCGTTATCATATTTTATCTGCCTCTATTAATGCTTTTGCAATTTGAACTGCGTTTGCTGCAGCACCTTTTCTAATATTGTCACTAACGGCGTAGAAAAGTAAGCCGTTATCACAAGATAAGTCACGCCTAATTCTACCAACGTAAACAGCATCTGTGCCGTTTGCCATAGTAGCAACAGGATATTTTAAATTTTGTGGGTCGTCAACTAAAACGATGCCGTCTTGATTTTCAAAAGCCTTTCTAACTTCTTCCAAAGTAAATTCCTTTTCAAGTTCAACCATCATTGAAACAGCGTGTGAATTAGCAACGGGAACTCTTACGCAAGTTGCGGAAACTTTAAGGTCAGGCAAGCCTAAAATCTTTCTTGTTTCGTTAACCATTTTAAGTTCTTCTTTAGTGTAACCGTTATCAGTAAAACTATCAATGTGTGGTATGCAAGTTTTAGAAATGTTGTATGGATAAAATTGTGGCTCTTCGCCTTTTAAAGTTCTTTCTAAGTCGTTTTTACCCTTTTGACCACTACCTGAAACTGCTTGGTAAGTAGTGTAAACTACCCTTTTAAGACCAAATTTATCTTGCAATGGTTTGAGTGGTAAAACGCTTTGAATTGTACTGCAGTTTGGGTTTGCAACAATCTTGCGTGCATTGTCAAAAGCACCAAGGTTAATTTCTGGAACGATTAATGCGCAATCGTTAACCATACGCCAAGCACTTGAGTTATCAATAACAACTGCACCGCTCTTTTCTGCTTCAATAGCCCATTCTTCACTTACTTTACCGCCTGCGCTAAAAAGTGCAATTTCAATGCCGTCAAAGCAACCTTTTTCTAATTTTTGTAAAACGTATTCTTTGCCGTTATATTCTAAAACTTTGCCTGCACTTCTTTCAGATGCGAATAACGTTAATTCGCCAATAGGAAAATCATATTCCTTTAAAACCTTTAAAAACGTAGAACCTACTAAACCCGTAGCACCAACTACTGCAACTTTATATTTTTTCATAATCTGTCTCTCCTAATTTTATTCTCATTAAAATATTCTTGCTACAAACTTATAGTTAGATGCGTCTATAAGTTTATCAATAATTTTTCCTTTAACCCCG
The DNA here is from genome assembly GCA_045638105.1 of Christensenellaceae bacterium. GTDB lineage: Bacteria > Bacillota > Clostridia > Christensenellales > Borkfalkiaceae > HGM11412. Next base: position 179,314 of record JAZUAT010000013.1, read on the forward strand.
TCGTAAACGTAATATTTAGACGTATCTTTAAAACTTTCTACCTTAAAACTATTTTCATTTTTAAAATAATATGGAACTTTAAGGTCGTTTATTCTAACTAAGTCGTTAACCATTGCAGACGCCGTTGGGAATCTTCCCGCTCCCTTGCCGTAAAAGCCGAGTAATCCGTTATCGTTGCAATTATAATAAACTGCGTTAAACTCGTAACTAACGCCGTTTAACGAATTGTCACTTGTAATTAATACCGGCTCAACAGATGCTTTAATAACGCCGTTTTCAAGTTTACTTTCAGCAACAAACTTAATATTATAACCAAGCGAATTTATATCTTTTAAAATTTCTTTAGTTAAATTTGTAATACCATAATGATATACGTCACTATAATTTACTCCTCCACCGTATGCAATAGAAGAAAGTATGCAAATTTTTCTAGTCATATCTAAGCCTTCAAGGTCTGCAGTGGCATCTCTTTCAGCAAAGCCTAAAGCCCTTGCGTCTTCAAGTGCTTCGTCTAAACTAACGCCGTCCTTTTGCATGCGTGTTAAAATGTAGTTGGTTGTTCCGTTTATAATGCCGTAAATATGGTCAACTTTTTGGGTTTTAACGCTATCAATAAGTGAGCAAATTAAAGGAATACCGCCACCAACTGACGCTTCACACATAAAGAACACGCCGTTTTCTTTTGCCAAATTGTAAAATTCTTCAATATGCAAGCTAACAACTTCTTTGTTAGAAGTTATAACGTGCTTTTTATTAAGGAGTGCCGTCTTTATACATTTGTATGGAAATTCCGCACCGCCCATAGCTTCAATAACAACGTCAATTTCACTATTTTCACAAATTTCGCTAATATCTTCAGCAAACCTTTCTTTTAATATATCTTTTTTAATAGGCAAGTCAAACACTTTTAAAACTTTAACGCCATTTTCTTTTGGCAAGTTATCAATAAGTTCTAAAACGCCACCGCCTATTACTCCACATCCAAGTAATCCTACGTTCATAATTTCTCCTATTCAAATGCTAATAAATTAACTTCTTTAATCTTTGGTATTTTTTTAAGTTGAGCAATAAGTTCGTAAACCGAAACGCTTAACTCTTGAGTTTCAAGTGCTATGGTTATATACGCCATATTATGTAGTGGCATATCTTGGTTAATTGTTAAGATATTGCCGTTTAAACTTGAAATGGTATTTAAAATATTTGATAAAACACCTTTTTCATGCTCCGTTCTAAACGAAATTATGGCTTTTTTTGCATAACTTGAAGAAACTTCAAAAACCTTGTCTTTATACTTATAAAAAGTAGAACGACTTATATCAAGTTCCTTACATACGTCACTAACGCTCTTGCCTTCTTGCCCAATCAACTTTCCTGCCTTAACAACTTGCTCGTAACAAGGGGGCAAAACGTCTTTATGAATCATTAAAAATTCTTTTAACATTTTTTAAAGGTTGCTCCTTTATCGTCAACGCGAAGTTTCTTTGCAGTCCATTTAGCTCCGTCTATATACATTGAAGAAATATCTTCGCAATCTTTTAAACCTACCGCTAATAGCGTTGAGCCCGCGCCACTTATTGCCACCGCATATCCTTTTTTAGAAAGCATTTCTATAATTTTTTTAGAGCCTTTTATAAGTGGGAAACGTGCAGGTTGATGAATTTTATCATCAAACACCGCTTTTATCATTTGCATATTGCCTGTTAAAAACGCATCTTTTGTAATTGCGCTACGGCATAAATTATGAATAGCGTCTTTAAGTGGAATTGAAGATGGCAACACTTCTCTTGCCTTTTTAGTAGACAACTCAAAATCTGGTATAAGAGCGTAAATTTTAAGTTTGTTGCTCACTTGATTTTTTATAGTAAACACATTGCCGTCCGCCATACAAGACGTTACAAATCCGCCTAAAAACGCAGGTGCAACGTTGTCTGGGTGACCTTCAATTTCCGTCATTATTTCTAAAAGTTCTTGCTTTTTAAAGTAGTTTTTAAGCATTAAGTTTGCGCCAACTACGCCTGCAACAATGCAAGTTGAAGACGAGCCTAAACCACGTGCGGACGGAACTTCGTTTTTGCCTTGCGTAATTTTTACAGGAATATAAGGCTTGCCCGATTTTGCAAAAGCAATTTTATACGCCTTTAACATTAAGTTGTTTTCAAGCGTGCCGTACTCAACTTGGTCAGTTTCGCTTTTTTCAAAATAGAAAGAGTTGTATAAACTTAACGCTATACCGCTACAATCAAAGGAAGAACCTAAGTTTGCAGAAGAGCAAGGAACTATAACTTCATATTTATTTGTGCTGTACGTAACGATATTTAAAATATCTTCTTTAGTTTTAAGAATTGTTTTCTTTCTGCATTTTTCAAGTTTTTTAATGCCGTAAGGTATTTTAACGTTTGCAAAAGAAGCAACGTCTTTTATAATTTCAAATTCGCTCTTTTCAGTTGGCAAGTTAAGTGCCTTTGCCATAGTGTAAGGGAATTTAAACGGACTTGCCGTTGAAACTATTAAAGTTTTATTTTCCTTTGGCAATTTTTTATAGCAATCGTAAGCAACGGCTGTGTGTGGGTCAATTAAATATCCAAGTTCGTCATACGCTAATTTAATTGAATTAATGGTATCATCTTCGTTTGTAAAGCCAGCGTCAAAATTACACAAATTTTGCATTTCGCTTTGAGTAAGTGCATATTCGCCCGTTTCGTTTAAACTTTGCATTAACTCTTTAACCCTTGCCCCGTTACAGCCCGTAGCCATAAACACAAGCCTTTCAAGGTTAGAAGAAATCAAAATGTCCATTGCGGGAGAGTTAGATTTTTTAAACTCTCTATTTTTATTGTAAACACCCGTTTTGAAAAAGTCCGTTAAAACGTTGTTTACGTTAGATGCGCAAATAAATTTAGAAATAGGCACGCCTATAAGCGAAGCAAGATATCCTGCAAAAATATCGCCAAAGTTGCCCGTTGGAACGCAAATTGAAAAATCTTCACCCTTCTTTAAGTTTCCGTTTTTAACGGCCTTGCAGTAAGCGTAAACGTAGTAAATAACTTGCGGAACAAGCCTACCTATGTTTATAGAGTTTGCTGAAGAAAGCAAAATTCCATTGTCTTTTGGATATGAACTAAATACGCTTTTAACAAAAGTTTGGCAATCGTCAAAGTTGCCTTTTATTGCATACGCGTGCGTCCTTTCATTAGTATAGTAAAGCATTTGCTTTTCTTGAATTTCGCTAACGCCACCATCGGGATATAAAACAACCGTGTCAAACGCATCGTTTTTCATAAAACTTGAAAGTGCAGCACCGCCCGTATCACCACTTGTTGCTACTAAAATAAGCGACTTATCTAAAACGTTGTTTTTCTTTTTTGAAACTTCAATTAAGAAAGGCAAAATAGTAAGTGCCATATCTTTAAACGCAAGCGTTGGCCCGTGGTAAAGCTCTAAAAACATCAAATTATCAAAAGAAGCCAATTTTGTAAAACAATTGTTAAAATTTTCCTTATTATATGCACCGTTTATGCAATAATCAATTTCTTCTTCCGTAAAATCGTCTAAAAACAAAGAAAACACGTCTTTTGCAATTTGCAAATAGTCTTTATCAAAATACTTATCGTCAATGTTAAGTTTTTTAATGCTTTCTGGCAAAAATAAACCGCCGTCACACGCCAAACCTTTAAGTATAGCTTGACTTGCAGTTAACTTTTCGCCACCCCTTGTGCTAATATACATAAAATGCTCCTTTAAGCCCTATTTTTACAATGATAATATAATAATATATTATCTCAAAAAAGACAAGTGTTTGCACACAAAAAACACAAAATATTTTGTCGGCGTACAAAAAACACTGTATTGACTGCCACGAACAAACTACTTGTGTAAATATTGTGTAATTTAAGTGTTTTTTAGTTGAAAATAGCAAAAGGCAAAAATAAAAAGTGGACTGCTAAAACCAATTAGCAGTCCACGTATTTTTATTAAATTATTCGGCAAAATTGCCTGTATACAAGCGGTAGTAAGTGCCTTTTTGTTTAATGAGTTCATCGTGTGAGCCACGCTCTATAATTCTACCTTTATCTAAAACCATTATAACGTCTGCATCTTTTACGGTTGAAAGCCTGTGTGCTATAACGAATACCGTTCTACCTTTCATTAAACTATCCGTACCCTTTTGTACTAAAAGTTCGGTACGAGTGTCTATTGAAGAAGTTGCTTCGTCAAGTATCATAGCAGGTGCATTTTTAACCGCCGCACGTGCAATAGATAATAATTGGCGTTGCCCTTGAGAAAAGTTTGCACCATCTCCCGTAATATAAGTATTATAGCCTTCTGGCAAACGGCTTATAAAGTCGTGAGCGTTAGCAAGTTTTGCAGCGTTTATACACTCTTCGTCGCTAGCGTCTAACTTGCCGTATCTAATATTGTCCATAATAGTACCGCTAAACAAACTTACGTCTTGAAGCACTATGCCAAGTGACTTTCTTAAGTCGTCTTTTTTAATCTTGTTAATATTAATGCCGTCGTACCTAATTTTGCCGTCTGCAATATCGTAAAAACGATTTATAAGGTTAGTTATAGTAGTTTTGCCTGCGCCTGTTGCACCAACAAAGGCAACTTTTTGACCAGGTTTTGCGTATAAAGAAACGTTGTGAAGTACTATATGGTCTTCCCTATAGCCAAAGTCAACGCCTTCCATAACAACGTCGCCTTTAAGTTCGGTATAAGTTACGCTTCCATCTTCTTTATGAGGGTGTTTCCATACCCAAATACCGCTTTGGTCAAGCGTTTCTTGATAGTTGCCATTTTCGTCTTTTACCGCTTTAACAAGCGTTACGTAGCCATTGTCTTCTTCAGGTTTTTCATCTAAAAGTTCAAAAATTCTATTTGAGCCGGCAACCGCCATAACAACAGAGTTAATTTGGTTAGAAATCATACCCGTAGTGTTAGCAAAACGCCTTGCTAAGCCTAAGAAAGATACTACCGTAGCAATGTTCATAACACCTATAATGCTACCCGTTTCAAAAAGGTTTTGCAAGCTCACGTTAATGCCTGTGCCTTGACTAAATATTACAATACCGCCACCTAAGAAAGCAGTTACAACGTATAAAATGTTGCCTATATTGTGTATGATAGGCATTAAAATGTTTGAAAAGGCGTTTGCCTTATTTGCAACGTTAAAAAGTTCTTCGTTTAACGCATCAAACTTTTCTAAACTTTCGTCTTCGTGGCAAAATACCTTTACAACCTTTTGCCCTACCATACTTTCTTCAATATAACCTTCAGTTTTTGCTACTGCACGTTGTTGAGCCATAAAGTACTTGGCACTATTGCCACCAACGAGTTTTGTTACAAACGTAATAAATAACAAGCCGAGCACTACAACTAAGAAAAGTATTACGCTAATATAAATCATAACAAACGTGAGCGTTATAAGCGTAATAATTGTTGAGAGTAATTGTGGCATACTTTGCGATACGAGTTGCCTTAAAGCGTCAATATCGTTAGTATAAGTACTCATAATATCGCCGTGAGTGTGCGTATCAAAATACTTAATTGGCAATTTTTGCATTTTTGAAAAAAGTTTTACACGCATATCACGCAAAAAGCGTTGTGTTAAAATTGCACCCAAAACGTTAAACGTATATGAGAAAATTATATTTACTAAGTAGATAAAACCTAGCGTTACGATTGCGGTTATAATAATTTTCCAAGTTTCCCCTTTAGGAGCGCCCGCCAAAAAGTTTTCAAGCGCAGTATAAACTTGGTTTAAAAATAATCCGCCAACGGAACTTGCAATAGCGCTTATAACAACGCTACAAAGCACTATTACGTAACTTGCTTTATACTCTTTAAAAAGTATACTTAAAATTCTTAAAAGTGCTTTAAAGTCTAAATTCTTTAAGCCTTTTTTTATAGGGCCTTTGCCCATAGAGCCCTTTCCCATAGGGGGTTTAAAACTATTACTCATTTTAGACATTAGTTTTCACCTCCATTTTCGTCAAAGTCTGCCATTTTATGTTGAGAAGTGTAAACTTCTTGGTAAATAGTACTCGTTTTTAAAAGCTCGTCATGCGTGCCAACGGCGCTAATTTCACCGCCGTCCATAACAACTATAAAGTCTGCATCTTGAACGGAAGCTATACGCTGTGCAACAATAATTTTCGTAACGGAAGGAAGCTCTGTTTTTATAGCGTTACGAAGCATTGCGTCCGTCTTCATATCAACGGCGGAAGTAGAATCGTCAAAAATAATAACTTTTGGCTTTTTAAGTATTGCACGCGCTATGCAAAGCCTTTGCTTTTGCCCGCCCGAAACGTTTGCTCCGCCTTGCTCAATGAACGTATCGTAACCATTTGGGAAAGACGTAATAAATTCGTGGGCGCAAGCCATTTTACAAGCCTCAATCATTTCTTCATCGGTGGCGTTTTTATCGCCCCACCTTAAGTTTTCCTTAATAGTGCCACTAAATAAAACGTTCTTTTGAAGTACTACGGCAACTTCTTTCCTTAAAACTTCCATATCGTAATCTTTAACGTTAACACCACCAACTTTAACTTCGCCTTCGCTAACGTCGTAAAGCCTTGAAATTAAGTTGACTAGCGACGTTTTGCCCGAGCCCGTACCGCCTATTATACCAACCGTTTTGCCACTTTCAATTTTTAAATTGATATTTGTTAAAATGTTCTTTTCAGCGTTTTCATAGTAACTGAAATTAACGTTTGAAAATTCTATAGAACCGTCTTCAACGGTGGTAATTGCGTTTTCTTTATTAGATAAAGTGCTCTTTTCTTCTAATACTTCAACTATACGCCTTGCCGATTCAACTGAAAGCGTTAACATAACGAAAATCATTGAAAGCATTTGAAGAGACATTAAAATTTGAAGCGAATAAGTAAGCAAGCTAGTTAAACCGAAAACGTTTAAATTTTGCGTTTTGTTTATTATAATTTTAGAGCCGAAAAAGGCAATTAATAAAAGCGCAATATTTAAGCAAAATTGCATTAAAGGACCGTTTAAAGCAAGTATTTTTTCAGCTTTTATAAAGTCTTTTGCAAGGTTTCCAGAAACGTCTTTAAACTTTTTAGTTTCATAATCTTCTCTAACGTACGCCTTTACAACACGCATACCCTTAATATTTTCTTGTACGGACTCGTTTAAATTATCGTATTTTTTAAACACCCTTTTAAAAATTGGCATTGCATTTTTGATAATCAAAATTATGCCGAACGCTAAAACGGGAATAGTCACGCAGAAAATTGCTGGGAGAGTTGGACTTATGTAAAAACTCATTGCAACGGAAAAAATAAACATAAGAGGACTTCTAATTGCCGTTCTAATAATCATCATAAACGCCATTTGAACGTTGCTAACGTCCGTTGTTAAACGTGTTACGAGTGACGAAGTTGAAAACTTGTCAATATTAGCAAAAGAAAAGCCTTGAATATTTTTGAACATATCGTGCCTTAAGTTTTTAGAAAAACCCGTTGCCGCCTTTGCACAAGTTTTGCCTGCAATCATACCCGCCATAAGCGAAATTCCCGCAGATAAAACCATTAACAAGCCGTAAATAAGCATACCCTTGCCATCACCATTTTGCAAACAGCCACCGAACCAATTTATAAGTAGCGGAATTAAAACCTCCATAGCAACTTCAATTATTATAAAAATTGGAGTTAGTATAGATTCTTTTTTATATTCTTTTATAGAGCCTAATAATCTTTTAATCATATACCCTCGCATTAAGCATTATAAATTTCAAAAAATCAATTTTGTTCATTTTTATATTTTAACAAATAAAATATAACGTGTCAATTAAACGCAATAGGCAATAGAAAAAACCGTAAAATTTTACGGTTTTTTCACATTTGTTTAACAAAGTATTATATTTTTTCTACAATTAACTTGCTGTAAATTTCTTCAAACTTATCTCTAAAAAATAAATTAGTGCCGGAAGTCGTTATAGATGCCGTACCCGCAGCAACGGCACTTTTTAAAATTTCTTTATCTTCCGCGCCGTTTTCTATCATTAAACTTGCAGCCGCCACCATACTATCGCCCGCCCCAACGGTTGAGTTAACCGCTACGGACGCACTTTTACAATAATACGAAGTACTGCCGTTTGTATAAATAGCCCCGTCACGCCCAAGTGATAAAAGAACGTTTTGACAACCCAAATCAATAAGTTTTTGGCACGCTTTTATCATATCTTGCTTTGTTGTAAGCTTTGCTTTTATAACGCCTTCAAGTTCAGTTAAATTAGGTTTTGCCATATATACGCCACACGCAAGAGAAGAAAGGAGTTTTTCACCTTCCGTGTCAACTATTTTTTTAGCACTTACGTTTACCGCTTTTAATAGGTCGGAATAATAAGAATTATCTACGCCTTTAGGCAAAGAACCGCTTATAACTACTACGGAAGCGTTTTTTGAAAGATTAGAAACGAGCGATAAAAGTTCACGTTGTTTTTCAATAGAAACTTCTTCGCCAATATCGTTAATTTCCGTTAACATTGACCTTTTATCTACAACCTTATAGTTAATGCGCACGCTACCTTTGTTCCACACAAAAGTATTTTTTACACCTTCGTTATCAAGCCTTTGAACGAACAAATTTCCATCATTTTCGTACATAAAGCCGGTGGCGTAACTATCGCCACCGAGCCTGCTTATACCTATTGCAGAATTTAACGCTTTACCAGAATAAGTAACCGTTTTATTCGCTATTCTATTTAACCTACCTACGTTTAATTGTTCTAACTCAACAGTACAGTCAATACTAGGGTTAGGACATATATTTAATATCATTTTACCACACTTTTTTTACTTATTTGCTTGTGCAATTATTTTTTGCTGAGCATCATAAGGTACTTCTTCATACCTTGCAAATTCACTTGTAAATACGCCACGACCTTGCGTAAAACTACGCAAATCAACGGAATATTCTAGAACTTCACTTTCAGGAACTTCCGCAACGATTATAGTTTTATCTTCAACTTGGTCAGTGCTCAATATTCTACCACGCCTCTTGTTAAGGTCGCCCATAATATCGCCCATATAGCTATCCGGCGCTGTTATAGTAACCGTTAAAACAGGCTCTAGAATAACGGGGTCTGCATTTTTTATGCCTTCAGCATAAGCAAGTTTAGCAGCGGATACGAAAGCCACTTCCTTACTATCTACAGGGTGTGAACTGCCATCAAATAACGTTGCCTTTAAGTTGATTAAAGGATATCCCGCTAAAACGCCTTCTTTAATAGCTTCACGCAAGCCTTTATCTACTGCAGGAATAAACGATTTTGGAACAGCACCGCCAACAACCGCGTCAACAAACTCGTAATATCCGTCTTCCGCTCCACTTTCAAATTTAATTTTAACGTGGCCGTATTGACCTGCACCGCCCGATTGCTTTTTGTGTTTACCTTCGCCTTCGGCTTGCTTTCTTATAGTTTCTTTATAAGCAATTTTTGGTTTTTCTAAAAGCGCTTCTACGCCAAATTTAGATTTAAGTTTCTTTCTAATAACTTCAAGTTGAGTTGCTCCAACGCCCGAAATTATCATTTCGCCCGTGTCGTTATTCTTTTCAACTTTAAATGAAATATCTTCGTCTTTAAGTTTGTTTAAGCCTGCAAATATCTTGTCTTCTTCGCCAGATTTTACTGCGTAAACGGCACGCTTATACGTTGCAGGCGGAACTTCAAAGGCTTTAAATACAGCCTCCTTAGTTTGATATAAAGTATCGCCCGTTTTAACGTTATTAAGTTTATTAACCGCACCAATATCTCCTGCTTTCAAACATTCAACCGCATCTTGCTTTTTACCTTTAACAAGATATATTCCGCCAATCTTTTCTTCTTCGCCACTGCCTGCAATTTTTAAAACGTCACCCGAATTTAACACGCCGGAAACTACTTTAACGTAGTTAAGCCTACCAACGTATGGGTCAACAACCGTTTTAAATACTCTAACTAAAGTTTGTTCGTTTTCATCTGGAGCTATAGCAACCTTTTCGCCGTCAACTACAGCCTTTTGTAAGCCTGCATCTTTTGGACTTGGAAGAGTTGAAATAATTTTATCCATCAAGTTGAATACGCCGTGATTTTTAAGTGCACTACCGCCTAAAACCGTGATAGTTGAGCATGAATTTATGCCAAGCTTAACGCCTCTTTCAATTTCTTCTGGCGAGAGTTCGCCTTCACTAAAGAACTTGTCAAGCAACGCTTCGTCATTTTCCGCAGCGGCTTCGGTTACTGCAAGTTTAGCGGCTTCGTATGCTTCTTGTAAATAGTCTGGTATAGGGTATTCGTTTCTTTCCCAATCGCGAAGTACGCCATACGCAACTTTTACAAAGCCTTTCATTTTTCCGTCTACCATATTAGGAACTATCATAGGCGCAATTTTATGCCCGTACTTTTCCTTTATGGCGTCAACCGTCTTTATAAAGTTAGAATTATCTTTGTCTAGACCATTGATAAAGAGCATAGCAGGAATACGGCGACTAACGCAATAATCAATAGCTTTTTCCGTGCCAACCGTTAAACTTCCGCTTGCTCCTGCAACTATAATTGCAGAGTCGCATACTGCTAAAGCTTCAGCCATTTCGCATTCAAAATCAGAAAAACCTGGAACGTCTATCAAATTGAATTTGTACCCTTTATATTCACAATGAGCACAAGCCAAACTAATTGATGACTTCTTTGCTATTTCTTCTAAGTCAAAGTCCATAACGGTGTTTCCGTCTTCAACTTTGCCTTGTCTATCTATTGCATTGCAATTAAATAAAATTGCTTCGGCAAGAGTGGTTTTACCCTCGCCACCGTGTCCTATGAGTGCTACGTTTCTTAATCTGTCTACATCCATATATTTTCCTTCCATTTATTTTATTAGCGAATATTCGCTATTTATATTATACTATTTTAGAAACGACATTTCAAGACTCAATTTAATATTTTTATTCTTTAAATAAAAATTACTTCTCACTTTAGCGGTGAGAAGTAACGATTTTTTAAGATATTTTGTAACATTTTAAAGTAAAATGCAAATTACTCCACCCCTACCTTCATTTACAATTCTTGTAACGGTTTTACGCATTTTAGCCTTAGTTTGCTCCTTCATACAACCAATTTTATTTACAATTTCTTCGCTAATAAGAGTGTATAAAGGCTTGCCAAACACGTTTGTTTTCCACACGTTTTCCGGGCATTTTTCATACTCTTCTTGTAAGAAATTAGCAAAATCTCCACACTGCTTTTTAGTGCCGGATATAGGCGAAACTTCCGCATCAACGTTAATGCTTAACAAATGCATACAGGACGTATCCGCCTTGATTTTAACGCCGTATCTACCACCTTGCCTAACAACTTCCGGCTTGCAAAGTTTCATATCGCATTGCTCTGGTATAACTATGCCGTAGCCGTTATCTTTAACTTGCTCTAGTGCGTCTTTTAATTTTTTGTAATTGTCTTTTGCAGTCTTTAAGTTTTTAACGTAACTAATAAGTTTAAACTCATCTTCAACGTCTTCGCCACAAAGGTCGGATATAAGTTTATAAAACAAGCCGTTTTCACACTCTAACGAGTATTCCGCCTTGCCCTCTCCAAGATTAATAGCACGGCTTTTTAACGCTTTAATTCCATCAACGCTTAAAAGTGCTTCTTCAATTAATGAATAATCTTTCATTTTTTCAGTCACTTGACAAACGTTTTTAATTGACGAAATTACACTTGTAATAATTTCACACGTTGGCGGTAAAACTTGCATCCATTTAGGAAGTTTAACATCAAACGAGCGAAGTGGAAATTCCATAAGTAAATTTTCTAAAATGCTAGAAGTTTTATCTTCGTCTAATTCTAAAACGTTTAAGCACAAAACTTTTACGCCGTATTTTTTAGAGATTTCATCTGCTAAAAGTTGCGAATTTGGGCTATTTGGCTCTTTGCAGTTTAAAACTATAATAAACGGCTTTTTGCACTCTTTAAGTTTGTTTACCGCCTTTTCCTCCGCCCTTTCGTAACTACTGCGTGGAATAGAAGAAATTGAGCCGTCCGTAGTAACCAAAATACCAACGGTTGAGTGTTCACTAATAACCTTTTCCGTGCCGTAACTCGCGGCTTCTTCAAAAGGCATTGCTTCCTTTTTCCACGGAGTTTTTACAAGGCGAGGCTCTCCGTTTTCAGTATCCCCAATAGCGCCGTCAACCATAAAGCCAACGCAATCAATAATTCTAACTTTTGCTTGAGCCTTGCCCTTAATTGAAATTTTAACCGCCTCGCCCGGAACGAATTTTGGCTCTGTGGTCGTAATAGTTTTACCCTCGCCTGATTGTGGCATTTCATCTATTGCTATCAAGCGTTTAGTTTTGCTTAAAATATTGGGCGTTACCATAAGGTCCATTAACTTTGTGATGAACGCCGACTTTCCCGTTCTAACAGGTCCTACAACACCTATATAAATGTCGCCGTTCGTCCGTTTGGCGATGTCCTTATAGATATCGAACTTTTCCATAAAAAATTCCTCCCATATTCTAATAAAGTATATGGAAGGAAAATTTGAATTATGATATTATTTAATTTATTTTTTATCTGTTTGTTCGTTTTTTTTATTTTTCAACCTTTTCTTTATAATTGACTCACGTATCATTTGAAGCCAATTAGTAGGATGCTCTTCCCCGGCAATTAAACGCTCAATATTTTTGCGGTGAGCATACCAAGTTAAAATTATTATTAAAACTATAAATAAATTGCTAAACCCTGCAACTAAAACTTTGGCTACTGTTATAGATTGCACTGCTATGTACCTTGTATAAACGTAAAAACACGCAGATATTGCGCCTGGAGTTGTTGCTATAAACGAGCCCATTGAGCCAATTTCCGTAAAAAGTATAAACGCTATTGCTATAACGCCACTAATTATTGCAACTTTCCAATTACAAACGGCAAAAACGCCTATTGTTGTAGCAATGCCTTTACCGCCTTTAAACTTCATAAATATAGGAAAAACGTGGCCGAGTACTGCAAAAAAACCACACATAACTTGCGTTAACATTGAAACGCTTAATTCCGTACCTTTAAAAATGAAGTTTGTATATATATACCATCCTGCAAGCGCTGGAATAGCACCTTTAACCATATCTAAAACTAAAGTTAAAATTCCAATACCTAAACCAAAAGTTCGGCTCATATTTAACGTACCTGGATTACCACTGCCCGCAGTACGAATATCTTTATGCTTTAGTTTAGAAATTATAACGGCAAAATTTACACTGCCAAGTAGGTATGAGCCTAATGCTAAGAGTAAAAATTGCCACCACGCATAAGATAAAGAAAGTTCTTGCATCTAAAATTAGTCCTCCGTCTTTTCCCTTACAAAAATTCTTATCGGTGTACCTGTAAAATCAAAAGTATTTCTTAAAGTGTTTTCTAAAAAGCGCTTGTAACTAAAGTGCATTAAATCTTGAGCGTTTACAAATATTACGAACGTTGGCGGACAAACCCCGTCTTGAACGGCATAGTAAATTTTTAACCTTCTGCCATTTTTAGTAGGAGGCTCCGTTGCTCTAACCGCATCGTTAATAACGTCGTTAAGCATACCGGTTGTAATACGTTTTTGGCTGTTTTGATAAACTTCGTTAACAGCACCAAAAATCTTTTCCGTTCTTTGACCCGTTTTTGCAGAAATGAAAAGCGCTTTGAAATAGTCCATAAAAGCGAGGTCGCAATTAAGCTTCTTTTTAAACTCTTCAACGGTATATGCGTCTTTTTCAACAGCGTCCCACTTGTTCATAATTACGAGAGAAGGCTTGCCTTGTTCGTGAATATATCCTAAAATTTTAACGTCTTGCTCAGTTAAACCTTCAACGCTGTCAATAACTGCAAGGCACACGTCCGCTCTACGAATTGCACCTAAAGCACGAACAACGCTATAATACTCAACGTCTTCATTAACGGCTTTCTTCTTTCTAATACCTGCGGTATCAATTAAAATATATTTTTGACCATTATATTCAAAAGGCGTATCAATAGCGTCACGCGTAGTGCCTGCAACGTTAGAAACTATAGTTCTATCGTAGCCAAGTAGCCTATTTGTTAAACTTGATTTGCCAGCATTTGGCTTACCTACTATTGCTATTTTTAAACACTCGCTTTCCTCTTGCGTATCAATGCTTTCAAAGTTTGAACAAACTTCATCAAGCAAATCGCCAAGACCTTTGCCTTGCTCGCAAGAAATTCCAAAAGGCACGCCTAAACCAAGCTCGTAATATTCCATTAAAAGCATTTCGTTATAGTTGTCAAGCTTATTAACTGCTAAAACTATAGGCTTATTGGATTTTCTTAAAATTGTGGCAACGTCACTATCGGCAGCGGTTAACCCGCCTTTTATATCGCACATAAAAATGATAACGTCTGCAGTTTCTATTGCTATTTCCGCTTGCTTTTTAATGTGCACCCACATTTCATCTTGCGATTTAAGTTCAATACCACCCGTATCAATTAAAGTAAATTCCTTGCCACACCATTCAGCGTCACAATAAATTCTATCACGCGTAACGCCGGGCATATCTTCTACAATAGAGATTTTTTTGCCCGTAACCTTATTAAAAAACGTGGATTTTCCTACGTTTGGCCTGCCAACTACGGCAACTATTGGTTTACTCATAATACTTTCCTTACATTATTTCCACCGCTTAACGCGTCAAAAAAACTTTGACCACTGCCAAGCGTAATAATTATTTTTTTATTTAATAATTTTCTAAATTCTTTAATCGTAACATCATCTAAAAAAACGTCTTCGCCTTGCTTCAAGCAAACGTCTGGCAAAATTAAAGCGTCGTAACCATCAATAACTTTAACGGCGTTTTTTAAAATATCTCCGCCCGTCAAAAGCCCCGTGCAGTTTACGGTTTTGCCAAAAAAATCGTTTTGAACGGATAAAACGTCCGCTTCTAAACCTAAAACGTAATTTTTAACGTCTTCTATTTTACTTTTAATAAAACTTGACGCACTTTCGCCACAAACTACCAAATATTTTGCCTTATGCTTTTTTTGTTTTAAACAAGCATTTAATTCTTTTTCAAATTTTGCGGTAGTTCCAACGCCGTTGCCAAGTTGCGAAAAATCGCCGTAATGGCTAGCATCTTCAACGCTTATGCCCGCCTTAAAATAAAACTCATCGCCCAAAACCACAAAGTTTGAATTAAGTTTATGGTTAATAAGCCTTACTTGCTCTATAACGCATTTACAATATCCTTTACTTGCATTTTCAATTTTATAAAGCCCGTCTCTATGAGCCGTAATTCCGCAAGGCACAACGGCAACGGATTTAACGTAAGGGCTTAAACTATGTAAATCTAAAATGGTTTTTTCAAGTAATGCTCCGTCGTTGACGTTGGGAACTAAAACGACTTGCGTTTCCATAACAATTTTGCCGTCTGCAAGTTTTTTAAGTTTTTCTAATATGTCGCCCGCAAAGCGGTTGTTGAGCATTTTTTTGCGAGTTTCCACGTCAGTTACGTGAACGGAAATGTAAAGCGGACTTAAATGAAGGCGTATAATTCTTTCAATATCATCTTCTGTTAAATTAGTAAGCGTAACAAAATTTCCACGCAAAAAGCTTTGGCGATAGTCATCGTCTTTAACGTATAAAGACGGACGCATACCTTTTGGCATTTGGTCCACGAAGCAGAAAATACATTTGTTATGGCAGTTTTTAATTTCTAACCCGTCACTAACAAAAGTTAAGCCTAAACTTTCGCCCTCGTCCTTTTCAACTTCAGCAGTAGATAAAATACCATTACCATCTAAAACTTCTATAGTAAAAAATTCTAAACTATCGTAATACAAATAATCTAAAATATCTTTAACTTCAAAGCCGTTGAACTTGGTTATTTGGTCGCCTTTTTTAATGCCAATTTCATAGCCTATTCCGTTTTTTTGAACGCTCTTTACTTTTAACATATATTTTATTATATATATTTAACGCAATTTTGTAAAGTAAAAAAAGTAGCGTTAAATTTACTTTTGTATAGTTTAATAATTAAGTATACAAAAAGCCTTGCATTTACAAGGCTTTTAATTATTGTTTTGGCAACGAAACAAAAATTTGACTAATATTTTAAAATCGCCATTATTTTTTAAATTTAAAATCTTGCCACCTTCCACCATTTAAGCGGTGAATTTCTTCGGTTGCTAAAAAGAACTTTTCAACGCAAGGCTCGTAAGGGTAAAATTCAACGAAATTTCCGTCTATGAACGTGTAAAAGCGCGACATGTCCGTGCACATACCATAAGTTGGCACGTCGCTACTCTTTATAAAAAAGGAGTATTCTTTACCGTCTTTCGTGCCAGCAAAACTAAAACCGCTTCTGTCAATTTTAGCAACGCCTTCGCCTACTATTAAAGAAGTTTTACCATCCGTCAACGGCCCGTGCTGTGGCAAAACGCCGAGTTTAACTTTTGCGCTAAACGAAAAGTTAGGGTCTTTAACTTCGTTTTTAATAAGTTCCCTTTGCTC
This sequence comes from Christensenellaceae bacterium, assembly GCA_045638105.1. Classification (GTDB taxonomy): domain Bacteria; phylum Bacillota; class Clostridia; order Christensenellales; family Borkfalkiaceae; genus HGM11412. Next base: position 195,813 of record JAZUAT010000013.1, read on the forward strand.
GTTAAACCAAGCGCTAACGGTGCTTGGAATAACGCAGTTTTCGTCAAACGGTAAAAGAGTGTACGTATCGTCAAGCGTAGCGCCGTTTTTACAAGAAGTACAGTAAATTTTGTCTTTTTCGCCTACCATTGAAAATTGCGAGTTGCATTTAGGGCACCAAAATAGCAAGTGGTGCATATTTTTTGCAATATTTCCATCGTTTTTATAACGAATTTTTCTTTGAGCGTTCCAAGCAAAATCGTCGTGATATAATTTTTCGTTTATAATATCTTCAATTTCTTCTGGCGATAATTTTTCTATATCTTCCGCACTAAACAATTTGTCAAAAACAACTTCTACCTTTCCAAACCTTTCGTCTTCGGCGTATTTAGGCGTGGTCATATACCCGCCGGAAATTACGGAATAATATACGGGAATTTTAAAGTGTTTAACGAGTTTGCCCGTTCCTATTGCAACGGGTTGGTTCATACCCGCAATAGAGTTCATACCTTCTGGGAAAAGTATGATTTTGCCGTTGTTTTTTATAATACGGCTAATTTCTTTTAAAGTATAACTATCGGGCGTGAAATTCTTTTTAGGAATAACGTTTAATAGGTTAAAAACGCCTTTTAAATGCGACCTGTAAAACTCGTTATGCCCCGCAACGAAGTTGTACGTGTTTGGAAGAAGCGGAACGCCAACGAAAATATAGTCAAGGCGCGAAGTATGGTTACTAAAAAAGAAGTAAGGCCCTTTTTCCTTTCTAAAATCGTAGTTAAATTTTACGCTAACGCCGTATTTTTTAAAAAATAGTAGTTTCCAAATTCCGCCAAGAACGTTGTATATAAGGTACGGCGGTTTTTTAGTTTTTTTAAGTTTTATAATTTGCTCGTTAGTAAGTTTTTGCTTTTTCATATGCTCTCTCTTAAATTTGAAGTAATTTTTTTGCGTTTTTATATAAAATATGTTCTTTTTCGTCTTCACTAAGTAAAAAGTCGTTAGTAATTCCGCCAATAAACATACCGATATTGCACGTTGGATAGTCCGAACCAAAAAGGATTTTTTCCTTTCCCGCTTTATCTATTAAATACCTTACCGTGCCGTGACTACTCATGCCACCGCCAGACAAGTCAACAAAGTAGTTGTCACTATACTCAAAGCGGTTTAAATGGCGCTGTAAAATTTCGCCGTTATTTGGATGTGCGCCAACAATTTTAAGATTTTTAAAACGCTTTACCATTTTATCCATGCCGTCAAGCCTAAAATCTCCGCCCGCGCCGTGAAAACTTACAATCATATTATAATGCTCTGCACACTCTAAAATTTCCGTCATCTCTTTTGAGCCATAGTCGTTCCAGCCTTGCATATACGCAACGAGTTCGCCTATAATTTTAACGCCTAACTTATTCATTCTTTCTATTTCTAAAATAGATTCTTTAACGTGGAAAGGATGAACGTGAAAGCCTGGCATATAAAAATCGCCGTAAATTTCTTTCAATTTTAAGGCTATATCGTTAAGTTCTTTAACTTTACTCCACTCTACGTTAAAAATTTCGCCAACGGGACCGCCAAGAGTTTTTATAACAGAACCGCAAATTTTTTCAACACCTAGCGCTTGTAAATCTTTTTTAGTATTTTCAACGCTCATATTTGAAGAACTAACGTATCTACAAATATTAGTTTTATCATCTATAAACGGATGAGTATGAAAGTCAATAATCTTATAATTAGCCATAAAAACTTCCTTTGTTTTTTACTTTGTAAAATAATTATATTCTACCATTAAAAATAAGTCAATACCCTTAAGCATTTTAAAACTTAAATTCCAAGTTTTTTAAATTCTTTTTTAAGCCTTTCCACTATCTTTTTTTCAAGACGCGAAATATACGATTGTGATATTGAAAGCATATCTGCAACTTCCTTTTGCGTAAGTTCTTCCTCGCCGTCAAGCCCAAAGCGCAAAGCCATAATTTGCTTTTCACGCTCGGTCAATTTGCTTAATGCTTGCCTTAAAATTTTTTGCTCGGCACTCTCTTCGCTCTTTTTATATACCATATCGGGGTCTGTACCTAAAATGTCGCATAAAAGCAGTTTGTTGCCTTCGTAATCAACGTTTAAAGGCTCGTCAAGAGATATTTCGCCCTTTAGTTTAGAAACTTTCCTTAAATGCATTAAAATTTCGTTTTCAATACAGCGTGAAGCGTACGTTGCAAGTTTTATATTTTTACTAGAATTAAAAGTGTTTACCGCCTTAATTAAACCTATTGTTCCAACGGAAATAAGGTCGTCTAAATCAACACCCGTATTATCAAATTTGCGCGCTATATACACAACTAAACGCAAATTGTGCTCTATAAGTTGATGCTTTACGCCACTTTTACCGCTTAAAAGTTCTTGAATTTTTTGCTCTTCTTCTTTTGAAGTGTATGCTTTAGGTAGTATTTCGCCACCACTTAAGTAATATAGTTCGTTTTCAATTTTAAACAACTTTTTTATAAGCAGTTTTATTTTATGTATTAATTTCATTTTACCACCTTATATAAGTGACGGATGAAGCAATAAATCACACTCTCCGCCATAAAAATTTTGCTCGCTTTTACCTATTAAAACGTTTTTAATAACGTTTACTTGCACACCGTTATATATTAATAATTTATCTAAAACGTACACCTGCATATCCCCTTCTCCGCTTGCAGTTTGATATTTAATAACTCCGTTCTTTTTAACTTTCAAATCATCGCTAAATAGTTTTTTTGAAAGGTTTTTTGAGGCTATAATAATAGGCAAATTGTAAGTGTTATCATAAAGCAAATTCCCGCTATCAACGTAGCCCGTTACAATAAATTTTTTGTCGTTTATAACCACGGCACACTTTCTAACAAAAGAACACGTATTTTTTATAGTTATTAAACTTTTTATAACTCTACATAGCAATAAGTATAATAAATACGCAAGTAAAATAGTTATGCCTATAGGCATAAACGCATTGTAATTAAGCGTAAAATACACTTTATAATCAACGCCTGCTAAATAAAATAAAGCGATGATTGAGCCACCTAATAAAAAGGTATATAAAACAAAAAAACAAACGTTTAAAAAATGCTTTTTTAAGTTGTCTGTTTTAGCACTAATTAAACACATAACGAAAGCAAGCAAAATTTTAATTATTATTTGCAATATACTATTTATTGTAAAAAGTGGCATAATTACCGCAACGCAAGTACCTATTAATGAAGAAATGCTTAGCCTAAAAAAAGTTGAACGCACTTGCACCGTTTTTGTTGAAAGTTTTAAAAGTAAAAAATCTATTATTAAATTGTCTATAATAACATATTCAACATACACTTGCATTACGCTAAATTTTACAATAAAAAGACAATAAAAAAAGAGTACATTTTGTAAATTTGTACTCTTTTTTGTCTATTGTAAAATTAGAATTCTTCTTCTACGTAGAATGGGAAAGTTGTTTGCTCATCAAAGGCTTTATAAACTTCACTTTCAGTATTTGCGCTAGGCGTTGACTTGTCGTCATCCATAGCAACGCCAAAATCTTTAATAAGAACGCCATTGCCCTTTCTTCCCACGAAAGCAATTTCACGCACTCTTATTTGCCTATCAAAACCTACGCGGAAAGTTGGGTTTATATTGCTTGTATGAACCTTATCAAAACCATCTTTGCCTTCATCTTCCTTTTGACCACAATCGTAAATTTTAATCCAGCCGTCACTACTCTTTTTAACAATGCTCTTAGTTAAGGAATACTCTTTTAAAAACGTAGAGCCAGATTCACTTTTACCAGTGCCAATTTTAACTTTAACTTCTTCTTCATAAAGGTCGGAAACGTTTATCCAAATTTCTTTAATGCCCGCGCCGTTAGTTACGGAAGTTTGTGCCCAAAGATAAGTTATCGCACTCTTGCCATTTTCAATATTTGCTTGAGTTTCAAGTTGCATATAAGTTTGTGGCTTGCCTTTAGCGTTATATGAGCCGTTAAATGCAGACAACACCCATCTATGATAGCATTTTGGGTTTGCTGGTGCAAACGAATCTACAAAAAATCCTGCAGAAACTAAAAACACTATAGATGCAAGCACTACCGCTGAAACTTTTATAAACATTGGCTTTTTAAAAAATGCCAACGCTTTTGAAAACCACTCTTTTGATTTATTCTCTTGTTGCTTTTTTTCTAATTCTCTTTTTTCTCTTCTAGTCATAAAATCATCCTTTTGCCAACTTTTCAAGTTCGCGCATAAACGTGGAAATATCTTTAAACGAGCGATATACGGAAGCGAACCTTACGTATGCAACTTCGTCAATTTCCTTAAGCCCGTTCATAACCATTTCGCCAATTTCCTTAGACGTAACTTCTTGGTCTAAAGTATTATAAACTTGCTTTTGCACGTCCTCAACAAGTTTGTCAATTTTAAACATAGGAACAGGGCGCTTTTCACACGCTTTAATAATACCACTTTTAATTTTGCTTGGGTCAAACACTTCGCGATTACCACCGCTTTTAATTACTAAAACGGGCGTAGTTTCAACAGTTTCGTAAGTGGTAAAACGCCTACCGCATTTAATACATTCACGCCTACGGCGTATCATAGTGTTTTCATCTGTAGAACGCGAATCTATAACTTTGCTTTCTACACAACCGCAATACATACATTTCATAATATATATACCTCAAAAGCCTTTTTTATAATTTTAACATATTTATATAATTTTGCAAGCATAAATTTGCTTTTTTTATTAAAAATATACCTTATTTTGTATTTTTACGCTTGCTATTAGACAATTTGTTGTGATATACCCCTTTTTTATCAAAGCCTATATACGTTTGAGTAGGTTTAACTTTTGTTTTATTTGCACCTTTATTTTGCCCACTTACTCCCTTTTCAATTCCTGCTAAAACGTACGCCTTTTTAATAGTTTCCTTATTTTGTGGCAATCTATACTGCAAAAGTGCACGTTGCATACGTTTTTCTATAGGAGACGTAGGCACGAACACGCTTTTAAGCGTGTCTGGGTCAACGCCCGTGTAATACATACAAGTTGAACGCGTTGACGGAGTTGGATAAAAATCTTGCACTTGCATTGGCATATAATTTATGCTTTTTAAATACTCGGTTAATTCAATAGCGTCGTTTATCGTGCAACCTGGGTGCGAAGATATTAAATATGGAACTAAAAACTGCTTTTTACCTTCCTTTAAGTTAATTTGCTCGTATCTTTTTGCGAACTCTTTATACACCTTAAAAGATGGCTTGTTCATAATTTTTAAAACGTTATCCGCCATATGCTCCGGCGCAACTTTAAGTTGACCGCTTATATGATGTTTTACAAGTTCGTTTAAAACGGAAACGTTTTTATCATACATTATATAGTCGTAACGAATACCGCTTCTTATAAACACTTTTTTAACGCCTGTAATAGCCCTTGCTTTTCTAAGCAAATTCAATAAATTAGAGTGGTCAACTTCTAAATTTTTACAAGGCGTAGAACCAATGCAGTAGCGGTCTTTACAAACACCGCACTTTTCTTGGTACTTGCAACTTGGCTTTCTAAAATTAGCGGACGGCCCTGAAAGGTCGTGTATGTAGCCTTTAAAATCTTTATCTTTTGTTAAAAGTTCTATTTCATTTAAAATACTTTCATCACTGCGCGTTTGAATTGCTCTACCTTGGTGGTAGTTTATTGCACAAAACGAACAACTGCCAAAGCAACCGCGGTGGCTTGTTACGGAAAACTTAACTTCGCTAATAGACCTTATACCGCCCTCACTTTCATACATTGGGTGGTAAGTGCGCATATAGTTAAAGGAATAAACCTTGTCCATTTGCTCCGTACTTAGCGGATAAGCAGGCTTATTTTGAAGCACTAATTGCCCGTCGTTTTGCTCTTGAAAAAGTACGCTTGCATTTCTAGCATCGGTATTTCTACTTTCTTCTTTAAACGATTTTGCGTAGTTGATTTTATCTTTTATAATATCGCTATAAGACGGAAGTTTTACGTAGCCTTTTTTAATAAAATCTTCTTGCTTTTCCTTAGGAAAGCGGAGTGCCGTTCCGTTTACGTCCTTTATTTTAGAGATAGGAACGCCTTTTTTAAGCATTTTACATATATCCCAAAAAGCGTTTTCGCCCATGCCGTAAATAAGCATATCTGCACCGCTATCAGTTAAAATAGACGGCATAATCTTGTCCGCCCAATAATCGTAGTGGCTAAAACGGCGAAGCGACGCTTCAATACCGCCAATTATAACAAAACTATTAGGAAACAGCCTTTTAAGCGTTTGAGTGTAAACGGTAACTTGCCTATCAGGGCGCTTGCCTTCTTTGCTTTTTGGCGAATACACGTCTTCATCACGCCTTTTTTTTGCAACGGTATAGTTGTTAACCATACTATCAACAACGCCACCACTTACTAAATACGCAATTTTAGGCACGGGAAAAGCATAGAAATCTTCATCAACTAAAGGTTGCGGAATAATTCCTATTGTAAATCCCTCGCTTTCAACAAGGCGTGAAATTACGGCGTGGCCGTAAGTTGGATGGTCAACGTACGCATCGCAAGAAATTAGAACAAAATCTAAAACTTGGTTGCCCGTTTCTTTTTTAGATACTGGTAAAAACATAATTTTTTAACATTTAAGCATACTTTAAGTATGCTAATTTTTTTAAGAATTGCGCTTATAACTTACGTAATTGCAATAAACGTTTACTCTTATATGCTAATATTAACTCAAAAAAAGCAAATGGAAGAACATTTAAAAAGTTCGGTTAGAGATTCTAAACTATTCGTTGCAGGGCTTTTGGGCGGAGCGCTTGGCGTATATATAGCAATGTTTACACTATCTTTCCGCTTGCAAAACTTGCCGTTAATGGTTTTAATGCCTTTGCTTATAGTTTTAAACGTTTATCTAATTATTTTAGCGCTTATAAACAATTTTGGCTTTGTTGTTTCCGCACTTATTTAATCTTTCTTTTCGTTAGGAAACACTTTTGCTATAAGTTCTGCCGTTGCATCGTAACCAGACTCGTCTAAACGATATTTTCTTGCGGCAGTTTCTATAATTACAGGAATATTTCTACCTGGTTTTACAGGCATTGTAATTTTAGGAAGTTGAATGCCTAAAATTTCTTCGTATTGCTTAGTTCCAAGCCTATTATATTCACGCTTTTCGTCCCAATCAACAAGTTCAACAACCATATCAACCGTTTTAGAAAGCCTTACCGAACCAGGACCATACGTTTTTTGAACGTTTATAATACCTAAACCCCTTACTTCTAAGTAAAATTGAATATTATTTGGAGATTTACCTATTAAACTTTCGCCAATATTTTTAACTACTACGGAGTCGTCTGCAACTAAGCGGTGACCACGTGTAATAAGTTCAAGTGCAGTTTCACTCTTACCAATACCTGCGTTACCCGTAATTAAAACGCCTATGCCGTAAACTTCAACTAAAACGGCGTGAACTACTTGCGTAGGCGATAAAAGTTCGCTTTGATAATTTATAAGTTCGTGAACTATAACGGCACTTATTTGTTTAGATAATAAAACAGGGCACTCGTATTTTTGCGCATATTTTAAAAGAGATTTTGGAACGGACAAGTCGTTAGCAATAATTATGCAAGGAATATTTCTTTTAAACAACTCGTCTAAATTCTTATCCCTTTCTTCTTCCTTCATTGCTTTTAAATATTCATGTTCCGCCCTACCTATAACTTGAACTCTGTTATGGCTAAAATGCGTAAAATAACCCGTTAATTGAAGCCCTGGCCTTGCTACGCATATTGAATTAAGCGTTATTTCTTTTCTACCTTCATACGCAATTTCTAAATTGAGCGATTCCGCAAAACTTTTTACTAAAACTGTTTCATCGTGAAGGTTAAGGTCAACTTTTTCAGTATTAAAAACGTTATTCTTGGATTTCATCTTTTAGTAACTCCTTTATTTTTGTTGCAAGTTTAACGCCAATTCCTTGCACGGTTGCTATTTCTTCAACACTAGCATTTTTTATAGACGGCAAATCTTTAAAAGCGTTCATTAAGGCGTTTCGCTTTTCTTTGCCTATGCCGTCAATTTTTAAAAGCGTTGAGTTAAGCGAGTGCTTGTTTCTTAAATTTCTATTAAACGTTATTGCAAAGCGGTGCGCCTCGTCACGCAAGCGCTGTAACATTTTTAAGCAATAGTCCGTTTTAGGCAAAACTATTGAATTTTTGCTATCAACCACAAAAATTTCTTCAAGCCTTTCCGCAAGTGAAATTACGTCTACACTCGGTGCGTATTCTAAAAATAATTGCTTAACCGCATTAAGTTGCCCTTTACCGCCGTCAATAACGACTAAGTCTGGCAAACTAAACTTTTCATCGCCGTCACTTAAACGCATTAACCTACGCTTTAAAACTTCGTGCATTGAAGCGTAATCGTCGTTTCCTTGAACCGTTTTAATTTTAAAGCGCCTATACTCGGTTTTACAAGGCTCGCCGTCAATAAACACCACCATAGAGCCAACTTTATCAACACCGCTTATGTGAGATATATCAAAACACTCCATACGCTTTGGATAATTTTTTAAATTTAAAATTTCCATTAAGCGCTCGCAAGCAATTTTTGTCATATCATCTTTGTGTTTAACTTTATCTATTTGCCTATCTAAATAGTCTTGCGCGTTCTTTTTAGCAAGGTCAAGTAGTTGCCTTTTTACGCCTTTTTCAGGGGTTATAACGCTAACCTTTTTGCCTTTAAGTGACGTTAAATAACTGCTTAATAAACTTACGTCAACACCGCAATTTTCAATAATTAACTCATCGGGAATATCGTTATTTTCGCTATAAAACCTGTTTATAAATTCTTCTATTTTATCGCTATCGCCTTGAGAAAGCGTTTCCGCAGTATAGTTTTTAACTGCAGTTGTTCTACCGCTACGAATAAATAAAACGTTTACTGAAGCGTAAATTCCATCACTTGCAACAAAAAGTACGTCACACGTTAAAAGCCTACTTAAAGAAGTAATTTTTTTGTCTTTTAAACTTTCAATCATTTTTAAGCGGTCACGGCATAACGTGGCTTTTTCAAACTCTAAATTTTCGGCGTACGCCGTCATTTTTTGAGTTAAAATTTGCTCTACGCTATCGGTATTTCCGTTTAAAAATTCTATTGCGCCTTTTACGTTTAATAAGTATTCTTGATGTCCACATTTTTTAGAGCACGGTGCTAAACACAACCCCAAATGATAGTTAAGACACTCTTTTTTTACTTTGTTTTTGCTTAATTTATGCGCACAAGGGCGAAGTTTAAAAGCTTCGTTTAACGTTGATAAAATATCGCTTGCTTTAACGCCAAGCATATACGGGCCAAAATATTTTGCGCCGTCTTTTTTAACTTTTCTAACAATTGTAAAGCGTGGTAAATCTTCCTTTAAATCTACCCTAATATAAGGGTAACTTTTATCATCTTTAAGCAATATGTTATATTTTGGCTTGTATTTTTTTATTAAATTATTTTCAAGCGAGAGCGCGTCTTTTTCCGTATTAGTTAAAACGTAATAAAAGTCCTCAATATTGTTTACCATAGCCATAACTTTTTGAGTTTTATAACTATTTTGAAAGTATTGAGTAACCCTATTTTTTAAAACTTTAGCTTTGCCTACGTAAATAACTTTTTCATCTTTATCAAGCATTACGTAAACGCCCGGTTCTTTAGGAAGTAGCGCTATTTTTTGCTTTAAAATATCACTTTTCATTAAGATACTCCACTAACCTTGCCTTATTGTTTTCCACCTTTCCATCTATAACCGCATCAAGCAAATAGTTTAATTTTTTGCTAATATTCTCCCCTTTAAAGCCCGCCTTTTGTACGTCAAAACCATTAACTGCAAGTTGCTTTAAACTATAACACTCGCCCTTTTTTAATACGTCTTCAACTTGCATAATATACTTAGTTGCACTTTTTACCCTATTTTCAACGTAAGGCTCGGCGTGAGAAAGAGCGTCGCCTATTCTAACTTTAGTTAAGTAGGCTAAAAATTCACTGCCATATTTAGCCATATGCCTTTTTACTTGAGCGCGTGAAACTTCCGTTTTTGTATCGTGCAAGTATATTAACTTAGAAACTATAGCTATAGTTTTATTGTCGGCTTTTAAACGCCTTAAAATATATTCCGCCGTTTTGCTACTCTTTACTTGATGACCGTAGAAATGCCCCGCTCCGTCACTAGAAATACTAAAGCAATTAGGCTTTTCTATATCGTGTAAAAGAAGCGCCCACCTAACAATTAAATCACTTTGTGATAAGGCTACGCTTTTTACAATATGAGTGTAAACGTCGTAGGCGTGGTATTTGCTCTTTTGCAAAAATCCATCGCACTTTTTAAGCTCGGGAATTATCACAAAAAACACTTCTTTAAATTTTATTAAAACTTCTTCAACGCCACTACCACATAAAATTCCGCACGTTTCATTATAAATGCGCTCTACGGCAACGTTTTTAAGTAAATGAGCGTTTTTAATTATTGCCTTTGCAGTTTCTTCTTCTATTTTAAAGTTTAAAGTTGATGAAAACCTTAATGCACGAAGTATTCTTAAAGCGTCTTCTTTAAAGCGCACGTCGGGGTTTCCTACCGCCCTTATAACTTTATTTTCCAAGTCTTTTTTGCCGTCAAATATATCAATAACCCCATCTTTTTGACTATACGCCATAGCGTTAATAGTAAAATCACGGCGTTTTAAATCCTCTTTTAAATTGGTTATATACTCTACTGAATTAGGGTGCCTATTATCTAAATATCCGCCCTCTTTTCTAAACGTTGTAATTTCGTAATTTTTGCCGTTTAACACAACGGTTACCGTTCCGTGTTTAATTCCCGTTAAAATAACTTTGTAGTCTTTAAAAACTTCAAGCATTTCATTGGGAGTTGCAGAAGTTGCAAGGTCAATATCACTATTAGTAACACCCATTAAAAAATCGCGCACGGCACCACCTACGGCGTACGCTTCATACCCGCAAGAATTTAGCCTGTCTATTAAAATTTTACTATCTTTTAAAAGGTTCATAATTTTTTATAAATTTTTTGCTATTTCCGCAATTTTTCTAAGTCTGTGGTTTAAACAACTTTTACTAACGTTTAAAATTGAAGCAAGTTCGCTAAGCGTTGCATCTTGATGCTCTTTACGCATTAAAGCAACCGTTTTTAATGGCAATGGCAACACGTCAAGCCCAACGCTTTCTTCTATAGCGTTTATACTTGCAATGCTGTTAAGCGATGCGTTAATTTGCTTTTCCATATTTGCCATTTCACAGTTAATACGCCTATTCGTTTCGTTTCTAATGTCTTTTTCAATCATTAAGTTGCTAACGTCAAAATAACTTTTTTTGGCGCCCATAAAAAAGAGTAAATCGCATACTTCTTGCCTATTTTTAAAGTATACAACGTGGCTTTCTTTACGCTCTATTTGCCTAGGAATAAAATCTAAATTAGACATTAAAACTGCAAAATCTTGCGCCGTTTGATAGTTGGAAAAAACAAATTCTAAATGATAGCGCGTTTGCGTTTTTGCATTTGCTATTGGCACGGTTACGCTCCCGCTACCTATAAACGCACCTATAATGTACGCTTTTTTACAACATTGATTTTCTATTAAATATTTGTCTATTGAAAGGTTTACGGTAGTGCCGTTTGAAGTGCTTTCAACTATACCTAAATCCGCCAAAACGTTGAAAGAGTTATTGCTTATAAGCCTTAAAATATATTTGGTGCGTTTTGTTAATTTATCGTTTATAGTTGATATTTTTGCCGTTTCGCCGTATACGCTTTCTATTATATCGTTAAAATATGAACAAGCCAGTTTATTTTCCGTAACCACTTCAAAGCCTAAAAGCCCGTTTTCAACGCAAAGCGTACCCGCCCCGCGCACGAAAGCAGATAGCGCGGATATTTTACAGCAAGATTGCTCAAAACTATTTTTTAATACTTGACTTTTAACTTGTTCAGAAAATGAAACTTTTTGCATAACTTTAATAAGGCTTGTCCTTAAAGATTATTTTTATATTCGGCAAAACGTGATAAAACGGGAGTTTTGCCGTTTAAGTTTACTATTTGTTCTTCGTTTAAATTTAAACGTTTTACAACTTTTAAAACGCTTTCAACGTTTCCTACGTTGCTTGCTATATGAGCGTCACTACTTATTATAAATTTTACGCCCGTTTCAAAAACTTTAACCCACTCTTCATCCGTTAGCTGAGTTTTGCGCGCGTCAATTTCAAATAAGGTGCCATAGTCACGGCAACATTTAGCAACTTCAACAGCATCTGCCTTAACTTCGTAGCAAGGGTGCGCTAAAATATCAATGGGATTGTTTTTTATTGCATTAATATACACTTGCGTGTTGCGTTTTATTAAAGCGGAAGTTGGCTTAAAATTAAATTTATACACCAATAAATTATCTAAAAGCAATTTTTTCCACTCACAAAACTTTTCGTACGTGATAAATTTATGTATTCCGGCAAGGCAAATTTCAAACTTAGTTACATCATAGGCATTTAACCCAAGTTGTCCACTTAAACCTAAAACGTTGCACTCTATGCCAAGTTTAACGTTTACGCCCGTTTGCATAGACGCCTCTTGACACTCTGCAAGCATTTTATCAACTTCTTTTGACTTCACACTAAACATTCTATGCCCAAAGCCGTGGTCTGTTATGGCAATTTCTTTAAGCCCTTTACCTTTTGCAACCATTGCGTTTTCAAGTATTGTGCTTTTGCCGTGGCTATAAAGCGTATGTGTGTGATAATCTACCGTAATACTCATTTAAAATTCACCAATGTAAATAACTTCTTCACTTAATAAAATTTGTTTTTCTTTATAAACCTTTTCCTTTACGGTTTTTATAAGGTTATAAATATCTTTTGAGGTTGCAGTTTCGCTTGCTACTATAAAATTTGCGTGCTCGTTTGATATTTGCGCCCCGTTAATTTTATAGCCTTTTAAGCCAGCTTCGTCAATAATCTTACCCGCAAAAAATCCGTCGTTTTTAAAAACTGAACCGCAAGTTTTCCCCTTTGGATTACGCCTTGCAAATTTGTACGATTTTAATTTTTCCAAAATAACGTCTTCTTCACTATTTTCCATTAAAAAGCAAACTTTCAAAATAGTTTCACCATTTAAAAATCTGCTGTGCCTATAAGAAAAGTCACACTCGCTTTTAGAATACGTTTTTACTTCCGTTGTAACGTATTTAACGCAGTCCGCTATACTTTTATTAAAACAACCTGCATTCATAGCCACTGCACCACCAACGCTTGCAGGTACGCCAACTAAAAACTCAAGACCACTAAAACAATTATCGCTCATCTCTTTAACAACGCTAGAAATTTTAGCACCGCAATCCGCCGTTAACAAATTGCTTTTAAATGAAATTGAATTTACGTTTTTAGTTGAAATAACAACTCCGTCAAATCCTTTATCGGAAATTAAAACGTTACTTCCACAGCCTAAAACAACGTAATTATAGTTTCCTTTTACCGCATTTAAAGTTGTTATAAGTTCGTTAGTGTCACGTGGGAAAACCACCAATTTAGCACTCCCACCCGTACCAAAACTATTAAGCGTTTTTAATGAAAAATTTAATTCGTTAGGTATATTACCTAAAAGTGTTGATAATTGACTATAATTAGTAAACAATATATGCTCCCCCTTATTATAAAACATTTATACAATTTTTACAACTGTTTAAGAAATTTTAATACACTATCATCGTAATTTTGACTTAATATTTGTTCTTTTGCCATCTCTTTTATATTTTTAACTTCACCTTGCGTTAAAAATGGAGAAATAGTATAGGCGTAATTAGAATTTTCAAGCGCGGTATACGGCTCACTACCTGCGTATAGCCCGCCAGCAAATAACGAAGCCATTTTTATTTGCGTAAGATTTTTTTGCACCGTGCTACTAAGTAAAAAATCTACAAAAGAAAATGCGCAAGACTGCTTAATTTTGTCAGTTGCCGTAACGCCAACGTATTGGTATAAATCGTTAAAACTAGTAACGGGCTCTGCATTAAAATTAACCCCTTTATTTGTAAGCCTAACAACGTCACGCTGAGTGCCTAATAAACAAGCGTCTTGACTATTTAAAAACAAGCTATAGGCTTCTAACGGCTCTTTTATCACAACTGATTTTGCCGTTAATTTTTCTAGACAAACGGCAACGGTTGATAAGTTGAAATCGCCTTGGCTAACTATAAGTTTTGTACTCTCTTTATTGCCTTTTGTAATTTTAAAATAACCGCCCATACACCAAGCCGTTAAATAACGCTTGCCTAAATATTCGCCACCGTCTTTTACGTTTAAACTTGGCTGAGTTAATAGGTTATTAAATACATTAACGCTACTAGCGCCAAAAGAAATAAGGTCTGGAACTTCGCCATTTTCAATTCTATTTACGGCACTTTCACTAGTTAATGCCGTAACCAAAATTAGCACGCCTTTATTCTTTTTAGTAAACTTATTGCCAACACTTTTTAAAAAAGACGCCCTACTTCCTTCACCGCCTTCAAAACTATCTATATGCCAAATTTTTAAAATTGCCTTATAGTCGTTTTTTGATAAATTAACCTTTCTTTCTTCGGTAAAAAACGGCAATAATATAAAAGATAGTATTAGCGAAATTAGGCAAAATATTGAAAGCACTTTTTTCATAATTAAACCATTTATTTATAAGTATGCAAGCGTAATTTTAAGTATGAAAAAAACGCCACAATTTACTTGTAGCGTTTTTTGTAATTTTTAATTTTTATTTCATTATTTTGTTAATTTTGTCAATAACATTTAAGGCTTCTTCGTTATTTAAATAGCCTGCTTCAATAGTAAACGATAAACTTGCGGAAGGTGCTAAAACTTTAATTTGACCATTGCGTTTTGCCCTTTCACGACCTAAATGCTCTGCCGTGGCAGGTAAAACTAAGCCCATTGCTTGCGTATTTTCCGTTCTTGAAATCCACCTAATTCCTTCCGGTAAATAATCTACCGGGTGGCAAACGTAGCACGCACCAACTCCTTCTTCATATTGGAGAGAGTACGCCTTGTTTTCGCTATCGCCTTTATATTTTACGTTTAAGCACATTTCAGGGTCGTAACACTCGTAAGAGTTGCCAACTTCATTATGAATAGAAGGGTCTTTATCAAGCACTTTATAATATTCGTCACGCTTGTCGCAAGTGTTAAGGTAATACGGCTTAACTTTTTGATAATCTGCGCTATAAATAAGTTTTGCGCCGTCAAATGGGCGGAAATTAAGGTGGCAAAGATACATATATTCAAGCGGAATATTTAATAAGTTTTTAAGATTTACGTTAACTTTTATAGTGCTTGCGCCTTCATAAAGCCTTACTTCTGGGTTAAATTCGTAATGCTTATCTTCAATTTTAACTTCTACATTACCGCCAACAGCAACAAAATAACCACTATCGTCTTTATCGCAAATAACGTAAGAAGCGTTATAGTCAATCATAGTAATTTCGCCGTGTTGAACGTGATTATCATCGCTTTGCGGAACGCCCATTGCAGAAAAACCGCAGTGCATTAAAAAGGGAGAATAACAGTCGCCAAAAACGTGGGTTTTAAGTGGCATTTTAACGGGTTTGTTAATCATTGAAAGCCCTTTACCCTTATACGCCAAGTTCCAAATTTGATGCCCGTCGTAAGGCAAAACTTCAAAGGATAAAATGCCGTTTGTAACTTCTACTACTTCTACTTTAGACTCGTTTTTAAAAGTGTTAACAATAAGTGAGTGCCCTTCTACTAAAAGTTCTTTTTGAGTTAAAAATTTTTCTTTTTCTAAACAGATTTTCATAGCAATTTCCTTTTAACGCGCTAAAAAGCGCAAAATTTATATATAAATTTTAACCTATAAAAAAGGGCGTGTCAAGGGGTAGATAAAAAATTTAGTTGTTTCTGCCAGTTAAATGCCCAACTTCGTTTAAGTCACCAAAGCCGTTTTGCCTAAACGCTTCGTATAAAGTTATTGCAACGGAATTTGATAAATTTAAACTTCTTAAATTTCCCCACATTGGAATTCTTAAAGTTTGGCTATAATGCTTTTCTAAAAGCGGTTCAGGAAGCCCATGTGACTCTTTGCCAAAAATTAAAAAGTCGCCGTCTTTAAAATTTGCTTCGCTATAAACTTTAGCACCTTTAGTTGATAAAAAGTGAAAGTTAGAACCATTGTAATATTTTTCAAAAAGCTCGTCTATACTATCTAAATAATGCAAATCTAAAAATTGCCAATAGTCAAGCCCCGCTCTTTTTAAATGCTTGTCCGTAATTTCAAAGCCCAAAGGGCGAATTAAAAATAACGAGCAATTTGTTGCTGCACAAGTGCGAGATATATTGCCCGTATTTTGTGGAATTTCTGGTTCAACTAAAACTATATTAAATTTCATTGTGGTAAAACACCCCTTCTCTTATTTGTAACAAGTCTATACACCTTTTTTAAAGGCACTGAAATTTCTAAATCTTTTAGCGGACTTTTTGCACAAACTTCGCCGTTTATATCACTTGCCATAACGCAATTTGCCGTTACGGAAATTATAGGCACTCCGTATAAAAACGAGTATGCACGAAGTAAAAAATGGTCTTGCTCTTTTGAGTATAAATCGCTTACGTTTACTATTAAGTCTGCTTCGCAAAGAGACATTGCTTTAATGCCGTCACTATCAAGCAAATCACTTCCTACTATAACGCCAATTTTACCAACGCTAGTATGGTAAACTTTATATCCGCCACCTAAGCAATAATTATTGTTGTTTAAACTTAAGCACATATCGGATATGCCTAAGAGTTTTCCCTTATCCGCCACGGCGCAAGATTTTTTTATAATGCCGTAATTATCCGTTATAGCACCGGAAATTAAAACCTTTTGACTTTGGCGTGAAATTGTAGCAAAATCGTGCAAAACATTAGTTTTGCCACTAAGTTCACTTTTATAATTAACGTTTGCAACTCCGTTAAACCCAAAAATTAAAAGATTAGAACTTTGATAGTTTTGTAAATTAACTTCTTTACATTGATTTTTTAAATTGCAATAAACTTTAAACATATTTACCCTTATACATTATATTTAGTTTTTATTGCAATAGTTACTTAGTTATACGTAATTTAAAATTATATCGCGCATTTCGCTTGCGCTAGTTGCCGAGAAAGCTTTTTCTTTTAATTTTTTACTATCTCTTACACCTTTTAAATAAAAAGCCATTTGCTTTCTAAAAATAACGGCGCACCTTTCACTGCCAATTCTTTTTTCAAGTAAATTAAGATGCATTAAAACGGCTTCTTTAAAAGAAAGCGAACTTTCACTTTTTGTAATTTCGCTAAAAATTAAAGGATTGTTCATAGCTCCACGCGCAACCATAACGCCGTCTGCACCCGTTCTTTCCATTAAAATATTAGCGTCTTCCTCATTAAAGACCCCACCGTTTGCAATAACGGGAATTTTAACTGCGGTTTTTGCTTTTTCAATTTCTAAAAAATTAACTTCACCACTATATATTGCAGTTCTAACACGCCCGTGTATAGTTATTAACGAGGCACCGCTATCTTCACACATTTTAGCAAAATCTTTGGTTATAAACTTGCCTTCTTCTATTCCAATTCTAAATTTTACGGTTACAGGCTTGCCACATTTTGCCACGCTTTCAATAATTTTTGAAGCCTTGTTTATATCTTTTAAAAGCGCACTTCCTTCGCCATTATTAAAAATTTTAGGAACGGGGCAACCCATATTTATGTCAATCATATCAAACTTTTGTAAATATTCGCTTTGCGCAGCCCACGCTAAAACTTCACTATCGTCGCCAAAAAGTTGAACGGCTTTAATCTTTTCTTCAGGATATGTATATAAAAGTTCGTTAGTTGCTTTAGGATTGTATTTTAGCCCTTTTGCGCTAACCATTTCCGTAAAGGCAAGCCCTGCGCCAAGATTAGTGCACACAACGCGCATTTCTGGGCTTGAATAGCCTGCAAGCGGAGCTAAAAAGACGTTATTTGGAACTTCTACGCTTCCTATTTTTATACTTTTTATTTGCACTTTACTCTTCTTCCTTAACTTTTTTATAATAAACGTCTAATTCTTGGCTAGACGTATTTTCAAAGTTTTTTCCATCTTTTAAAAGCAATTCTTCAAGCCTTTTAAATCTATTAGTAAACTTGTTAATCGTTTGATATAAAGCGGTTTCTCCATCAACTCCCAACTTTCTAACGGTATTTACAGCACTAAATAAAAGGTCGCCACACTCGCTTTTAAGTTCTTCTTCATTTTTTGAAACGCACGCTTTTTTAACTTCTTCAATTTCACTAACTAAAGCATCAAGCGCATCTTCATAACTTAAAAAATCAAAACCGTACTTACCTGCACGTGAGCCAACTTTTTGCGCACGCATAACGCTTGGCAAGCCGTGAGGTACACTATCAACGTATTCAAAAGCGCTTTTATAGCCCTTTTCTATAGCCTTGTTTTTATTCCAAGTGCTTAAGGCACTTTCTGCATCACACGCAGTATCGCTTCCAAAAATATGCGTGTGGCGAGATATAAGTTTATAGCAAATTGCGCTAAATACGTCGCTTATTGTAAACCTGTTTTCTTCCCTAAAAAATTGAAGGTTAAAGGCGCATTGAAGTAAACAATCGCCAATTTCTTCAATAATAGCATCGTCTTCATTAGAGTTTACGGCATCAATAAGTTCATAGCACTCTTCAATTAGATTTTTTTGTATGCTTTCCGGCGTTTGAGCCTTGTCCCAAGGGCAACCGTTTTCGCCCCTTAATACTTCTATTATTTTAGTTAAATCATCGTAATCAAAGCGTGTTTTTTGTGTTAAAGATTGGCTTTCAAAATAAATGGCGGTGTCGTAACCGTATTCTTTTTGCCTATCAATTTCATAAAGCTTAAGTTTTTTAACTTGACTATTACTTGTTAAAATTACGCCACATTCTTCGCCAAAATAATCGCTTAAAATTAACTTAACTTCGCTAGCCAAGCCCTTTCCGTCAAGAGCGTACAAAACAAAAGGAAGGGTTGGTTTAAAACCATTTTTAACGTCATATGCAGAGCAAAACGTGCAGTTTGACGCAACAACTTTAGCCCTTTCCAAACACTTTGCACCCATAGAAACGCCACTTATAATGTTAGCATTTTTAAATTTTTTTAATAAGATTTTGCAAGAATTGTCTTCGTAAACGCTACCATCAACACAATAGCAAACGTCGCTTGTTTTAAGCATTTTTGCTATGCGTTTTGCTAGATTTTTATTAAGGGTATCAAAATTTCTACTTTTTTTATAAACGTCGTCTAAATAAACTACGTTATCTATAGCACCTTCAATACTTTTTGATGAAAGTGCGTTTTTTGTTCTTAATACTATAGCGTTTGCGTTTTTAATGACGTTAAGTGCTTTTATAGAAAGGTCGCTTTCTTCTACGCCAAGCCCTATTAAAGTTAACTTTTTCATATAAATATTCAAGTTAAAGCTGTTTTTGATGCTTTTTACTTGCTCCGTCTTTTATAATATATACTAAATTTATAAAACAAGCAACCAAATAGCAAACTATATCTGTTATTACTACGGCAAAAATGTTAACGGAGGGCACGTTTAATAAAATTATTGATAATGGAATTTTAAAAAACATTGCTACCAAACTTGAAATAACGGGTACGTAATAGTGGCCTAGCGCTATTAAGATTGATGCGGTTGTTTGCATTAACGGCAAGCTTAGAACGGATAGCGAAGCAATTTTTAGCATTTTAATAGTTGCCTCCGTTTCCATAACGCTAAAACGCCTATATAGTAAATTTACGGCAAAGCCACTAAATAAGAAAAACGCCAAAGCAAAAATAATAGCGCTAACAAGCGTTAAAAATAACGACTCCACAATCTTTTTTTTGTAATTACCGCCCTCTTTTTTTAACGATGCAATCGTTGGTACGCTACTAACTGCAATTCCGTAAAGAAGTGCTACGGGAACACCAACAAGCGATTCCACCGCGCCCGAATATAATCCATAAAGCGACGTTGCGTTTTTAAAACCTTTATTTAAAATATTAACTATTAAAAAGCTTTCTATGGTGCGAGCGGACGGAAGTATTAACGTGCAAAGCATTACGGGCAATACCGTTTTTAAAACTAATTTAACGTCAATTTTTAGGTTTAAAAATTCTTTAAACCCGCCACTTTTATATTTTTTTAAAAATATAAAGTATAAAACGGTTGCTAGTTCAGATGCGGATACTGCAAGCGATGCTAAAACTGCACAAAGCACTATATTTTGCCTAAAAAAATAACATAAAGTTAAGCCAAAAATAAGTTTTACTACTTGCTCTAAAACTTGTGAAATTGCCGTAGGCTTCATATCAAGTTTGCCTTGAAAATATCCCCTAAAACAGCTTATAATACTAACTAGCAATACAGACGGAGCTATTGCCACGTAGCAATTTTTAGCGTGTACGTTGCCTTGTAAAACGGCTAAATTACGTGCAAAAACCATAAGCAATAGCGAAGCAATAAGACTAACGGGAACAAAAAAACAAAGGGCGGATTTTAGCACTTTGTTCGCGTCGTTTTTTTCTGCTATTAGTTTTGCCATACCATTGGGCACGCCCGTTGATGAAACGGTTAATAACAGCGAATATAACGGAAACACCATTTGATATAGCCCTATTCCCTCAGCCGAAAGTATATTCGTTAAAGGAATTCTATAAATAGCGCCTATGACCTTTGTTATAAAACCACCTATAGATAAAAATAGCGCGCCTCTAATTAAATTATTTTGAGGTTTTTTCATTATGTAACGGCAAAATTTAATTTTCGCCGTAATAAGAGTAAAGCATTTCACAAACAAATTTTAATAGTTTTATATCCGTAGCATCAAAATTTTGGTTTTCTTCAAATCCACAAATGGCAACTAAGCCGTAAGCCTTACTTTCACCACTTGATATTGGCATAATTATTTGAATAAAGCAATCTTCTAAGCCATTTTTTGTAATTTTTATTGGCTGTGCTCCATCTTTTTTAGAAAGGCTAAAACTGCTGTTTTTATTTATAATTTCAAGTGCCTTTTCGCTTAGTTTTTCGCCTTTTAAATAATCTAATTTTCCGTTGCTATAAATAACGCTTTCTTTGTCCGTTATAATAACGGATTTGTTAGTGCTTTTATTTAAAATTTTTGCAATTTCAGTAATTTCATTAATATTTTTTGAAAGTGGTAAATATTTTTTTACGTTTATCACGTTTGCGCTAAGTGATATTTCTAACGCATCTCCCGTATTTAAATTTAAAATTTTTCTTAATTCTTTTGGCAAAACTATTCTGCCAAGCTCGTCAATTCTCCTTATAATTCCCGCCATTTTAAACTCCTTTAGTTTAAGTTTGCTTAAAATTTTAGTTAATATGCAAAATAAAAATGCGGGGCAAATTCTGCCCCGCAATTTAGTTATTAAATTATTTTAAAGAAGAAAGCATTTTTGCTTCGTCAAACTTATCTAAAACGTCCTTTTCAGGTGCTTTTGTTAAAAGCGAAACTACTACGATAGTAATAGATGAAAGAATAAACGCTGGTAAAAGTTCGTAGATTGCAAACACACCGCCAATTGGGTTAAGAACAAGTTTCCATACAAATACCGTTATACCACCAACAAGCATACCTGCAATTGCGCCAATTTGGTTCGTTCTCTTCCAGAAAAGTGAGAAGAGCATTAATGGTCCAAACGTAGCACCAAAGCCTGCCCAAGCAAACGAAACTATTTTAAATATTACGCTATTTTCGTTCCAAGCAATAACTACACCGATAATTGAAATTACAATTAAAATAATGCGTGAAACAAGCATAATTTCTTTATCGCTAGCCTTGCGTCTAAATAATCCGCCGTAAATGTTTTTAGAAAAAGCTGATGCGGCAATTAAAAGGTAAGAGTCAGACGAACTAATAGTTGCTGCTAAAACGCCCGCCATAATAACGCCTGCAATAAGCGGTGGCAAGTAACTTTGTGAAATAAATAAGAAGATACTTTCCGCACTTGAAGCGGTATTAAGTGCTTCATTATTATTGAAAAGTGCTCTGCCAATAACGCCAATTAAAACGGCGATGAAGAGAGAAATTACAACCCAAACGGTAGCAATTCTTCTTGACATTTTAAGTTCGCTTGGCTTTCTAATTGCCATAAAACGAAGTAATACTTGTGGCATACCAAAATAGCCAAGCCCCCAAGCAAGAGCTGAACATATAGTAAGTACACTATAAGTTTTAGCATCGCCAAACGCTGCCAATCCGTTAACTACTTCTTGAACGCCGTTTTTATCAATCGTAGGAGATGAAATTTTAAAGAACGATAAAAAGCCTGGAATATTTTTAACGTTTTCAATAACTTGACCAAAACCACCAACGTTTACAACGCCAACAATAACAACTACAGTTAAAGCAACAATCATAACTATTGCTTGCATAAAGTCAGAAGCGCTTTCCGCTAAAAAACCACCGATAATAGTGTAGAAAATAACGAAAGCCGCGCCAACAAGCATCATTACGTGATAGTCAAAACCAAAGAGCGTGCTAAACAATTTACCACAAGTAACAAAGCAACTTGCTGCGTAAACGGTAAAGAAAATCAAAATGAAAAAAGCGGAAATGCTTAAAATAATCTTCTTTTTTTCGTTAAAACGATTGCTAAAGAACTCTGGTAAAGTTATAGCGTTTCCTGAAACTACAGAATAGTTGCGAAGCCTTTTTGCAACTATAAGCCAGTTTATGTACGTTCCAACGGCAAGACCAATAGCCGTCCAAGCAGCGTCAGCAATACCGCACCAGTAAGCTAAACCTGGTAAGCCCATTAAAAGCCAACCGCTCATATCGCTTGCTTCCGCACTCATTGCCGCAACCCAAGGGCCTAAAGAACGGCCACCAAGGAAGTACTCGCTTGAACTTTGTTTTGCCCTTTTAGCAAAATACAAACCAATGCCTATTACTATGAGCATGTACGCTATCATAGATATCATAATTTGAATTTGAGAACTAGTCATAACGTCTCCTAAAAAAAATATATTTTAAACGGCTAGCCGTTTATAAACTCTAAAACTTTACTTGCACTAACTGCGTAAGCAGTCTTAAATTGCCCGTTTTCCGCATGCATAGCGTAATTTATACCACAAATTTCATAATTATAATTGAGCAATACCCCGCCTGAAGAACCATTATAGATAGGTGCATCATGCTCAATAACTTTAAAATTAACGGTAGAGTCAGGGTCGTTTCCATCAATAGTTACGTAAGAATACGCTTTAACTTTACCTAAAGTAACGGCGTTTATTTGACCATTTGGAGTGCCAACAGAAATAATATTATCGCCATAAACAACGTCACTTTGAACAAAGTTTAAAATTTTGTAAGATTCCAAAGAAGTGAACTTTAAAATGGCAAGGTCGTAGTTTGGGTCGCTTTTAATAAGCGTTGCACTAAACTCCCCACCATAGCAATCTTTAACCGCATATAAAGCGCCACTTGCCACAACGTGATTATTTGTTAATAAATAATAAGTAGAACCTTTTTCTTCATCGGTTTTAAAGTATACAACGCCACTACCTTGTGCAACTTTTTCATTTTTAAAATTAATCTTTCTATAAACGTCAACAGTAAAAGTTGCCGATATAATACCTTTAGTAGTAAAATCATTTATAACGTTTTTTTCTTGATTTTCAACTAAAGTTACGCATGAAGTTGATATAAATAGCATTATAACGAAAATAAAAATGCTAATTAATTTTTTAAACTTTGCCATAATAAAATATATTATATACTATTTTTGCCATAATTTCAATTTTATTTTTATAAAAAATAAAAAAATATCCTTTTTGCAAAGGATATTTTTGTTTTTTTACTTTTTACAACTGCAACTTCCACTACATTTAGAGCAATCGCACCCGCAACTGCTTTTTCCGTTTTTCTTATCTATTATAGCCTTTATAATTACAAATACAACAAAAAGAACACAAAAAACTATAACTAAAATATCAAAAAATTCCATTACGCTTTTTCACTCCTCCTGTTTTTAAATTTAATAATTAACGCTAAAACAGCAAACAATATGACGTAAATAAACGCCGTCCACCACCAAGTACCTATTAAATATACCGCAGAAGCCGATACGTAAGAAATAACTACCCAAAATACCATTGTTGCATTAAACGTTTTTCCGCTTAATTCGCCTTTTGCCGTTGCAACGGCCGCAAAACAAGGAATAGTAGTCATATTAAACGCAATGAGCGAAAGTAAAGCAGGAACGGAAATATTCGTTGCTAAAATCATTGCTTGAACTGCTCCAACGCCGTCTTCAGCTAAAATATCAAGCCCGCCAAAGTCTTTATTTGCAACAATCATTAAACACGTTGCAAGCGTTGAAAGAGTTGCAATAACGTTTTCTTTTGCAATAAGCCCCGTAATAGACGCCACAACGAACACCCAGCCGTAAGTTCCAAGTTGGCTACCAAAGCCAAGCGGAGTAAATAAAGGTTGAACGAGTTTGCCAATCCCAGCCAAAATGCTTTCGTTAATTTGCTCGTCGCTTAAAAATTTCCAACTAAAATCAAAGTGAGTGAGCGCCCAAATAACAATGGTTGACGCTAAAATAATTGTAAACGCTTTTTTAATAAAGTGTTCAGCCTTATCCCAAAGAAGAAGTATTGTGCTTTTAAATTGTGGCAAACGATACGACGGAAGTTCCATAATAAACGGAGATTCATCGCCCTTAAGGCTTGTTGAACGCATTATAAGAACGCTAAATACGGCAACTATAATGCCTAAAAGATACATAGAGTAAGTTATAAGGTCAGCATTGCCCACGCCGTAAAATGATACTATAGCGCCCGCTATTGCCGTTAAAATTGGAAGTTTTGCACTGCACGAAAAGAAAGGAATAACTCTAATAGTTGCTATTTTTTCCTTTTCGTCTGCAAGCGTTCTAGTGTTAATCATTGCGGGAACGGAACAGCCAAAACCCATAATCATTGGTATGAACGCTCTGCCTGATAAACCAAATTTTCTAAACAACTTATCTAAAATAAACGCAACGCGCGCCATATAACCGCTATCTTCTAAAATAGAGAAGAATAGGAACAACGTTAAAATCCACGGCAAGAAAGAAAGTACGCTTGCAACGCCGTCAATAATACCATTGTTTATTAAACCTACCGCCCAATATGAAAGGCCACTATTTTCAACTAAATAATGCAATAATCCTACAACTTCGCCAACGATAATTTCGTTCCATAGGTTGTTTACTATACAGCCGAACGAAAAGACCGCTCCGTCATAAAAACAAGCAAGCAATTTAACCCAATAATTTATGTACTCGCCGTCATCAGTAAGTAACCCTAAACTTTCTAAAGTAGGCAATTTAAAAATTGCGCCAAGGTATAAAAAATCTTCCGAAAAAGTTAGGTGGAACATTGAAAATAGTATAACTAAAAATATTGGCAAACTAAAATATTTATGCGTTAAAACCCTATCTATTCTATTAGATTTTTCATTAACGCACGCCCTTGCCTTGTTTCTTTTGTAGGCTGGCGAATAATATTTAGTTATGTATTTATATCTTCCGTCTGCAACGAGTGCTTCATAGTCTGTTCCAAAAACTTGATGAG
Source organism: Christensenellaceae bacterium (assembly GCA_045638105.1). Lineage (GTDB taxonomy): Bacteria > Bacillota > Clostridia > Christensenellales > Borkfalkiaceae > HGM11412. The sequence goes on from JAZUAT010000013.1 coordinate 221,474, forward strand.
TGTAAACTTCCTTAAAGTCATCAACCATTGAAACGGTTTCTTTATGCATCTCAACTTCAATTTCATCGCCCTCTATAAGTTTTATTGCGTGAAAGAGAGGATTTTTAACACCATGCCCTTTTAAAGCAATTTTAACGTCACCAATAACGTGGTCAAGCGCAGTTTCACATAAAACTGATGAACCTTTACGCACTTTTCCGCACTCTTCGTAAACTTTTTGCATTAACTCATCAACGCCAATGCCCTTTAATGCAGAAATTTTAACAACGGGCAAGCCTATACGTTTTTCAAGCAATTCTTCATTTAAACTATCGCCCGCCTTTTCAACTTCGTCAATCATATTAAGTGCAATAACTATTGGCACGTCAATTTCCATAAGTTGAGTTGTTAAATATAGGTTGCGCTCTAAATTAGTTGCGTCAATTATATTAATTACGCAAGACGGCTTTTCATCTAAAACGTAATTTCTTGCAATTACTTCTTCCGGCGTATATGGCGAAAGCGAATAAATGCCAGGAAGGTCAACAACGCTAATAGGTTGGCTACACTTTTTATAAACACCCTCACGCTTGTCTACCGTAACGCCGGGCCAATTGCCAACGTGAGCAGTAGAGCCAGTTAAAACGTTAAATAGTGTGGTTTTGCCCGAATTTGGATTTCCAACAAGTGCTACGTTAAGCATTATTTAACCTCCATTAAAACGCAACTAGCCTCACTTAAGCGAAGCGTTAATTCATAACCGCGTAAAGTTATTTCTATAGGGTCTCCAAGTGGGGCGCGCTTTCTTAAAAATATTTCAACACCCGGCGTAATTCCCATATCAAACAAGCGCCTTTTAATTCTGCGCTCGGCAACAACGTTTAAAACTACGCCCTTATCGCCTATTGAAAACTTATCTAAACTCTTTTCCATTTTACTTCCCTTTAGTTAGCATACGCTAACTTGTTTGCCATAAATATAGTTAGCATTTGCTAACCGATATGATTATACATAATTATACGGCAAAAGTCAACAATAAATTACAAAAAAGTTAAAAAAAATAATAAAAGGTTGAAACGTTTAAAAAAACGTGCTATAATAATTAAAGGTGAAATATGGAACTTTTAGAATCTGGACAAATGTATTTAGAAACGATACTCGTTTTATCTAAAAATATGACGGCTGTGCGTGCTATTGACGTTAGTAAATATCTAAATTATTCAAAGCCAAGCGTAAGCAGGGCTATGGGCATACTTAAAAACGGCGGTTTTATTGAAATTGACGTTAATGGATACATTACCCTAACTAAAAACGGCGAACTTTCCGCTAAAAAAATATATGAAAGGCACAACGTTTTAACAACAATGCTTGAGCATATTGGCGTTGATAAAGAAACTGCTTTAAACGATGCGTGTAAAATAGAACACGTTATTAGCGATGAAACTTTTAACGCTTTAAAAAAATTTATTAAAAAAATTGAAAACTAAAAACCGTTTAGAAAAAATCTAAACGGTTTTTATTATTCGTTATTATTTTCTTCGTTTTCTTCTATGGTTTCATTAATTTTTACGTTAACTTCTATAACCTTTTTGCGTGTTGCCTTTACCACTTTAACCGTTAAGTTTTGGTAGTTAAATTCTTTACCCGCAATAGGAAGTTCGCCAAATTGCTCTGTTACCCAACCGCCTACGGTGTTAGCGTCAAATTCTTCAACTTCATCTATCAAGTCAAAGTGTTCAAAGAAATTATCTAAACTCATTTTGCAATTTACTAAATAAGTATCATCTTCATTTTTAACAATTTCTTCGTCAAACTCGTCATACTCGTCGTAAATTTCGCCAACTAATTCTTCAATAATATCTTCAACGGTAACAATACCCATAGTTCCGCCATACTCGTCTAAAACGACAGCCATATGCATTTTTTTAAGTTGAAGTTTTCTAAGTAGTGCGGAAATTTTAGTATGTTCTACAACAAAAACAACTTCTTGCATAATGCTTTTAATATTAAAGTCTTTTTTAGTGTAATTTCTATAAAAATCTTTTTGGTGAATTATGCCAACAACGCTGTCAATATTGCCATCGTAAACGGGAAGGCGTGAATATCTTTCCGTTTCAAAAAGTTTTTTAATTTCTCCTTTTTCCGCATCAAGAGAAACGGAAATTACGTTTATTCTTGGAATTAAAATATCTTTAACTTCTAAATCATCAAACTCAATGGCACTGCGAATAAGGTTGCTTTCTTCTTCTTTTAAAGTACCATCTTCAGTGGCTTCGTTTACTATTGTAATAAGTTCATCATCAGTAATAGCATCGTCTGTTTTTACTTTAAAAATTTTACCAACTAACGCACCTATACCACTAAAAATAAGTGTGAGTGGATAAAGCACGTAAAAGAATAATATCATAAGCGGATACATTGCTTTTGCAAGTGTTTCCGGCATTGATTTTGCAAGCATTTTTGGTGTAATTTCGCCAAAAATTAAAACTACAATCGTCATTACAACAGTAGAAACAACCGAATAGTTAACGCCTGCCGTAAGTATTTTTTGAAAAAATAATACGGAAAGCGATGACGCTGTAATATTAACAATATTATTACCAACTAAAATTGTTGAAATAAGTTTATCGTACTTTTCATATAAGTTAAGCACTTTTTGATATCCATTATCTTTTTGCGCTAAACTTTTAACTTTAATTACGTTTAAACTTGTGTAAGCCGTTTCTATTGATGAAAAGAAACTTGAAAGTAATACTAAAATAATTATCGCTACTAGTAGCGACGGTGTGCCGTCAGGCATAGTAATTTATTAACTCCTTGATTCCGTTTGATATTTTTTTTAATAGCGGAATTCTATTTTTTTATATTCGCCGTATTCTAAATACGGTTTTTTGTTAAAGTAGTAATTGCCTTGTTTTATTAAACGCAAGCCTTTGCCTTCTAAATATTTTTCATATTCTTGTTTAGATACGCCCTTTTTAGATAAAAATTCATAAAGCGTATTTTCGCCTAAAGTTTGAACTTCTTCTAAACTCGTACCGCTTGCCTTATTCATAGTAGCGTTAAACGCATTTATAAATGCACTGCGCTCTTTTTCAGAGGCAAACGAGGCTGAATAATCTTCCGTATAAGCACTAATTGTTTCCTTAACAATTTTTTTAAGTTGGTTTAAGTTGTATGAAAGTGGACGGCGCACGTCACTATACTTGCCATCTTTAATAACTGCGTAGTAACCATTTTCATCTTTAAACAAAGCGTTGTACGGATTTTCGTAAAAGGAAACTAAATTTTCATTATTTACAAGTGCATCAAACTCGTTTTGCTTTTTTGTTAAAAATTCAAGTAAATCTTCAGCATTTAAAACTTCAGTAGAAAGTTCGTTAACAAAGTCTTTTTCAACTTGAGAATGTGCGTTAAAGCAAAGATATTTTTTAAAAATATACACTATAAAACTTTTTGCCTTTTCTAACGTAAAATACTTTTTTTCATAGCTTTCGTCTATCTTAACGTTTTGTAAATAGTTAATAAGCACAGGCTCTTCTATAAAAGTTTTAGTATCTAAAAAAGCGTTGTTTATAGCAGTAACAGGCTTTATACTCTTTGTTAGTTCAAGCGCCTCTTTTGCTTTAATTTCTTCTATTTCTTTGTACATTTTTTCAATACAATTCATAAAAATACTCTTCTTTACTAAAATTTAAACATATAGTATTATACTATACAATTTTTATTTTTGCAAGTTTTTATGATAATAAGAAGATTTTATTATATTAAATATATTATATTTGTTAACTTTTTATTATTTGCAAGTTTTTTAAAACAAAAAAAACGCTTTTTTACAAGCGTTTTTTTATTTATCTTTTTGAAAATTCACAACCACAATAGTTTTGCCTATAAAGGTTATACTCTTTTGAAAGTTCAATAGAGCGTAAGTATCCGCCGTCCTTTTTAAAGTCTGTAAAAAGGCAGTTTACGCCGCACGATATGGAATATTCTTTTAACAATTCGTTAAGCCATTGCTCGTTTTTATAAGGGCTAACTGAAAGCGTTGTAGTAAAATAATTAAAGCCGTTTTTACTAGCAAATTTAGCAGTTTCTTCTAAGCGCAAACCATAGCAAAGTTTGCACCTTTCCCCCCTTTCTTCATCTTCTTCACGACCATTTATTTTACTATAAAAATCGTTTACGTCATAATTGCCTGCAACCACTTTAACTTCGTTGCCATAAGCAGTTTTGCAAAACTCTATTTGCTCGTTTAAACGCTTAAAATACTCTTCACTACTTGTAATATTAGGATTGTAATAAAACACGGTAACGTTAAAATATTTTGTTAAACGCTCTAAACAAAGAGAGGAGCATGGCGCGCAACAACTATGAAGTAGTAGCGTAGGTTTTGTATTGTTTTTTTCAATTTCGCTTATTTGATTTTTATAAAGCAAATGGTAGTTAACTTTATTTTGTTTCATTTAAAACCGTTTTGTAGCCTTTGCCGTATTTAACGCATTTTGAAACTCTTGAAAGCGTTGCGGAAGATATGTCCGTTTCAGCAATAATTTCTTCATACGTTTTGTTTTGGAGTAAAAGTTTTGCCGCTTCAATTCTTTGAACCATTTGCTCAAGTTCTTTATAAGTGCAAAGGTCGTCAAATAAATTGCGACAGTCGTCTATCGTTTTAAGTTTTAAAATAACTTCGTAAAATTCTTTAATGCTGTTATCGTTTATTCCCATAACTTATCCTTCATTTTTATAACTTGTTAAAAAATGTTTAGTGAGTTCGTTTTTAGGATTGTCAAAAACTTCATAAGGCGTGCCGAATTCACAAACTTTGCCGTCTGCCATAAAAAGCACTTTATCTGATATAGATTTAGCAAATTCCATTTCGTGCGTTACTATAACCATAGTAATTTTAGAAACTTGCTTTAACTCTTTAATAACTTTTAAAACTTCGCCTGTAAGTTCGGGGTCTAAAGCCGAAGTTGGCTCGTCAAAACACAAAATTTTTGGTTTTAACGCCATTGCGCGTGCTATTGCCACGCGTTGGCATTGTCCGCCCGATAACTGACAAGGATAGTAATTAACCTTATCACTTAAACCTACGCTATTTAAAAGTTGCAGTCCAAGTTCTTCGTTTTCTTTTTTAATTTCTTTAAGTTGCCTTTTTCTTTCAAAAAAACGAACTTTTTGCTTCTTTAACTTAATTTCTGCCCTTGCATTAAGCGCCAAAGTTATATTTTGAAGCGCTGTGTATTGTGGAAAAAGGTTAAAGCCTTGAAAAACTAAGCCAAAGGTTAAGTTGTCATCGTTTTCCCCGTCCGTATTGCTTTTAGGAAAAACAGTTTTGTTATCAACTATAATTTCGCCACCGTCAGGCGTTTCAAGGTTGTTTAAACATCTTAAAAAGGTTGTTTTGCCGTTACCGGACGAGCCTATTACGGATAAAACTTCGCCCTTTTCAATAGCAACGTCAATACCCTTTAAAACTTGAAGTTCGCCAAAACTTTTAGTTAAATTTTTTACTTCTAAAAATGCCATAATTACGTCCTAAAATAACTTAATTTTTTTTCTAACCAACCAAAAAGTAACGTGAGTGCGCCAACGAATATAAGATAGAAAGCGCCCGCGTAGAATATAGGCCAAATTAAGCCGTCTAACATAAACTTTTTAGAGTAGAAAATAAGTTCATATACGCTTATCGTATTTGCAAGCGACGTGTCTTTTATTAAAGTTATAATTTCATTAGACATAGGCGCTAAAATGTGTTTTACAACTTGTAATAAAATAACTTTAAAAAATATTTGACTTTTAGTCATACCTAAAACGTAGCCCGCTTCAAATTGACCTTTAGAAATATTTTCAATGCCACCGCGGAAAATTTCCGAAAAATACGCCGCGTAGTTTATACCGAATGCAACTAACGCCGCAATAAATCTTGTTGAAAACGTTTTATCAAACCAAGCCCAACCCGTATTCATAGGTGGCCAGTTAAATAAATGTAACAACCCTGGCAAATAAAATATTGCAAATATTTGTAACATTAGTGGTGTACCCCTAAGCACCCAAACAATAACCTTCATAAACATGCTTAAAGGGGCGAACTTAGACATTGAACCAAATGCCATAAGTAGCCCCAGTGGTAATGATATTACCAAGGTTAATGCAAAAAGCATAACCGATGATATGAAGCCGTTTAAAAGTGTTGAAGTAACTTCTAAAAAGACTTCCATTTATTTATTCCTTTTATATCTTATTTAAGTGCGTCAACGTTGAGAGAAACTTGATATTTAGTAAGAAGTTCAGTCATAGTGCCGTCAGCATATTTTTCTTTTAAGAATTTGTTAAGTTTAGCAGTTAAGTCACTGTTCTTTCTTAAACCAACTGAGAACACTTCGTCACCATAAGAGATACCATCAGCAATTTTTAAATTTGCAAAAGCTTCTTTACCAACAACGCTTTCAGCCATTGTTAAGTCAATGATAGCGCCTTGAGAAGTGCCAGCAGCAACTTCCATTAATGCTGCCATTTGAGAAGCAACTGCGTTAAGGTTAGTTACGCCAATTTCTTCTTCTGCTACAGTGTTACCTGCAGAACCACTTTCTACTGCGATACTCATATTTTTAACGTCTGCTTTTGCAGGAGCAGTTGCGTTTTTATTAATAATAAGTACTTGTGCGTTTTTAGCGTAAGGAATAGAAAGGTCAATTTGTTTACCAAGTTCTTCCGTTGCAGTCATACCGTTCCAAATAAGGTCAAATTGATTTGCTTGAAGTTCAGTAGCCTTTGCGCCCCAGTCTGCAATTTCAAAGAATTCACAAGTTACGCCAAGTTCAGCGGCAAACATTTCTGCAAGTTCAGCGTCAAAGCCAATCCACTTGCCGTTTTCATCTTGATAATCCATTGGTGCGTAGTCTGTAATACCAACTATAATTTTACCTGCGTCTTGAACTTTCTTTAAGTCTGCTACTTTTGCGCAACCTGTGAAAGTAAATAACGTTGCAATTGCTAATGCTGTTGCTAAAATTTTTGTAATAAGTTTTTTCATAATTAAGTCTCCTTTAATTTAGCACTTTAATGTGTTAAAGTATTTTTAATGATGCTATTATACTTCATTACGCTAAAGTTGTAAAGCGTTTTTCACTACTTTTTTAAAAATTTTTTTAATTTTTTTTAGCAAGGCTCAAAATTTAAGGAAATATCGCAAATTTTAAGAAAAATAATTTTTTAGCAACGTCGCCTTTTTTATTGAAAATTAGCAAAATATCAAGGTTATGACGCAAAAGATGGTTGATTTTAGCAAAAATTTACTTTTGCGCTTGACTTAAAAAATGCAAAAAAGACGAGCGTTCTTGTGAGGGCGCATACCCGTGCGGTCTGTAACCGAACAAAACGCAAAGTATTTTGTAGGATTTTTCCGTCAAAAAAGCAAACGGATATTGTGGCAGAACCTAAACAAAAAAACGGCAAAAAATTGCCGTTTCAACTCTTTTCATTTTTATAAATTCTCGTGCGCGGGCGTACGCGTGGGCGTATGTTTAAGCGCGCGCCTATACGCGTGCGTATGTGTGTGCGTGTGTGCGCGCTTGCATACACACGTTCTATATAACAATAAAAAGGCGAAAAGTAAAAATAAAAAAGGCGAAGTAAAAACTTCGCCTTATTTTTTTTAATTACGCTTCAACCTTTTCAAGTAATTTAAGGTCAACGCCTTTTTCGCTTATCTTAATGATTTCAACTTTAACGGTGTCGCCAATAGATAAAACTTCTTCAACGCTGTTAATTCTTTCTTTGCTCATTTTTGAAATGTGAATCATACCGTCTTTACCTGGTGCAAGTTCGCAGAAAGCACCAACTTTTGGTAAAATTCTAACTACGGTAGAAATAAACATATCGCCAACTTCAAGGTCTTTAACAATAGCAGTAATAATTGCTTTTGCTTGGTTAGCCCTATCCATAGTTTCGTCATAAGTAGCAATGAATACTTTACCTGTTTCGTCAATATCAATTTTAACGCCTGTTTCAGCAATAATTTTGTTAATTGTTTTACCGCCTGAACCGATAACGTCTTTAATCTTTTCAGGGTCAATGTTAAAGGAAATGATTTTTGGAGCGTATTTAGAAAGTTCAGGTTTAACGCTTGGTAATACTTCAAGCATTTTATTTAAAATGTGTTGTCTACCTTCGTTTGCTTGAGAAATAGCCTTTCTTAAAATTGCTTCGTCAATACCCTTAATTTTAATGTCCATTTGAATTGCAGTAATACCCTTTTCAGTACCAGCAACCTTAAAGTCCATATCGCCAAGGAAGTCTTCTAAACCTTGAATATCGCTCATAACGGAAACTTTACCGCTCTCAACGTCCTTAATCAAACCCATAGCAATACCTGCAACAGGGCTCTTAATAGGAACGCCCGCATCCATAAGTGCTAAAGTAGAACCGCAAACTGAACCTTGTGAAGTAGAGCCGTTTGAAGATAATACTTCACTAACAAGCCTTATTGCATAAGGGAATTCTTCTTCACTTGGAATAACAGGTTCAAGCGCGCGTTCAGCAAGTGCACCGTGGCCAATTTCACGACGGCCTGGGCTCTTTAACGCTCTTGCTTCGCCTGAAGCGTAGCCTGGCATGTTGTAGTGGTGCATATAGCGTTTAGCAACCTCATCATCTAAACCTTCAAGTTTTTGAACTTCAGAAATTGTGCCAAGCGTACAAGTTGTTAAAACTTGAGTTTGACCACGAGTGAATACGCCAGAGCCGTGTACTCTTGGTAACACGCCGTTTTCACACCAAATAGGTCTAATTTCAGTTAAAGTTCTGCCGTCAGGTCTAACGCCTAAATTAGTGATTTTAGCGCGTACCTTTTCTTTTGTAATGTAATATAAAGAATCTTTAATTTCTCTTGCCATATCTGGGAAGATAGTTGCAAAGTGTTCTAAACAATCTTTTTCAACTTCATCTTGACGTTCTTGGCGAACTACTCTATCAAAAGTATCTAACGCATAGTCAAGTTTTTCACCAGCGTATTTTCTAACTTCCGCGTCTAAATCTTCAGGGATTTTGTAGAAGTCCATTTCAAGTTTTGGCTTACCGCAAACTGCAACGATTTCTTCAATGAACGCACATTGACGCTTAATTTCTTCGTGACCGAATAAAATAGCGTTAACCATTTGTTCATCGTCAATTTCTTTAGCACCTGCTTCAACCATCATAATAGCATCTTTAGTGCCTGAAAGGTATAAACTTAATAAACTCTTTTCTCTGTCTTCCGTACCTGGATTAATGATATATTTATCATCAACCATACCAACGAGCACTGAGCCTGTAGGACCTTGCCAAGGAATATCAGAGATTGATAAAGCAATAGAACTACCAAGCATTGCAAGTGGTTCAGGCATAATATTTGTGTCAACGGAAAGAGCAGTTGCAATAACCGTTACGTCATTAAAAATACCTTTTGGGAAGAGTGGACGGATAGGTCTATCAATAAGGCGTGAAACTAAAATAGCCTTATCGCTTGCTCTACCTTCTCTCTTTTTGAAACCGCCTGGAATTTTACCAACGGCATACATCTTTTCTTCATAGTCAACGCTCAATGGAAAAAAGTCCATACCTTCTCTTGCAACGGGAGCCATAGTTACGTTAACCATAACAACGGTTTCACCGCACCTAACAAGACAAGAACCATTTGCTTGTTGAGCGTATTTACCTACTTCAACGATAACTTCACGACCGCCGATTTCGGTTTTAAACGTTTTAAAATTTTCTAACATCTTTTTCTCCTTTTATACTCTAATTTATAACACCAGTAAAACCTTTACTGGAACGCATTTGAAGTAAGGCTGTATTACTGAAAGTGGTTGGCTTTAACAAAAATTTATTTTTGCGATTGACGAGAAAAACACAAAAAAGACTTGCGTTATTGTGAGGGCGCATACCCTTGCGGTCTGTAACCGAGCAAAACGCAAAGTATTTTGTAGTAGTTTTCCGTCAAAAATCAACCAAATGAAGTGATAGAGCCAAAATAAAAAGGTTTCTTAAATAACTTAAAAAAAAGGAGTGGTTGTTGCCACTCCTTGTTTTTTATTTTCTAAGACCGAGTTTAGCAATGAGTGCTCTGTATGCTTCGATATCCTTAGATTTAAGGTAGTCAAGAAGACCTTTTCTACGACCAACCATTTTCATAAGGCCACGCCTTGAGTGATTGTCGTTCTTGTTGGCTTTAAGGTGCTCGTTAAGGTGGTTAATGCGCGTAGTTAAAAGCGCGATTTGAACTTCTGCAGAGCCCGTGTCACCATCGTGAGTTTTGTAAGTTTCAATTACTTGTGATTTTGTTACTTTTTCCATTTTAATTTATCCTCCATTATGGAAATATTTGCTATTAAACAGAGCAATGCGTTGAGTATTCGCCAAAACCCTGCCTAAAGTATGTTAATATATTAACATATATTTATTAAAAACGCAAACGATTTTTACGCTTAATTATAAAGTTCACGCTTGCTTTTTATAATTTCATCAATTTTTCCTACGTAAGTTGCTATATTTTTAGGGTTTCCGTAGCGTTCAATTCGGTTTTCACTTAAAATTACACGCTTAGAAACAGCGTTAGCACCACACGCAACGTTATTAGACGTTTCTTCCATAACGTCAATATTATAAATACACTCTTTACCCTTTTTGCTATAGCCAATATTTTCCAAATTGCTTGCCGCATATTTTTGGCGGTATAGGTAATACGGATTATACCCGTTTTCTTTTGCTTTTAACCTTGCATAGTCAATCATTTTAGCAATTTCGCCCTCTTGTAAGCGGCTTTCTTTTTCCTTAAGTTTTGAGCCGTTTTTTAAGCAAAGCGTATGCACGGTAAAGTTTTCAGGCGAAAGTTTTATAACGGTGTCTATAGTATTTTTAAAGTCTTCAAACGTTTCTTGGGTTAAACCTGCAATAACGTCCATATTAACGTCAAAACCAAAAGTTTTTGCCAAATAATACTTTTCTATAACGCTTTCAGCGGTGTGCTTTCTACCAATGAGAGCAAGCGTTTCGTTTTTAAAAGTTTGTGGATTAACGCAAATTCTTGTAACGCCAAAGTCTTTTAAAATTTTAAGGTTTTCACTATTTATTGCGTCTGGCCTGCCCGCTTCAACGGTAAACTCTTTTATAGAGTTTACAAGTGGCTTTAAAGCCGTTAAAACGGCTTTTAAATGCTCGTTTTTAAGTGCCACGGGCGTTCCGCCACCAACGTAAATTGAACGTGGATTTTTTAATAATTTTAACCCTTCTTCAATCTCTTTAACCAAGCAATTTATATAGTCGTCAATATTCTTTTCCTTGGCAATTTCACTTGAAATAAAAGAGCAGTAACTGCACCTTGAAGGGCAAAATGGTATGCTCACAAAAAGCCCGTCGTATTCGCCGTTTCTATCTATAATTTTACATTGGGTTTTTATAATATCTTTAATAAGTTCAATCTTTTTAGGCGCAACGTCAAAAACTTCCTTAAATTCTTTTTCAAAATCTAAAGCGGAATACGCCATTTTAGTAGGTCTTATGCCCGTAAGTGCGCCCCACTCAAATTGAGCGTTAAACCTTTGTTTAAAGATTGAGTAAAGCCCAAGCTTAGAAAAGCGTTTTTCAAAACGCTTTAATTCTAAACGTCCGCTCGTTTCACGTTCGTTTTTAAAGGTGTATAATACGCCGTCAACTAAATATTCGTCAATAAAAGTGTTGCCAATAGTTTGTTGGGTGTGCTCTACCTTTACGGCATCGCCCCCGTCAAACATAACGGCAACTTCTTCTAAATCTTTTTTATAATCTAATCTATTTGTTTCAATCATAAAAATTTATTGGATTTGATAATTCTTCTTCGTTTGTAGTGGTAGACTCTCCGTGACCACAATAAAGAGTTGCTCCCTTAATTTTAAAGAGTTTTTTTGCGGAATTCTTTAAAGTTTTATAATCTCCCGTAGGAAAGTCAACTCTACCAAAACTACCGCTAAACAACGTGTCGCCACAAAAGAGCATATCGCCCACTTTATAGGTAACGCCACCTTTTGTATGCCCCGGAGTTTCTAAAACTTCAAATTCAATGCCCGCAAGCGTAATTTTTTGCCCGTCAGTTAAATAATTTTCAATTTCAAACGGCTCAACACTATCGCCAAAAACGCTACCTAAATTAAGGCTTCCGTCTTTAATAAAATCACTTTCATTTTTGCCAATATACACTTTAACGCCTTTTTTTTGCAAAGTGGCAACACCGCCAATATGGTCAAAATGCCCGTGAGTTAACAAAATGTGAGTTATTTTAAAATTGTGCTTTAACTCTTCAAGCTGTAAAAGCGCAGGGTTTGCGCCAACGTCAATTGCAACAGCTTCACGCGTGTGCTCGTTTATTAGAACGTAGCAATTAGTTTGAAGCGCGCCTAAATTATATACTTTTAATTCCATTGTTAACTTATAAACCTGAATACGTCAATAATACTACTATTTTCTTTCAATTCTTTAATTAAATTATCTATATCTTCTTTTTTGTTAATTTTTAAAGTAATATCTACTATAGAAACGTGGTTTCTATTATCAATTCTACTATTTGCAGTTAATATAAATAAGTTGTTCTTTTTGCAAGCGTTAGTAAGGTCGGAAAGAATCATAACATCTTCTTTTGCGTGTATTCTTAAGCTTGCAGTATAGCCGGACTGCCCAACCTTGCCTGTCCACTCTGCAGGAAGCAACCTTTCTTTATCTTCCCCTTTCATATTAGGGCAATTTTCTCTATGCACGGTTACACCGCGTCCACGAGAAACGTAGCCAACTATTTTATCACCAGGAACAGGGTTACAGCATCCTGCAAACCTAATTAAAAGCCCGTCAACGCCCTTAATTGTAATATCGCCCGTAGAATGAACGACTTTTGAAGAAACGCTTGTTGGGTAATGGTAAACAGGTGGAGTTTCTTTTTTATATACGTCTAAAATCTTTATTAAAACTTGGTTTACGGTAACCGCACCGCAACCAACGGCGGCGTACATTTCGTCAACGCCGGCAAAAGAAAGCTTTGCGCCAACCTTTTCAAACGCTTGCGGAGTTAATAATTCGCCAAAATTATAGCCCCTATTTTTAGCTTCAATTTCAAGCATTTGCTTGCCCGTTCTAATAGCGTCTTCCGCCATTTCACGCCTAAAAAACGCTTTAATTTTAGCACGTGCACTTGTTGTTTTTACAACCTTAAGCCAATCCCACGAAGGACCTTTACTTGAATTAGAAGTTATAATTTCAACAACGTTGCCCGTTTCTAAAACGGTAACTAACGGAACCATTTTTCCGTTAACCCTTGCACCCGTACATTTGTTACCAACTTCCGTGTGAATTTTATAAGCAAAGTCTATTGCGGTACTTCCTTTTATTAAACTTATAACCTTTCCTTTTGGCGTAAATACTAAAAGTTCGCTGTTATAAATATCTTTAACGGAATCTAAGAACTCTTTACTATCTTTTAAACCGCCTTGAAGTTCCATAGCTTCTCTTATCCAAGAAAGACGCCTATCCATTTCGTCGGCAGAAGTTTTATGTTCTTTATATTGCCAATGTGCAGCGATACCATATTCTGCAATATGGTTCATTTCATAAGTTCTAATTTGAATTTCAAAAATTTGACCAAAAGACGTAACTACCGTAGTGTGTAAACTTTGGTACATATTTTCTTTTGGCATTGCTATATAGTCTTTAATTCTACCAGGCATTGGGTTCCAACGCTTGTGAATTTTGCCCAAAAGTTCATAGCACTCATCAACCGTGTTAACTAAAACTCTCACAGCGGTTAAGTCGTAAATTTGGTCAAGGGCAACGCCTTTCTTTTTCATTTTTTTGTAAATGCTATAAAAGTGCTTTTTCCTACCAAAAACTTCGCCTTTTATACCACTTTCACTTAAAATTTCTTTTAAAACGTCAACAACCTTGTTAACAAACTCTTGCCTTTCGCCAATTTTTTGTGAAATGTTCACGGATAAATATTCATACATTTCAGGGTCAATGTACTTAAGGCACAAATCTTCAAGTTCGCATTTAAGTTGAGAGATACCAAGCCTACCTGCAAGCGGAGCAAAAATTTCAAGCGTTTCGTTCGCCATGCGAAGTTGCCTTTCGTGAGATAAAAAATTAAGCGAACGCATATTGTGAAGCCTATCGGCAAGTTTGATAATAATAACTCTTATATCTTTTGCCATAGACACGAAAATCTTTTTAAAATTTTCCGCTTGTTGTTCTTCTTGTGATTTAAACTCAATTTTTTCAAGTTTTGTAACGCCTTCAACAAGTTCTAAAACTTCTTCGCCAAACTCTTTTTTAATATCGCTAGCGGAAAAAGACGTATCTTCTAAAACGTCGTGCAAAAACGCCGCCGTTAAAGTGTTTGCGTCCATACTTAAGCCTATTAAAATGTCAACCACGGCGCAAGGGTGAGTAAAATATTCCTCGCCAGAAGCACGCTTTTGATTTAAGTGCGCTTCTTTTGCAAAATAATAGGCGCGCGTAATGGCATCTGCTTCATCAGGCGAATATATGCTTTTAATTTTTTCTAAAAGAGTAAGATTTTCCATTTTTTACCTATTGTAAATTCTTAATATTTTTGTAAATAAGTGAGTTTTCCAAACTGCTTTTTGAGTTTTTATTTACTTGAATAACCCCGTCTTTTTCTTGAAGAAATTCAAGTTCCAAAAACACGCTTACTGCAAATGCAATTTGTATTTGAGATTGACCGCTTACGTCAACTTTAAACGCATCGCTAACCAATAATTTTTTATAGTTAACCTCATTTACAATCTCTTTATAAATGGTGGCAAAAACGCCCCTATCAACGCTTAAATTAAGTAAATTTAACTGCGTATTAAACTTGGTTTTTGCTTCTTTAATTATAAAAGAAACGTCACTACTTGTTTTTAAACTAAAAAACAATTCTTTTAAATCTTCTAAATTTTTAACCTCGTTATCGTCTTCAACTTTTGCAACTTGGCGAACGTATCCCTTAAGATAATTTCTACCTTTAAAGTTTGATAAATTAGGCTCAAAAATTATAGTTTTTAACGAACTGCTTTTTAAAAGTTCAATGCTTGAAAGTCCGTTAAAATACATAAAGTCGTTATATTTAGTAGAAAACGCTACGTGTTTAGAGCCCTCTTTTATAGGATAAGCCTTTACGCTATCAACGTTTAAAGCAAACGTTGGTTTTTTATTGCCTTGCCCGCAAGGCTCAAAAAGTGCCATTTCGCTAGCAAGCCTTTCACTAAATCTGCCGTCTATAAAATAGTCAACTTCAACTATTTTTTCTAAAGTTAAGCCTTTATAGTTTTTTGTAATATATTCGTTTAAAGAGATTGCAAAATCTTCTAAATTTTCCTCTTCAATAGTTACGCCTGCGGCTTGTGCGTGACCGCCAAAATCTACTAAATTACTAGAGCAAGCGCCAATCGCTTCAAAAATATTTATACCTTCAATACTCCTTGCAGAGCCGTGCAAAAACTCATCTATTTTAGAAAATAAAATAGTAGGCTTGTTAAACTCTTCAGCAATACGTGCGCTTACAATACCTAAAATTCCGTTAATATAATTTTTGCCGTAAAGTACTATAACACTTTCATAATTGCCGTGCGTTTTAAGTTCATCTTTAACCTTTTGATATAAATTTTCGCACTCGGCTTGCCTATCTACGTTATAGTTAGACAAAGTTGAAGATAGCTTTTGAACTTCAAAATCACTATCGCTTAAAAACATTTTTAGTGCCGAATTAGCATCGCCCATACGGCCTGCGGCATTAACTCTTGGTGCAACGCCATACGCTAAAGAACTTGCAGTTACTTCCTTTATGCCAGAAATTTCTATTAGTGTTTTTATAGCATTACAAACTTGACCTTTTTTAATATTTTTAATGCCTTCCGTAACTATATCGCGGTTTTCTTCAACAAGTGGCATACTATCTGCAACCGTTGCAAGAGCAACCACGTCTAAATATTTATTAGCCTTTTCGCCAATTAGCGCATAGCTAAGTTTATACGCAACGCCTGCGCCACAAAGCGAATCAAACGAATAATCTTGGTTTTTTAACTTGCAATTTATTATAGTGCAGTCTGGCAAAATTTTAGGCAGTTCATGGTGGTCTGTAACAATAACGTCAACCCCAACGTCTTTTAAATACTCTACTTCTTGATAGCAACTTATACCGCAGTCAACGGTTATTAAAAGGTCGGGGAATAAATTTTCAACGATTTCATCAATAGTAGTTTGTGAAAGTCCGTATCCATTTTCTCTTTCAGGCACAACTGCGTAAACGTTTACGCCGTATTCTAAAAGAGTTCTATATAATACGGTTGTTGCGCAAATACCATCGGCATCATAGTCGCCGTAAACGACAACCGTTTCTCCATTTTCTTTTGCAAAATTTATTCTTTCAACTGCTTCTTTTACGCCACTTAAAGCAAATGGACTAATAAAATTATCTTTGCCTGCGCTTAAAAATCGGTCTACTTTTTCTAAAGTATCATACCCGCGCGAATACAAAATTGCAGTGGTTTGTTCAAGTAAATTGCACGCTACTGAAAGATTTTTTATGCTATTAAGTTCTTCTTTATTAAATTGCTTTTGTAAAATTTTCATAGCAAGTAATCCTTCTTACGTTTTAAAACAAACGGACGGGATGTTAAAATCCCGTCCGCCACCTTTAAAAAATTTATGCTTTTTTTATCTTTTTTATTTTTGCGCCAAGTTTTCTTAAATATACCCAAAGTGGAGTTGCAAGGAATACTGACGAATAAGTACCTGCAATTAAACCAAATATAATAGGAAGCGCAAATTCTGCCATTGTAGAAACACCCATTAAAGCACAAACTACTGCTAAAACAACAATAACTACTAAAGTTGTAATTGTTGTGTAGATTGTTCTTGCCAAAGTGTTTTTAACTGCTAAGTTAGCAATTTCGCTATCAGTTGCATCTTTAAGGGAATTTAATTTTTTAAGTTCTCTTACCCTATCAAAAATAACGATAGTTGCGTTAATAGAGTAACCAATAATTGTAATGATTGCCGCAATAAACGTTGTGTTTATTTTTACTTGGAAAATAGTACAAAGCGTAATCATTATAAACATATCGTGGCAAAGAGCTATGATTGCCGCTAATCCAGATGATACGGTAAACCTTATCATAATGTAGATAAGCATAACTACTACTGCTACAGACGCTGCAATAATTGCGTTTTTCAAAAGCGTGCGTGCAGTTGAAGCACCAACTATTTGAGCTGAACAATCGTCTTTAACAAAAGTATCGTCTTTTTGTTTTACAAGTTCGCTTATTTCAAAGAGTAATCCATCTTCAAAACCTTCATCTTCAGTGCCTTGAATAGACTCTAAGAACTTCTTTTGATATTCGGCATCATCGCCATTTTCTTTACTGCCGTATTCTAAGCCGATTTCTAAAACGGTATTGTCTTCACCAGCCCAACGTTCAGAGCCAATTGTAAAGCCTTTATTTTCAATATAGTCTAAAATTTCTTGCTTTGTTTGTTCTTTT
The DNA here is from genome assembly GCA_045638105.1 of Christensenellaceae bacterium. GTDB lineage: Bacteria > Bacillota > Clostridia > Christensenellales > Borkfalkiaceae > HGM11412. The sequence continues at coordinate 238,996 of JAZUAT010000013.1, forward strand.
AAAGTTTCATCGTTACTAAATTTTGCACCAAGTGAAACGTTTACCGTAGCACCACCAGCAAAGTCAAGACCGATGTTCATTCCAACCGTTAAAAGTAATATAATGCCGGTTAAAATAAGAGCAAGTGCAAAAGAGCCAAAATATTTAAACCAATCTGCCACTTTTAAATTTATATCTTTAATCTTCTTCATCGTAAATAGCCTCCCTCTTAAGACCAAGGAACTTATTATTGTTTTCAGAAAGATTCATTAAAAGTTTTAATATAAACCTTGATAAAACAATAGCAGTAATCATTGATAACACTACGCCGATAAGAAGCGTAATTGCAAAGCCCTTAATAGTACCCGGACATAAAATCCATAAGATAATAGATGCTAAAATAGTTGTAACGTTACCGTCAAATATAGTTACAAACGCTCTCTTATAGCCGGCTTTTACAGCAGAAACAACAGTTTTGCCAGACGCATATTCTTCTCTTATTCTTTCAAAGATAATTACGTTTGCGTCTACCGCCATACCTATTGATAAAATTATACCTGCAATACCAGGAAGTGTAAGTTGAACAACTGGAACAAGTGCAAGTAACAAAATTAAAAGTACTGTGTAGACAGAAAGTGCTATTGCAGACACTATACCTAAACCACGATATTTTAAAATCATTAATGCAAATACAATAAGTAAGCCGATAGCACCTGCAATAACGCTTGCTTTAAGAGCGTTTTCGCCAAGTGATGCGCTAATCTTATTAGATTCGCCAAGTTCAAAGTTAATTTCAAGCCTACCGCCTTCAACAACCGCAGCGATGTTTTGTGCCGTTTCAAAATCACTTAATCCACTAATAACTGCGGAATTGCTAGTAATTTGTTCATTAACCGTTGCTGATGAATATACGGTGCCGTCAAGTTTAATATCAATAGTTTTGCTAGTACCTGCAAGTTCGCCTGTTAATTGAGCAAACAATGAGCGACCTTCTTCGGTAAACTCTAAATAAACTACAGGCTTACCGTCTTTATCATAACCAGCATAGCTAGACTTAACGTGTGAACCTTCAAGCTTAACTGCGTTTTCAACTTCAAAAGTTAAAACGCCCGCACTACAAATAATTTCTAAAACTTCTTCGTAATTTTCTTCAAGTGCAGGAACTTCAACTCTAATTTCCCTTTCTGCGCCTACGCCTTGAATAGTAATTGTTGCTTCCGTATAACCTTTTTTATCAAGACGTTGCCTTAAAACGTCAACTGCACTGTCAAACTCTTTGTCAATATCAACTGCGTCGTTTGAGCCATCAGCCTTTGGCGTTAATACGGCATAATAACCACCTTGAAGGTCTATACCTAACGGAATAGTGTTTGCTATACCAACGTACTTTTTAGTTCCATTCGCTATAAACGATGGAAGTGCAAAAGATGCAAATTCTAAAACAGCCAAAATAGCCGTGAAGAAAATAATGATAAAAAGCACAATTCCAGATTTTGTCTTTTTCATTTACTGCCTCCCATAAGTAGCATAGAAGTAAATTAAAGCATTATACTTCATAATACATATATACTTAATTATTATAAATGTAAAATGCAATTAAGTCAATAATTTTTTTGATTTTTAACAATAGTTTTTATATATTCATATATAAATTTAGCAAAAAAAGACAAAAAAGAAAGCGCAAACGCTAAATTTGCACTCTCTTATTTTTTATTTACTGCAATTACGCCCGTTACCGCGCCTATTCCTAAACCCAAAAGCACTTCCCACAAAAGCATTATACTAAATGAAAAAGACGATGAAATTAGCGAGAATAGAACGTAACAAACTATAGTTATTGCCGTGCCAAAAACAATCCCTTTTACAAGCCCTTTTTCCCCTTTTATAGAAAAGAAACAGCCTAAAAATACGGCTATACACTTTATTAAATAGTTGACTGGCTTTATAACGGAATTGTCAAGCGAACAAGCGCTAATTACAAATGCAAACAATAAAACCGCTATAAGTGAAAATAACACGCCTATAACCACAGCTTTTAAAAGAGAAATTAAAAAGCTTACATCTTTTAACATATTAAAAAACCTCTGCGTAATATAGATTATGCAAAGGTTTTTGTTTTAATTACTATTTATTTTTTATTAGATTTTTTCGTGCTTTTTTTCTTTTTGGTAGGTTCTTTTTCCTTAACCTCTACAGCACTTTCTTGAGCGGGTGCTTCAACAGGCTTTTCTTCTTTAACTTCTTCAACAACTTCTTCTACAGGCTTTTCTTCTTTAACTTGGTTTTTAGAAGCGTTTTCAGGCAAGTCCATTTGATAAATTGCACGCTTGTCAAAAACGATTTCAGCATTGCCAGTTGCTAAAACGAAGGTAGATGCTTTATGGTCAACGGAAACAACCGTGCCAACTAATCCACCAATAGTTATAACTTTAGTTCCTTTACATAAACTATCCTTTCTCTTTTGGTCTTCTGCGGCTTGTTTTTTGCGTTGCTTAGAATTAAATATCATCATACCAATAAATAACACGATGATTACGCCTAAAAAAATATAAGTTGTATAACCATTACCTTTATTTCCAGTTTCTTCAGCAAGTAAATTAAATAAAATCATAGTCAAAATCTCCTTTTTTATAATATACCATTGTTTTTTCGCTTTTGCAAGCGATATTTTAATTTATAATTAGTTTTTACGCTTTATTTGTAGTTTTCGTAAAATTCTTGACAAAATTCGGTAAAAGAATCGTTTAAAATCGCTTCACGCATATCTTCCATAAGCTTAATTAAGAAAGTTATGTTATGTAAACTAATAAGCATTGCGCCCATCATTTCGTTTACGTTAATCATATGCCTTAAGTATGCTTTTGTATAATTTTTACAGCAATAACAATTACATTTAGGGTCAAGCGGAGTGTAATCTTCTTTATACTTGCCGTTTCTTACAACCACCTTGCCACTGCTTGTCATAGCCGTGCCATTACGCGCAATACGCGTTGCTAAAACGCAGTCAAACATATCAATACCGCGCCTTACGCCCTCAATTAAACAGTCTGGAGAACCAACGCCCATTAAGTAACGCGGAATATCTTGCCTATAATGCGGTAACATTGCGTCAAGTATTTCATACATAATTTCTTTAGGCTCGCCAACGGATAAACCGCCAATGCCTATACCATATTTTGCATATGGCTGTGTTTCTTTTAAACTTTCAAGCCTTAAATCTTTAAACATATTGCCTTGCACTATTGGAAAGAGTGCTTGGTCTTCGTTAGTGTGATAATTATAACACCTATCAAGCCAATCAAGCGTTCTTTTCATAGCCCTTTGAGCGTAGTTTTTATCAACGCCATACGCAGAGCATTGGTCAAACGCCATAATAATATCAGCACCTAAATTGTTTTCAATTTCAATAGCTCTTTCAGGAGTTATAAAGTGCTTAGAGCCGTCAACGTTAGATTGAAAAGTTACGCCGTCGTCTTTAATATCGTTAAGTTTAGCAAGCGAAAATACTTGAAAGCCACCGCTATCGGTAAGTATTGGTTTATCATAGTTCATAAACTTATGTAAGCCACCAGCGTTTTTAACAATTTGGTCGCCTGGGCGCATAAATAAATGGTACGTGTTTGCAAGTATTATTTGAGCGCCCGCCTCGTGTAAATCACGTGGGAAAACGCCCTTTACGGTTGCTTGCGTGCCAACAGGCATATAAACGGGAGTTTTAATATCGCCGTGCGGAGTATGTAAAATACCCGCCCTTGCACCCGTGCGTTTATCTTGTTTAATTACTTCGTAAGAAAATTTTTGCATAGTTTTATAGTTAATTTTTTGTAAATTTTATTTGTTTTTGTAAAGTTTTTAATTATGTTGCGCAAAGCAGTAAAGAAATCATAACTAAATTTATAAAATCATACAAGCGGTAAGCAAATTTTACCACAACGTAGGGTTTTAGAAACGAGTTAGGCAAGGCTCGCAAGCGTTTTGGTTGAAATTAACCTTTTTGGTTATTGAAGACAAAACGCGAAGCAGTAAACGAAGCATAACGAAGTTTATAAAATCATACAAGCGTCGCCAAAGGAAAAAAACCTATATTTTTCGCTAACAGCATAATTATATAAGCCTAAAGTTTCGTCTTTAGTAGTAAAGGCGGAAACAAGCATAATTAAGGTTGATTCTGGAAGGTGGAAGTTAGTTATTAACCCGTCAACGCATTTAAACTTATACGGAGGATAAATAAAGATATTAGTATCTCCACGTTGCTCTTTTACAAATCCGTTTTCATCAGCAACCGTTTCAAGCGTTCTAACAGACGTTGTGCCAACGGCAATAATACGCCTTTTTTCACGCTTTGCTCTATTGATAATTTCGGCGTTTTCTTTAGTTATTTCATACCACTCCGTATGCATAACGTGGCTAGTTACGTCTTCAACTTTAACGGGCCTAAACGTGCCTAAACCAACCTTTAATTCAACGGTGGCAAACTCAACGCCCTTTTGTTTTAAAGCGTCAATTAACTCGTTTGTAAAGTGAAGCCCAGCCGTTGGCGCTGCGGAACTACCCAAATTTTTTGAATACACCGTTTGATATCTTTCTTGGTCTTTTAGCTTTGCCTTAATATATGGCGGAAGTGGCATTTCGCCGACTCTTGAAATTATGTCTTCAAAAACGCCGTTAAAAGAAAATCTAACAATTCTACCACCACTTTCCGTGCGTGATAAAACGGTTAAAGAAAGTTCTTCGTTTATAGTAAGTTTTACGTTTTCTTTTGCTTTTTTGCCTGGTTTTACCATTACTTCCCAATCGGTTAAATTAAGCCTTTTTAAAAGCAAAATTTCAATTTTTCCACCGTGTTCAGTATAGGCAAACATACGTGCAGGAAGTACGCGAGTGTTGTTTACAACAAGCAAATCGCCTTTTTGTAAAATGTCTAAAATATTAGAAAATATAAGGTTTTTTATTTCTTTTGTTTGTTTGTTATAATGAAGCAACCTTGAACTATCACGCGGGTAAACGGGAGTTTGTGCAATGAGTTCTTCGGGCAAATCATAATAAAAATCACTTGTTTTTAGCATAATTAGTTTTCGTCAAAAATTGACGCTTGCATATCTAAATGCGGGCATTTTATATTTAAGTGGTCGTAGGCTTTTTTAGTGCATACTCTACCGCGATTAGTGCGGGAAAGAAAGCCAAGTTGAAGTAAATACGGCTCGTAAACGTCTTCTAAAGTAGATGCGTCTTCATTGATAGTTGCGGCTAAAGTTTCAAGCCCAACAGGACCGCCGTTAAACTTTTCTATCATTGATTTTAAAAGTGCTCTATCAATGCTATCAAGCCCAAGTTCATCAATTTCAAGGCGTGAAAGTGCCAATTTAGCATCATCTAAAAGTATAGAATTATGCCCTAATACAAAGGAAAAATCACGCACACGCTTTAGCAATCTGTTAACAATTCTAGGCGTGCCACGGCTACGCATTGCAATTTCTTTTGAAGCATCATCTTCAATGTCAATGCCAAGCGTTTTACTAGAACGAGTTGCAATTTCTTGAAGTTCGCTTGTTGAATAAAGTTCTAAGCGTAATAAAACGCCAAAACGGTCACGAAGAGGGGAAGAAAGCATACCCGCTTTTGTAGTTGCTCCAATTAAAGTAAACTTTTTAAGCGGTATTTGAACGCTTCTTGCAGACGGACCTTTACCAATAATAAAGTCAAGAGAAAAGTCTTCCATGGCAGGATATAAAATTTCTTCAATATTGTGGTTAAGCCTGTGAATTTCATCAATAAACAAAACGTCGCCATCGTTTAAATTAGTTAAAATTGCGGCCAAATCGCCTGCTTTTTCAATAGAAGGACCGCTTGTAACTTTAATTTGAGAGCCCATTTCACTTGCAATAATATGCGCAAGCGTGGTTTTACCAAGCCCCGGTGGGCCGTAAAGTAAAACGTGGTCAAGCGCTTCGCCACGCATTTTGGCAGATTTCATAAAAACGGTTAAATTGTCTTTAACCTTTTCTTGCCCAACGTAGCCCTCCATTGATTTTGGTCTTAATATATTTTCAACTTCATCGTAAGAAGTTTTTTCAACGTCTAAAACTCGTTCGTTATCCGAACCAAAAATATCTTGCTCGTCTATCATAACTCACCTTTATTTAATAGTTTGAAGCGCTATTGTAATAATGCTTTCAATAGTATCCGCCCCACGCAATTTGGCTTCTTCAACCGCTTTTTTACTGTCTTGACGGCTAAAACCTAAACTCATAAGCGCAATAACGCCGTCTTCATCAAGCGGGCTTGTAGGCTCGCTTTGTTTTTTAGATGATTTAGTACCTTCTGGAAGGTCTAACGCCGAAATATTTTCACGAAGTTCTAAAATAATGCGCTCCGCAGTTTTTTTGCCTAAACCTTTAACGGAAGAAAGCCCCTTTACGTCACTTGAAGCAATAATATATGCAAGGTCTTTAAGTGGCATTGCTGATAATATCATAATGCCCATTTTAGGTCCTACGCCTGAAACGGAAATGAGTTTTAAAAACATACTCTTTTCTTCTTGTGAAATAAAGCCGTATAAACTAATAGCATCTTCCTTAACGTGCATATACGTATAAATTCCGCCTTTCTTTTCTAATGAAAGTACAGTAAAAGCCGATGCAGAACAAGTAACTTCAAAGCCTACTCCGCCCGTTTCTAAAATTATTACGCCGTTATTTTGGCTTATTACGTTTCCGTTTAAATAACCTATCATATTACTCCTATTTTATAGCAAATGAACTGCTTAATCTGTTTGTTTGAGAGTGAGTGAGCGCAACCGCTAACGCGTCTGCAGCGTCATCTGGCTTTGGAATTTTAGCAAGGTTTAAAAAAGTGCGCGTCATTTCTTGAATTTGCTTCTTTTCCGCCCTGCCGTAACCCGTAAGCGCTTGCTTTATTTGGAGCGGTGTATATTCGTAAAGACTTTTACATGCCTTAGTGCAAGTTAAAAGTATTACGCCCCTTGCGTGTGAAACGTTTATTGCGGTTGTTGCGTTATTGTTAAAGAATAATTCTTCAAGCGCAATTTCATCGGGATTAAACTTTGCAATTAACGTTTTTAAATCTTCTTCAATAATTAAAAGCCTTTCGGGAAGTTTGTTTTCTTTCGGTGTTAAAATTACGCCGTAAGCAACAGCCTTTGGCTTGCCGTTTATAACGTCTATTACGCCCCAGCCTACCGTTGCAAGACCAGGGTCAATGCCTAAAATACGCATAAAACACTCCCCCTATTATAATAATATAATATATTGTAATACATATATTGAATTTAGTCAACCACAAAATAGTTTGGCTAAATAAAAAAGTGTAGCACGTTGCTACACTTATTTTATATACTTTTAACGAACGAGCGCCTACGTTTATGGTTGATTGCATCAAAACGCTTCCATTGTGCTTGAACTTTGTCGTTCGTTTCTAAATTTAAGTTAGTTTCGCAGTATTCAATGTTTGAATTTTCCATCATTTCCATTAAAGCGGCAAGCCCAACGGCATTTACGCCCATAGAACGATATTTAGGCATAACACCAACTAACGCAAGGTCTAAAATTTTAGGGTTTTTAACAGCCCTTAAAAGCCTAAAAAGCGTAGGAATTGTAAGGCGACCGCCACTTTTTTGAACGGCTTTACTTATGCTTGGCATACCAAGGCCAAAATATGCAACTTCGTCGTTTTCGTCAACGATAACGGCAATATACTTGCTGTTAATTAAAAGTTTAAACTGAGCTAAAACTTGCGCTTTCATTTCCTTTGTAAAAGGAACCGTGCCGTAAAGGTGTTTATAGCACTCGTCCAAACAAGCAAAAATACCATCGCCATACCTTTTTATAATTTGACTTGTTGAAAGACCTTCAACTCTTTTAAGTTTATTTAATTTAAGCGCTTTTTCGGCAATTTTGCCTATTCTTTCGTCTTTTTCCTTTTTTAAGTAAAGTTTATACTCTAGCCAGTCAACTTCCTTTTTAAACCCGCAATTTTCAATTAAACGAGCATAGTATTCGTAGTTATATTGCTCTTCAAAAGTAGAAAGTTCGTTAAAGCCCTCAATAAGCAACCCTTCACGCTCTAAGTCGCTATATCCAAGCGGACCGCAAAACGTGTCCATACCTTGTTCTTTACCAAAAGTTTCAAGCGCGTTAAAAAGAGCGGTGGCAACTTCTTGGTCGTCAATTGCATCAAAACGGGTAAAGCGCAAGCGCTTTTCATTGTGAATTTCGTTATATTGTTTTTGAATTATACCTTGTATTCTGCCAACAACCTTGCCGTCTTTTTTAGCCAAGAAAAACTTGGAAACGCAAGTTTTAAAATATACGTTTTTATCGGTAAAAATAGATTTTTCATCATCGTATAAAGGCGGTACGAAATAAGGGTTATTTTTATATAAGTTTAAAGGAAAATCTATAAATTCTTTTATATCTTTTTTAGTTTTAACTTCTAAAATTTCTACCATATAATTTTATTCCAATTCTTCGTCTTCTCTTCTTATTGGTAAGTATCCGTAACCAGCAAGCCAAGGCCCGTTATGACAACCCGACACAGGCGACATAATAACTTTTTCATGATTGGTTTGTATTCCGTATTCTTTTTCAATTTCAACAAGTTCTTTAAGCACGCTATCGCCCGTGTAAATATGGAATAAAATATAATCTTCACTCTTTCTATCGCCTATAATTTCCAAAAGCGTTTCACAAGTCTTTTTAAGCGCTTTTTTTTGCGTTCTAACGCTTGCAATAGAAACAATTTCACCCTCTCTACTAAAGTGAATTACAGGGCAAATATTAAGCATTTTACCCATTAACGCCTTGCCACCTTTAAGCCTACCATTATAAATTAAATAGTCAAGCCTGCCGTCAATGCCTAAAAACTCTTGCCTATCCATACACCATTTAATTTCTTTTAAAACGGTTTCTGTTGGAACGCCTTTTTCAAAAAGTTCCGCTGCTTTAATTGCAAGCAAACCTTCGCCAAAACAAGTGATTTTAGAGTCAATAACGTTGATTTTAAGTTTATCTTCATACTCTTTAGAAACAAGCCTAATAAGGTTATACGTTCCGCCAAGAGCCGAACTTATTGCAATTATTAAAACTTCATCGTAGCCCCTATCAATAACGCCTTTAAAAAAAGTATGCAACTCTTCTATAGTTGGCATTGCAGTTTTTGGAAGATTGTTTTTAGGGTCTTCAAGCGTTTCAAGTTTTTTATAAAAGCCTTCCGCATCAAAATCTAAACCCTCAATATATTCTTTTCCTTCAAATAAAATATGAACTCTAATAAAGTCAATATCATATTTTCTATAACGCTCTGGAGCGTATTCAATACAGCCCGTTGAAGTGCAGGCTACTAATCTTTTATTACTCATAATATTCTCCTTTTTGTTTGGTTATTATATAGTAGCAAAAATATGTTTTTCGCTATAAAAGAGCTTTTATTACTCTACACAGATAAGCAAACTATATACAGCCTGCCCTCCATCGTAAACCGTGAGCGAAAAATCTGGGAATTCTTCTTCAAACTCTTCTTCAAATCTTTGCCTTTCTTCCTCTTGTAAATCTGCACCGTAAAATACGGTTACTATCTCTTTATCGTCCTCAACTTGTTTAAGAGCGTCAATAGCAGTGTCAACGGCGTTTTTATTCACCGCAGTTAAATGCCCGTCGCATATAGACATAAACTCGCCCTTTTGAACGGTTAAGCCATCAATAGTAGCGTTTCTTATAGCATACGTTATTTCTATGCTTGAAACGTCCTTTATAGCACTTTCAATATCTGCAATTTGATCGTCAATATCATCCATTGTAGTATTTATAACGGAAAGTGCCACGTAGCCTTGCTCTAAAGTTTTTGTTGGCACTACGTACACTTTTGAGCCCGTATACATTTCTTGCGCCTGTTTACTTGCTAAAAAAATGTTTGAGTTGTTGGGCAAAACTATAATATTATCAGCATTAACTTTATCAAACGCGTTTATAAAATCTCCTGAAGAAGGGTTTGAAGTTTGACCGCCGTCAATAACATAATCTGCGCCTAATTCCTTATAAAGTTCGGTTATGCCTTGACCATTTGCAACTGAAACTACCGCCAAGTTTTTGCGTGGAGCTTTTTTTTCTTCAACTTCCGAGTGTTGAACGGTCATATTTTCAATTTTTAAAGTTAAAAATTCGCCGTATTTTTGGCACTCGTTTAAAACTAAACCCGGCGTTAAAGTATGTACGTGAACTTTAACGGCGTCCTCTTCCTTATATATAACAATAGAGTCGCCTATAGTTTTTAAAAAATCTTTTATAACGGAAACGTCAAAATTATTGACGTCAACCTTTTTAGTTTGGAGCCTTAAAATAAATTCCGTGCAGTAGCCGTAAACCATTTCACTATCTTTAGTAAAAAGTGAAAAATCGGCACTTTCATTTTTATTAACTTCCCCGTCAAAAGAAACTGCAAGTTCTTCACCTGTGAGTGCCTTATACATACCCTCAACAATATAAACGTAACCAGCACCACCGCTATCAACAACGTTTGCTTGTTTTAATACGGGCAAAATTTCTTTTGTTTGTTGAAGCGATTTTTGCGCTTGCTTAAGGTGTAAAGTGTAAAAATCTTCAATAGTAGAACTCTCGTTAACGTTTTGAGCCACGTACTCAGTAGCCTCCCTAAAAACGGTTAAGAGCGTACCTTCAACAGGCTTTTCTACGGCTGAATACGCATATTCAACACCCTTTTGATAAGCCGTTACGAGATTTAAAGCATTGGCTTTTTGAACGCCGTCAAGCCCCTTTTGAATGCCTTTTATTATTTGAGAAAGTATAACGCCCGAGTTGCCCCTTGCCCCCATAACCGCACCACTAGCAAAAGCACGAATAACTTCGCTAATAGTTTCCTCATTAATAGACGCAAGTGCATCCACACCGCCTTTTAACGTCTTTAACATATTTACGCCCGTATCGCCATCTGGAACGGGAAAAACGTTTAAATCATTTACAATATGAACGTTGTTTTGTAAAGAGCCTGCACCGCTAAGGAGCATACTTTTAAAAACTTTGCCGTCTATTGAATAATTACCCATAAAAATTCACCTTTTGTTCAATGCGACATAATTCGCCATTTTTTTATTACCATTATAATTTAACATATAAATGTAAAAATTAAGTTAATTTTTTAAAGTTTTTTAAATTATATTATATATAATTTTAAAAAAAGAACGTTTTAAAAAATAAAACGCACGGCTATTGCCGTGCGCCTATTTTGTTAAGTTTTAAATCCAAATATCTTCAGATTCGTAAGTTGCAATAATTGTTACGTCTTCACTATCAGCGTCATAGTTCCAAACAAGATTCTTTGAATTTTCAATACTATACTTAATTTCAGTACCTTCAATTCTAAATCCGTCAAAGAACATTTCCTTAATAACTATATACGTATTGCTTCCAGTAACCTCTCCAGTTTCAGGGTCGTATGTATTAACTGTTTCTTGTTTTTCAACGTAAACAGCATCTATTGAAGGAATGTAACTATTTAAGCTAAAGTTTTGACCATATTCAACAACAAACGTGCCTATCGCTTCACCATAATAACCTTTTACAGTAACGTTGAACGTTTTAAGAACCGTTTCAGCAATAAGAACTAAATCTTCACCATATAACCAAGCGTCGCCACTAACAGGAACTTCTTCGCCGGTAGCTTCTACAACCAATCTAGAAAGCTTATGGTAAGGGCGAGTAGAAATAAGTGTATAAGGAGAACCAAATTCTACTTCTTGAACGCTATCTTCAATATCAACACCTTGATATTTAATAGTTACTTTTACAGTTCCGCCAATCCAATTTGCCACTAACTCAACGCTATCAACGTCAATAGTCCAAACTTGCGTAAGGTCTATAACTTCGCCGTCAAGCATCCAACCAGCAAACGTATAAATGCCGTTTGTTGTTGTAGGAACGTCTTCTACGCTTGCGTATGGTTTTTGTCCGTAAACAAATTCTGTTGCCTCAACAGCTTCACCGCCGTTTGCATTGAACGTTACGCTAATAACTTTAGCAGTCCAGTTAGCTACGATTGTTGCTTCTTCAGCTTCAAGAGCCCAAACTGAGCCAGAAACAAATGCTTCATCGTTAAGCATCCAGTTAACGAAAGTATAACCAACTTTTGTAAGTGTAGGAAGTTCTAATACTGCATCGTACGTAGCAATAACAACTTCGTTTTCTTCGCCGTTATTAAATACGAGCGTTACTTGAGTTTGTTTAGCAGTAAATTTAGCATAAAGCGTAATATCATCAGTAATTGTAACTTCATCTAACAAGGTTTCTAAACTTGCATCTAAGCACCAACCATCAAACTCATAACCAGTTTTTGTTAATTGTTCTAATGATTCTTGAGTTATAACGTCGCCAACTTCAACGTCTTTAGTTAAATCATTAAGTTGAACATTGCCGTCATAGAAGAGTACTTTTCTATTATAAAAGTCTGGTATTGCTTCCCAAGTAGCGTCTACCGTGATATCAGTAGTGTAATTATAAACGCCCGTAATAGCAAATTCTTGACCGTCAAACGTATAGCCTACAAAAGTAAATCCATATCTAGTAGGAGTTGCAGGCAATTCGTAAGTACCTTTATATACTACTGAAACGTCTTCAATACTATCGCCACCATTTGCATTTACCTTAATAGTGTATTGTTTAGCAACAACCTTAAGGTAAAGAGTCTTGTTTTCCGTTACTTTATATATAGATAAGTCAACTTCTTCAGTGCAAGCTTCATCACTATATACTTTATTATCTTTAATTTCATAACCAGCAGGAACTTCTGGCAATGAAATATTTGAAGAATTGTATTGTAAATTTAA